>CAVPFW010000016.1:0-64235 GCA_963703855.1 uncultured Alphaproteobacteria bacterium
GCGAGGCCAGCGCGCTCGAGCTGATCGACATGCTCCTCGCCGAGGAGCTGACGGTGCGCGAGAACAGTCGGATCAAGACGGCGCTGCGCATGGGGCGCCTCGCCACGATCAAGACGCTCGCCGGCTTCGACTTCTCCTTCCAACCCTCGCTCTATCGGCCAGGGTGGTGAAGTAGACGCTGCGGCCGGCTTTGACAGCTTCGACGCCGAGCGCTACAGCGAGATGCGATTTACCGGTGCCGGGCGGGCCGAGGAAATGGACGACCTCACGGCGATCGACGAACTGGAGCTCGGCGAGGGCGAGGACGCGCTTGCGGTCATTACGGCGCCTCGGAATGCATGCGCTCAACCGTCTCGTCGGTCGACAACACCGCATGTGCGAGAAATTGGTAGTTGATCATCGCGGCTTGATAACCGTCGCCCCATACCGGATGCCGAGGTCCAGCGGTTGCGTCCTTGACCATTGCCACCTCGAAACCCCGTTCGAGAAACTCGCGCATATGGAATTCGACGCACATGTTCGCCAACATGCCGCCGAGGATGATCTTGCTGATCCGCCGCTTGCCCAGCTGCAGGACCAGATCGTTGGTCTGAGGTCCCCACACCTTGTGCGGGCTGACGACGATTGTCTTGCCGTCTTCGATATAGGGTTTGAAGCGATCGAGCCAGTCCGCTCCCGAGTTTGCGAAACCGGTAAGATTGAGCGGTCCGCGCCGTGCAAAGCTGTGGGTTCTGAACTCGTCGGTCTCGAGCGGCCCGTTGAACTTCCAGCCGCTGTCAGTCGGATAGAAATAATGCGGGGAGATGAACACCTCGTAGCCGTTTGCCTTCGCCGCCTTGAAGATCCGCTCCATGTTCTCGACTGTCTTGTTTTCGGTAACGCTCGCACCGACCGCGCCCCAGTTGGCTCCCTTGTCGCTCAGCACATCGTTCTGCGGGTCGATGAACACGACCGCGGTGTCGCTCTTTTGGAAGCTCATGATCGGGCCTGCGCCTCGCGGCTCGGCTGCGGCTGCCGGGTCCGAGAGCGCCGAAGCGGCCACAATTCCAGCCCCGCCGATCAGGAGATCGCGGCGCGATGCTGCCAAATGGTTTTCCTTCGTCATTTGCGATCTCCTGAACCTTCAGAAAGCCGGGCGAATACACAGCCGTTGACGCAGATCGATGCGGGCCGCTCTACAATGACGGTTAGCCAGGGAGTTCGCTATCGACACCAAACTTCGGGCGCGATGTCGGGGGTGCCCGGTCAGGCTTGGACGCTTGCGGGCTTCGGGCAAAATCAGCCGGGAACCGGCTCGCATGTCTCCAATCGGGTTTCGAGTTCGGCAATCCTGGCGTTCAGCGGCGCTACCAATTTTTCGATCTCGGCCAGAGTAAAGCGCGGGGTGATGTGCTGCGAGCAGTTCCAATCGAAGGCTTCGACCGTGATCAGGACGAACCGCTCCACCCGCGCCTTATCGTCGCCGACCCCCAGCCGTACTGCCAGGTCCGGACGGCTGCCGGCGTCATGGGCCCGCATATGGCCGAGAACCTTCAGGCGTTGCCGGCGGGGGTAATCCATGAAGAACATTGCCACCCGGTCGTCCGCTTCAATGTTGCCGACCGAAACGTATCGGCGATTGCCGGCGAAGTCGGCCCAACCGAGCGTCTTATCGTCCAAGGAATGGACGAAGCCGGCCGGCCCGCCACGGTGTTGAACATAAGGCCAGCCGGTTTCCGAGACGCTGGCGAGGTAGAAGCTGTCGCGGGCCTCGATGAACGCGATCTCCCGCTCGGACAGTGCGTCTGCGGCAGCATCACCTTCTCCGGCTGCGGTGATGGCAGCATAGGAGGCGCGCGACCCGCGGCGCGTCTGTTCCGCTTGGACGGCCGGCGTGAAAGCGAGGTCGAAGAAACGATGTCGCACGGTAGAACTCCAATGTCGGTCGGCTGCCGCTACCGGGTCAGGGCGCCAGGATCAGGGAGGGTTGGCAATGGTTCGCGACGCGGCGATTAGCGGCCGGCCATTCGGCGCTCCGCGCTACACCGCGTCAAGGTTTCGCCACCTTGCGGTCGAGAAAGTCGTGGATCAGCGGCGCCATCACGTCGAGCTTGTCCTCCAAGGCGAAATGCCCGGTGTCGAGAAGATGAAGCTCGGCGTTCGGCATATCGCGCAGGTACGGTCCCGCGCCGTCCGGGAAGATCTTGTCGTTCTTTCCCCAAACGATCAGCGTCGGCGGCTTGCGTTCGCGGAAAAAGGCCTGAAATTCGGGATAGAGCGGAACATTGGTACGGTAGTCGTAGAACAGGTCAAGCTGGATGACGGCGTTGCCCCGCCGATCGAGCAGCGCCTGGTCGTGCACCCAGTTATCCGGATCGATCCGGGAGACGTCGCGCACGCCGTCAGTGTACTGGAACTTTGTTGTCACTAGCGTCAGCAGGGATAGGAGGGCGTTGCGATGCGCCGCCGAGCCGTCCGCCCAGTATGCCTTGAACGGGTTCCAGAACGCCTTTAGGCCTTCGTCATAAGCGTTGCCGTTTTGGATAATCAGCGCGCTGACCCGATCCGGATGCTTCAGCGCCAGGCGAAAGCCGACGGGCGCGCCGTAATCCATCACGTACATCGCGTAGCGTTTCACCCCAACCTGTGTCAGAAGGCCGTCAACCAGATCCGCGTAGTGGGCAAAGGTGTAGGCGAATTGCGTGTGGTCGGGCATCCCGCTCTGTCCGAACCCGGGGTAGTCCGGGGCGATCACGTGGTAACGGTCGGCGAGGGTCGGGATCAGGTTGCGGAACATATGCGACGAGGTCGGAAAACCGTGCAGCAGCAGGACAGCCGGCCCATCGGCCGGCCCGGCCTCTCGATAGAAAATGCTCACGCCGCCAACCATCGTCGTGCGGTAGTGGGTGGCAATCGCCGTAACCTTTATGGGCTCCTCCGCGCTGGCTGGAAGGGCGCCGATGTGGGCGATAGAGGCGAGAAGCGAGACGGCGAGAGCGACAGCCCACCTCGTGCATGTCATCTTCTGCTTTCGTCGCTGGGGCCCCGCGGACGATTCCGTTCCGGCCATCGAGAGAGGCTATTCCCTTGCAGGCGGGTTGAGAACGCCTATCGCAAGAAACCCATCATTCCGCAGGACGGAAGAGTGATCGTCCGTCTCTATGCCATGCTGGTGCTCGTCACCGCCTGAGCTACGACGATCAGCAGAAACACTGGCATCTGGATGGTCGGAAGCAGCAGCGTCCGGTCGACGATCGCGGCTCAAGCCGCGACCGTGGATTACCGTAGCTATGGAAATTAGCGAGCGAGTTGGTGATCATCTTCGCCCCAGCGACTAGGGATAGCTCATCCCTCCGACCGCCGTTCGGCAGTTCCCTATGGGGCATGAGCGCCGTTAAACCGACGCCGGACGAAGGTCTGCAATGGGTAGGGTTTCGGACACCGGCCCCCTTACCGCGGGTCGAGCGCTCGCGCCGGGCCGGCATCCGAAACCCTACCCGATAGCGGTCGTCGGTCGAGTTGCGACAAAGGCTCGTACCCGCACCGGCGCACCGGTCGCCGCGCATGCGGAGAACAGATAGACGCGGCGTTACAGTTGGTCGCGAATGACCGTACGAGTGAGCCGGGTCACGACCTTTTGTGTAGTTGGTCGCTTCGCGCCCCTCTGCCGTGGCGGTCACTAGGGTCAAAATATCGAACATGTCGATGTACCAAAGTGTGCAGGTCTTGGCGGCGAGTATCCCGCGTACGGCCATTCCGACCAACTTGTTCGAGGTCATGTCGAAAACGGGGCTTCCACTGAGCCCGGTGATCTCCGTGAACTGGGGGTTTGCGAATCCCGCGTGCGCCTTGCGAAGGCTCGGATCAGCAGAGGCCGCGCCCATATCGGCAAGTTCGAGGAGACAGAACACCGGGGTGATCGGCATCTCGCTGAGATCAGATTTCTCCTTCAATGCTCCGTTCACGTACAGCACATCGCCGATATTGGCCGTACCGCAGGTGCGAGCGTCGAGCACGTAGGGAGGATCTGGAAAGAACGTCGGGGTGACTTCGGGCGCGAATTCGACAACGGCAATGTCGAGAATGTCGGTATCAACCGCCTCGCCCTTCGGGGCGCTCGGATAGAAGAGGCCCTCGATCGGCGCGAACATCTTGCCGAATTTCGCCTCGGTGACCCGAAGCCGTGGCCACTCGAAGCCGTCCAGTACGTGGCGGCAGGTCAGACCAAAGACGCGCCCGCGAAACGTGACCAGAAACAGTGTTCCGCCGTTCGTCGCGTAAGGCCACTCCGCGTAGCCGGTCTCGAAGATCGGAAAGCGGACAGTGGTGCGGAAGTCCTGGGCGATGCTGGTCCCGGAGGCAAGACGCTGCTGCATCTTCATCGAAGGAGCTTCAGACGTAGTCGGCGTACGCCGCATCCCGTTCACGCTGGATGGCATCGTCGGTGACCTTTATCTCGGTGAAATCCAGCGAGTACATCGGCCACTGCCAATCCATTACCCGACGAACGTCCTCTTCCGAGGCTTCCGACAGGTGGCCAAGCTCCTCCAGCTTTTCGAGGGTTCGGCGGTTCAGCGCCTTGATTTCCATGACGTGCGTCTGGTCATCGATCTTCGCTGGCTGCCATATCTGGACGACGACCTTGAGTCCCTCTGGGCTCAACATGCCGACACGCGAAAGTGCCTCCACGAGTGGCAGCGCATGAACCGACGGTACGTTTGACCCAAGGAGATCGTGCTCGATTGGGATCCCCCGAAACGAGGTCCGGGCTTCCGCCATTCGAGATCGCCGTCATGGTCGATCAAATCTGCATAGAGAAAGCCCTCTCGCTCGTCCAACAGGTCATTACGGAAGAGAAATTCCGGGCCGTATTGGCCGTCGAGGTAGTGGCTGGTGCGATCGTGGTCCACATACCGCGCCAATTCTGGCAGCGTGGCCGCGTGCCAACCTGACGCCGCCGCGTATATCAGCCGTGCTAAGTGGTTATAGAAATTGCCGAGGGTGCGGTTGAATGCCTTCTGGCGCTTCGGCGGACATCGGACTGCGTCGAGTAGGATAAGGATTTTCGCTGCCTCCTCCTCGGCTTGTCCGATCAAGATCGCCCGCGCCCGCTGGTGCTCGCGCGGTAACTGCTTTTCGGCGTCGTCCAATTCCTGGGCGCTCGCCAGCAGGACCGGGAGGCCGTCTCCAATCAGCCGCAACCGCTCTGCGCGAGGCTTTGCGCCCAGCGTGGCGACCTTCTTGTGGATTTCGACCTTCTGATCGCTCAATCGAGCACCTTCGTCGTCGCCTGGGCGCTCATGAGGGCATGCCAGTTGATCCACGCGCTTACCTTGCCGTTACGTTATGCGAAACGATGCGCGGCAATAACCCTTTCGGGGATAGTATGTGGAGATTTTTTGGGGAGGGGGGCGAGGGGACGACCGTGGGCCGACCCTCCGCGTCCCGACGCCTACGTGGCGCGGCGCTACCGCAGCATACGTGACCGTTCCTGTCGAAACCTTCTTGTCGAGCGCGCCTACTCGCGGAATTTTTGACCCGCCCGCAGATGGGTACGACCGTGGGCCGACCCTCCGCGTCCCGACGCCGACGTGGCGCGGCGCTACCGCAGCGTACGTGACCGTTCCTGCCGAACCTTCTTGTCGAGCGCGCCTACTCGCGGAATTTTTGCCCCGCCCGCAGATGGGTCGGCACCGAGGCCTCCGTATCGCGCGGCGGGTGCGATGGCTCGCGGCCGGCCGTCGCGGCGTTGTCGGCTTGTTTGCGCAGTCTCTCAGAATGCCACAAGCGGCGGTACTCGCGGGGATCGTAGCGCAGACCGTTCGGCCGCGGGGCTTGCGGCGGCGGTGGCAGCGGCAGGCCGAACGCGGAGGGAGCCGCGGCCTCGGCGCCGTAGTACGGTGCCAGGATCTCCGCGAGCGCGTATCGGGCGAGCGCGGCCATGCTGTATCCGAGTACCTCGCACGCGGTCTTCAGCGCCCGATGTTCCGCCGGAGAGAGCGGCACCGTCAGGTTAACGCGGCTCGTCCGGCTGGGGAAATGCTTGGCGACGAGATAGGGGCTCGGCATGGGACGGTCAGCCTCGGCTTGCGCCCGCCGAAACGGCGCGCGGTGATACCTTGTGTGATACCATGGCATCGCGCGCTCTCGCGAAAGGCTGCCCATTCGGCTCGCGGAAGATAGGCCAGACGTTGGGCTGGCCGCTTCGGGAAGGGCGCCGGGGCAGGCAGGAACTCGTAGCACTCGGAGGCTAACGATACGGAAGCGTCGGCGATGCTGACCAAGCCTAGTGATCGGCTTTTTTGAAAGGAACCGAGTCGGTGCCGCCGGATTTGCGCGGCGCTCGTTCCGGCGGGCTGCCGGCGGACGGGCTTAGCGGTGGTCCGGCGCGCGCGGGCCCGCAACAGTGGCGGCGAGTGTCCGGCGCTGTCACCACGGGGCCGCCAAGGCTCGAATCCGGCCCGATGCTTCCCCCCTGCTTCCCCGGAAATCAAGAGGGCTTAGCTGCTTCCAGCTAAGCCCTTGTTTTAATTGGTGGAGCCAACCGGGATCGAACCGGTGACCTCTACAATGCCATTGTAGCGCTCTCCCAGCTGAGCTATGGCCCCCGACCTGGTGCTCGCCGCGGCGGGCGCGGAAAACCGGCGATGAAAATAGGAACGCCGCGGGGCGCCGGCAAGCGAAAAACGCGGCCCTCGCCCGAGGCGCGGCGAGATCGGCGCGCAGTCAGCGCTCCTCCTCTTCGACGTTCTCGATGACCTCGGCCATGTCGTCCTCGTCCTCGCCGAGCTCGGAGGCATCCTCGAGCAGCTCCTCGTCTTCCTCCTCCGCCTCCTCGAGCGGAAGCGCTTCCTCTTCTTCGCCGGCGGCTTCGGCTTCCTCGGTTTCGACCTCGGCATCGAGCTCTTCGGCGCCGACCGGCTGAAGCTCCTTCTCGACCGGTGCCGGCGGTCGCGCCCGGCGCGACTTCAAGAACGCCTCGGGATCAAAGGGCGTGCTGCATTTCGGGCAGATCACGGGCTTGCGCAACAGATCGTAGTAGCGCGCCCCGCAGCTCGGGCAGATCCGCTTGGTGCCCCATTCGGGCTTTGCCACCATCAGCTCCATCACCGGTTTTTCGGGATCGGTCGACGCGCCATTGCCACAGGGCCGGCACCCTGTCAAAAGCAAATCCGCCAAAAGTAAATCCACGACGGCGCGCCGACGGTCTGCGCATATGGGCCGACGGCGCCGCCGGCGCAACCGCCAACCCCGCTGTCCGAGGCCCGCCGCCCGCCATGGCAGATCCCCCTCGCCGCCCCCGCCCGCAACCTTGGCGTCCGCCCGGCCCAAGACGCCGCTCTCCGGCAGGATCCGAGTGCCCGGCGACAAGTCGATCTCCCATCGCGCGCTGATGCTGGGCGCGCTCGCGGTCGGCCGGACCGAGATCTCGGGGTTGCTCGAGGGCGAGGACGTGCTCGCCACCGCCGCCGCGCTTAACGCGCTCGGCGCCGCCGCGGCTCCGGCCGGCGATGGCCGATGGATTGTCGACGGGGTCGGCGTCGGCGGCCTCGGCGAGCCGGAGGACCTGCTCGACCTCGGCAATTCCGGGACCTCGGCGCGCCTGCTGCTCGGCATCCTGGCGACCCACCCGCTGACCGCGTTCGTCACCGGCGACGCCTCCCTGCGGCGCCGGCCGATGGGCCGCGTGACCCAGCCGTTGAGCCGTTTCGGCGCGCGCTTCCTGAGCCGCGAAGGCGCCCGCCTGCCGCTCGCCGTGACCGGGGCGGCGAGCCCGATCCCGATCGAATACCGGCTCCCGGTGCCGTCGGCGCAGGTCAAGTCGGCGGTGCTGCTGGCCGGGCTCAACACCCCCGGGGCGACGACCGTGATCGAGCCGCAGGCAACCCGCGACCATACCGAGCGGATGCTGCGCCATTTCGGCGCGACGGTCGCGACCGAGCCTGCCGCAGGCGGCGGCCTGCGGATCACGGTCGAGGGTTTTCCCGAGCTCGCAGCAGCCCCGATTGCCGTGCCGGGCGATATCTCCTCGGCCGCTTTCCCGCTCGTCGCGGCGCTGATCGTGCCCGGGTCGGAAGTGACGATCGAGGGGGTCGGGGTCAACCCGCTGCGCGCCGGGCTCTTGGAGTGCCTGCGCGAGATGGGCGCCGACATCGCCCTGGTCAACGAACGCGAGGAAGGAGGGGAGCCGGTGGCCGATCTGCATGCCCGCGCCGGCATCCTGACCGGCGCCGACATCCCGGCCGAGCGGGCGCCGCGGATGATCGACGAATACCCGATCCTCGCCGTCGCCGCCGCCTGCGCCCGCGGGCGCACCATCATGCGCGGCCTCGCCGAGCTCCGGGTCAAGGAGAGCGACCGGCTGGCGGCGATCGCAACCGGCCTCGAGCGCTGCGGCGTGCGCGTCGCGATCGAGGGGGACGATCTGATCGTCGAGGGCGCGGGCAATGCTCCCATCGGCCGGGCGCTGATCGAGACCCAGCTCGACCACCGCATCGCGATGGCCTTCCTCGTGCTGGGGCTTGCTGCCGACCAGCCGGTGCGGATCGACGACGGCGCCCCGATCGCGACCAGCTTTCCGGGTTTTGTCGGGTTGATCAACGGCCTCGGCGGCGCGATCGCGGCGGGGGCGTGAACCGAAACCTGCCCCTCGGCCCAACCCTCTCCCCGCAACCGGGAAGAGGGAGCGAGCCGTCGCCGTTCCCTCAGCGGGAGAGCCTGCCCCGGACCCGACCCGGGGGTGAGGGGCCTCGCTCGTTCGTCGTCGCGATCGACGGGCCGGCCGCCTCCGGCAAGGGCACATTGGCGCGCCGCCTCGCCGCCCGTTTCGCGTTGGCCCATCTCGACACCGGCAAGCTCTATCGGGTCGCGGCATTTCTCGTTCTCGCCGGCGGCGGCGACCCGGCCGATCCGGCTGCGGCGACGTGCGCGGCTCGGCAAGTGGCCCCGGCGTTGATCGACACGCCCGGGTTGATCGCGGCGCCGCGCCTGCAGGACCAGGAGATAGGGCGCGCCGCTTCGGTCGTCGCTGCAATCCCGGCGGTCCGGGATGTCCTGCTCGCCTTTCAGAGGAATTTCGCGGCGCAGCCTGCGCCCCCCGCCCGCGGCGCGGTTCTCGACGGTCGCGATATCGGCACCGTGGTTTGCCCGATGGCGGACGTGAAGCTCTACATCACCGCCAGCGCTCCGGCGCGCGCCAAACGCCGGGTCAAAGAGTTGCGCGAGCGCGGAGCCCTGGTTATATACCAAAGCGTCTTGCAAGATCTGAAGGAACGCGACGCGCGCGACAGCGGGCGGCAGGCTGCGCCGCTGGCGGCGGCGCCCGATGCCGAGATCATCGACACGACGACGCTCGATGCCGATGCGGTGTTCGAGCGGGCCGCTGATATCATCGCGCGCGCACTCGAGGAGAGAGAATGGCTGCCGTAGAACTGCAAACCAGGGAAGCGCCCGCAAGGGAGAATTTCGCGGCGCTTCTCGATAAATCCTTGGGCATGGCCCACGGGCTCGAGGGCACGGTCGTCAAGGGCCGGGTCATCGCCGTCGAGAACGACGCCGTCCTGATCGATGTCGGCCTCAAATCGGAAGGCCGCGTGCCGATCAAGGAATTCGCTGCCGGAGGCGGCGAGCCCAGCCTCCATGTCGGCGACACCGTCGAGGTTTACCTCGAACGGATGGAGGACAAGAACGGCGAGGCCCAGCTGTCGCGCGAGAAGGCGCGGCGCGAGGAGGCCTGGACCCTGCTCGAAAAGAGCTTTCAGGCGAACGACCGGGTGACCGGGGTGATCTTCGGCCGGGTCAAGGGCGGGTTCACGGTCGACCTCAGCGGCGCCGTCGCCTTTCTGCCGGGCAGCCAGGTCGACATCCGGCCGGTGCGCGACATCACCCCGCTGTTGGGATCGCAGCAGCCCTTCCAGATCCTCAAAATGGACCGCTCGCGCGGCAACATCGTCGTCTCGCGCCGCGCCGTGCTCGAGGAAAGCCGCGCCGAGCAGCGCTCGGAGCTGGTCGCCAGCCTCAAGGAGGGCCAGATCCTCAACGGCGTCGTCAAGAACATCACCGATTACGGCGCGTTTGTCGATCTGGGCGGGGTCGACGGGCTGCTGCACGTCACCGACATCGCCTGGCGGCGCATCAACCACCCGTCGGAAGCGCTGAATATCGGTCAGAACGTCAAGGTCCAGGTCATTCGCTTCAACCCGGAGACCCAGCGCATCTCGCTCGGCATGAAGCAGCTCGAAGCCGATCCGTGGGAGGGCGTCGAGCTCAAATACCCGGCCGGCGCCAAGTTCCGCGGCCGCGTCACCAACATTACCGACTACGGCGCCTTCGTGGAATTGGAGCCGGGGGTCGAGGGGCTGGTCCATGTCTCCGAGATGAGCTGGACCAAGAAGAACGTGCATCCGGGCAAGATCGTCTCGACCAGCCAGGAGGTCGAGGTCATGGTGCTCGACGTCGACCCGCAGAAGCGCCGCATCAGCCTCGGCCTCAAGCAGACCCTGGCCAATCCGTGGGACGCCTTTGTCGACGCGCATCCGATCGGCACCGAGCTCGAAGGCGAGGTCCGCAACATCACCGAGTTCGGCCTGTTCGTCGGCCTGCCCGGCGAGATCGACGGCATGGTCCACCTCTCCGACATCGACTGGAACCGGGCGGGCGAAGATGCCATCAACAACTACCGCAAGGGCGAGGTGGTGCGCGTCAAGGTGCTCGACGTCGATGCCGAGAAGGAGCGCATCAGCCTCGGCATCAAGCAGCTCGGGGCCGACCCGTTCGAGGCCGGGATGTCCAAGCTGAGAAAAGGCGAGGTCGTGACCGGGACCATCGCCGGGATCACCGAGGGCGGCGTCGAGGTCTCGGTCGGCGACGGGCTCTTGGGCTTTATCCGCAAGTCGGAATTGTCGCGCGACCGCAGCGAGCAGCGCCCGGACCGCTTCGCGGTCGGCGAAAAGGTCGACGCCAAGGTCACTGCGATCGACCGCGCCACGCGCAAGGTCAGCCTGTCGATCAAGGCGCGCGAGGTCGACGAGGAGAAGCGGGCGATGGCCGAGTTCGGCTCGTCGGATTCGGGCGCCAGCCTCGGCGACATCCTCGGCGCCGCGATCAATCGCGCCCGCCGCCAGGACGCCGATCAGCCGGGCGAGGTCGAGGACAAGAGCTGAGGGCTGGCCTGCCCCCACCCACCCATGCCCCTCCCATTCCCTCCCCCGCATGCGGAGGAGGGAATGGGAGGGCTAGGCCCATCCTCTTGCGCATTGCAGGCGGAGGCGGGCGAGGGCTCGGCGCCGCCGGCTTGACGCTCCCTGGGCGGTTTGGCAGGCTTATCGCGTTGGCGACGTGAGGGGGGAGCGACGATGACCAAATCGGAGCTCGTGCAAAAGCTGTCCGAAACCAATCCTCATTTGTATCAGCGCGATGTGGAGGTCATCGTCACCGCGATCTTTGACGAGATCGCGGCCGCGCTGTCGCGGGGGGATCGCGTCGAATTGCGCGGCTTCGGGGCGTTTTCGGTCAAACGCCGGGATGCGCGGGTCGGCCGCAACCCGCGGACCGGGGACAGCGTGCGCGTCGCCGAGAAGCACATCCCGTTCTTCAAGACCGGCAAGCAGTTGCGCGACCGCTTGAACCCGGGCGCGCCGCAGGCGTAGCGAAGGGTCGCCGGCCGGCGGGCCCCGATCGATGAGGGCCGTCGTCTATTGGGCGCTGGTGCTCGCCGCCGCCGCATTGCTGGGCCTGTTCGCCGCCGCCAATCGCGAGCCCGTATCCTTGGGGCTGTGGCCGCTGCCGTTCCTGTTGGACGTGCCGCTCTATCTGGCGGTGTTCCTTTCCCTGGTCGCCGGTTTTATGGTCGGCGCGACCGCTGCCTGGATCGGCGGGCGAGGCCGGCGGCGCCGGCTGCGGCAGTGCCGGCGCCGCAGCGAGGCATTGGCGCGCGAGCTCGCCGCTACCCAAGCCGAGCTCGCCGGCCGGGCGCGCGAGCCGAGCCCGGCGCTGCCGGCGACCCGCTGAGTCGAGCGGCGCCGGCCGCACAAAGGTTTTGACCTCGCCGCTGCGGCGGGTTCAGTGTGCGGCGACAACCCAACGGATAATAAGCGAACCCTCAATGGATCTTCCCGAGAGTGTAGCCGCCGTCGGTGCCCGGCTGGACGGAACCGGATCGGTCGCGCCCGATCCGCAGTTGCTGAATGGCGCCGACGTGTTCGCCAGCGAGCGAGAGCGGCTTTTCATGCGGCCGTGGATGGCCGTCGATCACCACACGCGGCTCGACGAGAACGGCCGCTTTTTTCGCTTCGACGCCGCCACCCGCTCGATCCTGGTGACCCGCGCCGCCGACGGCCGCCTGCATGCGCTGCGCAACGTGTGCATTCACGCCGGCTATCCGGTCTGCGATGCCGAGGACGGGCCGGCCGAGCGCCTGGTCTGCCCTTATCACGGCTGGGAATTTGCGCTCGACGGCCGGCTCGTCGAGCCCGACCTGTCGGCGCGCATCGATCCGTCCCGGCTGCGGCTGGCGAGCCACCCGGTCTGCGTCCGCGACGGCCTGATCCTGGTCGATTTGTCCAGTGCTGCCGGGCCTCCCGAGGAGACCCCTCGATCGCTGCCGGCGGCTCCCGTTCCGGATTGGCTCGCCGATGGCGGCGTCATCCAGCGAGCGCGCTGCACCACCAATTGGAACTGGAAGCCCGCGCTGCAATTCCTGAAGTCGTCGCCGCATCTGTTGTTCGAGGATTTTACCGGCGACGACTGGATCGCCTTCGGCCCTTTGAGCTTGATGATGGTGAACCGGGAAGAGGCGGCACTCCTTCGCGTGATCCCGAAATCCGCCGAGCGCACCGACATTCAGCTGATCCGGATGGCGCCGCGCGGGGCACGGCTCGAAAGCGCCGCGCCCGACGGTGTCGACCGGCTGGCCGACGGGTTGCGCGAGGCCGGCGACAGCGCTGCCGTGGCCTGGTCGAGCGCGCTCGACCGACCGTTTTTCGCCTGGTACTGGTCGCTGATGTCGGCGAGCTGAGCGAGCGGCCGAGTCGTCGGCGATGGCTTCCTCGGCGGAGCCCGTGCCGGCGGTGCGGGGCGCGCTGCCATGCGATCCGATTGACGATAGGGAGTGCCGCCGCGTGGGCGTGGCCAGCATGACGGGGTTCGCGCGGGCGCAGGGCGAGGCGCACGGGATCTCGTGGGCATGGGAGGTCAAGAGCGTCAACGGGCGCGGCCTCGACCTGAGGCTGCGGCTCGGGGCCGGCTTCGACGCGCTGGAGCCGGAGCTGCGCGCCGCGCTGGCGCAGCGTTTTCGCCGCGGCAATCTCTCCGCCAACCTCGCGGTCACCCGCACCACGCCGCCGCCGTTGCGGGTCAACCGCGAGGCATTGGCCCAGCTCGTCACCCTGATCAACGAGCTGAGCGGCGAGATCGAGGCAGCCCCGCCGCGTCTCGACGGATTGCTCGGGCTGCGCGGCGTTGTCGAGACCGTCGAGGACGAGGACGAGGCGGTGGCCGAGGCGCGCCGGCGCATGGTGCTCGCCGACTGGATCGCGGCGCTCGACCAGCTCGTCCGCGCCCGCGCCGAGGAGGGCGCGCGCATCGACGCATTGCTGCGCAGCCAGCTCGGCGAGATGGCCGTCCTGGTCGAAGCGGCCATGGTCTGTGCCGCCGCTCAGCCGGCGGCGATCCGCGAGCGGCTGCGCACGGCGCTGGCGAGCCTCGCCGATGTGGTGCCTGCGATGCCCGAGGAGCGGCTCGCCCAGGAAGTGGCCCTGCTCGCCGCGCGCTCCGACATCCGCGAGGAGATCGAGCGGCTGCGCGCGCATCTCGAGCAGGCAGCCGATCTGCTGCAACACGGCGAGGCGGTCGGCCGGCGCCTCGATTTCCTGTGCCAGGAATTGAACCGCGAGGCCAACACCCTGTGCTCGAAATCGGCCGATATCGAGCTGACCCGCACCGGGCTCGCGCTAAAGGCGGTGGTCGAGCAGTTTCGCGAGCAGGTGCAGAACATCGAATGAATGCACCACGGATCCGGCGGCGCGGGCTGCTGCTCGTCCTCTCCTCGCCCTCCGGCGCGGGCAAGACGACGATCGCGCGACGGCTCGTCGAAGAGGATCCCGAGCTTACCCTCTCGGTTTCGGTGACGACGCGGCCGCAGCGGCCGGGCGAGGTCGACGGGCGCGACTATCGGTTCATCGACCAGGCCCGCTTCGACCAGATGGCGGAACGGGGCGAGCTGTTGGAGCATGCGCGCGTCTTCGGCCATCGCTACGGCACGCCGCGCCAACCGATCGAAGACGCGCTCGCCGCCGGGCACGACATCGTCGGCGATCTCGACTGGCAGGGCACCCAGCAGCTCGCCCGCGCCGTCCGTCCGGACCTGGTCGCGGTGTTCGTGCTGCCGCCGACCTTCGAGGCACTGGAAGCGCGCCTGCGCACCCGCGCCCAGGACAGCGCCGCCACCGTCGCCGCGCGCATGGCGAAATCGGCCGAGGAACTGAGCCACTGGCCGGAATACGACTATGTCATCGTCAACGATACGGTCGAGGACAGCGTCGCCCAGGCCCGAGCCATCGTCACCGCCGAAAGACTGCGCCGCGACCGACAGCCGGGCCTCGCCAAATTCGTCGCCAGCCTGCGCAAGGGCTGATCGGGCGAGACTTGCCCGGCTCCGGGGGGACCGAGAGCGAGGTCTCGGCGGCGGCTGAGGGCGCAAGCCGCCGCTCAACATCTTGTGCCGCCAGGCAGGAAGGAACGAAAGGACAGCCAAGGATTCGCTCGCCGCATGGCCTCTCGGAACCCAAGTCTAAACAGCCCGTGCGGGCCCGTAGGACTGGATGGTTAGTACAGGGACTACATGATTACCTGAAAACACCTGTCATAATGGCGCTTATGCGGCTAATTCCGCATTTTCGGAAGGCAGTCAAACCACAAGATGTTGATTACTCCTAGAGGGGCGATTGCCGATAACCCGACTGGTTTCGCGAAGCGGCGGCGAACGGCGTCACGGCCTCAGAATCTTCCGCGCGCCCGGTTGCGGCCAATCAAGCTATTCTCGCTTGTCGGCTGCAAGCCGGCTAATATACATTATATATATGGAGAAGCGGCGATGACCGAAACCGACAAGGAAAAGCTGATCCGGCAGTATGCCGCCGGTGAGATTACATGGCGGGCGTTGCGCCAACGTGGCTTTGACAATTACGTGCAGGTCCTCGGCGCACTCGGCGAACTCGGCCTGCGGCCCCCGGTTGCGCCAATGGATGGGTCGAATGTCGAGGCCCGGCAACGTGGCCGCGCGATCATCCGCGAAGCGTTGCGGGCGCGTAAGTGAGCAAGCCCTATAGCCTGATCGTCACCGACACTTCGCCGCTGTTCACACTGGCGCTTGCGGGATCGCTCGACGTGCTGTTGCGGCCCGGCTTGCCAGTGCGCATCCCGGACGCGGTTTTCTTCGAGGCGACGCGCGTTCACGGCGCACCGGGAGCCGGGCAGATCGTCGAATGGATCAACGCCCATCTCGATATGGTGCAGATCGTGCCGACCGATGTCGGCATTGACCAGCAGCGCCGCCTCGAAGAAGGGCGTTCCATTCGCGGGCTTGGCGAACAGGCAGCCGTTGAAGCGCTCGACCGCTTCTTGCGCAGCGATCCGACCGCCGAAGCGCTGTTGTTGTTTGAGGACAGCGACATTGAGAGACGCCGTATCATCGTCGATGAACGCGTCGGCGTCATCAGCACCGGCGATTTCTTGCGCGAGCTTGAGGCAGCCCGGCTGATCCAATCGACCGATTTCATTCTCGACGAAGCCGCCGCACAGGGCCGCAATGTCGAGCGGCAGCGCCGCGCGAGCGAGGATTCCACGGCGCGCGAGCGGTTACGCGGGCAATTGACGCGGCGCGGGCCAGCGCCAGAGCAGGAAACAGAACCCGACCGCTCCCGATGAAAGCCCCCGTCCGCGCGGACGACGGGGGCGACGACCGGGCCGCAGGAATACCCCGTAGCCAATCTCGACTGACCAGCCGATAGCTCTCCATACGCCGTTGCATTATTCAAGAAATATGCACCAAAATAGAGCAGCGGCAAGTATTTCGGTTATGTGTTCGAGCCCAGCGATGCGCTCGGGGGTTGCGCGTACGTCTACACTTGCGAGGGTAGTCACGCCCACGGTTATGCCTGCAATGGTGGCTTCGCCCGAGGTTGGTTTTCCATCGCGTCTTATTACTAAGCCGCCGCCGCTCCAATTGATTTGTTTCCATCCCCCGTTGGCCAATGCAGTTTCAATCATATCAGCTAAATCGGTGACTTCGGGATCTCCAAGTGTCATCGCTGTATCAAATTCCGTGCCAGAAAATGAGCGAATTTTGGCCGAAATCTTATTTTGTTGGGACATCTTCAAAACGCGGGGTGCTTTAAACTTCGCCAACTCGAGACTGGCTTCCATCGCTCGCTGTCCCGCCTGCTTGGCATCCCGCTGGGCATTGGCAACGTCTACGTCTGCGACGGCTTGTCGTTGTGACACAAGGTCGGAGATACGGTTGTCCGCGCCATGCTCGATCGCCACCCCAACAATTATCACTGCCACGCAAAATGCGGATGCGGCTTTTTCTAAGAAACCTTTGGAAAGTGGTATGAGAGTAATAATTTCTCCGATAAGTCCTTCAACCAATACGCGATACCCAATGTTCGCCACGCTTCTTCAGCCGCGATCAATGAGCCAAAATCTTCCATCCCTGATTATCGCGAGGCCTATGAGAGGCGACGAGACGACGACGACCTGATTGCAATCGTGGCGCTAGCCGTCGGCGCCATCGGATTGTGGCGCGCTTGGCGGCCGAGGTGACGATGTTGCGGATCGGCAATTCTTTTTACGTTTTGGCTTTGACCGTTTTGGTAACTCAGATGGATCGGTCTGCGCGAACCGTTTTAGAACCTCGTCGAAGCTCATGTCGATATGGAGGGGCTTGTCGCGCTTCGTCGTCATGCGATCAGTTGTGGATAGGTGATCCGCTTGCCGTCGGCGGCGGCAAGGAGCGCGTTGACCCGTTCGCCCTCGCCCGCCTCGCGGCGATTGTAACGCCATGTGAACTCGGCGAGGTAGCGATCAATATGCTTGGCGCTGATCCAATGGTGAATGCCGAACACCTGGCGCTTGAAGTGCGACCACGCGCCTTCCACGCCGTTGACGTGACAGAAGTAATTCCGAACGTACTCGCCGGCTCCGTGGTTGACGGTGTGGTGATAGAACCGACCCTCAAGCCCGACATAGCTGGCGAACTCGTCGCTCATGATGCTGGCGCCGGGCTCGACATTATCGACGATCTTTCCTTGAACAGTGCGAGCGTCGAGCCGATCGACCTTCTCCGCGCTCGAAGCGCGCCTGCGCACCCGCGCCCAGGACAGCGCCGCCACCGTCGCCGCGCGCATGGCGAAATCGGCCGAGGAACTGAGCCACTGGCCGGAATACGACTATGTCATCGTCAACGACACGGTCGATGACAGCGTCGCCCAGGCCCGGGCCATCGTCACCGCCGAAAGACTGCGCCGCGACCGACAGCCGGGCCTCGCCAAATTCGTCGCCAGCCTGCGCAAGGGCTGATCGGGCGAGACTTGCCCGGCTCCCGGGGGGACCGGAGGGAGGTCTCGGCGGCGGCTGAGGGCGCAAGCCGCCGCTCAACATCTTGTGCCGCCAGGCAGGAAGGAACGACAGGACAGCCAAGGATTCGCTCGCCGCATAGCCTCTCGGAACCCAAGTCTAAACAGCCCGTGCGGGCCCGGAGGACTGGATGGTTAGTACAGGGACTACATGATTACCTGAAAACACTTGTCATAATGCGTCTTATGCGACTTTCGACGCGGCGCGGAGAATGCCGAAGAGAACAACATCTAGCTATTCGGCTTCCCGGTTGAAAGCGATATTGCCCTTCCCATCTTTGCTGCAATAGCTAAAACGCAGCGCAGGGGAGACATCAGTGCCCACGCCTTTGATCCTTCAAATCCAACAAGCTGCTCTTGATAGCAACGCATCAGTCACAGACGCGCTACGGAAAGCGAAAGTTGCCTGCACGAAACTCACCCTTAGTGAATTCGGAAATTGGGTTGATCTCGAACTTAACGGATATATGCACAAATCTAGCGAAGAGGTTCCGGAATACAGAAAGCCGCACGGAACTCCCGAAGCATTCAGCCCCTATCGAGGGTGGTTGCCGATACGATTTCACAGCTCCGAGCAGGAAAAAGGATTCTCGCTTGCGGTCATTGGCATGACGATTCCTGCTATCGAAGAGTCGTTACGTACCGCAAGCGCAAGCCCCGGCGGGGAATTCAGTTTTCCGTACCCTCCGGAAGTGCAAAAGGCTATTTGTCGATCCCTGAGTTGGGGTGACTTTACTCTTAGGATTCGGTTGAGCGTTTCACAAGCGACCAACATCTTGAACGCAGTTCGCAATATTTTATTGGATTGGACGATGGAAATGGAAAAGCAAGGTATTCTAGGCACTGATCTGAGTTTTACGCAGCAAGAGCGCTCAACATCTGCCGAAGTTACAGCGCAAACAGTGACCCATTTCAACATAGGACAAGTGGGCGCGCTCGTACAACGAGTCGAGCAGTCAGTCGTGCAAGGCGGGATAAAGTCGACGTTGACGCAAGACGCTCGGGAAGCTCTAAAAGCGGTGACCGGGGCCGTTCTCTTTAATCAAGAGCTAGGCGACGCACAGAAGAAGGAACTGCTTGAACAGGTCGCGTTCCTCAGCGAGCAATCAGCAGTGGCCGCCAAAGACCGAAAACCCGGCATGATCAAAGCCACGCTTGGCGCACTCACTCAGGCAGCAGCGACGGTCTCAGCTATGTCCGGAGCTTGGCAGGCAGCGGAACCGATCTTGAAAACCGTATTCAGCCCGTAACCCGCAATGACCCTGCCAGCACTGTTGAATGGCTTCCCGTTCATCTTTCCGGACTCAGCGCGGCCCCTGGTCGCTTATTTGCTGTTGCTGGATTGCATCGCGACGGCGGCGCACGTTACCAACCTACCGCTTGCGATTGGCACTGTGGCGCTGTTCGCAGTCCTAACCCTGTTGACGCCTCGTCGCAACTGGCAACCGCTCGCGCTGCTGGCAGGGCCAATCACGCTCACCGTTGCCGCCGTCCTGCTTTTCAATGGCGTGATTTTCGGCACATGATCACTGTCCCCGGCGAGCCAATCTTTCTTTCATGGCGAACCTCATCGCCTACGGGCCAGCGCGGGAATATCTGCATGAAGCCTGCCCGCAGGCCGGTTACAAAATGTGCGCCTACGCCGACCGATTACCCAATAAGGCAGACACGCTTTTGTGGGAGGACGGCGGCATCTTCAACCAGCTCGGCAGTTTCCCCGGCATGGAGGACGAGGTCCGCCAGATCGTCAAACAGACAATCGCAACCCGACCGGGCGAAGTCGCGGCGATGATAGCCAGCAATTTCGCGCGCGGCCTTGTCACCCATGCCCCGGCCCCGGAGTTTCGCCGCGAATATCAGGTGCCGTCCTTTCCCCCGTTGATCGAAAAGGAATTTGGTCACGCCATCCGGCTAGCCTACGAAGATTCCGCCGAAATGCACGACCGATTGCCCTACGCTCTATTGCGCCACATCGACACGGTTACTGCTCCCCTTTCCTTTGCCGCCTTGATCGTGATTGCAATTTGCAGCTACCGCCGACGTGACTATTACCCGTTGCTCCTCACTACCGCCGTTTGCTGTTTCATCATGGGCGACACTCTCCTTTGCACCACCATATCCGGGGTGCATGACCGCTATCAGGCGCGGGTGATGTGGCTCGCAGTGATGGCCGCTTTGCTCTGCGTTTCGCACAACTCGCGCGCCGGTTTCCGCCGACTGATCTAAGGTTTACAGCCAACGATAGTTTAAATCTTCACGATTGCATCTACGATGTAAGTAATGACCCAATTTATTCCGTAATTGACAAAAGAGAGTAACACTACGGCGGGAAGCCGCCCGATAATGTGTTTTACCCATTGTGATTTGACGCGGGGATAATCTACCGGCACATGAAAAAGCAACCCGTATAGGACAGGAAAATTTAAAACGCTAATCAGACCGCCGTATATAAGGCCGAACAGAAGATTACCGGTTTTGATGTGTGCAAATTTCAACGCCGCTAATGCTGTGAACCACCCTAATATTTTGTACGCCCACTCATAATATTTTAAAAATTTCAGGAGTGTGTCTGTATCGCCTAACCAGATTATTTTCACGTCGCGTCACCGCTTTGGTGCCGTTGCTTCATGCCCCTCGATTGTGCCCCGCCCGCGTATCGCGTCAAGCCATGCCATGCGTGACCATACCGGCGAGGCAAAATTGTTCAATAACACCGATTATGCGGCAAGCGCCGATTTTCCATAATCGACCTTATCGGACATCGGAGACAGAGACACGGCGCAGACATGAGAGATATAGGAGCCGAGCAGATGGCCGAACGACCGCGACTGCGTTGGATATGCGGTGCCGACAATCACGCAATTGCCATAGTCGCATGGTATTCTCGCGACATCGGTGGCTGTGAGCGGGTGCGGGATTGTCGTTAAAGGAGTTGCGGATACCTGATCTCGGCCAGATAAAACAGGTGGAACAGGGGATGCGGGAGCGGTGCGGGCGGTTTTGCCGAGGGCCGGGCGGCTATGCTTCCTCGAAGGCGCGGGCCAGGGCGCAGAACTCGGCGACCGTGAGCTCTTCGGCGCGGGCGGTCGACGCCACCCCGGCGCGGTCGAGCAGCGGAGCGACCGGGACCCCGAGCGCTTCGAGGCTCGAACGCAGCATCTTGCGGCGCTGGCCGAAGGCGGCGGCGGTGACCCGCTCGAGCGCGAGCTTGGCGGCCGATGCCAGGGGTGCGGCGCGAGGCACGATCCGGACCACGCTGGAGGTCACTTTGGGGGGCGGGGTGAAGGCGCGGGCCGGCACGTCGAACAGGATGCGCGGCTCGGCGAGCCACTGGGTCAAGACCGACAGCCGGCCATAGGATTTGGTGCGCGGTTCCGCGGCCAGGCGCAGCGCCACCTCGCGCTGGAACATCAGGGTCAGGCTGTCGAATTCGCGGATCCGGTCGAGCCAGCGGAGCAGCAGCGCGGTCGCGATATTGTAGGGCAGATTGGCGACGATCTTGCGCGGGGGTGCGGCAAGCGCGACCGGGTCGAGCGCCATTGCGTCGCCGGCGACGACCTCCAACCGCCCCGGATGGGCCGCGGCCAGCTCGCCGAGAGCGGCGAGACAGCGCGGATCGCGCTCGATCGCGACGACATGGCGCGCACCTTCGGCCAGCAGCGCGCGAGTCAGGCCGCCGGGTCCGGCGCCGATCTCGACGACCGTGCCCTGGTCGAGCGGCCCCGCGGCACGGGCGATGCGGCCGGTCAGGTTCAGGTCGAGGAGGAAATTCTGCCCGAGGCGCCGCCGTGCCGCGATCCCATGCCGGGCGATGACCTCGCGCAATGGCGGCAGAGCGGCTGCCGCCGGCTCCGGCGACGGACTCAGGCCGCGGCCCGCCGCCGCGCCGCCATCTCGGCCGCCAGCCGCAGCGCCGCGATCAGGCTTCCGGCCCGCGCGACGCCGCGGCCGGCGATCGCGAACGCGGTGCCGTGGTCGGGCGAGGTGCGCACGAACGGAAGCCCCAAGGTCACGTTGACGCCGCCGTCGAAGTCGATGGTCTTGATCGGGATCAGCGCCTGGTCGTGATACATGCACAAGGCCGCGTCATAGGACCGGCGCGCCTCGGCATGGAACATCGTGTCGGCTGCGAACGGGCCGCGCGCGTCGATCCCGATGGCGCGCAGCTCGGCGATGGCCGGGGCGATGATGTCGATCTCCTCACGGCCGAGCCCGCCCGCCTCGCCCGCATGCGGGTTGAGCCCGGCGATCGCCAGGACCGGGGCGGCGACGCCGAAATCCTGGCGCAGCGCTGCTTCGGTCACCCGTCCCGCTGCGACGATCGCCGCTGCGGTCAGGCTTTCGACCGCTTGCCGCAGCGCCAGATGGATCGTGACCGGGACGACGCGCAGCTCCGGGCAGACCAGCATCATGACCGGGCTCGCACCCTCGCCGGCGAGCTCGGCCAGGTACTCGGTGTGCCCCGGATGGCGAAACCCGGCGCGATAGAGGCTGTCCTTGTGGATCGGGTTGGTGACGAGCGCTGCGGCCCGGCCCGCGCGGACATCGGCGACGGCGGCCTCGATCGCGCCGAGGATGGCCGGTGCGTCGGCGGGATCGGGGTGGCCCGCCCGCCCGCGCAGCACCCTGCCGACGGGCATCACCGGCAATGCCCGGGCGAAGATTTCGGGCGCCTGTGCTGGCGCGGCGATCGCCCGGACCGGCGCCGGCCAGCCGAGCGTCGCCGCCAAGGCTGCGAGCCGATCGGGGTCGTCGATCAGGTAAAAGACGGGATCCTGCGGGCATCGGCCGAGCCAGGCCTGCAACGCGATCTCGCCGCCGATTCCGGCGGGCTCGCCCATCGTCACGGCGAGCGGCAGGGTCGCCGGCTCAGACCCGGACATCGACAAAGGCCGCGCGCCGCAGATCGCGCATATAGCGCCGGGCCAGCGTGTCGAGCCGGTTGCGCATCAGGCTCTCGGCGACGTCGTCGCGCGTCTGGATCACGGGTTTGGGCTCGGTCTTTTTGCAGACCATGATCACCCCCACACCGTTCTTTTGCAGGATCGGCTGCGATGGCTGTCCGACAACGAGCCCGAGCACCGCGCTGCGCATCCCGGGCGCGATCTGGCTGACGCGCAGGTCGCCGGCGCTCGACAGCTGCGGCGCCTTTTCCTTTCCGATCTTGAGCATATCCTCGCAGTTTTTTGCGTCGTTTCGGGTCGCCTGGGCTTCGGCGAGCGCGTCGCGGCGCGCCTCCTCGCCGGCTTGCGGCGGCAGCGGGAAAACCACCTGCACGATGCTCAGCACGGTGTCCTCCTCGCTGACCGAACGGCCGGTGCGCCGGTCGAGAACGAGCATCAGATAATAGCCGCCGGCGGTGCGGATCGGCGGGGACAGCTCGCCCGGACGCATCTGCGCCACAGCCTTTGCCAAGGGCGGGCTGAGCTCGTCGGGATGAACCCAGCCGATGTCGCCGCCGACGGCCGAGGTCGGGGATTGCGAGAATTGCCGGGCGACCGCGGAAAACCGCGCGCCCTGCTTCATCTGCTCGACCAGCCGTTCGGCCTGCCCGCGCACCTCCTCGTCCTGCTGCGGATTGTCGACCGACAGAAAAATTTCGGCGACCCGGCTCTGCGGCTCGTGTTCGTTTTGCTTGAGGCGCTTCAGGGTATCGTCGATCTCCCCGTCGGAGACCGGGTCGGTGTCCGCCGCGATCCGCCGCACCAGCTTCGCCCACACGATCGACGCCGTGACCTGGTCGACCAGCGCGCTGCGCTCGATGCCGTTGGCCTTGAGCACTTCGTCGAGCTGACCGGGCTTCATGTTGTTCTGCTGCTCGATCGAGGCGATGGCCTTTTTGATCTCGGCGTCGGTGGCGGCGATGTTCTTGCGCTTGGCCTCCTGGATTTGCAGCTTCTCGTCGACCAAGGTGCGCAGCACCTGGGCGGCGACGCGCTGTCGCGCCTGCGGGGTGTCGGCGATGCTGGTCGACAGCATCGCCATCCGGATGCGCGAGGCCAGATCGGCCACCGAGATGACGTCATCGTTGACGACGGCGGCGATCCGGGTTTGGGGATAGGAGGTTGCCGGCGGCGGCGCGGTCCGCGGCGCGACCGCCGGCGCCGGCGCGGCGGCCGCCCCGCAGACAGCTCCCATAAGGACCAGCAGCGCGCCGAACAAACGGATCCCGGTCATCGGCCTGCGGCCTCCTTTCCTCCGGAGCTCATCGCACCCTACACCTTTTGTCCCGGCGCTGTCGCCTGCGCGCAGGATACCCGGGGGCGGCCTCGATGCCGGCGCCCGCGCGCCGCTGCTCGCCCCCAGCCCCTCGGCCCTCACGGGGTCCCGCCGCCGGCGATCGAGGCGACCGTGCCGCCGAACTCGCCGATGTCCTTGAACACCACGCTGAACAGCAAGGAGACCCCGGGGGTGACCGCACCATTGCGGATCCCGGATTGGGTCAAGGCGCCGACAAACGCCATGCATTCGTCCTGGTAGATCGCCGACAGCGAGGCGTAGAGGCTGGAGCTGCTCGCTTCCGGCGTCGCCACCCCGTTGACCAGGTTGGTGCTGTTGGTCAGGTTCAAGGTCTCGGCGCCCTGCACCGACCAATAGCGGGTCATCTTCGCCGTGACGATAAACGAGAGCTGCTCCTGCTTGCCGTAGAGCACGTTCTGGCCGGTGATCGGGTTGGTCACGACCTCGCTCGGCAGCTGCGCCGGAAGCAGGGCATAATTGGCGCTGACCCGCAGGTTCGACGGCCCGGCGCTGATCGTCACCTGCTGCTCGCGATAGCCGAAATTGCCGCCGTCGAGGCGGAAGCGATAGATCAGGTCGATATAGGATTTCGGCGACAGCACGACCCGCCCGACAACGTCGGAAAGCCGCTTTTCGGCGCCCGAGCCGAGCGGCAGAAACGGATTGGTTTCGGCCCGGTAGCTCTGGCCGACCAGCATCCGATAGCTGCCGCCGCCGCTGTCGTAGAGGCCGAACTTGGCGCCGTAATCGACCCGCTGGCCGGTGTCGACGATGTCGTAGCCGGCCAGGCGATCGCCGCGGAACAGGTCCGAATCGTCGAAATCGAAGGACAGGCTGTCCTCGTCGGGGATCTTTCGCTGGTTGCCGCCGTTGGGCCCGGCATAGACCGCGGCGATCGGCTCGATCATCGGCGTCAGCAAGGCGCCGGGATGGATCAGCGGATAGCTCCATTTGAGCCCGACCTGCGGGAAGGCGCGGCCGGTGACAAAATTGGTCGCGATCGGCTCGGCCGCCGGTTTCCCGTTTGCCGGAAAGTAGGCCGAGGGCAGGTCCGGGTTTGATACCGGGCTCAAATTGTCGACCGAATAGCCGTCGCCGCGCAGCCGCGCCGAAAACAGGTATTGGCCGCCGATGCCGTCCTTGAAGCTGCGATCCCATTCCGAGCCGAGCGACAGGCGCCGGGTTTGGGTCCCGACCTCGCGGACGATGTCGAGAAGGTTGGCGTTGAGATTCCAGCGCCCGCCGAGCGCGTCGGGCCCGCTCTGCCAATTGCGGTTGGCGACCGGCAGCACGATCGGCTGGGTCGAGTCTCCGAGCCCCGGCAGCAGCGGCTGAAACATATAGGCGTCGATGTCGGTCGAGCCGTGCCGGTCGAACCCTTCGAGATAGGCGCGGCTGATTTCGGCGTTCAGCAGCGGGTTGCCGAAACCGAATTCCAGCAGATAGCTCTGATCGGAGACGCGCTGCACGTCGAGGCCGGTCCGCCATGTGTCATTGAGGTCGAACACGCTGTGCTCGTTGACGTTGCCGCGCAGTTCCTTGCCGCTGTTGCCGCTGGTGGTTTCCGGATTGCTGTAGTTCAGGCTGCCGATCGCGTCGAGCTCGCCGTTGGCGAAGCGTTCGCGGTATTCTCCGGCGAGGAGCGGGCCCGCCTTGGTCATGAAGCGCGGCGCCAGGGTCAGGTCCTTGTCCGGCCCCAGCACCAGGAAATAGGGGATCGTGACATGCGCGCCGACGGTGTTCGAGCTGCCGATCGACGGGGCGAGAAAGCCGCTCGCGCGCTTGACCGAGGGGTCTGGGACCGAGAGGTAGGGCGTGTAGAAGACCGGCCATCCGTCGATCTCCATCGTGGCGTCGCGGAACTCGACCAGCTTCAGCTCCTTGTCGTGGTCGATCTCGCGGGCCTCGAGCTGCCAGCCGGGCGGCGCGCTCGGATCTCTGCGGCACAGATCGCACGGCGAATAGACGGCGCGCCGCATTTCGGTGCGGTTGCCGTTGGTGCGCCGCGCGGTGTTGCCCGCCAGACGCGATCGATCGGCGAGCAGCATGCGCACATCCTTGGCGAAGCCGTCATTCATCGCGTCGCGCAGCTCGAGGTAATTGGCGAACAGGATTTCGCCGGTCGGCTGCGACAGGCTGACGTTCCCCGATGCCGTGATCGTGTCGGTGCGCTGGTTGTAGGTGACCGTGTCGGCGAGCAGGACGTCTCCATTCTGCGAGATTTCGACATGTCCGCGGGCGATCGTCAGGGCGAGGTCCTCGTCATACTCGACCTCGTCGGCGCGCATCGTGATCGGGGCATTCGAATTCTGCTTCGTGCCGCGGCTGAAGCCGATCTGGGCGGCGGCCGGAACCGCGAGGACGGCGATGACGAGCAGACCCGCCAGCGCGGCGACCAGCCGCTGCCACGACCGGATGCCGGAGGAGGACCCGCGGCGCTCGCGGCCGCGGCCGTTCCCCATCAGCCATCCTCCAGATGCAGCAGCATCGAGGCGCCGAAGATCAGGCTGACCCCGGTCGGGGTCCAGGCGGCGAGCACGACCGGAACCTTGCCGGAAATTCCGAGGGCAAAGACGATGTCCGAGAGGACGTAGAGCATAAACCCGCTGACCACGCCGCCGACGATCATCAACGTGGCGCCGCCGCGGCGCTGCATGCGCAGGCTGAAGATCGCCGCGACCAGCACCATCGCGCACAACAGAAACGGGCGGGCGAGCAGCACATTGAAATGCAGGCGATGACGCTGCGCCGGAAAGCCCGATTTTTCCAGCAGGGCGATAAAACCGGGCAGGTCCCAGAACGACATCGTGTCGGGGGAGGCGAAGCTCTCCTCGATCTTGCGCGGCGTTAGCTGGGTCGGCAGGCGCCACGACGCGAACGGCTGCGGCGAGGCGTCCGGAAGCCAGCGGACACCGTTCTCGATCAGCCAGTCGCCGGTTTCGAGCCGTGCCGTCCGCGCATCGATGCGCGAGGTGAACTGGGTCAGGCCGTTGAAGAAAAACAGGGTGGCGTCGTCGAGCACCAGGTCGGGCGAGGCGAGCTTGGCGGCGTGGATGATGATCTGGTCTCCGCCGTCGCCGCTCTGCCGAAGCCACAGCCCCGCGCTCGACAACGACAGCTGCTCCGACCCTTGACGCAGAACGCTGCTGTCGAGCTTCTCATAGCTCGCCTCCGCCACCGAGGCGACCGGGTTGAACACCGTCACGGCGAAAACGCCGATCAGCAACGCCACCAGCACGGCAGGGGTCAGGAATTGCCAGACCGACACCCCGGCGGCTCGGGCAACGGCGAGCTCGTTGTGCCGCGTCAACCGCCAGAAGGCGAGCATGGTGCCGAACAGCACGGCAAAGGGCAGCACCTCCTGCGCGGTCTGCGGCAGCTGCAGCGCCGCCATCTCGAACAATATTCCCAGAGTCGCCTGCATTCTCGATCCGCCGCGGCGGATCAGCTCGATGTAATCGAGCAGGAAGGTGATGATCGCCATCGCCCCGAAGACGCCGCAGAACCACCCGAAAAACTGGCGCCCGATATAGGCGGAAAGGGTTTTTGCGAGCTGCACCGAAATCGTCCCGAGACTGCTGCGGCGATCAGCGCGCGTGGCCGGCGGCTAGGCTCGGCCGCCGAAAGCCCAGCCCGATTCCCGGTGCAGCAGGATTGCGAAACCGAGCGCGGCCGGCAGCAGGACGATCGCATAGGTCAGCGGGATCACCGGGGCAAAGCGGGCGGCGAGATCACTGACGCCGAGGTCGGTCAATTCGAACACAAAGGCGGCGCCGACCGCCAGGATCACGCGCTTCAGCTGTCCTCTCCGGTTGAATTCGCCGGGCAGCAGGCAAGCGAGCGGGATCAGCGCGAAGCTGAGCACCGAGAGCGGGATCAGGATGCGCTGATTGGCTTCGACGATAAAGCTCTGGCGCAGCAGCGGGTCGATGCCGGGGGGCGGAAACAGCAGCTCGCCGAGAAACCGCTCCTGAGCCTCGCGGAAGCGGACCACCGGGGCGTCCTGCAAGGTGTCGAGGTCGAGCGTGTAGCGCTCGAAGGTCAGGACCGAGAGCTTGCGCGTCTGCGGGTCGAATTGCTGGCGGTTGCCGTTGACCATGACGATGCGCGAGCCGGCCGGCGTATCGACAAAGGCGGCGCGTTCGGCGAGGATCGTGACCGGGCGCTGCGGGTCGCGGCTGTCGTTGATCAGCAGCCCGAGGACATCGCCGTGATCGTCGCGGTTGCGGATGTAGAACGTCAGTTTGTCCGAAACCGTGGTGAAAACCCCCTCCTGGATCAGGCTCGATACGAACCGGTTGCGGATCTCGAACTGCAGGTCCTTGAACGCGCGGTTGGCCACCGGCAGCACGTAGAGCGACAGGCTCATCAGGAAGGCAAACGCGATCGCGGCCAGGATCATGACCGGCCTGGCCAGCGCCAGCGGGCTCAGCCCCGCTGATCGCATGACGACGAGCTCGCTCTCCGTGGTCAACCGGTTGAACGTGAACAGCACGGCGATGAAGACGCCGATCGGCAGCACGATATCGAGAAACCGGGGCAGGATCAGCGCCGCCAGATAGAGAAAGACCTCGATCGAGAGCCCCCGGTTGACGATCAGGTCGATCAGGCGGAGCGATTGGGCGAGCCACACCGCGGCGCTCAGGGCCGCAGTGACGAAAATCATGACGCCGAAGCACTGACGCAGGATGTAGCGGGTGAGGCTCGTCATCGGCGCGCGATCATAGGCAGGCCGCTCCAGCCCGGCCAGAGCCATTTCGGCGTTCGCGGGCGGCGCGGGCCCTCGCTCGGGTCTGCGCCGGGGTCTCTGGCGCCGACCGGCGCGGTTGATGTATCTATCGAACGAGCCGCTCGGAGCTGCGGGCCGTTATGGGTCGCCCGGGCCGATAATTCTCGAGGTCGCGCGATGAAGATCAGCTTTGCCGAGCCGGATCTGCCGCATTCAGGCGCCGCGGTGGCGGGGATATGGGAGGAGCGCGTCATGACGCCGACCGCCCGGCGGCTCGACGAGGCGAGCGGCGGTGCCGTCGCCCGGGCGCTCGCTGCCGCAGCCCGGTTCAGCGGCAAAAAGGGCGAGCTGCTGCCGATCGTCGCTCCGGCGAACCTGGCGCTGAGGCGAATCGTCCTCGCCGGTCTCGGCAAGCCCGAGCAGGCCGACGCCCGGCTCTTCCAGGAGCTCGGCGGCGCCCTCGCCGCCCATCTGAACGGCGCCGGGGAAACCGAGGCGACGGCCGGCGTCGATGTCGCCGAGGGGGCGCCGATAGACGCCGGCGGAGCGGCGGCCGAGCTCGCCTTCGGGGCGCAGCTGCGGTCCTACCGCTTCGACAAATACAAGACCAAGCAGAAGCCCGAGCAGAAACCGTCCTTGACCCGGCTGACCGTTTCGACCGCGGCGCCGGGTGCCGCAAAACGCGCCTGGCGGCCGCTCGAAAAGGCGGCCGAGGCGGTGTTTTTCACCCGCGACCTCGTCTCCGAGCCGGCCAACGTGATCTATCCCGAGACCCTGGCCGAACAGGCCCAGACGCTGGAGCAGCACGGCGTCAGGGTCGAGATCCTCGACGAACAAGCGATGCGCCGGCTCGGGATGGGCGCGCTCCTCGGCGTGGCCCAGGGCAGCGCGCGGCCGCCGCGCCTCGTCGTCATGGAATGGCGCGGTGCGGGCAAGGAGCAGGGCGAGGGCGCGCCGCTCGCCTTCATCGGCAAGGGCGTCACCTTCGACACCGGCGGCATCTCGATCAAGCCCGCCGCCGGCATGGGCGACATGAAGTGGGACATGGCGGGGTCGGCGGTGGTCATCGGCCTGATGCGCCTGCTCGCCGCACGCAAGGCCAAGGTCAACGCGGTCGGCGTCGTCGGGCTGGTCGAGAACATGCCGTCGGGCACCGCGCAGCGCCCCGGCGACATCGTCACCTCGATGTCGGGCCAGACGATCGAGGTGCTGAACACCGACGCCGAGGGCCGGCTCGTGCTCGCCGACGCGCTGTGGTACTGCCAGGACCGCTTCAAGCCGCGGCTGATGATCGACCTCGCGACCCTGACCGGCGCTGTCATCGTGGCGCTCGGCCACCATCACGCGGGGCTCTTCGCCAATGACGACGAGCTGGCGGCCCGGCTGACCGAAGCCGGCAAGGCGGTCGGCGAGGAGGTCTGGCGCCTGCCGCTCGCCGACAGTTATGACGGCGACATCAACAGCGACGCCGCCGACGTGAAGAACATCGGCGGCGGGCGCGCCGCCGGCAGCATCACCGCCGCGCAGTTTTTGCAGCGCTTTGTCAACAAGGTGCCGTGGGCGCATCTCGACATCGCCGGCATGGCGTGGTCGAGCAAGGACGCCGCGACCGTGCCCAAGGGGGCGACCGCGTTCGGGGTCCGGCTGCTCGATCGTTTCGTCGCCGCCCATTACGAAACGGAATAGCCGCGGTTGGCCGAGATCGGCTTTTATCATCTGCTGTCGACGCCGCTCGAGCGGGCGTTGCCGAAGCTGCTCGAGCGGGCGCGCGCGCAGGGCCATCCGATCGTCGTCAGGGCCGGCTCGCCCGAGCGCGTGGCGCAGCTCGACGCCCTCCTGTGGACCTATGAGGAGGCGAGCTTTCTGGCGCACGGCTCGGCCCGCGACGGCGCAGCCGCGGCGCAGCCGATCTGGCTGACCGATCGCGACGAGAACCCAAACCGGGCGTCGATGCTGGTGCTGGTCGACGGCGTCGAGCCCGGCGACCTGTCCGCTTTCGCCCGCTGCGCCGATCTGTTCGACGGCAACGACGCCGCGGCCGTCGAGGCGGCGCGCCAGCGCTGGCGCCGGGCCCGCGAGGCCGCCCATGCGCTGACTTATTGGCAGCAGACGCCGTCAGGGTGGGAGCGCCGCGGCTAAACTCCAGCGCTTGCACCGCCGATTGCCGCCGGCGCCGACCAAGGCTATAAATCCTGCCGCCCGCTTCCCGACCGAGTTGATGTCGATGGCCGACGAACGCACCTTGTCGATCCTCAAGCCGGACGCCACCCGGCGCAATCTGACCGGGGCGATCAACGACCGCTTCGAGCGGCGCGGGCTGCGCATCGTCGCCCAGAAACGGCTCCGCTTGACCGAAGCGCAGGCCGAGGCGTTTTACCAGGTTCATGCCGAGCGCCCGTTCTACCGCAGTCTCGTCGAGTTCATGATTTCGGGGCCGGTCGTGGTCCAGGTGCTCGAAGGCCCCGACGCGGTGGCGCTCAGCCGCGAGATCATGGGCGCCACCAACCCGGCCGAACTCGGCGCCGGGAACGATCCGCAAGGATTTTGCCGAGTCGATCGAGGCCAATTCCGTGCACGGCTCCGATTCGCCGGAGAGCGCACCGCGCGAAATCGCGTTTTTCTTCCCCGCCATCGAGATCCTTTCCTAATTAGCCTGCTGCGGGATGCCCTGGTTGCCGAGCCCGGCGATCCGATTTTTTCGCCTCGCCCCGCCGGCCAGGGGGAGAGGGGATTTGGCGGCACACCATCGCATTCTCGCTTGGCGCCGCGGGCAGGCCTAGTTGCAGCGGGCAGGCGGAGGTTTCGAGAAGGTCGGCGGCGGACGCAGTCGCGGGCTCGATGCCGGCGCGGCGGCGCGGCGGCTGGCGATCGGGTTCGAGGCCGGTCTCGACGCCGCGGCTCTGGTGTTTTTTCCGCTGCTCGTCGTGGTGCCGCGGGCGATCGCGCCGCTGGCCTCGGCCGCCGGGCTGTTCGCCGCCGGCCTGGTGTTGTCATCAAGCCGCCCGGTGCTGCGCCCCGGCATCGCGGTTCCGGCCGCGCTCCTGGGATCGCTGCTGGTCTGGGGCTGCGTCTCGGCGATCTGGTCGGTCGATGCGCTGCGCTCGCTCGATGTTGCGGCCCGGCTCGCCGGCCTCTTCGCCGCCGGTCTGGCGATGGCGGCCGCGGCCGGCCTGGTCTCGGCGCCGCGGCGGCTGAGCCTCACCCTGCTCGCCGGTTTCGTCCTGGCGATCACGATGGCAGCGGCCGATCTCGCCTCTCACGGAGCGCTGAGCAAACCCTTTTCCGACCGCTTCTATCAACCCGCCTGGCTCAACCAGGCCTCGGTCGCATTTGCGATCCTGCTGCTCCCGGCGAGCGCCGTGCTGTTCGCCCGCGGCCAGAAGGTCCTCGCCCTCGTATTCGCGGGCGCGGTCGCCGCGACCGTCTGCGCGCTCGCCGGGACAGCGGCGAAGGCGGCGCTGGCCGCCGGTCTGGCGACCGCGCTGGTGTGCTGTTATCGGCCCGCCCATATGGCGCGGATGGCGGCGCTGCTGTCGGTCCTCGTCATCGTCACGGCGCCGTTGACCTTTGCCCGGTTCGACCGGGTGTCTGATTTCCTCGCGGCAGCCGATTGGGTCAAGCAGTCGGCCGGGCATCGCCTGCTGATCTGGTCCTTTGTCGGCGATCGGATCGCCGAGCACCCGTTCGCCGGCTGGGGTCTCGACGCGTCGCGGGCGATCCCGGGCGGCGCGGATCTGATCGAGCCGGGCGAAACCTGGCTGCCATTGCATCCCCACAATTCGGCGCTTCAGCTATGGCTCGAGCTCGGGGTGCCGGGAGCGGTGCTGTTCGCGCTCTTGATCGGCCGCACCTGGCTTGCGCTGGCCGCGGCCCCCTGGCCGCGCCTGTTCGCCGCCGCCGCCGCCGGCAGCCTCGCCGCCGCGTTTGTCGCCTCCTTTGCCACCTACGGGATCTGGCAGGAATGGTGGCAGGGGACCTTGTGGTTCTCGCTGTTTGCCGTTCTGGTCATGGCGCGGGCGGCGGGCGCCGCAGGCGAAACCTGATGCGGGTCTACACGACCTTGCCGGTCGGGGATTGGCGCGCTGCGGGGCCGTTTGCGGCGGCGGCGGAGGCGGCCGGGTTTGATGCGCTGACAACGGTCGAGCTCGGCCACGACCCGTTCACGCCGCTCGCCTTCGCCGCGCTCGCCACGATGCGGATCGAGCTGACGACCTCAGTCGCGGTCGCCTTCCCGCGCAGCCCTACGGTCGTCGCGAGCCAGGCTTGGGATCTGCGCGCGAACTCCGGCGGGCGGTTTGTTCTCGGGCTCGGCAGCCAGGTCAAGGGCCACAACGAGCGGCGCTTCGGCATCGCCTGGGGCCCGCCGGCGCCCCGGCTGCGCGATTACATCGGCGCGCTGCGGGCGATCTGGCGTTGCTGGGAAACCGGCGAAAAGCTCGACTACCGGGGCGAGCACTACCGGCTCAGCCTGATGACCCCGGATTTCTCGCCCGAGCCGACCGGGCTGCCGCCGGCGCCGGTCGTGATCGCGGCGGTCGGCAAGGCGATGCTGCGCGTTGCCGGCGAGGTCTGCGACGGCGTGCGCCTGCACCCGCTGTGCTCGCGCCGCTATCTCGACGAGGTGTGTCTGCCGCAGATCCGCGAGGGGATGCGGCGGGGCGTGCGCAGCCGGGCATGCTTCGATCTGCACGGCGGCGGCTTTGTCGCGACCGGCGCGGACGAGGCGGCGCTCGCCGCGGCGATCGACCGGGTGCGCCGGCGCATCGCGTTCTACGCGTCGACCCGCACCTATCTGCCGATCCTGTCGTTGCACGGCCTCGACGATCTCGGGCTCGAGCTCTATCGCCTGTCGGTCGAGGGGCGGTGGAGCGAGATGCCGGCCGCGGTGTCGGATGACATCGTCCGCATCTTCGCTGCCTGCGGCACCTATCGCGAGATCGCCGGCGCGATCGAGGCGCGCTTTGCCGGCCTCGCCAATTCTATCGATTTGAACTTTTCCGCCGGGACGCCGGAAGGGCTGCAGCGCGAGGTGCTCGCCGACATCCGCCGCATCCCTCATCTGTTCGAGGGGTTCGCCGCCGGTTGACCACAGGGTTGCTACAGCCCGGCCGCGGCGGTCAGCGCGCCGAGGACGCGGTCGGCGGCGAAATACTCCTCGGCGAGCGCCCGCGCGGCGCGGCTGTGGGTCGGATAATCGGCGGCGACCGCGTCGATGCCGGCGAGCGCCTCCGCCGCGCTCGAATATTCGAACAGGCCCCGCCCGACCGGGTAGAATTTGCTGAACCCGGTGCGCATCGTCACGACCGGCCGCCCGGCGGCGAGATAGCAGACGCTGCGATCGCTGAACCAGCCGCTGTTCGGCCGCACATAAATGTCCTTGGCGACGGTGAACTCGCCCCGCGAACCGGCGATGAACTCGCGATAGGGCGCCATGCCGGAGGAGATCGGTCCCGGGTCGACCAGACCCCAGCCAGCCTCGGCAACCTCCCGGCGCACCGCGGCGTCGGGCGGTTCCATCGCCAGCGCAAAGCAGGTCTCGGGCCGGCGTCGCGGCAGATCGAGAAATCGCAGAAAGTTCGTGTGCTTCGACCAGACATACCGCGATCCGGCGAACTCGATGTCCTTGCCCTTGTTCTCCCAGGTGGCGACCGTCGTAAAGCAGCGCGGTGCGTCGCCGGGCTCGGGCCACAAGGAGGGCAAGACCGGCGGCCGGGTCGGGCGCCACGCGATCCCGGACAGCGGCACCGGGCAGTCGGCGGCCCCGAGATTCTCGCCGTAGCTGAAAAAATGCGTGTGCGCGTCGAGATAGGCGCGGGCGGCGCGTTCGGCCTTGGCGTATTTAATCTGCTCGTAGACCGGATCGGTGTCGACCATGATGCGCACCGGACAGCCGAGATGCTCGGCGCGCAGGCGGGTGGCGCCGCACAGGTTGATCAGGCCGTCGGCTTCGGCGTAGAGCCGGTGCACGCGATCGCGCCCGAGCCCATGCCACACGTCGTTGATCGCGTCCCAATAGGCCCAGCGCCCGGCGAGCCCGTGATCCTCCATCGCGCGCCGCAGATAGGCGACATTGTAGGCGCACTCCATCATCACGCTGGCGACGCGGGGGTCGTATGGGTTGGCCCCGCCATCCTCGATGTACCAGACTTCCCAGCCGAGCTGCTTGAGGCCGAGGAGATAGTGCATCGCCTGCCAGGCGATGCCGGCGAGCGGCATCTGCCCGACGAAGTGGAGGACGAGAATCGTGCCGCGCTTGCCCAAGGGTCGCATCCCGGTCTGCTGCCCGCCGCCACAACGGCCGAAGCGGCGATTCATTTCCGTCGCCAGGTCCGTCGCCGGGCGGCTGGACCGCGCCCGCGGCGGCGGCCGCGTCCGGGGGTCGGGGTATCCCAGGCGCACCCTATGCAAGACCCCAAACCACGTGGGGTTGCCCGGCTTCTGTCCGGCATGCTAGGCCAGAAGCCATGATCGAGAGTATTCTGGGGTGGTTGACCGGGGCCCCGTCCGACGGCGGGACGCAGTCGAGGGACGAGCTGCAGCTGGCGTTGGCAGCACTCCTCGTCGAGGCGGCCCACAGCCACGACCATTTCGACGAAAGAGAACGCGCCGTTGTCGCGCAACTGCTCGAGCGGCGCTTCAAACTGTCGCACGCCGACGCGCGCGCGCTGCTCAGCGCCGGCGAGCGCGAGGCGGACCGTTCGGCTGAACTCTTCCACCTGACCCGAATCGTCAACGAGCGGCTTTCCTTCGAGCAGCGGATCGAGCTGGTCGAGATGCTGTGGGAAGTCGCCTATGCCGACGGTGTGCTCGATCAGTACGAGGACAGCCTGCTGCGCCGCGTCGGCGGGCTGATTTATGTGCCCGATCGCGAACGCGGCATGGCGCGGCAACGCGTCCTCGGGCGGCTCGGGCTCGACGCGACGACCGGCTGACCCGTCGCCGAGCCGCACCGGCCGCCCGAAGCTCAGGAGAAGAGGCTGCCACCATGACCTACATCGTCACCGAAGCCTGCATCCGCTGCAAATACATGGATTGCGTGGAGGTGTGCCCCGTCGACTGCTTCTACGAGGGCGAGAACATGCTCGTGATCCATCCCGACGAATGCATCGATTGCGGGGTGTGCGAACCTGAATGCCCGGTCGACGCGATCATCCCCGACAGCGAGCCCGAGGCCGAGCGGTGGGTCGAGCTGAACCGCGAATACGCGGCGAGCTGGCCCAACATCACCCGCAAGAAGCCTTATCCTGAAGACGCCGACGCGTGGAAGGACGTGCCCGACAAATACGAGAAAGAGTTCAGTCCCAAGCCGGGCGGCAGCTGAGCGCCGCCAGGCCGGCCCAGGCGGAACCATTCGATATGCGCCCTTGGCATATGTGAGGCGCTGGCTTTGGATAGGCTTTTCATGGTATTGTCATCGCGGTGCTATTGACGCGTACGCCTCCGGTCCCGCGCCCTTCGTCGAGTTGTGGGCGATCGCCGTCGCCGCGGTCCAGCGACGGGTTGAAGCGTCCCGGCAGTGCTGCTCGAGCCGATTGTGAGAGGCGGAAATGACGTCGGAAAAGCCTCTGTTCTCCACGGGTGACCTGGTCGTCTACCCGACCCATGGCGTGGGCAAGATTGTCGGCATCGAGATCCAGGAGATCGCCGGGCACACCCTCAACGTCTTTGTGGTCGCGTTCGACAAGGACAGAATGACCCTGCGGGTGCCGCTGGCCAAGGCCAAGGTGTCGGGTCTGCGCCGATTGTCGAGCCGCAAGGAGATGGATGCGGCACTCGCCAAGCTGCGCGGGCGCTCGCGGGCCAAGCGCACGATGTGGAGCCGGCGCGCCCAGGAATACCAGGCCAAGATCGCCTCGGGCGATCCCGGCTCGATCGCCGAGGTGGTCCGCGATCTTTATCGCAACGTCGGCCAGCCCGAGCAGTCCTACAGCGAGCGCCAGATTTACCAGTCAGCACTCGACCGCTTCGTGCGCGAGTTCGCCGCGGTCGAGCGCATCGACGAGACCACCGCGACCCAGCGGGTCGAGCAGCTGCTGACGGCCTGAGCCGGCCGGCGGCGTCCGGGGCCGAAGCGGGACGCGGGGTGAAGGGAACCCGGTCGACCGAGAATTTCGCGCGGCTTCGGGCGGCGCGGCGGGTTTGGGCGATCGCCGCCATCCATGCCGAAGCGCCGCGCCTGGTGCGCCTGCACGACCGGATCAGCGAGCGCTTTCAGGAGGGCGACCGGGTCGTCTATCTCGGCAATTACCTCGGCCATGGCGCGGCGGTGCACGCCACCATCAACGAGCTGCTCGATTTCCGCCGCCGGGTGCTCGGGCGCCGGCGCGGCTTTGTCTGCGATGTGGCCTTTCTGCGCGGGGCGCAGGAGGAGATGTGGCAAAAGCTGCTGCAGCTGCAATTCGCCTCCAATCCCGGCGAGGTGCTGCAGTGGATGGTCCGGGCCGGCGTCGAGGCGACCATCAGCGCCTATGGCGGCGATCTGCGGCAGGGTTTTGCCGCCGCCCGCGACGGCCCGCGCACGATCACCCGATGGACCGGGGGGCTGCGCTCCGCGATGAACGCGGCCCCGGGCCACACGATGCTGTTTTCGGCGTTGCGCCACGCCGCCTTCACCGAGGAGGGCGGTGTGCTTTTCGTCCACGCCGCGGTCGATCCGGCGCGCCCGCTCAGGGCCCAGGGCGACGCCTTCTGGTGGGGCCGCGCCGACATCCTCGGCCTCGCCGCTCCGTTCGAAGGTTTCCGGCGGGTGGTCAGGGGCGTCGACCGTCAGCAGCGTGGGCTGGTCGAGCGCGAGTTTGCGGTCTCGCTCGATGGCGGCGGCGGGCGCGGCGGCCGGCTCGTCGCCGCCTGCTTCGGCCCGAGCGGCGCCGTTCTCGACCAGGTCGAGGCCTGACCGGCCCGACGATGACCGGCCAAGCGGGAGACGGGGTCAGATCGCGGTGTAGCCGCCGTCGACGAGCAGGTCGCTGCCGGTGACGAAGCTCGCGCCGTCGCCGGCGAGGAACACCGCGGCTGCGGCGATCTCGGAGGGCTGGCCGAGTCGTCCCAGCAGATGCTTGGGGCCGATGGCGTCGCGCGCGGCCTCGAAGCTGCCGTAGCGGCGCACGATCCGCTCGGTCTCGACCGCTCCCGGCGACAATGCGTTGACCCGGATGTTCTGGCCGGCATGGTCGATCGCCATGACCTTGGCGAGTTGGATCAGGGCGCCCTTGGTCGCGCAATAGGCCGCGCGCCCGGCGCTGCCGACCCGCCCGAGCTGCGAGGCGATCAGGATGATCGACCCGCCGCCGCCGGCGATCATCAGCGGCAGCACCGCGCGGCACAGCAGAAACGAGCCGGTCAGGTTGACCGCCACCACCCGTTCCCATTCGGCGGGGTCGGTGTCCAGGATCGTGCCGCCGGCATCGTGCGGGGCGGCGCCGCTGACCAGGATGTCGAGCCGGCCGAAAGCGGCCTGGGCCGCCGCCGCCGCCGCCCGCGTGTCGGCCTCGACCGCCACGTCGCAGCGCCAAGCGAGGGCGCGCCCGCCGGACTCTTCGACGAGCCGCGCCGTCTGCGCCGCCCCGGTCACGTCGATGTCGCAGCAGACGACCGCGGCTCCGGCCTCGGCGAAGGCGATCGAGATCGCCCGCCCGATGCCGCCCGCGGCCCCGCTGACCAGCGCCGCTTTTCCGCTCAAGCTCATCCGGGACCGACCGCGCGCGCCCGGTCAGACCACCAGCTCGGTGCGCGGATCGATCAGGTGCATGCGGTTGAGGTCGGCGACGAGCGGCATCGACTCGCCGACGCGGCCGGCCGAGGTCGGGTTGACCCGGCCGCACACCTCGACCCCGTCGACGATGAAGTAGACCATCGTCTCCATGCCCATCGGCTCGACCACGTCGAGCCGCGCCCCGAACGGCACAGCACCGGGCACCAATTCGCCGCGCGCCTCGGTAATGTGCTCGGGACGCAATCCGAACAGGAGCTCGCTGCCGACGTGCGGGCGATAATGCGCCTCGCGCGACGACGGCACCGGGAAGGACAGCCAGTCGGACAGCCGAACCGTCAGCCCGCTGCCGTTTTCGACCAGACGGCAGGGCAGCAGGTTCATCATCGGCGAGCCGATGAACCCGGCGACGAACCGCGTCTTCGGGGTATGGTAGACCTCGTGCGGCGTGCCGATCTGGTCGATCCGCCCGGCGTTCATGACGACCACGCGGTCGGCCAGGGTCATCGCCTCGACCTGGTCGTGGGTGACGTAGATCGTTGTCGTAGTGACCTTCTGATGCACCTTTTTGATCTCGGTGCGCATCTGCACGCGCAATTTAGCGTCGAGGTTCGACAGCGGCTCGTCGAACAGGAAGACCTTGGGGTTGCGCACGATCGCGCGGCCCATCGCGACGCGCTGACGCTGTCCGCCCGAAAGCGCCTTTGGCCGGCGGTCGAGCAGGCCGGTGATGTCGAGGATGCGGGCCGCGGCGTCGACGCGCTGCTTGATCTCGGCCTTTGGAAACCTTTTCAGCCGCAGACCGAAGGACATGTTTTCGAACACCGTCATGTGCGGGTAGAGCGCGTAATTCTGGAACACCATCGCGATGTCCCGGTCCTTGGGCGGCACGTCGTTGACCATCTGGTCGCCGATATAGATCTCGCCCGAGGTGCACTCCTCGAGCCCGGCGATCATGCGCAGGGTCGTGCTCTTGCCGCAGCCCGAGGGACCGACCAGCACGATGAACTCGCGGTCGGCGATGTCGAGATCGATCCCTTGAACCGCCGGGGTCTTGTCGAAAGTCTTGACGATATTGCGGAGCGCGACTTGCGCCATCGTGCGGGCCTTTCCTGTCAGCCTTTGGTGGCGCCGGAGGTCAGGCCGGCGATGTAGTAGTCCATCAGGAACGCGTAGATGATCAGCGGCGGCGCCGCGCCGAGCAGCGCCCCGGTCATGATCTGTCCCCAAGCGTAGACGTCGCCCCTGATCAGGGTGGTGACGATGCCGACCGGCAAAGTGAGCTGGTCGGCCGAGGTGGTGAAGGCGAGCCCATAGAGGAAATTCGCCCACGAAACGGTAAAGCAGAAGATCGTCGCCGCGATGATCCCCGGCAGCGCCACCGGAATGAAGATCCGGGTCAGCACCTGGATGTAGCCGGCCCCGTCGATCAGCGCCGCCTCGTCGAGCTCCTTCGGAATGCTGGCGAAATAGCCGATCATGATCCAGGTGCAGAACGGCACGGTCAAAGTCGGCAGCAGGATGATCAGTACCCACCAATGATTGATCAGCTCGATGCCGGTCTTCTCGTGAATAAAGGCAAAAGTCTTGAACAGAGGAATGAATACCAAAGTGTCCGGAATGAGATAGGCCAGGAATACGCCCGTCGCCAACGTCGCCGATCCCCAAAACTTCATCCGCGCCAGCGAAAACGCGGCAAGGATGCTGACGATCATGGTCAGCGACACGACGCATATTGATACGACGGCGGAGTTGCGGAAGAAAATCAGATAGGTCCGGTCGGTCAGCAGCTCGATGTAGTTCGACAGGGTCGGGTGATAGACCCACCACGGATTGGTCGCCGCCGAGATCTCCGCGCTCGATTTGAGCGAGGTGATGAACATGTACAGCGGCGGCGTCAGAAAGAAGATCACAAACAGGACCAGAAAGAAGTAGGACCAGTAGAGCGTCTTGCGCCGGCCGCGCGCGATGCTGCCGTAGCGGGCGCGAATCCCCTCCCCGGCGGTCACCTCCGCGGTCGCGGTCGTCATCGTCATGCCTCGCTGGGTCATGCCTCGCTCGGTCATGCCTGGCTGGGTCATGCCTCGCCGGGTCTCACGCCTCGTTGCCGCGCCGGCGCACGTTGCGCAGGATCAGGATCGCCGCGCCCGCCAGGATCGGGGCCATGAACAACGAGACCGAGGCGCCGAGCGGGATGTCGTTGCCCCAGATCGCCAAGGTGAACGCCCAGGTGGCGAACACATGGGTTTGATCGACCGGCCCCCCGTTGGTCAGGATCTTGACAATGTCGAAATTGGCGAAAGTCACGATCAGCGAGAACAGCGCCGTGATCTGGATGATGTTTCGCATCATCGGCAGGTTGATGTACCAGATCTTCTGCCGCCAATTGGCGCCGTCGATCGCCGCCGCCTCGTGCAATTGCTCCGGCACCGATTTGAGCGCGGCCAGGTACATGATCAAGAAAAACGGCGACCCGACCCAGACGTTGACGAGGATGACCGCGAACCGCGCCCAGTAGGGGTTGCCGAGCCACGGCACCTGCGGGATGCCGAGATGAGCGAAGATCCAGTTGAACGCGCTGTAGGACGGATCGAACAGCCACAGCCAGGCGAGCGTGCTCATCGCCGGCGGGATGACCCAGGGAACGAGCAGCATGCCGCGCCATTTGCGCTGACCCTTGGCCGGCAGGTTATGGACGAAATGGGCGACGATGAAGCCGATCAGCGCCTTGAAGATGACGGCGGTGACGGCGAACAGCACTGTCTGCTCGACCACCAGCCAGAACGTGCTGCGTTTGAACAGAAACGCAAAATTACCCAAGCCGACAAAGTATTTCATCGACTTGTTCAACGTCGCCAGATAGATCGAGTAGAAGGCCGGGTAAACGACGAGGCATGCAATCAGCATGATCAGCGGCAACGTCATAAAGAACGCGATCGTCGACTTGCGGCGGGCAAATTTCCGCATCGTCAACTGGGTTCTGACCGCAGGCGCCCGCAGATCACGGACTACGGCGTCAGCCATCCCTCTACTCCTTCTCTTTACCTCTGAGGGGCCGCCGGCCTGCCGCCGTCGCCGAGACTCCCGTCAGACTGACGCAATCTAAGCGCAACGGGCGCGCCGGCCGCGTCACAACCGCGTGAAGCCCGGTTTGCTTCGCCTGCGCCGCCGTGCCTGACCGCAAACTTACGGCTCCGCCGGCGGCAGCGTTGCGTACATTGTAGCGCAGCCATGCGAAAGCTGCGCCATCTAATTTGCGATCGCGGCTCGGGCCGTCCCGCGCCGCGGCGGCCGCCATCGGCGAAACCTTGGCGGGACGCGAGACTTCGTTCAGCGGTTTTGCGCCTGCTGCGCCGTCGTCGTCGAATCGCCGGCGGCGGGGCTGAAGATGCCGGCGTCGTCCTGCCGCGCGCCGCGGTGGCGTTCGAGCTCGTGCGCGTAGCGGCGCAGCGCATAGGCCTCGCTCAGATAGCCGAGAACCCGGCGCCCGTCGGGGTTGTCGATGACCGGCAGGGTCTCCTGCGCCGCCTGGCTGAAACGGTCGAGGGCGGTGCGCAGATCGTCGCCGGGCAGCAGGAACGAGGCGGGTTCCGTAACCAGGTCGCCGACGGTCTTCGCTTCGCCGGCGCCTTCGGGGCCGCTCGCCTCGGTGGGGTCGATGATGCCGGACAGGCGCCCGTCGCCGTCGACGACGAAGACCTGCTTGGTGCTGCCCGCCGGAAAGCGCCGGCGCAGCTCGTCGAGCGGCAGGTCGGCGGCGATCACCGCCGGGTCGCGCCGCATCATCGGGCCGATCAAGAGCTCGTTGATCCAGCCGACATCCTCGGGGCTGCGGATCGTCAAGCCGCGCAGGTGAAAGCGCCAGGTGGCGAAGGAATAGCCGAACCAGTGCCGCACCGCGATCGCCGCGGTGACGACGCCGACCATGACCCCGATCGTCGCCGAAAAGTCGCCGGTCGTCTCCAGCACCAGCATGATCATCGTCATCGGCGCGCCGACGATCGCGGCGGCGACCGCACCCATCCCGACCAGCGCGTAGATCAGCGGATCGGCGGCGAGATGCGGCCCGAGCCGGACCAAAAGCCCGCCGATCAGGCTGCCGAACAGGCTGCCGAGAAACAAGGAGGAGCTGAACAGGCCGCCGCGAAACCCCGATCCGATCGACACCGCCGACGCAATGATCTTGGCGACTACCAGCCCGGCGAGAAACGGCAGGGCGAAGCCCGTATGCAGCGCGCTCAGGATGCCGCCGTGGCCGCTGCCGAGGACCTGCGGGAAGGGCAGCGCGATCAGGCCGACGATCAGCCCGCCGAGCGCCGGGCGGGCCCAGCGCGGCACCGCCTGCGCGCGGAACAGCGCCTCGGTCGAGGTCACCCCCTTCATGGTCAGGATGCCGAGCCCGGCCGAGGCCAGCCCGACCCCGAAAAAGGCCAGGTAATCGGGCGGCGTGATGGCGATGTCGTGCCACACGACGAAGATCGGGTTCGAGCCGACGAGCCCGCGCACCACCAATGCCCCGGTCAAGGCGGCGATCCCGACCGGCGCCAAGGTCTGTAGGGTGTAGGTGCCGATGATCAGCTCGAAAGCATAAAAGGCGCCGGTCAGCGGGGCGTTGAACGCCGCCGCGATCGCCCCGGCGGCGCCGCAGCCGACCAGGGTGCGGATATCGTCGCGGCGCAGTTCGACGCTGCGCCCGAGCCGTGAGGCCAGCGCCGCGCCGAGCTGGGTATAGGCGGCCTCGAGCCCGACCGAAGCGCCGAACCCGCCCGACAACAAGGTCACCCCGACCAGCCCGAGGCTGTCGCCGAGCGACATCCGGCCGCCGAACAGGGCGTTCGCCTCGATCGCGTCGACCACCTCGCGCGGACGCCAGCGGCGCAGCAGAAGGGAGCTGATGCCGACCAGAATCCCGCCCGCAACCGGCATCAGCACCAGCCGGGCCGGCTCCAGGCTGAGAGCGTCGCTCAGATGACCCTCGGGCGGAATGGCAAAGGCAAAATGCCGGATCACGCCGAGCAGCAGGTCGATCAGCACGACGCCGACGCCGGCGGCGGCACCGGCGCCCAGAGCGAGCGCGAGCAGAAACAGCTCGCTGTCGCGCAGCCGCGCCTCGGCGCGGCGGGTGTCCGCGACCGCTGCGTCGCTCTCCTCGGTGCCGGCTTCGGGTGCGATCTCGGCCACGCGCCTGCGCATAGGCGAGTTCGCCGCAACTGGCAAGACCGGCTTGGCGGCAAAAATTGCCCGCGGTCGCCGCTCGAGAGCTCGTCCGACCATTCCGCGCCGGCGGCGGCGCGGTCAATGGCGCATGAAATAGACCCGATTGAGCTGGTCGCGGAACGTCGCGCTCGACGCGATCGCCGATTGGAAATCGTCCTTGCCGAGGACATAGGTGTCGAGCGGCTCGGTGGCGACGATGGTGGCGTTGCGCGGTTCGCCGCTGATCAGCGCCACCTCGCCGAAAAAATCCCCGCGTCCGAGCCGCGCCACCTCGTGATCGGCGCGGACCACGTCGACTTCGCCGTCGGAGATCAGGAAAAACTCTTCGCCCGGCTCGCCCTCGCGGATGACGGTCTCGCCGTTGGCGAATTGGCGTTTCTTCATCTTCTCGGCGACATCGGTCAGCTGGGTCGGGGTCAACGCCCGGAACAGGTCGACGGCGCGCAGAAACTCGCAGATGCGCAGGGCGTCGTGCAGCACCACGTCGGACGCGATCCGGCCGTCGACCATGTGCACCAGGCGGTCGGCGGATTCGATGATGCGGTAATCATGGGTGACCATGATCACCGCGGCGTGATGCTCGACCGTCATCTCCTTGAGCAGCTCGATGACGGTTCGCGCCGAATCCCGATCGAGCGCCGCGGTCGGCTCGTCGGCGAGGATCAAGTGGGGGCGGTTGACGAGCGCGCGGGCGATCGCGACCCGCTGCCGCTCGCCGCCCGACAGCAGCCGCGGCTTGTAGCCGACCCGGTGTCCGAGCCCGAGCCGTTCGAGCATGCCGATGCCGCGAGCCCGCATCTGCGCCGGCGGATCGTGGCCGAGCTGCATCGCCATCTTGACGTTTTCGTACGCGGTCAGGGCGTCGAACAGATTGTGCATCTGAAAGACAAAGCCGATCGCGCGGCGCGCCGCGACCAGATCGCGCGGGGACAGACGCGACAGATCGCGGCCCAGCACTTCGATCCGGCCCTCCTGCACCGAGCGCAAGGCGCCGATCAAGGTCAGCAGGGTAGTCTTGCCGGCTCCCGAGGGACCGGTCATCACCACGAGCTGACCCGGCGGGATCTCGATCCGGTTGTCGAACAGGACCTGATTGCGCGCGACGCCCTCGCCGTAAAAGTGGTTCAGCCCCTCGACGCGGACGGCGGGCGGCGGCGGCGCCGGCGCGGCGACCGGGGCCGGCGCGGGCGGTTCGGCGATCATCGCGGCGCACATCAGAATACCTCGGCCGGGTCGGCCGCGATCACCCGGCGCACCGCGATCGCGGCCGAAATCAGGCACATGCCCAGGGTCAAGCCAAGGCTCAAAAAGGTGATGCCGGCACTCATCCGCAGCGGCAGCAGGGCAAACCCGCCGATGATCCGGTAGAGCGCGAGCCCCATAAGCCACGCCGGAAGCCAACCCGCGATCGCGTTCAGCGCCGCCTGCTCGAGCACCACCCGCAGCAGGTAGACCATCGGATACCCGATCGCCTTCAACGTCGCATATTGCGGCAACTGATCGGCAACATCGGTATAGGTGATCTGGTACGAGATCAGCATGCCGACGACAAAGCCGACCACGGTCCCGATCGCGAAAATCGGCCCGGCCGAGGACAGATCCGCCTGAAACTTGCGCTCGAATTCAATGAGCTCGGGCTTGGTCAAGACCGCGATGCTGCCGGGCAGCGCCTTTCGCAGCGCCGCCTGCACCGCCGCCGGGTCGGCGCCCGGAGCGAGCTTGATCACTCCGGCCTCGATCCCCGGCGGGGTTCCGGCGATGCCGTGCAGCAGGCCGGCAAAGGTGTGCTCGCTCATCACCACCGTGCCGTCGCTGGCAAAGTCGGGGCCGAGGGCAAAGCTGCCGACGATGGCGACCTTGGCGCCGTTCAATTCGGATTGCGCAGCCGGCCCGTCCATGCCGAGAAAGCGCCGCGCCCGCCGGTCGACGAGGATCGTGTCGGCGGCTTTCAGCTGCCCGCGCCGGGCATTCACCTCCGGAAACAGAAAGACCGGCTGATCGGGATCGAAGGCAAACGCTCGGACCAGGAAAACCTTGCCGTCGATCGGGTTCTTCCAGAACAGATCATACCAGTCGGCATAGAGCGGCCGCGCGCTGGCCACTCCCGGCACCCGCCGCGCGGTCGTCAGCTCGGCGAGCGGAAACGGGTCCTGCGTCGCAAACTGGTACTTGTGCGCGCTCTGCAGAAAGATGTCGCCGTTGAGCCCGCGGATCACCTGCAGCGAGCTGTCGAAAAAGGCTCGCTCGAAGCCGAGCTGCATCAGCATCAGCAGCACCGCGAAGCCGATCCCGGCGCTGGAGCGCAGCAGCCGGCGCCGGTTGGCGGTGAGGTTGCGCCAAGCGAGCGGGACCGGGCGCAGCAATGCCGGGCCGGCGAGGGACGGGGCGAGCGACAGAGCGGCGGTCCCTCCCTCAAAACACGTCGGCGGGATCGGCGCGCCGCAAGCCGCCGAGCGCCAGCAGCGCCGAGGCCGCGGCCATGGCGAGCGCCGCGGCGAGCACGGTCGCGACATGGCCGGGGGTCATCGTCACCGGCAGCAGGGTGCGCTCGCGGATCACCTGATAGACCCAAGCCGACGCGGCCAATGCCGGGGCGAAGCCGGCGACGACGATCAGCAGCGACATCGCCGCGACCGTGGCGGCGAGCGCGCCGTCGCCGTAGCCGATCGCCTTCAAGGTGGCGAATTGCGGCAATTGCCGGCTCACCTGGGTCGAAACGATCTGGTAGACGACCATGATCCCGACCACGACGGAGATCAGCAATCCCGACCCGAAGATCAGTCCGACCGAGGTCCGGGTCGTCCAATACCGGGTTTCGCGATCGGTCAGCTCGGCGCGGGTCAGGATCAGCGTGCCGGCGCCCGCCGCCGCGCGCAACGCGGCCGCCGCGCGGGTCGGATCGACCCCCGGCTTCAGCCGGATCGGGCCGAGATTGACCTGGCCCAGCCCGCGGCCCGGGAAGAGACGGGTGAAATTCGCCGCGCTCGCGACCGCGACGCCGAGCCCCATAAAGCCGGTTCCGAGCACGTATTGCCCGCCGATCGTCACCCTGCCGCCGTTGATCTCGACCACCCTTCCGGCGGTCAGCGGACCAAAAATCGGCCGGGTCGCGCTGTCGACGAGGATCGTGTCCGGTCGTTCGAGCCGATCGAGCTGCTGCTGGTCGATGCTGGCGGGCGCGAAGGCTTCGCCGGCCGGGTCGATGCCGATCACAAACAGGTCCGGCCATGCACCGCCTTCGCCGCTTTTCCATTTCGCCATGCCGAAATAGAGCGGGGTCGCCCCGGCGACATCGGGCGAGGCGCGCACCCGATCGAGACGGCTCTGCGCGAACGCCCCGGGCTGCGCCTGATATTCGTACTGGTCCGAGACCAGGAGCAGGTCGAAGCGCATGTTGTCGTAGAGCAGCATCCCCCCCTGCGGCACCGCATAGAACAAGCCCAGCTGGATAAAGACCAGCAGGATCGCCATGACGATCCCGACCAAGGCCAGCGCCGTCCGCCCTTTCTGATGGGTCAGGATCCGCCACGCGAGCGCAACCGTCACGACCGGCCGAGCTCCCGACCATAGCGCTGTTGGCGCATCGGCACGATCCCCCCTGCCGGCGCCGATGGCGCGGCCCGAAAGTTGCCCGCGGCAGGCCGCCGGTCAAGGATGCCGGTCGTCGTCCCGGTCCGGGAAAGGAGGAATAACGGCGCGAATCGCGGCGATCGTGTAGTGCTTGACCTCGAGCGTCCACGGCGAGTCGATCGCCGGCTGAGGCACCCCGGCAAAGGGCAGGTACAATGCGAGGTTCGACACATAGAGGACCTTCCCGTCCGGACTGAACGCCGGGCTCGCCGGGAACAGCAGGCCCTCGATCGTCCCGTTCCCGCTGACATCCTCCCCAATTTAGTTATAGTTAAAGCCAGCATGGATCGAGAATAAAGCTTTCAGACCCGCCAAGAACCAATGCTTGGCCCCTCAGAGCATGTCAAGCGCGCGCCGAGACACCAGTGACGGCGTGACTCGGACGGACTCCTCTGCGGTGCCAAGCGGCGTAGTGCCAGGCGGCGCAGTATCGGGCGGCGCAGGGTCGGGCAGCCGGTGCGGCGGTGATCGGGGTCGGTTATGCTGGGCTATTCGCTGAGGAGGGGGGAGGGCGCCGATGAAGGTCGCGGGTCTCGAAATCCTGCGCTGCGACGCCGGCTGGCGGAACTATCATTTCCTCAAGCTGACGACCGAGGAGGGCATCGTCGGCTGGAGCGAGTTCGACGAGGGCTTCGGCTCGCCGGGGGTCGGCGCGGTCATCGAGCGGTTGGCGCCGCGGGTCGTCGGCCAGCGGGTGTTCGACCACGAGCGCATCTATGCCGAGCTCCACTGCCTGACCCGGCCGGCCGCCGGCGGGGTCGTCGGCGAAGGGCTGGGCGCCATCGAGAACGCCGTGCTCGACGCCAAGGCCAAGGTGCTGAAGGTGCCGTGTCATGTGCTGCTCGGCGGCAGATTGCGCGACCGGGTGCCGGTCTACTGGTCGCATTGCGCGACCTGGCGCATCAACCATCCGCACCTCTACAAGCCGGCGATCACCAGCCTCGACGGGGTCAGGGCGATCGGCGCCGAGGCCCGCGACCAGGGTTTCGCGGCGCTCAAGACCAACATCTTCATCTACGAGGACGGCATCCCGCGCGGCTGGCGGCCGGGCTTCGGCGTGCCGTTCATGCCCGAGCTCAACGTCGACAAGACCGTGTTGCGCAACCTGCGCGTCCATCTCGAAGCGATCCGCGACGGCGCCGGGCCGGCGATGGGGCTGCTCCTCGATCTGAACTTCAACGCCAAGACCGAGGGATATCTGAAGATCCTGAAGGCGATCGCCGATTTTGACATGTTCTGGGTCGAGATCGACAGCCGCAACCCGCAGGCGCTGGCTCATATCCGCCGGGCGAGCCCGCACCCGATCAGCTCGTGCGAGACCCTTATCGGCCTGCCCGACTTCCTGCCTTATTTCCGCGAGCAGGCTATGGATGTCGCGATCATCGACGCAGTGTGGAACGGGGTGTGGCAATCGCTCAAGATCGCGGCTGCCGCCGATGCGTTCGAGGTCAACATCGCGCCGCACAATTTTTATGGCCACCTGGCGACGATGATGAACGTGCATTTCGCCGCCGCCGTGCCCAATCTGCGCATCATGGAGGTCGATGTCGACCGGCTCGCCTGGGACCACGAGCTGTTCACAACCTTGCCGCAATTCGAGAACGGCCACATCGTCGTCCCCGACACCCCGGGCTGGGGCACCGAGCCCAACGAGGCGGCGATCCGCGCCCATCCGCCGAAAGCCGGCGCCGGGCTGATGAGCTACCCTCGGCGCCAGCCGTAGGCCGCCGCCGACGCGCTCCTATTCCGCGGCCCAGGGCGGCAGACGGCATTCGTTGAGGGGCGGGGCGCGTCCGTAGAGCTCGCGGGTCAGCAGGCGGGCCGACCCGGTCGGGGCGCCGACATAGATATGCGAGCCGGTGTCGGTGTTGGCGGTGGCGCTCTTGCAATTCCGGAAGAACGATCTGCGGCAGGGATAGGGACCGGCGATCTGGTAGCCGGTCTTGGCCGTTGCCGGGTCGGCGACGGTGATCGGGCACGAGCAGATGATCTCGTCCTTTTTCAGCGGCTCGGCGAACCCCGGAAACGATTGGCCCTTGGTGCTCTTGAAGCACACGCCGCCGTCGCACTGGGCGTAGGCGCCGTTCGAGCTTGCCGCCGGGCAGGTGTAGAGCGCCTGGTCGCCATTGGGGGCGATGACCGATGCGGGCGCGCTGAAGGTGCTGACCATGTAACGGTTGTCGGCGCCCTCGGCATTGACCGTGCAGACATCCTGGCCATGGTCGAAATTCAGCGGCAGGCTGATGCTGTCGCCGTGTTTCACATCGCATCGGCAGTACGAGACGCCGTTGAAGACAAAGCAGCGGGCGACCGCGCACAGCGCATAGGTCTGGTCCTCGCAGATCTTGAACAACCCCGGCGAGGTCGAGAGAAAGGCGCTCGCCGGGTCGTCGGCATGTGCCGCGCTCGCGGCCATCAGCAAGACCGCGCCGAACCAGGCCGCGCCGAACCGGGCTACGAGGCCGCTGATCCTCATTCTCGATCCCTCCCTGCGACAGGCGGCGCCCCGCATTGGCGTTGGCGGCAGGCCGATATCGAACCCCTGCGGTTCGGCGCGGCGCGTGAAGCGGTTGAATTGGCGGCGACCTTAGCACTATCGGTTAAGGTTAACAACGAACCAGGCGCGAACCTCGGGCGGCCGCTCGCGGGGCCGGCGCAGCGTTGACAATCCCGGCTGCGGACGGTCTGATCCGCGCGGCGGATTTCGCATGTGGAGGGGATATTGGCCAAGTTCAGGATCGCCACGCCGGCGGGTGCCAGCTTCACCGTCGCCGGCGGCGGCTACGGCTATGAGATGGAGGCGCTGGCGCCGATCGACGCTGAGATCTACGAGATCCCGGCGGGGTCCGAGGACGAGTTCGTCAGCGCCGCGCGCGAGGCCGACGCGGTCTATGCCAAGGGGCGCCGCATCACCAGGAAGATGATCGACGGCCTGCAGCGCTGCAGGATCATCTCCTTGGGGAGCGTCGGGGTCGACAGCGTCGATGTCGATGCCGCGACCGCGAAAGGCATCCCGGTCACCAATTGCCCCGACACCTTCATCGAGGAAGTCGCCGACCACGCGATGACCTTGATCCTCGCCACCCATCGCCGGCTGATCGAGCAGGACCGGATGGTGCGCGACGGGCGCTGGAGTGAAGGACGGCCGGCGTTGCTCAAGATCCCGCGCCTGCGGGGCATGACCTTGGGCCTGATCGCCTTCGGCCACGTCGCCCGTGCGGTCGCCGAGCGGGCCAAGCCGTTCGGCCTGCACGTCATCGCCTACGACCCCTATATCGAAGAGATCGTCATGGTCGAGCGCGGGGTCGAGCCGGTCAGCCTGCCGGAATTGCTCGCCCGCGCCGACATCCTGTCGATGCACACCCCGGCGACCGAAAGCGCCAACCGCCTGATCCGCGAAGAGCATTTCCGTCAGATGAAAAAGACCGCGATCTACGTCTCGACCGGGCGCGGCCCGACCACCGACGAGGCGGCGCTGATCAAGGCGCTCGACGACGGGGTGATCGCCGGCGCCGGGCTCGACGTGCTCGAGCAGGAGCCGCCCGGCGGCAACAACCCGCTTCTGCGCATGGACAAGGTGATCCTGACCGCGCATGTCGCCTCGGCCACCGCCCGGTTCGATCCGGCACGCCGCCGGCGGGTCGGGCTCGAGCTGTCCTTGGCGCTCTCCGGCAAATGGCCGATGTCGTGCGTCAACCCGTCGGTCCTGGCCAAAGGCGATCTCCGTCGCTGGCAGCCGGTATCGATGGAGCGCGGCCCGAACTCTTGATCAAGCCGGCGCAACGACAAAAACATCGGAGGATGCGATGATCGGAAGACGCTCGTTCATGCTGGCCGGCGCGGTCGCGGCGGCCGAGTTCGGGTCGGGGGGCGGGGCGCCGCGGGCCGAGACGGGCGATCCGGTCCGCTATCCCGATCAGCGCATCAAGGTGCTCGATCCGCGGTTTCAGCCTCTGGTCCTCGGCAACGCCGCGATCGAGCGGATCGCCACCGGCTGCCGCTTCGACGAAGGCCCGGTGTGGTTCGGCGACGGCCGCTACCTGTTGTGGAGCGACATTCCCAACGACCGGATCATGAAATGGGAGGAGGAGACCGGGGCGGTCAGCGTGTTCCGCAAGCCATCCAACTATGCCAACGGCAATACCCGCGACCGCCAGGGCCGCCTGGTGACCTGCGAGATGGACGCCCAGCGCGTGACCCGTACCGAATATGACGGCATTATTACCGTGCTCGCCGACAGCTTCGAGGGCAAGCGGCTGACCGGCCCCAACGACGTCGTCGTCAAATCCGACGGCTCGATCTGGTTCAGCGACAACGGCGCCGGCACCCGCGGCAACTATCTGGGCCATCCCGCGCCGCAGGAACTGCCGTTCCGGATCTATCGGATCGACCCGAAGACCGGCGCGATGACGATCGCCGTCGGCGATATGAAGCGGCCGAACGGGCTCGCCTTCTCACCCGATGAAAAGCTGCTCTACGTCATCGACACGCCGGGCCCGTTGCCGCGGACGATCCAGGTCTACGATGTCGTCGACAACGGCACCAAGACCGCCAACGGCCGCGAGTTCTTCAACGGCGAACCCGGCGGCTCCGACGGCTTCCGCGTCGATGTCCACGGCAATCTGTGGTGCGGGTGGTCCGGCGGCGAGGCGCAGGACGGGGTCGCTGTGTTCGCGCCCGACGGCAAGATGATCGGCCATATCATGCTGCCCGAGCGCTGCGCCAACGTCTGTTTCGGCGGGCGCAAGCGCAACCGCCTGTTCATGGCCGCGAGCCAGTCGATCTACGCGCTCTACGTCGAAACCCAGGGCGCCATCGGCGGGTGAGGGCCCTCACCCGCCTCCCCCTCACCCGCCTCGCTGCGCTCGGCACCCTCTCCCGCATTGCGGGAGAGGGAAGGGGTCCGTCGCGGCAGCGATGGGAAGGGTGAGGGCTAGTACGGGCTGGTGCTGCCGCCGGAAGCGGGCTTCGAGGGTGCCCCCCCGCGCATCTCCTGCACCGCCGCCTGGCCGCCCATCGTCACGAAGCGGGTGTCGCCGCCGACGGTGACGAACATGAAGCCCATCTCGATCATCTGCTTGGCGTAGGCCGGCGCGCCGCAATGGATGCCGGGCTTGACGCCGTGCCTTTTGCAGCCGTCGAGCACCTTTTTGAGCGCCGTCATCATCCACTCGTCGGGCTTGTCGCCGCCCGGCGAATAGCCGTGAGAGATCGACAGGTCCGATGGGCCGACATAGATCGCGTCGAGCCCCTTGACCGACAGGATCTCGTCGAGGTTACCGATCGCCTCGGCGGTCTCGATCATGCCGAAGGCGACGACGATGTCGTTGGCCTTGGCGTGGTAATCGGCCCCGCCATAAAGCGAGGCGCGGATCGGCCCCGAGCTGCGATGGCCCAATGGCGCGTAGCGCATCGAGTTCGACGAGCTTTTCGGCCTCGGCACGGGTGTTGATCATCGGACAGATGATGCCGTAGGCGCCGGCGTCGAGCGCCTTTTGGATATGGGCCGGGTCGTTCCACGGCACCCGCACCAAGGGCACCGTTTCGGTCGTTGAGATGCCCTGCAGCATGGTCACCATAGTCTGGTAGTCGATCATGCCGTGCTGCATGTCCACGACCAGGGAATCCCACCCGTGATGGGCCATCACCTCGGCCGAAAAGCTCGACGGAATGCCGAGCCAGCTGTTGATGACGGGCTTGCCCGCCTGCCACAATTCCCGCACCCGGTTTGCCCGCGCCATCGAACCCTCCATCGGAATTCAAGGCCGCGATCCCGCCAGCTAAGGGCGCGCCTGTCAAGCGCCGGCGTTCCGCGGCGCCGCCCCGGGAGGGGAGCCTAATCGGGATGCGCGCCTTCGATCGAATTCTCCAGCAGAGCTCCGGTCTCGGCATCGACCCCGACTTCGTGCGCTGCGCCCTGCGCCTTGATGTCGAACGAGTAGCGAAGGCCGCTGCCGCCCGCCTCCTTCTCCAGCTCTTCCGCGGTAATGGCACCCGGAGCCGCCTTGAGCGCGACGGCTCGGGCTTGTAGCAGGCTCACCCGGGCTTCGCCGGCATACTGTTGCCCGGTAAGGGCCGCTGCCGCCGCCGGCCCGCCCGCCCGCGCTATAATCTCCGCCGCAACCAGTCCAAGGGTTGCAAACTTGATCATTTGGCCTTCTCCTCGCAATCATTGTCGTGTCGGGCTGATATGGAGAGCCGAGGTGGCGGCAGCATGTCCTGGAGGTTAATTCACGGTAACCTCCCTCGCCGGCCCTCCGGGTCCCAGCGGCTGCCTGAACCGCCACAGGACGATGTAGCGCCCGACCGAATTCTCGGCGACCGGCTCGCCGAGGGCGGCAAGGGTGCGGCGGTAATCTTCGGGCGACTGTTTTTTGATGTTCTGCCCCGCCCGCCCATAGACCGCCCACAGATCGTGGCCGGGTGCGAGTCCGGTCGCCTGCTGCAGGCTCCAGGTCAAGGCGATCCGATGCTCGTCGAGACCGGCGCGGACGGCAAAAGCGGAAAGCACCGAATAGGAATAATAGCTGTCGAGCAGCACCACGTCGCCCGGCTGGGCCGCAGCGGCGAGCTGCGCAGCCAACAGATCCCAGCGCGGCTTGGTCTCGTAACCGTAATAGGGGATCAAATTGACCAGGCACGCCGTACCGAGCGCCGCCGCCGCCGCGGCAAAGCCGGGGAATGAGAGCCGACCCAGGCCGGCGCCGGCAAAGATGAAGAACGGTGCCGCGCTCCAGGCGAAATATCGCGGCACCAGCACCGGCACGAACAGCGAGAGCAGCAGCAGGCCGAGCGGCGGCACCAGCGCCGCGCTGCCGAGGATCGCCAGCACCGTCGGGTCGCGGCGCAGCCGCCAGGCGCCGAGCAATGCCAGCGCGGCGATGACGACCGCGAGCCCGGGCACCGCGGCCGGAAGCAGGTCGTAGGTGATAAAGCTCGAAATGCGCAGCAGGTATACCGGCGCGACGATCGACCAGACGGTTTGGAATGTCCCGGCCGGCGCCCAGCCGGCGCCGTCGAGCACCCCGCCGCTGCTGGCGACATAGACGCAGGCGAGCGAGGGGATCCAGGCGGCGAGGATCAGCGCCTGGGCCAGACCCCAATTGCGCAGAAACGCGCGTCTCGCGCCGCCGGCGTGCCGGGCGATCGCGACGGCGCCGAGATTGGCCGCGAGCAGCCACGGCACCGCGACGTTGAGCACGATCAGCGCCGCCGCCGTGCCGAGACCGTAGGCGATCCACGCGCCGCGCAGGGAATTCTCCTGGCGCAGGGGGAGCGCTGCGGCGGCCGGCGTCTGGGCCAGCCGCACCAACCCAAAAAGCGCGGTCAGCACCAGGCAGGACACCAGGGTGTAGGAGCGCGCCTCCTGCCCGAATTGAACCTCGAACGGCGACAACGCCATCAGCAGCCCGGCGACGGCGCCGCTGCGTCGGCCCGCCGCCCTGCTGCCGATCGCGCAGGTCAGGGATGCGCCGACCGCCCCGAACAGCGCCGAAGGCAGGCGCAGCAGCCACTGCGACGTGCCGATCCGCCCGACCAGCCACAACAGCAGGAAATAGCTCGGATAATGGCTGTTGTGCAGCAAGTCGGCGACGAGGTCGGGAAGGCTCGCCGTCGCCCGGCGCAGGCTGGTTATCTCGTCCAGCCAAAACGGCTTGTCGCCGAGCCCACGGAGCCGCAGCGCCAGGGCGAGCAGCCCGATCGCCGTCGGCAGGGTCGAGGAGGGGAGGCTGCCCCAGGACGGTTTATGGCCGCGCCCGACGCCGAGCGCGATCGCGGCGAACGAGCGCATCGCCTCCCACCCCCAAAGCCGCGCCGCATCGGCGCACCGAGGTCTTAGGCGCAATAGAGCCGCCCCATCCCTCCGGCGCCGCTGCGACCCATGCGCGTCCAGATTGCTGCCGCGCGGTTCCGGCTCGTCGCATAGGCGCCGTCGCACCGAGCTTTCTCGGTCGCGAATGCGGGGCCGGCACGGCGGATCTTGGTCGTCGTCACGGTCTGCCGCGGATCGTCGGTTCAGGCGTGCGGCATTTGCCGGCTATGAAATTGCCGCAATCGTATCACATAGTGTCGACTGTCACCGCGCTCGCTGCCGGACGCCGCGGTGCCGATGGGGATGGCCGTCCTGTAAATTCCTTGTAGAAACAGGTGGAGCGAGGATCCGGCGGCGCCGGGGTCGTGGAGGGAGATCACGTGTCTCGATCCGAGTCGAATGCCAGCGCGGTTCAGCGGATCATCGTTCTCGGCGCCGGTTTTGCCGGGCTGTGGAGCGCGATCGGCGCCGCCCGCAAACTCGACGAGCTCGGCATCGGCCCCGACCGGGTCGAGGTCACGGTGATCGACCGCAGCGCGTTTCATTCGATCCGGGTGCGCAACTACGAGGCTGAGCTCGACGGCACGCGCATCCCGCTCGATCAGGTTCTGCGGCCGGTCGGCGTTCGGCGGATCGAAGCAGAGGTGACCGACATCGACTTTGCGCGGCGCCGCGTCTTGTGCGCGGGCATCGCCGACCCGGTGCCCTATGACCGGCTGGTCTTCGCCCTCGGCAGCCGGGTCGCGCGCCCGCCGCTCCCCGGCCTCGCCGCTCACGCCTTCGATGTCGACACCTACGACGCCGGCTGCCGGCTCAACGCCCATATCGCGGCGCTGCCCGGCCGCGCTCCATCGCCGGGGCAGTGGACCGTCCTGGTTATCGGCGGCGGGCTCACCGGTATCGAAACGGCAACCGAAATGCCCGACAAGCTCCGCGCTGCCCTTGCCGGCGGCCAGGGCGCGCCGCGCGTGATCCTCGCCGACCGGCAGCCCTGGATCGGCTCCGACATGGGCGAGCAGGCGCGCGCGGTGATCGACCAAGCGCTCCGGGCGCTTGGCGTCGAGACCCGGCCCGGCGTTTCCGTTGCCTCGGTCGATGGCGAGGGCGCGACCCTGTCGACCGGCGAGCGCATCGCCGCCGCCACCGTCCTATGGTGCGCCGGCATGCAGGCCGATCCGCTGACCCTGCTGTTCCCGGTCGAGCGCGACCGGTTCGGCCGCGTCCCGGTCGACGCGCATCTGAAAGTCGAGGGCATGCCGGCCGAGTTCGCCGCCGGCGACGCGGCCTGGTTCCCGATCGACGGCACTCACCCTTGCGTGATGTCGTGCCAGCACGGCCGCCCGATGGGACGGTTCGCCGGCCACAATGTCGTCTGCGATCTGCTCGGGTTGCCGATGCTGCCGCTTGAGATCGGCTGGTACACGACGATCCTCGATCTCGGCCCCTGGGGGGCGGTGTGCACCGCCGGCTGGGATCGGCGGGTCGCGACCAAAGGGGCGGCTGCCAAGCGCACCAAGGAGATCATCAACCGGGAGCGCATTTATCCGCCGCGCTCGGGCGACCGCCGCGAAATTTTCGCCGCGGCGGCCCCGGTCGTGCAGGCGCCGCCGGCGTTCTTTCATTGACGCCGAAAGGTTCTGCAATCGGGATCTTGTTAACTTTGGGAGAACATTTACCGTATATTGATATTCAGGGTTCTTTGCTTAAATAGATTGTCATGACTCCAGTTCCGACTTTTGCCGTGCCGCCGACCTTTCTCGGCGTCGCGCGCACCGATCCCGACGCCGCCATCTGCGTCGCCGGCATACCCTATGACCTCGGCACCTCGAACCGGCCGGGGGCGCGTTTCGGGCCGGAGGCGATCCGCCGGGCGAGCCGCATGCTGGTCGACGGCGCCCATCCGGCAAATTGGGGCGACCCGGCGGCGCTCGACCTCGCCGACATCGGCGACTTCCGCATCGCCCACGGCGACATCCTCGGCAGCCTGGCTAAGATCGAGGCGCAGGCGGCGCCTTTGCAGCATTTGGTGGCGCTGGGCGGCGACCACACCGTCACCATCGGATTGCTGCGCGCATTGGCGCGCCGCCGCGGTCCGCTGGCGCTGGTCCATTTCGACGCGCATGTCGACACCTGGCCCGAAAGCTTCGGCCTCGCCTGGGGCCATGGCTCGCCGTTCTACCACGCGATCGAGGAGGGTCTGATCGACCCGCGGCGCACGGCCCAGATCGGCATCCGCTCGCCGATGCACAAGGAGGTGCACGATTGGACCGTCGGCAAGGGGGTGACGATCCTCTTCGCCGAGGAGGTCCACGAGCGCGGTCCGGCCGCCGCGGCCGAGCGCATTCGGGACGTGATCGGCGACGCCGCGGCTTATCTGACCTTTGACGTCGACGCCCTCGACCCGGCCTTCGCCCCGGGGACCGGCACGCCGGAAGTGGGCGGCCTCGCGACCTGGCAGGCCCGGGCGATCCTGCGCCGCCTCGCCGGCCTCGATTTCGCCGGGATGGACGTGGTCGAAGTGTCGCCGCCCTATGACCATGCCGAGATCACCGCGCTCGCCGCCGCCACGATCGCCTGGGACTACGTCACCCTGCTCGCGCCGCGCTCGGGCCGCTGAGTGGAGCGTAGACCCGAGGCCCGATGGGGCCTATATTGACGGAGGTGGCCGGCCGAGGGTGTCACCTCGGCCGGCCGCTCCTAGGCCCGGTTCAGCCTGACGACGACGAGAACCCGCCGGCGCCAGACCCGAAACCGGAGCACCAGGAGAAAGCGCATCTTGTGCATGCTCTTTCCTCCGAGTACGGCAGGCCGGCCCATCCGACCTGCCGTACGCATTTCACGAGATCACACGGCGAAAGCGACGGGTTTCGGCTCAGCGGAAGCCCAGCGCCTTCGGTGCCTGCCCGCTCACCGGATTCGACGGCGTCGGCCGGATCGAGCTCACGGCGGGTCTGCGACCCGCCGATGCCGACAGCGCCGGGCTGCGACAAGGCGTGAGATTCAATGGATCGATTTCTGCGAGGCTACGGGAAATTCCCGTTACACCGCCGCGGGCCGGTGCCCGTTGCAGAATGGGCCCCGGTCTTCACCGGGAGCACGGATCCAACGCGGCTGAACGAAGGAGGAGCCGGCGATGCCGGAGATCGGGTTGTTCGAGGCGATCTATTCGGCGCGCTCCTTGCGCCGCCTCAAACCCGATCCCGTCCCCGAGGAGCTGATCACCAAGATCCTCGATGCGGCGATCCGCGCACCTTCGGCCGGCAACGCCCAGAACTGGGCCTTTGTCGTGGTGCGCGATCGCGAGCAGCGGCGCAGGCTCGGCGTCATCTACCGCAAGGCGTCCGACATCGCCGAGGCCGTTTACGCCGCGCGCGGCCGGCCGCCCCACCTCACCGAGCAGCAATTCGCCCGGATGATGCGGACAGGCGCTTATTTGTGGGAGCATATGGGCGAGGCCCCGGTGCTGCTGGTCCCGTGCCAGCGCCGCCCGGTGGTGCCGCCGCGCGAAACTCTGCCGCCCGCGATCGCCGCCCGTTACGAAGACGAGCTCGCCTATGCCGACCGCATCCGCGGCGCCAGCATCTACCCGGCGGTGCAAAACATCCTGCTCGCCTGCCGTGCCCTCGGTCTCGGCACCGTGATCACCACCAACCACATCCGCTGCGAGGACGAGGTCAGGGCCGTGCTCGGCATCCCCGACGATGTCGACACCTTCGCGCTGATGCCGATCGGCTGGCCGCTCGGCAAATTCGGGCCGCTGACCCGCCGCCCGCTCGCTGAAATCGTCCATGCCGATCGCTGGGGCGCCAGCTAACGCATCAGCAGGGACACCAGCAGCGCCAGCGCCAGCAGAGCGGCCACGCCTTGCCAGACCTGCAGCGGAGCGCGTTCATAAAGCGTGCGCGGCCGTTGAGCTCCGGTCGGGGCGCGCGCCGGTCCGGCCTCGATCTCGAGCGCGAATTCGGTCATGTCGTGAAAGCGTTTCGCGGGGTCGACGGCGATCGCGCGCGCGAGCGCCGCCTGGAGCCACGCGGGAAGGTCCGGCCGCAGCGCGGAAAAGTCCTTCGGCCGGTTGCGGCGCGGCGGGCTGGTGGCGTCGGCGTTGCCGTATGGAAATTCGCGCGTGAACGCGCGGAACATGGTGACGCCCAGAGCGTAGATGTCGGTGGCCTCGTCGCCGGCTTCGCCCTCGGACATTTCGGGCGCCATGTAGGCCGCAGTGCCGGGGATGTACTCGGGTGGAAACTCCTCCAGCCCAGGCACGCGGACCACCCCGAGATCGATCAGCTTCAAGGATCCGCCGCCTTCGAGGATCACGTTGTCCGGCTTGATGTCGCGATGGATGATGCCGGCGCGATGCAGCGCCCCCACCGCGCGGCTCAGCGCGACGGCGATCGTCCGTCCCTCTTCCAATCCCAGCGCCGGAGAACGCGACAGCCGCGCTTCCAGAAGTTCGCCCTGATAGAGCGGCATAACCGTGTAGAGGGAGGTCTGGCGTCCGGGCGGAAGCTCGATGACGCGCCCGATTCCAGGATTGTGCACCCGAGCGCCGACCCAAGCCTCGCGGACGAAAGCCGCGTGGTAGGCTTCGACGCTGGCGATCTGGGGCTTGGGGAACTTCAAGGCGACCGTGCCGCCCGCGACTTCGTCCTCCGCGCCGAACAGTCGGCTGTACCGTCCCTCCGAGATCAGCGCTTTCAGAACAAATCCGTCGATCGTCTCGCCGCCGGCCGGCGCCGGGATGATCGGCAGCTGCAGGATGGCGGCGCTGATGTCGGCCGATCCGGCCGTCGGCAGCGCGACCACGTCCAGAACCAAGGCGGTGCAGTTGTCGGTGCTGCCGGATTGGAGCGCGGACGCTACCAACGCGCCCGCGGTATCCTCGGGAGCGGAGCGGTCGCGCAGGATGTCGGCGATGCTCTCATCCGTCAGAAACCCGTGCACGCCGTCGCTGCACAACAGGAAACGGTCGTGCAACGCCACCGGTTGCGCCGCGTAGTCGAGGCGCACCTCCGTCTCCACGCCCAGCGCCCGGTTGAGGGTGTGCGAGCGACCCGTGCCGTCCTGGCGCACATGGTCGATGGTCAGGCAAGTCAGGCGATCCCTACTCAACCGATAGGCACGCGTATCCCCGACATGCAGCAGGTGGGCGACCCGGCCGCGCAGCACCAGCGCCGTGAACGTGCAACCCATTCCCGCAAGCTCGGGGTCTTGACGACCCAGGGTATTGATCCAGCCGTTGAGCGCATTGATGATCCTGGCGCCGGCGCGCAGCACCTCCATGGTCTCGGGCAGATCGCAAAATCCATCGAGGAACCCGCGCACCGCGGTTTCGGCCGCGGTGCGACCCCCCTTTGCGCCGCCGATTCCATCGGCGATCGCCGCGACCACCTCCTGGCGCGGCTCGGGCAACTCGGCGCCGTAGAGAGCGCCGGCGAAATCCTCGTTGTCCTTGCGCGGCCCGGTCTTCGAGGCGAACCCGACGCGCGCCTGCACGCCGGCCTCAACCGTCGCCATGGCGCCGCTTCCGCCGGGTCGCCGGTCCCCTGGATCGACGCGGCTTGTCCAATCCATGCTCTCCAACGTTCTCGAAATTCATCAAAATGACGCCTTCGAACCTGGTTATGAACGTCCCGGTTAGATTGCCGAAAATTTCGGCATAATATTGCCTATAGTTTAGGCAAATTGACTGCGCCGCCCGGGCGCTCGTTGACCTCCGACCCTGCCGCAACATCGTCGCGCTCCCGCTATCCCGGCCTGCACGAGTAGTACAGGAAATAGCCGCCGGTGCTCGATGCGTTGCGGAATTGGAGCTTGCCGGTAGCGCGTTCGAGCTCAAAAAACCCCTGCTTTGGATCATGCCAGCTAATCCACCTGTCGGTGATGGTTGCGGACAGCAAATCGACGCGGCCGCGATCGAGATCGACGACGATCGGCCAGGTTGCCCCGCTCGCGGGATTAGTACAGCGCAGGTGAAGGGTTCCCGCCGCAGCCGCCCGGCTGTCACCGGCTGAGGCCAGCAGCAAGGCACCCGCCGCGATCCCGGAAACCATCCATCGCCGACGGCGACGGTGCCCCGCAACCCGTGCATCCGGTGTTGTCGCGGGCGAAAACCCAAAGGGATCGAGCATCATCGAACGAGCGCCTTCTCCAGAGCCGGCGACGGTTTTCAATCTAGGCATGGATCTTGCCTCAACGCGATCCCGAGGGGATGCGCTTTCCGCATTCGCCAGTGAAGGGCTCGGTTTGAACGCTTGGGTCCGACAGCAACCGCAAGAGGCAGAGAGATGCTAGTCCCATCGCCAAAATGGCTTGATACCGGTTCCAACGCTTGGCAAATGGCTGCCGCAACTTTTGTCGGCCTGCAAAGCGTGCCCGGGCTGGTGATCCTCTATGGGGGAATCGTTAAAAGAAAATGGGCGGTCAACTCGGCATTCATGGCGCTGTACGCCTTTGCCGCGGTGATGGTCGTCTGGGTGCTGTGGGCCTACAACATGTCCTTTGGCCCGAAAATGTTTCCGTTCTGGGGCAAACCGCTGTCGGCACTATCGGCCGGGTTCCTGACCGGGCAAGCGACCATCCCGGAGGCCGCATCGGGCATGCCGCCGCTGGCCTTCCCGATGGCGACGATGATGTTCTTCCAGTTCGTGTTCGCCGCGATCACCGTGATCATCCTCGCCGGCTCGCTGATCGGGCGGATGAGCTTCAAGGCGTGGATCATCTTCGTGCCGTTGTGGATGACGTTCGTCTACACGGTCGGCGCGTTCAGCATCTGGGGTGGCGGCTGGCTGGCTCAGCTCGGGGCCCTCGATTTCTCCGGCGGCTATGTGATCCATCTCGCCGCCGGCACCTCGGGCTTTGTCGCGGCGGCAGTGATCGGCCCGCGCATTCAGCAGGATCGCGACCATTTCCCGCCGAACAGTCTGCTGATGGCGCTGGCCGGTGCTGGCATCCTGTGGCTCGGCTGGAACGGCTTCAACGGCGGCGACCCCTACTTCGCCAACGCCGACGCCTCGGCCGCGGTGCTCAATACCAACCTGTGCACCTGCGTCGCGCTGCTGGTCTGGACGATCATGGACTCGATGGTCTACGGCAAGCCGTCGGTCGTCGGCGCCATCAACGGCATGATTGCCGGCCTGGTCGGCATCACCCCGGCGGCGGGCTACGTCAACGGCTGGGGCGCCATCATCATCGGCATTTGCGCCGGCATCATTCCCTGGTTCTTCATGAACAAGGTGCAGAAGACCGCGCTGTTCGCCAAGGTCGATGATACGCTCAGCGTGCTGTCGACCCACGGCGTCGCCGGCTTGATGGGCGGCCTGTTGACCGGTATCCTCGCCAACCCGGACATGATCGAATACATCGGGACCGAGAAGGACGCGCCGGGCGTGAGCGGAACCGGTTGGCTCTACGGCAACTTCAACCAGTTCCTGCTGCAGATCTACGCGGCGGCGTTCATCATCGTGCTCAACATCATCGCCACATTCGTCATCCTCAAGGTGATCTCGGTCTTCGTCGCCTTGCGGATGGATGAGGCGACCTTGCGCATCGGCGACGATGCGGTTCATGGCGAGACAGCCTACAATTTCGGTGACGGCGAGGAGGTCCCCGCCGTGGCCGATTGAGCCGCGGCACTCACTCCCGGCGATGGGGAGAGCGGCCGGTCGTAACGACCGGCCCCCGATCCCATTGAGCGCGTTCCGGCAACGGAAGCCTGGAGTTCCGAGATCGAGCGCTCCTGCTGCCGCCGCAAAGCCGACGCGTTCGGCTTGATTTTGCCGGTGCGGTCCGAAACGCATCGGCTGGCACCATTCCTGGCATCACCCGCCGAGGTCCGGATCTCGCCCGTCACTTTGCAGGCACCATTGGGTTCCACCGAGAAGGCAGCGGGATGAGACCATTCTACCGTTACGGGCGACTCGCACTTTCCGCTGCCGTGCCGATGTTGCTGGCGGCCGCTTCGGCTCTGGCGCAGACGCCCGCTCCGGCCGCGGCAGCCGCTCCTCCGAGGCTGGACAGCGGCGACACCGCATGGATGCTGACTTCGACGGCCCTCGTGCTGATGATGACCATTCCGGGGCTTGCCCTCTTTTATGGCGGCATGGTTCGCAAGATGAATGTGCTGGCCACGGTGATGCAGAGCTTTGCCGTGACCTGCCTCGTCACGGTGCTGTGGACCGTGCTCGGGTACAGCTTTGCCTTCACCACAGGATCGCCGCTTTTGGGTAGTTTAAGCCGGTTCATGCTGCTCGGGATGACGCTCGACTCGGTTAACGACCTGGCCAGGTCCATCCCGGAATCGGTCTACATGTGCTTTCAGATGACCTTTGCGATCATCACTCCGGCGCTGATCTGCGGGGCCATTGCCGATCGCATGAAGTTTTCGGCGCTGTTGTGGTTCATCGGGCTGTGGAGCCTGTGCGTCTATGCCCCGATCGCGCATTGGGTGTGGGGCGCCGACGGATTTCTCAACGGCGCCGGAGTGCTCGATTTCGCCGGCGGCACAGTGGTGCACGTCAATTCCGGCGTCGCCGGCCTGATGGCGGCGCTGGTCCTGGGCAAGCGGCGCGGCTACGGCACCGAGCCGATGCCGCCGCACAACCTCGTTTTCAGCGTGATCGGCGCCTCGCTGTTGTGGGTCGGCTGGTTCGGGTTCAACGCCGGTTCGGCGACCGCGGCCAACGGCAATGCGGGCATGGCGATGGCAGTGACCCAGATCGCCACCGCGACCGCGGCGCTAGTCTGGATGTTCGCCGAATGGATCGTCAGGGGCAAGCCGAGCGTGCTCGGCATCATCTCGGGCGCGGTTGCCGGGCTGGTGGCGATCACCCCGGCCTCGGGCTTTGTCGATCCGCGCGGCGCGCTGATCATCGGCGTCGCCGCCGGAATCGTCTGCTGCTGGAGCACGACGGCCCTCAAGCATGCGATGGGGTATGACGACAGCCTCGACGCCTTTGGCGTGCACGGCGTCGGCGGCGCTTTGGGCGCGATCCTGACCGGGGTGCTGGCGGTGGCCTGGGTCGGCGGCGCCGGCAAGAGCGGGCTAATCGACGGCAACCCGCACCAGGTTATCGTGCAGCTCTACGGCGTCGCCGTGACCGTCGTCTACGACGCGATCGTGTCCTTGATCCTGCTCAAGCTGGTCGATCTGACGATCGGGTTGCGCGTCGGCACCGACATCGAGCGCGAAGGCCTGGACCTCGCGATCCACGGCGAGGCGGTGCAGTAAAAAGGGCAGTCGGCCGGTTTGAACCGAACACAGCACGGAATGGTGAAGCCATGCAG
>CAVPFW010000017.1:0-159525 GCA_963703855.1 uncultured Alphaproteobacteria bacterium
CAAAGCGGCGGAAGGCTCGTTGTGCTTCGTGATGGTCCCGAGCATTGAAATAGGCCGCGATCAGGCCGACCCATTCGCGCGGAGCTCCCGACCCGCGCTCGGCCGCGCGCGTGAAGATGCGCCGCGCGCCGGTCCAGTGGCGCTGATGCAGCCGGCAACTGCCGATCAGAAACGCCCGGTCGGGGTGGTCCTCCGGCAGTCGTTTGTAGCACCTCGTGGCGCGAACGTAATCGCCGCGGTCGTGCCAGAACAGCCCGGCAGCCAGCGCCGACACCAGCGGCGGGGCCGCATCGCACAGCGAGGCGGCCTGCTCTTCGCCGCCGCGGCCCGCTCGGATCAGCGCACGCGCGAAAAGATCGCGGGCGGCGGGGTCGGCGAGCTCCGGGTCCTGCGCCGCCAGCACGTCGCACACAAGCCGCGGACATCCGCTCCGCGCGATCAGCTCCAGCTCCTCCAGCGACGCGCCCTCTCCCGATTCGAGCAGGGTGGCCTTGGCCTCGGCCGGTTCCTGCGCCTTGCGCACGAGCAAATCGAAGCTCCCCGGCAATCCGAGATAAGCGGCGACACCGTCCTGGATCCCGGGTTGCCCGATGTAGGAGAACCCCATGGATCGGCAGGCGCGGAGAAGCTCGTCGGGTTCCAGCAGGCGCCGCTTTGAGCCCGGCACCCGAGAGACCCCGCAACGGCGCAGATAGCCGGCCAGCATATCGCCGAGCGGGTCCGCAGCTTCCTCCGGGTCATTACCGTAGAGCGCCGCACCCAGATCGTGCAGCAGCTGACCCTCGCCGGCATAGGAGCAATAAAACGGCCGGCCATTCCCGAGCGCGCCGCCGATCCTGGCCAGCATCATCTCGATATCGAGATGGGTCAGCGCCCCGCGGCACCAGGCGCAATCGAACGACCCTCGGGCAAAGGGCTCGCGGCCGGGCTCGATCTGCTCGACGGGCTGCTGAACAAATCGCGCGCGGTCGGCGCGGCCGAGCCGCTGCGCCGCGATGCGCGCGACCTCGACCTGCTCGGCGGCCGGCTCCACCCCGACCACCCGCTCGGCGTGCTCGAGGAAAGCCAGGCACCAATCGCCGGCGCCGCTGCCGATTTCGAGCCCGTCTCTGATTTCGGTGAAGCCGATCTGCTCGAGGGCCCGCGTCGCTGCGGCTAATCCGTTGCCGTAACGATCGATCGCCGCGGCCACGGCCGCTTCGTACCGCGCCTGATCGAGAACTCCTGGGGCTTTGCCGGCGGCTCGAAGCGCCGCGACGATCTCGGCCGCCTGCGCCGCGACATGCTCCCGTGCCGACCCGCTCCACAAGACGTAGGAGGTGCGTTCCCGCGCCAGGAAAGGAGCCGCGTAATCCGTCTCGTCGGGCGAGAACCAGCGGATGCCGATCAGCCCGGCGCCGGCGGCATGATGCTGCATCACCAGTTCGCCAGCGGCGACCGGCTCGCCGCCGAGAGAGAGAGCCACCCGCCGTCCGGAGCGCGGCTCGACCTCGAAGGTGATGCCGCGAAGATCTTCGAGATCGGGGATCCATGGTCCGCGAACCGGATCGTCGACCGCCTCGATGTCGATGACGAGGCGATCGCGACCGGGTGCGACGGTAAAAACGAGATGGTCGCGAACACGGTTGTAATGCAGCAGGCGCGCGGTGCGCGCGACCAGGATCGCGCCGTCATCCTGCCAGCGGCGCAGCCGGGTCAGCGCCGAGACCATCTCGCGGTCGAAGCTGGTCATCGGCGCGATCGCGCCCAGATGCTGCGCGAAGACGCATATGTCCTGCCGATCGACCAGCGATTGCAGAGCTGCGTCGCTGAGCTGGCAGGCGAGGGCCTGGGGCAGCCAACTGTGAAGGCGCGAGCCGGTCTGCGCTTCGGTATGGGCGAACCCGCGCAATCTGCCGATGTGAGCGGCATCCGGGAAATCCCGGACGATGGTCAGACGCGGAAACCCGAACATCCGAGAGCCGTCACGCATCTCCATCGGACGAACCACCGTTGGCGCCCCGAACTGATCGGCGTCTGCATGGGACCAGAGATACTCGGTGCCGTAATCCCGCAGAAAATCGAGATGATAGGCCGGCGAGGTCGGGTCATCCCCTTCGTACCAGTCCTGATCGCCGAGGTTTTGCCGGTTGTTGCGGCCCCCGTGATTGACCCAGACGCGCAACTCGATCCCGTTTCTTTCGAGGATGTCGAGCGCGCGAACGGCATGCTCGCGGATGAACTGAGTCGGCCGGGCCGGGAAATAGTTGAAATTACCATAGGAATGCAAAGTGTCGATCCAACCCGCACCCGCGTAATGCATCAGCTCTTCGGCATAAGGTCCGGGCTGCGACCAGCCGTAATCCGAGAAGTAGGCGAGATTGTCGCGAAACGCGTTCGCATGCGGCGACTTGTACATCCACAGTGAATCGGCAATGTCGAGACCGAGACCCCGGCCGACGCAGGTTTCTTCGCGCGTGTTCAGAAAACGATGGATTTCGCGGAACACATCAATCCGGGTTTGATCGATATCGGAACAGATCGCGACCATCGCCCGGTACGGCGGCGGAAACCGCCGCAGCCTTATTTTGCCGGCGGCGACCTCGGCCCCGCCATCCGAAAGTATCGGTAGGTCCATCGTCCCCGGCTCGCCGGCACCCCTGCCTGCCGCAGGCTACCTGCCGCCCCGATCTCCTGCAAGGCGGATGTTTGCCCGGTTCGGCAGCCGACAACGGGAGAGCGAACAGGGCCGCTCGCAAGTCCCCGCGAATTCATGATCGAGATCGGGAGGTGGACGCGCCGAACGCCAAGCCGTTTCCGGACCGGGTCCGTCACCTCGCTGACGGTTCGGCGACAGGCGCCCCGTTCTGAAGCGCGGCAGCGCAGGACACCTCTGACGGCATCAGCGAGCGGACCGCCGCGACATATCGCATGCTCTCCCTTTCCCAGGTCAACTCCTCGGCCGCTGTCATGGCGTTCGCCTTGAGGTGCGCCAAGGTCGCGGGATCGAGCATCCTTTCGATAACCGCGGCGACATGGCGGCCATCGCGTTCATCGAACACGTCGCCGATGCCCCATAGCCGGATCGCCTCGACCATGTCGCCGACGCGCGACACCGCGATCGGCAGACGCGCCATGACCATTTCCAGGAACTTGTTGGGCATGCTGAAAAAATTGTTCGGGTATTCGCTCGGCCGCGGGATGACCCCCAAATCGGCGCCGGATACATACTGAACGAGGTCGTTGGGGCCGCGCGGCGGCAACACATGGACCCGGTCGCCCACGCCGAGTTCGGCGGCTCGTCTCGGCAACCCGACTTCGACATACGGCACCTGGCTCGGCAGGGCGAAGGCGACTATGGCCACATGAATATGGGGCGCCATGTATCGCACCGCGTCGATCAGGATCTCGATCCCTTGCTCCGGATAGGCGCCGCCGAACCACACGACGAGGCGTTGCTCAGGCCCGACGCCGGCGTCGGCGCGCAGCCGGCAATCCACTTCATAGGGCCAAAAGTACCGGCAATTGCGGATCACCACAGGGTAGCGGACCGAGTGATGGCGGGCATACCAGTCGGCGAGGCCATCGCCGATTGTGATGACCAAGTCCGCCTTGCCGAAGATGGCCGCCTCCCGGCGCCGCGCGCGGCGCTCGCGCACGACCTCGAAACGGGTGAAGTTGGTTGACAGGCGATGCGCAGTCAGCTCGACGGCATCATAGATCAGCTTGGCGTTGTCCCGGGCCGCCAGACGGCGCGCGGCCGCAAGCGCGTAATTATCGTGGGCTTGCACGACATCGAAACGGCGGTCCCGCACCGCCTTCTCGGCCGCCGCGGCGAACGCCCTGGTGACCCCGGACTGCCGCCACTGCATGACAACAAGGGTCATGATTTCAAGGGTATCGGAGGCAGCAAGCCCGCGCCACGCTTGGCCAAAGGTCTCGTTGCTCTTCTGCAGCGCCCATGCGCAGGGCGTCACTACCAACAATTTTCGGATCAAAGATGCCGAGCTGCGCAGCAGGGGCGCCCCTCGTAATCTCCACTGACGGCCTGCGAATGCGCGGAACCCGCCTGCTGCCTCGGCCTCCCGATAAGTCCGCTCGGCACTGCTGCGTCTGCGCCGCCGTTTTTCGATGCGCCGCCGCAGGGCGAGCTGAATTCTTGTCGCCATCGGTCTGACCGTCACCTGACGGTAATCGACCGCAGGGCACATCTCGCGCAGCTCGGGCACCGGCAACCCGAGCGAGACGACGGTAACGCCGTAGCCGGCTTCCGACAGCGCCCTGGCCATGCGGGGGACGCGCGTAATGTTGCGGAGCGGTTTGCGCGACAGAATGCAGACGAGGCCCTTCGTGTCCATGGCGGGGGCGTTGTTGCGGCGGCTAGGCCGAAAAGGTGGCGACGGCGACGGCCGCGCGCCGGGTATCGGATGCGAGCTTCGCCTCGACCTCTGTCCTCGACAGCTTCAACAGAAGCTCGACCTCATGGCGACGGGCCCGATCTTGCCGAAACGCGACGACCAGCGCCACCGGCGCGAGCAAGAGCCCAACCAGCGGCAGCAGGAACCTGTACCAGCCCCTGGTGACGAGGCGATCGTAGCGGTCGGCCTTCGAGCGCCAGGTGGGAAACAAGGTCCTTATTTCGTCATAGCGCAGCGCCTTGTAGCGGAGCGCAATGACCTCGGTCTGCAGCTTGGTCAGCTGCTCCCGCTCGAATTGGCTGAGGCGGTCCGAAGCCTCCGACCACGGATCGGCCGTCCATCCGACCCTGGAAACGGCTTGACCGGTCGGGAGAGGAGCAGCTTCGGCGACCGGGGCGTCATCGCCGGACTCCTCGGCCGCTGGCCCGATCTTTGCGGCCATTTCAAGCCGGCGAACGAAATTGACAAACCGGCGGCGATCGGCAAGTCGGCCTACGACATCGTCGGCGCACGCGATCTGATGAGCCAAATCCGGCGTCCGCACCGGAGCCGCGGGGGCCCCGAGAATTTCCCGGTACAGCCCGGCGAGCGAACCGGCCACCACTCGACAATCATGCACTTCTTCGACGAACGCCCGCCCCTTGCCCGCCATCTCTCTGCGCAGTTCGCTGCTCCTGATGGCCTCGCGCAGCACGGCGGTGATGGTCTCGGGGTTTGCCGCCAGAAGCGGCATGCCGCGCCGAAAGAAGCTCTTCAGGTCGTCGCGGATATAAGCGATGACGGTCTTGCCCATCGCCATCGCCTCGATCGCGACCATGCCGTACCAGCCGATCAACAGCTGGTCGATCACGATGTCGGCTCGCCGGTACCATTCGACGGCTTGGGCGTGCGGCATCTTTTCAACCAGCTGAAACTCGAATTCGAGGCCTTCCGACTTGAGCGCCTCGGCCGCCTGGAGGACAAAATCGGTACCCTTCAGCAGCCGGTCGGTCGGCGCGTGCACGACCAGCGGCCGTGTCGCTGCTGTCGCCGGCTCAGCCAGCGGAAACTGGTCCAGGTTCACCGCACGCGGCACAATGCGCGCCTGCGGCAGATATGACTGCATCTCCGGATCCTGAACGATAAAGCCGTCGACATAGGCTGCGACGAAATCCAGGTACCGCTTCTGCCTTTCCTCCCGATGCCGCGACTGGAACCCGTAGCGAAACGGGCTGAACGGATTGAGCTCCAATTCCTCGGACCTGCGGCGCAGCTCGTATCCGGTGAAGCGATAGACGATGCGCGAGCCCGCGGCGCGCAGATAGGGAAGATCGAGCCCGCTGAAGAAGTCGTCGCCGCCGCCATGGTAGACCAGGCTCCGGTTCCACAAGTGCACGATGTCGTAACCGCCGTTCAATACGTTGCCCAGCGCCTCAAACTCGTCGCCGAGCCAATTGGTGAAGCTGATCGGTATCGTGGTGTCGGCGGCGAACTCGAAGATGTTTGTCCCTCCGCCCCACTGGTAGGTCGCTACCGACAAATCAATCCCTTCCCTGCGCAACGCCTGGCTCAAGACATATGCCTGATTGGCGAAGTTGAGCGGCGCATGGAGGACCCGTATCTGGCGCATCGTTCTATTAGCCATGGACCGTTCCTGCTTTCAAAGCATTCGCCCATTCGGCCGCGGCGCAGGAAGTCGTTGCAACGTCCGCTCGCCCGATCACGCCCAGCCGACCGCGTCGGCGCCCCGCGAAATCTCGGCCTCGATGTCCTCCACCAGCCGCACCAGCTCTGCGCGGCACATCGGGCGCCGATCGTATGTCGCCTGGCCGGCGTCTCGGACCTCGCCTTCGAGACGATCGATCGCCGCCTCTGCATATTCTTCCGCAACCGATCCGGTCAGCGGATCGGCGGCGCGCGCCAGCAGCCCGACCGCGCTCAGGCGAAAATGGTCGGCCACCAGCCGTTGCAGGGTACGGGCGGCCCTGGTGCGGCCGCGGCGGTCACCGGCGCTGCCCGAAACCACACCCATCGCTCGGGCGCCCATTTCCAGCCAATCCACTCTCGCCAACCATCGCCCGTCCGTTGGCTGACGAAAACCGCGACGCACTTCGGCGACGCAGGCGTCGAGAACCGACGACAGGCGATCCGGGTCGGCGTTGGCGAAATCGGCCGATGTCCAGCCGCCATGCCGGGTCAGGACCGCAACCAGGGCATGATCCAGCGCCCGGTCGATCGCGACGGCGAAACCGAGGGCCCGGAGATTGCCGGGGTCGTGGCGAAAGGTTGCGAGCCCGTCCATCAGCAGCCGGTCCACCAGATAGACCTCGAGCTTCGCGCGCGCGGTCTCGAGCGTGAGCTGTCGGCCGAATAGGTTATGGAGCTCGTCGGCCGCAGCACGCACCGCCGTGTCTCGGCACTCCACCCCCCGACGAAACGGGCCGAGGTCGGGCAGGTCGCCGGGCGGCGCCGCAATACGGTGCAGTGGTTGCGGTGCAGCGTCGCTCTTCCGGGCCGCGAGCACGAAGCGTGACAAGAGACCCCGGTTTTCCGCGGGTTCGCCGCAGCGGTCGACCACGTCGCCCGACAAGCGGAAATCGTCAAACCCCGCCTGTCTTAAAAAGGCGGCGAGAGCCCACGGCGAAAGCGGCCGATGCGCGAGCGTCGAACCCGAGCCGCGGCCGAGAAACCGCGCCGCGCGGTCGGCCGAATCCGGGTCGAGGAACTGTGTCCCGTCACGGTGGCTGACCACTTCCGGCCCAAAGGCCCGGTTGACGTTGCGGAACAATGCGATGCCGCCGGGACGAAGGATGCGGGCACAGGCTGCCGCGACCCGCTCGGGCGACAGATTTGCGGTGTAGAGGACATCGTTCAACACCGCGAGCTCCATGGCCCCGCCGTGACCGGGAAACGCCTGCAGATCGGCCTCCACCACGGTAAGCCCGTCCAATCCAAATTCGACAGCGATGGTTTCGATCGCGCGGGCGTGGAGCGGCCTCTGGTCTACCGCCAGAACCGTGCCGGCGCCGTGCTCCAGCAGAAAGTGCACGCATAATCCGCCAAACCCGGCACCCAGCTCGCAGACCGCCCTGCCCCGCATCGAAAAGCCATAGGCGCGTGCCAGGTAAGCCGCGAGCGCGGCGGCGCGCTGTCGGCAATCCGTGCTGTTGTAGTCGATATTGCCCGCCGCGGCAGCGCTGTCCGGGTTTTCGCCGCGGGCGACCCACGCCTCGCGGACGATGTCCCGCAGACGCGCGATCACTGCTTCAGAGCGGGGAGTTGGCTCGGTCATAAGTCGGTGTCGGCGGGGCAGAACGAGTCTTTGCCGTCGTGGCTGTGGGCAGGCGCTGCCGGAACCAGCACGACATCAAACCCGAACGCCCCGGTTCAGCCCCCGCCTCGAAGCCTGGCATCGCGCAGCCCGGTCATAACATTTTCCCCCCGATCCGCGCAACGGCGGCAGCCCGTCGGGGATCGGATGACGACCTATCCCAGCCGATAAAATCTCGCTGCGGCGCCGGCGAAGAGAAGGTGCTTTTCCTCAGCGGAGCAGCCCGCGGCAATGCGCTTGAACGCGTTCCACAGCGCGGCATAGCCGCAGCTGCCTTTGTCGACCGGAAAGTTGCTTTCGAACATCGCGCGCTCCGGGCCGAAGGCGGCGATGCAGGTCTCGATGTAGGGCCGCCAGACCGCCGCCAGCTCCTCCGAGCTCGGCGGCAATTCGCCGGTATGCACGGTGAACCCGAACATCCGCATGCCGAGCCCGCCGAGCTTGACATGCACGTTCGGGCACGCGGCCAGCTCGCGGATGCGCGCGCTCCACTCGCCGAAGACCTCGTCGCGCTTGCCCGCATAGCGGCCGAGGCCGATTGCGCCGCCGACATGGTCGAGCACGATCAAGGTCTCGGGGAAGGCGCGCGCCAGGTCGACCAGCTCGCCGAGCTGGGTGTGGTACATCCACGCGTCGAAACCGAGGCCGAGCGGGGCGAGCCGGGCAAAGCCCTCGCGCACCTTCCCGTCCATCAGCATTCCCTCCGGCCGAGCGACCATCGACCCCCAGGACGACTGGTCCGGATGCGTCGCCGAAATAAAGCGGATCCCGCGGAACCGGCCGCCGCCGGCCGTAATTTGCGCCTCGAGCACCTTCTCGACCGCGCCGCCCAGCGCCAGATCGGCATAGCCGACGATGCCGGCGCACACCCGGACCCCGCCATAGCCGCCGCTGGCGCTCATCGCCGCGACCCCGTTGGCAAACTCGACCTCACCGACCGGGCGCAGCTCGGCGGGACCCCGGGCGCGGTGCATCGACAGCCATTCGAGGTAGACGGTCGCAGTGATGTTGTGCCCGCTGCCGATGTCGGCGAGCAGATCCGGCAGCAGATAGCGGCCGGTCTCGGGCCGGTCGACCAAATGATGATGCGGATCGAGGATCGGCAGATCGGGTTCGATGATCTCCTCGCGGCGGCGTTCGAGCCATTCCGGCCGGACCGCGAGATGCAAACTGGTCGCGGCCGACGGTGTTATCGACTGCATCGGCGTCCCTCCCCTTCGCTCCGCAGCGGCTTTCAGTACCACAATCCGCTCGGACCTCGCCTACGCGCTCTTCGGTCGTTTTCAGATTGAAGGATCGAGCAAATGACGGCGGCACCTGTCGAGCCACTGATCGGCGTGATCAATGCCGGCTCCTCTTCCTTGAAATTCACCATCTACGAGGGTGAGAGGCGGATGCTCGCCGGGCAGGTCGACGGTCTCGGCGCTCATCCCCGGGCGAGCGCCGTCGGACCCGATGGCGCGGCATTGGCTCCGCCCGATCTCGACCCGGCGAAGCACGGCAGCGCCGATGCGGTGCTGCCGGCGCTGCTGTCCTGGGCGGCCGAAAGGCTCGGCCATCGCCGGCTCGCGGCTCTCGGCCATCGCGTGGTTCACGGCGGCATGCGCCACGCGCAGCCGGCGCGGGTGACCCCGAAATTGCTGGCCGAGCTCGAGGCGCTGGTGCCGCTCGCCCCGTTGCACGAGCCGCACAACCTGGCACCGATCAAGATGGCGCTGAAGCTCGACCCCGATTTGCCGCAGGTCGCCTGTTTCGACACCGCCTTCCATCGCGGGATGCCCGAGGTGGCGCAGGTCTTTGCTTTGCCCTACTCGCTATACCAGGAGGGGGTGCGGCGTTACGGCTTTCATGGGCTGTCCTACGAATACATCGCCTCGGTGCTGCCGGTCGCGGCGCCGGAAATCGCCGAGGGTCGGGTCGTCGTGGCGCATCTGGGCAATGGCTGCTCGGCCTGCGCGCTCAAGGCCCGCACCTCGATCGCGACCACCATGGGTTTCACCGCCCTCGACGGGCTGGCGATGGGAACCCGCTGCGGCGATCTCGACCCCGGCGTGGTGCTGCACCTTATTCAGCAGAAGGGGATGACGCCGGACGCGGTGGTCGATCTGCTCTATCGGCGCTCGGGCATGCTCGGCTTGTCCGGCATTTCGTCGGATTTCCGCGAGCTCTTGGCGAGCAGCGACCCGCGTGCCCGGTTTGCCGTCGAGCTGTTCTGCTATCGCGTCGGCGGCCATATCGCCTCGCTCGCGGCAGCGCTCGGGGGCATCGACGGGGTTGTCTTCACCGCCGGCGTAGGCGAGAACGCGGCCTCGGTGCGAAGTGCTATCTGCCGGGCGTGCGCCTGGCTCGGGCTCGAGCTCGACGATGCCGCGAACCAACGCCACCAGACCCGCATCAGCACCCCCTCAAGCCGCGTCCACGCCTATGTGATCAAGACCGACGAAAACCTGATGATCGCCCGCCATGTCCGCGCGCTGGCCGCGAGATGAAGCTGCCGGAACGGCAGCATCGCGGCGACCCCGACATCAATTCGCGGAAGGGATGGGCCCCACTTTCGCGGGAATGCCCCAACCTATCGAGACAGCGCGCTTGATTTCGAGTCAGGCTGGGCAGAGCTACTGCCGGCTGGTCTCCTCCTCGCGCAGTTTGAAGCGCTGGATCTTGCCGGTCGCGGTTTTTGGCAATTCGTCGACAAAAGCGATCCAGCGCGGGCATTTGAACGGCGCCAGCAGCGCCCTGGCGTGGAGCTCGAGCGCCTGCGCGAGCGCATCGCTGGCCTCGATGCCGGGTTTCGTTACGACAAAGGCTTTGGGCTTGATCAGGCCATCGCCATCGGGCGCGCCGACGACGGCGGCTTCGAGCACCTCGTCATGGGCGACCAGCGCCGCCTCGACCTCGGCCGGGGAGACGTACATGCCGTTGACCTTCATCATGTCGTCGCTGCGGCCGCAGTAGACGTAATAGCCGTCTTCGTCCCGGTAATATTTGTCGCCGGTCCGCGTCCACGCTCCGAGGAAGGTTGCCCGGCTGCGCTCGCGGTTATTCCAGTAGCCGGCCGCGCTGGTCGGGCCGCTGACCAGGAGGTCGCCGATCTCGCCATCGGGCGCCGGCCCGCCTCGTTCGTCGACGATGTCGAGCGCATAGCCGGGGACGGCAGTGCCGGTGGCGCCGTAGCGGACATCGCCCGGCCGGTTGCTGAGAAAGATGTGCAGCATCTCGGTCGAGCCGATGCCGTCGAGGATGTCGACCCCGACCCGCTGTGACCAGCGCCGGCCGATCTCCTGCGGCAGCGGCTCGCCGGCCGAAACGCAGCGGCGCAAGGCCAGCTCGTCCGGGCGCGGCAGGCCGGGGTCGGCGAGCATCGCGTTGTAGAGGGTCGGCACGCCGCAGAAGATCGTCGGCTGGTGCCGGCGCAGGACGCGGGCGACCGAGGTCGGGGACGGGCGCTCGGCGGTCAGCACGCTCGTCGCGCCCACCGCCAGCGGGAAGGTCAGCGTGTTGCCGAGCCCGTAGGCGAAGAACAGCTTTGCCGCCGAAAACACGATGTCGTCTTCGCCGATGCCGAGGACCGGGATCGCGTAGCATTCGGCCGTCCGGATCAAGCTCGAATGCACATGCACCGTTCCCTTGGGCCGGCCGGTCGAACCCGACGAATAAAGCCAGAAGCAGGGTTCGTCGGGATGGGTCCGGGCGGTCCCGGCATCGGCCGACGCATCGGCGAGCGCCGCGGCGAGCGAGCGCTCTCCGGCTTCGGCGCCGGAGAGAATGATTTTGGGTTTGGGCTCCGGCAGCAGCGCCACCGCCGCCCGGATCGCCGGCAATACCGGCGCCGACACCACGACCGCGCGCGCCCGGCTGTCGGCCAGCATGAAGGCATATTCGCCGGAGCTCAGCTGGGTGTTGACCGCGACCGGCACGACCCCGGCCTTGATCGCGCCGAGAAACACAGTCGGGAAATCGATGCCGTCGTGCAGGCAGAGCAGGATGCGCTGCTCGGGATCAAGGCCGAGGCGGCGCACGGCGTCGGCGAACCGGCTGACCCGTTCGGCGAGCTCCGCGTAGGTGTACGCACCATTGTCGTCGATGAAGGCCGTTTTTGCGCCGCGTCCGGCCGCGAGGTTGCGCCGGATCAAATCGTCCGCGGCGTTGTACCCGGCGCCCTCCATCCGCGTTCCTCCCATTCTTGACTTTGGCACTGCGTCAATCTGCCAAAGATGGCCGGGACCCGACCGAATGGGAAGCATTTCGCCGACGTTCGGACTATGATCCGGGCGACGAGGCTGCGATGATCACCTTCGATACCGATCCCGCCCGCTACCGGCACTGGCGCCTCGCCTGCGAGGGCGAAACCGCGACCCTGACCCTCGATGTCGCGGAGGAGGGTGGGCTCGATCCCGGCTACAGGCTCAAGCTCAACTCCTACGATCTCGGCGTCGACATCGAGCTCGCCGACGCGCTGAACCGCATCCGCTTCGAGCACCCCGCGGTTCGGGTCGTGGTGCTGACCAGCGGCAAGGAGCGGGTGTTCTGCTCGGGCGCCAACATCTACATGCTGGGGCAAGCGAGCCACGCGCAGAAGGTCAATTTCTGCAAATTCACCAACGAGACGCGCAACGGCATCGAAGATTCGAGCGCACATTCCGGGCTCAAATTCCTCGCCGCGGTCAACGGCGCCTGCGCCGGCGGCGGCTACGAGCTGGCGCTCGCCTGCGACGAGATCGTCATGATCGACGACCGGTCGAGCACGGTCAGCCTGCCCGAGGTGGCGCTGCTCGGCGTTCTGCCGGGCACCGGCGGGCTGACCCGGCTGGTCGACAAGCGCAAGGTGCGCCGCGACCTCGCCGACGTATTCTGCACCACCGCCGAGGGCGTGCGGGCCGACCGCGCCAAGGCGTGGAACCTGGTCGATTGGATCGCATCGCCGGCCGGGTTCCGCCGGCTGGTCGCCGAACGCGCCCAGGCGCTCGCGGCTGCGAGCGACCGTCCGGCTGATGCCGCGGGTATCGCGCTGACGCCGCTCGAACGCCGCATCGACGAGCGCGGCTATCATTATCGCTGGGTCGAGGTCGACATCGCGCGCGGCGAGCGGGTGGCGACCGTGACCGTGACCGGCCCGCGGGCCGAAGACATGCCCACCGACATCGCCGGCACCCTCGCCGCCGGAGCGCGCTGGTGGCCGCTGGCGATGGCGCGAGAGCTGGACGACGCGCTGCTGCTGCTGCGCGCCAACGAGAGTGAGATCGGGACCCTGGTGCTGAAGACCCGCGGCGACCCGCAAGCGGTGCTGGCCTGCGACGCGATGATGCTCGGCAATCGCGGCCACTGGCTGGTGCGCGAGGCCATCGGCCTGTTGCGCCGCACCCTGCAGCGGCTCGAAATCTCCTCTCGCAGCCTCTTTGCCGTCATCGACGAGGGCTCGTGCTTTGCCGGAAGCCTGTTCGAATTGGCGCTCGCCGCCGATCGCAGCTACATGCTGGCCGATGGTCCGCGCATCGCGCTCGGCGCGTTCAATTTCGGCGGTCTCGAAATGGCCAACGGCCGCACCCGGCTGGCGACCCGCTTTAACGACGATAAAGCGGCCAGGGCTCTGGAGCAGACCCGCACCTCGATTGATGCGACGGCGGCCCTCGATCGGGGCCTGGTTACCTTTGCCCCGGACGAGCTCGACTGGAAGGATGAGATCCGCCTCGCCGTCGAGGAACGCGCGAGCCTGTCGCCCGATGCGCTGACCGCGATGGAGGCGAGCCTGCGCTTTGCCGGTCCGGAGACCGTCGCGACCAAGATTTTCGGCCGGCTGTCGGCGTGGCAGAACTGGGTCTTTTCCCGGCCGAATGCAACGGGCGAGCACGGCGCGCTGAAACGCTACGGCACCGGCGCCAAGGCGCAGTTCGACCTGAAGCGGGTATAGAACGAGGGAAGCACGTGGCAATCGATTACCAACATAAAATCCCGAACAATGTCGGGCTCGACGGCAACCGCGCCTTGCAGCGCGCGCTGGAGCACTGGCAGCCGGGATTTCTCGACTGGTGGTGCCAGATGGGGCCGAGCGGGCCCCAAACCGCCGATGTTTATCTGCGCACCGCGACCGCGGTCGATGCCGAAGGCTGGGCCGAATACGGGATGGTCAAGATGCCCGAATACCGCTGGGGCATCTTTCTCGCCGATCCAGTGCCCGACCGCCGGATCGGGTTCGGCGATGCTGTTGGTGACAAGGTTTGGCAGCAGGTGCCGGGAGAGCATCGCTCGACCCTGCGCCGGCTGATCGTCACCCAGGGCGACACCGAGCCAGCCTCGGTCGAGCAGCAGCGTCTGCTCGGCCTGACCTGCCCGTCGCTCTACGATCTGCGCAACCTGTTTCAGATCAATGTCGAGGAAGGCCGCCATCTGTGGGCGATGGTCTATCTATTGCACGCCTATTTCGGGCGCGACGGCCGCGAGGAAGCCGAGGAGTTGCTGGCCCGGCACTCGGGCGATCCCGACAAGCCGCGCATCCTCGGCACCTTCAACGAGCCGATCGAGGATTGGCTCAGCTTTTTCATGTTCACCTATTTCACCGACCGCGACGGCCGCTATCAGCTCAAAAGCCTGGCCGAAAGCGGGTTCGATCCGCTGTCGCGCACCTGCCGGTTCATGCTGACCGAAGAGGCCTATCATATGTTCGTCGGCGCCAGCGGGATCACCCGTGTGGTCAAGCGCACGATCGAACGGATGAAGGCGCTCGGCGGCGAGGACCCGGCCGATCTGCGCCGCGCCGGCGCGATCGATCTGCCGACCTTGCAGCGCTATGTCAACTTTTGGTTCAGCTCTTCCTTGGATCTGTTCGGCGCCGAGAACTCGTCGAATGCGGCCCGCTATTTCGCGACCGGCATCAAGGGCCGCCCGGACGAGGCACGGTTCGAGGACCACGTCGAGCTGGGTCCGCAGCTGCGGCTCGAAATCCCCGACCGGAAGGGCGGGGTCATCTGCGAAGATGTGCCGATGCGCAACGCGATGAACGAGGTCACGCGCGCGGCCTATGTCCGGGATTGCGACATCGGGGTTCAGCGCTGGAACCGGCTGATCGAGCACGCCGGTTATGAATTCCGCCTGGCGCTGCCGAGCCCGCGCTTCCGCCGCGGGGTCGGCGTCTGGGCCGGCGTCCACACCGACCCGCAGGGCAACCCGATCGGCGCGGAGGCGTGGACCGCTCGCCGCGACGACTGGCTGCCGACCGAGGCAGACCGCGCCTTTGTCAAATCCTTGATGCAGCGGGTGACCGAGCCCGGAAGGATGGCCGGCTGGATCGCACCCCCCGAAGGCGGCATCAACAATCTGCCGGCGGCCTACGAGTACGTCCGTTTGAATTGAGCCAAATCCTCGCGGTTTCTGAGCTAGGGCACAGGCCGAGCGCGGTCGGCTCGGGGGTGTAGAGTAAGCAAACGACGGTTGACGCAAGCCGCCGCGCCGCGCTTATTGCCGCGATCGGCGCAGACCGAGAGTGAGGAGCATCGAGATGACCGCTCAGCCGTTTCACGGGGTGCTCGTCCCCGTCCTGACCCCGTTTACGGCAAGTGGCGACCCCGATGCCGGCCGGTTCACCGCCTTTTGCCGCTGGCTGCTCGACCAGGGGGCGGGCGGGCTTGCGATCTTCGGCACGACCAGCGAGGCGAACTCGATGTCGCCGGGCGAGCGCATGGCGTTGCTCGACCATCTGGTCGAAGCCGGCATTCCGGCGGAAAAGCTGATGCCCGGCACCGGCGCCTGTGCGATGACCGATGCGGCGGCGTTGGTGCGGCACGCGGTCGGGCACGGCTGCGGCGGTGTGTTGATGCTGCCGCCCTTCTACTACAAGCCGGTCAGCGACGACGGCATCTTTGCTTTTGTGTCCGGCGTCATCGACAGGGTCGGCTCGGCGGCGCTCAAGGTCTATCTCTACCATATCCCGCCGGTGGCGGTGGTCGGCTACTCGCTCGACCTCGTCGGTCGCCTGATCAAGGCCTACCCGCAGACCGTCGTCGGGTTGAAGGACAGCTCGGGCGACTGGAGTAATACCGCGGCGCTGCTCGAGCGCTATCCCGGGCTCGCGGTGTTTCCGGGCTCCGAGGCGTTTCTGCTGGAGGCCCTGCGCCAGGGTGGCGCCGGCTGCATCACCGCGACCGGCAACATCAACGTGCCGGGGATTGCCAAGCTCTACGCCAATTGGCAGGGGCCCCAGGCCGACGCCCTGCAGGCCGAGGTCACGACCGTGCGCAGGACGATGCAGGCGTATCCGATGGTCCCGGCCTTGAAGCGGGTCGTCGCCCATTTCCACGACGATCCCGACTGGGCCGCGGTGCGCCCGCCGCTGACCCCACTCGACCGGGCGCAATCGGCGGCGGTAATCGCCGATCTCGCCAAAATCGGCTTTACCCTCGGCGAGCGTCGGCAGAAGGCGGCCTGACGACCAAGGGAGAACGGCGATGGCGACGGAGCACCCAGCCGCCCGGACAGCCGAGCGCGAAGCGTTTTACGACCGCATCGGCGCCAGCAACCTGGCGCCGTTGTGGGAGCGCTTGCACGGGCTCGTCACCGCGCAGCCGGTGACGCCGTGCCTGCCGGCGATCTGGCATTATCGCGACGTGCGGCCCTATCTGATGCAAGCGGGCGGCCTGATCAGCGCCGAGGAGGCCCAGCGCCGGGTGCTGATCCTCGAAAATCCGGGGCTCAAGGGCCAGACCTCGATCACCCATTCGCTGTTCGCCGGATTGCAATTGATCCTGCCGGGCGAGGTGGCGCCAGCGCATCGCCACACCCAATCGGCCTTACGCTTCATCATCGAGGGCCGAGGCGCCTATACCGCGGTCGACGGCGAGCGCACGACGATGCGCCCCGGCGACTTCGTGATCACGCCGTCCTGGACCTGGCACGACCATGGCAACAAGACCGAGGAGCCGATGGTCTGGCTCGACGGGCTCGACATCCCGATCGTGCGCCTGCTCGATGCGAGCTTTGCCGAGCCGGGTGCGGCCGATGTGCAGACCGTCACCCGGCCCGAGGGCGACAACGCCGCGCGCTTCGCCAACAACCTGCTGCCGGTCGACTGGAAGCCCGCGGTCAAGACCTCGCCCGTGTTCAACTATCCGTATGCCCGTTCTCGTGAGTTGCTGGAGGTGCTGAGCCGCAACGGGGACCCCGACCCCTGCCACGGTCACAAATTGCGCTACGTCAACCCGGCAAACGGCGATTTCGCGATGCCGACGATCGGCGCCTTCATCCAGTTATTGCCGAAAGGCTTTGCCACCCGCACCTACCGCTCGACCGACGGCACGGTCTTCGTCGCGGTCGAGGGGTCGGGCGAAAGCCGGGTCGGCGATCAGGTCCTGCGCTGGGAGCCGCGCGATGTCTTTGTCGTGCCGAGCTGGGCGAGCGTGGTTCACCAAGCTGAGGACGAAGCTGTGCTGTTCAGCTATTCCGACCGGCCGGTGCAGGAAAAGATCGGCCTCTTTCGCGAGCAGCGCGGCAACGCCTGATACCGTCCGTGGCGCAGCCGGGAGCGGGCAATGGACGTGATCATCATCGGCGCCGGGATCGGCGGGCTGACCCTGGGCCTGGCGCTGCACCGCGTCGGCGTCCGGTGCCGGATCTATGAGGCGGCATCGGCAATCGAGCCGATCGGGGTCGGCATCAACGTCTTGCCGCACGCGACGCGCGAGCTCGCCGGGCTCGGGCTCGAGGGGGCGCTGGCGCGGGTCGGGGTGACTACTGCCGAGGCGTGCTTTTTCAATCGTTTCGGCCAGCTGATCTATCGCGAGCCGTTGGGACGGGCCGCCGGCTATGCTTGGCCGCAATTCTCGATCCATCGCGGCGATCTGCAGCAGGTGCTGGCCGACGCCTTTGTCCGTCGCGCCGGCGCCGGCCGTCTGATCACCGGCTGGCGCTGCGTCGCCTTCGACCAGGGCGCGGCCCGGGTCACGGTCCATTTCGAGGACGCCGACAGCGGCGAACGGCTGCCGCCGCAGCAGGGCACGGTCGCGATCGCCTGCGACGGCATCCATTCGGCGGTCCGTAAGCAGCTCTACCCCGACGAGGGCGACCCGCTCTATTCAGGCTGCAACATGTGGCGCGGGGTGACGCTCTGGCCGCCGTTTCTGTCCGGCGCGAGCATGGTGCGCGCCGGCTGGCTCGCCACCGGCAAGATGGTGATCTATCCGATCCGCAACGACATCGACGGCGCAGGCAGGCAACTCGTCAACTGGGTCGCCGAGATCGAGACCCCGCGGCACCAGGCGCGCGATTGGAACCGGCGCGGCGCGCTCGCCGACTTTCTCGGCGCGTTCAGGGATTGGCGTTTCGACTGGCTCGACGTGCCGGCGATGATCGGTGCCGCCGACCTGATCCTCGAATTTCCGATGGTCGACCAGGACCCGCTGCCGCGCTGGAGCTTTGGCCGGGTAACCCTGCTCGGCGATGCGGCGCACCCGATGGTGCCGCGCGGCTCGAACGGCGCCGGCCAGGCGATCGTCGATGCCGGCGTGCTGGCCGGCTGCCTGTGTGCGGCGGACGACCCGGTGGCGGCCTTGCGCGCGTACGAAGAGATCCGGCGCGAGGCGACGGCGAACGTCGTTCGCGCCAACCGCACCAACCCGCCGGACGCGATCCTGCGCGAAATCTATATGCGCACCGGCGACAAGCCGTTCGACGACATCGACCAGGTGATCAGCCGCGACGAGCTGGTGGCGATTACGGACAGCTACAAGCAGGTCGCCGGCTACGATCGGGAAACCCTGGCGCGCCGTAAATGACTTGGCGCGTCATTGTCGCGACGGTGCTGGCGGCGGTCTTCGCCGGTGAGGCGGCAGCGGCACCGCCGGCGGTCGAGGCCCAGCACGGCATGGTGGTCACCTCGCAGCGCATCGCTTCGGCGGTCGGCGTCGGCATCCTCGCGGCCGGCGGCAACGCGGTCGACGCCGCGGTAGCGGTCGGCTATGCGCTCGCCGTCGTCGAGCCGTGCTGCGGCAACATCGGCGGCGGCGGGTTCATGACGGTTCACCTCGCCGACGGGCGCGACACCCTCATCAATTTCCGCGAAACCGCCCCCGCGGCGGCGACCGCCGGGATGTATCTCGACGCCGCCGGCAAGCCGATACCCGACCTCAGCCGTTACGGCTGGCGCGCCATCGGCGTTCCGGGGACGGTGATGGGGCTCGACCGCGCGCTCGCCGAGCATGGCAGCCTGCCGCGCGCGGCGGTGATGGCGCCGGCGATCACGCTCGCGCGCGACGGGTTTGTGCTGAGCCGGGCCGACACCGAGCTGTTGGACGCGAAGACCGAACGGTTCGCCACGGATCCGGCTGCCGCGAAAATCTTTCTGCGTCCCGATGGGAGCCCGTTCCAACCCGGCGATCGCCTCGTCCAGAAGGACCTTGCCAGCAACGTTGGCGGCGATCGCAAAGAAGGGTCCGGATGCTTTCTACAAGGGCTCGGTCGCCGCCGCGGTCGACCAGGCGAGCCGGGCCAATGGCGGCATCCTGACCGCGCCGGACTTCGCCGATTACACGGTGACCGAGGGGCCGCCGCTGGCCTGCTCCTACCGGGGCTTTGTGATCCTGACGGCTCCGCCGCCGAGCTCCGGGGCCACGCTGTGCGAGATCCTCGACATTCTGGAGGGCTTCGACATCAAGGCGCTGGGCTTCCGCTCGGCGCGCTCGGTGCGGCTGATGGTCGAGGCGATGCGTCGCGGCTATAGCGACCGCAATAGGTTTCTCGGCGACCCGGTCTTTGTCGCCAACCCGCTCGATCGGCTGTTGTCAAAGGGCTATGCCGCCGGTATCCGAGCGGTGCTGGCGGCCGATGGAGCGGTGCCCGCCATCACTTCCCCCGCCCCGCGGGAAAAAGCCGAGACGACTCACTATTCGATCGTCGACGGCGCCGGCAACGCTGTCGCCGTGACCTATACGATCAACGGCTATTTTGGCGCCGGCGTCATCGCCCCCGGCACCGGCTTTTTTCTCAACGACGAAATGGACGACTTCACCGCAAAGCCCGGGACGCCGAACCTCTATGGTCTGGTCCAAGGTGCGGCCAACGCGATCGCGCCGGGCAAGCGGCCGCTTTCTTCGATGGCGCCGACATTGGTCGAAAAGGACGGCAGGGTCGTTCTCATCCTCGGCAGCCCCGGAGGCGCGCGCATCATCACGACGGCGCTCGAAACCATCCTCAACATCGTCGATTACGGAATGGCCCCGCAGGCAGCGGTCGACGCCCCGCGCTTCCATTACCAGGGGCAGCCCGACACGCTCTTCTACGAGCGCGCGGCTCTTTCGCCCGATACGGTCGCGGCCCTCGGCGCCATGGGCTACAAGCTCGTCGAGCAGAAGCCTTGGGGAGCAACCGAGCTGATCGAGCTCACCGACGGCCGGCTCCGGGGCGCCAGCGACAGCCGCCGGCCGGACGGCGCCGCGATCGGGTATTGAGAGCGGGCTAGAGCCGACGGCACTTGTCATTCAGGCGGTACTGTCGATCGCGAATGGAGGCTTGGGTTGAACGTAGTGCGGAGCGTCGCCGATCTGAGAAGCCGTCTCGCTCCCTGGCGGAACTCCGGCGAGCGCATCGGGCTGGTGCCGACGATGGGGGCGCTGCACGACGGCCACCTGGCATTGGTCCGTGCGGCCCGGGCGGGGTGCAACCGGGTCGTCGCGACGATCTTTGTCAACCCCAAGCAATTCGCGCCGACCGAGGATCTCGGCTCCTATCCGCGCCGCGAGACGGCCGATCTCGACATGCTGCGAACGGCCGGGGTCGATGTGGCGTTCGTCCCGGCCGGCGAGGAGGTCTATCCGCCGGGATTCGCCACCCTCGTCCAGGTGTCCGGGTTGACGCAGGGGTTGTGCGGCGCGCATCGCGCCGGCCATTTCGACGGGGTCGCGACGGTCGTGGCAAAGCTGCTGATCCAGTCCCTGCCCGACACCGCCTATTTCGGCGAGAAGGATTACCAGCAGCTGATGGTGGTGCGGCGGATGGCGCGCGACCTCGACATCCCGGTGCGCATCGAAGGCGTCACGACGGTGCGCGAGGCCGACGGATTGGCGTTGTCGTCGCGCAACGCCTATCTGACGCCGGTGGAGCGAGGTGTCGCTCCCGAGCTCGCCCGCGTGCTGCGCCGGGTCGCCGCGGCGCTCGCGCGCGAGCCGCAAGCGGTGGAGCGCGAGATTGAGCGCGGCCGGGCCGAGCTGACCAAGGTCGGGCTTGCCGTCGAATATCTCGAAATCCGCGACGCCGAAACCTTGGCGCCGGTGACGAGCGCCGTCGCCGCACCCGCCCGCGTCTTCGCCGCGGTGATGCTCGGGCGCACGCGGCTGATCGACAATGTCGCGATCGGGTGACGGCAGCCGCGCCTATCGGGAAGCGCCGAGCTCGGTGCGCAAATCCTTCACCACCTGGTCGCGGGTGCGGGTCTGCCAGCGGCGGCGGCGGCCGATCGGCTCGTTCTCGATCTCCGGGACGACCTTGCAGGCGACAAAGACCGGGCCGGGCCCGGCCATGATGCCGGGCAGCTCGCGCTCGAAATCGCCGGTCTCGGCGAAGGCGAAGGCGCGCGGGTAGCCGCAGCCGCGCGCGATCACATCGTAGGCGATTTTGTCGGCGTTCGGCACCGGCTGGCCGCCGGTCGTCGCATAGACCCCGTTGTCTAGGAGGAAATGGTAAAGGTTCGTTGGCGCCTGCTCGGCTACCGTGGCCAAGATGCCGAGGCTCATCAGGATGTCGCCCTCGGAATCGAACAGCATGACCTTTTTATCCGGGCGCGCCAACGCCAGCCCGAGGCCGAGCCCGGCATGCCCGCCCATTGCCGGGTCTCCGAGCTCCACATCGAGCGCGTGATTGTCGCTCAAATTGATCCAGTAGCGGCCGCTGCGGCCGGGAACGAGGATGGCGTCGCCGCGGTAGCGGGCGAACGCCTTCATCATATCGACGGTGTGCATCATCGCGGGTTTTGCCCTCTCGGCGTCAAAAGTTTCTCAGAAGGAACCGTCGCCCCGCGGAAGCGGGGGCCCAGAGCTTGCCCCCCTGTTCGGGCCAGGGCAGGCTCTGGCTTGAACAGGGGGCAGCCGCTGACTGCGCCAGGACCCTGGGTTTCCGCTTTCGCGGGAATGACGAGCAGAGATTTATACAGCGCAAATCATCGGCGGAACCGTCAGCGGTTGAAGCCGTGATATTCGTCGCCGACCAGGATCACCACCGGCCGCTGGGTGCGTTCCGCCTCTTCGAAGGCGACCGCGATGCGGTCGGAATCCGCGTCGCTTTCGATCAGGTAGTAGTTGAGGCCGAACGCCATCAGGAAGCGCTCGGTATAGGTCGCCACAGTGTCGGTGGTGACGCCGTGCCGGGTCCAGCCGCGATAGCCGACCATCAGCACGATCGGCACGTTGAGGCTCATCAGCCAGCCGCGGATCGAATCTCCGGCCTCCAGCATGCCGGTGTTCTGGATCAGGATCAGCGGCTTGGCCCCGCCGAGCCACAGCCCCGCGGCGATCGAGCAGGCATTCCCCTCCCGGCCGACCCCAACGAGACGCACCTCCGGGTCGGCCTTCATCAGCAAATAGAGCCAGTTGGTCTCGCTGTCGGGCAGGTACACCACATGCGTGACGCCGTGCCTCTTCATCTCGGCGAGCACTGTTTCCGGGCTCAAGGCCGCTGCCGCCATCGCACTCATCGATCACCTCCGCCGTCATCATCCCTGGCCAGCATAAATCGACGCGGGCGATAATGCGAAGGTTCAGAAGCGGGCGCTCGCGAGAACCGCAGGCGCGCCGGCCGCGGGCTTATGATCATGCAACTGAGGGGGTGACCACCATGCCGACACGCCGCGCCCTATTCATGTCGGCGCTCGCCGCGGCGGCGATCCGACCCGGAGCAGGTCGCGCCGAGGCGCCGGCGCCGACGGTGCTGCGGCTGCAGCGGCGCACGATCGAGGTCAACAGCAAAGCGGCCTCGGTCTATGGCATCCGCCAGCCCGACGGCGCCCATGGCATCACCACCGAGGTCGGGAAGCGGTTTCGCGTTCGCGTCGAGAACGGGATCGGCGAGCCGAGCCTGATCCATTGGCACGGGCTCGCCCCGCCTTCAAACCAGGATGGCGTGCCGGGCATCTCGGGGCCGCCGATCGCGCCCGGCGGCACTGCCGATTACGACTTTCCACTGGCCTATGGCGGCACCTTCTGGATGCACTCGCATCAGGGGCTGCAGGAGCAGCTATTGCTGGATGCGCCGCTGATCATCCGCGATCAGCGCGACCGGCCGGGCCTGCAGGAAATCGTGCTTATGCTCAACGATTTCAGCTTCACCCCACCCGAAGAGATCTTTGCCGATCTGAAAAAGGGCGGCGGGATGCCGGGGATGGCGGGCGCCGCCATGCCGGGAATGGCGGGTGCCGCGAAGCCCATGACCGGCATGAGCGGGATGGCGCAAACGGGCGCCGCGGAAGGGCCGGACCTCAACGACGTCAAATACGACGCCTTTCTCGCCAACGACCGCACCCTCGCCGACCCCGAGGTGGTCGAGATCGAGCCCGGGGGGCAGGTATTGCTGCGGGTCATCAACGGCTCGTCGATGTCGAGCTACCATTTCGATCTCGGCCGGCTCGAAGGCCGGCTGATCGCGGTCGACGGCACCATGGTGGCGCCGGTCGCGGGGCGGCAGTTTCCGATCACGACCGCCCAGCGGCTCGACATCGTGCTGACGATCCCGCGCGGCAATACGGCCTACCCGCTGCTCGCGACGGTAGAGGGCGAGCGCCGCCGCACCGGCATCATCCTCGCCGCCGGCAAGGCATCGATCGCCCGCATTCCGGCTCAGGCGCAGACGGCAGCACCGGCGATCACGATGGAATTGGAGAGCCGGCTGCGCGCCGCCCAGCCGCTCGCCCCTCGCAAGCCCGACCGCGTCCACAACCTCGACCTGACCGGCGAGATGTCGAAATACATATGGTCGATCAACGGCGTCGCCTGGAACAAGGAGGTGCCGCCGCTGCCGATCGCCAAAGGCGAGCGCGTCGCGCTGGTCATGACCAACTCGACCGGGATGCCGCATCCGATGCACCTGCACGGGCACCGCTTTCAGGTGGTTCAGATCGGCGACCTGAGTATCTCGGGCGCGGTGCGCGACACCGTGCGGGTGCCGCCGGCACAGCGCGTGGTGGTCGTCTTCGACGCCGACAACCCAGGGTGGTGGGCCTTCCACTGCCATATGCTTTACCACATGGAAGCGGGCATGTTCACGACGTTCCGCTACATCTGACCGGGGCCGCACGCCTTGCCGCCGCGATGGCGCTGGCCAACAAGGCCTGCCCCGGCGAAGGCCGGGGACGGCGCGCGTCATCTGGGCGGTGATGGTGCGCCAAACCCGCTTCCAAGAAGCAGCCGCCTGAACGCCAGGACCAGCCAAAGCACATCGGCAGAAGTCCACGGGATCGAGGTCCCCTTGATCCGCCAGAGCCTGCCCTCGCGAAGGCGGGGGTCTGCCCCATCCCTCAGTCGACTGACGATGTCCATTTGCACCTGGTCATGGCTCGCCATCGTAATACCATAACCCGCAAGGGTAATACCTGGCACGACAGCGGCAATCTTGCCAGGATGATCGTGCCGGGATATCCCTCGTCGTTTTCGACCAGGTGCAGGCCGCTAGTCTTACTAAATAAAAAAATTTGCTGTATTGCTCTGGGTAGAAACCGCAAGATGTGGTACATAAGCCTATTGCTTGAGCGGTTGGGGGACCGGAATGGAAGGCGCGGCGAGTGAGGGGAGTGAAGCGCGATTTGCGGCCTATGTCGAGGCGCTTGGCCAGGTACTTGGCCATGCCGATCGGCAGGAGCCGATGCGCGATTATTGCCTGGGGCTGATGATGCCGTTGGCGCGCAAGAGCGTGGAGCCGCTGGCGGCGGTGACGGCGCCGGCGACGGTTGCGGCCAAGCACCAGTCCTTGCTTCATTTTGTCGGCAACGCGCGGTGGTCGGACAGTGCGATGCTGGCCAAGGTGGGCGAGCTGGTGTTGCCGGCGATCGAGCGCAGCGGGGCGATCGAGGCCTGGATCATCGACGACACGGGCTTTCCCAAGAAAGGGCAGCACTCGGTCGGGGTGACCCGACAATATTGCGGCCAGCTTGGCAAGCAGGATAACTGCCAGGTCGCGGTGACCCTCTCGCTGGCCAATCATGATGCCAGCCTGCCGATCGCTTATCGGCTCTATCTCCCGGAGGATTGGGCCCAGGATCAAGCCCGGCGGGACAAGGCCAAGGTGCCGCAGACGATTGCTTTCCAAACCAAGCCCGAGATCGCCTTGGAGCAGATCAAAGCGGCCCGGGCCGCGGGGCTGCCCGAGGGCGTGGTGCTGATGGATGCCGGCTACGGCAATGACACCGGGCTGCGAACCGAGATCACCGCTCTCGGCTTGCGCTACGCGGCCGGTGTTGGTCCCAACACCTCGGTCTGGCCGCCGGGCACGGGGCCTTTGCCACCGCAGCGTGGCCGGGGTAGCGGACGGCCGCCCAAGTTGCTGCGACGCGACGAGCAGCACCAGCCGCTCTCGGTAAAGGCGCTCGCTCTCGGCCTGCCGGCAGAAGCGTGGCAAGCCATTACGTGGCGCGAGGGCAGCGCGGACTGGCTCGCTTCGCGCTTTGCACGGCAGAGGGTGCGACCGGCGCATCGCGATACCAAGCTGACCGAGCCGCGCGCGGAAGAGTGGCTGCTGATCGAGTGGCCGCAAGGCGACACCGAGCCGACTAAATATTGGTTTGCCACCTGGCCCGAGGATGTCGCGTTTGATCAGCTGGTCGACATCGCAAAACTGCGGTGGCGGATCGAGCGCGATTATCAGGAGCTCAAGCAGGAGCTTGGCTTTGGCGATTACGAAGGGCGCGGGTGGCGCGGCTTCCACCATCACGCGACACTCTGTATCGCCGCCTACGGCTTCTTGATCGCCGAACGCGGCGCCCTTCCCCCCTCAGGACCGACTTCCGCCACGCTCTTGTCGGGATCTGGCCTTCCCGACGGTTACCGACCCAGAGGCGCCGCCGATCCGACCCGAACGACACGTCCCAAATTCGATCGCAACCCTGCGGCGTCGGCTGATCGTCGCGCTCGCCAGGACCCTCCCGAGATGCCCTTGCTGCAACGGCCGCTAGTGCTCTGGCGCAAACGGAAGCTTCACCACGTCATGGCCGGGCTTGTCCTAGCCATCCACGGGCTTCGGACCCGCCTCGCCCGCGTCCGTGGATACCCGGCACAAGGCTTGTCCTCGGCCCTCGCGAGGCGCGGACCCGTGGGCCGGGCATGACAACGGGAGGCTGGCATTGCGTCATCTGAATGCGTGTGAACACTAGCGGCGATGTTTCACGGAGCCGGGGCTCGGTGTAGGTTAATGAAATGCTGGTAGAGATCGGCCATTTCGCACTTGTGCTCGCGTTGCTGGCGGCTGCCGTGCAAGGGGTGGCGCCGTTGGTCGGCGCCTCGGCGAGAAGCCGGGCATTGATGGATGTGGCCCGGCCGGCGGCGCTGCTGCAGCTCGGCCTGGTGGCGCTGTCCTTCGTGGTCTTTATCCATGCCCACATCGTCTCCGACTTCTCGGTGCTCAACGTCTTCGAGAATTCGAGCCTGTCGAAGCCGATGCTCTACAAGGTGACGGGCGCGTGGGGCAGCCACGAAGGCTCGATGATGCTGTGGGTGTTCATGCTGGCCTTGTTCGGCGGCCTCGTCGCCTTGTTTGGCCGGTCATTGCCGGCGAGCCTGCGGGCGCGCACCCTGGCGATCCAGGGCCTGCTCGGCTTCGCGACCCTCGCCTTCATTGTCGGCACGTCCGATCCCTTCACCCGGCTGTTCCCGGTCCCGGCCGACGGCCGCGACCTCAACCCGCTGCTGCAGGACCCGGGCCTCGCCTTTCACCCGCCGTTTCTCTATTTCGGCTATGTCGGGTTCTCGATCACCTATTCCTTCGCGATCGCGGCTTTGCTCGAGGGCCGGGTCGGCGCCGCCTGGGCGCGCTGGGTCCGGCCGTGGGCGCTGACCGCGTGGTGCGGGCTGACGATCGGCGTCGCGATGGGCAGCTGGTGGGCCTATTACGTGCTCGGCTGGGGTGGCTGGTGGGCCTGGGACCCGGTCGAGAACGCGTCCTTCATGCCGTGGCTATTGGGCACCGCGCTATTGCACTCGGCGGCGGTCGTCGAAAAGCGCGAGACCTTGCAGCGCTGGACCGTGCTGCTGGCGATCATGACCTTCGGCATGAGCCTGATCGGCACTTTCCTGGTGCGGTCCGGCGTCCTCACCTCGGTCCATTCCTTCGCCCTCGACCCGGCGCGCGGCGTGTTCATCCTGGTGCTGATCGCGATCGTGATCGGCGGCGGCCTGGTCCTCTACGCACTGCGCGCGCCCGCTCTCGAAACCGGCAACCCGTTCGCGCCGGTCAGCCGCGAGGGGGCGCTGGTGCTGAACAATCTGCTGCTCGCAGCGGGGATGGCGACGGTGTTCCTCGGCACGTTCTACCCGCTGTTCGCCGAGGTGTGGAGCGGGGTCAAATTGTCGGTCGGCCCGCCTTATTTCGACGCGACCTTTGTGCCGATCGTGATGCCCGGGATTGTCGCGATGGTGCTCGGCCCGGTGCTGGCCTGGCGGCGCGGCAATCTCAGGGCGGCGCTACGCCGCCTGTCGCCAGCGCTGGCCGGGGCGATCATCGCCCCGCTGATCGTGTTTCTCTTCAACCGCAGCGCGTCCCCGGCGGCCCTCGCCGGAATTGCGCTGGCGAGCTGGGCCATGCTCGGCGTCCTCGCCGATCTCGCCGACCGGGCTGGGCTCGCCAAGCTGCCGCCGGGCGCCGTGCTGCGCCGGCTGCGCCATCTGCCGCGCGGCACCTGGGGCTATGCGATCGCCCATTTCGGCGTCGGCGTGCTGATCGCCGGGATCACCGTTTCGACCGCGTGGCGCAGCGAGCGGATCGAGACCCTGCGTGCCGGCGACACTTTGCAGATCGCCGGCCGCACCCTGCACTTCGTCAGGGCGACCGAGGGGAACGTCGATAATTATCGGGTCCAGCGGGCCGAGATCGTCGTCGATCGGGCGGGCAGCGCGCCCTTCACCGTCTACCCCGAGCGGCGCTGGTATCCAATCGCCGGCAGCTCGACGACCAACACTTCGATCACCACCAACGGCTTCGGCGATCTCTACCTGGCGCTCGGCGACCCCGACGGAAAGGGCGGCTGGGTATTGCGCGCCTATTACAACCCGCTGGTGCCCTGGGTCTGGTTCGGCGCGCTGCTGGCAGCCTTGGGTGGGCTCGTTTCGCTCAGCGACCGGCGCGCCCGCATGCGGCTGCCGGCGGCCCGCACCGCGCCTGCCATCGTCCCACGATCGGCAGATTCCGGATGATTCGGCGGCTGGCGCTTGCCACGGCGCTGATGGTCGCGGTCGGCACCCCTGCGGCACGGGCGTTCGAGCCTTCCGAGCGGCTGGGCGATCCGGTGCTCGAGGCGCGGGCCGAGGCGATCGGCACCGAGCTGCGCTGTCTCGTATGCCAGAACCAATCGATCGAGCAATCCAACGCCGATCTCGCCCACGATCTGCGCGTGCTGGTGCGCAAGCGGCTGGTCGCCGGCGACAGCGATCGGCAGGTGCTCGACTACGTCGTCGCGCGCTACGGGATCTTTGTATTGCTCGATCCGCCGTTCGAGCCCGTCACCTGGCTATTGTGGCTGGCGCCGCCGCTGCTGGTGCTGGGCGCGGGCGGCGCGCTGCTGCTGCGGGCGCGGCAGCGGCGTCCCGGCCTGGAAACACCCGATCTGAACCCGGACGAGCGCGCGCGTGCAGCAGCGCTGCTCGGCGACGGGGCATGATCTGGTTCTGGATCGTCGCCGGGCTGTTGACCCTGGCGGCGCTGGCCACCTTGCTCCGACCCCTGGTTCGGCTGCCGCGGCCCGGCGATGGCGACGAGGAACCGCTCGCGGCGCTGTTTCGCCGCCAGCTCGCCGCAATCGACGACGAGCTCGCACAGGGCCGGCTGATGCCCGACCAGGCCGCCGCGGCGCGGGCCGAGATCACCCGGCGGATGCTGGCCGCCGCCGACCGGGAAACCGCGGCTTCGGCTCCGGCGGCGGACAGCACGACCGAGACTTCGTGGCGGATCGGCGCCGCGATCGGCATCGCCGGCCTGCTGCCGGCCGCGGCGATCGCCGTCTATCTCGCCGTCGGCGCGCCAGCCGCGATCAATCGCAGCGCCGTCACCGATGCGGCCGCTCCGCACGGGGCGGCCGAGCTCGCCGCCGCCGCCGACCGCATCAAGGGGCATCTGCAGCAGCAGCCCGGCGATCTCGAGGGTTGGACCCTGCTCGGCCGCACCTTGGCCTCGCTCAGCCGCTTCCCCGAGGCGCGCGGCGCCTATGCCCATGCGATCGCTTTGGCGCCGGGCGAGACCAAGCTGCATGCCGAGTTCGGCGAGGTCCTGGTGCTCGAAGCCCAAGGGAGGGTGACCCCGGCCGCCGAAGCCGAGCTCGCGAAAGCGGCCGACGACCCGCGCTCGCGCTTCTACAGTGCCGAGGCTTCCCTGCAACACGGAGATGCGGCGGCCGCCAGGCAGAAATTGCAGGCGCTGCTGGCCGACGCACCCGCGGACGCGCCGTGGCGCCAGGCGGTGGCGGATCGCATCGCCGAGCTTTCGCCGAGCGGGCCAGCGGGCAGCGCCGATGCAGAACCGGCAGCGCCGCCCGGCCCGTCCGCGCAGGACGTCGCCGCGGCGCAATCGATGTCGCCGGAGCAAAGGCAGGCGATGATCCGCAGCATGGTCGAGCGCCTCGCCCAACGGCTCGAGCAGCACCCGGACAAGGCCGGGTGGGCGCGTCTCGCCCGCGCCTACGACGTGCTGGGCGAGCCCGACAAGGCGCAGACCGCGCGCGCCCGCGCAGCCTCGCCCGACTTGCCGGCGGCGGTCGCGCCGGCAACACCCGGCGATGCCGAAGGGTGGCTGAAGCTCGCAAGATCTTTCCAGGGGCTGGGCCGGCCCGCCGATGCGCTCGCCGCCTTCAAACAGGGGAACGCGCAATTCCCCGGCAACCTCGCGCTGCTGGAGGCGTACATGAATGCGCTCGCCGCCGGCATCAAGGACGACAAGCTCTCACCCGAGTTCGTCGACCTGGCGACGCAGATCAATGCGCTCGACGCCAACCAGCCCGATGCGCTGTGGTATCTCGGCCTCGCTGCCGCCCAGAGCGGCGACCGCTATCGGGCCGAAACCTACTGGACCAAGCTGCTGGACCAGCTGCCGCGGGCGGACGGACAGCGCGCCTTGGTGCAGCACAGGCTCGACGCGCTGCGTTGACAACGAGGCCGGGTCCGGTAAATCCGGGGCCAGCAGCGCAACGGACAGCGAAGATGCCCCTCTCGCCGGGTCTGTCCCTGGTTACCGGAGCGACCGGGTTTGTCGGATCGGCGGTCGCGCGGGCATTGCTCGACGCCGGCCATAAGGTCCGCGTCCTGGTGCGGCCCACCAGCGATCGCCGCAACCTCGCCGATCTGTCCGTCGAGATCGCCGTCGGTGCGATGGAGGACGCGGCCTCGCTGGTGCGCGCCGTCGCCGGGTGCCGATATCTGTTCCATGTCGCCGCCGATTACCGGCTGTGGGTGCCCGACCCGGCCGCGATGTTTCGCGCGAATGTCGCGGGCACCCGCGATCTCTTGACCACAGCGCACGCCGCCGGGGTCGAGCGCGTCGTTTACACCAGCAGCGTCGCCACTCTCGGCCTGGTCCCAGAGGGCGTCGCCGACGAGGATGCGCCGAGCCAACTCCAAGACATGATCGGGCCCTACAAGCAGTCGAAATTCCTGGCCGAGGAGGTGGTTCGCGGTCTGGTCGCCGAGCGCGGGCTGCCCGCGGTGATCGTCAACCCCTCGACCCCGGTGGGGCCGCGCGACCTCAAACCGACGCCGACCGGGCGGCTGATCATCGAAGCCGCCCGCGGTCATATGCCGGGCTTTGTCGACACCGGGCTCAACATCGTGCATGTCGACGACGTGGCCGCCGGCCACCTCGCGGCCGCCGAGATGGGTGAGATCGGGCAGCGTTACATCCTCGGCGGCGAGAACATGTCGCTCGCGGAGATTCTGACCGAGGTCGCGCGCGCGATCGGCAGACGGCCGCCGCGCCTCAAGGTCCCGTACGCGGTGGCGTTCTCGGTCGCGGCCGGGGCCGAGCTGATGGCCCGGATCACCGGCCACGAGCCCTTTACCACGCTCGACGGGGTTCGCATGGCCAGGAAAAAGATGTATTTCTCTGCGGCGAAAGCATCGCGCGAGCTCGGCTACCGGCCGCGGCCGGCGCGCGAGGCCATCGCCGACGCCGTCAGCTGGTTCGAGGCCAACGGGTATCTGAAATGATTACGGCGGCGGCAGAGCCGGCGGCGCAAATCCGCAAAACCGTCGAGACGCCATCAGGCAAAGGGCGCGGCGGCGAGAATTTCCCGGTCGGGTCTCTGCTGATCCGGCGTGACCTGCGTGCCCATGTGCACGCCTTTTACCGGTTTGCCCGCAACGCCGACGACATCGCCGACAACCCGGCGCTCGCGGCCGCGGACAAGATCCGCCGGCTCGATCGCATGGCGGCGGTGCTCGACGGCGCGCCGGGCGACGACGCTCCGGCCGCGTTGGCGATGCGCGACAGCCTCATTGAAACGCACATAACGGCGCAGCACTGCCACGACGTGCTGCGCGCCTTCCGGCAGGATGCCGAGAGACGGCGCTATCGCGACTGGGACGAGCTGATGGATTATTGCCGCTACTCGGCCTCGCCAGTCGGGCGGCAATTGCTCGACCTGCACGGCGAAAGCCGCGACACTTGGCCCGCGTCGGATGCGCTGTGCTCGGCACTGCAGGTCCTGAACCATCTGCAGGATTGCGCCGACGATTATCGCCGGCTCGATCGGGTCTACCTGCCGCTGACCGACCTCGCGGCCGCCGGGATCGGCGTCGAGGCGCTGGCGGCCCCGGCCTCGAGCCCGGGGCTGCGAGGGGTGCTCGACCTGCTGCTCGACCGCACCGTGGCGCTCGTTGCAACCGCGCACGGGCTGTCGCCGCAGGTCGCGGCGTCGGGGTTGCGTTGCGAATGCGCGGTCATCGTGGCACTCGCCGGGCGCCTGCTGCGCCGCCTGCGCCGCGGCGACCCGCTGGCCGATCGGGTCGGGCTGGCAAGGTCGGATTTCCTCGGCGCCTTCTTGGTCGGCGTCGCCAAAGGCATGCGCCGATGAGCGACACCGCTTTCGGCCAAATCGCGAACGAGCTCGATGAAGCGCTGCGCGAAACCATCCGGCATCGCGTCGAAGCCGCCGGAACCTCGTTCTACTGGGCGATGCGCCTGTTGCCGCGCGACCGCCGCAACGGCATGTATGCGGTTTACGCTTGGTGCCGCGAGGTCGACGACATCGCCGACGGTGAACAGCCGGTCGCGCGCAAGCTCGCGGCTTTGGCCATTTGGCGCGAGGAGATCGAGGCGCTCTATGCCGGGCGTCCGCGCCACCTGGTCGCGCGAGCGCTGCACCAGGCGGTGCAGAAATATCGTCTGCGTCGAGCGGATTTTTTGGCCGTTATCGACGGCATGGAGATGGATGCGCGCGAGGACATACGGGCCCCGGATCTGGCGACGCTCGATCTTTACTGCGCGCGGGTGGCGAGCGCCGTCGGCCACCTCTCGGTCCATATTTTCGGCGATGCGAGCGAGGCTGCCCACCGCGTGGCGGACGCGTTGGGCCGGGCTCTGCAATTGACAAACATCCTGCGCGATCTCGACGAGGATGCAGGGCGCGGCCGGCTCTACCTGCCGCGCGAGGTGCTCGACCGGCACGGGATTCGCAGCACCGATCCGATGGCGGTGCTGCGGCATCCGGCACTCCCGGCGGCCTGCCGCGAGGTGGCGGCGATCGCCGAGGGGTATTTCCGCGACAGCGCGGAGGCGATGCTGCGGTGCCGGCGCCGGGCGATGCGGCCCGCCGCGGTGATGGGCGCGGTCTATCGCGCCACCTTGAGGGAGCTGCTGCGCGGCGGATGGCGCAACCCGGCGGTGCGCGTCACCCTGCCGAGGCCGCTCAAGCTCTGGCTCGTGCTGCGTCACGGTCTGGTATGAGCGGCAGGTCCGACCCCGGCCGGTTGCATGTCGTCGGCGCCGGCTTGGCGGGCCTCGCAGCGGCCGTCGAGCTGGCGTCGGCGGGGCGCCAGGTACAGCTCTACGAGGCGAGCGGCCATGCCGGCGGCCGCTGCCGATCCTATTTCGATGCCGAGCTCGGCTGCAGGATCGACAACGGCAACCATCTGCTGCTCGCCGGAAATCGGCGGACGCTCGGCTTCCTCGGACGGATCGGCGCGCTCGGCACGATCGAGGGACCGCAGGACGCGGTCTTTCCTTTCATCGATGCGGCGAGCGGACGGCGCTGGAATTTGCGACCCAACCGAGGCGCTCTGCCGTGGTGGATTTTCCAGCGCGCGAGACGAGTGCCCGGCACCCGCGCCGCCGACTACCTCGAAGCCCTCGCGCTGCGCTGCGTCAGCCCGACGGCAACGGTCGCCGAATCCTTGGATCGCTACCGCCGGCTGTTCCGCCGGCTGTGGGAGCCGCTCGCCGTGGCCGCGCTGAACACCGGGGTCGAGCGCGCTTCGGCCCGGCTGTTCTGGCAGGTCCTGGCCGCAACGCTCGGCCGCGGCGGCGCGGCATGCCGGCCGCTGGTGCCGCGCGAGGGCCTGTCTGAGACGTTTGTCGATCCAGCGCTCAAAACCCTGCGCTCGCAGGGCGCCGAGATCTGCTTTGGCGCCCGGCTGCGGGCGCTCGAATTCGGCGCGGATCGCGTTTCGGCTCTGGTCTTCGAAACTCGATCGATCGCTCTCGCCGATGACGACATTGTCATTCTGGCAGTGCCGGCAACGGTCGCCGCCCGCCTCGTTCCGGCGCTCACCGTGCCCGACGCCTTCTCCCCGATCGTCAACGCGCATTTCCGCTGCGCACCGCCGGCCGGGTCCCCGCTCTTTATCGGAGTGGTCGGCGGCACCGCAGAATGGATCTTTCGCAAGCGCGACGTGTTGTCGGTAACGGTCAGCGCCGCCGACCGGATCGTGGACCGTCCGGCCGACGAGCTGAGCGATATTCTGTGGCGCGATGTGGCGCTCGCCTATGGGATTGCCGCAAACCTGATGCCGCCGGCGCGAATCGTCAAAGAACGGCGGGCGACGTTTCTTGCGAGCCCGGAGCAGCTGCGGCGCCGGCCGGCAGCGAGGACGCGCTGGCATAATCTTTTGCTTGCCGGCGACTATGTCGATACCGGATTGCCTGCGACGATCGAAGGCGCCATTGCGTCGGGCCTCGCCGCCGCGCAACAGGCGTTGACACGACGCCGCGCGAGATTCCTTGGTGGTGCAGCGAGCGGTGGGCGTTTGTTTGCCGGAGCCGCCGCGCGAACGGACAGAAAGCCGCGGCGTGCGCTTCCATGAGCAGCGAAATAACCGAGGCAGCGGCAAAAACGGCGCCGTTCGCGAAAACCCGCGGCGATGCCCGCACCCGTGCCCTCGACGAGGCGATCACCCACGCCGCCGAAGCGCTGCTGGCGCTGCAGCACGCCGACGGCCATTGGCTGTTCGAGCTCGAAGCCGACGCGACGATACCGTCCGATTACATTCTGCTGCAGCACTATCTCGACCGCATCGAGCCCGAGCCTCAGGAGCGCATCGCGGAATTTCTCCGCGCCGGCCAGGGCGAAGACGGCGGCTGGCCGCTGTTTCACGGCGGCCCGCTCAATGTCAGCTGCTCGGTCAAGGCCTATTTCGCGCTGAAGGCGGCCGGCGACCCGATCGACGCGCCGCATATGGCGCGCGCGCGGGCGGCGATTCTGGCGCATGGCGGCGCGCGGCGCTGCAACGTTTTCACCCGCATCATGCTGGCCTTGTTCGGCGAAGTCCCATGGCGGGCGGTTCCGGTCATGCCGATCGAGATCATGCTGCTCCCGAACTGGTCGCCGTTTCACATCGGCAAGGTCTCTTACTGGTCACGCACCGTTCTGGTGCCGCTCCTGGTGCTGATGGCGCTGCGGCCGCGCGCCCGCAATCCGCACCGGATCACCGTCCGCGAGTTGTTCGTCGAACCGCCGGAATCGGTGCGCAATTGGGTCACCGGGCCGACCTCCTCGCCGCTGGCGGTGGGTTTCGGCCTGCTCGACCGCGTGCTGCGCGCGGCCGAGCCGTTCTTTCCGGCGGCGCCCCGGCAGCGTGCGATCGAAAAGGCGGTTGCCTTTGTGACCGAACGCCTGAACGGCGAAGATGGTCTCGGCGGGATCTATCCGGCAATAGCCAACTCATTAATGATGTTCGATTGTTTGGGATTTGCAGCGGACCATCCCAACAGTGCGGCCGCCGCATCCGCGATCGACAAGCTGCTTGTCCGCAGCGCCGAGCGCAGCTACTGCCAGCCTTGCCTTTCCCCAGTCTGGGACACGGCATTAGCCTGCCACGCGCTGATCGAGGCTGACGGGGAGGGCTTTGCTTCAACCATCCGGCGGGCGCTCGACTGGCTGGAACAGAAGCAGGTGCTGGAGGTCGCCGGCGATTGGGCGATGACCCGCCCGGGTTTGCGGCCGGGGGGCTGGGCGTTCCAATTTGAGAACCCTTACTACCCGGATGTCGACGACACCGCCGTCGTAGCCTTGGCGCTCGACCGTTTCGACCGGGCGCGCTACAGCCGCGCCTGCGGTCGTGCAGCCGAGTGGGTCGTGGGCATGCAGAGCCGCAACGGCGGTTGGGGCGCCTTTGACGCCGACAACACGTATTACTACCTGAACCACATCCCATTTGCCGATCACGGAGCGCTGCTCGATCCGCCAACCGCCGACGTGAGCGCCCGTTGTCTCGGCTTGCTGGCTCAGCTCGGCTATGATGCGAACCATCCCGCTGTCGCTGCGGCGATCGCCTATTTGCGGCGTGAGCAGGAACCCGACGGCAGCTGGTTCGGCCGCTGGGGCACCAACTTCATCTATGGGACCTGGTCGGTTCTCGCCTCCTTTAATGCCGCCGGCATCGATCCGGGCTCGCCGGCGGTCCGGCGCGCGGTCGCCTGGCTGCTCGCCCGCCAGCGTTCCGACGGCGGCTGGGGCGAGGCGGCAGGGTCATACTGGCCCGGCATGGCGCATGGCGAGGCGCCCTACAGCACACCCTCGCAGACCGCTTGGGCCCTGCTCGGCGTGATGGCGGCAGGCGAGGTAGACAACCCGGCCGTGGCTCGCGGCGTCGCCTTTCTGATCGACACCCAGGACCCGAACGGAAATTGGACCGAGCCCTGGTACACCGCGGTCGGCTTCCCGCGAGTTTTTTTCCTGCGATATCACGGGTATGCATCTTATTTTCCGCTGTGGGCTCTCGCTCGCTATCGTCGGCTGACGAGCAACAGATTGCGACAGCCGCGGTTTGGCATCTGACATCCCGCCGGCGCCTGAGCGACGGGGTCTCGGCTGCGTCATTTTTTCTATGGTGAACGCTATAGGAAAGCCCCGGGAAACCGAGTAACTGTCGCCCAGGGACAGGGGAAGCGGGTGACCGCGCAGCGGCGCCTGAGGGCGTGTTCGTCCCGGCCAACGATCGGCAGGGATCCGCTTATGTCCACAACGGTGCTGTGCACGTCGGGACTCATCGCCGAGGCGAAGATCGCGCGTGCCGCCGGTTTCTCGGTGGTGGTCGGCGCCGGGGATCGCGCTCGCACGGCCGCTCTCGTCGAGAGCGCTGTGCAGCGGGCGAATTGCCTCGTCAGCTTTGGCATCGCCGGGGCTTTGGCGCCACAGCTGCGCGCCGGAGACGTGGTGATCTCGACCGAGGTTATCGGCGCCGACCAAAGCTGGCGGGCGGAGGAGCCGTTTCGCCGCCGCGTCGCCGACCTCGCCCGCGGCATCGGCGCCATCGACGGCCCGGTGTTCGGGGCGGCGGCCATTCTCGCGACGACCGCCAAAAAGAGCCGCGCCTGGAGCGAGACCGGGGCGCTCGCCGTTGATCTCGAAAGCGATGTGGTCGCCCGCATCGCCTCCTCGGCCGGCATCCCCTTCGTCGTCGTCCGCACCATCGCCGACACGGCTTTGCGCGAGCTGCCGCCGGCGGCGCTGATCCCGCTCTCCGAGGACGGAACGCCGAGGATCGCGCGGGTGCTCGCCTCGGTGCTGCGGCGGCCGCGGCAATTCGCCGCCCTGGTCGGCCTCGCGCGCGACACCCGGACGGCGCTCTCGGCGCTAGCCGGACCGGCTTGCGCCCTGCGCGGGCTCGTCGCGCCGGCTTAGACGCGCCATTGCCTCGGAGACGTGGCGGGAGAGGACGTATTCCGCCGGCCGCTGTCCTTCGAGCGGGATTTCCGGCGCCATCTCGCCCTTGGTGCGCACCCCGCGCAACGCCACCGCCGCCGCCTTCAGCGGGTGGCGCACCGTATCCACGACCGCGGTCGCCTCGTAGCCGCTGTGGACCATGCAATCCGCGCATTTCTCATAATTGCCGGTGCCGTAGGCGTCCCAGTCGGTCTCCTCCATCAGCGCCTTGAAGCTCTTGGCATAGCCCTCGCCGAGCAGATAGCACGGGCGCTGCCAGCCAAAGAAATTGCGCGTCGGGTTGCCCCAAGGGGTGCAGCGGTAGGACTGGTTGCCGGCGAGGAAATCGAGAAACAGGCTCGACTGGTTGAAGGACCAGCTGCGGCTTCGGCGCGCGAAGATGCCGCGGAACAATTCCTTGGTGCGGCGGCGGTTCAGAAAATGCTCCTGGTCGGGTGCACGCTCATAGGCGTAGCCGGGCGATACGGTGATCCCGTCGAGGCCGATTTCACTCACTCGATCAAAGAACTGGGCGACGCGCTCGGGATCGGCGTTATCGAACAGCGTGGCGTTGATGTTGACGCGAAAACCGCGCGATTTGGCCAGCTCGATCGCGGCGACTGCGCGGTCGTAGACCCCGTCCTGGCAGACCGAGCGGTCGTGCTCGTCGCGCTCACCGTCGAGATGCACGGTCCAGGCGAAGTAGGGGTTGGGCTCGAACGCATCGAGCTTTTTTTCGAGGAGCAGCGCGTTGGTGCACAGATAGACGAATTTCTTGCGCGCGATGATCTCTTGTGCGATCTCGGCGATGTCGCGGTGCAGCAGCGGCTCGCCGCCGGCGAGGACCACGATCGGGGCGCCGCATTCATCGACCGCGCCGAGGCATTCCGCGACGCTGAGGCGCTGGTTGAGGATCGCGTCGGGATAATCGATCTTGCCGCAGCCGGCGCAGGCGAGGTTGCAGCGGAACAGGGGCTCGAGCATCAGCACCAGCGGATAGCGCTCGACCCCGCGCAGATGCCGCCCCAGGACATAGGCCCCGACCCGGATCGTTTGACGCAGCGGTATGGCCACGGCGAATCCTCGTCAGAATGTCAGAATATTGATGTCGAGCCGGTCTCAGCCGGCGCTATCGGCGAGCTGCGCGGGCATCCGGAATCGCACATTCTCGGTCACTCCCGGGAGCACCGCGAGCTCGATCTGCGCGATCTCGCGCAGCCGCTCGATCAGCGCCTCGACGAGCTCCGCCGGAGCCGAGGCGCCGGCGGTGATGCCGACCGCCGCAACGCCGTCGACCCAGCGGGGGTCGAGCGCGCCCGAGTCTTCGATCAGATAGCTCGGCACCCCGCTTTCGGCGGCGATCTCGCGCAATCGGTTGGAGTTCGAGCTGTTCGGCGCGCCGACCACCAGCACAACATCGACGATCTTGGCGAGTTCCCGTGCGGCGCGCTGGCGGTTCTGGGTCGCGTAGCAGATGTCCTTGGTGTCCGGGCCGACGATCGTCGGGAACCGAGCCTTCAGCGCCTCGATGACCGCGCGGGTATCATCGACGCTGAGCGTTGTCTGGGTGATGAACGCGAGCTTGTCCGGATCGGAGACCTGGAGCCGGGCGACCTCCTCGGGGGTCGAGATCAGATGCACGCGGCCGACGATCCGCCCCATCGTGCCGACGATCTCTGGATGACCGGCGTGGCCGATCAGGATGATCTCGCGGTCCTGGTTGGCATAGCGCTGCCCCTCGATATGCACTTTCGAGACCAGCGGGCAGGTCGCGTCGATCACCGGCAGCCCGCGCGCGCCCGCCCGTTCCTCGATCGAGCTGGCGACGCCATGGGCGCTGAAGATCGTGACGCTGCCCGGCGGCACCTCGTCGATCTCGTCGACGAAATGCGCCCCTTTGGCGCGCAGCCGCTCGACAACATGCCGGTTATGGACGATTTCATGGCGCACGAAGATCGGCGGCCCGTATTTTTCGAGCGCGCGCTCGACGATCTCGATCGCCCGTTCGACCCCGGCGCAAAAGCCTCGCGGCTGAGCTAGCACGACCCGCATGATCCCGTCTCGCAATACGCAGGCCCGGCCCGCGACCATCTGGATATAGGTGAGCGCCTGATCCCTGCCACTACTCCCTTCACCTTGCGCGCGCAATCGTCGCCGGGTGTGACGCGGCTGCCATGAACCCGACCACCATCATCGCGATCCTGCTGATGCCGGGATGGGTGTATCTGCTCGGCGCGACCCTGGCGGTGACGCGGTTTGCCCGGCGCCTCCTGCCGATAGCGGCGGAACAACCGGCGGTCTCGATCTTGAAGCCGCTGCACGGCGCCGAGCCCGGGCTCTACCAAAACCTGCGCTCGTTCGCCGAGCAGGATTACCCGGCGCGGCAGATCGTGCTCGGCATCGACGATCCGCAGGACGGCGCGCTCGACGCCGCCCGGGCGCTGCTTCGCGACTTTCCCGGCAGCGATGTGACGCTGGTCGTCGATCCGCGCATCCGCGGCGGCAATCGAAAGGTGTCCAACCTCGAAAACATGCTGCCGGCGGTGCGCCACGACATCCTCGTCCTCGCCGACAGCGACATGCGGGTCGATCGGCGCTATCTGGCCGCGGTCACCGCGCCGTTCGACGATCCGCGCACCGGCATCGTCACCTGTCTCTACAAGGGCGTGCCGACCGGCGGCGTCTGGTCGCAGCTGGGCGCGGCGCACATCAATTTCGGATTTTTGCCCGGCGCGCTGGTCGGCGAGGCGCTGGGCATCGGTCGCGGCTGCTTTGGCGCCACGATCGCGCTGCGTCGCGCGACGCTCGACCGCATCGGCGGGTTCGCGCGGTTGCGCGACGAGCTCGCCGACGATCATCGATTGGGCGACGCGGTGCGGGCCCAGGGCCTCGCGGTCGTGCTGTCGCGCTATGTCGTCGAGGCCCGGGTGTCGGAGCCGTCCTTTGGCGCGTTGTGGCGTCACGAGCTGCGCTGGGCGCGCACCGTTCGCAGGCTGACCCCGGCGGGGTTTGCCGGGTCGGTCCTGGCCCATCCGGCAGCGATTGCGGCGCTCGGCGCCGCCGCAACCCGATTTGGCTTGACCTCCTGCGTCTTTCTCGGGATCACGTGCCTGGCGAGATGGGCATCGGCACGGGCGATCGCGCGCGCGCTCGGTCTGCCCGCGGCCAGGCCCTGGCTTCTCCCGATGCGCGATGCCTTGTCCTTTGCCGTGTTCGTCGCCAGCTTCTTCGGACGGACGGTCTTCTGGCGGGACCAGCATTTCCGCGTCGAGCCGAGCGGCCGCATGACAGTCGACGGAGACAAGGCCCGATGATGAAGACCCTGTTCCTGCACCCGCCTTCGTTCGACGGTTTCGACGGCGGTGCGGGCTCGCGCTATCAGGCGCGGCGCGAGATCCGGTCGTTCTGGTACCCGACCTGGCTCGCCCAGCCGGCCGCTCTGGTTCCCGGCAGCCGGCTCGTCGACGCGCCGCCGGCGGGGCTGAAGCTCGCCGACATATTGCCGCTCGCCGGCGATTACGAGCTTGCGGTGCTGCATACCTCGACCCCGTCCTTTGCCTCGGACGTCAAGATTGCCGAAGCGCTCAAGGACGCGAACCCGCGGCTGAGGATCGGCATGGTCGGGGCCAAGGTCGCGGTCGAGCCGGAGGACAGCCTGAAGGCCTCCGCGGCGCTCGACTTCGTCGCCCGCGAGGAATTCGACTTCACGATCAAAGAGGTCGCCGAGGGCCGCGCGTTCGACGCGATCGACGGGCTCAGCCATCGCAACGGGAATGGCGGCGTCAGCCACAACCGCGATCGCGCGGTGCTCGAAGACATGGACCAGCTGCCCTTCGTCAGCGAGGTCTACAAGCGCGACCTCAGGATCGAAAACTACTTCATCGGTTATCTGCAGCACCCCTACCTGTCGCTCTATACCGGGCGCGGCTGCCGCTCGAAATGCACCTTCTGCCTGTGGCCGCAGACCGTCGGCGGGCACCGCTACCGGGTGCGCAGTGTCGCCCACGTCGTCGAGGAGATCCGCTTGGCGAAAGCCTGGTTCCCGCAGGTCAAGGAATTCTTTTTCGACGACGACACCTTTACCGACGACCGCCCGCGCGCCGAGGCGATCGCCCGCGAGCTGGGACGGCTCGGGGTCACCTGGTCGTGCAACGCCAAGGCGAACGTGCCGCGCGCCACCCTCGAAGTCTTGCGCGACAACGGGCTGCGGCTGCTGCTGGTCGGCTACGAATTGGGGAACCAGCAGATCCTCAACAACATCAAAAAGGGGATGCGGGTCGACATCGCCCGACGCTTTACCAAGGACTGCCACGAGCTCGGGATCACGATCCACGGCACCTTCATCCTTGGCCTGCCCGGCGAAACCAGGGAGACGATCGAGGAAACCATCCGCTTTGCCGGCGAAATCAATCCGCACACGATCCAGGTGTCCTTGGCTGCGCCCTACCCCGGCACCGCTCTGCACCGCCAGGCGGTCGAAAACGGCTGGCTCGACATCGGGCACGCCGAGCTGACCGACGACCGCGGCGTGCAGATAGCACCACTGCACTACCCGCATTTGTCGCATACCGAGATCTTCCAGTCGCTCGAGACCTTCTACAAGCGCTTCTATTTCCGCCGCAAAAAGATCGCTTCGCTGGTCGCCGAGATGCTGCGCAGCCCGCAGATGCTGCGCCGCCGGCTGCGCGAAGGCGTCGAGTTCTTTCATTTCCTGCGTCATCGTGAAATGGCCGGCTGAAATACCCAAACCTGCGCAATCCGGTGCCCGCTTGTGCTGACTCCCGCATTCCCCTTTTTCGTCGTCCTCGCGAAGGCGGGGACCCAGGGGCCCAAGAATTTCCCCAGCCGCCCCCCGCTTGCGCGGGGGTGACGGGAAGCTGCCGGAATTCGCGCGCGTGAAGCGGCTGATCGTCTGCGCCGACGATTTCGGGCTCGACCCGGCTGTAAATGAGGCCGTCGAAGCGGCGCATCGGCACGGCATCCTGTCGAGTGCGAGTTTGATGATCGGGGCGCCGGCGGCGGCGGATGCGGTGGCGCGCGCCCACCGCTTGCCGGGCCTGCGGGTCGGGCTCCATCTGGTGCTGGTCGACGGACGCCCGGTATCGCCGCCTGCCGAAGTGTCGGCGCTCGTCGGAGCCACCGGAGAATTCGATCGCAACATGGCCCGCGCCGGCGTCCGGTTTTTCTTAGTTGAGCGCGTTCGCCGCCAGCTGGCCTGCGAGGTTCACGCGCAATTCGAGGCGTTTCGCGCGACCGGACTGGCGCTCGACCACGTCAACGCCCACAAGCACATACATCTTCATCCGAGCGTCGCCGGGCTGATAATCGAGATCGGCCGCGACTACGGCATGAAGGCCGTGCGCGTCCCGGCCGAGCCGGTCGCGGCATTGCGCCGGGCTTTTCCCGATGAGCGCTACCCGACGCCCCTCTACCGGCCGTGGATCGAGAAACTGCGGCGGCGGCTGCGGCGAGCGGGCCTACAGGTAAACGATCATGTCTTCGGCCTGGCTTGGAGCGGCGGCATGACCGAAGATCGAGTGCTGCGATTGCTCCCGCATCTGCCCGACGGCGTCAGCGAGATCTATTTTCACCCGGCTACTCGACGCACTCCGCGGCTGGTCGCTGCGATGCCGGGCTACCGCCATCCGGAAGAGCTTGCCGCATTGCTGAGCCCCGCGGTCGGGGCCCGCATCGAAGCACTCGGAATCGGCCGCCTCAGCTACGGCGACCTCGCGGCTTAATCATCATCGGCGCGCCTGGAGGCCGAGCCCTTTACGATTTGTCAAATTTTCTCCCGCGCAATGAGTGCAGGGCAGCGAGCAAGCAACCCCAGGGCAGCTTGCAAGCGTGTGGGAGAATCGAAAAGTGCGCCTTCCGGGATCACTCAAGCTAATCGCCATGATCATGGCATTGGCGGGGTGCGCGGGAAGAGCGCCGCAGCCTGTTGCCGTTGTGCAATCGCAAGACCAGTCGATGGATTGCACGGCGATCGCTGCCATTGTCAAAGCCAACGATAGGAAAATTCAGGAGCTTGCCTCGGAGGACGGCGCCAAAGTCGCCCAAAACGTGGCAGCTGGGGTGGCTGGCCTTTTTATCTGGCCCCTATGGTTCGGCATGGATTTCCAGGGCGCGGCGAGTACCGAAACCACGGCCCTGCAAAGCCGGCAGGAATATCTCGGTGCATCGGCCGAACAAAAGCGCTGCGGTGCGCCTCGAGCGATCGCAGCCGCTTATACTCAGCCCCGCACCGTTGCGGCTGCGCCGGTCGTCCCGCGAGTAGCTGGCGCAGCACCGATGTTGGAAATCGGCCCCAAAGACCCAGGCCGGGTCGTGCTGTTCCCGGTGACGATCTACAACCCCTACTATCCGCCAGGCGTATTCGTGGACGTCCGGTGATGGCGGCTCGCGGCCTCCGGCACCGATGGGCCGCTGGCCCGCCGGCGCTCTATCGAAGCGAGAAAAAGGCGGGAGATATGGACTATTGCCGCGAAAATTCCGAACCGAGGACATAAAGCAGTCACGGTTTACGTTGATGCTGCATATAACAGAGGAACATGGAGGGACTCATGGACGGGCGCTTCGATTGCTGCAGCTACCGGCCCAGCCTCGACGACCTGCTCGCCGACGAGGTCATGCAGCCCGTATTGCGCAGCGCCGGGCTCGACCGGCACGAGCTGCGCGAAATGATGGTGGAAACCGCGCGGCGCATCGACGACCGCGACCGGCAGAACGACGGAGCCGAGCTGGGGACGGAGCCGGCCGAATAGCTGGCCCCCGCCGAATAGACCACCGGATCGTCACGCGGCCAGCATCGGGAACTCGAGCCGAACCCGCAGACCGGGCTGGTTGTCGGCGAGCGCAACGGTGCCGTGGTGCCGATGCGCCACCGCGCGCACAAGGCTGAGGCCAAGCCCGTTTCCCGGCGTGCTGCGGCTTGGCTCGAGACGCACAAAACGATCGAACACGATCTCGCGATCGGCTTCGGGGATTCCCGGGCCGCGATCGGCAACGTCGAGCACGGCGCGTTCGGCAGAGCGAAAAACCCGGATCTGCAGCTCGCCCCCGACCGCATATTTGAGCGCGTTGTCGAGCAAATTGGCGAGCATCTGCGACAACAGGTGCCGATCGCCACGGATCCTCACAGAGGGCTCGACCGCCAGCCTGAGGTCAAAGCCTTTTTCCTCGGCGACAGGCTCGTAGAACTCGGCGGCGGAACGGGCGACCTCCGACAGGTCCAGGGGTTCGGTTTGAGCGTGCCTCGCGCCGGCCTCGGCCTCGGCGATGCCGAGGAGTGCGTTGAACGTTGCCAGCAGCCGGTCGGCCTCCTCGATGGCGGCGCGGATCGCTTCGCGCTGGGTGGGCGGGTCTGCCGGTCCGATCAGCGCCAGCTCGAGGCGGGCGCGCAACCGCGCCAGCGGCGTCTTCAGGTCGTGGGCGACGTCGTCGGTGACCTCGCGCATCGCGGCCATCAGCCGTTCGATCTGATCCAGCATGCGATTGAGATTGGCCGCGAGCTGGTCGAACTCGTCGCTGGTGCCTGCGAGCGGGACGCGATCGGACAGGTTCCCAGCCATCACGCGCTCGCTGGTGCGGTTGACCAGCTCGACCCGGCGCAACAAGTTGCGGCTCATCGCCGCGCCGCCGAGGAGGCCGACCCCGAGCGCCACCAGCCCCGACCACAGCAGGGTCAGCTTGACCCGGTCGCGGAACGCCGCCGCATCGCTGATGTCGCGGCCGGCCAAGAGGCGGTAACCCCCGGGAATGATGATCAGGCGGCCTCGCGCGGGATCGGTTCGGATGTGGCCGTCGACCCGGGCTTCGACCGCGAACGACAGCCACCCGGTGCGGGCGGGCACCCCGGCGGGCCAGGCCGCGATGTTGCCGGCGAGCGGCTGCCCGTCGGGGTCGGTGACCAGATACAGCATCGCGTCGCCGCGGTCGCCGGCGCTGCGCGCCGCGACGATCTGAACGAGCCCGCTCAAACCGCGCTCGGCGTATTGTTCGGCCAGCCCGGTGATCTCGGCCTCCAGCGTCGCCTCGGTCTGCCGCTCGACAAAATCGGCGCTGGTCCAATAGACGAACAGCAGCACGCCCAGCACCGAGGCGGCAAACACCAGGAAATAAAGCGCCGCCAGACGAAAGGCGTGCGTGCCCACCAGCCGTCGCAGATTTGCGGTAAAGCGGCGGGGCCGCGACCATGATCGCGGGCCGCTGAGGAGGAGCTTTTCGGCAACCATCGAACCGTACCGGAGGGGCCCGGACTAATTCGGCGCCCGCAGACAATAGCCCGCGCCGCGCACCGTGTGGAGCAGAGGTCGAGCGAAATTCTTGTCGATCTTTTGCCGCAGCCGGCTGACATGGACATCGACGACATTGGTCTGCGGATCGAAATGATAGTCCCACACGTGCTCGAGCAGCATCGTGCGGGTCACGACGTGACTGGCGTTGCGCATCAGATACTCGAGCAGCCGGAACTCGCGCGGCAGCAGATCGATCGGCTTGCCGCAGCGCTTGACGGTTCGGGTCAGCAGGTCGAGCTCCAGATCGGCCACCCGCAGCGCCGTCGTCGCCTGTGCCGCCGATCCGCGGCGCAGCAGCGCCTCGAGGCGGGCCAGCAGCTCGCTGAAGGCGAACGGCTTGACCAGGTAGTCGTCGCCGCCGGCGCGCAGCCCCTTGACCCGGTCGTCGACGCTGCCGAGCGCGCTCAGGATCAGCGCCGGCGTGCGAATTTCGGCGGCGCGCAGGGTGCCCAACAGGGCCAAGCCGTCCATCCCCGGCAGCATGCGGTCGAGCACGATCGCGTCGTAGCTGCCCGAGCTCGCCAAAAACAGCCCCTCGCGGCCATCGCCGGCGCGGTCGACCGTAAAGCCGCTTTCGCCAAGCCCCTTGGTCAGATAGGAGGCGGTTTCACGATCGTCTTCGACGACCAGGAGCTTCATGTTCTTTCACTGGGCAAAGGTGCGATCCGAGCGGGACGAAGGCCGGTTGTCCTTGGGTCGGGAACGATGATCAAGTGGTGTTCGGGCGACCGAGAGGCAAGTCGACCGGCTTTGCAGCGGGACTGCTTCGAGCCTGCCGCCGGTCGAAAAATCGCCTTTCGAGCGGCCCTTTCCGGTGCGGCCTTGCGCTTATCGCGGACCGCTGTCGCACCCCGCCGCGGGACGGGGCTTGACCCGGACAGCTTAACGACGATCTATAGCGTACCAATCCGGTCCGAATTCGCGTTGTTCGGCCACCCTCGGTCAGGCTGAAACCAAATGATCATCCTCAGCAAGCTTGCGGATTACGGCGTCATCGTCGCGACCCATCTGGCCGCCGATCCCGATCGCCAGCTGACCGCAGCGGCGGTCGCCGACGAGACCCGGCTGCCGCGGGCGACGGTCGCCAAGATCTTGAAGGGGCTGGCGCATGCGGGGTTGGTCACGGCGGCGCGCGGCGCGGCCGGCGGCTATCGCTTGGCGCGCCGGGCGACGGCGATATCGGTCGCCGAGGTGGTGGCCGCGATCGACGGCGATATCGGTCTCACGCAATGCTCGGTCCACGTCGCCGAATGCGCCCGCACCAATTATTGCCCAACTCGGCCGCATTGGGCGGCGATTAATCGTGCCGTCGAGCAGGCGCTGGCGGCGGTCTCGCTCGACGCGATGATCACGCCCTCCGCGTTTGTGCCGCGCCGGCCCGCCGCTCTCGCTCATCCCGCCGCAAACTGACGAGCTCAGATAATTCGCATGACTGTCTCGATCGATACAATCGGCACCGTCCGCTCGCTGTCGCAGGAAAGCTATAAGTATGGCTTTGTCACCGATATCGAGGCCGACGAGGCGCCGCCCGGTCTCAACGAGGAAACGGTAGCTTTCATCTCGGCCAAAAAGGGCGAGCCCGAATGGCTGCTCGAATGGCGTCTCGCCGCTTTCCGCGCCTGGCAGCAGATGACCCCGCCCAATTGGGCCAAGCTCAATCTGGCCCCGATCGATTATCAGGCGGCAACCTACTATTCGGCGCCCCGGCAGAATACCGGCCCGAAATCCTTGGACGAGGTCGATCCCGAGCTGCTGCGCACCTATGAAAAGCTTGGCATCCCGATCCGGGAGCGCGAGGCGCTGGCCGGGGTCGCGGTCGACGCGGTGTTCGACAGCATCTCGGTGGCGACGACGTTCAAGGCGGAGCTCGGCAAGCTCGGCATCATCTTCTGCTCGATGGGCGAGGCGGTACGCGAGCACCCCGATCTCGTCCGCAAGTATCTCGGGACGGTGGTGCCGCAGAACGACAATTTCTTCGCCGCCCTGAATTCGGCGGTGTTCAGCGACGGCTCGTTCGCCTATGTCCCGCCAGGCGTGCGCTGCCCGATGGAGCTCAGCACCTATTTCCGCATCAACTCGGCCAAGACCGGGCAGTTCGAGCGCACCCTCCTGATCGCCGACAAGGGCAGCTATGTCAGCTATCTCGAAGGCTGCACCGCGCCCCAGCGCGACGAGAACCAGCTCCACGCCGCGGTCGTCGAGCTGATCGCGCACGAGGACGCGCAGATCAAATACTCGACGGTGCAGAACTGGTATCCGGGCGACGCCGAGGGCCGGGGCGGCATCTACAATTTCGTGACCAAGCGCGGCGCCTGCCGCGGCGACCGGGCCAAGATCTCGTGGACTCAGGTCGAGACCGGCTCGGCGATCACCTGGAAATACCCGAGCTGCATCCTCGAAGGCGACCACTCGGTCGGCGAGTTCTATTCGGTTGCGATCACCAACAACCGCCAACAGGCCGATACCGGGACCAAGATGATCCATATCGGCAAGGACACGCGCTCGACGATCGTCTCGAAGGGGATCTCGGCCGGGCGTGGCCAGAACACCTATCGCGGGCTGGTGCGGGTGCAGCCGCGGGCGCAGGACGCGCGCAATCACACGCAATGCGACTCCTTGCTGATCGGCGAGCGCTGCGGCGCCCACACGGTCCCCTATATCGAGGTGCGCAATCCTTCGGCTCGGGTCGAGCACGAGGCGACGACCTCGAAGATCAGCGACGACCAGCTGTTCTATTGCCGCCAGCGCGGATTGAGCGCCGAGGACGCCGTGTCCTTGATCGTCAACGGCTTTTGCAAGGAAGTGCTGAAGGAGTTGCCGATGGAATTCGCGGTCGAGGCGCAAAAGCTCTTGGCCGTAAGTCTCGAAGGCAGCGTCGGGTGATGCCCCCTCTTCTCCATCTCGGCGAAAGCCGGGACCCATCGTGGTGCGCGGCTCGCTGCCGCAGAAGGGGCTCGAAGCCGGTGCGAGATGGGCGGCAGCGAGCGAGCAGAAAAATAGGCCCCGGCCTTCGCCGGGGTGGAATGGAAATTTGATGTTAGAGATCGAAAATCTCCATGCGCGCTTGGCCGATGGCCGCGAGATCCTGAAAGGCATCGATCTTTCGGTCGGTAGCGGCGAGGTGCATGCGATCATGGGCCCGAACGGCTCGGGCAAGAGCACCTTGGCCGCGGTGCTCGCCGGCCGCGACGGCTACGAGGTCACCCAAGGCACGGTCCGCTATCTCGGCCGTGACCTGTTGGCGATGCCGGCCGACGAGCGGGCGCGCGACGGGCTGTTTCTGGCGTTCCAGTACCCAGTCGAGATCCCGGGCGTGAACAACATGTATTTTCTGCGCACCGCGTTGAATGCCGGGCGCCGCCACCGCGGCGAGCCCGAGCTCGACGCCGGCCAGTTCCTGCGTGCGGTGCGGGCCAAGCTCAAGGAACTCGACATCGGCGAGGACCTGTTGCAGCGCGCGGTCAATGTCGGGTTTTCCGGCGGCGAGAAAAAGCGCAACGAAATCTTTCAGATGGCGATGCTGGAGCCGCGGCTGGCGATCCTCGACGAGACTGACAGCGGCCTCGACATCGACGCCTTGCGGGTGGTCGCGACCGGCGTCAACCGGCAGCGCGCCCCCGACCGCGCCATCGTCATTATCACCCACTATCAACGGCTCCTGGATTATGTCGAGCCCGACCGGGTGCATGTGCTGCAGGACGGGCATATCGTCGAGTTGGGCGACAAGTCGCTCGCGATCGAACTCGAACGGCGCGGCTACGGCGCGTTCGGCGACGCAGCCTGAGCCCGGCGGCCCGGCGATGAAACGCGCAGCTCCTGATCGGTTATTCGTCGTTCCCGCGAAAGCGCGAATCGAGGGCCGTCGGGGGTTTCTGCGGCTGCTCCAGGTTCAGGCGAGGGGCGGGCCCTGGCCCGAACAGGGGGGCAGGCCCTGGACCCCCGCTCGCGCAGGGGTGACGGGTCCCACGTCAATGTTACGTACGCTGTGCCGGGTCGGAGACAACTCCGGAGGACATCGATGAGCGCCGTCGTCGATTTCCCGGCCAAGCCCGAGGCGCGGCCTTATCTCGACAGCTTTGGCGGGCGTGCCGACGAGCCGGACTGGCTTGCGCGCCATCGCCGGCGCAGCCTCGCCCGCTTTGCGGAGCAGGGTTTTCCGAGCCGGCGCGGTGAAGCCTGGCGCTATATCGATCTGCGTCCCCTCGAACAATCCCCGCTCCCTCCGACAGCCGCAGCCGGTTCGGTATCTCTGGCGCATGTCCGCGAGATCGCTTTCGCCGATGCCGCCCATCGTCTGGTGCTGGTCGACGGGCGGTTTATGCCGGAGCTTTCCGGCATCGCCGGGCTGCGGGCGGGCATCTGGTTCGGCTCGATGGCGTCGGCGATCGATGCGCGGCCGGAACTGGTGCGCGAGGCGCTCGAAACACCCGCCCTCGACCGCGACCGGAGCTTTGCGGCGCTCAACGCCGCTTTTTTCACCGACGGGTTCGTCCTTGATGTCGCCCCCGGCGTCGTTCTCGACCGGCCGATCGAAATCGTCCATCTCGCCTCGGGCGAGGTTTCGGGTTCGCTGCACACGCGCAGTCTCGTGGCGCTCGGGGCGCAGAGCCGCGTCCGCCTGATCGAGAGCTTTGCCGGAGAGGGCCGCTATTGGCGCAACGACGTGATCACCCTGCGGCTCGCCGCCGGGGCCGAGCTCGATCGCGTGGCATTGGTCGAGGAGGCGGCGGACGCTCTCCATTTCGGCGATGTCGGCGCAGTGCTCGGCAGGAATTCGCGGCTCGACAGCTTTGTGCTGCTGCTCGGCGGCCGCACGATGCGGCATGAGGTGATGGTGCGCAGCGACGGCGAGGGCGCCCGTTGCGGGCTCTATGGCGGGTTTCTGGTGGCGCAGCGGCAGCAGGCCAACATCGTCACCCTTGTCGATCACCTGGCCGAGCGCGGCCAGACCCGCGAGATCTTCAAAGGGGTTGCGGCCGGGCGGGCGCACGGCGCCTTTCAGGGACGGATTACGGTTCGCCCGGGCGCACAAAAGGTCGACGCGCACATGCTGAGCCGCAATCTGCTGCTCGGTCGGCGCGCCGCTATCGACACCAAGCCCGAGCTCGAAATCTTCGCCGACGACGTGAAATGCAGCCATGGCGCCGCGGTCGGCGATCTCGACGAGGCGGCGCTGTTCTATCTGCTCGCCCGCGGCATCCCGCGTAACGAGGCGCGGCGGATGCTGATCGAGGCCTTTCTTAGGGAGGCGGTCGAAATCGTCGAGCCCGCGGCGGTGCGCGAGCACCTGTTGTCGCGGCTCGCCCGCCGCCTGACGGTGCTGGAGGAATAAGCATGACGACGGCAAGCCCGAGGAGCCTTGTTCCCGGAAGAGACCGGCTGCCGGGCGGGTTCGACCCGCGTCGGCTCAGGCAGGAATTCCCGATCTTCGCCAATAATCCCAATCTGGTCTTCCTCGAATTCGGCGGCAAGCGCACAGAAGCCGGGCGCGGTGATCGACGGGATCGCCAATTATTATCGTAACGACTACGCCAATGTGCATCGCGGAGTGTACCGCCTGAGCGAGCGCTCGACCGATCTGTTCGAGGAGGCGCGCGAAAAGACGCGCGCTTTTCTGAATGCGGCAGATCAGCAGGAGATCGTTTACGTCCGCAATACGACAGAGGCGATCAACCTCGTCGCCTTCAGCTGGGGCGGCGCCTTCGTGCACGCCGGGGACGAGGTGCTGATCACCGATCTGGAGCACCATTCGAACCTGGTGCCGTGGCAGATGTTGTGCGAGCGCGTCGGCGCCCGGCTGGTGGTGGCGCCGACCGACGCCACCGGCGAGCTTGATCTCGGCCAGTTCGAAGCGCTGCTGTCGACGCGGACCCGGTTGGTCGCGGTTACCCACATTTCGAACGTCACCGGCGCGCTGTTGCCTGTGGCGCGGATTGTCGAGCTCGCGCATGCGAAGGGAGCCAGGGCGCTGATCGACGGCAGTCAGGCGGCGCCGCGGTTGCCTGTAGACGTGCAGGCGCTGGGCTGCGACTTCTACGCATTTACCGGTCACAAGGCCTATGGCCCGACCGGGATCGGGGTGCTGTACGCCTGCCGCGATGCGCTGGCGGCGATGCCGCCGTGGCAGACCGGCGGCGGCATGATCGAGCAGGTGGAATATGCCAAGACCGAGTTTCAAGGCCCGCCGCATCGGTTCGAGGCGGGCACGCCCGACATAGCCGGCGCGATCGGGCTTGGCCAGGCGATCGACTTCATCGAGGCGCTCGGCCGCGAGAATATCCGCGAGCACGAGGAGGCGCTGACCGGGTATGCGGTGGGGCGCTTGTCGCGCATTCCCGGCCTGCGGCTGCTCGGCGCCGGCCAGCGCCAGCTCGCAGTAATTTCCTTCAACCTCGACGGCGTGCATCCGCACGACGTCGGCACCGTGCTCGACCAGCATCAGGTCGCGGTCCGCGTCGGTCATCATTGCGCGCAGCCGCTGATGGACAAGCTGGGTCTCGCGGGAACAGTCCGCGCCTCGCTCGGCGTCTACAATGACGAGAGCGACATCGACAGATTGGCGGCGGCGATCGAGACGGCCCAGGAGATGTTCCGGTGATGGATCTGCGCGAGCTTTATCAGGACATCATCCTCGATCACGGGCGCCGTCCGCGCAATTTCCGTCCGATCGACCACCCGACCCATTCGGCGCAGGGCTACAACCCGCTGTGCGGCGACCGGGTGACGGTCTATCTGAGCCTCGACGGCGACCAGATCGCCGATGTCGCGTTTCAGGGGCGCGGCTGCGCGATCTCGACCGCGGCGGCATCGCTGATGACCGAGGTGCTGAAGGGCAAGACCGTCGCGGAGGCGCGGGAATTGTTCGCGCATTTTCACGCCCGGGTCACCGGCGGCGAGGACGCGCCGCTGCCCGAGCCTCTGGCCGAGGACATGGAGCGGCTCGAACCCTTGACCGGGGTCAAGGCCTATCCGGCCCGAGTCAAATGCGCGACCTTGTCCTGGCATGCCCTCGAAGCCGCGCTGAAGGGCGGCGGCAACGCCCCGGTGAAGACGGAGTGAGACCATGGATCGCGATCCCTTCGATTTCGGGCCGACCGAGCCTGCTGTGGAGGCCGGTGCGGAAGTCGAGCGCCCGGAAGGCGGCGAGGACGACCCGGCATTGATGGCCCCGGTGCTCGCGGCGCTGAAGACCGTGCGAGACCCGGAAATCCCGGTCGACCTCGTCGAGCTCGGCCTGATCTACGAGCTGATCGTCAAAAAGGGCGGCACGGTCTACGTCGAAATGACGTTGACGACGCCCTCGTGCCCGGTCGCCGGAAACATGCCGGGCGAGGTCGAAGCGGCGGTCCGCACAGTGCCCGGCGTCAACGACGCCCGGGTCAAGCTGGTGTGGACCCCGACCTGGACCCCCGAACGCATGAGCGAGGAAGCGAAGCTCGAGCTCGGCATGCTGTAGCCGCCGCGGCCGAGCGGCTGGCTAACGCTCGATCGACTGATCCCAGCTCCCCAATGCGTTGGCGACAAAGCCGCGCGCTCGCTGCGACAGATCGCCGGCCATGAGGCGGGGCTTCCGGCGATGCCCCAGACTGGCGCGGTTGACAATGCCGGGATCGTCAGGGATTTTCCCGCTGGGCGAGGCGGGACTGGTATGCAGATCCGCGCCGCCGTGCAAAGGGAGCCCCGCTGTGCACGCGCGCCGTGAGCGCGCTGGGGCACTATCTCGAGGAAGAGGGCATCGCGACGGTCGCGATCAGCCTGATCCGGCCGCAGACCGAAAACACCAAGCCGCCGCGCGCGCTGTGGGTGCCGTTCGAGCTCGGGCGCCCGTTCGGCCCGCCGAGCGACCTGGCGTTTCAGAAGCGCGTGATCCTGGCCGCGCTGCGGATGCTCGAAAGCGCCGACGGCCCGGTCGTGATCGCGGATTTCCCGGATGACGATCCGCGCGAGCGGGCCGATCCCGGTTGGCGCCCGCCGCTGCGTTCGGCTGCGATAGGCGACAGCGGCGCCGCCATCGCCGGGGCGCTCGAAAGCGAGATCGTTCGGCTCGGCGAGGCCTACCGCCGATCGGTCGCCGAACGCGAGCGCACGACCGTGGGCTTGAGCGGATTATCGATCGGCGAAATCGGCGGCTACATCGCCGCCTGGCTGGCCGGAGAGAACCCGCCGAGCCCGAATGCCGAGATGTCGGCCCCGCTGACCCTGCGTTTTGCGGTCGATGATCTGAAGGCGTATTTCCTCGAAGCCGCCCTCGCCAGCCCAGCGCGACCGTCGAGCACCCAGCTCGCCGATTGGCTGTGGAACGAGACCGCCGCCGGGGCGGCGATCTTTGCGCTGCGCCGGGTCTATCGGGACGCCGCTGACGATCGCCTCAAGCTGATCGCCAGCAATTTTTTGGTCCCCAATCTGCGCGTGCCGCCCGGCGGCTGAAGCGAACGGCGCCTAATCGCCGAGCGCAGTCTGAAGGTCGGCGAGCAGGTCGGCTTGATCTTCGATCCCGACCGAGAGGCGCAAAAGGTCGCTCGGGGCGGGGCTGTCGGCACCTTCGATCGAGGCGCGGTGCTCGATCAGGCTTTCGACTCCGCCGAGCGAGGTCGCGCGCTGCCAGACCTCGACCCGAGCTGCGGCGGCGATCGCCGCTTCGGAGCCGCCCGCGACGCGGATGCTGAGCATGCCGCCGAAGCCGCCCCTCATCTGGCGCGCCGCGACGGCGTGTCCGGGGTGCATCGGCAATCCGGGATAAAGCACCTCGCGCACCCGAGGATGCGCGGCGAGGGCCTCAGCAATCTGCTGCGCCGAACGGCAGGCGTGCTCGACCCGCGGGAAGAGGGTGCGCATGCCGCGCAGCAGCAGATAGGCCTCGAAGCCGCCAAGGATGGCGCCGCCGCTGCTGCGCGCCGCACAAATGCGCTCCCAGAACGCGTCCTTGCGCGCGGTCGTCAGGCTGCCGGCGATCACGTCGCTGTGGCCGTTCAGGTATTTTGTCGCCGAATGCATGACGATATCGGCGCCGAGCGCCAACGGCCGGGTCAGCACCGGCGTCGCGGCAGTGCTGTCGACCGCCAGCAATGCGCCGGCTTCGTGCGCGATCGTGGCGGTACCGGCGATATCGGTTACCGACCATAACGGGTTCGCCGGGGTCTCGATCCAAATGAGCCGAGTGTGGCCCGGCCGCACCGCCGCCCGCAGCGCGTCGAGCGCGGTCGCATCGGCAAAATCGCAGCCCATCCCCCAGATTTCGGCGAAATTCTTCAACCAGCTGCGCAGGCCCCAATACATGACCAGCGGCGCCACGACATGGGACCCGCGGGGCAGGCTCTGAAAAACCGCCGCGGCCGCCGCCATCCCGGACGAGAACAGCAACGAGTCGGCGCCGCCTTCGAGCGCCGTCAGCAGCGCCTGCGGCTGGTCGTAGCTCGGATTGTCGGCACGGCCATAGCTGCGCCCGCGCCGGTACTGGTTGTCGGGATCGCGCAGAAAGGTCGTCGCGGTGTGCACCGGCAGAACAACCGCTCCGGTCGACGGATCGGTCCAGCCGAGCGCCTGCGCGGCGATCGTGGCGGGATGAAGCGATTTGCCGGCCATCGGAAACCTCCAGCCTCAGCCGGGCGGGCCACGGCGGGGCGGGCGCGGTCGCGCCTGCGCCGACCTGCCGCGATCCCGGCGCCATCGGGTCGGATATAATGCCGTGATCGCGCCTCCGCCGAGCAAGCAGAAATCCGCCGCGCCGTGCCCGAGATCCGGGGTTTAAGAAGGCTTAGATCATTTTCCCCAAAATTGATTGGTGGCGGCGCCGGGAGGCAATAGCTTCCCCGAGCGGGCGCCGAAGGAGTTCCGGCAATGGCGGCATCGGCTAAAGGACAGGGCGGGGCGGCGGCTGGGACAGCCGAGGCAGCGCGCCTCGAGCAGATCGGCAAGGGCGTGAAGTGGCGGCGCTGGGGGCCTTATCTCAGCGACCGGCAATGGGGCACGGTGCGCGAGGATTACAGCCCCTACGGCACTGCCTGGGAGTATTTCCCGCACGACCACGCGCGCAGCCGCGCCTATCGCTGGGGCGAGGACGCGATCGGCGGCTTTGGTGACGAGCAGTTGCTGCTGTGTCTCGGCCTCGCGCTGTGGAACGGCAAGGACGCGATCCTCAAGGAGCGGCTGTTCGGGCTGACCAACTCGGAAGGCAATCACGGCGAGGACGTGAAGGAGCTTTATTACTACCTCGACGGCACCCCCACCCATTCCTACATGCGCATGCTCTACAAGTATCCGCAGGCCGCCTTCCCCTACGCGCAACTTGTCGAGGAGAACCGGCGGCGCGGCAAGGAAATGCCGGAATTCGAGCTGATCGACACCGGCGTCTTTGCGGACGACCGCTATTTCGATGTCGAGATCGAATATGCCAAGGCCGATGTCGACGACATCCTGATGCAGGTGACGGTCCACAATCGCGCGCAGGAGGAAGCGTCGCTGCATGTGCTGCCGCAGCTCTGGGCGCGCAACATCTGGTCGTGGCAGCCGGATGCGATGAAGCCGCGGATACTGACCCGCGGCGGCAACTCGGCTTCGGTCGACCACCCGCTGCTGCCGCCGATGCGCCTTTTCTGCGAGGGCCGGCCCGAATTGCTGTTTTGCGAAAACGACACAAATGCTCGGCGGCTGTGGGGGACGGAGGCGCCGGGTCAATATTTCAAGGACGGAATTAACGATTGTGTGGTCAACGGCGACCGCGAGGCGGTGAACCCGGCCCACCTCGGCACCAAAGTCGCGGCGCATTACCAGATGACCCTGCCGGCCGGCGGCACTACCCGCCTGCGCCTGCGGCTGGCGCCCGACGACGACGCAGCAGGTTTCGACGATTTCGACCATGTCTTTCGCCGGCGCCGCGCCGAGGCCGATGAGTTCTATGCCGCCCTGCAACAGGTCATCGCCGATCCGGACGCAAGGCTGGTGCAGCGCCAGGCGCTCGCCGGCATGCTGTGGACAAAGCAGTTTTACTATATCGACATTCCGGAATGGCTCGACGGCGACCCGCTCCAGCCCAAACCCCCGGAATCGCGGCTGCACGGACGCAATTCCGATTGGCGCCACCTGAACAACGCCGACATCATGTCGGTGCCGGACAAGTGGGAGTTTCCGTGGTACGCGGCCTGGGACCTCGCCTTTCACTGCGTGACCCTGGCGGTGATCGACCCGGAATTCGCCAAGAACCAACTCGTGCTGCTGCGGCGCGAATGGTACATGCACCCCAACGGCCAGCTGCCCGCCTATGAGTGGGCCTTTGGCGATGTCAACCCGCCGGTGCATGCCTGGGCGACGTGGCGGGTTTACGAGATCGACCGCGAGCACCGCGGCGGGCGCGGGGACAAGAATTTTCTCGAGCGCGTCTTCCACAAGCTCCTGGTCAATTTTACCTGGTGGGTGAACCGCAAGGACGTCGAGGGGCGGAACATTTTCCAGGGCGGGTTCCTGGGCCTCGATAATATCGGCATTTTCGACCGCAGCGCGCCATTGCCGACCGGCGGCACGATCAATCAATCGGACGGCACCGCGTGGATGGCGATGTACGCCCTCAACATGATGCGCATCGCGCTCGAGCTGGCGCTCGAGGACCATGTTTATGAAGACATCGCCACCAAATTCTTTGAGCATTTCCTGTACATCGCCGCGGCGATGACCAATATCGGCGGCCACGGCATCGGATTGTGGGACGAGGCCGACGAGTTCTACTACGACGTCCTGCACCTGCCCGAAGGTCAGCGGATCCCGTTGCGGCTGCGCTCGATGGTCGGGCTGATCCCGCTGTTCGCGGTCGAAGTCCTCGACGCCTCGGTGTTTGCGCGGCTTCCCGCCTTCACCGCGCGGCTGCGCTGGTTTCTCGACCACCGGCCGCAGCTTGCCCGGCTGGTCTCGCGCTGGCACGACCCCAGCGCCGGGGAGCGCCATCTGCTGTCCTTGCTGCGCGGCCATCGGATGAAGCGGCTGTTGAGCCGGATGCTCGACGAGACCGAATTTCTGTCCGATTGCGGTGTGCGGTCGCTGTCGAAGTTCCACGAAAAGAACCCTTATGTGTTCGAGCATGCCGGCAACCAAATCAGCGTCGAATATTCCCCCGGCGAATGCGCATCGAACGTGTTCGGCGGCAATTCGAACTGGCGCGGGCCGATCTGGATGCCGGTCAACTTTTTGCTGATCGAGTCTCTGCAACGGTTTCACAGCTATTACGGCGACGATTTCAAAGTCGAATGCCCGGTCGGGTCGGGCAATCTGCTGGATCTGGGCGAGGTCGCGGCCGAGCTCGCGCAGCGTCTATGCCGGATTTTTCTGCGTGACGAGGCCGGGCATCGGCCGGTCTTCGGCAATTCGCCGATCCAGCAGGTTGATCCGCATTTCCGCGACCATGTGCTGTTTCACGAATTTTTTCATGGCGACACCGGCTGCGGCCTCGGCGCCTCGCACCAGACCGGATGGAGCGCGCTGGTGGCGCTGCTGCTGCGCGCCTACCCCACCGCCGGGACGGCCGAGACGGCACCGCCCCTACCGGCGGAGGCCGCCCTGCCCGAGCCCGTCGGCGCGCGCTGAGAGCGGCGCCACGTGACGCCGGATCTGCTCGCCCGGCTGGCGCCGATCCGCTTTGGCCGCGCGATCTGCGGCGATCTCGCTGCTGCCGAACGGCGCGAATGGTGGATCGCCAACGGGCTGGGCGGCTATGCCGGCGGGACGGTGGCGCAGACCCTGACGCGCCGCTATCACGCGCTGCTGGTGGCGCCGGTCGATCCGCCGCTCGGCCGCGTCCTGGTGCTCGCCAAGGCCGATGCGCGCGTCGTCGCCGGCGGCGGCTCCCAGCCGCTGTTCACCAACCGATGGGCGAGCGGCGCCATCGATCCCAAGGGTTACCCGGCGCTCGAAAGCTTTCACCTCGACGGAACCGTCCCGGTATGGCGCTTCGCTTTTGACGGCGTCGTCGTCGAACAGCGGATCTGGATGGAGCCCGGCGCCGACACGGTCTACGTCGCCTGGCGGCTCGAAAGCGGGACCGACGCGCCGGCGCCGCTGCTCTCGGTGGTGCTGCTGGCCAATGGCCGCGACCACCATGGCGACACCCGGCCGCCCGATTTCGCGCCGCACATCGCGGTTCAAGGCGCCGCGCTGACGGTCGCCGCAGCAGACCGGTTCACCGTGCGGGTCGCCGCGACCGGCGGGGCCATCGTCGCGCGCGACGATTGGTATCGCGATTTCGATCTGCCGGTCGAACGCGAGCGCGGCCTCGGGGCGCACGATTCGCATCTTCATGTCGGCGACCTCGATGTGCCTCTGTCGCCCGGAATTTGGACCGGCTTTGCCGCGAGCCTCGATGGTGAGGCGGCACCCGATCTCAACGCCGCGCTCGAGCGCCGCCGGACCCATGATCGCGCTGTTCTGGAGCAGGCCGTCGCCGCCGACCCGGTCTTTGCCAAAGCACCCGGCTGGGTCATGCGGCTGGTGCTGGCGACCGATCTCTTTGTTATCGCCCGGCCGCTCGAGGGGCTGCCCGAGGGGCGGTCGGTCATCGCCGGCTATCCCTGGTTCGGCGACTGGGGCCGCGACACGATGATCTCCTTGCCCGGGCTGTGCCTGGCAACCGGCCGGTTCGACACCGCCCGCCTGATCCTCGAAACCTTCGCGCGCTTTGTCGATCGCGGCATGCTGCCGAACGTCTTTCCCGGCGCCGGGGGCTCGCCCGAGTACAACACCGCCGATGCCAGCCTGTGGTACATCGAGGCGTGGCGCGCCTACCTCGAAGCGGCCGGCGACGAGGCGGCATTGGCCGATGTCTTTCCGGTGCTGGCCGAGATCATCGATTGGCACATCCACGGCACTCGCTGGGGCATCGGCGTCGATCCCGCGGACGGGCTGCTGCATGCCGGCGAGAACGGCGTGCAACTGACCTGGATGGATGCGCGTGTCGGCGGCTGGGTGGTCACGCCGCGCATCGGCAAGCCGGTCGAGATCAACGCCCTGTGGCACAACGCGCTCGCCGCGATGGCGGCGATGGCCGAGCGGATCGGCGCGCCGGGCGAGCGCTTTCGCGCCGCTGCGGCTCAGGCGCAGCAAGGGTTTGCGCGCTTCGTGCTGCCGGACGGCAACGGTCTCCATGACGTCATCGACGGGCCGGAAGGACCCGATGCGAGCCTGCGGCCGAACCAGATCTTCGCCGTCAGCCTGCCGGCGAGCCCGCTCGATCCGGCAACCCAGCGCGCCATTCTGAGGCGCTGCGGCGAGGCGCTCGCAACCTCCTACGGGCTGCGCTCGCTGGGGCCCGACGAGGCGGCCTATCGCGGCGCCTGCCGCGGCTCGGCAACCGAACGCGACGGCGCTTATCACCAGGGCACGGTCTGGGCCTGGCTGCTCGGCCCTTGGGCGCTGGCTCATTACCGCGTCCATGGCGACGCCGCGGCGGCGCAGCGCTTTCTTGAGCCGCTCGGCGATCATCTGGCTGATGCCGGGCTCGGGCAGGTCAGCGAGATCTTCGACGGCGACCCGCCGCATACGCCGCGCGGCTGCCCCGCCCAAGCCTGGTCGGTCGCCTGCGTGCTCGAAGCCTGGTGGCGGCTCGAACGCGCAAAAAACGCGCTCCGATAAGACCCTGTGCGGTCACGCGCTGTTGAACGACGGCTTCGGCGCGGTGCTGTAATCTGCCGCCATGACAAAAACCTCAGCTCTGTTCGCCGCGCTCTGCATCTGGCTCATCGCCGGGCCGGCGAGCGCCGGCGAACGCCCGATCGTGGTCGAGCTGTTCACCTCCGAAGGTTGCTCGTCCTGCCCGCCGGCCGATGCGCTCCTGGCCGAGCTGGCGGGCCGGCCGGACGTGCTGGCGTTGTCCTTTCACGTCGATTACTGGGACCGGCTCGGCTGGAAGGACCCTTTCTCGAGCCCCGAAGCGACCGCGCGGCAGCAGCGTTACGCCGGGCTGCTCGGCCTCGGCACCATCTACACCCCGCAGATCGTCGTCGACGGCCGGTGGGAGGCGGTCGGCTCGGACCATGCGGCGGTCGCGCGCGCGCTCGACGAGGCTCGGCACAGCCGCCTTGAGGTGCCGGTTTCACTCGTCGTCGAAAACGGCCGGGCGCGGATCACCCTCGGGCCGGGCGAGAAGGCCGGATCGGCTTCGGTCCTGCTGATCGGTTTCGATCGCCGCGAAGTCAGCTCGGTCGAACGCGGCGAGAACGAGGGGCGGATCTTGACGCATGTGGACGTCGTGCGCGGCTCGAGCGAGGTCGGGCGGTTTACCGGTGGAGCGACCGAGATCGAAACGCCGGTGCGCTGGCATTCCGACCGCGTCGCCGCGATCGTCCAGGCCGCGGATGGCCGAATCCTCGGCGCCTCCGTCGGCGATGGCGCTTTGTCCGCCGAGTAGGCGGGGCCGCCATTCCTGGTCATCTCGCGCGGCCGAACCGTCCCGCATCCTGTTCCCCCTGTTTTTTCAGGGGTTTTTACAGGCCCTCTGCCCCAATGTGACGACATCGACATCTCCGATGCGGCGATGCTGCCCGGTTCCCGGACACCGCCGCGACCAGCATCCTACGGTGTGATCGAGGCAATTTTATGGTTATCGCAACGAGGAACGCCGAGCGGCTTTGAGCGCAAGCAACCCGATCTTTGCGGCCGCGGGGTCAATTGTCGCCGGCAGCGCCCTGGCCGCGCGGGCGCGATCATGCCAAGCTCGACCGTTCCGCACCGCCGGGAGGCTTCCCCATGGACATCGAGCGCCTCGATCACCTAGTCCTGACCGTCGCCGATATCGCGCGCACCTGCGAGTTTTATACGCGTGTGCTGGGGATGGAGGTGACCACCTTTGGCGAGGGGCGCACCGCGCTGCGCTTTGGCCGGCAGAAGATCAACCTGCATCCGGCCGACAACATTCCCGGTCTCGTCGCCGACCGGCCGACCCCGGGCTCGGGCGATCTGTGCTTCGTCACCGCGGTGCCGCTGGCCGAGGTCGCGGCGCACCTCGCCGAGTGCGGCGTACCCGTCGTCGCCGGTCCGGGGCCGCGGGCGGGCGCCATCGGCACGATCCAGTCGGTCTATATCCGCGACCCCGACCGGAACCTGATCGAGATCTCGAATTACTGACCGCCGCCGCGTCGCACCCGGTCTGCCGCGGCAGCACCCTGAAAAATCACTCGACGACAGCCCCACGCGTCCTGACGCCGGGCTGCTCGACGCGGGCTGAATTTCCCGCCTCGCTGGATTTCCCGGCTCACGGATGCGGTGGCGGCAGGTATCGGATCGCCACCAAAATAATCCCGACAGCCACCACAAACATGCTGCCGAGCCGGATCGTCAGGTCGCGCCGCAGCAATTCGAGGTCCCCCTTGAGCTCGGCCCGCAACCCCGCGATTTCCGCCTTGAGCTCGGCTCGCAACTCCGCGATCTCCGCCTTGAGCTCGGCTCGCAACCCCGCGATATCAGCCTTGAGGTCGGTTTTCGCCGCGACCAGGTCGCCCGTGGTCGCGAACTCCGCCCCCGACATCGCGTCGGCGAGGGCCTCGGCCGTGTCGCCGGCCTGCTGCGGCGAGAAGCCGGCGCTTTCGAGCCGGCGCGCGAGCCTCAAGGTATCGAAGGGGACCGCCGCCATGGGCTTACCCTAGGCCGCGGCCGCGCATAAAAAAAGACCCGCCGGCATAACCGGCAGGTCGCGAAATCGGGGTACAGGTTTTTCTTAGAAAGCCACGCGCCACTTGCCGATCAGGACCTGCTCGTGGCCCTTGGCGTTCGAGACGACGACGCGTTGGCCATACATGTACTCGACGCCGGTGGTGATGAACGCGACCGGGTTCCACACCAGATTGGCGAACACGTTCCACAGCTCCTTGTTCACCGCGTTGGACTGGGTCGGCCCGATCAGCTGCGAGTTGACCGATTGGTTCGCCATGCCGGCCGCGATGGTCGAGCGCAGGGTCGGCGTCCACCAATGCTGGTAGCCGCCGTTCGTGCTGAACGCAAAGACCGGATTGACCAGGACGTTCGACGCCGCCATCCCGCCGATGCAGCCCTTAACCGGCGCCGCGCACGCGGTCGGGACGGTGAAGTTGCTCGCCAGCGAAAACAGGGTCTTGTCACCGCCGCTGGCATAATTGCCGATCGCCTGGCCGGCGACGAAGCTGAACAGGAAGTCGTCCTTGCCCCAGCCGAACCAACCGGGCTTCACGTCGCCGGCGAAATGCCCGCCGTAGCCGATATACTGCTTGTCGTAGAATTTGCCGTCCTCGACCGTGGGGAAGAGCAGCACGCCGGCGAAGTCCACGTGCCCCCAGGGCTGCGACCAATAGGAGGCGGCAGTGAGGGTGGGGGCGTTCTGCTTGGCCGGATTGGTCCCCGCGGTGCCGGCGCCGGTGCAGGGCTGGCCGTTGCAGGTCGGGGTGATGATCCCGGCCCCGGGGCCGCCCGGCAGAGCGGTGGTGACCCCGTCCGACGTGGCGAACCCGAACGGCGTTATCACCGAAGTAAACGGATTTTCAGCCGACACCGAGAAGGCGCTGCCATAGGGACCGGCAATGGTGTAGCGCACCTGCGGGATGCGCATGCCGCCGGTCGAGCCCTCGGCGCCGCCGAATTCCATCGAACTCGGTATCGGCGTCGGCATCGGAGAAGTTCGAGATGGCCTGGCCGGCGAGGAACCCGCCCAACGTGCCGTAGGCGAATCTGAGGCGCGGAACCAGGCTGTCGCCGCCGCCCTGCCCCAGGGTTTGGCAGCTGAAATTGTTGCAGCCGGCCCAGTCCATCTCGAAGAAGGTCCGCGACTCGCCCCAGGCCGTCGGGGTGCGCGTCTCGATGTTGACCCTCGATTGCTGCGTGCTGAACTCGAAGACCCCGTTACCCTTCGAATGGTTGGCCGCCTGCGGGATTATGCCGGCGCTGCCGGGGATGCCGACGAGGGCGGGGGCGCCGGGAACGAAGGCTTCGCCGACCGGGATACTCTGCAGGTTGCCGTTTTGGCCGGAATTGGACCCGGCGTTGCTGCCGGGGACGGCGCCGCCGCCCTGCAGAAAGTCGAGCATGGTGATGTCGACAAAGCCGCCGACGCGGATCGAGGTGTCGGTGCCCGGGATCAGGAACGACCGCGGAAAGCTGCCGCCGGCCATGGCCTGGCCCGGCACCGCCAAGGTGCCCATCGGCGAGGCGATGCCGGGCGCGATTTTCTGCTGCGGCAGCCCCTGCGCCTGAGCCTGCGCCAGCTGGTCGATGCGCTGCTGGAGAAGCTGCTGGTTGGCGCGCAGATCCGCCATCTCGTCGGCGCGCGCGCCGGGAAGACCCGTCAGCAACGCGATCACCGCGGTGGTCCCGCCGATGGCCGCCACGCTGCCGAAATTCCGCTTTCTGGTCATTGCTCCCCCGAGAAATCAAAGGTTGCGGTCAGCCGGACGAAAGACACCCGTTTCTGTCTCGCGCCATAATATCGGCGCGCCGGGGTCGATCAAGCGCCCTTTGGCCCTGAAGTGGTGTTTTCGTCGCAGCGTGGCCAGATTGCAACAATATCCAATAACCGGTTATATTATTTCAATAATTCAAATGGGCTCGGGGGCTACAACGGCGCCGCAGAGGGCTGCGGACAGGGTGAATCGGGCTAGCGGGTTGCGCGAGAGCCGTCAGAATTTGACGCCGAGCCGAGCGCCGGCATCGGTCATCCCGGCATTGTGGGGGGCGAGATCGGCGTTCGACATGTGTTCGATGAAAGCCGACAAGCTGAGCTTGGCAGTCACCTGATAGCCGAGCTCGACGCTCTCGCGGAACAAGAGCGGGAAGCCGAGCTCCTTGCGGTCGGGCGCCGGGCTGTTGGTGTAGCCGTTATGAACGGCGCCGCCGAGGCTGCCGTTGAGAAAGATGCCTTCGCCAAAGCCGAACGGGCTACGGATCAGGGTGATACCCCAGGTCAAGCCGAAATAGCCGCGCTCGGTCTCGCCGGCGGAGTTGATGGTGATGCCGAGATCGGGTCGCGGCGCGCCGACGACCCTCAAGAAGTCGGGCGATTTGAACAAGGCCTCGAGATTGACGTCGGTGCCGGCTTCGACATGGCGGCCGAGAAATGCGATGTCGTTGGCGAGCACGCCGATCTTGACCTCGTCGAGGATCGGCGGCTGCGCCGCCGCCGCCGCGGGCGGCAGCGTGAGGACGAGGACGGCGGTTGCGCGGCGAAGCATCGGCATTGGCAGGTTCCGCTCCAAGGGCGCCGGTGGGATTAGGGCGGTTGGCTGATCGGTTGTCGCGGCATCGAGGGTTAGCGGGTGCAGGGCATCGGGTCAGGAGACCGCGGCGAACGGGTTCAGCGCCTTCAGCCGCGCCGACCAGCGATGGCGGCCGAGCTCGCGCTGGACCACCGCGCCGTCCCGCACCCAGTTCAGCTGCAAGGCCCGGCGCGGGCCGATATAGGGCCGGTGCCCGTGAAACGACCGGTCGCTGCGGCGGAAGGCCAGCATCGTCCCGGCGAGCGGCGCCACCTCGCGCGCATAGTCGTCGAGATCGCCGGACCCGCGCAGCAGCCGCAGGCGCCCCTCGGGCGGATCCCACACCGGGTTCATATAGAGCAGCAGGGTGATGATCTTGGTTGCGGAATCGGTATGGATGCGCCCGTCCTTGCCGTCGCCCCTGCCGCGGACCGTCAGCAGGGTCGGACGGCCGCTGAGGTCGATCGCAAATTTTTCGCCGACGGCGCGGGCGAGGTCCGGCCCCCTCAACGCCGCGGCGAGACCGCCGAACGCTTCCCCGCATTCCAGGCTCTCGATCGGCCAGCTGCCCGAGCCGCGGATCGACGGGAAGCCGGCGACCAGCGCCGGCAGCGCAGCGCGACGCACAAACTCCTCGACGACGACAAATTCGAACGGGTCGCGCTCCAGCGGGGTCGCGCGCAGGCGATCGAGATCGAGAATGGTCAGACCCGCCTCCCAAGGGTTTGGCTCGCGAGCAATACATAAGAATTCAGGCCGAGCGCAATCTCGGCAATACACCGCTTGCGCGATCGCCGCCGGGTTCGGCCGCTCGCTCGAATTAGCGCTTTCGCCGCCCGGTGAGGCCGGGTTAGAGGTAGGCACCGCCGCGACAACCAACCGAGAGCCAGAGGGGCATGGAACAGCGCTGGGGCCTGCCCCTCGTCGCCTGGCCGTTGCGGCTGCGCCCGAACACCTGGGATCTGGTAGCACTGCCGCTGGTGCTGGGGCTGTTGGCGCTGATCGCCTGGGGCGGCATGGCGATGAGCGTGCGCTACCAGCCGGGCCAGCCGCTGGCGATCAGCCTCGACCCGTTGCGGCTGCCGGAATACGCGCTGCGCACGGTCTTGCGGATGGGCTGCGCGCTGGTCGCCTCGCTGGTCTTCAGCCTCTCCTATGCCGCCCTCGCCGCCAAGAGCCGCCAAGCCGAGAAGATTCTGATCCCGCTGCTCGACGTGCTGCAATCGGTGCCGATCCTCGGATTCCTGTCGATCACCGTGACCGGGTTCATCGCGCTCTTTCCCGGGCGGCTGCTCGGCGTCGAGTTCGCCGCGATCTTCGCGATCTTCACCTCGCAGGCCTGGAACATGGCGTTCAGCGTCTACCAGTCCTTGCGCACCGTGCCGGCCGAGCTGATCGAAGCCGCGCGCATGTACCACCTGTCGCCGTGGCGGCGGTTCTGGCGCCTCGAAGTGCCGCACGCGATCCCGTCATTGGTGTGGAACATGATGATGTCGGTCTCGGGCGGGTGGTTTTTCGTGGTGGCGTCGGAAGCGATCACCGTCGCCGGCCACACCATCCTGCTGCCCGGCATCGGCTCTTATATCGCGACCGCGATCACGCAGCAGAACCTGACCGCGATCGGCTGGGCCGTCCTCGTCATGTTCGTCGTGATCCTGCTCTACGACCAGCTGCTGTTCCGCCCGCTGCTCGCCTGGTCGCGCAAGTTCCAGCCCGAGGCGGCGGCGGACGAGGAGAATGTCCGGCCATGGTTTTTGATCATGTTGCAGCGCGCCCGCCTGTTCGACCTGGTGCAGGGGGGGCTGCTGCGGATCAACAGCGGCATCGACAGCGCCGTTGCCGGCCTGGCGCGACTGCGATCGCCGGCGCCGCGGCGCCGGCCGCGGGCCGTCCTCGAGCGGCTGTTCGACCTCGCGATGCTGATCCTCGCCGCCGCCGCTGCGATATGGATCGTCGCGTTCATCCGCGCTCATGTCGACAACGCCGAAATCGGCTGGGTGTTCGTGCTCGGGATGATCACGGGGGTGCGGGTATTGGTGCTGATCGTGATCGCGTCCTTGATCTGGGTCCCGGTCGGCGTCGCCATCGGCCTGCGCCCGCGGCTGGCCGACCGGGTTCAGCCGATCGTCCAGTTCCTCGCCGCCTTCCCGGCGAATTTGTTCTTTCCGGTGGTGGTGGTTCTGATCCTGCGGTTCCATCTCAACCCGGAGATCTGGTTGAGCCCGCTGATGATCCTCGGCACCCAATGGTACATCCTGTTCAACGTCATCGGCGGCGCGACGGCACTGCCGGCAGAGCTGCAGCGCGCGGCGCAGAACCTGGGCGTCCGGCGCTCGTTATGGTGGCGCCGGGTGATGCTGCCGGCGATCTTTCCCGCCTATGTAACGGGTGCGGTCACCGCGGCCGGCGGGTCGTGGAATGCGAGCATCGTCGCGGAGATCGTGCAATGGGGAAACACGACTTTGACGGCGACCGGGATCGGCGCCTATATCGCCCGCACCACCGCCGCGGGCGACAGCGCGCGCATCGCGCTCGGGATCAGCGTGCTGTGCCTCTACGTGCTCGCCTTCAACCGGCTGTTGTGGCGCCGGCTCTACGATCTCGCCGCCGAGCGCCTGCGTCTCGACTGAGGCGCAAAAACTGATGCCTGAGCCTGCGCCCACGATGACCACCCCGCCGCTGCTGCGCGCCGCCGCGGTCTGCAAAACCTATCAGACCCCCGACCATCTCGGCCGGCTGGTTCTCGACCATGTCGATTTTGCCCTGCATGACGGCGAGATCGTCGCGATCCTCGGCAAATCCGGCTCGGGGAAATCAACCTTTCTGCGCATCCTCGCGGGCCTCGTGCCGCCGAGCGACGGGGCGGTCGACTATCGCGGACAATTGGTGACCGAACCGGCCCGCGGGATCGCGATGGTGTTTCAGAGCTATGCGCTGTTCCCGTGGCTGACGGTGCTCGGCAATGTCGAGCTCGGTCTCGAGGCGCAGGGCGTGGCGGGCGCGGAGCGGCGGCGGCGTGCGGTCGAGGCGATCGACGTGATCGGGCTCGACGGGTTCGAGAACGCCTATCCGAAAGAGCTGTCCGGCGGCATGCGCCAGCGGGTCGGCTTTGCCAGGGCGCTGGTCGTCAACCCCGACATCCTGCTGCTCGACGAACCGTTCTCGTCGCTCGATGTGCTGACCGCGGAAACCCTGCGCGGCGATCTGCTCGAGCTGTGGGACGACCGCCGCATCCCGACCAAGGGCATCGTGCTGGTGTCGCACAATATCGAGGAGGCGGTCGAAATCGCCGACCGCATCCTGATCTTCGGCAGCGACCCGGGCCGCATCCGCGCCGATATCCCGATCGCTCAGCCGCGCCCACGCACCGCACAAAGCGCCGGTTTCCGCCAGATCGTCGATCAGGTCTATACCCTGCTGACCGAGACCGCGCGCGACGGACGGCGCGGGGCGAAGCCCGAGCCGCTCGGCATCGGCTATCGCCTGCCCGACGCCGCGGTGCAGCAGCTTTCGGGGCTGATCGACACCTTGACCGAGGCGCCCTATCACGGCCGCGCCGATCTGCCGCATCTCGCCGACGAGGAAAACCTCGCCATGGACGAGCTGTTTCCGCTGATCGAGACCTCGCAGCTGTTGGGCTTTGCCCATGTCAGCGGCGGCGACATCGAGCTGACGGCACTCGGGCGCGCCTATGCCGAGGCCGACATGCTGGCGCGCAAGCAGCTCTTTGCCGAGGCCGTCTTGAAGCACGTGCCGCTCGCCGCGCATATCCGGCGGGTGCTCGACGAGCGCCCGGGCCACCGCGCCCCGGCCGCGCGGTTTCTGCGCGAGCTCGAAGACCACCTGTCCGAGGAAGAGGCCGAAAGGGTGCTCGACACCGTGATCAACTGGGGCCGGCACGCCGAGATTTTTGCCTACGACTATGACAGCGAGGTGCTGAACCTCGAAAATTTCTGAGGCTGCGGGAGGCGCATCGTCCCGCAGCCCGGACGCGGCCGCGCGATAGCCGACGAGGCCTCGACCTCTCAGATGCCGCCGCGGTCGCGGGTGAGCTCGACCTGAGCGACCTCGGTCGGGATCAGCCAGGCGTAGAACGTGTCGCGCGCGCAGTTCTTGCACGCGGCGTCCACCCAGCTCCGCAGCGAGACGATCTTGACAAAGAGCTGCTGGCCGGCGACGAGCTCGACATTCTTGTCTTGGTTGAAGTCCCGGCCGAAGCTCTCGGGCGCGATGAGATAATGCCCGGGTGAAACATCACGATAGAACGAGCTGCCGTTCGCGACCGCCCCGACATAGCTGTCGTTCATGTCGATTCGGGCGAGATTGAGGCTTTCATAGGGTTCCAACGGGCGGTAGAACCAAACCCGGGCCTGACCCGACGGGAGCGGCGATGCGATTGCCGGGACTTGAGCCGTCGCCGGCGGCTCGGCGCAGCCCGCCGCGATCAGCAGCAGGCCGCTCGCCCACTGCAGCCATCTGCGCCGTCGTGGAGCGGGGTTTCTCGCCATCGGCATTTTGCGTTTCCTCTCGCGCCCCTGGGCAGCCTGAGCCATACGACTTGCAGAAGCGGGATTTATTCCGCAGGGCTGGATATGCGTCATCCGGCTGAGCTATCAAGGCCCGATGAATTGAAAGCAGCGACGGGCCGAATCCCGGCCAGGGGAGCACGGACGCACGGCGGGCGGCTCAACGGCGCCGATCGCCGAATGGTTCAGCCGGGCGCGTGCCCATCAGCGCGCGGGGCGTGCCGCCGATGCGGAGCGCATTTGCCGTCAGATCCTGTCCGTCGACCCCGGTCATGCCCAAACCCTTCATCTGCTCGGCCTGGTCGAGCATCAGGGTGGCCGCTCCGATGACGCGATCCGGCGCATCCGCATGGCGATCGCGCGGGACGGCCGGGACCCGGCTTTTCACCACAACCTCGGCAATATCCTCAGAGCCCGCGATCGGCCGGCCGAGGCGTTGTCGTGCTACGAGCACGCGATCGCCCTCGCGCCCGAATCGGTCGACACTCTCTACAATCTCGGCAACATATGCCTCGATCTCGGGCGCGCGGAGCGGGCGCTCGCCTTCTTCGAACGGGCGCTGCGCCTGCGGCCGGATGCGTTCGAATTGCACAACAATTTCGGCACGGCCTTGCAGCATCTCGGCCGGCTCGACGAAGCCGTCGCCTGCTATCGCAGGGCGCTGGCGCTGCGCCCCGACGCCGTCGAGACGCTCGACAATCTCGCCGCCGCGCTGCGGGCGCAAGGGCAGCTGGACGCGGCGCAGAGCTGCTACGAGCGCGCGCTCGCGCTCCGGCCGAAACGCGTCGAGAGCCATATCGGGCTCGGCGTCGTATTGCGCGACCGAGGTCTCCTGGAAGAAGCCGTGGCCCGCTACGAGCGGGCGCTGGCGCTGATGCCCGACCACCCCGAGACGCGCAACAATCTCGGCGTCGCGCTCGTCGATCTCGGCCGGCCGGAGGAGGCGACCGCGCATTACGAACGGGCGCTGGCTGCGCGGCCGGACCGCGCCGAGACGCACAACAATCTCGGCATCGCCCTCGGGCGCCAACGACGGCACGGCGAGGCGCTCGCCTGCTATGGCCGCGCGCTGGCGCTCAAACCCGGTTACGCGGAGGCGCACTTTAACCGCTCGCACGCGCTGCTGCTGACCGGACAGCTCGACGAGGGCTGGCAGGAATACGAGTGGCGGTTCGCCGTCGCCCGCTACGACCGAAAGTTCGACCGGCCGCTGTGGTCGGGCAAGCCGCTCGCTGGACAGAGCATCCTGATCCATGCCGAGCAAGGGTTCGGGGACACGCTGCAGTTCGTCCGCTTTGTTCCGATCGTCGCGGAGCGCGGCGGCAGGGTCGTGCTGGAAGTGCCGGAACCGCTCGTCCGCCTTATCCGCACGGTCGCCGGCGTATCCCAGGTGGTCGCCGCCGGCGATCCGCTGCCAGGCTTCGACTGCCATTGTCCGCTGCTCAGCCTGCCGCGGGTCCTCCAGACGAATCTGGCGACCATCCCCGCCGCCGTGCCGTATTTGAGCGTCCCGGCGGAAGCGGCTGCCGCCTGGGCCGAGCGGATCGCCACCGCACCCGGCCGCAGGGTGGGCATCGTATGGGCCGGCACTACGGTTGGCGCGATCGATCTGCGGGTGCTGCGACCGTTGTGGGAGGTCGCCGGCATAAGCTGGTTCAGTCTCCAGGTCGGCGACCGGTCCCGCGACATCTCGCTGCTCGACGGCCTGCAGATCGCCGATCTCTCCCCCTGGCTCGCGGATTTCGCCGAGACCGCGGCCGCGGTCCGTCACCTGGACCTGGTGATATCCGTCGACACCTCGGTCGCGCATCTGGCGGGCGCGCTCGGGCGCCCGACATGGCTGGTGTTGCCGTATGCGCCGGACTGGCGGTGGCTGCTCGACCGCCAAGACAGCCCCTGGTATCCGACGGCGCGACTGTTCCGCCAGAAGAAGGCGGGCGATTGGTCTTGTGCGGCGGGCGAGGTTGCCGCGGCGCTCGCGCGGATCGCCCTGCCCCGGACCTTGCCTTCCCCGCAAGCGCGGGAGGATTAGGGTGCGGGCTCGCGGCGAAGCGCCCCATGGCGCGATGCGCTGCGACCCTGTACATCCTGCATCGGCGCCGCCCCTTAATCTTTTGCGTAAGCCGAAATGGGCCGTCTTCTGCTGATCGCGATGCTCGCCCTAGCCGCCTGCACCGAGGCGTCGCTGGGTCGGATCGACAGCCGCACCTTTCGGATTGAGAGCCCGGGCATTCCGGGAGGTTCCGAGGCGCCGAACCGGCGCTTGGCCGAGCAAGTGTGTCCCGGCGGCTACCGGGTCCTGGATCAGACGGTTCACCAGAACACGCCTGATCGCGCCCGCGACGAGCCCGGCATCTTCACCAATTGGACGATCCGCTGCTTGTGAGCCCCTGGCGCGACGGTTCTGCGCCCTCCTGGTTCAGCGCCGGCCGAGATAGGCCAAGGTGGGGAGATATGCTTGCGCCACCCGCGGCGACATCGCCAGGATATTGAAGGTGTTGGGTCCAAAGCCCCAGCCCGCCTCGGGATAGCCGGTCTCCCAGCTGGCCACCCACTGGACCTGAAGGTAGGTCTGCGTCCCCGGCGCCAGCCGGAGGGTTTCCGCCTGAGCCGTGGGCAGGCCGTAGGGCTCAACCGTAAAGCGGTAGGTTCCGGGCGGGTAATCGCGAAAGAAGCTGGTTTGCGTCGGCAGGCTGGCGACCGGCGAGCCATTCGCGTAGACCATCGGCGCGGCCGCCTGGACATAGCCCGTCGGCGAATCCGACCCACGCACAAACCAAACCCGCGCCGTTCCCGGCTCGATCGCCGGGATCTGCGCTTGCGCGGTGGTCGCAGTCGTCGCCGGTGCACAGTCGGCCAGCCCAACCAGGCACAGGGCGAACAAAATCGGCGCTGCGAGCCGGTATCCGCGCATGGTCATGCTCCGATCCCACATGGCGCATCGATCGCGTGCGAGCCCAGACCCCTAATATATCGCCGGTCGCGCGGCATTCCGAGTGCAGTGTCGCCGGGCGAATCCTGGCTGCTGACGGCGCGGGGTTTCAGCCGTCACCGTGGCCGCAAGGTCGGGAAGGCGATCACGTCGCGGATCGACGGGCTGTCGGTCAACAGCATGACCAGCCGGTCGATGCCGATGCCGAGCCCGCCGCAGGGCGGCAGCCCGTATTCGAGCGCCGCCAGGTAATCCTCGTCGAGCGGCTGCGCTTCCTCGTCGCCGGCCGCGCGTGCCCGCATCTGCGCCTCGAACTGGGCGCGCTGATCCTGTGGGTCGGTCAGCTCGGAAAAGGCGTTGGCGACCTCCCAGCCGTAGATGTAGGTCTCAAACCGCTCGGCCAGCCGGGGATCGGTGCGATCGGCCTTGGCCAAGGGCGAGATGTCGCGAGGGAAGCCGGTGACGTGCACGGGTGCGATCAGGGTGCCCTCGACGCGCGCGGCAAAGACCGCCTCCAGCGCCTGCCCCCAATTCTCGCCGCCGGCGAGCACGACCCCGAGCGCGCCGGCAGCGCGGCGCGCGGGCTCGGCACCGTCGAGCGACAGAAAATCGACGCCGGTCGCCTGGCGCACCAGCTCGGCCATGCTGCGCCGCGGCCAGGGCGGCGACAGATCGATCTCGGTCCCGCCATAGCCGATCCCCAGGGTGCCGAGCACGGTCTCGGCGGCAGCGGCGATCAGCTCCTCGGTCAACCGCATCATCGCCGTGTAATCGACATAGGCCTCGTAGAGCTCGAGGGTGGTGAACTCCGGGTTGTGCCGGGGTGACAGACCTTCATTGCGGAAGCAGCGATTGATCTCGAAGACCTTGTCGGCCAGCCCCCCGACCACCAGCCGCTTCAGATGCAGCTCGGGCGCGATCCGCAGATAGAGGTCGATGTCGAGCGCGTTGTGATGGGTGACGAAGGGTTTCGCCGAGGCGCCGCCGGGGATGGTGTGCAGCATCGGCGTCTCGACTTCGAGATAGCCGCTGGCGACGAGGTGGCCGCGCAAGGCCGCGACGATGCGGCTGCGGCGGCGCAGGGTCTCGCGGCTCCCCTCACTCATGATCAGGTCGAGGTAGCGCTGGCGATAGCGCAGTTCGACATCGGCAAGGCCGTGGAACTTTTCGGGCAACGGCCGCAGGGTCTTGGCCAGCACCGTGACGGCGGCGGCGTTGACGGTCAGCTCGCCGCGCGGGGTGCGGCGCACCAGCCCCTCGACCCCGATCAGGTCGCCGATGTCGAGGAGGCGCACCGCCGCCAGCCCTTGCGCGTCGAGGAAGTCGCGGTGGCAGAACACCTGGATCTTGCCCGAGGCGTCGTGCAGGTCGATGAACATGCCGCTGTTGCGGATCGCGCGGATGCGGCCGGCGACCCGCACCCGGTCCGCGGTTTCGGCGCCGGCCGCCAGCGCGGCGTGATGCCGCTCGAGCTCGGCCGCCTGGCCGGTGCGGGCAAACTCGTAGGGATAGGGGTCGATCCCGAGCGCCTTGAGCCCGGCGAGCTTGGCCAGACGGACGGCGCGCAGCGGATCCTCAGCATCATTCATCGCAAGCTCCTGCCCCGGCCCGTCCTGCCGGCAGCTCATCCGGCGGCCGCCTGGGGCATCGGCTGCGGTGCCAGATCGACGATCGTGTCATGAAAGCGCCGCAAGGTGCCGTGATGGCCGACGCTGACGATGGTCGGATGCCAGGAGGCCTCGCGCAGCAGGCGATAGAGCGACGTCTCGGCCGCCTCGTCGAGCGCCGAGGTCGCCTCGTCGAGAAAGACGATCTCCGGACGCGCCAGCAGCACCCGGGCAAAGGCGAGCCGCTGCTGCTCGCCGATCGACAGGCGCTGCGCCCAATTGGCGTCCTCGTCGAGGCGCTCGACCAGCTGCGCCAGCCCGACCGCGCGCAACGCGTCGGCCAATGCATCGCGCGCCGGCTCGGCGGCGGCGCGCGGATAGGCGAGCGCGTCGGCCAAGGTGCCGAGCGGCAGATAGGGGCGCTGCGGCAGAAACAGGGCGCGGCCGTCCGCCACCCGGATCCGCCCGCGCCCGAACGGCCACAGCCCGGCGACGGCGCGCAGCAAGGTGCTCTTGCCGGCGCCGGAGGGGCCGGTGATCAAGAGCGGCTTGCCCGGGCTGGCGGCCAGTGCCAGGTCATGGTGCAGCGGGCGCCCGTCGGGCAGATCGAGATCGAGCGCCTCGACCGCGACACCGGCGCCGCCGCGCTCGATCGCGATCGGTTGCACGGCCTGCCGCTGCGCCGCGATCTCGTCCATCCGCTCCCGGAACCCCGAGAGCCGCTGGACCACCGCCTGGTATTGGGCGATCTCGGTGTAGGAGGTGATGATGAACGACAGCGAATCCTGCACCTGGCCAAAGGCCGAGGCGATCTGCATCAGCCCGCCGAGCTGGATCACTTTGCCAAAGTAGCGCGGAGCGGCGACGATGAACGGGAAGACGATCGCCACCTGGGAGTAGCCGGTGGTGAGCCAGGTCAGCTTTTTGCGGCGCCTGATGATCCCCCACCAGTTCGCGACGATCCGCGCGAAGCGGGTCTCGAAAGCGTCGAGCTCGCGGGCTTCGCCGCGGTAAAAGGCGACGTTCTCGGCGTTCTCTCGCAGCCGGACCAGGCTGAAGCGGAAATCCGCCTCGTAGCGCTGCTGATCGAAGCTGAGCCGGATCAGCGGGCCGCCGATCCAGCGGGTCAGGATGGTGCCGCCGACGGCGTAGATCAGCGCAGCGAACACCATGTAGCCGGGGATGCCGAGGGTCCTCCCTCCGCCGAGCGGGATCCTCAGAGCACCCGACAGCACCCACAGGATCGACAGGAACGATACCAAGGTCACAAAGGCGTTCAGCAAGCCGATCGACAGGCCGAGGCTCAACGTCGCAAAGCTGTCGATATCGTCCGAGATGCGCTGATCCGGGTTGTCGGTCACCGCCTGGTTCAGCTGCATGCGGTAATAATGCTGATCGTCGAGCCAGTTGCGCAGAAAGCGCTCGGTCAGCCAGCGCCGCCATCGGATGTGCAGCACTTGACGCAAGTATAGCGAATAGACAGCATCGACGATCATCGCAAAGGCAATAATCCCAAAGATCGCGAATTGATGCCAGAACTCGCCCCACTGATACTGCTGCAAGGCATCGTAAAAATCATTATTCCATCTGTTAAAGCGTACGTTGAGCCATACCGAGAACAGGGTAAGCGCGATAATGGCGAGCAGCAAGCCGATGGCCGACCATTTCTCTTCCGATTTCCAGTAAGGCCAGGCGAGGCCCCAGGCCTGACCCAGGAATCCCCGCTTGCTCGCCGCCGCCATCCGATACCCTCCGTCGATCCCGCCGGGCCGATCTGCACGATTTGTCTATCTATACGACTTAACATGCCTCTACAGCTTAACATGCGCCCGAAATGATGCCCGCTCCGCCCGTCGTCGAACCACCCGGCACCACGCCGGTCGCCGCCGCCCTGCTCGCACGCGGCGTCTGCCGCGCCCTCGATCAGCTCGGTTATGCGAGCCTGGTCGAATTCCCGCTCGTCAACGGGCGCCGCGCCGATGTTGTGGCGCTGGGCAAGAGCGGCGACCTGGCGATCGTCGAGATCAAAAGCTCGGTCGCCGATTTCCGCGCCGACCGCAAATGGCCGACCTATCGCGACTTTGCCGATCGCCTGTATTTCGCGGTGGCAAGCGGGTTTCCGACGGTTCTGATCCCCGATGAATGTGGCTTGATGGTGGCGGACGCGTTTGGCGCCGCCCTGCTGCGCGACGGACATACGACGCCGCTCAGCGCCGGCCGGCGGCGCGCGCTGACCCTGCGCTTTGGCCGCATCGCCGCGGCGCGGCTGCGGCGCTTTATCGATCCCGATGCCGAACGCCTCAGCGGTGGGTGATCCCCCGAGGCAACGGGTCAAGCCGACCGGGCAAAGCGGGCGATCGTGGCGCTGGTGCTGTAGCCCGGCATCACCTCGGCGAGCAGCACCTCGCCGCCGGCGCTCTTGACGATATCGGTGCCGACGACCTCGTCGATGCGGTAGTCCGCTCCCTTGACCAGGAGCTGCGGGTGCATTGCGCGGATCAGCTCGAGCGGCGTGTCCTCCTCGAACACCACGATCAGATCGACCGCGGCGAGCGAGGCCAGCACCGCGGCCCGCGCGGTTTCGCTCTGGACCGGGCGGGTCGGCCCTTTCAGCCGCATCGCCGAAAGATCGCTGTTGAGACCGACGACCAGCCGGTCGCAGGCCGCCTTGGCTTGCCGCAGCAGTGCCACGTGCCCGGGGTGCAGCAGATCGAAGCAGCCGTTGGTGAAGCCGATCTTGAGACCTTGGCGGCGCCAGCGCTCGACCTGGTCGAGCGCCAGCGCGCGCGGCATCACCTTGTCGGCGGTGTAGAGATCGTGGCCGTCGAGGCACGCGCCGAGCTCGCTGCCATAGACCACCGCGGTGCCGACCTTGCCGACGACGATGCCGGCGGCGATGTTGGCGAGCCGCGCGGCGTCGACCAGGCTCATGCCGGCCCCGATCCCCGCAGCCAAGGCCGCGACAACCGTGTCGCCGGCGCCGGAGACGTCGTAGACCTCGCGCATTTCGGCGCGCTGGACATGAACCGAGCCGTCGGCGCCGACCAGCACCATCCCCTCCTGGCCGAGCGAGGCGAGCACCCCGCCAAAGCCGCAGCGTTCGATCAGCGCGCCCGCCGCGGCGACGATCTCGCTCTGGGTTGCCACCGGCATGCCGGTCGCCTGCGCCAGCTCGCGCCGGTTCGGCTTCAACAGATCGGCGCCGCGATAGCGGATGTGGTCGCCGCCTTTCGGATCGACGATGACGCAGGCCCCCGCTTCGCGCGCGGCGCGGATGATTTCCAGCGCCACCCCCTCGGTCAGCACCCCCTTGGCGTAATCGGAGACGATCACGACCGCATGATCGGTCACCAGCTCGCGCCCCAGCCGCAGCAGGTCTTCGCGGATATGCGGGTCGAGCGGCGCCGCGGTTTCGCGATCGGCGCGCAGCAATTGCTGGTTGGCCGCGACGTAGCGGGTCTTGACCGTGGTCGTGCGCTGCGGCTGGACCAGGACATGCACCTCGGCGCCGTCCTGGGCTTCCAGCAGCCGTCCGATCTCGCGGCCGGCGTCGTCATTGCCGATGACCGAGATGAAGGATGCGGCAACGCCCAGCGCGGTGAGGTTGCGCAGCACGTTCCCGGCGCCGCCCAAGGTCTTCGACTCGCGCTCGACGCACAAGACCGGGATCGGCGCCTCCGGCGACACCCGTTCGACCTGGCCGTAGACGTAATGATCGAGCATCACGTCGCCGATGCACAGGACGCGCGCCGACGGCAGGCGCTCGATATAACGGAGGAGATCGCTGTTGTCGGCCATTGCCAGTTCGTCGATTGCCGGTTCGTCGATTGCGGGGCGTCCGGCTCCCTTTTGCCGGGAGTGGCAGTCGAACGCAAGACTTGCGGAGGCCGGCACGATCGCGCAATCAACGCTGTCGGCGCAGCAACAGGTAGAACGCGCCAGCGCCGCCGTGGCGCGGCTGGGCGGCGGCGACCGCGAGGATCCGCCGGCGCAGCCCTGCCTCTTCGAGCCAGCGCGGCACCGCACTTTTGAGCACTCCCGGCCCATCCGGCCCGAGCCCGCGCCCGGTGATGACCAGCACGCAACGCCGTCCCGCCTGATGGGCGGCGCGGACGAAGTCGGCAAGCTCGCGATGCGCTTCGGCTTGGGTGCGGCCGTGCAGGTCGAGCCGCGCCTCGATCGGATGCAGCCCGCGCTTCAGCCGCTCGGCGTTGGCGCGGTCGATCCCGGCAAAAGCAGCGAGCGGGCGCGGATCGGCCACGGCCGGCGGCGTGCTCTGCGCAACGCCGGTGGGCTCGGATTGCGGCTCCGGCAAAACCGGGGCGCGGCGCCCGCGCAGCGGCGCCACATCGCGCATCGCCTGGGCCCACAGATCCCGGTCGTGAGATGCCGGTGCGAGATTAGCCGCCGTCCTGGCCATGCGCCGCTTCCTGCCGATCTTCGACGAGGACGATGTGGAGACGCCGCGGCCCGTGCGCCCCGAGCACGATGCGCTGCTCGATGTCGCCGGTGCGCGACGGCCCGGTAATGAAATTCACGACTTCGCGGCAGCCCTCGCGCCGACGACCCGGGCAGAGCCCCGGCGGCGCGCAGGCGGTCCCAGCCGTCCTCATAGGCGGCGACCACCTGGTCGGCGCGGACCACGGCAATATGGGTATCGGGCAGGAAATTCAAAGTCGTCGGCGTCTGCGCGCCCGACACCAGCATCAGGGTGCCGGTCTCGGCCACCGCGGCAAAGCAAGGGGTCAGGCTGACCGCATCGTCGGGCTCGGCCCGGCCGCGGCGGATGCGCAGCAGCGGCCGGGTTTCCCACGGCACATCGTCGAGGCTCGGATCCGGCGCCATGACCAGCTCGGCCGGCAGGTTTTCGGCGGCGAGATAGCGCGCCACCGCCTCCGGCACCGCTTCGGCCGAGGGCACTCGCGCAACCGTCGCCTGCACCTCCTCGGCCATAACAACGAAGAGGTCGACCCGGCCGGCATGGTCGAGCGCCGCCGCCCGCGACGGGACCAGGTTGCGGCGATGCGCCGCGACCCGCGCCCTCAGCTCGGCCTCGGTCTGCGGGTCGAGCCGGCCGCGCTTCAGCGCGCCGCGGATGCCGGCGAGGATGCCCGCCCGCGCTCCGCTCACCGGCCGGTCCCACGTTTCAGCCGTTCGGCCCACAGGCTGTGAAAGCTGCGGCCCTCCGGCGCCGGCAGGTCGCGCACCGCGGTCCAGCCGGCGGCGAACGGCAGGCTGCGGAACCGCCCGCGGCGGGCTCCGGCCCGGCCAAGCGCGCGGCTCGCGATCCCGGCCAGCGCGTGATAGAGCGCCGGCCGGCGCGCCACCCAGACCCACACCGAGAGCCCCGTCCGCCAGACAGGCGGGACCAGCTTTTTCGCATATTCACGCTCGCGCCAATGGCGCAGCATCTTCGGCAACGGGATCTTGACCGGGCACACGCTTTCGCAGTGCCCGCACAGGGTCGAGGCGTTGGGCAGCGGCGCCGCCTCGTCGATGCCGATCAGGGCCGGGGTCAGCACCGCGCCCATCGGACCCGGATAGACCCAGCCATAGGCGTGGCCGCCGACCGCGGCATAGACCGGACAATGGTTCATGCAGGCGCCACAGCGGATGCAGCGCAGCATGTCGTGGAACTCGCCGCCGAGCATCGCGCTGCGGCCGTTGTCGACGAGCACGACGTGATAGGCCTGCGGCCCGTCGAGATCGCCCGCCCGGCGCGGGCCGGTCGAGACCGTCGTATAGGACGAGAATTCCTGACCGGTGGCCGAGCGCGCCAACAGGCGCAACAGGCTCGCGGCGTCCTCGAAGGTCGGCACCAGCTTTTCGAGGCTCGCCAGCACAATGTGGACGCGCGGCAGGGTCTGGGTCAGGTCGCCGTTGCCCTCGTTGGTGACGATGATGCTGGAGCCGGTCTCGGCGACCAGGAAATTGGCTCCGGTGATGCCGACCTCGGCGGCCAGAAACCGCGGCCGCAGCAGCGCGCGGGCCTCGTCGCAGAGCTGGCGCGGCTCGGCCAATGGCCGATCGGGGTCGAGCCCGCGATGCTCGGCGCGAAAGGTGTCCGCGACCTGCTCCTTGACCAGATGCATCGCCGGCGCGATCAGGTGGCTCGGCGGTTCATGACGCAACTGGATGATGTATTCGCCGAGATCGGTCTCGATCGGGGTGATGCCGTTCGTTTCGAGAAAGTCGTTGAGCCCGACCTCCTCGGCGACCATCGACTTGCCCTTGGTGACGGTCTTGGCCCCGGCGGCGCGGCAGATCCGCAGCACCGCTTCGCGCGCCTCTTGGGCGGTGCGCGCCCAGTGCACCTCGCCGCCGCTTGCGACGACATTGTTCTCGTAGAGCTCGAGATAGAAATCGAGATGCGCGAGGGTGTGCTCCTTGATTGCCCGGCCGATGTCGCGCAATGCCTCGAATTCGGGCAGCCGCGCGACGGCTTCGCGGCGGCGCAGCGGAAACCCGCTGTGCGTCATGAAGCCCAATGCCCGCTGCAGGTTCTGGTCGGCCAGCCCGGCGCGGGCGTTTGCCTCGAAACTGCGGCTGGTGGCGAGCATCGGCGCTACCGCGGCGATCCGATCGGCGGGACGTCTCCGGTCATCCCGGCCAAGACCTCGGCGATATGGCGCGCCTCGATCCGCCGCCCCTGGCGCGACAGCTTCCCGGCGATGTTCAACAGGCAGCCGAGATCCCCGGCCAGCACCGCCGCGGCGCCGGTCGCGGCGATGTCGTCCGCCTTGTCGCCGGCCATCTTGTCCGAGATATCCGGGTATTTGACGCAGAACGTGCCGCCAAAGCCGCAGCACACCTCCGCTCCCGGCAGCTCGCGCAGCCGGAGCCCGTCGACCGAGGCGAGCAGTTGGCGCGGCTGATCCCTGACCCCGAGCTCGCGCAACCCGGAGCAGGCGTCGTGATAGGTCGCCTCACGCTCCCACCGCGCCGTGACCCTTTGTATGGCGCGGACATCGACCAGAAACGAGACCAGCTCCCAGGTGCGCGCGGCGAGCTCCTGGGCCCGCGGCAGGATCGCCGGGTCGTCGGCAAACATTTCCGGGTAATGCTGCCGGATCATGCCGGCGCAGGACCCGGAGGGCGCGACGACATAGTCGTAGCCGGCGAACGCATCGAGGACCTGCACGGCGATTGTCTTCGCAGCGGCCCGGTCGCCCGAATTGTATGCCGGCTGGCCGCAGCAGGTCTGGGCATGCGGCACCTCGACCGTGCAGCCGGCCTGTTCGAGCAATTTGACCGCGGCAAAACCCACCGTCGGCCGGAACAAATCGACCAGGCAGGTCACGAACAGCGCCACCCGCGCCCGCTTCTCGGCCACTCCGCCACTCCCGATCTCGGCAGGTGCCGGAAATTAGGGGTTCGGCGCCCGGCAAATCAATTAGCCAAGCCTGCTTGCGCTCGAAGCTGATCGGCAATAGGTTACATGTAACCAGAGGCGGGGCAGGCATGGGTTCATCCGCAAACTCAAGATCATCATCTCGGGACAAGGTGAGGGCCCATCGCGACCGCCTGCGCCGCCGGGGATTGCGACCGATCCAGATTTGGGTCCCTGACGTGCGCTCCCCTGCCTTCGCGGCGGAAGCACATCGGCAATCGCTCGCCGTCGCCGCAAGCACCTATGCCGAGGACGACCAGGATTTTATCGACGCGATCACCGATCGGAGCAGTGAGTGAAGCGCGGCGAGATATGGACTGTCGCCGGCGGCAATGACCACGCGGGTAAGCCGCGTCCTGCCGTAATTGTCCAGGACGACCGGTTCGACATGACAGACGCGATAACCATTTGTGCATTGACCACCGATCCGACCGATGCCCCGCTCGTGCGGTTGGCAATCGAGCCCAGTGATATGAATGGCCTGCGGGCCGCTTGCCGGCTGATGGTCGACAAAATCACGACCGTTCGAAAGGCCCGGGCCGGCGTCCGCATTGGCCGCCTCGCTGACGAAGACATCATACGCCTGAACCGCGCCATCGTTGTCTTCCTCGGCATTGCCGGCCCGACCGCCGAGGAGCAATCGACGCTGGGGTGACGCGGTCGGCGGCTCTCAGCGGCGCGCCTCTTTGGCGGCGATGCGATCGGCGAGGGTGCGCGGCAACAGCAGGTAATAGCGGCCGCGCGCGTCCATCTCGCCGGCCCGCGTGCCGGCGGCGCTGCCGGTGCCCCAGTAGAGGTCGCCGCGGACCGGGCCCTTGATGGCGCCGCCGGTGTCCTGGGCAATGACGAGGCGGCGCACGCTCTCGCTCGGCATGAACTGCTCGTGGGCGTCGAGCCAGATCGGGACGCCGAGCGGGATGTAGGCGCGGTCAATCGCGAGGCTGCGCTCCGCCGTCAACACGACCCTCTCGGCGCCGATCGGGCCTTCGCCCTTCACTTCGCGGAAAAAGACATAGGACGGGTCCTCGCGGCGCAGCGCCGCCCCGGCCTCGGGGTGCGCGCGCATCCACGCCCGGATCGTCGTCATCGTCAGCTTGTCGCGCGCGATTACCCCGCGCTCGATCAGCAGCCGGCCGACCGGAACATAGGGCAGCCCGTTCTGCCCGTCATAGCCGAGCCGGATCGTGCGGCCATCGTCCAGCCGAACCCGTCCCGACCCCTGGATCTGCAGGAAGAACGCGTCGACCGGATCGTCGACCCAGAGCAGCTCCAGGCCGCGGCCCGCAAGCGCGCCATCTTCGATCTCGGCGCGGGAATGGCGAGGGCCGGAACCCAGGTCCGGCGGCCGGCGGTAGATCGGCGTCTGATAACCGCCGTGGCGGCGGCGCGAGCCATTCAGCGCGATTTCGAAATAGCCGGTGAACAGCCCCTCGGGCTCGCCGTAATCTGCGACCGCCATCGGCACGAACCCGGTCTCGAAGAATCGCCGCGCCGCGGCCTCGTCGCCCGCCGGCACCAAACCAGCCGCCCGGCACAGCGGCCTCCAGTCGCCGACTTGCCCGAAATCGACCCCGCTGCTCAGCGGACCAAACAGCGCCTGGTCGGCTTTGCCCAGATAGCGGGCGCAGGATTTCACAAAGCCCGGGAGCGCTGCCGCGACGCCGTCATCCGCCCACCCGGCCAGCCGGTCGAAACCCACCGAGGTCAACGTCAGCCGCGGCGGGCCGGTGTCGCGGGCGAGGCCGATCGCCAACAGCGCAACGGCGGCGAAGGCCCCGGCGCGACGCCCCGGCCGGTGGTGGATTTCAGCCGCTGCCGGTGGCGACGAGGACCCAGTTCGGATCGGTGGATCGGGTATCGCGGGCAAAGGTCCAATAATCGGTCTTTTCGACCGGGTGCTCGAGATCGCCCTCGACGATGCTGCCGTCCATCGCGCGCGTCACATTGATCTGGTGCGACACGAGCTTGACTGTTGCCCGGGCGGTGCGCCCTGCCAGATCGGCGTCGACGATCTCGGCATCGTCGAGCCGCAAATCTCGGGTTTCGAGAGTCTCCTTGGCGGCCGCGCGCTCGTCGATCGTCTGAGCGAACGGGCCGAAGACTTCATCGCTCAACAGCGGGCGCAAGGCTCCCTTGTCCCCTTTGGCAAAGGCGGCGACGATCATCTCGAACGCCGCGCGCACCCCTTCGAGGAATTGCGACGGCTCAAAGCTCGGATCGGCTCGGCGGATCCGGTTGAGCCCATCGGCTACCGTGGCGGCAGGGTTGACGGCAGGCGCCGCGGCCGCCGCGCTCTTGTCCGAATCGCCGGGCGTCGCCAGCTTATCAGGCCCGCGTTTGTCAGCGACCGGCGTCGCGCGCCGCGCGAACAGATCGCGCCGCCGCTCGTTCCCGGTGCGCCGGCCGAGAACGCTGCGCAGCCGCAGCACCAGGAACGCGGCGATCATCGCGAACAGGATGATGTCGAAATATTGAAAATCACCCATCGTCTCGCGCGCCTCGCCCAGCCCTCGCAATGGCCGGCGACCGGCCCTCGCATGCTCTATGGGTCAGATGGGGGGCCGGCGCCGCCCCGGCAAGCGCGCCGGCATCGGCGGCATGAAAGGGGTGTTGCGGGTTCGCCGCACCGGCGTTACCTGCCGATCGAGATTTTTCTCACGCTCGAGCTCGCCTCGCGGTCGGCTCCGGGTCGACCTTGCTGCTCCTTCTCGGCGCCGTTCTGGGCACCGGCCAGGTTGCGCCGGAGCGCGAGGGGAGCCGCGGTTCATGCCCTGTCGCGCCGAGCCCGGCCGAGCCGGACATTGATGCAGCTTCCCGATCCATGCTAGCCAGCCGGCTCGACGTAGTCCGGCGCGGGAGGCGATGATGGCGGGAGAGACGCGGGGCAATGGCGAGACAGACGCGCTGCCGCCAGCGCCCGACGGACCGCAATTATTTCTCAATGTCCAGTATGTCAAAGACTTGTCCTTTGAGAACCCGCGCGCGCCGCAGAGCCTGATCCAGCAGCAGCAGGCCCAGCCCGAGGTGGCGATCAACGTCGATGTCAAGGCGCGCAATCTGAACCCGGAAACGTACGAGGTCGTCCTCACCATCAACGTCACCGCCCGGGCGCAAGAGGAGCCGGTGTTTCTGGTCGAGCTCGCCTACGCTGCGGTGGTGACGGTCAGGAACACCCCAGAACCCATGCTGGCGAGCCTGATCCTGGTCGAGACCCCCCGCATCATCTTCCCTTTCGCCCGCGCAGTGATCGCCAGCGCGACCCGCGACGGCGGCTTCCCGCCGCTGTTGATCAACCCGATCGACTTTGCCGAGCTGCTGCGACGCCAGCAATCGCCGGACCAGCCGACCGCGGGCCTCGGCGGGGGTCCGGGCGGGACCGCGGTCTGAGCCTCACGCTTCGGCGAGCCACAGCGGCGCCGTCAGCAGCGCCAGCATAGTGCGATGCGCAGCGAGCTCCTCGGCCGTAGGGGCGTGCGGGCGCGGCGCACGAACGATGCGCACGACCGCTGCGGCAGCAGATGACGGAGCCGCAAAATCGAGACCGGGTTGGCGCCCGCCGATCAACTCGAGATAGACGGCAGCGAGCAGCATGCAATCGATCTTGGCGCCGTGATTGATCCGGCCCGACGCGTCGATGTCAAAGCGCCGGCACAAAGCATCGAGGCTCGCCGGCGCACCAGGATAGCGCTGCCGCGCCAGCGCCAAGGTGTCGACGTGGGCAACGGCGACCGGCATGCGATCGAGCCGCGCCAATTCCATATTCAGGAAGGCGAGGTCGAATTCGGCATTGTGAATTACCAGCGAATCAGACCCGAAGAATTCGAGCAGCTCGCCGGCCACCGCGGCAAAAGGCGGCTGGGAAGCAAGAAACTCTCCGGTCAGACCATGAACCGCCAGCGCGTCCGCCGGGATATCGCGCTCCGGGTTCACATATCGGTGAAAATCACGGCCGGTCGGGATGTGGTGCAACAGCTCGATGCAAGCGATCTCGACGATGCGGTGGCCGGCCTGCGGATCGAGGCCGGTCGTTTCGGTATCCAACACGATTTCGCGCATGATCGGCCTGGCCCCGGCTACTTGCGCGCTGCCCGCCGGCGTTTGCCGGCGCTGTGCGCTCCGCCGCTGCGCAAAACTCTGACGATCGCCCGCAGCCGGCGCAAGCCCAGGCTTCGGTCCAAGCCGGTCGGCACGACGAAATCGGCGCGCCGCCGTTTCTCGGCGTCCGGCATCTGCTGATCGAGGATCGCGGCAAAGCGGGCCTCGGTCATTCCCGGCCGGCGCAGCACGCGCTGGCGCTGCACCGTCGCCGGCGCCGAGACGACGACGACGTAATCGCAGCGCCCGGCTCCGCGACTCTCGAACAGAAGCGGCACGTCGAGCACGACGATCGGCTCCCGACGGGCGCGGGCCTGCGCCAGAAACCCTTTCTCGCGGTCGGCGACCATCGGGTGGAGGATGCGCTCGAGCCGGGCCAGCGCCTGCGGATCGCCAAAGACGCGCTGGCCGAGACGGTTGCGGTCGATGCCGCCGGCTTCGACGCGCACGCCCGGAAAGGCGGCCTCCACCTGGCCCACCGCGCCGCCGCCCGGCGCCAGCAGCTGGTGAACCACCCGATCGGCGTCGAACAGCGGCACTCGCATCCGCCGCAGCATCGCTGCCGCGGTGCTCTTGCCCATTCCGATCGAGCCGGTGAGGCCGACGACGATCACCGGCCCCCCGCCAAGCTCGTCAGGATCGCTGAGCGCAGCTCGCGGCTGACCCGCACCTTCGCCCCAAACCAGGCCTCAAACCCCGGTCGGCCCTGATGCAGCAGCATGCCCAGGCCGTCGACGACCGGGTGGCCGCGTCGTCGGGCAGCGGCAAGGAGAGCGGTTTCGAGCGGCACGTAGACGATGTCGACGACCGGCGCCGCGCGCGGCAGCGGCGCGAGATCGAGGTCGAGCGGCGGCTCGCCGGTCATTCCGAGGCTGGTCGTGTTGACCAGCAGCCCGGCGCCGTCCTGGACGGCCGCTGCTTCGTCCCAAGGATGGATCGATATCCGCGTCGTCGCTGTCGCCAGATCGGCGGCAACCGCCTCGGCGCGGCTGCGGGTTCGGTTGACGAGGCGAATTGCGCCGACGCCGACATCGGCGAGCGCCGCGATCACCGCCCGCGCCGATCCGCCCGCGCCGAGCACCACGGCCGGACCCATTGCGGGATCCCAATCGGGCACGCTCTCGCGCAGATTTTCGCAAAACCCATAGGCATCCGTGTTGCTCGCCTCGAGGCTGCCGTCGGCGGCGACGACGATCGTGTTCGCGGCGCCGATCCGGCGCGCCAGCGGATCGACCCGATCGGCCACCCTGAGCGCAGCCTGCTTGTGCGGGATCGTCAGGTTGCAGCCGCGGAAGCCCAGAACCGGCAGAGCGCGCAGCGCCTGCTCGATGTGGCCGGGCCGCACCGGCAGCGGCAGGTAGGCGCCGTCGACACCGCTCTCGTCCAGCCAGAAGCCGTGCAGCGCGGGCGAGCGCGAATGGCCGACCGGCCATCCCATGATCCCGGCAAGGCGCGTTTTGCCAGTCATTTTCATGTGTCGATCCTTAGCATGCCGTCGAGGTCCGGAGCTATTGCGCCCGGCGTGCCGGGTTGAGCCGCTCTTCGCGCCAGGGCCGTCTGCGGCGGCAACGGTCAGCTTTCTACCGCAAGCTGCCGCTTGCTGCCGCTAGCGGAAAAGCGCGCCGCATTCGCGCAAAAACCCAAACAATTCGACCAATGGCAGCCCGAGGATCGCAAAATGATCGCCGTCGACATGGTCGAACAGCTGGACGCCTCGCGCTTCGAGGCGATAGGCCCCGACCGAGCCCAGGACCGCCTCGCCTTCATCGGCAAGATAGTCGTCGAGGAAGGCGTCGGTGAAGTTCCGCATCGTCAGTCTCGGCACGCTGCGGCACACCCATATCCGCTCGCCGGCGCGGGTCGCGCAGACCGCCGTCGCCAGCAGATGCGTGCGGCCGCGCAGCGCCTGCAGCTGCGCGCGGGCCGCGCCGAGATCCGGCGGCTTGTCGAACCATTCCCCATCGCACACCAGGATCTGATCGGCGCCGATGACCAGCGCCTGCGGCTCGCGCCGCGACACCTGCTGCGCCTTCGCTTCGGCGAGCGCCAGCGCGCACTCGATCGCCTCGCGCCGTTCGGCGCGGAAGACGCACTTGACCGCGGCTTCATCGACTTGCGCGGGCTCGACCCGAAAAACGGCACCCGCCGCGGCCAGCAAATGCGCCCGGACCGGGCTGCCCGAAGCGAGGATCAGCCGGTCACCCGGCGAGGCCATGGCGGCGTGCCAGCAGCTTCAGGATCGCCGCCGCGGTCTCCTCGATCGAGCGGCGGGTCACGTCGATGACCTGCCAGTGCCGCTCGGCAAAGGCCCGCCGCGCCTCGCGCACCTCGGCCCGCACCGCCTCGCTGTCGGTATAATCGGTGGTCTCGTCGTGATGCAGCATGCTAAGCCGGTTGCGGCGCAGCTGGATCAGCCGCTCGGGATCGTTGGTCAACCCGACGATCAGCGGCCGCTTGGCGTTGATCAGCTCGGGCGGCAGCGGCACCCCGGGCACGAACGGCACGTTTGCCGCCTTGATCCCGCGATTCGCCAGGTAGAGGCAGGTCGGCGTCTTGGAGGTGCGCGACACCCCGACGAGACAGACATCGGCGTCGTCGAGCCCAAAGCTCGACTGCCCGTCATCATGGTTGAGGGCAAACGTCATCGCATCGATGCGCGCGAAATATCCGCTGTCGAGCGAATGCTGCTTGCCCGGCACGCCGCGACTCTCGCGATGCAGGTAGGAGGCAAGTGCGCCGATCACCGGATCGAGAACGGGGATGGCCGTAACCTGGATGCGGCGGCAGCCTTCTTGAAGCAAATGGCGCAAGGTGTCGCTGACCAGAGTGAACAGGACCACCCCCGGATTGGCCTCGACCCCGGCGATCACCCGGTCGATCTGGCTGCGGGTGCGCACCATGCTCCAGACATGCTCGACCGCCTGCGCATCGTCGAATTGCACGAGACAGGCGCGCGCCACCGAATGCACGGTCTCGCCGGTCGAATCGGAGACGAGATGGAGATGAAACCGGGTCACCTCGGCCCGACCCGCCCGGCTCCGATCATCCCCAAAGCCATGTGCATTTCTCGAATATCATCCACAAAAATCTCCGTCAGCCTGGACCCCCGCCGGGTTTATCCCCGCTTGCCCAAACTCATCAACCGGCCTTCGCTGCCAGGCATCCGATCTTCCCACAGGAAACAAAGTCGGTGGATCGTTCGCCCGGCTCTCGGGCCTGTCCCCGACTTTGGTTTCCTTCACACCAGCGGATTGCACGGTCGATCGCATGACGCCAACATGTTTGGACACCGGCCAGACCCGGCGCGGCCCACAACGCGATCGGGCTGTGCACGGTCTCGGGATCGCCGCCGATCCCCAGGTTTCACCGCATCCTCAATCTTCTACTGCCTAGAAGACTATATATCAGGTGAGAGGAGAATCGTTTCGATGGCGAGCACTGATCCCAAGCCGCTAATGCGCGTGCTCGCAGGAGAGACGGTTTCGCCGCCGCCCTGGTGGCTGATGCGCCAGGCCGGCCGCTATCTGCCCGAGTACCGCGAGGTTCGCGCCAGGGCGAAGGATTTCGTCGAATTGTGCCTGACCCCGGCGCTCGCCGCCGAGCTGACCTTGCAGCCGGTGCGGCGCTACGGCATGGATGCCGCGATCCTGTTCTCCGACATCCTGCTGCTGCCGCACGCTCTCGGACAGAGGCTGACGTTTCGCGACGGCGAGGGGCCGGTGCTCGAGCCGATCTGCGACGACCAAAGCGTGGCCCGGCTCGATGGTGCTGGCGCGATCTCCCGGCTCGACCCGGTGCTCGAGGCGGTTCGACGGGTGCGGGCGGCGCTCGGACCGAAAACGGCGCTGATCGGGTTTGCCGGTTCGCCATGGACGGTCGCCACCTACATGGTCGAGGGCGGCACCAGCCGCGATTTCCGCCGGGTCAAGGCCTGGGCCTATCGCGACGCGCGGGGGTTCGGGGCGCTGATCGAGCTGCTGGCCGAAACCACGATCGAGCTGCTGGCGGCACAGGTTGCGGCCGGTGCGGAGGTCGTGCAGCTGTTCGACAGCTGGGCCGGCGTCCTGCCCGAAGCGGAATTCGCGCGCTGGGTCATCGCGCCGACGAAGCGGATCGTCGCGGCGCTGAAGGTGCGGCATCCGGGGTGCCCGGTCATCGGCTTTCCCCGCGGCGCCGGATTTCTCTACGAGCGCTATGCCGGCGAGACCGGGATCGACGCCGTCGGGCTCGACACCGCGGTCCCGGCCGGGCTCGCCTGCGCCCGCCTGCGCCCTCGGGCGACGGTCCAGGGCAATCTCGATCCGGTGCTGCTGCTGACCGGAGGCGCTGCGCTCGAAAGCGCGATCAGGGAGTTGCGCGGGGACTTCGAGGGCGGGCCCTGGGTGTTCAATCTGGGTCATGGGGTGCTGCCCGAAACGCCGCCCGAGAACGTCGCGACTTTGGCGCGCCTGCTGGCCGAGCCGCTCGCCGTCGCCTGAGATGGCGCGGACCGCGATCGTGCTGATGAACTTGGGCGGCCCCGATTCGCTCGATGCGGTCGAGCCGTTCCTGTTCAATCTGTTCAAGGACCCGGCGATCCTCCGCCTGCCGGCATTGCTGCGTCTGCCGTTGGCGCGGCTGATCGCGCGCGGCCGTGGCCGGGTCGCCCGCGAGATCTACTCCCGCCTCGGCGGAGCATCGCCGCTGCTCGCCAACACCGAGGCGCAGGCGCGAGCGCTGGAAGCGGTATTGGGTGAGCGATATCGCTGCTTCGTCGCGATGCGCTATTGGCATCCGACGAGTGCGGCTGCGGTGCGCGCCGTTGCCGAATGGGCGCCGGACGAAATCGTCTGCCTGCCGCTCTATCCCCAGTTTTCGACGACTACCACGGCCTCGTCGCTCGCTGCCTGGAGAAGCGCGGCGGCGCGTGCGGGTCTGGACCGGCCGACTAGGGTCGTTTGCTGCTATCCGGCCGAACAGGGCTTCGTCGAAGCAATTGCGCGGCTGGTCCGGCCGGTGCTCGACCGGGCATCGTGCCGTGCCAAGCCACCGCGCCTGCTGCTGACCGCGCACGGCCTGCCGAAGAGGATCGTCCGCGCCGGAGACCCTTATCCGGATCAGGTCGAAATGACGGCGCGGGCGGTGGTCGGCGCGCTCGCCCGGCCCGGCCTCGATTGGCGGCTCTGCTATCAGAGCCGGGTCGGGCCGCTCGAATGGATCGGCCCCGCGACCGACGCCGAAATCCGCTATGCCGGCGCCGCCGGCATCCCGCTCGTGGTCGCGCCGATCTCCTTTGTGTCGGAGCATTCCGAAACCTTGGTCGAGCTCGACATCGAGTACCGCCGTGTCGCCGAGAGCAGCGGCGTGCCGCTCTATCTGCGGGTCGCGACCGTCGGCGTCGAGCCCGGGTTCATCGCCTCGCTCGCGGCGCTCGTACAGCGCCCAGGCTCGGCCGCGCGGTTCGACGCTTGCACGGGGGGCCGCGCGCGCTGCGCATTTGTCGAGGCCGGCGCTTGAGCAGCTGGCTCGTCGCCGCCTATCCGTGGGTCAAGTCGGCGCATATACTGGCGGTCGTCGCATGGATGGCGGGGCTGCTCTACCTGCCGCGGTTGTTCGTCTACCACGCGTTGGCGTCGCCCGGCTCGGACCGCTCCGAGACCTTCAAGACCATGGAGCGCCGCCTGCTGCGCGGCATCATGATCCCGGCAATGATCGCAACCGTGGGCTTTGGGCTGATCCTGGCCGGCACCCCGGGCGTCGTCGACTGGCATCGGGGCTGGATCTGGGCCAAGCTCGTCCTCGTCGCCATGCTGATCGCCTACCACGCCGCGCTCGGGCGTTGGCGCCGGGCATTCGCCCGCGATCGCAACCGGCATTCGCCGCGCTTTTTTCGCATAGTCAACGAGTTGCCGACCTTGGCGCTGATCGGCATCGTGGTGTTTGTCGTGGTCAAGCCGTTTTGATGCCGCCGCCGTTTTTCACTTGCACAGGGGATCTTGATATCGCATTCGACTTGCCTATCTGCATTAGCTAAGGGGAACGGCCTGCCGGCATCTGCGCTCCCTGCCAATCCCCGCCATCCCTCGCCTGACTTCAGAGCCTGCGAGTTGCTGTCCGCAGGAATGCCTTGGACGGGCGAGCCGTGCCCTCATCGCGACGCGAACCTCGAATGAATCTCCAGGAACTCAAACGAAAAACCCCAGCTGAGCTGTTGGCATTCGCCGAAGAGCTCGAAATCGAGAACGCGTCCTCCTTGCGCAAGCAGGACATGCTGTTCGCAATCCTGAAGCAGCTCGCCGAGAACGACGTGCCGATTTCCGGTGACGGCGTGCTCGAGGTGCTGTCCGACGGGTTTGGCTTTCTGCGCTCGCCGGAAGCCAACTACCTGGCCGGGCCCGACGACATCTATGTCAGCCCGAGCCAGGTTCGGCGCTTCGGGCTGCGCACCGGCGACACGGTCGAAGGCGAGATCCGCTCGCCGCGCGACGGCGAGCGCTATTTCGCGCTGCTCAAGGTCAGCGGCATCAATTTCGACGAGCCCGACCGACTGCGCCAGCGCATCAATTTCGACAATCTGACCCCGCTCTACCCCGAAGAGAAGCTGGTGCTCGAATTCGAGGATCCGTCGCGCCGCGACCTGACCACCCGGGTCATCGACCTGATCACCCCGCTCGGCAAGGGCCAGCGCGCGCTGATCGTGTCGCCGCCGCGCACCGGCAAGACGGTGATGCTGCAGAACATCGCCCACGCCATCGCCGCCAACCACCCCGAGGTGTATCTGATCGTGCTGCTGATCGACGAGCGGCCCGAGGAGGTCACCGACATGGCCCGCTCGGTCCGCGGCGAGGTCATCAGCTCGACCTTTGACGAGCCGGCCCAGCGCCATGTCCAGATCGCCGAGATGGTGATCGAAAAGGCCAAGCGCCTGGTCGAGCACAAGCGCGACGTGGTCATCCTGCTCGATTCGATCACCCGTCTCGCCCGCGCCTACAACACCGTCGTCCCGTCTTCGGGCAAGGTCTTGACCGGCGGCGTCGACGCGAACGCGTTGCAGCGGCCCAAACGCTTCTTCGGCGCCGCCCGCAATATCGAGGAGGGCGGCTCGATGACGATCATCGCGACCGCGCTGATCGACACCGGCTCGCGCATGGACGAGGTGATCTTCGAAGAGTTCAAGGGCACCGGCAATTCCGAGATCATTCTCGACCGCAAGGTCGCCGACAAGCGCACCTTCCCGTCGATCGACATCACCAAATCCGGCACCCGCAAGGAAGAGCTGCTGGTCGACCGCGGCGTGCTGTCGAAGATGTGGGTCCTGCGCCGGGTGCTGACGCCGATGGGCACCGTCGACGGGCTCGAATTCCTGATCAACAAGCTCAAGGAAACTAAGAGCAACTCCGAGTTCTTTGACGCGATGAACACCTAGCCCAGTCGGTCGCTCTTTCGCTGATCCTGGGTAAGATCCGGCGATTAAATAACAAATGCCTGGTCATCCCGGCGAAGGCCGGGACCCATTCCTCCGATATTTGTGAGGTGGAGAGACGGGCCCCGGCTTTCGCCGGAGTGGCGGTGATAGGGTCCAACCAGCCTATCGGCTTATCGCTCGAGACCCAGATTGCGTCGGCGCACGCCATAGCATTCAAGCGAGGTATCGGCGATTGCCTCGTCCCGATCGCTTTCCCGGTCCTCGTAGGAAATCGTCCCGACGAACCGGCTGTCAGTCAGATCGAACCGACAACCGGCGATCCGGTTCTAGAAGTGCCACGCCGGGTCGATCTCCGTTTTGAGGATATCTCCGCCGAAGAGGTCCTGGACGACAAGCGCCGTGACGCCGCACTGGCCGCAAGCCGGATTGTCTTCTCGCCACTTGTTCCCGGTCTCGGGGACCACGCGCCGAGGAGTCGGGGCAGCAGGTCTGGCGGTGTAGACATGGGTACGTGGGTTCGCCGGACCCTAAACCGTCAGCACGGTCTGGCCGGTAGTCTTGCGGTCCTGGAGGTCGCGGTGCGCGCGGGCGGCCTCGCGCAGCGGGTAGGTCTGGTTGACCGCGATCTTGACGGCACCGCTCTGCACCACCTCGAACAAGTCGCGCGCTGCGGTCAGCAGGTCGTCGCGGGTCGCCGTATAAGTGTTCAGGGTCGGCCGGGTCAGGAACAGCGAGCCCTTGCCCGCCAGAATGCCGATGTCGACCGGGCCGATCGCCCCGGAAGACTGGCCGAACGACGCCATCAGCCCGAGTGGCGCCAGGCAGTCGAGCGATTTGTAGAATGTATCCTTACCGACCGAGTCGTAAACCACCGGCAGCTTTTTGCCGTGAGTGATCTCGGCGACTTTGGCGACAAAGTCTTCGCGGCGGTAGTTGATCGGGTGGTCGCAGCCGTGCTTCTTCGCCAGCGCCGCCTTGTCGTCGTCGCCGACGGTGCCGATGACGGTGGCGCCGAGATGCTTCGCCCATTGGCAGACGATCAGCCCGACCCCGCCGGCCGCGGCATGGATCAGGATCGTCTCGCCGCGTTTGACCGGGTGGGTGCGGCGCACCAGGTACCAGGCGGTCATGCCCTTCAGCATCATCGCCGCGGCTTGACTGTCGGTGATCCCGGCGGGAACCGGAACCAGGCGGTCGGCCGGCATGACCCGGCCTTCGGCGTAGGCGCCGATCGGGCCGCCGGCATAGGCGACGCGGTCGCCGGGCTTGAGCCCGCTGACCCCGGCTCCGACCTCCTCGACGATCCCTGCCGCCTCGGAGCCGAGCCCGCTTGGCATCGGCATCGGGTAGAGCCCGCTGCGCTGATAGGTGTCGATGTAGTTGAGCCCTACCGCAGTATGACGCAGCCGCACCTGACCTTGTCCGGGCTTGCCGATTTCGACCTCCTGCCACGACAGGACTTCGGGGCCGCCGGCCTTGTCGAAACGGATCGCGTGAACCATTGCGGTACTCTCCCAATGACGTTCGAGATCAGGGAAGCCGAACGATAGCCATAGCCGGCGCGCCAGTCACGGCCGACTAAACTCGATTGTGGGCCGCCGTCATTGCGAGGAGCGACGCGGCAATCTCGATCGAATCAGGATCCACTCCCGCGAGGTTGCTTCGCTGCGCTCGCAATGGCCGCGCCGGCGCCGCGGCGTTTTCGAGAGTGAGGAGTGCGCGCTTCGTCGCGAGCCCGGAACCGCCGCTGTAGCCGCCGAGCCCGTTGCGCGCCAATACCCGATGGCACGGGATCACGATCGGTATCGGATTGCGTCCGCAGGCGCCTCCGATGGCGCGCGGCGCTGAACCGACCTCCATCGCCAGCTCGCCATAGCTGCGGGTCTGCCCGTGTGGGATTTGCCGCATCGCCGCCCAAACCCGCTGGTCGAACGGCGAGCCGCCAGGCCGCAGCGGCAGATCGAAGCGGGTCAGCCGACGCTCGAAATAGGCTTCGAGCTGATGGCGCGCCTCGGCGAGGAGCGGGTTGACTTCGCCTTGGGCTTTGCCGCCTTGGGCTTTGCCGCCTTGGGCGTCGCCGGCCCAGCCGACAGCGACGATGGCATCCTCGGTCGCGGAAACGGTCAGCCGCCCGACCGGGCTGTCGACCGCTACGGAACAATGCATCGCTCAACACTCCATCTCGGCACGAACCGGGAACATTAGCGCTGTTCGGATAAAGTGGCGAGCAATTTCTCGGGGTCGGCCAATGGCAGCGAGCAGATCGGGCCGACGCAGACATAGGCGGCGGCGCAACCATCGACGAGGCCCTTGCCATGAGCCGGATGATTTGCCGGCAGCTCGCGGCCCGGCGGCGGCGAAAGAACCACGCGGTTCGGCAAGGATACGCCGTAGACCGCGCGGCGCAGGGCGTCGAACCCCGGGTCGCCGGCCTCGCCGACGATGACGACCTGCAACGGCTCGGCCAGTATTTCGGCGTTGTTGAGCAATGTCGCGAGCGGGAAGAAGTTGCGCGCGAGCTCGCCGGAAAAGGTCTCGACGATGGCTTCGGCCCGGCGGCGGCAGAGATCATCGCCGGTCAGGATCGCCAGCCGGGTCAGCACCCCGACCATTGTGCCGTTGCCGGCGGGGACGGCCGAGTCGGCGGCGGTCTTGGCGCGGGCGACCAGCGCCTCGGTGTCGTCGGCCGCGAAAAAATACCCGTTGCCCAACGGGTCCCAATGGTGACGGTCGAGGACAGCCACCCAGTCGCGGGCCTGAGCGAGGAGAGTGTTGTCGCCGGTCGCTTCGTGGAGCGCCAAGGCGGCGCGGCAGAGGTTGGCGTAATCGTCGACATTGGCCGGATGGCGCGCCCGCCCTTCCCGCCAGCTGTGCCGCAGGCGCCCGTCCGCCGAAATCATCCGGCTGCGGACAAAATCGAAGGCGGCCTGCGCGGTTTCGATCCACTCCGGCCGCTCGAAGACCAGCCCGGCACCCGCCATCGCCGCGATCATCAGCCCGTTCCAGTCGGCCAGCACCTTGTCGTCCCAGCCCGGACGCGCCCGCGCGGCGCGCGCGCCGAGCAGCAGCTCGCGGCACTGCGCCAGCCCGCGCTCGGTCTCGTCGTCCGCCAGACCGGGCGAATTCATCCGGTTGAGGATCGTGCTTCCCTCCCAGTTGCCTTCCCGGGTTACATCGTAAAAGCGCTTGAACAACGGCGCGCGGTCGCCGAGCGCCGTATCGATCTCGGCCTCGGACCAGACATAAAATTTGCCTTCCTCGTGCTCGCTGTCGGCGTCGAGGCTGCTGGCGAAACCGCCCCCCGATGTCCGCATCTCACGGGTAACCCAACCGAGGGTTTCGTCGATCCGCTGCAGATAGAGCGGGTTGCGGGTCTCCTGCCACACCAGGGTCAGGAGGTCGACCAGTTCGGCGTTGTCGTAGAGCATCTTTTCGAAATGCGGCACCAGCCAGCGCGCATCGGTCGAATAGCGGGCAAAGCCGCCGCCCAGATGGTCGTAGATGCCGCCCTGGCACATCGCGTCGAGCGCTTTCAGCACGGCATCGCGATAGGCCGGCTGACCGGTCCGCGTCCAGGCCCGCCACAACAGTTCGAGGATGCCGCATTGCGGGAATTTGGGCGCGGTGCCGATGCCGCCATGGATCTGGTCGGTCTCGCGCAGCAGCCGCTCGGCGAACGGATCGAGCTGGCGGCGGAGGATCGCGCCGCCCGGCTGCGGCTGGCCCAGCCGCTGCAATGCTTCGCGCAGCACGCCGACGTTTTTGGCGACATCGTCGTGTTTGCGGGCATAGGCCTCGCTGATCGCCTCGAGCACCTGCGGAAAACCGGGGCGTCCCCAACGCGGATCGGGCGGAAAATAGGTCCCGCCCCAAAACGGGTCGCCATCGGGCGTCAGGAACATCGTCAGCGGCCAGCCGCCCTGCTCGCCCATCAATGAGAGCGCGTGCTGATAGATCTGGTCGAGATCGGGGCGCTCCTCGCGGTCGACTTTGATGTTGACGAACAGCCGGTTCATCGTCGCCGCGATCTCGGGGTTTTCGAAGCTCTCCCGCGCCATCACATGGCACCAATGGCAGGCGGCGTAGCCGACCGACAGCAGGATCGGCTTGTCGGCGGCCTTGGCGGCGGCCAACGTCTGTTCGCCCCAGGGCTGCCAGTGAACCGGATTGTCGCGGTGCTGGAGCAGATAGGGGCTGGTCTCCTCGCCGAGGCGGTTGCGGTCCATTGCGGCTCCTGCCATGCGAAATGTCGCTCGCTGCTAAACGCCGGGCCGGGGCAGCGGATGGATTGCCCTGCGCGCCGCGAGCGGGTAGGGTCTTCACTCTACTCCCACAACGGCGGTTTGCGTCATTTGCTCCGCCGTGCCCAGCCAACTTCGGAGAAACGTCAATGGCCGATGCACCCGCCGACCCGCAGCCCTTTTATACGCGGCATATCTTCATGTGCACCAATGTGCGGCCCGAGGGTCATCCCCGCGGCTGTTGCACTGCCCGCGCCGCGGCGGCCGGGGGCGTGGACAAGTTGCGCGGGTATATGCGCGAGAAAGCGCGCGCGGCCGGTGTCGAGAACATTCGCGCGAACGCTGCTGGCTGTCTCGACCGCTGTGAATTCGGCCCCAACATGGTGATCTACCCCGAGGGTGTCTGGTACCGTTACGAGTCGACCGAAGACGTCGACGAGATCGTGCAAAAGCATCTGGTCGAGGGCGGCCGGGTGGAGCGGCTGATGCTGCAGCCCGACCAGAAGCCACCGGCGCACTGAGGGCGGCTTCCCGCGATAAAGCGCCGACCCAGGATGGCCATTTCATCCCCCGTGGCCGAGCTTGTCCGGGCCGCCTACGTCTTTCGAGGATGGTCGTAACGTCCTTCAAAGGCGTGGATGCCCGGATCAAGTCCGGGCAAAGGGAAGATGAGAGGGCTGCTGGACACCGATACCATTTTCGCACCTGCGACGGCGGCAGGACGTGCTGCCGTCGCCATTTTGCGATTGTCCGGACCCGATACCGCGCACGCCGTCTCATCCCTGGCGGGCGACTTGCCGCCGCCGCGATCCGCCCGACGACGCCGGATCGTCGACCCGGCGACCGGGGAGCCGCTCGACGACGGACTCGTCCTGTGGTTCCCGGCCCCGGCGAGCGCCACCGGCGAGGATGTCGCCGAGTTCCATCTGCACGGCAGCCGCGCCGTGCTCGCCGCGGTAATGCGGGCGCTGGGCGGGCTCGGGTTGCGGCTCGCCGAGCCCGGCGAGTTCACCCGCCGCGCCTTTCTGAACGGCAAGCTCGACCTCACCCAGGCCGAGGCGATCGCCGACCTCGCGATGGCCGAGACCGATGCGCAACGCCGTCAGGCATTGCGCCAGCTCGACGGCGAACTCGGCGATCTCTATCGCGATTGGTCGCGCCGGCTGACCCATACTCTCGCCCATCTCGAAGCCGCGATCGATTTTCCCGACGAAGATCTGCCGCCGGAAATCGAAGACCGCATCCTCGCCGAAACCGGCGAGCTCGCCGCCGAGATCGAGCGCCATCTCGCCGACGGCAACCGCGGGGAGCGGTTGCGCGACGGCATCGGCGTCGCGATCGTCGGGCCGCCCAACGCCGGCAAATCGAGCCTCCTGAACCGGATCGCGCGGCGCGAGGCGGCGATCACCTCGCCCGATCGCCGGCACGACCCGCGACATCGTCGAGGTCGCGATCGACCTCGCCGGCTACCCGGTTGCTGCTCGCCGACACCGCGGGCCTGCGCGACAGCGATGATTCGATCGAGCAGGAAGGGCTGCGCCGCGCCCGGCGCCGCGCCGAGGAGGCCGAGATCCGGCTGTTCGTGTTCGACGCCCGCTACCCGGCCGAAGCCTGCGGCGCCGCCGCCTGGCCCGGCCCCGACACGATCCTCGTCGCCAACAAGACCGACCTGCTTCGAGAAATTCCTCTCCGCCCTTCAGGGGGGAGAGGGAGGGGCCCATCGCACAGCGATGGGAGAGCCTGCCCCCGACCCGATCCGGGGGTGAGGTGGGTGTCAGCAGGCGCTCTGGAATCTCCCCCCTCCGCCCGGGCAGCCGGCCCTGCGGGCCGTTCCGGGGGCCGACCCTCTCCCCCCCAGAGGGCGGAGAGGGGGGAAGGAGCCGCGCTTGCGTGGCGGCAAGCCAGGGAGCCTTTGTCGGTGCACGGTGAGGAGTTCCCGGATGATGCCATACCCGTCTCGGCGCTGACCGGCGAAGGGCTCGACGCGCTGCTCACAGCCCTCGCCGCCCGCATCGCGCAGGCGTATCGCGTCGAGGCCCCAGTGCTGACCCGCGCCCGCCACCGGCAAGCGCTCGAAGAAGCCGCCGTCTCGTTGCGCCGCGCGCTCGCCGCCGAACTCCCCGAATTGCGGGCCGAAGACCTTCGTCTCGCGCTGCGCAGCCTCGGCCATATCACCGGCACCGTCGACGTCGAAGACCTGCTCGACGTGATCTTCCGCGACTTCTGCCTCGGGAAATGATCGGTATTATGTAGGTGTCTCACCAAGCGGGCAGCTGGCGCGCGCGCCTCGGCGTAGCAACGGCCTCGGACTTATCTCTACCGCTCGCGTCGCTCTTGCTATTAGCCGGTTAGCGTTACCCGCCCCGATTGGCCGTCATACATAAGAACAAACTTTTCCAAGAATGTACGGCCCATTAGTACTCCATACTGGAGTCCACCACGATTTAAGTAGGCTCCAGCAAATTTGCCATATTGGATGAAGCTTAGCGAGGGTATGTGTATTTGCGCTAAATAGACATCAACTTCATGCTTGCCTAGGCTTCCCGCAACCTCGCGGCGATCTACTATGGGAAGTTGCAAATGGCTCGCTAAGTCACAGTCTATAAAACATTCCTGCGCGCCAGTGTCAATTAATGCCACTATATCGCGGTCTTTTGGCGCCGGGATATTTCTAGCGCGCCATGTGGAATCAAACCCGATGTCAACAAGGATGGTTGGCCCATCCCCCGTAAGCCTGTTCGCAGCTAATGGGCCGGAAAATCCACAATTAACTGTCTTCATGCACCAGGGTTATATGCGATTGATACGGGAATTACAATCGGGGGCGCTCCGATTTGGCGAATGAGATACGGTCCATGACCAAACTGGGCGACAGCATCCCCGGCCGCGGCCTCAAGCGTGTCATGGATGCTGATAAGCGCCGGTCCTCTGAAGACCACCCATTTACCCATGTGTGATGCTTCGAGACGGGCCGCCTCTTGCCGATAGGCGTTTAGCTCGACATCAAGAGCCGCCACACGCCCCCCCCGAGTTCCGGCCATCCTAAGACCTAATCGCAGACCTGTCTGCGGCATTCTTCAGCTGCGCTGCCGATCCCGCCCTAGCTTCCGGAGCGATTGTATGAAACAATGGAATTCCATTGCAATTCCATTGTTTTGACCATGCCCGACAAGGGTGATACGGACACGAAACAGTTCTCGATCACGTTGCCGCTTGACGCGGTGGAGATGATGGAGAACGGCTTAATTCCATTCGGTCTTTACGGGAAGAAGTTGGCGACGGTGTCTGCCGCCTTGATACTCGATATGCTCAAAACGTCAGCCGTACGGGCGCAAGATTCGAGAGGGGCGCGAGAAGGCATCTCGCTAGGTGGCGGGCAAATCAGCGCGTAGGATGGGTTGAGCGCAGCGAAACCCATTCCGCATTCCTCCATCGCAAATACCGATGGGTTTTGCTTTTGCTCAACCCATCCTACTGCATCTGCAAAGATACCGCCGATCTGTCCCTCTGCCCGAGCGGCGGCGGCGAGCGGGGAAAGGGACAGGGTGAGGCGCAGCGTGAGGACGTGCCGCTGCTGTTTCACGTGAAACCTCGACACGCCCGACTGGCCTCCATACATTCCGCGGCCATGAATGAGGTTATCGGGCGTTACGACGTCGTCGTGGTCGGCGGGGGGCATGCGGGGTGCGAGGCGGCCGCGGCCGCGGCCAGGCTCGGGGCGCGCACGCTCCTCCTCACCCATAAGCGGGCGACGATCGGCGAGATGTCGTGCAACCCGGCGATCGGCGGGCTCGGCAAGGGGCATCTGGTGCGCGAGATCGATGCGCTCGACGGTATCATGGGGCGGGCGATCGATCGGGCCGGGATCCAGTTCCGCATCCTCAACCGCAGCAAGGGGCCGGCGGTGCGCGGACCGCGGGCCCAGGCCGACCGCAGGCTCTATCGTCGCGCGGTCGGCGAATTGCTGGCCGAGATCCCGGGCCTTCACATCGCCGAGGGAGCGGCCGAGGATCTGCTGGTCGACCGGGAGGGGCGGGTTTGCGGGGTCGTGCTCGGCGACGGCAGGGAGGTCGCGGCGGGTCGGGTGGTGCTGACGACCGGCACGTTTCTCAACGGCCTCATTCATATCGGCGAGGAGAAGATCCCGGCCGGGCGGGTCGGCGAGGCGCCGTCGCATGGGCTGGCGCGGACTCTCGCCCGCAAAGGTTTTGCGCTCGGCCGGCTCAAGACCGGCACTCCGCCGCGGCTCGACGGGAGGACGATCGACTGGGCCGGGCTCGATATTCAGCCGGGAGACGATCCGCCGCCGCCGTTTTCGTTCGTGACCGATCGGATCACGACGCCGCAGGTCCCGTGCCATATCACCACGACGACCCCGGCGACCCACGCGCTGATCCGCGCCAATCTCGGCCGCTCGCCGATGTATTCGGGCGACATCACCGGGGTGGGCCCGCGCTATTGCCCGTCGATCGAGGACAAGATCGTGCGCTTTGCCGAGCGCGAGCGGCACCAGATCTTTCTCGAGCCCGAGGGGCTCGACGACGACACGATCTATCCGAACGGCATCTCGACCTCGTTGCCGCGCGACGTGCAGCAGGCGATGCTGCGGACGATCCCCGGCCTCGAGCACGCGGCGATGCGGCGGCCGGGCTACGCGATCGAGTACGACTATGTCGACCCGCGCGAGCTGTTCGCGAGCCTCGAGACCCGGCGCATCCCCGGGCTCTATTTCGCCGGCCAGATCAACGGCACGACCGGGTATGAGGAGGCGGCGGCGCAGGGGCTCGCGGCCGGCCTCAACGCGGCGCTCTCGGCGTCGGGGGCCGCACCGCTCGTGCTCGACCGCGCCGATGCCTACATCGGCGTGCTGATCGACGATTTGGTGACCCGCGGCACCAGCGAGCCCTATCGCATGTTCACCTCGCGCGCCGAGTACCGGCTGGTGCTCAGGGCCGACAACGCCGATCAGCGGCTGACCCCGATCGGCCTGCGCCTCGGCTGCATCGGCCGCGGGCGGGGCGAGCGCTTTGCCGTCAAAATGACTGGTTTGGACCAGGCGCGGCGACGGCTCGCCGAAATGCGGATGACCCCACCGGCGCTGAAGCGCCACGGCATCGCGGTCAACGAGGACGGCATCGCCCGCAGTGCCGCGGAATTGCTCGCCTATCCGGGGATCGACCTGGCGCGGCTCGCCGCAATCTGGCCCGAGCTCGGCTCGCTGACGCCCGAGCTTGCCGAGCAGGTCGAGATCGACGCGCGCTATGCGGGCTATCTCGAGCGCCAGCAGCGCGACATCGCCGCGTTCCGCCGTGACGAGGCCTTGCTGCTGCCGGCGGAGCTCGATTATGCGACGGTCGGCGGCCTGTCGCGCGAAATCTGCGACAAGCTCGCCATCGCCCGGCCGTCGACCTTAGGCGCTGCGGCACGGATCTCGGGAGTGACGCCGGCGGGGTTGGTCGCCTTGTTGAAGCACGTCAAGCGCCGCCCCGCGGCGGAGGTGCCCCGCAGTACTGCCCTCACCCACCCAGCCCGTCGGGCCGGGTCGCCCCTCTCCCACAATGCTGGAGAGGGTGCCGAGCGTCGGGAGGCGGGTGAGGGCGATGCGGCGTGACCCTGCCGCTGAGCGCCCAGGGGTTTGCCGAGCTCTTTCCTGTTTCACGTGAAACACTCGCGCGCCTCGAAGCCTATGCGGCGCTGCTGACCCAATGGTCGATGCGCATCAACCTCGTCGGCCGCGACACCGTCGCCGATTTGTGGCGCCGTCACATGCTCGATTCGGCGCAGCTGCGGCCGTTGATCCCCGAGTGGGCGCGGAGCCTGATCGATCTGGGCAGCGGCGCCGGGTTTCCCGGTCTGGTGCTGGCGATCCTCGGCATGCCCGGGGTCGAGCTGGTCGAGGCGGATTCGCGCAAATCCGCGTTTCTGCGCGAGGCGGCGCGCATCGTCGGGGCCGAGGTGACGATCCGCCCGTGCCGGATCGCCGCGGTGCCGGCGCATCCGGTGGATGTGGTTACCGCGCGCGCGCTCGCGCCGCTCGACCGGCTGCTCGATCTGGCCCGACCGTTCCTCGGCCCCGAGACCCAATGCCTGTTTCTGAAAGGCGAGCGGGCCGAGGAGGAATTGACCCTCGCGCGCAAACACTGGACAATGACCCCGTCGCTTTACCAAAGCATATCCGATCCGCGGGGGGTCGTTCTGCGCTTGCAACAGGTCGTCCGTGAGCCTCACCGCAGCTGAGGCCCAGCCGGCGGGGCGTTCGATAGCCCGCCGCACCCGGATCGTCGCGGTCGCCAATCAGAAGGGCGGAGTCGGCAAGACTACGACCGCGATCAATCTCGCGACGGCATTGGCCGCCGCCGGCCACCATGTGCTCCTGATCGATCTCGACCCGCAGGGCAACGCCAGCACCGGGCTCGGCATCGACCGCAGCGCACGCCGGGTGACCAGCTATGAACTGATCCTCGGCGAGGTCGAACTGGCCGCGGCGATCGCGCCGACCGATGTTCCGGGGCTGTCGATCGTTCCGGCCTCGGAGGATTTGAGCGGCGCCGAATTCGAACTGATGACCCGCGAACGGCGCGAGTTTCTGCTGAGCCGGGCGATTCGCAGCCGGGTGCGCGACTATGACGAGGTGCTGATCGACTGCCCGCCATCGTTGAACCTGCTGACCATCAACGCGCTGGTCGCCGCCGATGCGGCGCTGGTGCCGATGCAGTGCGAGTTCTACGCGCTCGAAGGGCTGAGCCAGCTGATGCGCACGATCGAGCGGGTGCAGCGCGCGCTGAACCCCAGGCTCGAATTGCAGGGGGTGCTGCTGACGATGTACGACCAGCGCAACAATCTGTGCGACCTGGTCGCGCTCGACGTGCGCGGCCATTTCGGCGCCAAGGTCTTCGACACGGTAATCCCGCGCAATGTGCGGGTTTCCGAGGCGCCCTCGCACGGCAAGCCGGTGCTGATCTACGACCATCGCTGCGCCGGCGCGCAAGCCTATATCCAGCTCGCCGCCGAGATCCTGCGGCGCGCCATGTCCGGCTCACCACCGCCCGGCGCGTCGCCGCAATGAGCGAGCGGATCAAGCGGCGCCCGCTCGGCCGCGGCCTGGCGGCACTGTTCGGCGAGGCCGAACCCGACCCAGGCTTCGACCCGGCGAGCCCGCGCCGCGTGCCGATCGAATTGATCCGGCCCGGCGCCTTGCAGCCGCGGCGGCGGTTCGCGGAGCCCGAGCTCGATGCGCTCGCCCAGTCGATCCGCGAAAAAGGCGTGCTCCAACCGCTGCTGGTGCGCCCGGTCGCTGACGACGATGCCGCCTTCGAGCTCGTCGCCGGCGAGCGCCGCTGGCGCGCGGCGCAGCGGGTCGGGCTGCACGAGGTCCCGGTCATCGTGCGCGCGTTCGCCGATTCCGAGGCGCTCGAAATCGCCCTCGTCGAGAACCTTCAGCGCGAGGATCTGTCGCCGCTCGAGGAGGCCGAAGCCTACAGCCGGTTGATGGCGGAGTTCGGGCGCACCCAGGCGGGCCTCGCCGAAGCCGTCGGCAAAAGCCGCAGCCACGTCGCCAACACCTTGCGGCTGTTGTCGTTGCCGGCGCCGGTGCGCCAGCGGCTTGAAGAGGGGGAGCTGACGGCCGGCCATGCGCGCGCCTTGCTCGCCGCCGCCGACCCGGCGGCGCTCGCCGGGGAGGTCGTGCGCCGCGGGCTCAACGTTCGCGCCACCGAGCGCCTCGTGCAGCGCCGCGCGCAGCTGCAGCAGGGGTCGCGGACCCGAATCCGCGATGCCGACAGCTTGGCCCTCGAACGCGACCTCGCGGCGCTTCTCGGCCTGCGCGTCAGCCTCGAGCCGAAAGCCCGCGGCGGCGCGCTGACCCTCCACTACGCGAGCCTCGACCAGCTCGACCGGCTGCTCCGCCTGCTGCGCGGGGGCGAGCCGCGGAGCTAAGCAAGGTTCGTCGATCGATCCACATTTCCGGGACGCTGCTGCTCTTCCCCCTTTCCCCCGCCGGTCGGGGGCGAGGGAGGGGTGAGGGGGCCGCGCAGCATAGGATGCGCAGCCGAGCCGAAGTCATTCGCGCTGGGCCGAGGTGGAGTCTGTGGCGGCCGCCCGCCTCACCCTACCTCTCCCCCCGGGGGGAGAGGAGAAAATTGGTGCGGAAGAGGATGTGTGGATCAACGCCGCCAATGCTGCCTAGCCGGCGAGCCCGTTGAGCGCGGTCGCGTAGGATTGCGGCGCAAGCGCGTCGCCCCGAATATCGACTGTCGGATCAGACGCATCCGGACCAGGGCTGCAAAGGCTTGCGATGGTGCGGACCGCAATGCCGGCTTCTGCGAGGCGGTCGGCATCGGTGAGCTTGGCGGCGGAATTTGCCGGATCGCCGACGACCAGCCACACCACCCGCCAACCTTCGCCGGCCAGCTTTCGGACCCGCGCTATATCGGCCGGCACCCCCTCGACAAAGCACCCGTGCGGGACCAGAGCCAAGGTATCGGGATCGACACCGCCGTCATGCACGACGGCATCGGCTGCTGCGAGAGCCGCGAGCGCAGGCCACGACAATTCACCGGGGCGATCGGGGTTCGATCCGATCAAGAACACCAAGCCGGCGCCGGCTCGGATGCCTGCGGGCGTGATTGGGGACGAGCGCATCGGATCCTCCATGCCTGAGGAGCCATAGGCGCGAGCCGCAGCGGAGACGGCTCCCGGCTCGAACCCGGACCCGGCACCAATCTATTCCTCAGTATCAGGATGTCAATAAGGTGTTTTTCACCGAAACATAATGCTATTCGTGAAACGCTTTTTGCGGCAAATCTGCGGCTGCGCTAAGCTGGCAGCGGCGACGGCAAGCCGCATCGCCGGCTCCCCGACCACCGCGTTCGAGAGCGCCATTGGCCTTTGCATCAGTTCGAGCGCGCCGCACCACCAGGCGTCTCGCTTTCGCGTCAGTTTTACTTTTGGCCGGCGTCGCGGTCGCGCAACCGCCCCAGAATGCCGACCCAGCCCTGGCGCCGTGGTTCCGCAGCCTCTTGCAGCCGGGCACGGCGATCTCGTGCTGCTCGCTGTCGGATTGTCGGGCGACGGAATACCGGATCAGGGCCGATCATTACGAGGCGCTGGTCGGCGGCGGCTGGCTCGTCGTGCCGCCCGACAAGATTTTGCAGCGCACCGACAATCCCACCGGTCACGCGATCGTGTGCTGGACCCCGCAGCGCGGGATCATGTGCTTCGTGCGCGCGACCGAGTCGTGATCTGCAGGCTCAAAGCCGGCTCGGCGGCGCGGCGAGATCCGTTCGCAGCGGCCGGCTGGCCGGCTTCGGCTATCGCGCCGGGGGCTGGTTCGCCCCGCCGCGCAGCCCACCGCGTCCGGGGGCGCCGGCGGGGGGCGGCGTCATCCCGCCGGCCGGCGGAAGATTGGGCAAGGGCGGAGGCTCGGCGCCGAACAGCGGCACGTTTGCCAGGCGGCGCGTCTCGCCGGTGCTGCCCTCCGCCGGTCGGACCAGCGCCTCGACCTGGCGCTCGGTGAGCTGGACCCCGTAATACAATTGATAGAATTCGCTGGCGCTGGCGCGCAGATCCTGCTGATAGAGGTCGGGATAAAACAGGTTGGACAGCCAGTACAGCCCGATCGCCCGGTTGACGCCGGGCGGGTCGTCGATCCACCCGAACGGGTCGTCCGGAGCGAGATAGACCCGCTTGCCGCGGACGGCCGCGAGACCGCGCCACTGCGGATCGCGAAGCAGCGCGTTATAGAAGCTGCGCTGTTGGGCGACGATGATCCGGGGGTTCCAGGCAAATACCTGCTCGCGCGTAACCCGCGTGAGCCCACCGCGGCCGAGGCCGGCGGCAACGTTGATGGCTCCGGCCTGGTCGATGTCGCTCATCGCCGGTGAACCCGCGACACCGGTCTCGAGACCGTCGCTGCCTCGCCCGTAATAGACCAGCGGCCGGTCGGTCGAAGAGCTGACCAGCAGCTGCCCGCGCAGCGCTTCGATCGCATGATAGGCGTAGCTGGAAACGGCCAGGCCGTGATCCCCCGCCCCGACCAAGGTACCGATCTGCCGCAGCAGATCAGGCATCTGCTGGATGCTGGCGTCGAGCAGAATATAGGGCGTCCGCGTCTGCTGCTGGATGCGGTCGGCGAATGCCACGGTCGGCGGCGAGAGGACGCCGTAACCGAGGATCAGGTCGGGGTGCAGCCGGGTCACGTCGTTGGCCGTCGCCGTCGGATGCAGTCCGCCGAGCTGGCCGATGACCGGGAGCCGGGCGAATTTCGCCGGCAGCAGCGCGCGCTGCGCCCGCGACAGCGGCTCGGTCCAGCCGATCAGCTTAGTGGGAACCAGCGCGTAGACAAAGACCGCGGAGGCCGGCCCGGCCGGCATGACCCGCTCGATCCGGTCCGGCACCATCACCCGACGCCCGGCCGAGTCGGTGAACACCGCGGCACGAGCCGGCGCCGCGAGCAGCATGGACAGCAACAGGACGGCGATCCGCGCGGCGGGCGATCGAAGCGGCATCTGCGTCCCTCGACAAGACCTCGGTGATGGCGGCGGCGACTATAACTGCGGCGAGTTCGGCGGCAAGACGACAAATCGGTCGGCCGCGGGCATGTCGGCATATGGCGCGACCGATTCCCGTACGCGCCCGTTCTCCTCCCGGACCGGTTATTTTCGCCTCTCCCCCCACTGGGGAGAGGCAGGGTGAGGGGGGCGCCCGCCACAGACTCCACCTCGGCCCAGCGCGGATGGCTTCGGCTCAGCTGCGCATTCCATGCTGCGCGGCCCCCTCACCCCTCCCTCTCCCCCGGCCGGCGGGGGAGAGGGGGAAGAGGAGCGGCCTACCGGAAATGTGGACCAATCTTGCCTAGCCTCGCAGAAGGGCGCGATTTCCGCACCTGGCTCGGCCCCCACGGGGCTCAGACTGAGGCGAGCAGGATCGAGCTCAAATCCGACCGACTGCCGGCGGCGGGTCGGGTGCGCCGCTCGCTGCCTGCGATCGGCGGGGCGACGGACGCGCCGGCTACTGGGCCGGCATCAATTGGCCGCGCACCTCTCCGCCCTTATTCGCGGCGGTGTGGATATTGACATAGTACTTCCCGGCTTCGAGGTCGGCCCGCTGCGTTGCGGTCAGGATCTTCGAGCCCTTGATCGGGCTGGCCAACTTGCTGCCGAGCGGGATCACAACCCCGGCGTTCGTTCCCGGCGCCGCCGGACCGTGGATGTGGGCCGCCATCGCCGGACCGCTGAGACCCGAATAGGTCACCTCCCAGGTCAGCTTTCGGGTGGCGGTATCGAGCGTCGCCGTCGCCGTGCCGGTGCCGGCGCTGGTGGTCGGCGGAACCTCGCTGGCGCCGTCGAGGGTCGCCTTGAAGGCCATCGTCTCCGCTTGGGCGGCGGCCGAAATCATAAACAAGGCGACGATCCCCGGCATCACTGAGCGCAAATGGCGCATCCTCTCCTCCCGTGTCGCGTTTATCCGGCGCGAACACTACTGAAGGTACGGCCGGAGGAGAAGCCGAAAACTTACGGGTGGCTCGGTTGCACCTCGGTCGGGTCGTTCACGTCGGCGTGAGCGCCGCGCCGCGCCGCGTCGGCCGGTCGGCCGGTCGAAAAGGGCGGACACCACGGGGCAGCAAGCGTTGTTGAAGCAATCCGGCACGGCGGCCGAGCTGCCGGCCGGAGCAACAGCTCCGGCGTCGAAAACCGCCGGACAGGGCGATTGCGCATAGTAAAGTTAACTATGAATGTCAGGCTTTTAACTCTCAATTGTCTAGTAATACTGGTTGCCGAATTGTAACTTTTGCATCGCGGGCACACCCCGTGATCGGCCACGGATCGGTTGCTTAACCAAGAGGATCTTTGTAATGAGCATACTGCGCAAGTCGCTGACCATCGCAGCACTGGCCGTGGCGGCGGGATATGCATTCCAAGCTCGCGCGGAGATCTTTCTGTCGGCTACGGATGGCGTCAGCACGGGCTCGGCCAACGACTCCGCAAGCCCCGGCACTGCGTTCTACTCCGGGATCATCGGCAACTTCACGACCAGCATCGACATCGGCACCGGGTTCCCGGCAATCGGGGCGCCGTCCGACCCGGTCCTCGATCTGACTTCGCTCGATCTGACGACCGGCACGGCGGGCGGCACCTTGACGGTTTCGCTGACCGAGACCGGGTTCACGACCACTACAGTCGCCAAAGAATTCCTCAGCGACATTACCGGCGTGTATTCCAACAGCAGCGCCCTGATGAGCACCTATTTCGATGCGACGAACAAGCCGTTCGGAACAGGTACCCTGCTGTCCAGCGGATTGCTCGACAACCAGGCAAGCCTGGTCTCGGTGCCGCCGATCGCAGGCCCTTATTCCCTCACCGAGATCTTGACGGTTACCGCGGGTCCGAACAGCCTGACGAGCATCGACGCGGCGATCGTCGATGCGCCCGAGCCCTCGTCCCTGCCGCTGCTCGGCGCCGCCTTGCTCGGACTGGGGCTGCTGCGGCCGCGGCGGATCCGGTCGACAGATTGCCACGGGAGGCTTCTGCGGCAGTGACCGCATCGACCCGGGGGCCGGCGCAACATTGGCGCTCCACCCCCGAGCACAGCAGCGGGCAAACCCCCTCTGCGCTCCCGAGGCAGACGATGCCGCTCAACTGCCCGCCGTCGCCGCCGGCTGCCGATCGGCCTCCTCGCGCAGCCATTTGCGGAACGCCCGGACCTTGGGCCGCTCGAGCGCGCCCGGCGCGGTGACGATGTAGTAGGCGAACTGGTCCGGCAGCGCCAACGAGAACAGCCGCACCAGCCGCCCGGACGCGATATCGGCGGCGGCGATCGTGCTGTAGGCCAGCACCACGCCGTGCCCGGCGATCGCCGCGTCGAGCGCCAAATACATGTTGTTGAAGCTGAGCCCGGCGGTCGCCGGGACATCCTTGGCCCCGGCAGCCTTGAGCCACATCGGCCAGGTCGGCACCAAGGGGTCGCGCTCGATCGCCTGGTCATGGATCAGCGCATGACGGCGCAGATCGTCGGGGGTGCGCAGCGGCGGCCCGGCCGCGAGCAGTTGCGGGCTGCACGCCGGGAACACCTCGTTCGTAAATAGCAATTCGACCTCGAGCCCAGGGTAGTGCCCGGTGCCGTAGCGGATCGCGATGTCGAAATCGCCCTTGGTCAAGTCGACGACGTCGTCGGTCGCGGAAATCCGCACATCGACCTCAGCGCATAATTCCTGGAACCGGTGCAGGCGCAGGACCAGCCATTTGGCGGCGAAGGAGGGCGAGGCGGTCACGGTCAAGGTCCCGGTGTCGTTATGCGCCCGCAGGCGCCTGACCGCGGCGTGAATGCCGGCAAAACCTTCCGACAGCCCGGGCAGCAGCACGCACCCGGACGCGGTCAGTTCGATCGACCGGTTGAGCCGGTGAAACAGCCTGACCCCGAGATCCTGCTCCAAGGCGTGGATCTGATGGCTGATCGCCGCGGGCGTGACGAAGAGCTCGTCGGCGGCCTTGCTGAAGCTCATGTGCCGAGCCGCCGCCTCAAAGGCCCGAAGCGCGCCGAGCGGGGGCAGGTGGTCGTTCATCCGAGATGAGAATTCCTAAGGCGTAGCTGAAAAACTCTCGTTTGCGAACCAGTGCCACAGAGAGCACTTAAACCGCAAGCGGGCTCTTGAACAGCCTATCGGAACGCTCGCTGAGTTTAGGAGAGTTCACATGACTGCGATCCAATTCGAAGCCGCGCGGGAGCGCCGCATCGGGGTTGGGCGTCGCTCGGCGGGGCAGCGGGCAAGCGCCGCCGCAGGGCGGATGTTTGCGAGGCTGCGCGAATGGCGCCGGCGCGCCCGCGACCGCACCCTTCTCGCCGCACTCGACGATCGGATGCTGGCCGATATCGGGATCACCCGAACCGACGCCGAATACCTGAGCAACAAGCCGTTCTGGAGGGAATGATGCTGACGCCGACGTCAACCGACGAGAACAGATCGCCCCGCATCGGGGCTTTCCGCCGTGCCGCCCGCGCCCTGAGCGCCCTATGGGCTCGGATGACGCTCCCGCCCGTTAAGCCGCGGCACATGGCCGAACGCAAGTCCTGGTCGGAAACATTGCGGTTTCCGCCTTTTTGAGCGACTCTTCGAAACACAAGGAGGACAGACCCATGAGCAATTTCGACACTCTCCCGTTCGTCGAGGCCGAGCTGAACTATCTGGCGCCGATGGCCGAGCGCCCACGCTATTACGCCTACGAGGTCGAGCCGGGCGAGCAGCGCTCGAACATGACCCACGAGCCGCACCAGGTGCATATCCGCGACATGCGGCCGATCGCCTCGGAAATCGACCTCGACCGCCAGGGCTTCGCGCTGGTCGAGCAGAAGACCGCGGTGCGCGATTTCTGGGACGATGACGAGGTGCGCCGGGTCTATTATCCCGAGGCCGAGCGTTTCCTCGCCGACGTAACCGGCGCCAGCCGGGTCTTCATCTTCGACCATCTGCAGCGCCGCCGGGTGCCGGGTCAGACCGACCGCTCGGCCGGCGGGCCGCGCCAGCCGGCGACCCGGGTCCATGTCGACCACACCGCCCGCTCCGGCCCGCAGCGGGTGCGCGACCTGATGGGCGACGACGCCGAGGAGTTGCTGAAGGGCCGTGTCCAGGTGATCAATCTGTGGCGTCCGATCCGCGGGCCGCTGCAGGACGCGCCGCTCGCGGTATGCGACGCGCGCACCGTTGACCCCAAGGACCTTGTGCCGTCGGACCTGGTCTATCGCAATCGGGTCGGCGAGACCTACTCGGTGACGTGGAACCCGGCGCATGAATGGTACTACGTGCCGCAGATGCGGCGCGACCAGGCGCTGCTCTTGAAGATCGCCGACACCAAGACCGACGGCCGCGCCCGCTTTATGCCGCACACCTCGTTCACCGATCCCACGACGCCGCCCGACGCCTTCCCGCGCGAGAGCATCGAGCTGCGCACCCTCGTCTTCCACCCCAACTGACGCAGCGTCTTTCGTCCTGGCCCGGCGAGATAACCGGGCCAGGGCGGAAGGGCTAGCGAGCGCGTCACCACCGCCGCTTTCAACCAGCGCCGCGAGATGCTGCGCGCAAGCCTCGACCCTCGCACCCCTGTTCAGACCTCGCTCACCGGCGCCAGGGTGGCACCGGCGCCACTCCCGCGTCCCCTGTTCCACCTGTTTTATCAGATTGAGATCAGGTATCCGCACCTCCTTCAACTGCACTCACGCACCCGCTCAAGAATTCCAACGCGGCGAGGATACAATGCCATTATGGCGATTGCGTGATTGCCATGCCGTAATCACACGCCGGGTCGTTCGGGTGTCGGCTCGCCTCCTATATCTCTGACCCAGCCAAGGGGAAGCGCTAGATCCTTGTGACCAAAAACGGCGCCGCTGTCGCCGTTACGATTGATCGCGGCGCCGCCGGCCGATTGGATGATGGGGCATCGGATAGTGCGTTCGACTCGCCATCGGTTCCGATGAAACCGTGCGCACGTGCCCACGCCTGCCATTCGGTCTCTTCCGAAGAGAGCGGGTCCAGATGCTCGGTCAGAGCGTGGTTCTCTGTGAAGATCATCAAATTCTCGCAGGGCCAGCGAGCGGACGGCGCAATCAGCCCGTCGAGCCCGAGAAATGCGAGAGCCGCACCGATCTTCTGAGTCCGGGCATAGTCTCGCTCGCCAAAATGTGCGTAATCGACGCCAAGAGTTTCCAGATTTGCGCGAACCAGCCGCAATGTCCGGGCAGTCGTTACCGCCAGCCGAGATACCTTGATCGGCCGTGGTCCGGGAACGGGCGTGAGATCGGAGAGAAAGGACACAACTTCTGCGATCGCCCCGTCGCGCTCCAGACTGGTGTACAGCACATAGACGCCGGGATCGCCATCCGGCGCTGGCGCCCATCGGCCGCCGTTGATCGAGGGTGCCATCGGATCCGCGTCAACCCGCGTGGCCCGGAACACCTCACCTGCGAAACCCTCGCTCGGCATCACACTCAACCGATCGAGCAGATGCTGGTCATGGATCATCGCTGCCAGACCTTTAGAGATACACCGCGTCGCGAAGCTGGTTGACCAGCCGCCGGACCTCCTCGATCCGACCCTCGCGGATCAATTCTGCTGGAGAGACGCCCTTGAGGTGCTTCTGTGGCGAGAAGATCCATTGCCGCGCCTCGTTCGGCTCGTAGAAGTCGGATAACTGATCTACGATGAACTCCAATTCCAACAATATTTTTTCTTTGTTAGCGTGCGGATATGCCCGGCCTTGATTCCACCGAGAGACCGTTTCAGGTCGTGTGCCGAGTAGGTTTGCAACCTCTATATTCTTGATCGCGCCTTTCTCCCGGAGCGATTCCAACTTCCTCGCGACGGCGCTTGTCATGGCCGAATTCCTCTTTTGAATGGTGGTTTCCTTTTGTTCGCCGTCCCATCACCCGCCTGAGCGGCGCCGCGGCGGAGCGGCGGCAACGGACTCTGGCGATGGAAGCTCGGCCAGGTGCGCCATCGCGGACCGGAGCCGGCTCACCTCCCCCTGCTTTTTCGTCAACCTCTCCCACAACTCGGGAGCGGGGTTCGAGAAGCCGGCAATCGACGCGACATCGTCCAAAACCCGCCGCACGCGCTCGTCAAGGTAATGTGCTGCCCGTATAGATTGAGGCGTGCCGCTCAATGTCTCGATCTCGCGAGCGCGCTGATAAAGAGCGTAGTGCCTTCGGACATGACATTATCATTGCGGTTATGGATGAGCAAGGGATTGCGCTTTGGCGTGATCAATCGCGCAGGACGACTGCCGCTTCGGCGTCGAGCGATGGATTCACACCATCGCCATGGCGTTGGCGGGGGAGCCGACGGCGCCAGTGAGGCGCAGTGGCCGGGCGGTCAACAGGAAGCGCGAGCCCTTCCCGGTCGAGTCTTATTGCCTCGCCCACCTCTTGCCCATGAGCGAGACTAGGCACGGGACTTCTCCTGCCAACAACGCGGTCATTCTACACCGTGGCGATGGCGTTGGCGGGGGAGCCGACGGCGCCGGGGAGGCGAAGCGGCGGGGCGGTCAGCAGGAAGCGCGAGCGGCCGTTGGCGCGCAGCCAGTCGGCGAGGTCGGAGAGGACCAGATCTCGCCGAGATAGACGCCGAGCTTGAACAGGCAGTGCGCGTGCAACGGCAATGAGGCGCAGTGGTCCTCCTCGCATGGCCGCGACGGCGAGGCCTCGACCGCGCGGTTGTCGGAGATCAACGCCACCGCACCCGACCGGGTGATCCAGTTCAGCAGCCGCTCGTCGCGGCCGTCGAGCGCCGCGCACGGGTTGGCGTCCAGCACCGCGGCGTCGGGGTTCTTGTTCATGCCGAGGATGACCCGGTCATAGCCGGTGCGGAAACAGACGAGGTCGCCTTCCTCGACCGCGACCTTGTCCATGTCCATGATCCGCATCAGCTCGTCATAGCTGACGAATTTGCCGCCGCGGCCGAAATGGGCCTCGAGGTCGATCATCACGCCGCGGCCCTGGATCGGATGCGCGGCCATGTTGTCGACCGCAAGCGCCTTGGCGCCGACATGCTCGCCGATTTCGACCGCCCGGCCGCCGCGGTAATCCATCGGCCCGACGATGTCCTCGCCGGCGCGGTAGCCGTTGTAGAAGACGATCTCGGGCATGCCGTCATCGTCGGCGTCGAACAATTGCCCGACATGGGCGAGGCTGTCCCACTGGGTCGAATATTGCAGGGTCATCTCGACGATGTCGTCGCAGATCACATCGACCAGACGCGGGTCCTCGCGGTTGAGCGGATAGGCCATGTAGGGCATGCCGTTGCGCTGGTTCGCGATCAGCCGCGGCGGGTGGCGGCGCGGGTTGACGATTGTGCCGCCCGGATAATCGAGCGGCAGGCTGAGGCAAAAGGTTTTCCCCTCGCGCACCTCGGCGACGCCTTTGAGCACCTTGTCCGCGGTCAGCAGGTTGAGCCGGCCGAGCTGATCGTCGGGGCCCCAATCGCCCCAATTCGAGCCCGGCGGGCGGCGCTTCCAGCGCGGGTTTTCGGGCATTTCTCAATTCTCCTTTTCCTGCCTCGGGCGCTTCGAGACGCGCCCTCCGGGCGCTCCTAAGCATGACGTACGCCTTTAAAGAAACGGAATTTCTGTCATCTTGAGGAGCGGCCCTCTGGGCCGCGTCTCGAAGGACGCACCAACGGTAGCGCGCGCTCAGCTGTCACAGCACGCCGAGCCAAAGCGGGGAGCGCGGCGTAGTCTCCCCGTATCAAGGCTTCCTTCTTTTCCCGGCGCCAGCCTTTGACCTGGCGCTCGGCGGCGGCAGCGTCATGCAAGCGTTCAAAGTTCTGATGAAACGCCAGCGCAACCGGTCGTCGGCGAGCCGTATAACCATCGTAAGCGCCCGACTGATGCTCGGCAACTCGTCTCTCCAAGCTCCCGACCGTCGTCCCGACATAGTATGAGCCATCGGCGCAACGCAGGATGTAGAGGTGGGCGGTCATGGCCTCCTCGAATAAACGGTGGCGCCGCTGTGCGTCCTTCGAAACGCCCGCCGCGCGGGCTCCTCAGGATGACGGAAGCCTGACAGGAGGCCAGTGGCCGCTCAGTCGACCTTGACGAGCTTTTGCAGGGCGCGCAGCCCGGGCGGGAAGCCCTGGCCCTTGTAGCGGTTGCCCCAATTGGTGAACGAGACCTCGCCGACATAGATGTCGCCGCGGGAATCGACGGCGAGGCCGTGCGGCGACATGAACTGGCCGGGTTCGAGCCCGGCCGGGCGGGTGCCGAGCCGCGCCAGCATCTCGCCCTTGTGCGAATAAATGCTGACCCGCGGCCCGATGTTGGGCAGGTCGTAATTGACCCCCATGCCGCCGCCGATCTCGCCGATAAAGAAGCGCGGCGTCTTGGTGCCGGTCTCCATGTAGAGGCCGGAGGGGCGGTGCATGTTGTTCCACTGCGCCTCGTACTTGCCGTTGCCGTCGAACACCTGGATGCGGTGGTTCTCGCGGTCGGCGACGTAGACCCAGCCGTCGGGGTCGCAGCATACATTGTGGGCGATGTTGAACTGGCCGGGATCGGTGCCCGGCTCGCCCCACGATTTCAGCAATTTGCCGTCGGGCGCATATTTGTGGACGCGCGAGTTGCCGTAGCCGTCGGAGACGTAGATGTCGCCCTGCGGCGAGAGCGCGGTGTGGGTGCAGCGGTGGAACGGCTCGCCGCTCATATAGGGGGCGGGCTTGCCGGCGATGCCGAGAGTCGAAGAGCACCCGTCCCTCGAGGGTGCATTTGCGCACGGTGTGGTCGCCGTCATCGGTCAGAAAGACCGTGTCGTCCGGGGCCATGTGGACGCCGTGCGGGCGGTGAAACACGCCCTCGCCCCACGAGCGCAGGAAATGGCCGTTGCGGTCGAACACCATCATCGGGTGCGCGCCGCGGCTGAAGGCATAGACGTTGTCGTGCCGGTCGACCCCGACCGCGGCAACGTCGGCGTCGAACTTCCAGCCCTCGGGCAGCTTGGCCCAATCGTCGACGACCTGGTAGCGGAAGCCGTCGGTTCCGAGAATGACCGCCATGACGTTCTCCTCCATCACCGGATTGGGCGCGATTATAGGCCGATCCCGCGGCGGCTCAACGCGAAGCCCGCACGGCCGGGCGCAGCGGGCTCAGCCGCGCCGGAAAGCTGAGCGCCACGACGAAGGTCAGGGCCGCGAGCAGGGTCGCGATCAGATAAACCGCGTGCAAGGAGGAAGCGACCGCCTCGGTCAAGCGCACGATCTCGCCGGCGCCGAGGCCCTGCCGCAGCGCCGGCTCGAGCAGCCGGTTGACCGCGTCGGCGGCATCGGGCACCTGCCGGAACACGCCGAAATTGAGGATCGCGCCGCCCAGAGCCGCACCGAACGACTGTCCGATCATGCGCATGAACATGTTGGCGCCGGTGGCGACCCCGCGCTCGCTCCAGCCGACGCTCGCCTGGATCGACACCAGAAAGGCGGTGTTGCACGCACCCATGCCGATGCCCATGACCAAGGAGCCGGCCGCCGGCCAGGCAACGCCGCTCGAAGATTGCAGCTGGGTCAGCATCGCCGCGCCGATGACCAGGGCGACGGCGCCGAGCGAGGCGGCGAGGCGATAGGAGGTGCGGATCATCAGCCGGCCGGCCGCGAACGAGGCGAACATCCAGCTGACCGACATGCAGCCGAGCACCAGCCCGGCGATCGCGGGGCTGCGGCCCATCACACCCTGCACATAGGTCGGCAGAAAGGCGCTGACCGCCATCATCGTCGATCCGGTGCCGAAGATGCCGAAATTGGCGAGAGCCACGACCCGGTTGCGCCACAGCCGGAACGGCACCATCGGCTCCGGCGTGCGGGCCTCGTGCACGGCGAGCGCAATCAGCACCGCAAAGCCGAGCCCGACCAAGGACGCGATGCCGCCGCCGTCGAGGCTGCGCGCCTGCACCAGGGCCAGCATCGGCGCGCCGACGCCGACGATCAGGAGGACGGCGCCGAGATAATCGATGCGGTGCCGGCGGCGCTCGATCCGCTCGGGCAGATAGACCGCGAACATCGCGATGCTGAGAGCGCCGATCGGCAGATTGACCCAGAACACCAGGGCCCAATGCACGTGCTCGACGAGAAAGGCGCCGAGCGCCGGGCCGATGACCGCCGAGACCCCGAACACGCTCGACAGATAGCCCTGCACCCGGGCGCGCTCGGCCGGGGTGTAGATGTCGCCGATGACGGTGCTGGCGATCGGCTGGATGGCGCCGGCGCCGATCCCCTGCACGGCGCGAAACATCACCAGCACGATCATCGTCCGGGCCAAGCCGCACAGCGCGGTGCCGACCAGAAAGATGCCGGTGCCGACGAAAAACACCCGCCTGCGGCCGTAGATGTCGGCGAGCCGGCCGTAGATCGGCACCGTCACCGCCATCGCCAGCAGATAGGCCGCGAACACCCAGCTGAACAGCCGAAACCCGCCGAGATCGCCGACGATCGTCGGCATCGCGGTGGCGATGATGCTGCTTTCGACCGCTGCCATGAACGTCGCCATCAACGCCGCCATCAGCACCATGCCGCGGTGCGGGACGACAACCGCGGGCCGGTGCTGCTGAGGCGGCGCGACGGCTTGATCCAAACCTTGCCTCCGATTTGGGCAAAGGCCGGACGTTTAGGCGATCGCCTGGCCAACGACAATGCGGGTTCGCCGGGATGCTGCGTTGCGCGGCGGCGGCGACGGACACAGGAGGCCGGTCGGGGTTGCCACCGGCGCGTCGATGGCGGACCATGGCCGACGCGGTGCGATGAACGGGGGCGGCGATGAAATACGATCTTCTGCTGACCGGCGGCGAGGTGCTCGATCCCGCCGGAGGGCTGCGCGGCGTCATGGACATCGGCATCGCCGGCGGCAAGATCGTCGCCGTGGCGCCGTCATTGCCGGCCGCGGACGCGCGCCGCACGGTCAGCGCCAGGGGCCGGCTGGTGACGCCGGGACTGGTCGATATCCATGCCCATATTTTCGTCAACGCGCATGACATGGCCGGCGATACCGACCGGTTCTGCAAGGCGAGCGGGGTCACCACCCTGTGCGACGCCGGCAGCGCCGGCTCGGCGACCTTTGCCGGGCTGCGCCAGGTCATCGACCGCGAGGTGCGCACCCGCACCCGCGCCTTTGTCAATCTGTCGGCGATCGGCATCCTCGGCACCGGGCGCGGCGGCGAGCTGTCGCATTTCCCCTATGCTGACCCCGAGGGCTGCGCCCGCACGATCAGCGAGAACCCCGACCTGGCGATCGGGGTCAAGCTGCGCTACGGGCCGGGCCTCGTCTGGGAATACACGGCCGAGCCGGTCAAGCTGGCGCGCAAGACCGCCGACATGGCCGGCGGCGTGCCGATGATGATGCACATCACCGACTCGCCGATCCCGCTGCCCGAATTGCTCGCGCACATGAAGCCCGGCGACATCGTCACCCACTGCTATCACGGCCGCGCGCACGGCATCATGGGCCAGGAAAAGCAGCTGGTGCTGAAGGAAGTCGTCGAGGCGCAACGCCACGGCATCATCTTCGACTGCGCCCACGGCCGCAGCCATTTCAGCTTTCCGATGATCGAGAAGGCGCTCGACCAGGGCTTTCTGCCCGACACGATCTCGACCGACCTGACCTTTACCAGCGCCACCCAGGGGCCGGTATGGGATCTGCCGACGACGATGTCGAAATTGCTGCATTTCGGCATGTCGCTCGACGACCTGGTCATGCGCTCGACCGCGGCGCCGGCGAAGATCCTCGGCTATGAGGGCACGGTCGGCACCCTCGCGCCGGGCGCCAACGCCGACGTTGCCGTGTTCGAGCTGCGCGACGGCAATTTCCAACTGCGCGACAGCGACGGCAACACTGTCACCGCCAAGCGCCGCCTGATCGCGCAACTCACGATCAAGGACGGGCGGGTGTGGTACGAGCGGCCGGACGATTAGAAAAACACGTCATCGCGGAGGACGCTGAGAGCATGCGTTGGCCGCGACAGACCCGCCCATAGCCCTCTCCGAAGCAACCGCCGGCCGGGAGCGGTTGTGGCGGTCGGCGCTCGCCGCAGTCGGCGGCAGTGTCATGGTCGGCTTCATGCCGATCATGACCTTGCAGCTCTACCGGGCCGGGATCGGCGCCCCCTCGATGCTGGTGTGGCGATACGGGTTGGCGCTGATCGCACTGGCCGCCGCGGCCGCGGCGGCGGGGCATAATCTGCGGGCGGCCCTGCGCGGCGGGGCGTTGTGGATCACCTTGGTCGGGGCGACGCTCGGGGCCGGGCAGACCCTGTGCTTCTGGGAGAGCCTGCACACCATCGACACCAGCATCGCGATCCTGTTGTTCTATACCTATCCGGCGCTGACCCTGGTGCTCGATCGGCTGATCTTCAATCGCCCGATCCGTTTCCAGGCGGCGCTGTGCGTCGCCATGGTCCTTGCCGGCGCCGGGCTGATCGCCGTGCCGGGGCTGCGCGGCGGCCTCGACCCGCGCGGGCTCGCATGGATCTTGCCGTCGCCGGTTATCTACGCGCTCTATCTCGCCGCCAATTCGGTGCTGATGCGCCGCCACCCGCCGTTGATCGGCGCGCTCTTTCTTTATTTCGGTCTCGCGATCACGTTTGCCGGCGCCAGCCTCTGTCTCGGGCTCGACATCCCGGCGGCGCCGGGCTCGTGGCTGCTGTTGCTGATCATCGCCTTGGGGCCGGGCGCGCTGACCGTCACCTTGTTTTGCTACAGCGTGCCGCGGCTCGGCCCCGCGAGCTACGCGATCATCGCCAATTGCGAGCTCGTGACCGTGGTCCTGGTCGGCGTGCTGGCCCTGGGCGAGAGATTGACCGCGAGTCGGGCGATCGGCGGCGGCTTGATTCTTACGGGCATCATCCTGCACGGGTTTTGGGCAAACCGAGCCGGCGTTGAGACCCGCCAAAGGGCGTGTCTCTCGACCAGCAACCGATCAAAAGCGCGCTGAATTACGCTTATTCCGGAAGCTGCATATTTTTTTTCGATCATTGAGCGAGATTCTTCGGGACAAACCAGGAACACTGCGATATGGTTGCACGCGATTAGGGTAAACAGCCGCTTAATACCCTTTTCGGCTGCTCTGCGCCAGCGCGGCTTTGTCCGGGAAGGACCCAGCATGGACCGTCGTCGTCGTATTTTTCGCGCCTTGCCCGCGCTCCTCGCGCTCACGATGCCCGCGCCGACCTTGGCGGCGACATCCGCGCCCACCTTGGCGGCAACGTCAGCGCCAAGCCAGCTGCTGATGAACCCGTTCGCCTGCGCCGCCAATGCATGGATCGACGTGCGCTGCTACGGAGCCACCGGGAACGGCCGGACCGACGATACCGCCGCTGTCGACCGCGCGCTCGCCGCGGCTCTTGCCGCCGACGAGCCGTTGTTTCTCCCCCACGGCAGGTTCAAGCTCACTCGGACCCTGGTCATAGACTATAAAAGACGGTCGGATACCGGATTTCGGCTGATCTCGATGGGAGCGATTCTCGACGGAAGAACCATCGCCTCCAAACCGGTGCTCGAGATCCGCTGCTCGGGCGGCACGCAGAGCTCTCCAAAGGGATGCTTTTATTTCAATGTGCAGGGAAGCTTGTTCGTCAATGCCGACAGCGACAGCTATGGCGTGGTCATCGGTCAGCCCGATTTTTCCGACGCGCAGAACTCGCTGAAAATCGACCATCTGATCGTCAACAACGCCAATGCCGGACGGCGGGCCGGCGGGCTTCAGCTCAACTACGTGCTGAACTCGCAGATTTTCGCGATCGCGGATTCGGCCGGAGCGGCCGCCGGGATCGCGCTGGAGCAGACGCAGATTTCGCGCATCAGCGGCGCCGGATCGGCGAGCGCCAGGGGTGGAGCCGGCTTGCTGATCGAGAACGGCTACAGCTTTGCCAACACGATCGATGCGATGGACCTCGAAGTGGCGCCGACCTGCCTGGTGATCGCCTCGCGCAACGCCGCCCACAACACCTTCATCTCGCCCTACATGGCGTGCGCGACGGCGGTCGATGCGACCGCGGGCAACACCACCCATCTCGTCAACCCGCTGTTCGGCGGGAACGTCAAGACGCGGTTCGCCGCCGCGGTCGGCATCGCCACGAGCCCTTGACTGCGGGTCGCGCGCGGCCGCCGGACGGAGGCTGTCGGCCGACCCTTCGACATCGGCATTCGACGCCGGGGCTTTGACAACCGCGCGGCGGCGGCGCAAATCTGTCGGCGCCAGACGGCCGGACGGCCGCTCTCCGCGGCGTTGCGGGGAGAGGAAAGTCCGGGCTCCACGGAGGTACGGTGCCGGGTAACGCCCGGCGGGGGCGACCCCAGGGACAGTGCCACAGAAAGGACACCGCCGAGCCCGCAGCGGCGTGCCGGTGCGGGCGGCAAGGGTGAAACGGTGCGGTAAGAGCGCACCGCGCCGCCGGCAACGGCGGCGGCAGGGAAAACCCCACCGGGAGCAAGACCAAGTAGGAGCGGCAGGCAGCCGGGACTCGATCCCCCAGGGGCGGATCCCGAGGTGCCGGGCGGGCCTTCGCGCCGCCGCTCGGGTCGGTCGCACGAGGCGCTCGGCAACGGGCGTCCCAGAGGAATGGCCGTCACCGCCCCGCTCAGGCCGTCAGGCCCGACCGGGACGGTACAGAACCCGGCTTACGCGCCGTCTGGCTTCGTCCTCGGTCGAGAGCCGCCGTGGCGGCGCTGGGCTGTCGGTCCGCGCTGCCGCCCCGCCGGCGTGGGCGGTTCGGCGGATAAAACCGGGATAACTGCGCTTTCCTGGGGGCAACCCTGTGCATCTCGATTTGCGGGATTGCCTATCCGGCATATCCGGCTAGCCTGCGCCTGGTGTGGTCGACCCGCTGGTTCCCGAGGCTGCGGCCCGGCGACGAGCGGAGAGCTCGCGGGCGAGTTGCCGGCCCGCACGCCACACCTTGGGGGGACGGAGCGGGCGATCTCGGGGTGGGTCGCCCGCTTCACGTTCGGACTGATTTTGAGCCTCGCGGCAGTCCTTCGCACCTCTTGGGAAAAGGCCGTTCGCGGCTGTAAGACCGGATTTGTGGCTGTGGCGGGGTTGGGGCGCCGTGTTCAGCGCAGCCTGGCGCCCAAATTCAATTCGGCTCGCCAATCAACAGATTTTTATGCCATACTTTTGGCATTGTTATCGGTAGCGACGATCGGCGGTCACAATGGCGCGCGAGCTAAATCCCCTGAAATCGGAGCTGATCACCCTTTCGCTCAACGTTCAAACCGCGTGGTACCTCGATCGCCTGGTCGAAACCGGCCTCTATGGGAACAACCGGACCGAGGCCGCGCGGGTCGCCCTCTACGATCACTGCAAATTGATGATCGCCGACGGGAAATTGGAAATGGCGCCGCGCCTGCCGAGCAAGGAGATCACGGTGTCCGGCTGATCTCCCGATGCCGACCGTCATCCTCGTCTCGCTTGCCCGGCCGGCAAATGCAGCGCCGTGCCGCGATCCCGGAATTTGCCGCCAGGCCGGGCGGGCCTTGCCGCCGGCGGGCGGATCGCCGGCACGCGGCCAATTCGCCTGGCCGCTGGAAGAAACCGCCCGTATCGCCCGCGGCCATTCCGCCCGGCCGCCGGCGGGCCAGGGGCGACCCATGCCGCGCGCCGCCTTGCGTCGCTGCGCGTTGCCCGTGGACCCCTCGGAATTTTCGGTGACCGCGCTGCGATCGCCGCTTCCGATGCCGCGAGAACTCTGCCTGCCGCTTGCGTCGGAGGCGAGACGGGCGACTACATGCGGTGGTTGGGCCGGCGCAGGCCAGCAAAATAAAAAATCGGGGGTTTTATTTGGAAAACCCATTGACACCCATATTTTCCCATGCTACCCCATGTTCACCCATGGACGGGTGTGGCCGATGGGGGGAACTTCGGCGGCACCTATCGGGCGCCCCTTGCCGAGCGTCCGTGGGCGAGCGTTGGGGGAAGAAGTGGCATGTTTCTGTCCACTTATGTGAACAAGGTCGACCGCAAGGGGCGAGTTTCAGTGCCGGCGACCTTTCGCACCGCTTTGGCGGCCCAGCGCTTTCCGGGCATCGTGGTCTTTCCCTCCTACAAATACCCGGCGCTCGAGGCCAACGGCATCGAGCGGATCGAAGAGCTGATCGCGCAACTCGATACTCTCGAAGAATACTCCGACGAGCATGAAAACCTCGGAATGATGTTCGCGGCGTCGCAACAGCTGCCCTTCGACCCCGAGGGACGGATCGGCCTGCCCCCGGACCTGGCCGAGCGCGCCTTCATTGCCGACAGCGTCGCCTTTGTCGGCTTGGGCAAGAGCTTTCAGATCTGGGAGCCGTCGCGCTTTGCCGAGCACGCGGCGAATTTGCGCGAGCGCGCCCGTCGGCAGGGCACCCGCATCCCGCCGCTTCCCAACCTGGCCGAACGGCGCCGGGAATGAGCGGCCGGTGCCCGGAGCCTGAGCGCCGCGGGAAACCCGGACCGGCCGCGACCGGGGCTGGCGAGGCCGATGCCCATGTGCCGGTCATGCTCGACGCGGTGATCGAGGCGCTGGCGCCGCGCGACGCCGCGCTTTACGTCGACGGCACCTTTGGCGCCGGCGGCTGCAGCCGGGCATTGCTCGACGCCGCCGATTGCCGCGTCGTTGCGATCGACCGCGACCCCGACGCGGTGCGCCGCGGGCGCGAGCTGGCGCAGGCCCATCGCGGGCGGCTCATGGTGGTCGAGGGAAATTTCGGCGATATGGAGCGATTGCTCGGGCCAGCCGCGACCGGCTCGACGGCGCTTGGGCCGGTCGCCGGGATCGCCCTCGATCTCGGCATTTCCTCGATCCAGCTCGACACCCCCGAGCGCGGGTTTTCGTTCCGCTTCGACGGTCCGCTCGACATGCGCATGAGCGGTGCGGGGCAGAGCGCCGCCGATCTGCTCGCCGCCCTCTCCGAGAATGAGCTCGCCCGGCTGATCCGCGATTTCGGCGAGGAGCGCTTTGCCCGCCGAGTCGCCCGCGCCATCGCCGCGGCGCGGCCGGACCACCCGATCCGCCGCACCCTCGAGCTCGCCGATGTCGTCCGCGCCGCAGTGCCCAAAGCCGAGCCCGGGCTCGACCCGGCGACCCGCACCTTTCAGGCGCTGCGCATCGCCGTCAACGACGAGCTCGGCGAGCTCGAGCGCGGGCTCGCCGCGGCCGAGCGGCTGCTGATGCCCGGCGGGCGGCTCGCAATCGTGTCGTTCCATTCGCTCGAAGACCGGCGGGTCAAGGATTTCCTGCGGCAGCGCAGCGACATGGCACCCCGAGCCTCGCGCCATGAACCCGTTCCCGCCGAGATTGCGGCGCCGAGCTTCCGGCTGCTGCGCCGCCGGCCGGTCAAGCCCGACCCTGGGGAAATCGCCCGCAACCGGCGGGCGCGGGCGGCGCGGCTGCGCGCGGCGGAGCGGACCGCCGCCCCACCCTGGTCGCCCAATCGCGACCGGCAACCACGGCAGGCGCAATGATCAGGCTCTCCACCCTGTTCTGGCTGGTTCTGATATCGGCAACGGGATTTGCCATGTTCGCGGTCAAGTACGAGGTCCAGGCGCTCGCCGACGAGCTCGCCCAAACCTCCCGGCGGGCGGGCGACGCCGCGCAGGAGATCCGCGTCCTCGACGCCGAATGGGCCTATCTGAACCGACCGGACGCGCTCGCCCAGATGAACCAGCGCTATCTGTCCTTGGCGCCGATCGCCACAAAGCAGCTGCGCACCGGGGTCACCGAAATCGCGATGCGCCCGGTCCCGCCGCCGGCCCCGATCGAGCCGGCCCCGATCGAGAATGTAGCCGCGACCGGCGCCGCTGCCGCAGTGGCCGCTGCCTCGCCGCCGCCGGGCGCGCCGGTCGCGGGCCAGCTCCCGCCGCCGCCGAGCCTTCAGCCAGCGGCGCCCGTGGTCATCGCCGCGCTCGAAACGCTCGCGCCGGCGCCCGAGCCGGCCAGAGCCGCCCCGATCAAGGCGGCGGCCAAGCCGAGCCCGCCGCGCCGGGCCAAATCGCTCGACGACCTGATTGCGCAGATCTCGGACAGCCGGTGATGAGCGCGGCCCATCTGTTCGACGACAACCCGTGCCGGCCGCGGCACTTCAAGCCGCCACCCTGCACCCCGGTCGTTCCCGACGGCCCGGCCAAGCGAGCGCTCGACGGCTGCCGCCGCCGGTTGGCCGTTGCCGGCGCCGCGTTCATCGTGGTGTTTGCCGTCGTCGGGCTGCGGCTGGTCCAGGTCACCCTGCTTCCGGGCGCCGTCGCGGTGCCTCAAATCGCGCGGTTTCACCCAGCGCCCCCGCCGCCGCCGCCGCGCGCCGAAATCGTCGACCGCAACGGCAAGCTCTTGGCGACGACGCTCGACAGCCCCTCGCTGTATGCCGATCCGCGGCAGATCGTCGACGCCCCCGATGTCGCCCGCAGCCTCGCCGCTGCACTGCCGGGTCTCGACCGCGGCGAGCTCCTGGCCAAGCTGACCTCGGGCAAGGGCTTTGTTTGGATCAAGCGCCACCTGGCTCCCGATCAGCAGTATGCCGTAAACCGGCTCGGGATCCCGGGGCTGCAATTCGAGCACGAAGAGCGCCGCGTCTACCCCTACAGCGATCTAGTGTCGCATGCCGTCGGCTATACCGGGATCGACGACAACGGGCTGGCGGGAATCGAGCGCGGCCTCGACGACACCTTGCGGGGACGGCGCGAGCCGCTGCAATTGTCGATCGACCTGCGGCTCCAGTACATCCTGCACGAGGAGCTGCAGCGCGTCTCGGACGATTTCACCGCCAAGGGTGCGGCCGGGCTGATCATGGACGTCAACACCGGCGAGGTGCTGGCGATGGTGTCCTTGCCCGATTTCGACCCGGCCCATCCCGATACGCCCGATCCCAATCATCCCAATGTTTCGGTCGCCGACCGGATGTTCAACCGGGTCACCTTAGGCGACTACGAGATCGGCTCGGTGTTCAAGATCTTCACCACGGCGATGGGGCTCGATTCGGGCGCCACGACGATGACCGGGGTGTTCGATGCGACTTACCCGATCCGGATCGGGCGGTTCACGATTTCCGATTACCACGGCAAGCATCGCCCGCTGACCGTGCCCGAAATCCTGATGTATTCGTCGAATATCGGCGAGGCCAAGATCGCGCTGGCGGTCGGCGCCGAGCGGCAGCAGGAATATCTGCGCCGGTTCGGGCTGCTGACCTCGCCGAAATTCGAGCTGAAGGAGATCGGGCGGCCGCACTATCCGGCAAAGTGGCGCGAGGTCAACGTCATGACCATCGGCTTTGGCCACGGCATTTCCGAGACCCCGCTGCAAATCGCCAGCGGCGCGTCGGCGCTGGTCAATGGCGGGGTGCTGCGCCAGGCGACCTTGCTGAAATTGCCGCCGGGCGAGGCGCCGCAGGGCCGGCAGGTGATCTCGCCGAAAACCTCCGAGCTGATGCGCAAGCTGCTGCGCATGGTCGTCCTCTACGGGACCGGCGAGATGGTGGACGCGCCGGGCTACGTCGTCGGCGGCAAGACCGGCACCGCGGACAAGATCGAAGGCAAGCACTACGCCGAACGAAAGCTGCTTTCGAGTTTTGTCGGGGTGTTTCCGATGACCGCCCCCAGATATCTGGTCATGGCGATGGTCGACGAGCCGCACCCGAACAAGGCGAGCCACGGCTATGCCACTGCGGGCTGGACCGCGGCCCCGGCTGTCGGCCGAACCATCGTGCGCATCGCGCCCTTGCTCGGCGTGCCGCCGGTCGACGAAATCCTCGCCCGCGATCGCGCAAGCACTGACGCCCGACAGCATGCAGGGTAGGCGGATTGAAGCTTACTGAGCTGATCGAGGCCGCCGATCGCTCCGTCGGCGGCCCGCAGGGCGACCCCGAAATTGCCGGGCTCGCCGCCGATTCGCGCGCGGTTCGCCCGGGGTTTCTGTTTGCCGCGCTGACCGGCGCCCGGCTCGACGGGCGCGCCTTTGCCGGCGACGCAGCGGCGCGGGGCGCGGTCGCGATCCTGACCGACGACGCCGGGATGCTCGGCCTGTCGCCGCAGGCGCGCGCCCGCATCGCGATCGTCGCCGACCCCAACCCGCATCGCCGGCTGGCCCGGCTGGCGGCGCGCTTTTACGGCCGGCAGCCGCGGACCATCGCCGCGGTCACCGGGACCAACGGCAAGACCTCGGTCGCCCATTTCACCCGCGAGATCTGGGCCGCAGCCGGCCATCCCGCGGCGAGCCTCGGCACCCTCGGCCTGGTGACCGCGGACGGGCGCCGCGCCGGCGCGCTGACGACACCCGACCCGGTGGCCCTGCACCGCGACCTCGCCGCCCTTTCTGCGCAAGGGATCGAGCACGTCGCGATCGAGGCCTCGAGCCACGGTCTCGCCCAATTCCGCCTCGACGGGCTTTCGGTCGCCGCCGCGGCCTTTACCAACCTGACCCGCGATCACCTCGATTATCACCGCGACTGTGCCGATTACCGCGCCGCCAAGGAACGGCTGTTCACCGCGCTGTTGCCGTCGGGCCGGCCCGCGATCCTCAACCGCGACAGCGCCGAGTTTTCCCGGCTGGCCGCATTGTGCCGCGACCATGGCCATCCGGTGCTCGCCTACGGCGCCGATGCGGCGGCCGAGCTGCGGCTCGTCGCAGCAACGGCGCGGCCCGGCGGCCAGGACCTCTCGCTCGATATTCTCGGGCGGCGTCACGACCTCTTTTTTCCACTCCTCGGCGAGTTCCAGGCGGTCAACGCGTTGTGCGCGCTCGGGCTGGCGCTTGCGACCGGCGTCGCGGCCCCGACGGCGGTCGCGGCACTCGCCCGGCTGAGCGGTGTTCCGGGCCGCCTCGAATTCGTCGCCGAGGGTCAGGGCGGCGCTCCGATCGTCGTCGATTACGCCCACACGCCGGACGCGCTCGCGACCGTGCTCGCGGCATTGCGCCCGCATGCGCCGGGGCGGCTCGCTGCGCTGTTCGGCTGCGGCGGCGACCGCGATCCCGGAAAGCGGGCATTGATGGGGCGCGTCGCCACCGATGCCGCCGACCGGGTTTACGTGACCGACGACAACCCGCGCAGCGAAGACCCGGCCGCGATCCGCCGCGCCATCCTCGCCGCCGCCCCCGATGCCGTCGAGATCGGCGACCGACGCGGCGCGATCGAGACCGCGATCGCCGATCTCGGCCCCGGCGACCTGTTGGTGATCGCCGGGAAAGGCCACGAGACCGGCCAGATCGTCGGCGGCGAGACCTTGCCCTTCGACGACGCCGAAATCGCCCGCAAAATCGCCGGGCGCTGGCGGCGGCCAGGCATCCGACAGGCTGGCGGATGACGCCGCTGTGGAATTCAGCGGACGCCGTGCGGGCGACCGACGGCCGCGGTTCCGCCGATTGGGGGGCGACCGGGGTATCGATCGATACCCGCAACGCTCGCGGCGGGAGACCTTTTCGTCGCCTTGCGCGGTCCCAACCACGACGGCCATGATTTTGTCAGGGCCGCATTCGAACGCGGCGCCGCCGCGGCGATGGTCGATCGCCATGTCCCCGGGCTGCCGTCGGAAGCGGCGCTGCTGCATGTCGAGGACACCTTGGCCGCTCTGCGGGCGCTCGGCGGTTTTGCCCGCGCCCGCACCGGCGCGCGCATCATCGCGGTGACCGGCAGCGTCGGCAAGACCGGGACCAAGGAGGCGCTGCGCCTGGCGCTCGGGGCCTGCGCGCCGACTTTCGCCTCCGCCAGCAGCCTGAACAATCATTGGGGGGTGCCGCTGTCGCTGGCCCGCATGCCGCCCGACGCGGCATACGCCGTCTTCGAGCTCGGCATGAACCATCCCGGCGAAATCGCCGCGCTCACTCGCCTGGTGCGGCCCGACATCGCCCTGATCACGACGGTCGAGCCGGTGCATCTCGGCTTTTTCGGTTCGGTCGAGGCGATCGCCGATGCCAAGGCCGAAATCTTCCTGGGGCTCGAACCGGGCGGGATCGCGGTGCTCAACCGCGACAATCCGCATTATCCGCGGCTGGCCGAGGCGGCAACCCGCGCCGCTGCGGCTGAGGTGATCGGCTTCGGCGTCGATGCCGGGGCCACCGTCCGGCTCGTCGATTGCGCGCTCGACCCGCACGGCAGCACGGTCGAGGCCGCGGTCGGCGGGGCGCGGCTGCGCTTTCGCGTGCCCGTCCCCGGCCGACATTGGGTCATCAACGCGCTTGCCGTGCTGGGCGCGGCAAGCGCCGCCGGCTGCGCGCCGCACCGCGCCGCCGAGGCGCTTTCCGGCCTCCGGGCGCTGCCGGGCCGCGGCCGCCGCCACGAGTTGCCCTGGCGCGGCGGCACCCTGACCCTGATCGACGAGAGCTACAATGCGAGCCCCGCGGCGATGGCCGCCGCTCTCGCGGTGCTCGCCGCCGCGATGCCCGCCATCGGCGGCAGGCGGGCGGCGGTGCTGGGAGATATGCTCGAGCTCGGCGACGCGGCCGAACGCCTCCACCGCGAGCTGGCGGGGCCGCTCGCCGCGGCCGGGGTCGATCGCGTCTTCCTGGTCGGCAATGCGATGGCGGCGCTCGACGAAGCGTTGCCGGCGGCATCTCGCGGCGGGTTGTGGCCGTCTGCCGATCAAGCTATCCCTGCGCTCCTCAGCTTCCTGCGGCCGGGCGACGTGGTGACGGTAAAGGGCTCCTACAGCATGCATCTCGACCATATCGTCGAGCGGCTGCTCGCCGCCGCAGCGCGGTGCGCGGCCTGATCTGATGCTCTATCCGCTGCTCTATCCGTTCGCGGACCAGTTCCAAGTTTTAAATCTGTTCCGTTACATCACTTTCCGGTCCGGAGCAGCGGTCGTCACCGCGCTGCTGATCAGCTTTGTCTTCGGCGGCCCGATCATCGCCTGGCTGCGGGCAAAGCAAACCAACGGCCAGCCGATTCGCCTGGACGGCCCCGCCGGCCACCTGGTCCGCAAAAAGGGCACGCCGACGATGGGCGGGTTTCTGATCCTGCTGGCCCTGACCGTCGCGACCTTGCTGTGGGCGGATCTGACCAACCCCTATGTCTGGATCGTGCTGCTGGTCACCGTCGGCTTTGGGCTGATCGGCTTTTTCGACGACTACAAGAAGCTGACCAGCAACTCGCATCGCGGATTGTCCGGCTGGACCAAAATCGTGCTCGAGATCGGGGTCGGCGCCCTCGCCTGCGCAGCGCTCGCCCATGTGACCCCGGCGCCGCTGGCCGACACGCTTGCGCTGCCGTTTTTCAAGAACGTGCTGATCAATCTCGACGGGCTGTTCGTGCCGTTCGGCGTTCTGGTCGTGATCGGCGCGTCGAACGCGGTCAACCTGACCGATGGGCTCGACGGGCTGGCGATCGTGCCGGCGATGATCGCGGCCGGCTGCTTTGCGCTGATCGCCTATTTCGTCGGCAATTCGATCTTCGCCAATTATCTGCAGATCCACCATGTGCCGGGCGCCGGCGAGCTGACCGTCTTTTGCGGGGCCATGGTCGGCGCCAGCCTCGGTTTTCTGTGGTTCAACGCCCCCCCGGCGATGGTCTTCATGGGCGACACCGGCTCGTTGTCGATCGGCGGCGCGCTCGGCACGATCAGCGTCGTCACCAAGCACGAGCTCGTGCTGGTCATCATCGGCGGCCTCTTTGTGCTCGAGGCGGTGTCGGTCATCGTCCAGGTCGCCAGCTTCAAGATCACCGGGCGGCGGGTCTTTCGAATGGCGCCGCTGCACCACCATTTCGAGCAGAAAGGGTGGGAGGAGCCGACCATCGTCATCCGATTCTGGATCATCGCCTCGATCCTGGCAATCGCAGGAACTCGCCACCTTGAAGCTGCGGTGATGCGCGATGATCGATCGAGGCATCGCACATATAGTGGCTAGGCGGGACAACACCCTCAAGATATACTCTGCGGACAGGAATTGGAAGCCCGGTCCCGGCGGCCAGCCCGGCCCGGACGGCGAGGATCGATCCCGATGAGGTTCGCCCGCATCGATCAAAGTCCGGTGGCGCGCTGGTGGTGGACCGTCGACCGCTGGAGTCTCGCCGCCCTCGGCATCTTGATGGGTTTCGGCGTGGTCATGAGCCTGGCCGCCAGCCCGGCCGTCGCCGAGCGGATCGGCTATGACGGGATGCATTTCCTGCGCCGCTATCTCGCGCTGCTGCCGGTCACGATAGGCGTGATGTGGCTGGTCTCGCTGCAGACGCTCCGCACGGTCCGCCGTATCGCCTTCATCGGCTTCGGCATCGGGCTGGCGCTGCTCGCGCTGACCTTTGTCCTCGGCGCCGAGATCAAGGGTGCGCGGCGGTGGATCAATCTGCCGCTGCTGTCCTTGCAGCCCTCCGAGTTCGTCAAGCCGTGCTTTGCCGTGGTCGCTTCCTGGCTGTTCGCCGAGCAGAAGCTGCGCCGCGGCTTTCCCGGCAACCTGATCTCGGCCGCACTGCTGTTCGTGATCGTCGGGATGCTGATCGCACAGCCCGACATCGGCATGGCAGTGGTCGTCGCGACGGTGTGGTTCGGACAGTTTTACATGACGGGTCTGCGGCTCTACTGGGTCGTGTTGGGCGGCCTCGCCGGGGTCGGCGGGCTGGCCGGCGCCTATGCGTGCCTGCCGCATGTCAGGATCCGGGTCGATCATTTTCTCGACCCGGCGAGCAGCGACAGCTATCAGGTCAACCGCTCGCTCGAAGCCTTCGCCAATGGCGGGCTGTGGGGCCGCGGCCCGGGCGAAGGCACGATCAAATACGTGCTGCCCGACGCCCACGCCGATTTCGTCTTCGCCGTCGCCGGGGAGGAGTTCGGCCTGATAATCTGCCTGATCGTCGTCGGACTGTTCGCGTTTGTCGTATTGCGCGGCTTTTCGCGGCTGAAGCAGGAGGGCAGCCTGTTCGTGCTGCTCTCGGCCTCGGGGCTGTTGATCCAGTTCGGGCTTCAGGCGGTCATCAACATGGCCTCGACCTTGCACATGATGCCGACCAAGGGGATGACCCTGCCGTTCTTGTCCTATGGCGGCTCGTCGATGCTGGCGCTCGGATTGGGGATGGGGATGCTGTTGGCCTTGACCCGCCGCCGACTTGCCGGAAGCGCCTTGTGAGCGCGCCCTTTGTCCTCGCCGCGGGCGGCACCGGCGGCCACCTGTTCCCGGCGGAGGCGCTGGCGAGCGAGCTGCTCGACCGCGGATGGCGGGTTCACCTGCTGACCGATTCGCGGGCCGATGCTTTTGGCGGACGCGTCGCGGGTGTCGAAATCCATCGCGTGCGCTCCGGAAGGCTCGGCGGCGGTCCGGTTCGCGCCGCCTATGGTTTGGCCGAGCTGGCGGCCGGCACCGTCCAGGCGCGCCGATTGCTGCGCCGGCTGATGCCCCGGGCCGTCATCGGCTTTGGCGGCTACCCTTCGGTGCCGACGATGCTGGCGGCGGCGGCGCTCGGGCTGCCGACCCTCATTCACGAGCAGAACGCGGTGCTCGGCCGCGCCAACCGGCTGCTGGCGCCCCGAGTTGGCCGCATCGCCATCAGCTTTCCCGAGACCAGCGCAATGCGCCCGGGCGATCGTGCCCGAGCCGTCCATACCGGGAACCCGGTCAGGCCGGCGATCCTCGCCGTCGGCGATGTTGCCTACACCCCGCCACCGAGGGGAGGGCCGATCGAGCTGCTGATCCTCGGCGGCAGCCAGGGCGCGCGTGCACTGAGCGAGCTGGTGCCGCCGGCGCTGGCCGCCTTACCCGCGGGATTGCGCGCAGCGCTCAGGGTGAGCCAGCAGGCCCGCCCCGAGGATGTCGCCGATGTCGCCGAGAGCTATTCCGGAAACGGCATCGCCGCGGAAGTCGCGAGCTTTTTTGCCGATGTGCCGCAGCGGCTGGCGCGCGCGGACCTGGCGATCTGCCGGGCCGGCGCCTCGACCGTGGCCGAGCTGGCCGCGATCGGCCGGCCGGCAGTGCTGATCCCCTATCCCTACGCCACCGACGACCACCAGACCGCGAACGCCCGCGCCTTTGCCGCAGCCGGCGGCGGGTGGGCCGTCGCGCAGGCCGAGCTGCGGCCCGACACTCTCGCCGCCCGCCTCGAACATCTGCTCGACGACGGCGCGGCGCTTGCTCTTGCGGCGCAGCGGGCGGCCGGTTTCGGGCGGCGCGGCGCGGCTCGGCACCTGGCAGACCTGGTGCTGGCATTCGAGCCCGGCGCCGCATTGCAGGGCTGCGCGGCATGAGGGCATTGCCGCTGACCATCGGGCCATTGCATTTCGTCGGCATCGGCGGCATCGGCATGAGCGGCATCGCCGAGGTGCTGCACAATCTGGGCTATCGCGTGCAGGGCAGTGATGTGGCCGACAGCGCCAATGTGCGCCGCCTGATCGAGCTCGGCATCCCGGTCGCGGTCGGGCACGACGCGGCCAACCTGGGGGCGGCGGAGGTCGTCGTGATCTCCTCCGCGGTCCACGCCGACAATCCCGAGATCGCCAGGGCCCGCGCCCGGCGCCTGCCGGTGGTGCGGCGCGCCGAGATGCTGGCCGAGCTGATGCGGCTCAAATGGTCCTTGGCGATCGCCGGGACCCACGGCAAGACGACGACGACCTCGATGATCGGCGCATTGCTCGAAACCGCCGGGCTCGATCCGACAGTGATCAATGGCGGCATCATCAACGCCTATGGCACCAACACGCGGCTCGGCGCCGGCGATTGGATGGTGGTCGAGGCCGACGAGAGCGACGGCACCTTTACCCGGCTGCCGGCGACGGTGGCGGTCGTCACCAACATCGATCCCGAGCACCTCGATTTCTATGGCGGGTTCGACGCGCTGCGCCAGGCCTTCGAGACCTTTGTCGGCAATATCCCGTTCTATGGCTTCGCGGCATTGTGCATCGATCACCCGGTCGTGCAGGGCATGATCCCCAAATTGTCCGACCGTCGGGTGCTGACTTATGGGATGAGCTCGCAGGCCGACATCCGCGCCGTCGATGTCAGGCTCGGGCGCGACGGCGCGCGCTTCGACATCGTCGTATCCGACGCGCTCTCGGAGCGCGGGCGCGCCATCCCCGAGCTGTTTCTGCCGATGTTCGGCCGGCACAACGTGCAGAATTCGCTGGCCGCGGCCGCGGTTGCCGAAGCTCTCGGGCTCGGCGACGACGCGCTGCGCGCGGCCCTGGGCAACTTCAAGGGGGTCAAGCGCCGCTTCACCAAGACCGGCGAGTGGAACGGGGTGAGCGTGATCGACGATTACGGTCATCACCCGGTCGAGATCGCGGCGGTGCTGAAGGCGGCGCGCGCGATCGTTTCCGGCAAGATCGTCGCGGTGGTGCAGCCGCATCGCTACACCCGCGTGTCGCATCTCTTCGACGGGTTTTGCACCTGCTTCAACGATGCCGACACCGTCCTCGTCGCCGATATCTATGCCGCCGGCGAAGCGCCGATCGAGGGCGTGACCAGGGATGCGCTCGTCGCCGGGCTGATCGAGCACGGGCATCGCCACGTCCGCGCCCTCGGCGATCCCGGCGAGCTCGCCCCGCTGGTCGCCGAGCTGGCCCGGCCCGGCGATATGGTGGTGTGCCTCGGCGCCGGTTCGATCACCGGCTGGGCCAACGGCCTGCCCGCCGAGCTCGCAAGGTTGGAAAAGCGGAGGCATTTCGGATGATGGCGACGCAGGCAAAACCGCCGGCGGCGCCGATCGCCGCGCTGCCCGCCGCGCGCGGCCGCCTCACCGCCAATGCCCCGGTCGGCCGGCACACCTGGTTTGGCGTCGGCGGCCCGGCCGAAATGCTGTTTCAGCCCGCCGATCGCGAAGACCTTGCCGCGGTTCTCGATGCGCTGCCGTCGGCGGTTCCGGTGACGGTGATAGGGGGCGGCTCGAACCTCTTGGTGCGGGACGGCGGGATTCCCGGCGTCACGATCCGGCTCGGGCGCGAATTCGCCGGCGTCGCCGCCGAAGAGGGCGAGCTCACAGCCGGCGCGGGGGCGCTCCACCTGAACCTCGCGCTGTTTGCCGCCGAGGCCGGGATCGCCGGGCTCGAATTCCTCTGCGGCGTCCCCGGAACGCTCGGCGGCGGACTGCGCATGAACGCCGGCGCCTATGGCCGTGAAATCGAGGACGTGCTGATCTCGGCGAGGGCGCTCGACCGCAGCGGCGGCGTACATGCGATCGGCCGCGCCGCGATGGGGCTTTCCTATCGCCATTGCGGTGTCGACCCCGGCTGGATCTTTGTCGAGGCGCGGCTGCGCGGCGTACTCGGCGACCCCGAAGCGATCACGCGGCGGATGGCCGAGATCAGGGAAGCGCGCGAGGCGACGCAGCCGATCCGTGCCCGCACCGGAGGTTCGACCTTCAAGAACCCGCCTGGCGACCCCGCCTGGCGCCTGATCGACGCCGCCGGCTGCCGCGGCCTCGCCCGCGGCGGGGCGATGGTGTCGCTGAAGCACGCGAATTTCCTGGTCAACACCGGAAACGCCACCGCCGCCGACCTCGAAGGGCTCGGCGAGGAGGTGCGGCGCCGGGTGCATGAGGCGTTCGGCATCGTGCTCGAGTGGGAGATCCGCCGCATCGGCCGCCCGCTTCCCGGAATGGAGCCGGTTGGCGAAGGGGTGCGGCGGCCATGAGCAGGTCGGCAAACACCAGCGTCAAGCTTGGGTCGCCCCTTACCCCCTCCCTCTCCCCGCGAGCGGGGAGAGGGAGGGACCCCAGGCGCATTGGAGATACGCCACCCGACCGGCGCGCGCACGCGTGCGCCGAGACGGGCGGGAGGGTGAGGGGCGCTTCATGCCGGTCGCCGGTTACCAACAGGAACCCGCAGTGAGCCGAAACGTAGCCTTGCTGATGGGGGGCTGGTCGCCCGAGCGCGAGGTCTCGCTGTCGAGCGGGCGCGAATGCGCCAAGGCGCTGGCCGACCACGGCTATCGGGTCAATACCATCGACGTCGGCCGCGACCTGCCGCCCCTGCTGCGCGCGCTCGATCCCCGTCCCGAGGTGATCTTCAACGCATTGCACGGGGTCGGCGGCGAAGACGGCACGATCCAGGCCGTGCTCGAAATGCTGAGGATCCCCTACACCCATTCGGGCGTCCTCGCCTCCGCTCTGGCGATGCACAAGCCGACCGCGAAGGCGGTCTTTCGCGCCGCCGGTCTGCCGGTGGCCGAGGGGGTCGTCGCCTGCCCCGAGGACCTCGCCCGGCGCGATCCGCTGCCGGCGCCGTTTGTCGTCAAGCCGAGCAACCAGGGTTCGAGCGTCGGCGTGCGCATCGTGCGGATCGGCGACAATTCCTGGCGCGAGGAGGTCCTGGGCTGGCCGTTCGGCAGCGAAATCCTGGTCGAGCGCTTTGTTCCCGGGCGCGAGCTGACCGTCGCGGTAATGGGCGACCGCGCGCTCGGGGTGTGCGAGATCGTTCCGCGCGGCAGCTTTTACGATTACACCGCGAAATACGCGCAGGGCGGCTCCGATCACCTGGTGCCGGCGCCGATCCCGGCTTTCGTCTACGAGCAGGCGCTCGACATTGCCCTGCGGGCGCACCGCGCGCTCGGCTGCCGCAGCGTCACCCGGGCCGATCTGCGCTACGACGACACGCCGGAGGGCGGCGGCCGGCTCTATCTGCTGGAAGTCAACACCCAGCCGGGGATGACCCCGACCTCGCTGGTGCCCGACATCGCCCGGCATGCCGGCATCGGCTTTGACGAATTGGTCGTGTGGATGGTGGAAAACGCGGTATGCCAAGGGTGAGGGCGGAAAGGACGCCGCGGCGTCGCCGCAGCAGCTGGGCGGACCGGGTCCATCGGCTCGCCTGGTGGATCGGCGTCCCGGTCTTTGTCGTCGGCGCCGTTTACGGTGCTGCCGAGCTGAGCCGGTTGCGGTTTGGCCAGTCCGTCCTCCACCTCGCATCGGACCGCATGCTCGATGCCACTGCGGCGCTCGGCCTGCGGGTCGCCGACATCCGCGTCGAAGGACGCGCAACCACCGACCGCGAAACCATCCTCGCGGCACTCGGCGCCCGGCCCGGCACCCCGATTCTGGCGGTCGACCCGGCTCACGCCAAGGAGCAGCTGGAGCGCCTGCCCTGGGTCCGCTCTGCGGTGATCGAGCGGCGCCTGCCCGACACTCTTTATGTTCGCCTCGTCGAGCGCGAGCCGCTGGCCTTGTGGCAGCATGGCGGCAGGATCGAGCTGATCGACCGCACCGGCGCCGTGATCCCGGTCACCCGGCTCGACCGCTTCGCCAGGCTGCCGATGGTGGTCGGCGAGGACGCGGCGAGCCACGCGGCCGAGCTGCTGGCGATGCTGGCCAGCGAAGCCGAACTCGCCGCACGGGTCACCGCGGCGGTGCGGGTCGGCGGCCGGCGGTGGAACCTGCGCATCGACAATGCGATCGAGGTGCTGCTGCCGGCCGACGGGCCGGCGGCCGCGTGGGCCGATCTCGCCCGGCTCGAACGATCGAGCGCCGTTCTCAAGCGCGATGTGCAGGCGATCGACATGCGGCTGCCCGACCGGCTCGTCGTGCGTCTCACGCCGGAGGCGCCAAAGGAATCCCCGCCAGCAAAGAAAGGACGCCCGACGGCGAAAAACACATGACCGCGATCGACGAGGTCCGGACACGCGCAAAGAATTCGAACGGCGCCGCGAAGACCGCGAGCCGGGGAAAGACCAAACCAGCCAAACCGCGCCGATCGGGCAGAGCGCGACGGCCGTCGAGGCCGCCGCATCGCCCGCGCGGCAGCCTGATCGCCGCGCTCGATATCGGCACGACCAAGGTGTGCTGCTTCATCGCCCGGGTCGAACCGGAAAAGCCGCAGGTCATCGGCATCGGCCATCAAATTTCGCGCGGCCTGCGCAACGGCGCCATCGTCGACCTCGAAGCGGCCAGCAGCTCGGTCGTCAGCGCCGTGCATGCGGCCGAGGAGATGGCCGGAGAAACCATCCAGCAGATTGTGGCGAACCTGTCGGGCGGGTTCTCCGCCTCGCGCATCATCAAGGCCGAGATCGGCGTCGCCGGACGCGAGATCGGCGAGACCGAATTGCAGCGCGTGCTCGATCAGGGCTACCTGCTGCGCGAGCCGGGCGACCGCCAGATCATCCACTCGGTGCCGGTCGGGTTCTCGATCGACGACAGCCGCGGCATCCGCGACCCGCGCGGCATGTATGGCGAGCGACTCGGGGTCAACATGAACGTCGTGACCGCGAGCGCCGCCGGGGTGCGCAATCACAGCGCCGCGATCGGGCGCTCTCACCTCGATGTCGAAGCCTTGGTCGTCAGCCCCTACGCCGCCGGGCTCTCCTGCCTGGTCGAGGACGAGATCGGCCTCGGCGTGACCGTGATCGACATGGGCGGCGGCACGACGACGATCGGCGTGTTTTTCGACGGCAATCTGATCTTTGCCGATGCGGTGCTGGTCGGCGGCTGCCACGTGACCAACGACATCGCCCGCGGGCTGTCGACCCCAGTCGCCCATGCCGAACGGATGAAGACCCTGTTCGGCACCGCCATTTCCGCCAGCACCGACGAGCGCGAGATGATCGCCGTGCCGCAGATCGGCGAAGAAGACGAGGGCCACGTCAACCATGTGCCGAAATCCTTGCTCGTCGGCATCATCGCGCCGCGGCTCGAGGAAACCTTTGAGCTGGTGCGCAATCGGCTCGAGGCGAGCGGCTTCGACAAGTTCGCCGGACGGCGCGTGGTGCTGACCGGCGGCGCCTCCCAGCTGCAGGGCGCGCGCGAGTTCGCCGGGCTCATTCTCGACAAGCAGGTCCGCGTCGGTCGGCCGCTAGGGGTCACCGGCCTGGCCGAGGCAACCTGCGGCCCGGCCTTTTCGGCGGCCGTCGGACTGCTTCATTTTGCCGTGTCGGAGCGCGCCGAGGCGCCCCGCCCCAGACGCAGCCCGGCCGGCCCGCCGACCGGAATCTTCGGCCGGCTGGGTCACTGGCTGAGGGAGAACATCTAGGGCGTTTTGCGGTTTTGGTGCCGTCCGGCTGTCGGCAGGGGACAAAACCGACTGGTCGGTGTCGGCCAAAAGAGGGGAAGCCCGGACCCGTCCGGGCATGATCGAGGCTGCGCAGCAGTGGAGGAGGGACGACCGAATGATCAATCTGAGCATCCCCAGGGACGAGCAGGAGATGAAGCCCCGAATCACGGTGGTCGGGGTGGGCGGCGCCGGGGGAAACGCCGTCAACAACATGATCCGCTCGAATTTGGTTGGGTGTGAGTTCGTCGTCTGCAACACCGACGCGCAGGCGATGCAGCAATCGACCGCCCAGCGCAAGATCCAGCTCGGGATCGGCGTCACCCGCGGGCTCGGCGCCGGGTCGCGGCCCGATGTCGGCCGCGCCGCCGCCGAGGAGGCGCTCGACGAGATCCTCGAGGCGATGGGGGGCTCGAACATGGTGTTCATCACCGCCGGCATGGGCGGCGGCACCGGCACCGGCGGCGCGCCGGTGATCGCCCGCATCGCCCGCGAATCGGGGATCCTGACGATCGGCGTCGTGACCAAGCCCTTTCACTTCGAGGGCAGCCACCGCATGAAGATCGCCGAGGCGGGCATCGAGGAGCTGCAGAAATTCGTCGACACCCTGATCATCATCCCGAACCAGAATCTGTTCCGGGTCGCCAACGAGCGGACGACCTTTGCCGACGCGTTCAAGATGGCGGACGACGTGCTGCATTCGGGCGTGCGCGGGGTCACCGACCTGATGGTCATGCCCGGCCTGATCAACCTCGATTTCGCCGATATCAGGACGGTCATGAGCGAGATGGGGAAGGCGATGATGGGCACCGGCGAAGCCGAAGGCGACCGCCGGTCGATCGACGCCGCCGAAGCCGCGATCTCGAACCCGCTGCTCGAGGACGTGTCGATGAAGGGCGCCAAGGGTGTCCTGATCAACATCACCGGCGGCCCCGACATGACCTTGTTCGAGGTCGACGAAGCGGCCAACCGCATCCGCGAGGAGGTCGACCCCGACGCCAACATCATCTTCGGCTCGACCTTTGACGAAACCCTGTCGGGCAAGATGCGGATTTCGGTCGTCGCCACCGGCATCGACGCCGAAAGCCTCGCCCAGGCGCGGCCGGCGATCAGCCTGGTCAGCAGCCGCGACGGCGTTGCGGCGCCGGCGCTGCGCGACGCGGCCTTGGGAGGCTACACCCAGCCGGTGCTGACCCAGAACGCGGCGCAGATGCCCGACCCCGGACGGGACGCTGCCCGCGCCGAACTCGACAACGACCCGGTGCCGGCGGCGGCCGCAGCCGCGGAAAGCGTGGCCGTGCGCGGCGGGGCCTTCATCGCGCCAAAGCCGGCCGACGCCGGCCCGGCACGACCGATCCCGCTGACCCACCCGGCGGTGCCGGTGACGCCGCCGACGCGCGACCCGGCACCGAAGCCGAAGGGCCGAGTGCCGAGCCTGATCGAGCGCGTGACCGGGGTCGGGCGCGCCCGCCCGGCGCCCCCCGACCCCAGCGGGCCGCACGCCAGCCGATCCCGCCTGCGATCAAGCCGGCGCAGCCGCGGCTCGCCTCGCTCGAGCCGGAGGACCGGCCCGGATCGAAGGAAGACGATTTGCTCGACATCCCGGCTTTCCTGCGGCGCCAGGCGAACTGACCCCAATTCCGGGGTTGCGGCGGCATCGGCCCGCTGCCGGAGCTGCGACGACGTCGCGGCCATGCGATGGCGCGCGCCCGCTCCGCAAACATTTGATATGATGGAGGTTTTTCGCTTCGTCGATGCAACAATCTGCAATAAAGAGTGATTTGAGGCAATGCCGCGGCGCCGCTAGGGTTCTACCGGTTGGGGGCCAGAATTCGAGAAGTCATGCGCATGTCGGGGCAAATCGCGGCGCCGTCGCAGCAGACGTTCAAGACTGTAATCGGCTGTCGGGGGATCGGTCTTCACTCGGGGCAGCGGGTGGCGATGAGCTTGTTGCCGGCGCCGCCGGGAACCGGGATCGTGTTCCGCCGCACCGATGCCGGGGCCGAAATCCGCGCCAATTGGGAGAACACCGTCGAATTGGCGCGCTGTACCATGCTGTCGGATGGAGAGGGGACGAGCGTCGGCACCGTCGAGCATCTGATGGCGGCGCTGGCCGGCGCCGCGATCGACAATGCGATCGTCGCGCTCGACGGCCCCGAGGTGCCGATCATGGACGGCAGCGCCGCCCCCTTTGTCTTTTTGATCGAATGCGCCGGGGTTGTCGAGCAGGGCGCGGCGCGGCGTGCGATCAAGGTATTGAAGCCGGTCACGGTGCTGGCCGACGGCGCCTCGGCGGCGCTCTCGCCCGACCACGAATTTTCGATGAGCTTCGAGATCGATTTCGAAAACCCGGCGATCCGGCGGCAGGATATGAGCATCGTCATCGACGCGGGCAGCTTCAAATCCGAGCTCAGCCGGGCCCGCACTTTTGGCCTTCTCGATGAAGTCGCTCGCCTGCGGGAAGCGGGGCTGGCGCGCGGCGGCTCGCTCGACAACGTCATCGTCGTCAACGGCGACCAGGTGTTGAACAGCGGCGGCCTGCGCTATGAAGACGAGTTCGTGCGCCACAAACTGCTCGACGCCGTCGGCGATCTCTATCTCGCCGGGGCGCCGATCATCGGGCATTTTCGCGGCGTGCGCTCGGGTCACGCCCATACCCGGCTGCTGCTGGGGGCGCTGTTCGCCGATCCCGAGGCGTGGACCTACACGACACTGGTGCCGGCGTCCCATCGCGACCGGCTCGACCAGTACGACGAAGCCCAGCTCGCCCACGCGTGAGGCGGGGTGACGGGCCCGCCGGCCTTGCGCACCCCGGGTGCAGCGGGCATAAACCGATCGAAGCTTTGCTGGGTTTGGCATGCGCCCGATTTCCCTTCCTCGGTGGTTTGGTCTCGCCGCGCTGACGGTCTTGCTCGCGGGCTGCGGCGGCGGGACTAAAGACGCCTATATCGAAAAGCCGGTCGACGATCTCTATAATCAAGCAATGGACGAAATGGTCGAGGAGCGCTACGCCCAGGGAGCCAAAACCTTCGAGCAGGTCGAGAGTCAACACCCTTATTCAGTATGGGCGACCAAGAGCCAGCTGATGTCGGCCTATTCCCTGTATGAGGCGGGAGATTACGGTCAAGCGATCATCGCCGCCGACCGTTTTATCCAGCTGCATCCGGGAAACCGTGACGTCGACTATGCGTATTATTTAAAGGCGATCTCTTATTATGTTCAGATCGTCGATGTCGGCCGCGACCAGAAGACGACCGAGCTTGCCCTCAAGGCTCTCGATGACGTAGTTCGCCGTTTTCCCGACACCAAATACGCCCGCGACGCCAAGCTCAAGCTCGATTTCACCCGCGACCATCTGGCCGGAAAAGAGATGGAAATCGGCCGCTATTACCTGAAGCGGGGGCAATACCTGGCGGCGATCAACCGCTTCAAGCGCGTCATCGACAATTACCAGACGACGACCCATGTCCCCGAAGCGCTCGAACGTCTGGTCGAATGCGACCTCGCGCTGGGGCTGACCGCCGAGGCGAAGCAGAACGCGGCGGTCCTCGGCTATAATTATCCGGGCACCGCATGGTATGGCGACGCCTATGCCCTGCTGAGCGGGACCAGCGAGCCGGATGCGCAAACCCAAAGCTGGCTGGGGCGGACCATCGGAAGCCTGTTCTAACCCGGCAGCAGCCTTAACGCTGCGACCGGATCAAAAGCCCGAGACAAGATTAAAAATTGTTCATTTCGCGGCGGCGACGCTTTAAAGGTCTATTGCCGCCCTTGCTGCCACGCTTCCTTGCGTTTCCCGCAACATGTTCAACCGAAGGACCTTTACCGCTCTGCTGCCGCTGCGCTACAATCGTTGCGATATAGCTTGCGATCGATGGAAAAGACATTAGCTTGCTCAGAAGCAATGCACTCCGTATATCCGAGCTGCAGGCGGAGAACGCAATGGATAGCAAGACGAAGACGATCCTTGACGCGGTCGACCAGCAGGCCGAGGCGCGCGCAACTGCTGAAGCAGAGGCGGATGCCAGCGCGGGCCGGGTTGTTTCGCATCAGGACGTGGTGAAGTGGCTGAGGTCCTGGGGCGCGCGCAATGAATTGCCCTGTCCTATTCCAAAGGCTCGGTGACACCGGTCGTTTGGACTTTTTCGGCACTGGCCGATCTTGAGGGCATTCGTCGCTACATCGGAAACTTCAATCCGCATGCGGCCCGCGAAATGGCAGAGCGGATCATCGACGCTGGCAACAGCCTCGCGATGTTTCCCTATCGCGGTCGTCAGGTGACAGGAACGCGTTTGCACGAGGTTACGCTCGTCCGCCCCTATATCATTCGCTACCGAATCGATCCAGGTCAGGTGGTAATCCTGCGCATTCGGCATGGTGCGCGCCGTCCGACGCAACCCTGACGCCTGGCAACCCCTGGTCCTAATAGCAGACGTAGGTTGCCTCACAGAGTACGGGTTGGTGGGGACCCGCACTGCGGGAGAGTGGGGCTGGCACCGACTGAAGACCTTTCCCCACATGTGATGCGGGCCGGGTGCGAAGGCTAGTTTGCCCCCTGCGGGGCCTATATCATCAAGGGAATGCTGCTCGGCTTGACCATCCGCGATGTTGTGCTGATCGATCGGCTCGATTTGGCCTTTCGCGCGGGGTTGTGCGTGCTGACCGGGGAGACCGGGGCGGGGAAGTCGATCTTGCTCGATGCGCTCGGGCTGGCGTTGGGGAGGCGGGCCGAGGCCGGGCTGGTGCGCGACGGGGCAGGCGAGGCCGCGGTCACCGCCGAATTCGCGGTCGGGCGCAACCATCCGGCCCATGCGATCCTGGGCGAAGCCGGGCTCGACGGCGCCGGCGAGACGATCGTATTGCGCCGGCTGCTGCGCGCCGACGGGCGCAGCCGCGCCTTTGTCAATGACGAGGCGACGAGCATCGGCCTCTTGCGCCAGCTCGGCGACAGCCTCGTTGAGATCCAGGGCCAGTTCGAGCAGCACGGCCTGCTCGACCCCGCCAATCACTGCATGATCCTCGACGCCTTCGCCGAGCATTCGGGCGGCGCCGCGGCGTTGGCGCAGGCGTGGCGGAATTGGCGCGCGGCGCGCATGCGCGAGGATGAGGCGGCGCGGCTCGTCGCCGCCAGCCGCGAGGAGGAGGATCTGCTGCGCCACCATCTTGCCGAGCTCGACGCGCTGATGCCCGAACCCGGCGAGGAGGACCATCTGGCCGCCCGGAGAACCCTGCTGCAAAACGCCGAGCGCCTGGCTGAAACCTTGAACGAAGCCATCGGCGAGCTTGACGGCGATGCCGGCGCGCAAGCCGCTCTTTCCCGCGCGATTCGGCGGCTGGAGCGGGCCCGCGAGCGCGCTCAGGGCCTGCTCGACGAGGCGCTGGAAGCGGCAGAGCGCGCCGCCAACGAGACCGCCGATGCCCTTGCGGTGCTCGAAGCCGCGGGCCGCAGCCTCGAGCTCGACCCGCGCGAGCTGGAGATGGTCGAGGAGCGGCTGTTCGCGCTGCGCGCCGCCGCCCGCAAGCACCAGGTGGCGGTGGCCGACCTGCCGGCGTTGCGCGACGCGCTCGCCGCCCGGCTTGAAGCGATCGAAACCGGGGCCGACGATGCCGCGAAGCTCGCCCGGACGACCGCCGCCGCCCGCGCCGAATTCGTCGCCGCGTCGGAGCGGGTGTCGCGGGCGCGGGCCGCGGCCGCCCACCGCCTCGATGCCGGCGTCGCGGCCGAGCTGAAGCCGTTGCGGCTCGACAAGGCCAAGTTTCGCACGGTGCTGACCCCGCTCGCCGAGCCCGAATGGGGCGAGCATGGCTGCGAGCGCGTGCAGTTCGAGATTGCCACCATCCCCGGGGCGCCGTTCGGGCCGCTGGCGCGGATCGCCTCGGGCGGCGAATTGTCGCGCTTCATGCTCGCCCTGAAGCTGGTGCTGGCCGGCACGTCTTCGGTGCCGACCTTGATTTTCGACGAGGTCGACAGCGGCATCGGCGGGGCGGTCGCGGCCGCGGTCGGCGAGCGGTTGCAGCGCCTCGGCACCAGCCTGCAGGTCCTGGTCGTCACCCATTCGCCGCAGGTCGCCGCCCGCGGCGCCCATCACTGGCGGGTCGCCAAGCGGCTTTCCGGGCATCAGACCGTGACCCGGGTCGAGGAGCTCGACCCGGATACGCGGCAGGAGGAGATCGCCCGCATGCTGTCCGGGCGCACCGTTACCGCCGAGGCGCGCGCCGCAGCCGCGAGCCTGATCGCGGGGGGCCTGATCGCCGAGGGCCTGACCGCCGAGGGCCTGACCGCCGAGGGCCTGACCGCCGAGGGCCTGACCGCCGAGGGCCTGACCGCCGGGGGCCTGACCGCCGGGGGCCGCGCATGAGCGCGTCGCGGCGTCGCCGCGCCGAGCCCGATCCGCGCCCGACCGACCGGCTGACCGAGGAGGAGGCCCGCGACGAGCTGGCGGCGCTGGCCGAGGAGATCCGGCGTCACGACCGGCTCTATTACGCGGAGGCGGCGCCGGAGATCTCAGACGCCGATTACGACGCGCTGCGTCGCCGCAATTCTGAGATCGAAGCGCGTTTTCCGGAGCTGATCCGAACCGACAGCCCGCAGCAGCGGGTCGGCTCCGCGCCGGCCGCCGGGTTTGCCAAGGTCACCCATACGCGGCCGATGCTGTCACTCGAAAATGCCTTTGAGGAAGCCGATGTCCGCGACTTTTTCGCCGGCATTCGCAATTTTTTCAGCCGGCCGGCGGATCGTGCATTGGTTGCCGAGGATGCGATCGAGATCATGGCCGAGCCGAAGATCGACGGGCTCTCGCTCGGGCTGCGCTATCGGCGGGGCCGCCTCGTGCAGGGGGCGACGCGCGGCGACGGCGTCACCGGGGAGGATGTGACCGCAAACATCCGTACCTTGGCGAGCGTGCCGCAGGTGCTGGCCGGCGCCGGCTGGCCCGAGCTGATCGAGATCCGCGGCGAAGTCTATATGGAGCGCACCGGATTTTTCGCCTTGAACGAGGAGCGCGCGGCCGCCGGCGAGACGGTCTTTGCCAATCCGCGCAATGCCGCCGCCGGCTCGTTGCGCCAGCTCGACCCGGCGATCACCGCGCGCCGGCCGCTCAAATTCTTCGCCTATGCGTGGGGCGAGGCGAGCGCGCCCTTTGCCCGCACCCATGCCGAGGCGCTGGGGCGGTTTCGCGCCTGGGGGCTGACGGTCAACGAGCGCTCGCGCCTGTGCCATGGGGTCGATGAGGTGCTCGCCTATTACCGCGACATCGCCGCCGACCGCACGGCCTTGCCCTACGACATCGACGGCGTCGTCTACAAGGTCAACGACCTTGGGCTGCAAGAACGCCTCGGCATGGTCAGCCGGGCGCCGCGCTGGGCGCTCGCGCACAAATTCCCGGCGCAGCAGGCGCAGACCGTGCTGCGCGACATCCTGATCTCGGTCGGACGGCAGGGCGCCTTGACCCCGGTCGCGGCACTGGAGCCGATCACGGTCGGCGGGGTCGTCGTGCAGCGCGCCACCCTGCACAACGAGGACGAGATCGCGCGCAAGGACGTGCGCATCGGCGACACCGTCATCGTGCAGCGCGCCGGCGACGTCATCCCGCAGATCGTCGGGGTGGTGGCCGAGCGCCGTCCCCCGAGGCGCAGCCCTACCGGTTTCCCGACCATTGCCCGGTGTGCGGCAGCCTGGCCGTGCGCGAGCCCGGCATGGTCGCGCGGCGCTGCACCGGCGGCCTGATCTGCGCGGCGCAGGCGGTCGAGCGGCTCAAGCATTTCGTCGCCCGCGACGGCTTCGACATCGAGGGGCTCGGCACCAGGCACATCCAGGCGTTTTGGGAGGACGGGCTGATCCATCAGCCGGGCGACATCTTCCGGCTCGACCCCGAGATCATCGAGAAGCGCGAGGGCTGGGGCGGGGTCAGCGCGCGCAAGCTCGTCGCCGCGATCGACGAGCGTCGGCGTATCGCGCTCGACCGCTTCATCAACGCGCTCGGCATTCCGCAGGTGGGCCAGGCGACGGCGCGGCTGCTCGCCCGCCATTATCGCTCGCTCGCGCGCTGGCGGGCCGAGATGGAGATGGCGCAGGACCCGGACAGCGACGCGCGGGCCGGGCTGATCGATGTCCACGGCATCGGCGGTGACATGGCCGCCGACATCATCGGCTTTTTCGCCGAGCCGCATAACCGCGCCGTGCTCGACGATCTCGCGCGGGAGGTCACTGTGCTCGATTACGCGGCGCCTGGGCAGCGCACGGCCTCGCCGCTCGCCGGCAAGACCGTCGTCTTCACCGGATCCCTCGAGGCGATGAGCCGGTCCGAGGCGAAGGCGCGCGCCGAGGCATTGGGCGCCAACGTCACCAGCTCGGTGTCGGCCAAGACCGACTTTGTCGTCGCCGGCGTCGATCCCGGCTCGAAGGCGACAAAGGCGGCGGCCCTCGGCGTCACCCTGCTCGATGAGGCCGCCTGGCTGGCGCTCGCCAACGAGGCCGGCGCGGCGCGGTGATCGCCGGCGGTGTTCCGCATCGACGCCCCGAGCGACGAGGCCCGCAGCGAGCCGCTGTTCGCGCCCGGCCTGGCGGTCGCCGGCCTGCCTCTTTTGTCGCCGTCGCGGTCGCCGCTGGCAATCGACCCCGAGCGCCGACGCGAACCGCCGACGCCGATCGCCCGGATCGCGCCGCGTCGATCGCCCCCGCTGCCCGAACCCGAACGGCCGGTCGGGTCAGACCCGCGCAAGCGTCCGTTCGGACCGATCGGCTCGCTGCTGCTGCATCTGCTGCCGCTGCTGCTGCTGCTCGACTGGCCGATGCACCCGCCCGCCGAGATCACCCCGATCCCGGTGCAGCTCGTGTTCGAGCCGCCGCCACCCCCTCCGCCGCCGTCGAAGCCCGCGCACAAGCCGCAGCCGAAACCGGAGGCGCGGCCGCCGCCCGGGCGCATCGCGTCGGAAAATATGGGCGCCGCGCAGACCAAGGGGCGCGACCAGGCAAAAAGCGACGAGCCCACCCCCGACAAGGAACCGGCGACGACGACCGAATCGCCGCTCGAAATGCCGCAGCGGACGGCTTTTCTCCCGCCGCCGCCGTTTCTGCCGGCGCCCCCCGACCTCACCTTGCCAACACCGCCTGACCCAAATGCGGCGCTGATGCCCAAGCCGCCGGCGAAACCGTCCCCGGCCGCCCGCCAGCCGGTGCGGCGGCTGCCGCAGCGGGCGCATCTGGTGCCGCGGCCGGCGCGATTCCCGGGCCCCGCCGCCACCCGCGACGAATACCTGGCCTATCTCGCGGCCCTCGCCCGGCAGCATATCGGCCTGTTGTCCCGCTCGCTGCTCGACGGGCGGCGCGGCGAAACGATCATCAACGTGCTGGTGCTCGACGACGGCACGGTGGCGATGCTGCGGGTCGGACAGAGCTCGGGGTATCCCGACGTCGATGTCAGGGTCGAGGAGATGATCCGGGCGGTCGGCCGGTTTCCGCCCTTGCCGCAATGGTTTCAGGGACCGAGCATGCAGCTCGAGTTCCGGCTCCAATTTCCCGAGGCGCTGGAATATTGACCGAGACACCATTCACCCCTGCTACCGCACTCCCGGATGCGCAAATCACGCGACCGCTCGCCGCGCGGATCGCGCATCATTGGGCGCCACGCAAGCCGCGCCGGCGCGGGCTCCTGGCCTTTCTGGGTCCGGGCTTGATCACTGGAGCCTCCGACGACGATCCGAGCGGCATCGCCACCTATTCCCAGGTCGGCGCGCAGTTCGGCTACAGCATGGCCTGGGTCATGCTGTTCATCTGGCCGCTGATGGCCGCCATCCAGGAGGTCAGCGCGCGGATCGGCCGGGTCACCGGCGACGGGATCGCCGGCAACATTCGCGAACACTACCCGCGATGGCTGCTGCAGGTCATCGTCGCGCTGCTGCTCGCCGCCAACATCATCAATCTCGGCGCCGACCTGGGTGCGATGGGCGCGGCCCTGAGCCTGCTGTTGGGCGGGCCGATCAAGCTCTACGTCGTCGGCTTTGCCGTCGGCTGCGCCGTGCTCGAAGTATTCTCGCGTTATGAGCGCTATGTCCGGATCATGAAGTGGACGGCGGTGTCGCTGTTCGCCTACGTCGCCGCCGCGCTCGCAGTCGACGTGCCCTGGGGCAAGGTCGTTTACCACACCTTGGTGCCGAGCTTGATCTGGCAAAAGGACTATCTCGTCGCGATCGTCGCCGTTCTCGGCACGACGATCACGCCCTACTGCTTTTTCTGGCAGTCGTCGGAGGAGGCCGAGGAGGAGCGCATCGATCCGGCCGCTCACCCGCTGATCGAGGCGCCCGGCGAGGCCCGGGCGGCGATCAGCCGGATCCGCATCGACACCTATCTGGGGATGGGATTCTCCAATTTGATCAGTCTGTTCATCATCATCACCACGGCGGCTACGTTGAACGCGCACGGGATCACCGACATCCAGACCTCGTCGCAGGCGGCAGAGGCGCTGCGACCGATCGCAGGCGCGTTCGCCTTTGCCGTTTTCGCCGCCGGCATCATCGGGATCGGCCTGCTCGCGGTGCCGGTGCTGGCCGGGTCGGCCGCCTATGCGCTGGGCGAGGCGTTCGGCTGGCCGACCGGCCTCAGCCGGTTGCCGCGGGACGCCAAGGCGTTTTACGGGACGATCGCGCTCGCGACCCTGATCGGAATTTTCATCAATTTTATCCATATCGACCCGATCAAGGCGCTGTTCTGGTCGGCCGTGCTGAACGGGGTCGTGGCGGTCCCGCTGATGGCCATAATCATGGTCATGGCCCGGCAGGAGCGGGTGATGGGGGCATTTGTCGTGCCCCGCGCATTGTGGGCGATGGGCTGGCTGTCGACCGCGGTCATGGCGGTCGCGGTGGCCGCGATGTTCGCGACTTGGTAATTCTGACCGCTCAGGGGCTTTCCGGCTCGGCCGAGGGATCGGCGTCGTCGCCGGCGCCGGTTTTGCGCGATGCCGCACGCTCCTGCTGCTGCTTGATCTTTTCTTCCTTCTTGGCCTTCTTGACGCGGTCGCGTTCGGCGCGTTCGATCCGGTAGTTGGGTCTGTACGGCATCAGGCAAAGCTCCTATCGGCGGACAAAGCTCCTATCGGCTCGCCCTCGGGCGGCTCGCAAACCATGGGTGAGGGAATTGACAGTACGCGTCGATCCGATCGTCGCCTCGGTGGTCCAGCACCGACTGTTGGCGATCGTCGAAGAGATGGGCGAGGCGATGCTGCGCACATCCTATTCCCAAATCCTCAATTCGAGCCGTGATTTTTCGACGGCGATCTGCGGCCTCGACGGCCGGCTGATCGCCCAGGCCGAGCATGTGCCGATCCATGTCGGCGCCTTGCCCTATGCGGCGAGGGCGGTGAGCGAGTTTTTCGCCGGGGATATCCGCGAGGGCGATGTCTTTTTGCTCAACGACCCCTATCACGGCGGCAATCACCTTCCCGATCTGACCGTGTTCGTGCCCGTGTTCGAAGGCGAGCGGCCGCGCTTCTGGTCGATCAACCGCGCCCATCAGAGCGATATCGGCGGGGCGACCCACGGCGCCTACAACGCCGCCGCCACCGATATCTGGCAGGAGGGGATCCGTATCACCCCATTGCGGCTTTATGACGGCGGCAGGGTGCGCCGCGATCTGCTGGAGATGATCGCGACCAATGTGCGCCATCCGCGCGACTTCCGCGGCGATCTCGCGGCGATGATCGGCTCGGCGCACGTCGGCGAGCGCCGGCTGCTGGCCCTGGCGGCCGAGTTCGGCTGGCGGGTCGCCGACGCCGCGATCGAGGCCGTGCTGGACGGCGCCGAACGCCAGGCCCGGGCGGTCATCGCTCGATGGCAGGACGGCAGCTACCGCGGCGAAGCATTGCTCGACGATGACGGGCGAGGGCACGACGACATCCATATCCGCGCGACGGTCGAGAAGCGCGGCAGCGATCTGCTCATCGATCTCTCCGACTCGCACGACGAGGTCGCGAGCTTCGTCAACTCCTCCTATCCCAACATGCGCTCGGCGGTGGTCGTCGCCCTGTCCTATCTGATCGATCCGGACACGCCGAAAAACGACGGCACCTTTCGCCCGATCACGGTCGTCGCCAAGCCCGGGACCGTGGTGTGGGCCAATCCCGGTGCGCCGGTCACCTTGGCGACCAACCATTGCGGCCAGGAGATCATCGAAGCGATCGTCAAGGCGCTGGCGCCGGCCTGCCCCGATCGCGCGATGGCCGGGTGGGGCCGCCGTTTCCGGATCGCCATCCAGGGCAGGGACCCGCGCGCCGAGGTCCACGCCAACGCGCCAGGGGGCAAGCCATTCATCTGGCATTTCTTTCAGGCGCGGCCGGGCGGCGGCGCGTCGCCCGCCGGCGATGGCTGGCCCGGCGCCGGCGAGTGGCAGGCCGCGGGCGGGATCAAATTCGGCAGCCTCGAAGTCACCGAGGTGCGCTTTCCGCTATTCTTTCGCCGCCACGAGTTCCGCGCCGATTCGGGTGGCGCCGGCCAGTATCGCGGCGGGCCCGGCGGGGTGGTCGAGATGGTGGTTGAGACCGCCGAGCCGGCGCTCGCCAACACCGCCGGCGACGGGGTGCGCCATGGCGCCTGCGGCATCCTCGGCGGCGCCGACGGCGCGCCGCATCGTTATGTGCTCTATCCGGACGGGCAGCCGCCGCGCGCGATCAGGACCAAGGAGACCGGCCTCGCGATCGGCCCCGGCGACGTGCTGATCCTCGAATCGGGCGGTGGCGGCGGCTGGGGCGATCCGGCCGCGCGCGACCCCCAGGCCATCGCCGCCGACGTTGCAAACGGCTTCGTCAATGCGCCGGCGTGCAGCGGCGAAGGCTAGCCCATCGTCGAGTTGAAGGCGCCGCCGTCGAGCAGCAGGTTCTGGCCGACGATAAAGCCGGAGGAGGCGGCGCACAGAAAGGCGCAGGCGTCGCCGAACTCGGCCGGATCGCCGACCCGGCCGGCGGGGTTCGCCTGGCCGCGTTTGGCCAGCAGCTCGTCGAACGAGATATTCTGCCGCCGCGCCTCGAATTCGATGCCCGAACGCAACCGGTCGGTCAGAAACGGGCCGGGCAAGAGGCCGTTGATCGTCACGTTGTACTTGGCCACCTGGCGGGCGATACCGGCGCAGAAGGCGGTCAGCCCGGCCCGCGCGCCGTTGCTCATGCCGAGATTGGCGATCGGCGACTTGACCGAGCCCGAGGTGATGTTGACGATGCGGCCGAAGCGGCGCTCGCACATGCCGTCGACCACCGCCTTGATCAGCATGATCGGGGTCAGCATGTTGGCGTTGACCGCCTTTTGCCAGTCCTCGACCGACCATTCGCGGAAATCGCCATGCGGCGGCCCGCCGCAATTGTTGACCAGGATGTCGGGGGCGGGGCAGGCGGCGAGTGCGGCGGCACGGCCGGCTTCCGTGGCGATGTCGCCGGCGACCGCGGTCACCTTGGCGCCGGTCTCCTGGCGGATCGCGTCGGCGGTCTGTTCGAGCGTCGCGGCGGTGCGCGCGGTGATCACCAGCTCGACCCCGGCGCGCCCCAGCGCCGTGGCGCACGCCCGCCCCAGCCCCTTGCTCGCCGCACAGACGATGGCCTTGCGGCCGCGAATGCGCAAATCCAGCATGTCGTCCTCCGCCCTGTGGATCAGTTCTTCGCCAAGGGTGTACCCTGGTTCGACCCGGTCGACGATCGGAAAGAATAACGGGCACGGCGGTGGCGATGAAGCTGACCCTGATCCTCGATCCGGCTCCCGTCGGCGTGCGCGCCAGCCTGGTCGAAGAATGGGACAACCCCGGCGGCCCGGCGAAAATGGAGCCGAGGGTCCGCCACTTCGATTCGGACGACGAGGCGGTCGTCTGGGGACGCTCGCTGGCGCGCCGCCGCGGGCTGACCCAGATCTATCTGACCGACAACAGAAAAACCGCGCCGCGCTGAGCACTGCCGGCGCCGGCGCGATCTCCGTTCCGGTACCGGTCAATAGGGGCGGTAGGGTGGCGGCGGCGGCGCATAGCCCGGCTGACCCGAATATGGCGGCGTGCCCGGCGGCGGGGCGAACCCCGGCACCTGGTTGCCGCGGGCCGCCATGCATTCGCCGTAGATGACGTCGTATTGCTGCTGCAAGGACATCTGCGCATAGGCCGAACCGCTGGCGCCGGCCACCGTGCCAAGAGCCGCGCCCGAGGCGGCGCCGATCGCCGCACCCCGGCCGCCGCCGATCGCGGCGCCGAGACCGGCGCCCAGCGCCGTGCCGATGATCGCGCTGCCGATGGCTTGGTTGTTGGCCGCGTAGGCGTTCCCCGCGGTCGCTTGGTAGGCGTATTGCTGGCAACCAGCCTGATCGGCGTTGAACGCCTCGAACTCTTGCCCGGCCCGGGCGCGACCGGGATCGTCGGCGCCACCGGGGGCGCGACGCAGGCCGCCAAGGACACCATCAGCGCCAAGGCGCCGGCGGCGCGCGGATCGATACGTTTCATGTTCATGTCCTGGTCGGTGAGCGCTGCGCGATCTTGCGGCGGGTGCTATCCGCCGAGCAAGCGATAACAAAGTTTATATCAGGTTACGAGCGCGGTCGGGCCGGCGCCCTGCGATCGTCGGCTCAACCGGCGAATTCGGGCATGATCTCGCGGGCGAAGGTGCGCAGCGCGGCGCGCGATCCGCCGACATCGATGACCATGACATATTCGACGCCGCCCGCCTGGAGTTGCCTGAGCCGGCCGACGATCTCCTCCGGCGTGCCGATCAGCGCGTCGGTTTCGGTGGCCCGGCGCATGTCCTCGGCCGACATCGCGCGGCGCGGGCGGCCCAGAGTCGGGGATGCGCCGGTCGGCGACAGCGACAATTGCTGGACATTGCGCATGAAGGTCATGCGCAATTCGTGCGCCGCCTCGCGCTCGGCCGAGGTGGTTGCGATATGCAATGCCCGGGTCAGGCCCACCGCCATCGGATCGAAGCGCCGGCCCTGCGCCTCGACCGCCTTGCGGTAGATCCCGATATTCTCGGCGACTAGCTCGGGGCTCCCGGCTTGGCCGAGCAGCAGGTTGAACCCGTCCTCGGCGGCCTTGCGGATCGACGGCGCGCTCTGGGCGCCGATCCACAATGGCGGGTGCGGCTTTTGCACCGGCGCCGGCTCGATGACCACGTCCTCGTAATGCCAGCGCTTGCCGTGATGCGAAAAGCGGCCCTCGGTCGTCCACGCCTTGCGCAGAAAGTCGACGGCCTCGTCGTAGCGCTCGCCGGCTTCCTCCATCGGCATGCAGAAGCCATGGAACTCGCCCCAGCGGTAGCCCTTGCCGATGCCGAGATCGAGGCGCCCGTTCGACAGCAGGTCCAATGTCGCCGCCTGCTCGGCGAGCAATGCCGGGTTGTGCCACGGCAATACCAGCACCGCGGTGCCGAGCCGGATGCGCGAGGTCTTCGCCGCCAGATAGGTCAGAAAGCTCAGGGTTGCCGAAATCTGCCCGAACCCGGTGAAATGGTGCTCGACCAGAAAGACGCTGTGAAAGCCCAGCGCCTCCGCCTCGCAGATATAGTCGATGTAATCGGTGTAGATCCGGCTGTCGCTGGCCTGCTCGCCGATCTCGGTGCGCGCGCCGCCGAACAATCCGAAACGCATGATGGGCTTCCTTTATTACAACGTGGTCATTCCCACGACAGCGCAGGGCGGTCGGGGGAAATTTTGTGGCCGCAAAAGGGTAGAATGAACTCCCCGATTTCGTCTTGGCCCGGCTTGACCCCGTGAGCCTTCAGCCCACGGACTTGATCCGTAGGCATCCACGACTTTCAGCGGCGCCCGAAACGAAGACGCGGATGCCCGGCACAAGGCCGGGCAAGACGATGTTGAGATCGCATTGGAGGAGTTAAAGACACATTTACCTCGAAGCCGCAGTTTTCCCGGACAGCCCTGCGCGACAGGGGAATATCTCAGATGCCGAGGGTGCGCGCATAGGGCTCGGCATAGCGCGGGCCGGCAGCGGCGCCCGGCCGGAAAATATCGTCGAGCGCCCGCGACGTCGCCACCGAAAGCGTAATTTCCGCAGCAGCGGCGTTCTCCTCGAGGCGATGCCGATGGCTGGTGCCGGGGATCGGCACGATGTGCTCGCCGCGCGACAGCACCCAGGCGATCGCCAGCTGCGCCGGCGTGCATCCCTGCGCCGCCGCGAGCCGCCGCAGCGCGGCGACCAGCTCGAGGTTGTGCCGCAAATTCTCGCCTTCGAAGCGGGGCATGTGTCGGCGCGCATCGTTGCTGCCGAGATCGTCTTGCGCGGTGACCGTGCCGGTCAGAAAGCCGCGGCCGAGCGGGCTGTAGGCGACAAAGCCGATGCCGAGCTGTCGGCAAAGCGGCACAATGGCGTCCTCGACTTCGCGCGACCACAACGAATACTCGATCTGCACCGCCGACAGCGGATAGGTCCGATGCGCGCGCCGGATCGTGTCGGCCCCGGCTTCCGAGATGCCGAGAAACCGCACCTTGCCCTCGCGCACGAGCTCGCCCATCGCGCCGACTGTGTCCTCGATCGGCACCCGGGGATCGACCCGGTGGATGTAATAGAGGTCGATAATGTCGGTGCCGAGCCGCGCGAGGCTTCTCTCGCAGGCGAGCCGCAAATATTCCGGCCTGCCGTCGCCGGCCGCCGATCCGTCGGGATTGCGCCCCATATTGCCGAATTTGCTGGCGATCACGTATTTTTGGCGGCGCCCCTTGAGCGCGCGCGCGATCAGCTCCTCGTTGCGGCCCTGGCCGTAGGCGTCGGAGCTGTCGAGAAAATCGACGCCGATCTCGGCCGCGCGCTCCAGGGTCGCGAGCGCCGCCGCCGGGTCGGGCTCGCCATAGAACGGCGTCATCGTGGCGCAGCCCAGGCCGATCGCGGAGACTTCCAACTTACCGAGCTTGCGGCGCTGCATTGTCGTCCCTTTGCTGGAGGCGGCCGCCCGTTCCGGCGGGTGACGAGCCATAACAATCCAATCTAGCGCGAGCTGCTCGCCGTGCCGAGAATTTCGGCCCTGCGACCGGCCGCTGGCGCCACCGTCTCGGTGCCGAAGCGCTGGAATTTTCCTCGCCGTTTTATGTCAGCTCACCCTCTGGTTGGAATGCCCGATGCCATATCGCGCGGCAGGGGCAGCGGTCGAAAGCCTCCCGGACATCGCCCGACGAGCCGTCTCGAACGCATCCCATTCGGCCTTGTCGGGCAGCGACGGAATAGTAACGATCTCTCCCTGGTCGAGACCGGCGAGGGCGGCGTCGACCAAATCCTCCGCCGACATAACTGTTCCCGCGCGCAGATTGCTTACCGGAAGCCCGGCGATGTCCCAAAATTCCGTCGCCGTCGCCCCGGGCAGGACGGCTTGGACGCGCACGCCCTTGCCCGCGAGCTCGTGATTGAGCGACTGGCTGAGGGCCAGCACGAACGCTTTGCTGCCGCCGTAGACCCCGTTTAGGGTTTCCGGCGAGATCGCCACGATCGAAGCGATGTTGACGATGGTGCCGCCGCCGCGCGCGACGAAGCCGGGCGCCGAAGCGTAGGTCAGCCGGGTCAGCGCGCCGACATTGAGACGGATCATCTGATCCATCTTCTCGACGTCCGAATCGAGCAGCGGCGCGGTTGCGCCGACGCCGGCATTGTTCACCAGCAATGTAATGCTTGCGTTCGTGCGCAGCGCCGTCTCGATCCGGGCCAGATCCGCCTTGTCGTTGAGATCGGCGGCGATCGTCTCGACTGACCGGCCAGTCTCGGCCTCCAGGCGCCGGGCCAGGGCCGCGAGCCGGTTCTGGTTGCGGGCGACCAGGATCAGGTCGTAGCCGCGCTTGGCCAGGCGGTCGGCATAGACGGCGCCGATGCCCGATGAGGCGCCGGTGATCAGTGCCGTGCCCTTCGCTTCGATGGTGCTCATATCCCCTCTCCTCTGTCCGCGGCCGTCCGATCGGCTGCGAGGAGATCTAAGCTTGAGGAGGCATGTCTCAAACGTCATATAAGCGGCATTTCAGGACATCCGCGCCGGAGCACCCTATGCAACGCATCGGTTTCGTGGTCTCCCCCGGCTTTCAGGTGATGAGCTTCGCCGCGCTCTCCGTCTTCGAATACGCGAACAAGGAGATCGGCGAGCCGGTCTACGATGTGCGTCTGCTGTCCGAGACCGGCGCATCCATCCGCAGCTCGATCGGCGTCAGCATTGCGACCGAGCCGTTCGACGCCACGATTTTCGACACACTGATGGTCGGCCGGGGCACCGAACCGCCGACGCCGGGCGTGATCGAATTCGTGCGGCAGGCCTTGGGGCGATGCCGGCGGGTCGCCGCGACCTGCACCGGCGCGTTCATCCTGGCCGAAGCAGGCCTGCTCGACGGCCGACGCGCGACCACGCACTGGAACCGCGCGCGCGACTTGCAGGCTCGGTTCCCAAAGGTGAAGGTGGAGGAAGACCGCATCTTCATCATCGACGGCCCGGTGTGGACCTCGGCCGGGATGACCGCCGGGATCGACCTGGCGCTGGCCATGGTCGAACAGGATCTGGGCGCGGGCGTGGCCCGGGCCGTCGCCAGGCCTCACGCAGAGAGGATTTTCCGGCTTAACTATCGTCGCGAGTGATCAGTCCTCATCTGCGTCCTGTTGAGGAGGGATACATGGCAAAAACTGTTGCTGACCAGTTCGCCGAAACTCTCGCCGCTGCCGGTGTCAAGCGGATCTACGGTATTGTCGGCGACAGCCTGAATGGGCTGACCAACTCGCTTCGCCGCCAAGGCAAGATCGAGTGGGTGCATGTCCGGCACGAAGAGGTTGCCGCCTTCGCGGCCGGCGCCGAGGCGCATCTGACGGGGGAGCTAGCGGTTTGCGCCGGGAGCTGCGGACCGGGCAATCTGCACCTGATCAATGGCCTCTTCGACTGCCATCGATCGCGCGTGCCGGTGTTGGCCATCGCCGCGCAGATCCCCTCGGCCGAGATCGGCTCCGGCTATTTTCAGGAAACCCACCCGGAGTCCCTGTTCAAAGAGTGCAGCCATTATTGCGAGTTCGTTTCCGGCGCCCACCAGATGCCGCGTGTGCTCGAAGTCGCGATCCGCGAGGCGGTAGGCAAGCGCGGCGTGTCGGTGCTGGTGATGCCGGGCGATGTCGCGCTGCAAGCGGCATCCGATGCGCCGCCGGCCAAGGCCGCGGGTCTGCTGCCGGCGGCGCCGGTGGTAGCCCCGGCCAAGCAGGAACTCGAGCGGCTGGCAGCGCTGCTGAACGGCAACCGCCGGGTTACGATACTGTGCGGCTCGGGATGCCGAGGCGCGCACAGTGAGCTTCTGGCGTTGGGCGAGCGTCTCAAGGCGCCGATGGTCCATACCATGCGCGGCAAGGAATATGTCGAGTGGGACAACCCCTACGACGTCGGCATGACCGGGCTGATCGGGTTTTCTTCCGGCTATTACGCAATGCTCGACTGCGACGTCTTGCTGATGCTCGGCACCGATTTCCCCTATCGGCAATTCTATCCTCAGGGGGCAGGCGTGCGCATTGCCCAGGTCGATATCCGGGCGGAAAACATCGGACGCCGGGCGCCGGTCGATCTCGCCGTGGTGGGTGAGGTCCGGGCGACGATCGAGGCGCTGCTGCCGCTGCTGCAGCAGAATCGCAGGCGACCCATCTGGCGCAGGCGCAACAGCATTCACCAGGGCGCGCAAAGGGCTCGACGATCTGGCCGTCGGCACTCCGGGCAAGAGGCTGATCCACCCGCAGCAGATCGCCAAGGCGATCAGCGACCACGCCGCAAAGGACGCCGTCTTCACCTGCGATGTCGGTCTGCCGACGGTGTGGGCCGCGCGCTATCTGGCGATGAACGGCAGCCGGCGGCTCGTCGGGTCCTTCTGGCACGGCTCGATGGCCAACGCGCTGGCGCAAGGGATCGGCGCTCAGGCCGCGTTCCCCGGCCGGCAGGTGGTCTCGCTGTCGGGCGATGGCGGTTTCACGATGCTGATGGGAGACTTTCTCAGCCTCGTGCAGCTCGGCCTGCCGGTAAAAGTCGTCGTATTCAACAACGGCGCGCTCGGCTTTATCGAGCTCGAGCAGAAATCCTCGGGCTTTCTCACACCGGCACAGAGCTCCGGAACCCGAATTTCGCGGCGATGGCCGAAGCGGTCGGCGTCCGCGGCATCAGGCTCGAAGACCCGGCCGAGGTCGATGCCGGCATCGCCGGCGCGCTCGCCCATGACGGGCCGGTGCGGTCGACGCCGTCGTGAACCGCACCGAGCTGGCGATGCCGCCCTCGATCACCGCGGAGATGGCGAAGGGCTTCACGCTCTACATGGTGAAAGCGGTGATGAGCGGCCGGGCCGATGAAGTAATCGACCTCGCCCGAACAAATTTGTGGCGCTAACGCACATGTTCACGCCATCGATAATCGTCTTGGCCGGGCTTGTCCCGTGGGCCTTCAGCTCACGGACTAGTTCCGTGCATCCACGTGCCCGCCACCGCCTGGACCAAGCTGCATCGTCCCCACGGGTCA
>CAVPFW010000018.1:0-75533 GCA_963703855.1 uncultured Alphaproteobacteria bacterium
CGGCGACCTCCTGGTGGTGCGCACGGGCCGCTGGCGCTGGCGGGACCAACACGGTCCTTGGGATGTCAACGCCGGCGTGGCCGGGCTGGACGCGTCCTGCCTGACCTGGCTGCACCAGCGTGAGGTGGCCGCGGCTCGGAAGCGACGGCGTCTCCGATGTGTTGCCCCTCGCGGGTTGCCGACGTCCACATGCCGATCCACACCGTGGCGCTGGTGGCCATGGGCCTGCACCTGCTCGACAACCTGGACCTCGACGCGCTGGCCGACGCCTCCGCGGAGGAGCAGCGCTGGGAGTTTCTCCCTGACCATCGCCCCCCTGGTCCTCAAGCGGGGCACCGCCTCGCCGGTCAACCCGATCGCCGTCTTCTGAGTCAGGCCCCCTCGTAGTCGAAGCCGAGATCGGGCAGCAGTGAGGCGGCCCGGAAGGACAGACCCTCGGCCGCCGCCATCGCCTCGGCCGTGCCGCCCGCGATCGACCACCGCCACCAGCAGCACCACCTCGGCCCCCGCCTCTTGCACCGCGTCCGCCGCCTCGAGCAGCGAGGTGCCCCGGGTCACCGTGTCCTCGGTCACCACCACCTTGTCGCCCGGGTCGAGGGCGCCGGCAATCCGGCCGCCGGCCGCCGTGGTCCTTCACTTCCTTGCGCACGCTGAAGGCCTTGAGGGGCCCGGCCCCGGGTGGCGGCCACGCCGGCCGTCACGAAGGCGACCGGGTCAGCCCCCATGGTCAGGCCGCCGATGGCGTTGGCCTCGTCCGGCATCAACGACAGCACCGCCTCGGCCACCAGCACCATGGCCTCGGGCCGGCACACCGTCTGCTTGGAATCGATGAACCAGGTGCTCTTGCGGCCTGACTTGAGCGTGAAGTCCCCCGGCGCACCGAGTGCGCCAGCAGGTGGTAAAAAGGGGGCGTACCGGTGTTCGGTGCTCACCGCGAAGCGAACGCCGGCCATGTCGTCAACGACCGGAGCCGACCACCGACGCGGCCCGGCCCGCCGAGGCCGACGCCTCGACCACGTAGTCGGGCCGATCCGGCCGCCACCACCAGGGCCATGCCCAGGCCACGGTTGAAGACGCGGTCCATCTCGGCTTCGGCGAAACGCCCAGCCGCTGTATCTCGCCGAAGACACGCGGCTCCTCCCAACCGGAGCGATCGGAGCACCGCCCCGACCCCGTCGGGCAGAGACGCGGGGCAGGTTCCCGACGATCCCCCCGCCCGTGATGTGGGCGCACACGTGCAGCGCCTCCCCCGAGGCGCGCCGCGCAGCGCCAGCACAGCCGGGCGTAGAGGACCGAGGGCAGCAGCAACTCGTCGGCCACCGTCTGTCTCGGCCCCACTCCAGGCCGGGTCTCCGAACCCGAGGCCCTGCCCGCTCCAACAGCACGTGGCGGGCCAGCGTGTACCCGTTGGAGCGCAGGCCGGGGGAGGCCAACCCGACAATGACGTCGCCCACCGGGACACATTCGGGACCGAGTTGTGTCCCTTGCTTGGACCACGCCCACCGCGAAGCCGGCCAGGTCGAGGTCGTCGGGTCCCATGGCGCCGGGGTGCTCCGCCGTCTCGCCACCGACCAGCGAGCAGCCGGCCCGCCGGCAACCCTCGCTGCCCAAAGCTTGGCTGTAAAGCGCTTCGACGATCGCGGCTGTGACCGGAGCATTGGGATTGAGCGGGGTTGCGCCATTGTAGGTATGGGCGAAAGTCTGGGAAGCAATAACCGCAATTGACCGGCTTCCGGCTCCTCGGTCGGGGGGGGGGGGAGGATGACGACGTGGTCTCAACATCATCAAGCAGCTAGCAAGAGTGAAGCACTGGAGGATTTTGTGGCCTGAGTGTGAAGGTGAAGCAGGTGGCTGAGCTGCAGGCTGCTGAGCTGGTGAGAGTGAGCTCCTAGAAGAAGTACTAGTGAGTGAGTGAGCTCATCTCTGCTGAAACATCATCATCAACCTGTCTGCTGGCCAAGGTGACGTGCTGAGCAAGAAGAAGCAGCAAGATGACTGTGATGACTGTCTGTTTGGAGCTGACCTTGAGGTGAGAGAGAGTGAGTGCTGCTGACTCTCTCTCTAGCTGGTGGAGGAGGACTTGACCCTCCTGGTGTTGGTCTGTGGCTGGAGGCTTCTCTGGCTGCTGGAGCTGAGCTGGTGGAAGCACTGCAGACTTTATAACAAGTTGTTGAAGCCTTGTGGCCGGACGAGGGAGGAAGCCTCTCTCACTGTGTGGGTGAGCTCTCTCGCCTAGCTCACGCTTGCACTCTCTCTCTCGCCGCCGCCGTTTTGGCGGCGGCGGCCGGGCGGCCGGGCGGCCGGGCGGCGGCGGCGGCGGCGGCGGCGGCGGCGGCGGCGGCGGCGGCGGCGGCGGCGGCGGCGGCGGCGGCCGCCGCCTGCGCCGGCGCTGATAACTACGACGTCACCTGTTACAGTACCAATATCCTCCTCGATGCCAACGAGAATGCCTTTGGACCTTCCTTGGCATTGACCTCTCATAACAAATTACAAAATGGCATGTCATCAACATCCGAAGATCATGTGAAATCCTCGATTGATATGCTCATGACCGCTGCCGATCCACATCAACACGACCTCAGACAACTTCTTTGCATGCACAATACACACACTCACCGCGAAGGGGCCCCTGACACCTGCAAAATACTCTTTGTAGTTGGCTCTGAACAGAGAACGTGACCCGGGGGATCGAACGCAACCAGGTCCCCTGCCTCCGCGGAAGCCACCTCGGGATCGATTCCGAGCTGTGCGGCGGCCCGCCACAGCATCGCTTGCGGTGCGCTCGGCTCGGTGGCCGCCAGGGCTAGTAGTAGCCGGGATTCGGGCGGGAGCCGGTTTCACCTGACGGCTGGAACAGCAGCTGGAGCGACTGACCGGTGGGGAGCGGTTTGGGCAACGGGGAGATTCCCGACAACTGGCCCGGCGTCAGTTCCCTGAGTACATACATCAGATTGAAGGGCTATACAAGAAAAAACTACTCCAGAAAAAGAACGTGCATACGTTCGTCGACTTCACCGGCGGTGCAGAGGCCGACGTGGAGGATATGTTTGATCGAGGTTTCTACGTCGGCCTAGTGAACGCCGAGTACGCCAAGCAGCTTACAGTCAGAGATCGTGGTGACAAAGCTGAACGCGAAGCTGCCGCGCGTCGTCAAAGCGATCGAGGCGCACCTTGCTACCACACCCCTGAATACCGGAGAGTACGGGCATTTCAGGCCTGCGCGTTACTTCTCCGAAAATCTAGCGGCGCTCACCCGAAAAAACCCGACACAACCAAGGACCGGTTCGAGGCTGTATTCGCGAAGCTGAACAGCCTCCTCTAGCGGAGTGGACTCCGACAGCCGCTGTGCAAGCGTGTCCGCCGGAGCGTTGAGTCCCTAAACTGTCCGCTCCTGTGGGCGTCGCTGAGGCGCTTGGCGTCTTCTTAGGACAGTTTGTCCTAAGCTTCGCTGCAAGGTGGCGTTGGGCTGGGCGGGCGTTTCTCGTTGAGGGCGTGGCGGCCCCCCTCGCCGTCGGTCGTGGTGCCGGGCCTGACCGGTCGGCAAATTACCGAAGCGGACCAGCAACTCCTTCATCATGCGACTGCGACCGGCGAATGAACTCTCGCTCGGAGCGCGGCTGGCTGCCAGGTGGCGTCGGCGCGTCGGACGCACTAAATTTGCAGAAATGTGAAGGTCAGCCGGTGCGGTTGCCGGCTTCGCCTCGCTCGCCCGCCCTCTCCCGTCGGGAGAGGGATTTTGTTCGATCGGATCGTTCTGATGGATGTTGCCTCCTCCTCCGCCAAATTGCCCGCCTCGGTCGACGACACTCTGGCCATGCTCGGCAGCGCCGATTACATCGCCGACCGCAGCCTGGCGACGGCGGTGCATCTGGCGTTGCACTTGAAGCGGCCGCTGTTTCTCGAAGGCGAGGCCGGGGTCGGCAAGACCGAAATCGCCAAGGTGCTGGCGACCGCCCTCAAGCGCCGGCTGATCCGACTGCAATGCTACGAGGGGCTCGATGTCGCCTCTGCGGTCTATGAATGGGATTACGCGCGGCAGATGATCGAGATCCGCCTCGCCGAGGCGGCCGAGGAGGACCGTGGAGAGATCGAAAGCGCGATCTTCTCCGACCGGTTTTTGATCAAACGGCCGCTGCTGCAGGCGCTGGAGCCGGACATCGCCGGCGCCCCGGTATTGCTGATCGACGAGCTCGACCGCACCGACGAACCCTTTGAGGCCTATCTTCTGGAACTCCTCTCCGATTTCCAGGTGACGATCCCCGAGATCGGCACGGTTCATGCCGCCGCGCCGCCGATCGTGATCATCACCTCGAACCGCACCCGCGAAATTCACGACGCGCTGAAGCGGCGCTGCTTCTACTATTGGGTCGATTATCCTAACGCGACGCGCGAATTGGAGATCCTGAAGCGCAAGGCGCCCGGGGCGAGCGAACATTTGTCGCGCGAGGTCGTCGGCTTCGTCCAAAGGCTACGCACGATGGATCTGTTCAAACTGCCCGGCATCGCCGAGACCATCGACTGGACCGAGGCGCTGATGCAACTGAATGTCCTTGAGCTGACCCCGCACGCGATCAACGATACCTTGGGCGTGCTGCTCAAATACCAGGACGACATCGCCCGGCTGCAGGGCAGCGAAGCCGCGCGCCTGCTCGATCAGGTCAAGGCCGAAGCCGCCGCCGACGGGCGATGAGAAGAGCGCGGGCGTCCCGCCCCGCATGCGGGGGGACGCCCACGGTCCCGAGTACCAGGTGGTGACGCAATGTCGCAATCCAGCGGATCGCTGCTCGCCAATCTGATGCATTTCGCGCGCACCCTGCGCGCGGCGGGGCTGCCGGTCGGGCCGGGCAAGGTCATCGACGCGGTCGACGCGGTCCTGGCGGTCGGGATCACCGATCGGCAAGACTTCTACTGGACGTTGCATGCGGTGTTCGTCAACCGGCCGGACCAGCGGCTGATCTTCGACCAGGCGTTTCATATCTTCTGGCGCAATCCGGATCTGTTGAAAAAGATGATGGGGCTGGTGTTGCCCGAATTGCGGATCGAGGGCGAGGAGGACCGGGCGCCGAGATGGCGCGGCGCCTCGCCGAGGCATTGCACCCCAACCGGCAGGAGCCGGCCGGCGAGCCCGAGGAGACCGAAACCGAAATCGACGCGGTCATGACCTTCTCCGACCGCGAGCAGTTGCGAAATATGGATTTCGAGAAGATGTCGCTCGAAGAACTGGCGCGCGCCAAGGCCGCGATCGCGCGGCTGCGGCTGCCGGTGCAGGACGTCGCGACCCGCCGCTTTGCACCCGACCGGCACGGCCTTCGCGCCGATCTGCGGGCGACGATGCGCGCGGCGTTGCGCTCGGGCGGGCTGATCGAGCTGAAGCGCAAGAGCCGGCGCCGCCGCCCGCCGCCGCTCGTCGTCTTGTGCGACATCTCGGGCTCGATGAGCCGCTACAGCCGTGTCTTTCTGCATTTCATGCACGCGGTCACCAACGACCGCGACCGGGTCTACGACTTCGTCTTTGGCACCAGGCTCACCAACATCACCCGCTATCTGCGCCACCGCGACGTGGATCTCGCCTTGGAGCGGGTCGGCGAGGCCGTCGCCGACTGGTCGGGCGGGACCCGCATCGGCCACTCGATCGCCGAGTTCAACCGGCTGTGGTCGCGTCGGCTGCTGGGCCAGGGCGCGATCGTGCTCTTGATCACCGACGGGCTCGACCGCGACGCCGGCACCGGCCTTGCCCGCGAGATGGATCGGCTGCACCGCTCGTGTCGCCGGCTGATTTGGCTGAACCCGCTGTTGCGCTACGAAGGGTTCGAGCCAAGATCTCTGGGGATGAAGGCGATGATGCCCTATGTCGACGAGTTCCGGCCGGTGCACAATCTCGAAAGCCTCGAAACCCTGATCGGGGTGCTGAGCGCGCCGATCCAACGGCGGGGGACGGCGGCCGCGGCATGGCAGCACAATGAGGAGAGGGCGGTATGAGCGATACGGCGGAAATCCTCGAACAGGCGGCGCGCTGGCGCGAAGCGGGATCGGGCGTGGCATTGGCGACGGTCGTCACCACCTGGGGCTCCTCGCCGCGGCCGGTCGGGGCCAAGCTCGCGGTCGACGACAAGGGCGCGATGGTCGGCTCGGTCTCGGGCGGCTGCGTCGAGGGTGCGGTCGTCGGCGAGGCGCTCGAAGTGATCCGCGACGGCAAGCCGCGGCTCCTCGATTTCGGCGTCACCAACGACCAGGCCTGGGAAGTCGGCCTGGCCTGCGGCGGCAAGATCCAGATCTTTGTCGAGCGCGTCGAATGAAGGGGCGCATTCTCGACCGCGTCGTCGCCGCGGGCCGCGAGCAACGATCGGTGGCCCTTGCGACCGACATCGCCACCGGCCGGCAATTGCTGCTCGACGGCGACATGCCCGAGGGCGATCTCGCGCTTGACGAGGCGACACTCGGCACGGTGCGCGAGGCTCTGCGCGCCGACCGAAACCGAACCATCGAAATCCCGGCGGGCCGAGTCTTTGTCGAGGTGTTCAGCCCACCGCGGCGCTGTTTTGTCGTCGGCGCCGTGCACATCGCGCAGCCGCTGGTGCAGATGCTGACCTTGGCCGATTACGCGGTCACCGTCATCGACCCGCGGCAGTCCTTTGCCACCGAAGCGCGCTTCCCCGGGGTCGAGCTGACCCAGGAATGGCCCGACGAGGCGCTGGAACGGCTGAAGCCCGATCATCGTTCGGCGGTCGTGACCCTGACCCACGATCCGAAGCTCGACGACCCGGCACTCGCCGTGGCCCTGCGCTCGGAGTGCTTTTACATCGGCGCGCTCGGCTCGCGCCGCACCCACGCCGCGCGCTGCTCGCGGCTGAAGGAAACGGGCTTCGGCGACAAGGATCTCACCCGCATCCACGGCCCGATCGGCCTGGCTATCGGCGGGGTGTCGCCGGCCGAGGTGGCGATCTCGATCGTCGCCCAGATGACTCAGATCCTGCGTCGGGGCGAAGGCGCGGAGGCGGCATGAGGTTCGGGGATGTCCCGGTCGCCGAGGCCGAAGGGGCGATCCTCGCGCATAGCCTGAAGCTTGGGACGACGGCGCTCAAGAAGGGTCGCGTGTTGTCGTCCGCCGATGTCGGGCTGATCGCCGCATCCGGCGTCTCGGAGATCACCGTTGCGCGGCTCGATCCCGGCGATGTCGGCGAGGACGTGGCGGCCGAGAGGGTGGCGGCGGCGGCTCGCGGACCGGGGATCACAGCGGCGGCGCCGTTCACCGGCCGGGTCAACCTCTATGCCGAAACCCGTGGGCTGCTGGTGTTCGACCGCGAGCGCATCGACCGGCTCAATCTGGTCGACGAAACCATAACGATCGGTACATTGCCGCCCTTCGCGGTCGTCGAGCCGCGCCAGATGGTCGCCACCGTCAAGATCATCCCGTTCGCGGCCCCGGCGGAGGCGGTCAAACGTTGCGTCAAGGAGGCCATAGCGGCGGGTCCGCTGCTGCGCGTCGCATCCTTTCAGCCGCGCGCGGTCGGCCTCGTGCAGACCCGGCTTCCGGGGCTCAAGGAAACCATCCTCGACAAGACCCGGCAGGTCACCGAGGGCAGGCTCGCCGCACTCGGCTGCAAGCTCGCATTCGAGGAACGCTGCGCTCATGCGAGCGGCGAACTGGCCGCACGAATCCGCGACGGGCTCGGCCATGGGGTCGACCTCCTGCTGATCCATGGCGCCTCGGCGATCCTCGACCGCCGCGACGTGATCCCGGCGGCGATCGTCGCCGCGGGCGGGCGCATCGACCATTTCGGCATGCCGGTAGACCCCGGCAATCTCTTATTGCTCGGCCATGTCGGCGAGCGGGTGGTGCTGGGGCTGCCGGGCTGCGCCCGCTCGCCCAAGGTCAACGGCTTCGACTGGGTGCTGGAGCGGCTCGTCGCCGGGCTGCCGGTGGGTTCGGCGGAGATCATGCGGATGGGCAGCGGCGGGCTTCTCGCCGAGATCCCGTCGCGCCCGCTGCCGCGGGCCGAAGCCAAGCCCCCGGCGCCGCAGGAGAAGCCGCAAGGCCCGCGGATCGGCGCGCTGCTGCTCGCCGCCGGCCAATCGCGGCGGATGGGCGGCCCGAACAAGCTCTTGGCCGAGATCGACGGCGTGCCGATGGTCGCGCGGGTGGCGCAACGGCTGCTCGCCTCACGGGCGCGGCCGATCATCGCCGTTTTGGGCAACAAGGCCGACGAGGTCGACGCCGCCCTCGGCAAGCTGCCGGTCGAGCGGGTCCGCAACCCCGATTTCGCCGACGGGCTCTCGACCTCGCTGAAGCGCGGGATCGCCGCACTGCCATCCGATCTCGATGGTACACTCGTCTGTCTCGGCGACATGCCGCTCGTCACCGGCCGGCATATCGACCGCCTGATCGCGGCGTTCAACCCGCTCGAAGGCCGCGCGATCATCGTGCCGACCCGCCATGGCAAGCGCGGCAACCCGGTGCTGTGGGCCAGGCATTTCTTCCCCGAAATGGCCCAGATCGCCGGCGATGTCGGCGCCCGGCACCTGATCGGCGAGCACGCCGAACTCGTCGCCGAAGTCGAGATGGACGACGACGCGATCCTCGTCGACATCGACACCCCCGAAGCCCTCGACGCGCTGCGGGCAAAGGGAAAGCCGGTTGCCGCCGGTTGACCGACAACGGCCGCGGCTGAGCCGCTTGTTATACGGCGACGCGCTTGGCCGGCGCGGCGGCGAAATGCGGCATGATTTCGCGCGCGAAGCGACGCAGGCTGGTGCGGCCGCGGGCACCGCCGCCCGAGCCGCCGCCGTTGATCAGCACATACCCGGCGCCGGCTGCGCGCAGCTCTTCGAGCCGCTCGGCGATGTGGTCGGGAGTGCCGTACATGGCACTGATTTCGTTGACTGTGCGCGGATCGCCGGTGGCTCGGTCGGGCCCGCCGTGGACGGTGCCGTCGGGGGTGGTCGCGAGCTTTAGCTGGCGCATCCGGTTCTGCAGCCGCCGCTCCATTGCCGCTTCCCGGTCGCCGGCATTGTCGCAGACGAAGAAGGCTCGGGTCACGGCGACTTGCATCGGATCGAATGACCGGCCATGCGCCTCGACCTCGGATCTGTAGATCGCGACGTTGGCGCCGACGTCGCTCGGCGAGGCGTATTGGCCGAGCAGCAGATTGTAGCCCTGCACGGCGACGCGGCGGATCGAGCGCTCGCTGCCCGCCCCCATCCAGATCGGCGGGTGCGGCTTTTGCGCGGTCGGCGGCTCGACCACGATGTTGTCGAAACTCCAGTATTTGCCGCGATGGGAAAAGGGCTCATCGGCGGTCCACGCCTTGAGGATCACCTCGAGGCACTCGTCGAAGCGCGCATCGGCCTCCTCCATCGGCACGCGGAAGCCGGCGAACTCGTTGTAGCGATAGCCCTTGCCGATCCCGAAATCGAGCCGGCCGCCGGATAAGAGGTCGAGGGTTGCGGCCTGCTCGGCCAACAGCACCGGGTTGTGCCAGGGCAACACCATGACCGCGGTGCCGAGGCGCAGCCGGCGGGTGCGCGCGCCGAGCCAGGTCAGCAGATTGATCGTCGCCGAGACCTGGCCATAGCCGGTGAAGTGGTGCTCGACGACAAAGGTGCTGTGAAAGCCCAGCGCCTCGGCCTCGACATTGTATTCGATAAAATCGCGAAAGCCCTCGCTGCTGTCGAACTCGGGGCCGCCGCGCCTTGCCGCGGCACTGCCGAACAGGCCGAATTGCATCGTCTCACCCTCTGTCGCCCGACGGCGAGGTTACGCCGGCGCCGGCGATGTTCGAAATACCGTCTGTCGATCGCCAGCATATCGGCGTGGCATCACAGTAAAGATCAGCCCTCACCCGCCTCCCCCCGGATCGCAGTCCGGGGGTCGGCACCCTCTCCCGCAATGCGGGAGAGGGGGGGACCCAGCCCGCGAGGGATGGGTGGGTGAGGGTAGCCCCGCCGGGCCTAACAGGGCGCGTCAGACGGGACGCTTCCAGCCGAGCCAGTCGCAGACCGCGTCGCCCATCACCAATTCCTTGTCTCGGCCCTGCAGCCACGGCAATTCCTCGGTGAACATCGTCACGCATTGCCGGTACGAGCACGGCATGCGGGTGATGTCGGTGCCCCAGAAGCAGCGCTGCGGGCCGAACGCGTCAAAGATCTGGCGGATGTACGGGTGAATGTTGCGGTAGGGGTAGGGCTGGCTCGAATAGCTCGGCGCGCCCGATAACTTGACCGCGACGTTGGGATATTTGGCCAGCGCCAGCATGTCGCCGAGATTGGCAAAGGCGGCGGCGTCGGTCCCCGACCCGCCGGCGCCGCCGCGGCCGTGATGGTCGATGTGCAGCTTGAGGCCGGGATGGTGCTCGGCGATCCTGCCGAGGTCGGCCATATGCCCGCCGGCCAGCAAACCGACCGCCAGCTTTTCCCGCTCGCAGGCCGCCCAGAACCAGTCGAGCGAGCCGTCGTTCCACCAGCTCTGCTGGTGCGGCTGGTTGAACGTGAAGCGAAAGCCGAGCATGCCCGGCCGCTGCCGCCAGTTCTTGACGATGTTCTCGCGATCCGGGTTCTGCAGGTCGAAATTCCCGAGGATGCAGAATTTGCCCGGGTGCGCTTTCACCGCTTCGACCGCCTGCACGTTCGGCGCCTCGCCGAGTGTGCTGGGCGGATGAATGACAGCCGCGTCGACCCCGGCCTCCGCCATCTCCTTCAGCGCATCATCGACGTTGTAGGTCGGGATCTGCCGGTGTTGCGGCGACATCCGGGCGTTTTCCCAAAGATGGATCTGTGAATCGACGATCTGCATTGAAGTCTCCTTCGGGTTAAGCTCCGACTTTAGCGCGCTCGCGCAGGCGAGGACGAGATTCCGCGGCGGACACCGCATCTTTGACATCCGGCCGCAGCTTGCCGTCGGCCTCGATGTCGGCGAGCACCTCGGTGACGATCTCGGCCACGACTTGCCGCGCCGCCGACGGGCCGCGGCTCGCCGCCGTGCCCAGAGCCAATGTCCTAAAGATCCCGCCGGCGGTGATGCGGTGCGCTTCTACCAGCCCGCGCGCGCATTCGCGATCGACCGAAGAGTGGGGCAGGATCGAGGCGCCGACCCCCTGCTGCACCATCAGCCGGATCGTTTCGTGGTCGTTGAGCTCGGTGTCGACCTGGAGCGCGATGCCATGGCCGGCGAGCAGCACGTCGAGTGCGGCGCGCAACCCGTCGCCGAGGATCAGCGGCGTGCGGTTCAGCTCGTCGGTTGAAACGATGTCGCGCGGCCGCGCGCCCGGCGCGGTGATCAGCACCATCTCCTCCTCGGCCAGTCGCGTCGACACGATCAGGCGGCTCTTCGAGATCTCCGCCAGCAACGCCAGGTCGACGCGGCCGTCGATGACGAATTCCTCCAGCCGCACGGTGCCGGCATGAACCACCTTCAGCTCGATCATCGGGTAGTGATGCCGCATCCGGGCGAACAGCTGCGGCACCACGACCGGGCACAAGGTCGGGGTCACTCCGAGGATGATCTTGCCGCTGGGATGCGCCTTGTGGGCGCGGATCTCGTCGCCGGCGCGCTCGACGTCGCGCAGGATGCGCTGCGCGCTTTCGAGCAGCTTGTGGCCGGCCTCGGTCAGCCGCACCCCGCGGTTGGCGCGCGTGAACAGCGCCGCGTCGAGCTCGTCTTCGAGCCGCTGCACATGTCGGGTCAGCGCCGGCTGCGCGATCTGCAGATGCGCCGAGGCGCGGGTGATGCTGCCGAGCTCGGCGATGCGGACGAAATAGTGCAGGCTACGCAATTCCATGGCGACCGCGATTTCGCCCACCCGGTGGCGCAATGGTCAATCAGAATCCGCCAGAGCGATGTCATGCCGCTGCGGCATGAGCATGATCGGAAATCGGCATTTGCTTGATGAACGGATCGAAATTAGCGTTGCGCCAACGCGCTGCCAACAAGGAGAAGCCGCGATGGAAGTCGGCGTCTACCATGAATTCCACTGCCGGCCGGACCAGACCCCGGCGGCGGCGTTCGCGGAGGCGCTCGATCAGATCGAGGCGGCCGACCGCTGGGGGCTCGACGCGATCTGGCTCGCCGAAATCCATCAGCAGGCGCGCCGCTCGGTGATGAGCGCGCCGATGACCGTCGCCAGCGCCATCGCCGCGCGCACCAAGCGCATCAAGATCGGCACCGGCGTCCAGGTGTTGCCGTTGTGCCATCCGCTGCGCCTCGCCGAAGAGACCGCCACCGTCGACCAGATCAGCAACGGCCGGCTGATCTTCGGGGTCGGCCGCAGCGGCAACCCGCGCAGCTATATGGCCTATGGCGTGCCCTATTCGGAAAGCCGCGAGCGCTTTCTCGAAACCCTCGAAATCGTCAAGCGGGCGTGGACGCAGGAGCGGTTCTCCTACGAAGGCAAATATTGGCGCTTCGACAATGCCGCCGCCGTGCCCCACCCCTACCAGAAGCCATGCCCGCCGATCCGGGTGGCCGCCGCCAGCGAGGAGACTTTTCCATCGCTGGGCGAGGCCGGCTATCCGATCTTCGTCGCGGTGCGCAGCGGCTCCTTGTCGGGCTTGGCGCCGGACCTCGCCGCCTATCGCCAAGCCTACCGGGCCGCCGGCCACAAGGGCGAAGGCGAGGTCTACTTGCGGCTGACCCTGCACATCGCCGACACCGACCGCAAGGCGCTCGACGAAGCCGAGGAGAGCATCATGTCCGGCTATCGGACCTTGAGCACGCGGCTCGAAAACTCGCCGAACCGGCGCCGCGCGGCCGAGGCCGAAACGGTGCGCACCATCTCCTACGAGGAGGTGCAGCGCGATAAGGTGATCATCGGCAGCCCGGAACGGGTCGCCGACCGCCTGCTGCAGTTGCACGAGGAATTGGGCTTGGACGGCATCCTCGCCGAGCTCAATTTCGGCGCGCTGATCCCGCCCGAGCCGATGACCCGCTCGTTGCAGCTGCTGTGCGAAAAGGTCCTGCCGCGGCTGCATTAGGCTGAGCTGGCGATGATGATCGTCGAGGGTCGAGGGTCGAGCCGATGCGGCTGGGAAAGCGCAAAGGCCCCTCTCCCCGCTGGCGGGTAGAGGGAGGGAACACGAATACGATGTTGGTGGGAGATTAACGAATGAAATTCGGATTGTTCGGTAGCGCGCAGGCGAGACGCGCCGGCCCCGACACCGACAGCAGCCAGGGTTTTCGCGACTTCATCGACAACAATGTCGAGGCCGAGGCGCTGGGCTACTACAGCACGTTTCTGGTCGAGCATCATTTCACCGGGTTCGGCCAGGTCTCGGCGAGCCTCAATCTGCTGACCTGGCTCGGCGCCCGCACCCGGCATCTGCGGCTGGGGACGGCGGTGCTGGTATTGCCGTGGCACAATCCGGTGCTGCTGGCCGAGCAGGCGGCGACGCTCGATCTGTTGTCCGGCGGGCGGCTCGATTTCGGCGTTGGCAAGGGCTATCGCTGGAACGAGTTCGCCGGTTTCTGCATGCCGATGGAGGAAGCCGATCCGCGCTTCGAGGAAGCGCTCGACGTGATCACCAAGGCGTTTACCTGCGAGGAGCCGTTCACCCATCGCGGCAAGTATTGGCAATACGACAACATCGTCGTCGAGCCGCCGACCTCGCAAAAGCCGCACCCGCCGTTCTGGATGGGCGCGGGCAGCCCGAGCTCGGTCCGCCAGGTCGCCGAACGCGGCTACAACATGCTGCTGGGGCAGCATTCGCTCGCCGAGGAGATCCTCGATCAGGTCGCCCAATTCAAGGACGAGGTCGAGGCCCGCGGGCGCCGTTTCGACCCGATGCAGATCGGGGTCGCCCGCGCCGTCCATATCGCCAAGAACGCCGCCGACAAGGAAGCAGCGCTCGAACGGCGATTTCAGGGTCATATGCGCGTCGACGCCCTGGCCCGGCGGCCGGACGGCGACCAGCGGGCGCGCTTCAAATCCCATGACCAGGCGCTGCACGAAAGCGCGGAGAGCGCCTTGTTCGGTTCGCCGGACGAGATCGTGCGCAAGCTCGAAAAGTTGCGCGCCGGCGGCGTCGAATACGTCATCATCAATTTCGGCGGCTCGCGCGAGAACATCCGCCGCTTTGCCCGCGAGGTCATGCCGGCCTTCGCCGACGCGCCGGCGGCGCTCGCCCTCGCGGGCAAGTGACGTTCCGGAGCCGAAGCGAAGCGGATTATCGCGGCACGCAACCGTCGCCCCCGCGAAAGCGGGGGTCCAGGGCCTGCCCCCCCTCTGTTCGGGCCAGGGGCAGGCTCTGGCTTGAACAGGGGGCCGCCGAAGAGCGCCGGGGCCCTGGGTTCCCGCTTTCGCGGGAAAGACGAGTTGAGAGTATGTGCGAAACTTTGGGTCGGCTGGTCAAAAGGAGACAAATTCGATGGCATTCGAATTCGGCGTGTTCCACGAGTTTCAGCGCCGCCCGGGTCAGAGCGAGGCCGAGGCGTTCACCACAGCTTTCGACCAGGTGGATGCCGCCGAGCGGTGGGGTCTCGACGCGATCTGGCTGGCGGAAATCCATATGGCGCCCGAGCGGTCGGTGTGCGCGGTGCCGCTTACCATCGCGAGTGCCATTGCCGCCCGCACCAGCAACATCAAGATCGGTCTCGGGGTCCAGGTCCTGCCCTTGTGCCAGCCGCTGCGCCTGGCGGAAGAGACCGCGACCGTCGACCACATCAGCCATGGCCGGCTGATCTTCGGCGTCGGCCGCAGCGGCTTTCCGCGCGCCTACGAGGCCTACGGCATCTCCTATGGCGAAAGCCCCGAACGCTTTGCCGAGGTCCTGGAAGTCGTCAAGCGCGCATGGACCGAGCAAACCTTTTCCTTCACCGGCAAGTACTACAATTACGAAAATGTCTGCATTGTGCCAAAGCCGTACCGCAAGCCGCATCCACCGGTCCGGATCGCGGCAAACCGCGAAGACACTTTTATCTCCGCCGGCCGGCAGGGCTATGCGATCTTCGTCGGCGCACGGCGCGGCACCATCGAAGAGGTTCTGCCGAATTTGCGGATCTATCGCGATGCCTGGAAGGCGGCCGGTCATCCCGGCGACGGCGAGGTCTTTCTGCGCGCCCCGGTCTATGTCGGCGACACCGTCGAGCAGGCGCTCTCCGACCCCGAAGAAAGCCTGATGAATTTCTACCGCTATCTCGGGGCGCGGCTCGAAGAATCGGCCAATCGCGCCGGCATTTTCGACACCGCGCGGCGGATCGAGGGCGCCCACCGGTTGCAGACGATGACTTATGACGAGGCGCGGCGCGGCCGGGCGATTCTCGGCACGCCGGAGATGGTCGCCGATCGCCTTGCCGAGTTGCGCGAGCAGCTCGGCCTCAGCGGCATCCTCGCCGAATTGAACTGCGGTGGGCTCGTTCCCCACGAGCGGGTCATGCGCTCTTTGCAGCTGTTGTGCGAAAAGGTCCAGCCGCGGCTCCACTGAGGTCGCCCGCAGAGAATCCTGCCGGCCGCGGCCGGGTCGGGGGTCCGCGGCTGGAGGTGCCGAGAGTCGATGTCATCCCGCGATTGACCGACCGGCGCCCGGACTACCGCCGAGGCGCCCGGCTTGCGTCCGCGCCACGTCGTTGGCTAGGCTCGTTTCGGCGGCGGCGAGGAGGAAGGCGTGGAAACGGTGCGGGTGGTCTGCGCGCATGATTGTCCGGACATGTGCTCGTTGCTGGCGCGGGTCGAGAACGGCCGCATCGTGCGCATCGACGGCGATCCGGACCAGCCGTTCACCGCCGGTTTCGCCTGTGCCAAGGTCAATCGCGACGCCGAGCTGGTGCATTCGCCCGAGCGCCTGCCGACGCCGCTGCGGCGGATCGGCGCCAAGGGCAAAGGCGAGTTCGCCGCGATAAGCTGGGACGAGGCGCTCGACGAGATCGTCATGCGCTGGCAGGCGATCATCGCCGAAAGCGGCAAGCTCGCCCTGCTCGGATACGCCTACAGCGCGCATCAAGGCCAGATCAACCGCGGCCTCGTCAACGGCCTCTTTCATGCGCTGGGCACCAGCCGCCTGCGCGCCGGCACGGTGTGCGACACCTGCTGCGAGACGGCCTGGGACATGACCGTCGGGCCGGTCGGCGGGGCCGACCCCGAGATGGTCGGTCGCTCCGACCTCGTCGTCTCCTGGGGTGCCGATCTCGTCGCCACCAACGTGCATTTCTGGGCCAAGGTCGAAGCGGCGAGAAAACGCGGCGTCAAGCTCGTGGTCATCGATCCGCGCCGCAGCCGCACCGCGGCACGGGCCGATTGGCACCTGCCGATCCGCATCGGCGCCGACGCCGCACTGGCATTGGGCGTCATGCACATCCTGGCGCGCGACGGGCTGTGCGACCGCGCCTACATCGCGCAGCGCACCGTGGGCTTCGAGCGGCTCGAGCACGAGGTATTGCCGCGCTTCCCACCCGAGCGCGTCGCCGCGATCACCGGCCTTCCAGCCGAGGACATCGAGCGTTTCGCCGCCCTCTACGGACGGGCGGAGACGCCGTTCATCCGCCTCGGCGAGGGCATGACCCGGCTGGCGCAGGGCGGCCAGGCGTTGCGTGCGGTGGCCCTGCTGCCCGGCGTGACCGGCGCCTACGGCCGAAAGGGGGGTGGCGCCTTGCTGCTGACCGCCGCCTCGTGCGAGCTCGACTATGACGCCGTGCGCAAGCCTTCCGGCCCGGCGGAAACCCGCACCGTCAACCATCTGCGCCTCGGCGAGGCCCTGCTCGAGCTTCGCGACCCGCCGATCCGCGGGCTGTTGATCGCCGCCAACAATCCGGCGGTGACCTGCCCCGATGCCGGCAAGGTCCGCCGCGGCCTCGAACGCGAAGACCTTTTCACCGTGGTCCACGACCCGTTCCTGTCGCTGACCGGGCGCTATGCCGACATCGTGCTGCCGGCGGCGACCTACCTCGAAACCGAGGATCTCTACCGCGCCTACGGCACCTATTACCTGCAATACGCGCCGGCTGCGGTCGCGCCGCAGGGCGAGGCGTGGTCGAACTTTCGCCTGGCGCAGACCTTGGCGCGGCGGATGGGGCTCGACGACCCGGTGTTCCGCATGGCGCCCCACGAGATCGCGGCCGAGATGCTGCGCGGGGCGCGCGGACAGGCGGCGGCGCTCGATCCCGAGCGGGTTCGCGAGGCCGGGCCGGTGCGCCTGGCGCCGGAGGGTGGCCAAGAGTTCCGCACGCCCTCGGGAAAGCTCGAATTCTATTCCGAGCAGCTGGCGGCGCAGGGCTTGCCGGCGCTGCCCGACTGGCGCCCGGACCCCGAGGAGGAGCGCCAGGCGGCGCGCTGGCCGCTGCGCCTCCTAACCGCACCCGGCTATTTTCAGAGCCACACGGCGTTCTCCGGCGTCGAATTTCTGCGCCGGCGCGAGGGGCCGCCGTGCTGCATCCTGCACCCGGAGGACGCACACGCCCGCGGGCTCGTCGATGGCCAACGGGTGCGCCTGTTCAACGAGCGCGGCTCGGTCCGGCTCGTGCTGCATGTCGGCGACGAGGTTCGGCCGGGTGTCGTTCTCGTCCCCGGCCAGCGCCCCGACGGCGAGACCGGATCGGGCACGATCAACCTCTTGTGCTCCGACCGCTATACGGATTTCGGCGAAGGCGCCACCTATCAGAGCACGTTTCTGGACGTCGACGCCTGGCCTGCAGCCCGACCGGAGGCCACTGGCGCCGGCGGTCAGCAGCTCGGCTTGCCGAGCGCCTCGATGTCGTCGAGCTTGGCGCGGATCGAGTAGTCGCCGTAATCGATCACCATGTCGCGCGAAACCCCGTTGTCGAGAAGGCGCATTCCGAGCTCGTAATCCGGCTCCTCGGCATGCGCGTCGGCCGGAAAGAAGGCGAGCCGGACCTGCCACCCCGGCCGTTCCAACAGCGGGCTCGGCTTGGCCGAGGCGGGTTCGGGGACGACCTTGGTCCCGATCACCGCCGAGACCTGAACCGCGTTCTCGTCGGTCGCGCCGTCGAACACCTGGCGCGACACGAAGGTCTTTCCCTCGCGCGCCTTGTCGATCAGCAGGATCGTGTGCGCGCTGGGGAACAGCACGCCCGGCGAGAGCTTGAGGGTGTGCGGCTGCGGCTTGGTGAACTCGGCGACACCGCCCTTTCCGGGCCCGTCGAGCCGCGCCTCGCCGCGGATCTCCTGGTCGACCTCGCCGTTTCGCGTCTGGCGCTGGTTAAAGCGGTAGCGCAGCCCGTCCTTTGCTTCCCAGGTAACAAAGCTCGAGGTGATGTCGACGTCGCGGTTCTCGGCATAGCGCATTTTGAGCCGGTAGCGCTGCTCGATCGTCCAGCCGTCGCAGGTCTCGCCCCACTCGTAGTCCATCGTGCCGTTCGCCTCGACCACGCCCAAATCGCCGCGCGTCGATCCCAAAGTCATCGCGTAGAGAGCACGGTGCGGCGCAATCTCGGCGCCGCCCGCCGACGGCGCCGCCGCGGTCGGGGCGGCCAGACCTGCCGCAAGGAGGAATAGCTTCAGATACCGCGCCATCATCGATGGAATGCTCCCCCCGCCGCTGCCGATGGCCGAAGCCGGCGACCTCGATCGATCACTGGTTATTTTTGCTCCCAGTGGCGAGTCCGGGTCAATTCCAGCCCATGGCGGGCACGAATTCCGTGCCGAAGCGGCCCTGTGCAGGAGCGCGGATGCGGCTGCCGGCGGCTCAGGACTTTGTTTCTCTCGCGGACGGCGGAGCCAGCCGCAAATGCAGCTCGGCCAGCCGCTCGGGCGGGATCGGCGACGGCGCCTGCATCATAAGGTCCCGCGCCTGCTGGTTCATCGGGAAGGCGATCACCTCGCGAATGTTCGGCGTATCTGCGAGGAGCCGCACGATGCGGTCGATGCCGGGCGCCAGCCCGCCGTGCGGCGGCGCGCCAAAGCGGAAGGAGTTGAGCACGGCGGCGAAGCGGGCCTCGACATCGGCAGCGCCGTAACCGGCGATCGCAAACGCTTTGTACATGATGTCGGGGCGATGGTTGCGGATTGCGCCGGAGGCCAGCTCGATGCCGTTGCAGACGATGTCGTACTGGAACGCGTTGATGGCGAGCGGATCAGCGGTCTCGAGCGCGTCGAGCCCGCCTTGCGGCATCGAAAATGGATTGTGGCTGAAGTCGACCCTGCCGGTCTCTTCGTTCAGCTCGTACATCGGAAAGTCGGTAACCCAGCAGAACTCGAAGCAGTCCTGCGCGCTCAGGCCCAGCTCCTGTCCGATCTTGAGCCGCACGGCGCCGGCGAACGCGATGAACGCCGTCGGCAGGCCGGCGACGAAAAACACCGCGTCGCCGTCGCCGAGACCGAGCGCCAAACGCAGCGCCTCGGTCCGCTCCGGCCCGAGATTGCGCGCGACCGGGCCGGCGCCTTCGCCGTCGCGGAAAAAGATGTAGCCGAGCCCCGGCTGACCCTCGTCCTGCGCCCATGCATTCATGCGATCGCAAAAGGCGCGGTTGCCGCCGCCCGGCGCCGGGATCGCGCGCACCCGGACATTCGGGTCGGCGTCGATCATGCCGGCGAAGACGCGGAAGCCCGAGCCGCGAAACGTCTCGGTGGCGTCGCCGATGACGATCGGGTTGCGCAGATCGGGCTTGTCGCTGGCATAGCGCAACATGGCATCCGAATAGGCGATGCGCCGGAACGGCGCCGGGCTGACCCGGCGGCCGGCGGCGAACTCCTCGAACACCCCGTGGAGCACCGGCTCGACGGCGGCGAACACGTCTTCCTGGGTGACAAACGACATTTCGAGGTCGAGCTGGTAGAACTCGCCCGGCGCGCGGTCGGCGCGGCTCGCTTCGTCGCGAAAGCACGGGGCAATCTGAAAGTAGCGGTCGAAGCCGGCCACCATCAGAAGCTGCTTGAACTGCTGCGGCGCCTGCGGCAGCGCGTAGAATTCGCCCGGATGCAGCCGGCTCGGCACGTAATAGGGCCGCGCCCCCTCGGGCGAATCGGCGGTCAGGATCGGCGTGTGGAACTCGTTGAAGCCCTCTTCGATCATACGCCGGCGGATCGACGCGATGACCCGCGAGCGCAGCATGATGTTGGCGTGCATGCGATCGCGCCGCAAGTCGAGGAAGCGGTAGGTCAGGCGCAGATCCTCGGGGTATTCGGCATCGCTGTTGACCGGGAACGGCAACAGCTCGGCTTCGGACTGGATTTCGATCTCGGCGATCGCGAGCTCGACCTCGCCGGTGTCGAGCTTGGGGTTGACGGTGTCGAAGGAGCGCGGCTCGACGACGCCGGTCAGGGTTACGACACTTTCCAGGCGCAGCCGGTCGGCAACGGAGAACAGCGGCGAGGACGCGTCGATCACGCACTGCGTGACGCCGTAGTGATCGCGCAGATCGATGAACAGCAGATGGCCGTGGTCGCGCTTGCGGTGCACCCAACCCGACAGCCGAGCCGCCCGCCCCGCATCGGCGAGCCGCAGCGCTCCGCAGGTATGGGTTCGATAAGCGTGCATGGGCGACGGATCCGGCGAGGCTTGTGAGCGAGTGAGAACACCGCACCGAACCCCGCCGCTTGTCAAGGCGGCCCCGGCGCCCAGGCTCGGCCTCGGTGCAGCCGATGGACTGGATGCGTGCGCAGGTGCGGCACGACCCGGCGCGCGGACCGGCGCGACGGTCCCGCCGGCAACGCCGTGTGCGGAGGGGCCGGCCCGGTCGATTGATTTACCCGTATACGCGGCGGTAGAGCGCGATGATCTCGTCCCCGGTCGGGACCAGCGGGTTGTTGGCGGGCGACCCCGAAGCCAATGCCTGGCTCGCCATCACCGGCAGCAATTCCTCGTAGCGCGCGGCGTCGATGCCCCACGCGCGCGGGCTCGGCACCTCGAGGTCCCGGTTCAGCCGGCGCAATTCGTCGAGCAGCCGCGCGACCGCCCCCTGGCTCCCTTCGGCCTCGTCGGCCACCCCCATCGCGCGGGCGCAATCGGCGTAGCGGTCGAGTGCGGCCGGCACCGAGAAGGCGGTGATCTCGGGCAGCAGCATCGCGTTGGAGAGGCCGTGCGGCACGTGGAAGAAGGCGCCGATCGGCCGGCTCATGCCGTGGACCAAGGCAACGCTCGCATTCGAGAACGCCATCCCGGCCGTCGTCGCCCCGAGCATCATCGCCTCGCGCGCCGCGCGGTTGCCGGGCTCGGCGCAGGCGGTGCGGATGTGGCGCGCGATCAGCCCCATCGCGTTCCGCGCGAGCCCGTCGGTGTAGGGACCGGCGCGGCGGCTGACATAAGCCTCGATCGCATGGGTCAGGCTGTCGAGCCCGGTGTCGGCGGTCAGCCGCAGCGGCATCGTCAGGGTCAGCTCGTAATCGACGATCGCCGCCAACGGGCAGCAGGCGAGGCCGGCGATCAGCATCTTCTCGTCGGTCTCGGTGTCGGTGATGACGGTGAACCGGGTCACCTCCGAGCCGGTGCCGGCGGTGGTCGGGATCGCCACGACCGGCGGGCCGGCCTTGGGTATCTCGGCCGGGACCTTCCAGTCGCGCATCTGCCCGCCATTGGCGGCGAGCACGCTCATCGCCTTCGCGGTATCGATCGAGCTGCCGCCGCCGACCGCGACGAGGCTGTCGAACCCGCCCTCGGCGAGGATGCGCGCGCCCGCTTCGACCACCGCCGTGGTCGGGTCGGGAACGGTATCGGCAAAGACCGACCAGGAACTCTGCGCGCGGGCGAGCAGGCTGGTCGCGCGCTCCAAGATGCCGCAGCCGCGTATATAGGGGTCGGTGACGATCAGCGGCCTCGTCAGCCCGAAACGCTGCAGCATGCCGGGCAGCTCGGCGAGCGCCCCGCCGCCGATCGCGAGGGAACGCGGCGTCGTGATCGTGGCGATCATCGCACTGCCCGCGGCTCAGCCCGGCTTTTTCAGCCGAAAGCGCAGGACGCCGCCCGGCTGTTCCGAGGATTCGAGCAATTCGCAGCCGGTGGTTTGGCAGAAATGCTCGAAATCCTTGGTGGCGCCGGGGTCGGTCGCGAGCACCTCGAGCACGGCACCCGCGGGCAGGGGCTTCAGCGCGCGGCGCGCTTTCAGCACCGGCAGCGGGCACAGCAGTCCGGTCGCATCGAGGGTGGCGGTCGCGGCCGCGAGGTCATAGCTCATGCGCAACTCCAGTCGGACATGCGGTCCAGGCGCCGCCGGCCATCGCCGCCAGCGCAGCGGCTAATCGGCCGCGGCCGCAACCTTGTCCTCGCTTGCCGCGGTTGCGAAGAACCGCCGGCCGGCGGCGCGCTGGTTCTCGTAGATCGAGCCCTGGTATTCAGCCGGCGGCAACGGCAGCCGGACCGGAACCGCAGCCAGGCGCGGCGTCAGGGTCGGGTCCCCGGCGAGCAGCAGCTCGTCGAACTTCTCGATCCCGTCCTTGAAGCCGAGCAACGGCCAGGCGTCGGCGGCGCGGTATTGGAACAGCAGGAACCGGCGCTCCCTGCCGGAGAAATTGGTCGCCGAGCCGTGCACCGCGCGCACGTGATGGACGGTGATCGAGCCCGCTTTGCCGAGGCACGGCAGTGCCCGCGAAATGCCGATATCGCCGCAATCCGGGTCGATTGCGCCGCAAAACCGGCCGTCGCGGCCGTGGTGGTCAAAGACCGGGCCCCGGTGGCTGCCGGGGACCACCATCATCGGCCCGTTGTCCATGCCGCAATCGTCGAGCATGATCCCGACCGCGGCGAGGTCGTCGTTGGTGTGCGGGTAGAACGCCCAATCCTGGTGCCATTCGACCGGCGCGCCGTAGCCGGCCGACTTCATGTTGAGCTTGCCGGTATCGAAGCGCACCGTGCCCCACAGATCCTTCAGCACCGCGACGATGTTCGGGTGGCGGGCGGCCCGCGCGTATTCCGGGTGGTGCAGGTGCGGGGTCTTGATCCGCCGCACCCTCGGCTCGGCCGCGGAATGCGAATCCTCGAGGTCGTAGACCTCGTCATTGGCGGCGACGATGCGCGCGTTGTAGACGAACTCGTCGGTCACCCGGCGCAGGGCGTCGATTTCGTCCGGCCCGAGGATGTCGGGAACGACGATGAACCCGTCACGCCGATAAGTCTCCAAAACCGCTTCCGAAAGCATGGCTCCTCCACAGGCGCGACGTCCACCCGAATTGCTGGCCTCCGCGTCACGCTTTGTCAACCCGTCGGGATCCGCCTCGCCACCCTTTCAGCCGGTTTCGCGGCAGGCTAAGCTCGGATTGTGTGAGGGAGGAGTCGCGCCGATGAGCAGCATCGTCCATGTCGTCAGCCCCCAAGTGCCCGAGCCGCCGGCCGGCACCTGGTCGAACTGCCTGGTCGCGGGCGGCTTTGCCTATATCGCCGGCATGACCGCGCGAGGCAGCGACGCCGCGGGCGACGAATACGTTCAGGCGAAGGCGATCTTCACCAAGATCCGTCACCTGGTCGAAGCCGCCGGCGGCACCATGGCCGATGTCGTCAAGGTGACGATTTTCGTGACCGACATCACCCAACGCGAAAAGGTGTGGCAGGCCCGGCGCGAGTTCTTCACCGGCAATTTCCCGGCCTCGACCCTGGTCCAGGCGGCGGCCTTGGCCGATCCCTCGCTCAAGGTCGAGATCGAGGCCGTCGCCCATCTCGGCGCCAGCCGGGGCTGACCCCCGCACGCGGCGCAGGTTTCCCGGGGCAGCCGCAGCTCCGCCTGTTTCTACAAGGAATTTACAGGCTGCCGCTTTGGGGATTCACCGCCATCGAGATGTCCCGTATTTCCGCGGATTTCGTTTTCGAGCTGCTCATAAGGGCGCAACATATAATGAGATTAAGGCAATTTTATCGTCGATGTGGGGGCTGGCCGGGAGGGGTGGGGCCGATAGAAGCCAACGCCCAGGCCGGCGCAGCTTCGGGGCGCTCGCTTTTCGCTTGCCGCGGATCGAGCTGAAAATATCGGAGCGCGCCGCGGCGATCGAGGGTCGGCTGCGCCGCGCTCAGCCCCGGCATCCGGGAGCATTCGGGCGCAAATCGGGCGCAAATCGAACGACGGCGAGGCGGGCGGGCGAAAATGTCAGTAGCCGCCCCCATGCCAGCTCATCGGCGCGGGCGCTTCGCACTGATAGCCGGGCAGGCCGGGGGATGCCCGGCAGTGCCGCTCGGACATGCATTGAGTGAACATCTGATCGGCGGGCATCCCGCTCTGCGCGGCGGCGTACTGCCGGCAGATCGCCGCGATCGCGGCGGCGCGGTCGTAAGCCTCGTCCGGGCCGGTTTGGCCGCTGGCTGCGGCACCCGCGAGCAGCCAGATCAACGCGGCCGCGGCGCCGGCTCCCGGAGCGCAACTTTTCGCCGCCGCCAAGCTATCCGCCCATCAAATCTCGCATCGCCCGGTTCTGCATCCTCACCCTCGCTGGCCAGTGGCCGCTCGACCATGCCGGCCGGCCCTGCCGCCAAGCGCACAACCAGCGCCCGCCGTTGCCCCACCCGCCGGGCACGATGTTCCGCATCGTCGGCTTGACCGCGTTGGCTCCGGCGGGAGTATCCTCTCTCCGCTCGGGGGAAGCCCGGATATATTTGAAGGGAGAACGTCTTGGCGAAGCAAGCCGTGATCGCGCCAAGCTCTTTGTCTAACGGGCCGGGCGAAATGATGGGCAATGCCGGACCCGGCATGCTCAAGGGTTTGCGGGTCGTCGAGATCGCCGACGAGCGCGCCGAATATGCCGGGCTGCTGCTCGCCGGGCTCGGCGCCGAGGTGGTCAAGATCGAGCCGCCCGAGGGCAACGCCACTCGGCGGATCGGCCCCTTTCTCGACGACCGGCCGGGTCTCGAACGCTCGCTCTATTTCTGGAACTACAACCGCAACAAGAAATCGGTCGTACTCGATTTGCAGGAGCCAGCAGGCGCGCGAGCATTTGCTGCGCCTGCTCGATGGCGCCGACATCCTGCTCGATGCGAGCTGCGGTGCGCTGAACCAGGCCCTGGGCCTCGATCGCGCCGCGGTCAACGCGCGGTTCCCGGCCATGGTGACCGCGCGGATGACGCCGTTCGGCGATGACGGGCCGTGGCAGGACCTCAAGGGCTCCGACCTCGTCCATCTGGCGCTCGGCGGGATCATGATGAATTGCGGCTACGATCCCGACCCCAACCTCGAATACGACACGCCGCCGATCGCGCCGCAGATCTGGCACGCCTATCACATCGCCGGCGAGCAATTGGCGACGGGCATCATCGCCGCGCTGATACATCGCGAGAGGAGCGGCGAGGGTCAGGACGTTTCGGTGGCGATCCACGAGGCGGTGTCGAAGAACCCCGAGCAGGACATCATGTACTGGGTCATGCGGCGGGTGCCCTTGTGGCGGCTGACCAACCGCCACGCCGCCGAATTCCCCAACCATTCGCCGGGCATCTGTCATACCAAGGACGGACGCTGGTTCATCACCCACGGCATGGGCGCGCGCGACCTGAAGAATCTGGTGCCGCTGTTGTCGAAATACCGCGCCCAGGCCGATTTGCAGCCGCCCCCGCCCGACGCCGATCTCAGGGGGCGTCAGGTGCCGGGCACGGCCGGCAGCGACGAGACGCGCGCGCACATGCTCGACGTGGTGCAGCGCTTTGTCCGGGCCTGGACCTACAAGGACATGCCGTGGCGCGAGGCGCAGGATGCCGGCCTCCTCTGGGCGCCATTGCGCAAGCCGCACGAGAACGCGCTCGACGAGCATTGGCTCGCGCGCAAGACCTTCGCCGATGTCGAGCACCCGGAGTTGGGCCGCAGCTTTCGCTACCCGACCAGCAAATGGCTCGCCACCAGGACGAGCTGGCAGGTCGGCCGCCGCGCGCCCTTGCTCGGCGAGGACACCGAGGCCGTGCTCGGCGAGTCGGGGCGCCGTCCGCGCGTGCCGGCGCAGCCGCGCCGGGTCGAAAATCCCCGGCGGTCAGCACTGCACGACAAACCCTTCCCGTTGCAAGGGATCAGAATCTTCGACTTCGCATGGTTTCTCGCCTCGGCGGGCGGCACGCGGTTTCTCGCCGCGTTGGGCGCGGAAAGCTTCAAGGTCGAATGGAAGGACAATCCCGACACCCGGTTGGCGGCGATGGCGCCGGTCGGCGGCCGCGCCGCGCGCGACGCCGCGACCGGCCCGCTCCCCGGCGTGCGCGATTCCGACATGGGCGGCCAGTTCAACAACAAGAATGCCGGCAAGCGCGGCATCTCGTTGAATATCCGGCATCCGAAAGGGCTCCAGATCGCCAAGGACATGGTGCGGATCTGCGATGTCGTGGCCGAGGGATTCTCGCCCGGCGTGCTGCAGCGTCTGGGGCTCGGCTGGGACGTGATCAAGGCGATCCGGCCCGACATCATCTACATCCAGCAATCGGGCATGGGTGCCAACGGCACTTACGGGCGGATGCGCACGGTCGGCCCGGTCGCGGCGGCGTTTGGCGGCCAGGGCGAGATGTCCGGCCTGCCGGAGCCGGCGATGCCGGTCGGCTGGGGCTATTCCTATCTCGACTGGATGGGCGCCTACGGCTACGCGCTGGCGCTGCTGGGGGCGATCTATCACCGCGAGCGCACCGGCGAGGGGCAGTGGATCGACGCCTCGCAATGCGAGTCCGGCATTTTCCTGACCGGCGCCGCGATCCTCGACTGGTCGGCCAATCGGCGCGAGTTCCGCCGCTACGGCAACCGCTCGCCGTACCAGCCGGCGGCACCCCACGGCGCCTATCCGTGCCAAGGCAAGGATCGCTGGATCGCCATTGCCTGCTTCGCCGATGACGAATGGCGCGCGTTGGCGCAGGTGGCCGAGCACGGCGAATGGCTCGATGACCGCCGCTTCGACACCTTGGAGCACCGGCTGCAGTTCCAGGATTCGCTCGATGCCGCGGTGGAAGCGTGGACGCGGACGCAAGACCGTTACGACTGCATGATGAAATTGCAGAAGGCCGGGGTGCCGGCCGGAGTGTGCCAGAACGCCGAGGACCGCGTCGACGCCGACCCGCAGCTCAAACACTTCAAATGGCTGACCGAGGTCACCGGCACCAAGATCGGCACGTGGCCGATCTACGAGCTGCCGATGAAGTTGAGCCGGACCCCGGCCTATATCGGCGGCCCGACCAACCGCGGCGCGCCATGCTACGGCGAGGACAATATGTGGGTATTGACCGAATTGCTCGGCCGCAGCCCGAGCGAAGTCGAGCGGCTGGCCGAGGAGGGCGTCATCTGAGGCTCGACAGCGCAATGCCGAGCCTGGCCGCGATCCGGCCGGCGGTGCGCAGGCGATGCCGCGGGCCAGCCAGTTAGCCGACAGGGGCGCCGGGCTTCAGCGCTCGCCGCGCGGTTATCGGGCCGCAGCCGCGTCCGGCGCGGTGCCTTGCCATTCCGCAGCCTTCGTTGCCGGCTCGACGACGACATCGGTGCGCAGGCCGACCGGGGGGTGAACCCCGGGATCGAGATCGATCAGCACCTCGAGGATCTTCGTATCGAGCTTTTCGGTCGGATCGCCGGTATCGACGGTCTTATGCCCGAGCCTGCGGCCGACCCGCGAGACCACCCCGCCGAAGCGCCGGGACGGATAGGCCTCGGCGGTCGCCCAGGCGCGCTGTCCGACCGCGATCCTGGCCACGTCGGTCTCGTCGATTTCGGCGCGCACCCGCAGCCGGGTCGTGTCGCCGACCTCGAGGATCGGGGTCGGCGGCTGCACGCTGATGACTTCGCCGGGGCGCAGGTAGCGGCGCAAGACGATGCCGTCGATCGGCGAGCGCAGCTGGGTCTTGGCGAGCAGCGCGCGCTGCTCGGCGAGGTTGGCCCGGGCCAGCGCCAGATTGGCCTGCGCCATCGCCACGTCCTCGGCGCGCGGCGGGGCGTTGATCAGCGCGGCGGCGGCCTCCCTCGCAGCGTGCCTGGCTGCGGCCACGCCGAGGGTCGACTGGGTTTGGTCCATCGACTGGCGCGAGGCGACCCCGCTGCGGGTCAGCGGCAGCAGGCGCTGGAGCTCGCGTTGGGCAAGCGCCAGGCTCGCCGCCGCTTCGTCGAGCTGCGCCGCCGCTTCGCGACGCTGCTCGGGCCGCGCGCCGTGCATCAGCTTGTCGAGCTCGGCTTCGCGCAGCCGCAGGCTCGCCGCAGCCTCGTCGACGCGCGCCTGCTGATCGGCGTTGTCGAGCTCGGCCAGCAGCTGGCCGCGATGGATCACGTCGCCCTCGGCGACATAAACCGCCTTGAGCGCGCCGATCAGGCCGACCGCCAGCTCGATGACCCCGGAGCCCGGCTCGACCCGCCCCGGCGCGGCGATCTTGCCGGCAATCGGCGGGGGCTGAGCCGATGACCGCTCCGAGGCGGGTGTGGGTACGGTCCGGGTCGGCGTGCTCAGCAGCGGGAGGCTGAGCGCACCGGCGGCAACCAGGACGGCGCTCGCGAGCACGGCCATGGCGGTCCGGGCCAGGTTCACGCCCGAAACTCGGTCAATGGCTGATTGCCGCTGTTGCCGGCACGATCCGGCCGTCCTCGATCGCGATCGTCCGGTCGCCGGCCGCGATCAGACGCTGGTCATGGGTGACGATGACGACGGCCCGCCCGTGCCGCCCGGCCAGATCGCGCAGCAGCCGGATGACTTGCCCGCCCGAGGCGCTGTCGAGCGAGGCGGTCGGCTCGTCGGCGAGGATCACCGCCGGCTCCAAGGCGAGCGCGCGCGCGACCGCGACACGCTGTTTTTCGCCGCCGCTCATTTGCCCCGGATATGCCCCGGTCCGGTTCGCCAGACCGACCTCGTCGAGCAGGGCGCGGCTGCGCCGCTCGGCGAGCCGGCCGCGAACTCGCCCGAGGTCCAGCGCCACGGCGACGTTCTCCCACGCGTTCAAGGTCGGGATCAGATTATAGGCCTGGAACACAAAACCGAAAAAGGCCAGCCGCAAGCGCGCCAGCGCCTGGGGGGACAGGCCGTCGATCGGCCGGCCATCGATCTCTACCGAGCCCGATGTCGGCCGCAGCAGGGCGCCGAGGACCTGCAGCAAAGTTGTCTTCCCGCTCCCCGACGGGCCGATGATCAGCAGCGCCTCGCCGCGGTTCACCTCGATCGAGACGCCGTTCAATGCCCGCACCGCGGCCGCGCCCTCGCCGTAGATCATCCGAAGATCCGCGGCGCTGACGACGGGATCGCTCATCGAAACACGATCGCGGGATCGATGGTCTTGATCCGGCGGATCGCCGCCATGGAGGCGGCAGCGCACATGGCGAGGGTGACCAGCGCGATTGCGGCGGCGAGCCGCCACGGCAGCACCAACGACATGGTGCTGTCCGCCGCGGCCCGCACCACGATGGCGGCGACGGCGCCGCCGAGCATATAACCGAGCGCGCCGGCGATCAGCGCCTGCTTGACGACGATGGCGTCGAGATAGCTGTTCGAGGCTCCGATCGCGCGCAAGGTCGCGAATTCGCCCAGTCGCTCGACCGTCGCGGCGTAAAGCGTCTGGGCGACCACGATCAGGCCGACGGTCGCGCCCAGAACCGCGCCGAGGACCAGCGCCGCACCGGCCCCGGTGGTCAACAGCCAATAGCGCGCGGTCATCGCCGAGAACTGCGCCGCCGACAAGATGTCGGCCATCGGCAGGGCAGCCTGCAGCCCGCGCCGGATCTCCGCGTCGGCGCCGGCCGTTGCCGCGCGCACCAAGAGATAATGGGTCCGGCTGCGATCGAGACCGGTATAGTTCACCGCGCTCTCGAACGAGGTGAACACATAGGGCGATTGGGTGAAGGCGCGGATGCCCTCGGTCAGGCCGACAATTCGAGCGCGCCGTCCCGCGATCTCGACGCTCTGCCCGAGCGCGCCGACGCCGAGCTTTCCGGCATAGACGCGGTCGATCATGACGGTATCCGGCAGGCGAAGATCCGCGGCCGAGCCCGCGACCACATTCCAGGGGCCGCCGATCCCGCTGTTGAGATCGAACCCGACGATGATGACCGGCTCGGCGCGGCCGTCGGGCCGCCGCCATACCGCAAAGCGCACGATCAGCTTGTCGACGGCCTCGACGCCCTGAACCTCGAGCGCCTTGAACCGGCCTCGCTCGGGTATCGCGACCGACTGATCGACATTCGAGGTTCCGCGCGAAACGATCCAGAAATCGGCGCCGGCATGGTCGACGAGAGCGGCCGCGGTATCGGCAAAGCCGATCAGCAATCCCGACTGCACCGTCATCAGCACGACCGAAAACGCGATGCCGGCGAGCGTGACGATAAACCGGACACGGTCGTGCGCGAGATTGCGCCAGGCGAGCCGCCCGGTCATCGACACCGCTGCCGGGAACAGCCGCCCAGTCGGAGGCCGGCCGCGAGCGGGCTCGGCAACCGCTCCGCTGCCCTCGAATCGGCTGCTTTCCGGTGTGTCGAGCCCTGGTGCGAGGTCGGCCATCGGCTGGGCAGGATTCGTCGGGTTGATCCACATTTCCGGTGCTTAGGCGTTGTGGATCGCCCGGCCCGGCACCGCGGGGCCATAGGGAAGCAGTGCTGCGACCAGCGCTTCGGGGATCGCCGCCGCCACCTTTTTGCCGCCGAGCAGCCGCATGCAGGCGATCTCCTGCTCGCCCAAGGCGGCGAGATCTTCGCCGCCGTCACGGCACCGCCAGTACTCGAAGCCGAGGGCAATGCGGTCGACGGTCAGCGAATTGAGGCGCATGTCGACGCGGACTTCATCGAAGGCGGTCAATTCGGCGACGTATTCGCACGAGCACTTGGTCGTGACCAATGCCAGGCCTTGCGCCAGCTCGTCGAGCAGGCTCGGGGCGTTGTCGCGCAGAAACATTTCGCGGCAGCGTCCCTGCCATTCGAGGTGGTTGACGAAATACACGTTGCCGACGAGGTTGGTGTCGCCGAAGCCGACGACATGCCGATAGCTGTAGCTCGGGCGAGCCTCGCCCCGCCCGGCCGGCGCCGCCCGAGGCTCCGGCGTCGCGGCAGAGGGGTAGACCACTGCGAGCGGGGGCTGCCGGGTCGCGACCGCGACTGCGATCGGCCCGCTACCGGCGCAATCGAATGCCTCGATCCGTGATGCGACGGCATAGGCGCCCGAAGCGAAGATTACCCAATCATCCTCGACGCGGTCTAACGTGAGCGGCGCCTGTCCGACCGCGGCTCCGGCCTTTGCCAATGCCTCGACGGCGGCCCACACGCGCGTCGCGGCACGGTCGAGAATTCCGCTCCGGTGCCGGCAGCCAGCTGCGCCAGCGCAAAACGTTCGCGACCCAAGAGATCGCGCCATAGCGGGCCGGAGCGCGGCTCGACCGCTTCGAGATCGCATCCGACCGGGGCGGAGCCGGCGACGGCGAGGGAAAGCGTCCCGCAATGAGCCGCCGAGACATAGCCGGCCGCTTCCGGCTTGCCGTCTGCTTCCGGCTTGCCGTCCGGGCGGCGCAGGATGTGATGCCCGTCGCCGAGCGCCAGGGAGATGACGGCGGCGGTCGAGGGTGCCGCACCCGAATTGCCGCCGTCGGCGATGGCGACGCGAATGCCGCACGCGGGAAAGAGATCGTCGAGCCGTCGTTCAAGGAACGGCGCGGCGAGCGCCGCCGGCCAGATTTCCGGCAAGGGCAGCGCCTCGATCGCCTGCAGCGCCAACCCCTCCCATCGCTCGGTGAGGGTTCCGTCCTCGCTCCGGATCTCGACATCGAAGGTGAACCGGCCACCGTCGCGTCGCGTCTCTGTCGCATGCACGCTATATGTGCTGTCGGGCCGCAGCTCGCCGAGCTCGATGCGCTCGACCGCCACCGGCAGCACGCGGCGATGCGGGATGCACGCTTGCAGCGCGTGCAGCGCGGCATCGCGAACGCCCGGATCGCCGAGCACCAGATCGTCGGCTTCGCGCGCCGGGAACCAGGGTTCGGCTCCGGCCGGCTCGATCCGGGCGACGCAGCCGCCGGCGGCGAGCCGGCTGTACCCGCCGATGCGGCGGAAGCGCCCGGTATGAAACAGCAGGCGTCGGTAGAGCTCGGCGGGATCGAGGGCGAGCAATGGCCGGGTGTCGGGGCGGGCGCTCGCCCGGCTGCCGGGGCGGCCGTCGAACCGCGCCACCGCGCGGAAGTGGTCCGCCTGAAAACCGCTCGTTTCGCAGCGCAGCACAGTCTCGATCCGGTCGGGCGCGCGCGCCAGCGCGGCGACGCGCAGCCGGCATCCGCCGGGTGCAGGCGCCACCGGCTGGCGAAACTCCACGCCCTCGAGGAGCCGCGGCCGTCGCCCGCCGGCCAGTGCCGCGGCGGCCTGGACCATCGCCTCGAGGCCGAGCACGGCAGGCAGCAGCGGCGTCCCGCCCAGCGCATGCTCGGCCAGATAGGGATCGGTGGAGCCGGTGAGATCGGCCTCGGCGACGAGCTCGATGTCAGGATAGAACACCGGCACCCGTTCCAGGAACCGCAGCGCCGGCAGCTCGGGACGGACGAGATCGACTGTCGGGGGAGCGCCGAAGCGGCCGGCGACCACCGCCGCGGGGCGGATCGGGGCCTGCGCGACCAGCGCCTCGAACATCGCGGTCGCCTCGTCGACGGCGAGCGCCGCGACCCCGCGACGGGCCAGCGCCTCGATCGCGCCGAGCGTTTCGGCCATGCCGACACCCGACCACGCCGACCATTCGAGAACATGGCAATGGCAGGATTTGTGCTGTGCGGCGAATTCTTCGACAAAACGCCCGAGCCATTCATTGGCCAGCGCGTAATGGGCTTCGCCCGGCAGCCCGGTCCTGGCGATGATCGAGCCGAAGCCGACAAGGAGGCGAAGACGCTCGGGATCGAGCGCCGCGACCAGGTTGCGGACGCCGTCGACCTTGACTGCGACCGTGTCGCGGAACGCCGCCGGGTCGATCTGCATCAGCGGCGCCGGGCGGTTGATGCCGGCGGCGTGAATGAGCGCCGTGACCGGCCCGAGCGCCGCTTCCAACCCGGCGATCGCAATACCCACCGCGGCCGGTCGGTCACGTCGGCGCGCCGGTAGGCGGCGCGGATGCCGGCCGCCTCCAGTCGGGCGAGGCTCGCCCTCACCTCCGGCATATCGGCAGGCGAGCGTCCGAGCATGGCGACGCGCGCGCCGGTGCGGCGGGAGAGCGCCAGCACGCATTCGCAGCCGATGCCCTTGGCGCCGCCGCTGATCAGGATGACGTCGTCCGCGCCGAGGAAATGCGCGGGCTCCCGAGCGGGCAGCACGCGCAGCACCGGAACCCGGCGCACGCCCGAGCTGTCGTAATATGCCTCGGCATACCCGGGTTCCGCTCCCGCCGTCTCGGCCGCAAGCCAGGCCGCCGCCTGCGCGTGACCAAAGGGCAGGTCGACGACCCTGACCCGCAGGCGCGGGTCTTCGAGAGAGAGGCAGCGCGCGAACGCCGCCCCTCCGCCCCCGTGCTGAACGATCATCAGGCACGAGCCGGGGGCGCCGGCGAGCGCGGCCCGAGCGCCGCCGAGCAGCAAGGGCAAATGCTCGGGACCCGGCCGCTCGGGCAGGCAGATCGCCACGCCGTCCGCGGCGCCTTCGGCATTGCCGGCGAGCCGCTCCGCGATCGGATGCCCGGATGGCGCGAAGACCCGCCAGCTTCGCGGGCTGGCTTCGCCGGTGCGCCGGAGCGGTCTTTCCTCGAGTTCTGGGGCGAACACCCGCACCCACCCGTCCACCCCTGCGGGAAAGCTGCCCGTATCCTCGGCCGGCAGCAGCGACCCGAGCCGGAGCGCCTCGGCGACTTCGCCCACCGTCGCCATGGCAAAACTGGTCGGTGCTGCGGGCGGCGAAAGCCCGAGGCTGCGCGCCGCTTCGGCGACGAGCTGGCCGACCGCAATCGAGCTCAGGTGGAGGTCGCCGAGCAGGCGATGGCCGGGCTCGACCCTGTCGAGGGCGAGCTCGAGCCGCCGGGCGACGAGCGCGCGGACGATTTCGAGCGGGGTCTGCCGAGCGCTCGGCGCTTCGCTCGGGACCGGTCGCGGGGGCGGTGAGGGCTGGCGCGTCTGCGGGCCGGCGAGAGCCGGCGCCTCCTCGCACGGATTGGCGAGAAAGCGCCTGGGGCGGTCGAGGTCGAACGGGCGCACGAAATGCCCGTCGAACAGGGCTCCGATCCGCACCGGGGCGCCGAGCACGAAGGCGGCGCCGGCGGCGAGCAGCAGGCCGACGGCCGACTTGCCGCCGAGGTCGAGCGCGACGGCCGGCGGTTGCGCGAACCCGCCGGCGATCCTCGCGAGCCCGCGGCCGGGGCCGACCTCGATCATCAGATCCGCCTCTGCCGCTGCCGCTGCGAGCGCGTCGGCAAAGCGCACCGGGGCGACGATCTGCGCGCCCAACAGGGCGGCGAGATCGGCATCGGGGTCGAGCCGCGCGCCGGTGACGGTGGAGAACACGGCGCGGCGCAGCGCTGCGGCTGGTTCGGCGCCGACGAGGCCGGCGACCCCCGGGGCGGCCGGCGCGACGAAGCGCGAGTGAAAGGCGTGCGACACGGCGAGGCGGTGCGCGAAAATGCCCGCCTGCTCGGCGCGCGCTAGAATCCCGGCGATGGCCGCCTCGGCGCCGGAGACGACGCATTCGCCGGGCATGTTGTAACAAGCGATGACGGCGTCGTGCCCGTCGAGCAACGACTGCGCCGCCTGCGGCGAGCCGCCGATCAGCGCCATCGCGCCGCCGGGCAAGGATCGATCGGCCATGATCCGGCCGCGCCCTCGGGCCAGGCGCAGCACCCCGGCCATGTCCCAGGCGCCCGCCCAATGAAGCGCCGTCAGCTCGCCGAGGCTGTGCCCGACCGCGGCACTCCCGGCGATGCCGAGCTTGTCGAGGATCAGCAGCCCGGCGAGCGACGCGGTCACGATCGCGGGTTGCGCGACCTCTGTCGCCGTCTCCTCGCAATCCGCAGCGAGGGCCGCGTCGGCATAGAGCGCATCCACTTCGGCGAAGCGGCGGCGCCACCACCCGCCGCCGAGCGCCGCGGGCGCCCCCTGGCCCGGGAACAGAAAGACGATGCGCGGCGCCGCTGCCTGCGCGCAGGCGATCCCGGCCTCGGCGTCGATCGCAGGCCCGGTCATGCTGTCGAGGCGGCGAGCGAGCAGCCGCAGCCGTTCGGCGAGCTCGCCCGGGCTCGTCGCGACCGCCATCGCCCGCTCGGCCGCCGGCTCCGCGCGCCGCGCCAATGCCGCCGCGGCATCCCCGAGCTCGGCGCGCGACAGGCTCGGCGCCAGGGCGGCGAGGGCTGCGACCTGCGCCTGCAGCGCGCTGCGCGTCTCTGCGGCAAACACGAACAGCTCGGCGTCCTGACCGCCGGCGAGCAGCCGGCGCTCCCTCGGGTCGAAGGCGGTGCGGCGCGACGATGCTGTGCCTTCGAGCGCGAGATGGAGGTTGATGCCGCCAAAGCCCATCGCGCTGACCCCGGCGCGCAGCGGCTGGTCGGCGGGCCACCGCCGGCTCTCCTGCGGCACCGCAACCATGTCGCCATGCTCCAGCACGGCCGGGTGCGGCTCTTCGCAGGCCGTCGCCGCCGGCACTATCTGCCGGTCGAGCGCCATTACCGCCTTGATCAGCCCGGCGACCCCGGCAGCCGCCTTGGTATGGCCGATATTCGCCTTGATCGAGCCGATTGCCGCCGGAAAGCCCGCCCCGGCGGCGCGCCTGACCGCGGCGATGGCGGCGATCTCGACCGGATCGCCGACCGCGGTTCCGGTGCCGTGCGCCTCGAACAGCGGCACCGTGCCGGCGTCGAAGCCGGCGAGCCGGTAGGCGCGCTCCAAGGCTGCGCTCTGCCCGGTCACCGTCGGGCGGGTCAGCCCGCCGCGGCCGTCGGTCGACATCCCCCAGCCGCGGATCTCGGCGCGGGCCCGGTGTCCGCCGTCGCGGGCGTCGGCCGCGCGCATCAGGACGACAAAGCCGCAGCCTTCGCCCGGCCAGAACCCGTCGGACCGGGCATCGAACACCCGCATCGCGCTGCGCGACAGCGCGCCGTTGCGCGCGAAGCCGACCAGCTCGAACGGGTCGAGGCTGAGGTCGACGCCGCCGGCGAGCACGAGGTCGACCTCGCCGGCGATCAGCCGCAAACAGCCCGACGCGACGGCGAGCAAGGAGGAGGCGCAAGCGCCGTCGACCGTAAACCCGCCGCCGTGCAGGTCGTAGTGATTGCAGATCCGCCCGGCGATCGTGTTCGACAGGGCGCCGGCGAGGCTCTCCTCGTCGGGCGGCGGAAACGGCTCCTTGTAGGCCTCTTCGAGCCGGTCGACGAAAGCCGTCCGGCGCGCCGGATCGAACCCTTCCGCGGCGAGGGCGGCCTCGACCCGCCGCCGCACATAGGGCCAGCGCAGCCGCATCAGTCCAGACCGGCTGAACTCGCCGGTCAATGTATTGCCGACGATGACCGCGGTCCGCTCGCGACGGTCGCCGCCATCCGGCAGGCCGGCATCGAGGAGCGCCTCGCCGGCCACGTCGAGCGCCAGCCAGTGGGTCAGATCGGCCGACGCGAAGGCTGAGGCGGGCACCCGGTGGCGCGCCCGGTCGAAGGCGTAGTTCTCCAGCAGCGCCGCCTCGATCGGATAGATCGCGTCCGGGTCGTCCATTCCGCGCGGCGCGTAATCGGCGAGGCGCAGGCGCTCCTCGGGCAGGCGGCGGAAGGCGCGGCGCCGGGCCAGCACGGTCTCCCACAGCGCCTCGGGCGTGTCGGCATCGGGGTAACGGCACGCCATTCCGACGATGGCGATGGCGGGAGCCATGGGGCTAGCCCGAGGTCGACGCGGCGGCCGCCGTCACCTCGGCGCGCTCGGTCGCGGCCCGCCATGCCGCGACCTGCATCAGCGCGCCGCGCGCCAGGGTGACGAGGGTCAACGCGAAAAACAGGCCGAAGACGATATGGAGGCTGACAAGCAGCCCATAGGCGAGGGCGACCGAGGCTCCAAAGACGATCTGGGCGCGCCGGCCCGACGGCGTCGTGCCCGGGTCGGTCACCATGTAGAAGGTGTAGAGCACGAAGGCGAGCCCGCTCATCGGCAGCAACGCCGCGGCCGGCGGCAGCCCGTGCCACCAGCTGCGCACCACCGCCTGAGCCACGAAGCCGGCGAGCCAGGCCGAGATCAACGGGATGCGCTCGGTGAATTTGGTGTTCAGGAAACTGCCGGAGACCACGATCAGCAATGGCAGGATCACATCGAACGCGCCGCGCGCGTTCTCGGTGAACTGATAGGGCGGGGCGATCCCGACCCACGGGAACAGCAGCAGGGTGACCGAGATCCCGACATTCGACGGGTTCAGAAAATGGCGCCGCGGCCATTCGGCGATCGCCACGCCGGGGATCGCTATGGGCGCCCGGAACAATGTCTTCGACGCGATGGCGACGGCGACCGCAAAGGCCGTCACCCAGAAGCGTTCGTTCGGATAGAGCAGCATGCTGACCGCGAGCCCGGTGATGTGGGCCGACAGCAGGAACTCGGCGACGGCGCGCGGCGAGCCGAGAAACCGAGCCCGGCGCCGCTGCGCCCAGGCGTCGATCGCCTCGAGCGAGAGCTCCATCGTGTAGGCCACGGCCAGCGCCACGATCGGGTGCGCCCAGGCCTGCTCGAAACCGAGCACGGTGTGGCCGAGGATGTTGAGGACCGAGATCGCGATCGCAAAGCGCCACAAGCCGCCGATGCGCTTGTTGCGGTACCAGTTGTCGGGCGGTGTGCGCATCTCAGCCCTCGCCGGCCGCGGCTGCGGTTCCGAGCAGGATCGTGTGCCAGCCCGGCGGTAGCGCGATCCGCCGGTGCTGCACCTGGCCGCCGGTGTCGCGCCATTGCAGCTCGACCGCGACGGTGCGGCCTTCGGGCAGGTCGCCGAGCCCGAAATGGAGGTCCGGGCTGCGCTTGCCGGAATGGCCGTTGCCGCCGTCGACCTGCGCGGTGCGGCGCCGCCCGTCGGGCAAGGTCACGGTGGCGGCGGCGCCGATCGCCGGCCGGCTCGGCGGCGCGCCGTTGGGGTGGCCGGAATAGATCTCGACCCCGGCCATCGGCGCGATCGGCAGGCGCAGGTGAAGACCGAGGAAGCGGTTCCGGCTCGGCGACAGGTTGCGGTAAAAGACCGTGTCGCCCCACTGGTCGGCGACCGCGAAATCGAGACGCCCGTCGCCGAACGCGTCGGCGATGGCGATGCCGCGCGAGGGATGCGGCTTATCCTCCGGTTCGAGGCCGAGCTCGGGTGCCACGTCGAAATAGACGCCGCCGCGGTCGCGGACGAAGAACGGGTTGCGCTCTCGGCCGCTCAGATCGTCGCCGGGCCCGACCCGCAGCCACGAGCCCGGCAGGTGAACCGCCTGGTCGTTGCCCATCGCCAATTCCTGCAATTCGGGCCAGCGATTGGTTTCGCCGCGCACGAAGCCCGTTGCCTGGAGCACCTCCAACCAGCCGGAATTGTCGAAATCGGCGAGCTTGATGTCCCAGGCCCAGCCGCCGCGCGACAGCCCCAGCGCCTCGCTGCGATCGACGAACGGGGCGACGCCGTCCTTCAATCGGCCGGGATCGCCGGTGTTGATGAAGGCGAAATTGCTCTCCTCGAGGGCGTATTCGGCGGTGATGTTGCTGACGAAGATGTCGAGCCGCCCGTTGCCGTCGAGATCGGCGAAATCGACCCCCATGCCCTTGAACGAGTTGCGGCCCAGCACCTTGGAGTTCGGCGTCGTCAGGTGCTTCTCGCCGGCGACGAGGGCGAGGCGGGCATGCCCCGGCGACGAGCGGTTGTAAAAAAGGCGGTCGGGGCCGAAATCGTTGGCGAGGTAGATCTCGGGCAATTGGTCGCCGTCGAGATCGGCCGCAGCCAAGGCCAGGGTCCAGCCATGCCGCGCCGCCTCGGGAAAGGCGTCGCTCGCATCGCGATAAGCGACCGACGGCGCGTCGCCGCGCGTCGCCCCGGTCCACAGCAAGAGGTGCGGGCCGCCGCCGTTGAAGGCGCGGGACATCGAATTCTGCATCGCGGCGCCGTCGCCCGGGTCGGCGTGCGCGTCGAGGATGCGCGCCCCGTCGGGAAAGTAGTTGCCGATGATCAGGTCGAGATGGCCGTCGCCGTCGACATCGGCCTGGGCCGCGGCGTTGCTGTACCAGCGCGCGCCGCCGGGGACGATCTCCTCGGCGACGAAGCTGTTCGCCGAGAGCGGCCCCGGCTTGGCGAGATGCAGGTAGACGACCGGGGTGCGGCCCCAGAAATAGACCAAGAGGTCGGTCCGCTCGTCCTCCTTGAAGTTGCCGGGGAGGCAGCCCATCGGCGCCATCGTCTGGTCGAACGGGAACCCGGCGAACGGCAGCGCAAAGGGCAGGTAGCGCGCGCCGCTGCCCGGCACCGGGGCGACGATGACCCGGTTGGTGCGGGTGTCGACATAGCAGGCGTCGTTGGGCAGCCCGTCGCCGTCGATGTCGGCGAGGGCGACGCCGGCCCCGACCGCCGAGATCCACGCCCGGATGTGCGCGAGGCCGGGGTTGACCGGGCGCAAGGAGTGCATCGGCGGGCCGGGCAACTCGGGCAGGGGGGTCGCGGCAAAGCGGAAATGCGACGCCAATGCCGCGCGCTCGTCGCCCGACAAGGCCGGCAATTGGGCGAGCTGGTAGAGCGCCAGCACCGCGACCACCGCAAAGCCGCGCGCGGCCCAGCGGCGGAGGAAGCCCGCGGCCCGCGTCATCCGTGTCATGGCGGCGGCGCCGCCGTCGCCGGCACGACGCCGAGGCGCCGGCGGATCTCGGCCCGCCAGGCGGCGTAAGCGGCGCCGGGATCGCCGAGATCGAGCCCGTCGAGGGCGAGGTCGGTGATCGCCGCGGCCGCGGTCGCGTCACGGCCGCAGAACGCCCGGCACGCGCGCCCGGTGTGCTCGGCCGGGTTGCCGGCGCGCTGGCGCGCCTTGGCGGCAAAGGCTGCACCCTGGCCGAGCTCCGGCCGGAACCGGCCCGCCGCGGCGAGGAGGGCGGCCACATCGCATTCATCGGCGGGCCCGGCATAGGCGGCGGCGAGGCCGACGCCGCTCCACAGATCGGCTTGCCGGCCGAGCGGGAAGGCGGCGACGGTTGCGGCGATGGCGGCAATGTCGGCGCCGTTGACGAACCACAGGGCGCGGCCCAGCCCCTGGTCGAAGACGTTGCGCGCGTGCCCGCGCAGAGCCCGCGGGCGATTTTGGCGTTCGATCGTGTCGCGGTGGTGAAAATAGCCGGCGTGAAACCCGCAGCCGTCGATCGCGAGGGAGCGCAGCAGCGGGTCGAGCGGGCCGAGCCGCCAGGCGAGCCCGAGCGAGGTGCGCGCCAGGGCCCAGCCGGCGCCGACATGGGCCATGTAGACGTGCGGTGCAGCCGGCCCGGCGACAAAGCGCGCAAACCGCCGCCCGCGCCACGGCGTCAACACATCGAGCAGCGCAAACCCCATCGCCGCCCCCTCGAAGGCAAAGCCCTGCAGCTCCCCGCCGACGCCGGCGAAACGCGGCCCGATCGCATCGGGATCGCCCTGGCGCAGCGCGGCGCAGTACCCCTCGATGAAGATCCGCCCGATCGCTTCGAGCCATTCGCGCCGCGCCGGCTCGGCCGGCCCAAACCCGCGCCGCGCAAAACTCGCCTCCGCCGCGCCGATGCCGAGGAGGCGCTGCCGGATGCGGCCGGGCAAGGACACCTCGGCCGAATGCCCACCGGACGCGATCCCCGTTTGTCCCAAACCCATCGCGCGTTCCCCGAAACTCGGCGAAGGCCCGCTCCAGGCGATGTAGGCCGGCAGTCGACGATCGCCCGGCTCGACGGTCTTCTTTACCGCCGAGGGCGGGCCGGCTAGGAGCGCCGCCTGCGCAACCCGGCGAGGCCGAGCAGGCCCGTCGCAAGCAGGGCGAGCGTCCCTGGCTCCGGCGCCTTGGCCACTACGGTGAAGTGGGCTTCGTCCGTGCAGCTCCGGACGTTGCACTCCGTGACCGGCGTCAGCATGGGTAAACCATCGGGGCCGATCAGCGGCGGTACGCCGGTCACCGGATTGATCGTGTAGCCGGGAAAGAAATCCACCTCGTTCTCCGGAAGACCGGTATGGGTGTTGGCCGCCTGATCGCCAAAGGGGCCCACTACTAGCTGGGCATCGGGCGGCGGCGTGGGCAGCCATCCTTGCGGCCCCTGGGACTGGAGAACGAAATTTCCCGTCCCCAGCGATGTTCCGGTGCCACAGCCGATGCCGTTCACGCCGGGTGCGGTGCAGACGTCAAAAAACACGTCGAAAAAGGAGCTGAATGTGCCGCCGGCAAGGCTGCCGGTAATCGTGATCGTCCCCGTGTCCTTACCGAGATTGGCGGGGTCGAGGCTGGCGAAGATGGGAATGTTGCCGAACACTGGAACCGGAACCGGTCCCGTGCTCTCCAATTGCAACGCGGTCAACTGGAGCGGGATCGAGGGCCCGTTGATCACTGCGTCGGCCTGGCGCTGCACGATCGTGTCGGTATTATTTCCAAGCCCAAGCGGAAAGCCCATCAGCGGGATCGTCATACCGGCGAAAGTGAACTGGGTTCCGGGCGCGGTGGCGAAATAGTCAGACCCGAGCGCAACCGTGTCGATCGGTTGGGCCTGGGCGATCCCGGGTGCCGAGATCGCCAGCGCCAGGAGGGCGGGCGAGGCGCAAGAGGCGAGAAGACGCTTCCAAACTGGCGTCATGGCAAGTTCCTCCGGTGGCTGCGTTTTAGACTTGTTGTTATCGTTAACCAGCGGTTACGCATTTCTCGTGCCATTCAGAATAAATCGTTATTTTCAGGCTGTTGACCGTGTGACGATGGCGGAGTGTAAAGCGGGCCGACGGCACGCCGTGCCGCGGTGTCAGGATGCGGTGTTACGCCGCAAGGGGTTAGCGGGCCACTTGGCACGACCATCATAAAACCGGCGTGTAAAGGATTCCGACGCTCTCCGCGGCGCTCGAAAATGCACCCGATCTTTGCTCCCGGTGGGGCCGGGACGCGTTGCCGAGCAGACCGGCGCTTGCCACGCTTTGTCAGGGCGGCGCGGAGGTGTCGGAGATTTTGACGGATTTGTGACGGGGCCGATATTGCCGCGGCGAAGGAGGAGGATCAGGCTGCGCGGGTCAGCTCAGGGTCGACCGCCCGCCCGCCGGTCCAGCGCTTCAGGCTGGTGACCACGGGAACCAGGAGAAGACCAGCAGGCTTGCTCCATAGAGGAATGTGACGATCGAAAGGCCGGCCAGTTTGGCCCACCCTGCCGTCCGACCCCCGCCTGCAGCCACCAATCGAAATGCCGGCTGGTAAACGGGACGAGCCAGTTCAGCAAGATGACGCTGACGGCGTTGGCGACGAACAAAGCGAGCCAGAACGGCAAACGGCGCGATCCGTCAACACCGGCTTTTGGACCAAGGCGCCGAACAGAAAGACCACCGGGTAGAGCATCAGCAGCACCAGCATGTTCTGCTTCCACACCGGCGGCCGGGGCGCGTCAGCCTCGTTGGAGAACCACTGGTCGAACCCGCCGCGGACACCCGCGTATGGTACTCGTCGGTAAAAGCCGAGGATTCCGCGACCAGCTGCAACCGCTCCGACGAGCTCAGCCATGCTTCGAGATTGGCCTCGCAATCGAAACGCAGGATCGCCACCCAGTCGTCCTGCACGCCGGACCTCAGAAAAATCCGCTAATCAGACCATGCCCTTCGGTCCGCTGGCTATGTTGCGAACGCGACCCGGAAGCAGGCAAGTCAGAACAGCACGGTCGTCTGCAGCTATTGCGGCGGCAGGCGCACTCCGCCTGGGCCGATCAGACCGGGATAGGGCGCTTTGAAGCGCCAGAAAGTCCCGCTCGTCGCCCCCTCGAAGTAGAGGTATTGATTGTCGGCGCCGCCAAAAGCGAAATTGGTGGTCGCCGCGTCGCCGTTCGGGATCGGCACGAAGCCGAGGATCAGGCCGCGCGGATTGATTTCGACGATGCCGCCGAGACCGGCCAATCCGGCCCACACATTGCCTTTGACATCGTAATGGATGCCGTCGGGGCCGCTGTTGCCGGGGACATAGGTGCCCGCCTTGACGCCGGCGAAGGTCAGATGCAGCGGATCCTTGGGGCATTGAGGACACCCCATGGTGGGGCCGGTCTCAAAGCCGGCGTACCACATGCGGCCGGCCCTGAAGTCACCGACGGCCAGGGTGCTGTCGTCCGGCGAGACGGCGATCCCGTTCGGGAACAGGCCGCTGTCCATCACTTTGCGCAGCACGCCGTCGCGCGAGTATTGATAGACGGCACCGGTGCGGTCCGCCTCGTTCGGGCCGGGACCGGTCCCCCACGGATCGGTAAAGAACAGGTTGCCTTCGGCATCGAAATCGAGGTCGTTGGGGCCTTTGAACAATTGGTTGCGATAGGTATAGACCAACGTCGTCAACTGTTTGGTCTGCGGGTCATAGACCAGGATGCCGCGGTGCCGCGAGGTCAAATAGAGTTTTCCGTCGTGCCAGCGCGAGCCCTGCGGCTCGCAGGTTTGACCGAGCTCGGGCGCCGGGTTGCAATTGACCACCGGGACCAGCTTGCCGTCGGGCGTCAGGTATGAAATCCACCCCGAGCCGATCGCCACGAACCACAGATTGCCCTGGGTGTCGAAGGCGCCGCCCTCGAGGAACTTGCCCTGCGGCGTGCCGCTGACATCGGCGAATTTTTCGACCGGGCCGACACCCGCAGGCAACGGCGGCAGCCCCCAAGGCTGAACCGGGGCGGCGGCGGGCGCGGGCGTGGGCGTGGGCGCCTGAGCTTGCGCTGCGCGATCGGGGCCGGCGACGGCGCAAAGGGCTGCGATCAGCACGAGCCCCAGAACTTGGCTCAGGGTGCAGCGGGTGGATCTCATGTTTGTGCCCTCCCTCGTGCCCGCACCCTTCCCGCAAGGTTTCACGCTGGGAACGGGATTCGATGAACGCAATCGTATAGCCGGACATCGGCGCCGGCCAGCGGAACCGCCGCTGCCCAATTTGTTTCTGCGCGCACCTCCTGTGATGAACGAGAGGTTGTCGTCGGGTCGTATGCCCGAGGCGGCGGATGAAGGGCGCCGCAGCGCGACCTGGCGCAGATTTATCATGCAGGTCGGTTGACTCCCGCAGGGAGAAGATTCTATCTAGTTAGCCTAGTCAGCTAAAACCGGTCATGGCAAACCTTCGCGCAAACCACGCCAGTTCGAATTGGCAGCTGCAGGACGCGAAGGCGCGTTTCAGCGAGGTCGTCAAAAGAGCCCGCGAGCAGGGTCCGCAGCATGTCAGCGTCCGCGGCGAGCCGGCCGTGGTCGTGATCTCGGAGGAGGAATTTGCGAGGCTCGCTTTTCCGCGCCCGTCGGTCGTCGACCATATCCTGGACGGAGAGTCCTGGCCGGATGACCTGGTCGACGCCATCAACAAAAGGCCGCGCGATCCGGGCCGAGATATCGCCTTTTGATGTATCTCGTCGACACCAACGTCTTGTCCGAAGCGCGCCGAGGCACCGGCGAGGCCCGCACCTGGCTGCGCTCGGTCGATCCAACGACAATCTACCTGAGCGTTATCACGCTTGGTGAGATCATGAAAGGGATCGCGCTCAAGGCTCGGACCGACGCTCGCACCGCCGCTTCGCTGGCAGCGTGGCTGGAGACGCTACGGCACGATCACAGCGACCGGATCCTGCCGATCAGCGATGCTGTCGCGCTGGCATGGGGGCGGCTCGCCGCCGAGCGGCCCCGCTCGATGGCAGACGGGCTGATCGCCGCGACCGCAGCCGTTCACGCCAAGATCATTGTGACGCGGAACGTCGAAGATTTCGCCGACACCCGGATTCCGATCATCAATCCCTGGGACAACTGACTGAAATCAACCCGATGAGAGATGCCATGCTTTTTGTGGCAACATAGAGCTGCGACCACCAATTTTGGGACGCTGCGAGTGAAGCGCCCTGCGCCCAAATTGGGTGCGTGCTAAGTCGCGTGCATGCGCGTCATTGCTCGCCGGACACTGCGAGAGTTCGTCGAGTCCCGAGCTGGTTACAGCGATCACGGAGCGCTCAAGGCGGCCCTCGACGCCTGGTTTGACGAGGTGCGGAAAGCAAAATGGTCGAATACGGCCGATGTCAAGCGGCTATATGCCTCCGCCAGCATCGTTTCGGCTGATCGGATCGTGTTCAATATAAAGGGTAATGACTACCGACTGGTCGTTGCCGTCGATTTTGAGAAAAGCATCGTTTGGATCAAGTGGCTAGTGTTCAGACGCATTCGGATGATTCAGTGCGATGCTCACCTTCTTGTCTTCCCGGCCCACGGGTCCGGCCGTCGCCAAGTGAATCGTGTGTCTGCGTCTGAGCACTAGGCACGCATCGCGACTACGATCGCATTGACGTCAAGGAGGTCGAGCATGATTGAAATCAGGCCAATCCACAGCGAGGCGGGTTACCAGGAAGCGTTGGCGGAGGTTGGGCGATTGTGGGGCGCACGCTCGGGCACGCCAGAGGGCGATCGGCTAGACGTGCTGGCAACCCTGATCGACGCCTATGAGAGCGAACACCATCCGATCGATCCGCCAGACCCGATCGAAGCCATCAAGTTCCGCATGGAACAGCAAGGGCTCACGCGCAAGGATCTGGAAGGCATTCTCGGCACCCGTACCCGCGTCGCTGAAGTACTGAACCGCCGCCGCAGCCTGTCGATCAACATGATCCGCCGCCTCCACGACGTGCTTGGCATCTCGGCGGAGGTGTTGATCCGCCCGTCCCGCACCGATCGGGCGGCTTGAGAAAAACTCCGGGCTTGCGAAAACGCCATCTTTTGATGTCAGATGGCGATGAGAACCGGAGGCTATTCTCCACGGAACCCAATTAATAAGTACGATAGCCTTGAGACCGTCAACCGACCTCACCGAGATTTTGGTGATCATTCCCTGTTCGAAAGCGAAGTGCCGGGGTGGCGGATCGAGGTCTCGGAACAAACGGTTTTGGACGAGTTGCCGCCCGACCTCGCCGGTAGGCTTTCCGGAGCTCGCACCGCGCTCGCGTCAGTCGCCAAACTCGACAAAGCCCGCGTGGTCCGCACTTCAAAACGACACGTCATACTCTGGGACTACACCGCAGTACGACACTTGTTACGGTTTCTGGGCTGCGTCGCGCGCTATTGGTCATGACGCCCCCGCCCTGCGCGCCTTCTTTATGGCCGCCATGACGCGGCGGGGGGTGATCGGGGTTTCGTTCAGCTCGGCGCCGAGAGAGGCGAGGGCGTCGCGCATGGCGTTGGCGATCGCGGCGGGCGGGGCGACCGCACCGCCTTCGCCCATGCCCTTCATGCCGTATTCGGTGGCCGTCGCCGGGGTATGCAGATGGCCGATCCTGATCGCCGGCATTTCCGCCGCGCCCGGCAGCAGGTAGTCGGCCAAGGTGCCGGCGAGCGGCTGGCCTTGGTCGTCGTACGGGATCTCTTCGTAGAGCGCGGTGCCGATGCCCTGCACGACGCCGCCGCGGATCTGGCCTTCGACGATCATCGGGTTGACCATCGTGCCGCAATCCTCGGCGACGGCGAAGTCGACCAACTCGACAAACCCGGTCTCCGGATCGACGGCGACGACCGCGCCGTGCGTGGCATAGGAAAAGACGCCGGTGCCGACCGCGGGCTCGTAGGTCGCGGTCGCATCGAGCAATGGATCGACCCCGGGCGGCAATCCGTCCATGCGCAGATGCGCGACCTTGGCGATCTCGGCGATCGTGACCGACCCCTGCGGCCCCAAGACCGCGCCATCGGCGCAATGCACCGCGGCCACGTCGCATTGCAGCAGATGCGCGCCGATCCGGCAAAGCTTGTCGCGCAATATCCGGCTGGCGCGCGCGACCGCCCCTCCCGACATGACCATGCTGCGCGAAGCAAAGGTGCCAAAGCCGAAGGCCGTGCTCTCGGTGTCGCCGTGGCGCACCGAAATCCGCGCCGGATCGATCCCCAGCTCCTGATGCGCGATCTGCGTCAGGGTGGTTTCGAGCCCCTGGCCGTGCGACTGGATGCCGACCATCAGCACGACGCTGCCGTCGGTCAGGATGCGCGCGGTGCAGCTCTCGAACCCCGGCACGATCGCAGCACCGCGGGCGACGAATTCGGCGGCACCGTGCGCGGTCTGCTCGGCAAAGGCGGCAAAGCCGACGCCGATCAGCCGCCCATCCGCTTCGCCCCGTTGCTGGCGCGCCCGGATCGCCGGCAGGTCCAAGAGCTCGGCGCACAGCCGCACGCTCTGCGGATAGTCGCCGTTGTCGAAGCGCATGCCGCCCACCGTCGTGAACGGCATCTGCTCGGGCCGCACCATGTTCAGCATCCGCACCTCGACCGGGTCGCGGCCGACCGCGCGGGCGACCTCGTCGATCGTGCGCTCGATGGCGAAGCACGCCCCCGGCCGGCCGACCCCGCGATAGGGGCCGAGCGGCGCCTTGTTGGTCGCGACCGTGGAGGCGCGGGCGCGGTAATTCGGGATCGTGTACGGCCCCGGCAGGTTGCGCGCCGCCATTGCCGCCTCTTGGTACGGCCCCTGCGGCCACAGCCCGTAGGCGCCGGCATCGACGATGATCTCGGCGTCGACCCCGAGAATATGCCCGTGCCGGTCGGCATAGGCGGTGACCTTGTAGTGATGGTCGCGGGTATGCGCCGAGGTGAGGAGATGCTCGCCGCGGTCCTCGACCCAGCGCACCGGGTGATCGAGCTCGAGCGCCAATGCCGCGAGGATGATCTCTTCGGGGTAGAGCCGCGCCTTGGGTCCGAACCCGCCGCCGACGTCGGGGGCGACGACGCGGATGCGGCGCAGCTCGAGCCCGAGGAACTCGCCCAAGGCCACGCGCACGGTGTGCGGCGTCTGGGTCGAGGCATAGACGACGATTTCGTCGAGCCGGTGATCGCGGCAGGCGAGCACGGCGCGGCCTTCGAGCGGGGCGCCCGATTGCCGGTGCATGCGGTATTCGCGGCTGATCGTGATCTCGGCGGCGCGCGCGGCGGCGTCGATGTCGCCGCCTTCGAACACCCGCTCGCTGTAGAGGTTGTCGCCCCACTGCTCGTGAACCGGGTGGCGGCTGCCGCGCATGTCGCGGGGCGCGTCGACGACCGCGTCGAGCACCTCGAAATCGACGATGATCGCGGCGGCGAGGTCTTCGGCCGCGGCGCGGGAGGGCGCGATGCAGGCGGCGATCGCCTCGCCGACATAGCGCACCTTGTCGGTGGCGAGCGGCGGCCAGGCCGGTGACTTCGCCCCTGCCGCCTGGGTCTCGACGCGGATCGGCCTGATCCGCGGCAGGTCCGCCGCCGTGAAAACTCGGCCGGCGGCGTCCGGCGGGACCGAAATCGACTTGATGCGGGCATGGGCATATGGGCTGCGGACGAAGGCAACCTCCATGGTGCCGGGCAATTTGATGTCCGACACGAATTCCCCGCGACCATGCAGGTGGCGCTCGTCCTCGCGGCGCAGCAGGGAGGCGCCGACACCCCAGGAATCATTCGGCATCGGGCGGCCTCCCGGCGAGCATCGCCGCAGCGTCGGCGATCGCGGCGACGATGTTGGTGTAGCCGGTGCAGCGGCAGATGTTGCCGGCCAACCCGTTGCGGATCTCGCGCTCGGAGCCGGCATGGCCGCGCCGGATCAGATCATGCGCGGTGATCAGCATCGCCGGTGTGCAAAAGCCGCATTGCAGCGCGTGATGCCGGTGAAAGCCGTCGCGCAACGCCGCCATCGCCGGGTCGCCGGCGAAGCCCTCGATGGTCCGCACGGCGCGCTCGTCGCAGCCGGCCGCGAGCATCAGGCAGGCGCGCGCCGGCTCGCCGTCGACCAGCACCGTGCAGGCCCCGCACACCCCATGCTCGCAGCCGAGATGGGTCCCGGTCAGGTTGCGCCGCTCGCGCAGGTAGTCGGCGAGCGACAGGCGGGGCGGCACGTCGTCGGCGATGTCGGCGCCGTTAAGCTGCAGCCGGATCGCAGTCATGCCGTCGCCTGCAGAACCGCGCGCATTGCTGCCACCGTGTGCAAATCGCGCTGGAAATCGTCGAAATGCCGCCCGGCGGCCTGGTCGAGATCGGCCTCGACGGCGCCGCGCAGGGTTTCGGGATCGCGGCAGCTTTCGGCGAGAAGCCGCGACGCCGCGTCGATCATCAGCGGGGCGCCGTTGGCGGCGCCGAGCACGACGCGGCAATAGCCTCGTGCGCGATCGGCGACCACGACGGCGAGCCCATTGGCGAACTCGCCGGATTTGCGGCAGAGCTTCAGGTAGCCCCAGCGCGCGTCGGCGGAAAGCTTGGGGATGCGGATGCTCTCGACGATCTCGTCATCGGCGAGCTTCGTCTGATAGATCCCGGTCGTGAATTCGCTGCATTTGACCCGGCGGCGCCGGTCGGGTCCGCACAGAACCGCCTCGGCGTCGAGGGCCGCGAGCACCGTCGGCCATTCGGCCGCCGGGTCCGACAGGGCCAGGCTGCCGCCGATCGTGCCGCGGGTGCGGATCGCGCGATAGGCGAGCCCGGCGGCGGCGCGCGGCATCAGCCCGCGTGACGGATCGGGCACCCGCCGATCCTCGATCGCGGCATGGGTGACGCAGGCGCCGAGGGTCACGCTGTCGTCGTCTTCCGCGGCCGACCCCAGCTCCGGCAGGCGCGCGATGTCGATCAGCAGCCCGGGCGAGGCGATCCGCAGGTTCATCATCGCCAGCAACGATTGGCCGCCGGCAACAACCCGCGCCTCGCCTAAGCCTTTTGCCAGCAGGCCGACCGCCTCGCTCAGGCTGCGCGGCCGGACATAATCGAAGGCGGGCGCTTTCATCGGCGGGTGCCTCGAGACCGGCCGAACTGCAGCACCGCTGGAGGGGCGCTGTCAATTTCAAAACCGGACAGATCGTCTGCTCCCCAACCCGGACATGACACGGCGAACCTGGGGCAAGGCGCGCAGGCAGCACCTGGGGCTGCCTTGCAAGCTGACCCCGCACCGGCGCAGCGAGGCGATCGGCCGCCGCGACGGGGCGAAACGCCTCACCGACAGCGCCCGCGTCTAGCCGTCAAGCCGCGCTGCGAGCACCGCCATCGGCCGCTGGCCCGCCGCATAGGTCGTCAACGGCGTCAGCGCGCCCGTCTCCTGGTTGATGCGGTAAGAAGCCAGACGGCCCGACGCCGAGCCGGCGGCGTAGACGAAACGGCCCGCGGGGTCGAGACCGAAGGCGCTGGGGACCGCTTCGGTCGGGGCATGCCCGATGGCCGTCAGCCGCCCGCTGGCGTTGTCGACGGCAAACCCGGCGATGCTGTTGTGGCCGCGGTTGGCCACATAGAGGAATTGCCCCGAAGGCGTGAGGTAAATCTGCGAGCAGGTGTTCCGTGCGCTGTGCCCGTCGGGCAGGGTCGTGATCGTCTGCACCGCTGAGAGGGCGCCGGTCGCGGGGTCGAGACGATAGAGGGTGACGCTGCAGCCCTGCTCGTTGGAGAAATAAACCAGGTCTCGGGTGGGATGGAAACAATAGTGGCGAGGGCCGAGACGTTCCGCCGGCTCGACCCGCGGCGGCGAATTAGGGGTCAGATGGCCGGTGCCGGCGTCGAATTTGAACTGCGCGATCATATTGGGGCCAGGGTTCTCCCGCTGCGGCTCCAAGACGTTGTCGTTGAGACGGGCGATGTGCGGCACGAAGGCAAAGCGGTTGGAGGGATCGGTCTGGATGGCGTGGGCCCCGGTGGCCGTGGCCAGCCAAGCAACCGGTGCCGCGCCCACCGCGCCGTCCTCTCCCACAGAATGGACCGCGGCAAACCCGCCCTGGTAATAGGCCGACAGCAAATACCTGCCGGTGCGGTCGGGGGCCAGAAACGTCGGCGCGTGCGGCGGTGCGATTGTCCCCCGCAATGTGAGCCCGCCGCTCTGCTGATCGATCCGGAAGCTCGAGATCGTCGGCGCGCCGCGATGCCCGACATACAGCGTGTGCCGGTCCGGGCTGACCGCCAGCACGGACGGCCCTCCCGCGGCCGGCACTTCGGCCCGCGGCGTGAGCTCGCCGGTGTCGGCGTTGATGGCGAAGGTCAGGATCTTGTCTTCGTCCTGCAGGCAAACGTACAGAGAGCATGGCATCTTTTGTCCTCCCTTAAGACCGCCGCCGGCGGATGCTACGGCATGTCGATCAAATCCGAAACCGCCGCCCGCCGCCCTGACCAGCTTGCGCCGTCCGGCAAGCTTGGCGACCCGGACGAACGCCCCTGTTCAAAGCCGCGGCGGCGGTCCCTCCGGATAATTCATGCGGCCAGCCCGCGGATCAGATTCGCCCAGCGGTCCAGCACCGGCAGGATCTCGTCTGCCTTGGCCGGCGGCAGGCGCACGGTCATGCGGGCGATGCCGAGGTCGCGGTTGCGCTTCAACAGATCGAGATCTTCCGGAGCGCCGCCCAGAGTGACCGGCAGGGATTGCGGATCGCGGCCGGCCTCCCCGGCCATCTGGCGCAGGCGCGGCATGAACTCCTCGGGGCTGCCCGAGCCGGCGCTCGGAGCCTGCGGGAGCAGCCCGTCGCCGTAGCGGATCGCGCGGCGCGCGGCGAGGCGGAAGGCGCCGCCGACGATGACCGGCGGGTGCGGCGTCTGCACCGGCTTCGGCCAGGTCGTCATCGGTGGGAAGTTGACGATGGTCCCGCGATATTCCGGCTGGTCCTTGGTCCAGATCTCTTTCATCGCCTCGATCTGCTCGCGCATCTTCAAGGCGCGGGTTTCGTAGACGGTGCCGTGGTCTTCGATCTCCTCGGCATTCCAGCCGCAGCCGATGCCGAACAGGAAGCGGCCCTTCGACACCTGGTCGAGCGAGGCGACGAGCTTCGCGGTCTGGATCGTGTCGCGCTGGATCACCAGGCAGATGCCGGTGGCGAGCTTGAGCCGGGTGGTGACCGCGGCCGCGGCGCTCAACGTGACGAACGGATCCATCACGTCATAGTATTGCTGCGACAATTCCATGCCGCCCGGAAGGGCGAAGCGGCGGGTGACCGGGATGTGCGAGTGTTCCGCCACCCACAGCGAGTCGAAGCCGCGCTGTTCGAGTGCCACGGCCAATTCGGTCGGCGCCATCGAATACTCGGTGAAGAAGATCGCCGCGCCGATTTCCATGTTCCTCACCCCGCTGTCGTTTGTCGCCGCAAGCCTCGCCGCTGCGGATCACTCCGCGGCGTTGCGAGCGAGCGGGCCGAGAGCCCGCTCGACCCGCGGCCTGACCTCGCTGATCATCAGCTCCATCGAGTGCATCGCCGCCTTGTGCGGGGTCGCCCCGACCTTGAACGAAAAGCACATATGGACCGGATCGGTCGCACGGATCTCGCCGACCAGCTTCTCGGCCACGGTCTCGACATCGCCGATCAAGAGATCGTTGTGGATCTGTTCGAGCGGCGGCTCGTCGGGGAACGGCTTGTCGACCAGCACCGTGCCCTGCATGACTTCCTGCCGCCGCCGCAGGCTCGACGCGAGCCGGGTCTGGTAGCGCGCGTTCTCGGCAAAGCGCAGGCCGTCCTCCTTGCTGTCGGTAATGTGGCAGAAGCGGTTGACGGTGATCTGGGCGTTGGCCAATGGCACGCCCTCGGCCCGGTACGCGTCTTTGATGATCTGGTACTGCTCGGCCAGGAGCGCCGCACCCCCGACCCGGCCCGACGACAACACCCGGTAGCCGTGCCGTGCGGCGGCGCGGAACATCGCCTCGGTATGGCCGGCGACGTAGATCGGCAGCGGCTTCTGCACCGGCCGGGCCGGGATGTGGGTCTCCGGGATGCGGTAGTGCTTGCCGTCGTAGCTGAAGAAATCCTGGGAAAAGGCACGGTCGAGGATGTCGCAGAACTCCTCGGTCATCTCCAGATTGGCCTTGATGTCGACGCCGAACCGCTCGAATTCGTAGGGCTGGTAGCCGGCGCCGACGCCGAGCATCAGGCGCCCGTTCGACAGCGCGTCGGCGGTTGCGATCTCGGCCGCGAGCCGCGCCGGGTTGTAGAGCGGCAGGACCACGACTGCGGTGCCGAGCCGGATCTTTTTGGTGATCGAGGCGCAGTGCGCGACCATCATCAGCGGCGACGCGCACAGGCAGTAATTCGAGAAGTGATGCTCGGCAAACCAGGCGGTCGCGTAACCGAGCTCGTCGGCCCGCCGGGTCTGCTCGGCGACCTCGGCAAAGACTTCCGCCGTCGGCTTTGCGGGGTCGCGCGACCCCATCAGATTGAAGATGCCGAATTCCATCGCCCACTCCTTCGCTTTGCCGGCTTGCCATAACCGTGGCCGCGATCACCCGAGTGCGTCAAGGCTCCCCGTATTTTGTCGGGTCGGGGCACCCCGAGCATCCTCGACCGGAAGCACGAGTTGCGGCGGGCAACTTCGCCACAGCTGCCGGCTTGGCTTGCCGGCGAAGCTGGATCGGGGGAATGTCGGGTTCGTTGTGCCCTCCTGATGGAGGCACGCAGGCCATGCGCGACAATGTGGCGTGCGAGTTCCCGGCCGGCTACGGCGGGGCGGGGCGCCGCGCCTACACCGGTTTGCCGCAGCAGCGCGAAGATGGAGCATCGCAGCCGATGCCGCGCAACGCTCGCAGTAAGGGCATGATGTCCGGAATCTCTGCCGGCCCGCCGCTGATCGCCAGCCGTTGTCGGCACACACAAAAAGACCCGCCGGCTGGGCCGGACCGGGTCTCTGTGCGGGCGATAAAGATTTAGTTCGGCGCGGGGGCGAAATGGGGCGTCGAGTATGGATGCCGCCCAGGGTCTTTATCGGATTGCGCCGCCTGGTAATGCTCCTCCGTCCATCCCGTGCTGTTACCGGGATTGGGGAAGATCTTGCTTGACGAAAGCGCGGGCTTCGTGGCGGTCGGAGCGGTCGCGGAGCTGGTCGGCGGCAAGGCCGAGACCGACTGCGCATGTGCGATCGCGCTCGCTCCAGCCAGCAACCCTACGCCCAAAACCGTCGCTTTAAGCAAACTGTGCATGCGGGATTCTCCGGTCATAAAATCGAGTTGACATTGTTCAACATCAGCACCGGTCCACCATGATACAAATGATAATTGTGCATCGCATTCATGCATCATATTCATTAGGCGGCGACTGGCTCCATCGTGCCCAGACTTGTCGTCGTCGGGCTACTCTCCTGCCACCGCCAAGCGGCCGACGCTGGGAACCACGTCGATCGGGCGGTCGGGCCGGATCCAGCGGGTCAGGACGATGGCGAACAGCAACAGACCGACGGAGAAGGCGAACGGGGTCGTCCAGCTGCCGGTCCGCTGCAGGATCCAGCCGAACATGACCGGCGACAATATGCCGGCGACCGCGCCCGCGGCGTTCATCAGCGCGCTCGAAGAGCCGGCGTAATTGGGTGCTATGTCCATCGTCGCGGTCCACAGCGGCGAGATCGCGAAGCCGAGGAAGAACAGCGCGATCGTGAAGCCGGCCAGCCCGATGACCAGATCGTGGACGAGTATCGCCGGCACCAGCCCCGCCACGGCGAGGGTCCAGCTGAGCGCGATCAGCAAGGAGCGCGCGATGTTCAGGTTCCCGGTGCGGCGCAGCAGATAGTCGGTGACGACGCCGCCGAGCAGCTCGGCGATCATCGCGCTGAACAGCATCGCCGCGTAAAACAAGGACGATTTCTTCAGATCGAGGCCGTAGTTTTTCTGGAACAGGGAGGGCATCCAGGTCACGTACAGCCAGCCGGTCCAGCCCTGACAGAAGTAGATGATCATCAGCGGCGCCACGCGGGGGACGAGCCGTCGCCACGGCACCGGGCCGGAACCGCTTCGGCTTGCGGGATCTGCGCTCGGCAGCGCCGCCACCTCCGCGCTGGTGATGGCGGGATGCTGGCGCGGATCCTCGCGGAAAAACCACCACCACACCGCCGCCCAAAATGCCGACAGGATGCCGAGCGCGACGAATGAAAAACGCCAGGAGAACCAGATGATCAGGAAGGCGACGATCGGCGCCGCAGCTCCCGCGCCGAGACGCCCGGCGGCGTGGGTGATCCCGACCGCCGTGCCGCGCGACGCGAGCGGGGTCCATCTCGACAGCGCACGGGTGGCCGCCGGCAGTGTCGCGCCCTCCCCCATGCCGAGCACCAAGCGCACGGCGAACAGCGAGAGGAGCCCGGTAACTGCGCCGGTCGCGATCGTCGTGATCGACCAGGCTAGCCCGCAGACGGTCAAGGTGCGTCGCGCGCCGAAGCGGTCGGCGAACCAGCCCCCGACCAGCTGAAACGGCGCATAGGCGTAGTTGAAGGCCGAAAAGGCGATCCCGAGCGCGATATTGCCGAGGCCAAGGTCCTTCTGCATCACGCTCGCCGCGGCGGCCAGGTTGACGCGGTCGATAAAGAGGATGAAGTGCATCATGACCAGCAGGGCCAGGAAGTTCCTGGTGGCGCGTCCGCTGAAGGGGAACAGCATGCTGTTTTCTTCTCCCTAAGCCATACGAGTGTGGCAGATCGTGCTAAGGCGCGCATTGCCGCATTGTGCACGGCCGCAGCGCTGGCAGCCGCTGCCGAGCAGGTTGTGGACAGACGGGCAACCCCGGGGCTGGCCTATATGTTCAGCGGCGGCAGGCCGAGGCGGGGGATCTCGATCGCCGGGCAGCGATTCATCACGATCTTGACGCCGCGGGCTTCGGCACGGGCGGCAGCCGCGTCGTCGCGGACGCCGAGCTGCATCCACACCACCTTGGCGCCGGCCGCGACCGCCGCGTCGACTACCGCACCGGCCGCCTCGCTGCGGCGAAACACGTCGACCATGTCGACGGGCTCGGGAATTTCGGCGAGCGAGGGCCAGCACCTCTCGCCGAGAATCGTGCCGTCTGCGGCGTTGGGGTTGACCGGGATCGCGCGATAGCCGCGGCGCTGCAGATAGGCCATGACCCGGTGGCTCGGCCGCTCGCGCCTGGGGCTCGCGCCGACCACGGCGATGGTCCGCACCTTCGTCAGAATGTCGCGCAGATAGGCCTCGGAATAGCTGTCGTGGTCCATCGCCCCCTCACCGGTCCTGCCATACCGGGGCGCGCTTGGCGAGAAAGGCGTCGATGCCTTCGCCGGCGTCGTTCGCCAGCATGTTCGTCGTCATGACCTCGGCGGCGTAGCGATAGGCGGCGGCGAGGTCGAGCTCGGCCTGGCGGTAGAACGCCTCCTTGCCGATCGCCAAGGTGAAGGCCGATTTGCCGGCGATGTGGCGGGCCAGGGCGCTGACCACGGGGCGCAGACCCGCTCGCGGAACGATGCGGTTGACGAGCCCGATATCGCGCGCGCCCATCGCATTGATCTGTTCGCCGGTCAGCAGCATTTCCATCGCCGCCTTGCGCCCGACCGTGCGCGACAGCGCCACCATCGGGGTCGAGCAGAACAGCCCGATATTGACGCCGGGGGTGGCGAAGCGGGCATCCTCGGAGGCGATCGCCAGATCGCAGGTCGCGACCAGCTGGCAGCCCGCCGCCGTCGCCACCCCGTGCACCTCGGCGATGACCGGCTTTGGCAGGTGGACAATCGCCAGCATCAATTCGCTGCATTGGGCGAAGATGCGCTGGTAGGTCTCGCGCTGCGGATCGCCGCGGATCTCGTGCAGATCGTGCCCGGCGCAAAAGGCCGGCCCGGCCCCGGCGATGACGACGACGCGCGCCTCCGTGTCCTCGGCCGCCCGGCCGAGGGCGTCGATCATTGCGTCCATCAGCGCCGCCGACAGCGCGTTGCGCGCCTGCGGCCGGTTCATCGTCAGACGCAGCACCCCGCCGTCGCTATGCGCCTCGAGGAGAACCGGGACTTTCTCGGTGACCATTGGCATCGCCGTCATCACGCCTTCACCCTTGCCTGCCCGACGCGGAACCGCAACTCTGATGCCGGCGCCGTCGCGGCGGCAACAGGTATTTTGAGGAGCAGAAGGTGGAGGACAGCGCCGCGCCATTGCGTGAGGCGTGGTATTACGCGGCGGCCGGCCGGTGCATCAAACCGCGGGCGATGGTGGCAAAGCTGATGCTCGGCGAGCCGGTGCTGATCGGCCGCGACGCCGAGGGTGCGGCGTTCGCCCTGCGCGACCTGTGCCCGCACCGCGGCATGCGGCTCAGCGCCGGCCGATTCGACGGGCGCGAGGTCGAGTGCTGCTATCACGGCTGGCGCTTCGACACCGGTGGCCGGTGCACGGCGATCCCGTCCCTGGTGCCGGGCCAGGCGTTCGCGCCCGGCCGCGTTCGCGTCCGCGCCTACCCGGCACGCGAGGTGCAGGGCAACATCTGGGTTTACTTTGGTGACGACCCGGCCACGGCGCCGGAGATCCCGGTCCTCGACGGGTTCGGGGACGCCGCCCCCGATCTGGTCGAGCGCGTCCTTTTCGCGGCCGCGATCGACCATGCCGTCGTCGGGCTGATGGACCCCGCGCACGGGCCCTTCGTGCACCGCGCCTGGTGGTGGCGCTCGCGCCGGTCGATCCAGGCCAAGGCCAAGGCTTTTGCCCCATCGCCTTGGGGCTTTACGATGAGCCGCCACATGCCCTCGGCCAACTCGCGCGCCTACCGGCTCTTAGGCGGCACCCCGGAAACCGAGATCGTCTTTCGGCTGCCGAGCGTCAGGGTCGAGCACATCCATGCCGGGCGCCGTCTCGTCGGCAATCTGACCGCGATCACCCCGATCGACGACCGGACGACCGAGATCAACCATTGCGTCTATTGGACTTCGCCCTGGCTCGGCATGCTGAAGCCGCTGCTGCGGCCTTACGTGCGCGCGTTCCTGCGCCAGGACCGCGACATCATGGAGCGCCAGCAGCAGGGGTTGCGCTTCGCGCCGCCCTTGATGCTGATCGACGACGCCGACACCCAGGCCAAATGGTATTACCGGCTCAAGCGCGAGTACCGCCGCGCCCGCGCCGCCAGCCGGCCGTTCGCGAACCCGGTCGAGCCCCGCACCCTCGAATGGCGCAGCTGAGCGCGCGTTGGCGCAAAGCCGAAAAAAGCGGCGCCCGGAGGCGCCGCCCTGAGCATGTCGGTTTTCTTTACGCGGCCTTGCGCCGGCGGCGAAACGCACCGAGACCGAACAGCGCGGTGCCGAGCAGAGCCAACGAGGCCGGCTCGGGAACCGGCGGCGGGACCACGCCCGACAACGGAGCGATGTCGTCGAGACTGCCCGCCAGGAAGCTCTCGGCGCGGGTGCCCGTCCCGATCAGACCGGTGGCGTCATAGTCAACGCCGACCAGGTTGCCGTTGTTGGAGGCGACGAACAGGTGGCCCTTGCCATCGGCCGCCGACTGGTCGAACTCGTCGCCGCCGGTCGGGTCGGTGATCGACGAAACAATGCTGCCCGCACCGGGGTCGAACTGGTCGATCTGGTTGCCGCTGCTGAAGATCACGTCGTTGGTGAACGGATCGAAGGTCACCCCGTGCGCCGCCACCCCGCTCAGCAAGGTGTGCAAGGTAGCGGTGGTGCCGCTGAAGGTGACCGTGCCAAAATCCCCCGACGTGCTGTCGTCGACGGTGGTCCCATAATACCAGGTGCTGTTATGGGTGTCGAAGACCAGGCCGGTTACCTGATTGCTGTTCCTGCCTCCGGTGACGGTGATGTCGGTGCCGGTGCTGGCGTTGACCAGGCCGCCGCCGGACAAGGTAAAGCTGGTAAAATTGGCCCCGCAATTGGTGTTGCACAAGGTGTACAGGGTGGCGCTCGGGCTGTTCGCCGATAGCGCCAGATGATACGACCCGTTGCTGCTCGCCGTGGTGCTGGCGCTGGCAACGGCGGCGCCGCCGACCGTGATCTCGTGAACCTGGGCTGGATTGTTGGCGTTCTGCCCGCCGATCAGCAGGTTGCCGTCCGGGGCGAACGCGATGCCGTCGGCCCCGGTGGTGGTCGCGACGTTGCTGGTCCCGCTGAAGGTGAGGCTGGTTCCGTTGAGCAGCGCCGTCGTGGTGTGGACGTTGGGTGTCCCGCTGAACGTCGTGTAAAAGAGTTTTGCGGTTACCGGGTCCGCCTGGGCCTGTGCCGCGTATAGGCCGCAAGCAAGAAGCGCCGCGCCGTAGAGTAGAGCCTTGTCGAGCTGCATGATACTCGCCTGTCTATCTGGAGAACTTGACAGGTAAAGGGGCAATTCCCGTGCCATCCCAGTGTAATCAGATGGTTAGGCGACAATAATGGTTAATTAAATGCGCAATTGTAAAGCTCCCCGACAGGTGCCGCGAAGCCGGGGCCGTCGCGTCGGCAATCCGGCCGCGATGGCGCCGATCCATGGCCCGACGACGGGGAGGGCGCCTGCTGAAGGATTGTCGAAGAGGTCAGGGCGGCCGTTATTTCCCGAAGAACAGCCCGCCGTTGACGTGGATCGTCTGGCCGGTGATGTAGCGGCCTTCGGGGCCGACCAGAAAACGCACCATCGCTGCGATTTCCTCGGGTTTGCCCTGGCGGCCCAGCGGGATCTCCCGCGCGAGCCCGCGGCCGTGCGGGCCGCCGGCCGAGGGGCCGCGCACGGTGTCGATCGAGCCCGGGGCGACGGCGTTGGCGGTGATGTTGTGCGGCGCCAATTCCATCGCCAGCCCGCGCAGAAAGCCTTCGAGCCCGGCCTTCGAGGCGTTGACATGGACCCGGCCGGTGGAGCCGGCGTGATGCGATATGCCGGACAGCCCGACAAACGACCCGCCGCCGCGCTTGATCATCTCCGGCACGACCGCTTTCGCCAGCACGAAGGCGCCGTCGAGCGCCACCGCCAGGATCTCGTGCCATTCCTCGAGGCTCATCTGCAGGAACGAGGTCTGCCGCCTGAGGCCGGCGTTGCCGATGGCGATGTCGACCCCGCCGAACTCCTTGACCGCGGCCTCGACCATCGCCGCCACCGCGTCGGGCTTCGACACGTCGGCGAGGCAGGGCATCGCCCGGCCGCCGGCCGCGCGGATCTCCTTGGCGGTCTCCTCGATGATGGCGCGGTCGCCGCGGCCGTTGACGACCACGGCGGCGCCGTCGGCGGCAAGCATCTCGGCGATCGCCTTGCCGATGTTCTTGCCCGAGCCGGTAATGATCGCGACCTTGCCCGCCAGCGCCTTGTCTTCAGCCATGCGTCCCTCCAGTTTGCCGCCGCGGCTCGGCGGACGTGGCGCCGGGCAATGTTCCGGCGGCCTCACTCGCCTGATACGAGAGGTCAGGTAAGCACCGCGACCGACGCGGCGTCAACTCGGCCTGCCTTTGAAAAGCGCAAGCCCGAAATGGGACGGGCGCCGCGGAGACCGCGACGCCCGCTGCCCTGTACGCTCTGCGGCCGAGCTAGTCAGGCAGGATTCGTCGAGTTGATCCACATTTCCGAAGGGGCCGCCACTCTTCCCGCTCTCCCCCGCCGGCCGGGGGAGAGTGAGGGGTGAGGGGGCCATGCAGCATGGAACGCGCCGCCGAAATCGTTACGCCCCGGGCGAGGCGGAGTCCGCGGCGGGTACCCCCTCACCCTCCTCTCTCCCCCCGCGCGCGGGGGGAGAGAGGAGAAGATAGGGGGATCAACTTGGTGTAATTTCTGCTTTAGGCAGGATTTCCGCCGTGCGAGCGCTGCCGCCAGGCGCCGAAGCCGAACAGGCCGACCAGGGCAGAGCCGAGAAGAACCAGCGCCGACGGCTCGGGAGCGCTCGGTCCGCAGGTCGCGCAGATTTCGCCGAAGACGGCCAATCCGCCCAATGGACCGCCCCCGACCAGGCCGGCGTTCCACGATTCGTCGATCGCGCCGGTGGCAATGTTCACCTCGAACACATCCCCATTAAAGTAGTCCGCCGTCCAGAAATCCGTCCCGTTGGGATCGAGATTGAGCGCGAACAGCAGGCTGGTGCCGGGGATCGTGTAGGTCTTGACGATGTTGCCGCTCGCGTCGAGCTGGACCACCTCGCTGGTATCCGCGACGAGTTCCCCTCCATTGGAGAGGATCCGGTGCGCATAGGCGTTGCTGCCGGGCAGACCGTTGGCGAAATTCGGGTTCTGGGTACTCGTGGCGAGGTTGAACGACAGAACCGAACTGCCCTCCGAGGTATAATGGAGCGTATGCAGGTCGGACGCCAGATCGAGCCAATCGGTGCCGCGATCCTGAATCGCTGGCGCGAAACTGGCCACGGGCACGCCGGCCAGGGTGAACTCCAGCACGTTGTGGTTCCCGTCCGGCTGACCGACGTAGAGAACCTTATTGGTGTTGTCGATGGCGATCAATTCGGGATGGCCGGTGTAGCCGCTGCCGAAGTTCGCGGTGATCAGGTTCCCGGAATTGTCGAACTTGACGACGGTGTTCGCGGCAAAGCCGGCGGTGGCGTAGAGGTTGCCCGAGGCGTCGAAGGCCATGCCGTCGCCTTCGCCCGGATGCGTGTCGTTGAGCGTCTGAACCAGGACGCCCGCCGGAGTGAACTCCTTGATGATGCCGCCGCCGACATCGGCAAAGACATCGCCTGTCGTGTACGGGGCGGCCCACGCCGCCGATGTGATCAACGTGCCGGCGCACAACGCGACCAGCGGCGTTGCCGCTCCCCAAAATCTATTCATCGCATTCCTCCCGATCCAAAGTCGCACACCATTTTGTACGGCAAGTTTCGTGCCAAAGAAGTTAGTCCCATAGTATCAGTGGCTTGCTCTTAGCGTGCGGGGTTGCGGGGCGCAGCGTTGTAAAAAAAGCCGACGGTCGACGCAAAATCGGTCGGCCAACCTGCTAAATTCCTTGTCGTCCGCTCCTTGAGAGAGAGGGCGGTTCAGCAGGTTCTAGGAATCAGCGCCTAATTATCGTTAACGTAGTATGACATATTGTGCTCTCGCGAATTGTTCCTCCGCCCTGGCGCAGAAGCGTAAAGAAGACCGACACCGTCAGTTCGAAGGCAATATCGCCGCAGCCGGAAGCCAGCTTTGGAATTGCGCGGCTCAACCCGTCCAGCGCAGGATCGCGGCGGCGACTTCGGCGGGCTTGTCGAGCTCGGCGAGGTGGCCGGCGCCGGGGATGACGGCGATCTCGGTGCGGCCGGCGATGCCCGCGGCAAAGCGGTCGGCGTAGCTGCGCGGCACGATGCGGTCCTCGGCGCCCCAGATCAGGAGGGTCGGCGCCGCGATCAATGGCAGCCGTTTTTCGAGCCGAGTGTTGCCGAGCGGCCAGAAGGCGCGCGCCGCCGCCTCGCTGGCGCGGGTCTGCTCGATCGGCCATTCCGGCGAGTTGGCGCCTTCGGGCTCGGTTTTGAGCTCGTTCCAGCGCTCGGGGTCGGCGCACAGGAGGGCCGGCACCTCGGGCGGCCGCTGCGCCCAAGGGTCGGTCGCCGGCTCCTTGTCGTCGAACAGGCCCCAGGGCGCGATCAACGCCAGGCGGCGCACCGATTGCGGCCAGATCGCCGCGATCTCGGCGGCAAACGAGCCGCCGACCGAGCCGCCGGCGAGATCGGCGCCGTCGAGCCCGGACTTTTGCACTAGCTGGCGCACCGCCACCACCCAGTCGAGATGGCTGTCGAGCACGCTATGCCCGCGGTCCCCGCCCGGAAAGCCCGGCAAGGACGGCACGATCACGGTGCGCTCGCGCGCCAATGCGTCGAGAAACGGGACCCAACGCGGCAGCCCGCCAAAGCCCGCTAAAAAACCGAGCTTCGGGCCTTCGCCCCGCTGCCACACCCGGGCCGGAAAGCCGTTGATGTCGACCGAAAATGTCCGCGGCTCGCTCATGCCCCGCTCCCGCCACCCGCTGCGCTCCAGCCTGACCCGAGGCCACCCCCGAGGTCAAGCCGCGAGGCGGCTCTCATACCGGCGCCGTAGCTGCGCAGGCGGCCGATCGCTCGATGCCATCTCTGTCACAAATCGGCAACAATTGTGTTCGCCGGGCTGGCGGGTCACGATCGCGGGCGAGCGGATCGGCGGGCGGAAGGGAATGGCGGTGTCTCTGGCTACGACGATCGCCCGCGGCATTTCCGGCCGCGGCTTTTCCGCCCGCGGCATGTTCGGCAGCGCGGAGCGGCGCACGATGGCGGTGGCCTGCGGCGCGCATGCGCTGCATGACGGCTTCACCGACCTGCTCTATGTGCTGCTGCCGCTGTGGCAGGCCGATTTTGGCCTCGGCTACGCCGAAATCGGCGTCCTGCGCGCGCTCTACGCCGGATCGATGGCCGGGTTTCAGCTCCCGGCCGGCGTTCTTGCCGAGCGGTTCGGCGGCCCGCTGCTGCTGGCGCTCGGCACCGCGCTCGCCGGCATCGGCTATCTGGCCGCGGGCGCCGGCGCCGGTTTCACGATGCTGACCGTGGCCCTCGTCATCGGCGGCCTCGGGTCGAGCGTGCAGCATCCGGTGGCGGCCGATCTGGTCGCCCGCGCCTTTACCGGGCCGCGCTCGCGCACCGCCCTCGCCACCTACAATTTTTCGGGCGATATCGGCAAGATGGCGGTGCCGGCGGCGACCGCCTGGCTGGTCGTCCTGATGCCATGGCGGTCGGCGACGTCGCTGTTGGGGGTGGCGGGGCTGGCGGCGGCGACGGTAATTTTCCTGTCGCGGCGCGGCCTGCCGGGCGCGACCCGGCCCGCTGCCGGCCATGCCGGGACGATCGCGCCGGCACCTTCATCGGCGGCGGGGAGCGGCTTTCCGCTGCTGTTGTCGATCGGCGTCATCGACAGCGCGACGCGGATGGGTTTTTTGACCTTTCTGCCGTTTCTGCTGCGCATGAAGGGCGCCGATCTTCCGGAGATCGGGGCGGCGCTGACCTTGATCTTCGCCGGCGGTGCCGCGGGCAAGCTCGCCTGCGGCTTTCTCGGGGCTCGGCTCGGGGTGGTTCCGACCGTATTCCTGACCGAGGGCCTGACCGCGGCCGGCATCCTGATATTGCTGCCGTTGCCGCTGATCGCCGGGCTGGCCGTCCTGCCGCTGATCGGCGTCGCCCTCAACGGCACCTCGTCGGTGCTGTACGGCACCGTGCCCGAGCTCGTGCCGCCCGCGCGCCGCGGCCGCGCCTTCAGCGTCTTCTATACCGGCACGATCGGTGCTGGGGCCTTGGCTCCGGCGCTGTACGGGCTGGCGAGCGACGCGGTCGGCGTGCCGAAGATGATGGGGCTGATTGCCGCCTTCGTGCTGCTGACCTTGCCGCTCGCCTGGGCCTTGCGCCCGGCGTTGCGTCGCCTCTCGACAACGCTCGCGCCGGCACCGTAGTATTCCCGAACGAATCAGGAACGGAGAGGCGCGTGACCCGAGCATCCCGACAGGCGCAGCGCGCGGCGGAGCGGCGGTATCCGGTGCGGATCAGGATCGCGGTGCCGCCCGAGGGCCTCGGCCGCCAGCTGGCGGTCATGCTGGGCTGGCTCGACGAAACCTGCGGCGCCGAAGGCTGGGCGACAGCGCCGGCGGGCACCGCCGGCATCGTCAACGACGCGGTCGCGTTTTATTTTGCGGACGCGGCTTTCGCCCAGGCGTTTGTCGCCCGGTTCTGCTGCGGCTATCGGGTCGAGACGATCGCCGGCGCCTTTGCGGTTCGCGACGATATGCCGCCGGCCCGGCGCCGGGCGGCGGTTCACAAGACCCCCTGACGAGAAACCGCGGGTCGGCGAGGTGAGCCTGCTCGGCTGGGCCGGGCTCGCGGCGACCGCCTTCGGCGCGGCCTTGCTGCAGGCCGCCAGCGGTTTCGGCTTTGCCGTGCTGGCGACGCCGCTGTTTCTGCTGTTCGTCGCTTCGGAACGCGCGATCCAGCTGGTGATCATCGTGACCGCGGCATTGTCGGTGGTGGTATTGCCGGGGCTGTGGCGGGCGACCGCGCCCGGGCTGTTCGCGCGACTCGCCGCCGGCAGCCTCCTCGGGCTGCCGATCGGCCTCGCCGCCTTTCGCCATGCCGATCCGGTGGTGGTGCGAGCGACGGTCGGGGCGGCGATCCTCGGCTTCGCGGTGTTTCTCGGATGGTCGCGGCGCCGCCGGCGCGGCGAGGGTCCGGGGCCGCTCGGCATGAGCCCCGGCCGCGATCTGGCGGCCGGGATGGTTTCGGGCGTCGCCACCGCGCTGGTCGGCATGTCCGGGCCGCCGGTGCTGATCTACCTGCTGCTCGCCGGCGCCCCGCCGCGCACCGTGCGGGCCACTCTGCTGTCGTTTTTCGCGCTCTGCTACGCGGCGACTCTGGCCGCGCACGTCGCCGTCATCGGGGTTGCGGCGCAAACCTGGCTCGCCGCCGGGATCCTGATCCCGTTCGCGTTCCTCGGCGGGCTCGTCGGCCGGCCGCTGGGCGATCGCCTGGGCGCCGAGGCTTTTGCCGTGCTCGCCATCGGCCTGCTCGCGGCCACCGGGCTCTACACCCTGGCGGCGGCCGCCGGCCTCGCCGGCGCTCGGCCGTAATCCGGCGCTGCGATCGGATGCCGCTCGCGGGTCGGCGACACAGACTGGTGACGGCGGCGGCCATGCCGAGTATCATGATCCTGCCGTCGTCGCCTTGCAGCGGAATGCCCGGCCGATCAGCAAGGATGAGGCGGCTTGGCTGCGTGCATCCTTGTCGGAAACATTGTAAACGCTCAGGTGAGATCATGATCGGCCCGCCCGGATTGCCAAAGTACGGACGCCGAGTCTTTTCCTTTGCCGCCGCGAAGCCCGCTCGCTCGCGGCAGCGGCAGAATGCGTGGAAATGGGCGACCGGGCTTTATCTTGCGGGTGTGCTCGCGCATTTCAGCCATCACATGGCCTTTGATTTCGCCCAGGGCGACCCGTCGTTCGGCGCGGCGCTGGTGAGCGCACCGGTCAGCCTGGTTTGGCCGGCCGACCTGATCGGGACCTTGATCTCGTTGAGCTGAGCCGCCGCCCCCGACGTGCCGGCGGCCGCGTGTTGGCCGATCCGATCTCGCCGGCGCCAATTCCTGCGCCGCTCCGGGCGAGCCGACAGGACAGCCGGGTCCGAGGGAGCTGAACGATGGAGCGGATGCCGCAATCGCCCTTATCGGTCTATCAGGCCTGTCTCGATCGAGGCGAGCTCGGCTATCAGTGGAGCCCCGAGGCGAACCGGGCGGTGTTCTACCCGCGCGTGATCTGCCCGTTCACCGGCAGCGACGGTCTCGAATGGCGGGTCAGCGCCGGGCTCGGGACGGTCTATGCGACGACGGTCACCCATCCGCGCGAGGGCGCCCCCTACAACGTCGCCCTGATCGATTTGGACGAGGGCTTCCGGCTGATGAGCCGGGTCGAGGACATCGCCCCCGAGGCGGTCGAGATCGGCATGCGCGTCAAGTTTCGCGTCCATCGGCCGGGCGGGGACGAGCCGGCCTATCCGGTCTTCGTGCCCTGCGCCGACGGCCCGCGGACCGGTTCCGTGGGGGAGGCGGCGTGATGGACGGGCTGCAGCGCGGCAGCGCTGCGATCGTCGGCGTCGCCGAATCCGATCTCGGCGCGGTCGCCGCCGACACCAGCCCGATCGATCTGATGGCGCAGGGCATCCACCGGGCGCTCGCCGATTGCGGCCTCCGGTTGCGCGACGTCGACGGCCTCGTTTGCGCGGCGACCCAGAGCCGCACCTCGGGTCTGGCGTTGAGCGAGTATCTCGGCATCTCGCCCGCCTTTGTCGATACGACGATCCTCGGCGGCTCGTCCTTCATGTTTCACGTCGCCCATGCCCAGGCGGCGCTCCAGCTCGGGCTGTGCCGGGTTGCGGTGATCGCCTATGGCTCGACCCAGCGCACGATCGGCCGCCGCCACGCATCGGTGCGCGAGCACAATCCCTACGAGACCCCGTTCCGCCCGTTCCTGCCCGCGACCGCCTATGCGCTGGCGGCCGCGCGCCACATGCACGAGTTCGGCACGACGCGCGAGCAATTGGCCGCGGTGGCGGTGGCGGCGCGGCACTGGGCGTTGCTCAACCCGGCCGCCTGGGAAAAGCAGCCGCTGACCATCGCCGAGGTGCTGTCGGCGCGGATGGTCAGCTATCCGCTGACGGTGCGCGACTGCTGCCTGATCACCGACGGCGGCGGTGCGGTGATCATGACCACCGCCGAGCGCGCGCGGTCGTTAAACAAGCCGCCGGCCTATGTCCTGGGCTGCGGCCAGGCGATCACCCACGCCAGCATCTCGAGCATGCCCGACCTGACCGTGACCGGGGCCTCGGCCTCGGGCCGCGCGGCCTATGACATGGCCCGGCTCGGCCCCGCCGACATCGACGTGCTCGAGCTCTACGACGCTTTCACGATCAACACGATCCTGTTTCTCGAGGATCTCGGCTTTTGCGCCAAGGGCGAGGGCGGCGCTTTTGTCGAGGGTGGGCGGATCGCGCCCGGCGGCAGCCTGCCGGTCAACACCAACGGCGGCGGCCTCTCCTATTGCCATCCCGGCATGTACGGATTGTTTCTGCTGATCGAGGCGGTGCGCCAGCTGCGCGGCGAAGCCGGCGCGCGCCAGGTCGCCGATTGCGCGACCGCGCTCGCGCACGGCAATGGCGGCGTGCTGTCCTCGCAGGCGACCGTGATCCTGGGGACAGCAGCGACGGTCTGAGTGGCTGACCCGAAATGAAGCGAGCGATCTGAATAGGTTGTCGTCACCCCCGCGGAAGCGGGGGTCCAGAGCCTGCCCCTGGCTTGAACAGGGGGCAACCGCTGGTATGCTTGGACCCTGGGTTCCCGCTTTCGCGGGAATGACAATAAGGTATTGATTTCAATGGGGACATTTCGAAGTCGGGCACTAACCAGAAATTCCCAAGTTGATCCGGCATTTCCAGCGGGTCGGCGGGTCAAAGCCCGGCGGTTCTTGCCGGGGCCCGGCCGATGACGGCGGTCATCGGATCGCCACGTCTTCCACCCATTCCGCCAGGCGGCGGGTCTCGATCGGCGCGAAGCCGGCGTGGCGCAGATAGAGCTCGACCAGCTTGGCGTGACCGGCGTCGTCGAGCGCCCGCCAGATCGCCACCGCCTTGGTCCAGAAGCATCGGTTGGAAAAGCCGATGACAACCGGCGCCCCGGGGCGCAGCACGCGCGCGACCTCGCGCAGCACCTCGACCGGCCGCTGCAGATATTGGATCGAAACGCAGATCATCGCCGCGTCGACCGTGGCGTCGCCGAGCGGCAGCCGGGGGTCGCGGTTGAGGTTCTGCACGAACCGGCGGCTGAGGCGCGGGTTGGCGGCGAGCTCCTCGGCGTTCATGCCGTGGCCGATCACCTCGGCATAGGCGACCTCGGGCGGCAGGTGGCTGACCCAGCTGCTCATCAAATCGAGCAGCACGCCGCCCGCGGGCAGCACGGTACGATAAAGCTCGGTCAGGGCGGCGATCGCGCCGTCGTCGATATGGCAGACGAGCCGGGCCGGCTCGTAGAAGGCTTCATCCTCCTCGCCGTCCAGTTTCGCAAAGGCGCCCGGCGGCAGCCCGAGAGCATCGTCTTCCATCAGATCCGACCCCAGCTACTCACGCCTGTGCATGCCGGCAGCGCCCGCCCTCCTCATCCTGCGTCACGGCCGGACGCAGCCGGTGCCGTCGACATAGGTCTTGCCGCACAGGATGTTCAGACGGTGGTCGAAAGGAGAGCCCAGCAGGGGCGTCGTCCGCGCGATAAAATCCGCCGTCGCCGCGCTGCTCTGCCAGTGCGTGTAATTTGCCTCGGTGTCCCAAACCTCGAGACTAACAAAGCGGTTGGGCCGGTCGAGCTGGCGCAGGACGGTATAGTTCAGCAGATGTTTGCCGTTGGCTTTGCTGGTGGCGGCGCCGTAGTCGACCAGCTGGTCCTGGCCCCGGTCGGGATCGCCTTGCTCCAATAATTCCTGCAGAAAATCGACGTAGGTTACGACAAAGAGGGCGCCCTTGGCACCGACCGTCGAGGGCAGGCTGTTGCCGGCCCAGGGGGTGCCGAACGACTGCACCAGGCTGTACTGGCGGTCGTCGATCGGGCTGCCGATGCAGCATTCGCCGTTGGGCGGGGGATAGTTCTGCACGGCAAAGCGGAAATCGACGCTGTGGGGTTGCGCCAGATGCTGCTCGAACGCCTCGAGGCTGCTCCACACGTCGATGATATGGGAGTGGTTCGACGCCTCGAGCCAGTTGACGATGCGAAAGCTCTCGAAGCCGGGATCGGACCGGCTGGCGGCGCGATACGCGAACAGAGCCTTGTAAGCGGTCTGCTCGAAATCGACGCCTCCCACCACCAGCGGGATGACGTCGAAATGGGTGATGTCGAATATCGGACCGTGTGCCGGCGGCCCGTGGTGGTCCCCCGCCCCGTGATCCCCAGCGTTCTCGCCGTCACCGCCATATGCCGTTGCCGCGAGCAGCAGCGACACCGGCACGGCCGTCAGCAGCCGGCGCAAAGGCGTCCACATCGTCTGGTTCCCCCCGCGTCATTGTTTCGCTGCGGTCACGCCCCGCGCAGATCGGTCGAGTTTGCGACCGTCTCCTTGCACCTCCCGAAAAACCGGCAGGCGAGGGCATCGGGTCGTCGACGCGACGCTATCCGACGGCGCGAACAGGGTCAAATCCTACAGAACCGCATCGGCCGAGGCACGGCCCCTCGCCCTGGCCCTCTCCCCGCAAGCGGGGCGAGGGAGATTGCCCGACAGAAGACGCCCAAGCCGTTGACACCCACGCGGCTTCCGCCGAAAACAGCCGCGCGCCGCGGGGCGAGAGCGGCAGGGAGGAAAAAGGGATGCGTCGACGCAGATTGCTTCAGGCGGGCGCGGCTGGGTTTGCCGCCTCGGCAATCCCTTTGAGCCGGCTGCTGGCCCAGGCAAAGCCGATCCGCATCGGGCTGCTCCACGATCTTTCCGGTCCGTTTGCCGGCGCCGGCTCGGTGCCGCTGTCGATCGGCGCGCAGCTGGCGATCGATTACGTCAACGGCCAGGGCGGCGTCCTCGGCAAGTACCAGGTAGAGCCGGTCAACGCCGACTCGCAGAGCAAGGTCGATGTCGCGATCAACGAGGCCGAGCGGCTGGCCAGCCAGGAAAACGTCGACATCATCCTCGGGGTCTATGCCAGCGCCGTCGCCGTGCCGCTCGCGGCCAAGGCCGACGAGTGGAAGAAGATCCTGTGGATCAACAGCGCGATCGCCACCGCGGCCTTGAAGGACCGCCATCTGCATTACGTCTTTCGGCCGACCACCCAGTCCGCGGCCTACGGCGAAGCCGCGATCTCGTTTCTCGGCGAGAACGCCAAGTCGAAGCTCGGCAGCGACCCCAAGGATCTGAAGATTGCGCTGATCGACGAGGACGGGCCTTACGGCACCGCGGTCCAGCAGGCCGACGACAAATTCTCCAAGGAGAAAGGCGTCGGCACGATCGTGCTGAAGGAATCCTATGCGGCGAGCGCGCCCGACCTTTCCTCCCTGGTGACCAAGCTCAAGCGCGCCCGCCCGGACGTGATCATCCATGCCGGCTACAATCCCGACATCACCCTGTTCCTGCGCCAGGCGCGCGACGCGGGGCTGCGCTTCAAGACCCTGATCGGCAATGGTGCGGGCTACAGCCAGCTCGACAAATTGCGCGCCACCTTCGGCGACGACGTCGACGATTTCTGCAACATCGATCCGGCACCTGCCCAGCTCCTCGACCCGGAAAAGCTGGCGCCGGGGGTCGGCGACCTGACCAAGCTGATGGTCGAGCGCTACAAGGCCCGGACGAAGGCCACCGAAGTGCCGACCCATGTCTCGATGGGCTTCAACAACACCTGGATCCTGCTCGCCAAGGTATTGCCGATCGCGATCGGCAAATACGGCGGCGCCGACCCCGATGCGGTGCGCAAGGCGGCGCTCGAGGTCGACATCCCGCTCGGCGGCACCCTGCAGGGCTACGGCGTCAAATTCGCCCCGCCCGAAGATGCGATGGCGGGGCAGAACCTGCGCGCCCTGCCGGTGGTGATGCAGAACCGCGGCAAGGACATCACCGTCGTGTGGCCGAGCCAGATCAGCACCGCGCCCCCGGTGCTGCCGTTGCCGGCGTCGTCCCCCTACGCGATGGGCTGAGGTGCCGGCCCGGATCGCCGCGTCGCCGCCGCCCCCCGCTTTCGTCGGATTGACGGGGCAGGTTGGACCCTGAGGTGCTCGAAGTCGCGGGCCTGACGAAGCGGTTCGGCGGTTTTGTCGCGGTCAACCGGGTCGATTTCGCGGTCGCCAAGGGCGAGATCCTGGGCCTGATCGGCCCCAACGGCTCGGGCAAGACCACGACCTTCAACCTCGTCGCCGGCACCTTGCCGCCGAGCGCCGGGTCGATCCGCTTCGACGGGCGCGAGATCGCCGGGCTGCCGGCGCACCGGGTGTGCCGGATGGGGCTCGCCCGCACCTTTCAGATCCCGCGCCCGTTCCGGAAGCTCAGCCTGCGCGACAATGTCGCGTTGTCGGCCTATTTCGCCCAAGGGGGGCGTATCGCCCGCGGCGAGGCCGAGCGCCGCGCGGTCCAGGCGCTCGATCTGGTCGGCCTGCCGGCGGAGGCCGGGGCGACCACCCACGGGCTCGGCGCCGCCGCGCTCAAAAAGCTCGAGCTCGCCCGCGCCCTGGCGACCGAGCCGCGCCTCTTACTGGCCGATGAGAGCCTCGGCGGCCTCGACGCCGGCGAGATGGACCGCGCCGCAGCGATGCTCGAAGAGATCCGCCGGCGCCTCGGCATCACCATCGTCTGGGTCGAGCACATCATGGGGGTATTGATGCGGGTGGTCGACCGGGTCGTCGTCCTCGATCACGGCGAGAAGATATTCGACGGCCGCCCCGAGGCCGCTGCGCGCGACGAGCGCGTCATGGAGGTTTACCTTGGCCGCGGCCATAGCCACGGCTGAGCCGGCATTGCTGGCGCTCGGCGGCGTCTGCGCCGGCTACGGCTCGTTCCAGGCCTTGTTCGGGGTGTCGCTCGAGATCGCCGCCGGCGAGGCGGTCGCGGTCATCGGGCCGAACGGGGCCGGCAAGACGACGTTGATGCGGGTCATCTCCGGGATGCTCGCGGCCGATGCCGGCGAGGTGACGTTCGACGGCCGCGCGCTGACCCGGCTCCCGGCCCACCGGGTCGTTGCCGCCGGAGTCGCCCATGTGCCGGAGAACCGGCGCCTCTTCGCCCGGCTGACGGTCGAGGAGAACCTGCGGATGGGCGCCTTCGTCGCCTCGGCGCGCCGGGATTTCGCCGAGCGCCTCGCCTGGGTCTATGCGCTCTTTCCGCGCCTCTTCGAGCGCCGCCGGCAGCTCGCCGGAACGATGTCGGGCGGCGAGCAGCAGATGTGCGCGATCGGCCGCGCGCTGATGTCGAAGCCGAGACTGCTGCTGATGGACGAGCCTTCGGCGGGCTTGGCGCCGTTGGCGGTCGAGCAGGTCTTCGACCTGGTCCGCCGCATCCGCGCCGAGGGGTTCACGGTCTTGATCGTCGAGCAGAACGTGCAGCAGGTGCTCGATCTCGTCGACCGCGCCTATCTGCTCGAAGCCGGCCATATCCGCCTCTCGGGCAGCGCCGCCGAGCTGCGCCGCAACGACGCCATCCGCCGCGCCTATATGGGGCTGTAGGAACGCCGATGGGAGCCCGCTTCTCACCGATCTCGTCTCGCGCCCCCGGTCTCGCTCTCTCCCGCCAGCGGGGAGAGGGTCGGGGTGAGGGGCTGGCGAGGGGATAGCGGGACCCGGATCATGGACATCTTTCTCCTCGAGGCGGTGCTCGACGGCATCTTGCTCGGCGGCGTCCTGGCGCTGTTGGCGCTCGGGCTCAACCTGATCTTCGGGGTCATCGACGTCGTGTGGATCGCCTATGTCGAGCTGGTCATGTGCGGCATGTATGCGATCTGGTGGCTCTACGCCTTTTTCCACTGGCCCTTCGTGCTCGCCTGCGCGGTCGCGATCCTCGGGGTGGCGGTGCTCGGGCTCCTCGTTCACCTGCTGATCATCGAGCCGGTTCTCGGCTCGCCGCCGATCAACCAGCTGCTGGCGACCGGCGGCCTCCTGTTCTTTCTGCAGAGCCTGGCGACCCTGCTGTTCGGCACCGATTTCCGCAATCTCGGCCTGCGTCTGCCGTTGCTCGAATGGGGCGATCTGTCGATCAGCTTTGCCCGGCTCTTGGCCTTTGTCGCGGCGTTGATCGGCGCCGGCACGCTCTATCTGTTCCTGACCCGCAGCTTTTTGGGCACCGCGATCCGGGCGATCGCCCAGGACCGCGAGATCATGGGGCTGATGGGGGTCAGCCAGCGCCGGATCTATTTCACGACCTCGGCGATCGGCGGCGGGCTGGCCGGGTTCGCCGCCTGCCTCTTGGTATTGCAATACGACGTGCACCCGTTCATCGGCAATTCCTTTGGCCCGATCACCTTTATGATCTGCGTGCTGGGCGGGCTCGGCAACATGTTGGGCGGCTTTATCGCCGCCTTCGTCATGAGCCAGATCATCTCGATCGGCGGCTACTACTTTTCGATCGAGTTCTCCTATGTGCTGGCTTTTCTGTTGTTCATCGTGATGATCTTCATCCGCCCGCAGGGAATCCTCGGGCGATGAGTGCCGGCCGGCTGGCCGCGACGGCGGCGCTGGTGCTCCTCGCGCTGGTGCCGTTCGCGGCCTCGCAATACACGCTGCACATCGCGATCCAGATCCTGATCTGGGGGTTCATCTATACCGCCTGGTCGATGATGGGGCGGTTCGGGCTGACCTCGTTCGGCCACGGCGCCTTTCTCGGGGTCGGCGCCTATTTCCCGGCATTGCTGTGGAATTTCTACGGGGTCTCGCCGTGGCTCGGGATCCCGGCCGGCATGGCGGGGGCCGTCCTGCTCGCCTTGGTGATCGGCTACCCGTGCTTTCGGCTGCGCGTCGTCGGTCATTATTTCGCGCTGGTGACCCTGGCGCTGAGCCAGGTCGTGCTGCTGAGCCTGATCGCGGCGCGCGATGTGACCGGCGGCTCGCTCGGCATGACCCTGAAGACGGTCGGCCATTCCTGGCTCGCGCTGCAGTTTTCGCAAAAGGGCTATTTCTACGCGATTGCGCTGGTGGTCTGGCTCGGCGGCCTCGCGGTGTGGCGCTGGATCGACGGCGGGATCTCCCGCTTGGCGCTCGAGGCGATCTCCGAGGACGAGATTGCCGCCGCCTCGAGCGGGATCGACGTGATGCGCGAGAAGTTGCGGGTTACGGTGGTGAGTGCGGCGCTGACGGCATTGGGCGGCAGCCTGTTGACCCAGTACATCCAATACGTGAACCCGGAAACCGTCTCCGGCGTCGCGGTGTCGTTGCAGATCGTCTTCGCCGCGATCGCCGGCGGCATGCACGTGCTCTTGGGGCCGACCGTCGGCGCCTTGTTCACGATCGTGCTGAACGAGGCCTTGCGCATCGTCTTCGGCATTCACTTCATCGGCGCCGCCAACACGATCTACGGCATCCTGCTGATCCTGTTCATCATCTTCATGCCGCGCGGGATCGTCGGCCTGGCCGAGGAGGGGTTCGCGCGAGCCCTGCGCCGGCCGCGCGGCGCCGTCGACGCGTCGGCCCCGCCGATGTGAGCGGCCGGTTCCGGTCGCCATTTGGCCGCGTCGGCGCTAGTGTCGGGTCCAACGCAAATCGGGGAGGAAACGCGAATGTTGCAGATGGCCGGGCGCATGGGCGTCTTGGGGACCGAGACCGCCTTCGAAGTATTGGCGCGCGCCAACGCGTTGGCCGCGCAGGGGCGCAAGGTCATCAACCTCGGCATCGGGCAGCCCGATTTCCCGACCCCGGAGCACATCGTCGAGGCCGGGCGCAAGGCTTTGGCCGACGGCCACCACGGCTATACCCCGGCGAACGGCATCCCCTTGCTGCGCGAGGCGGTCGCGGCCGACCTCTACCGCCGCCACCGGGTCGAGGTGTCGCCCGACCGGGTGCTGGTCGTGCCCGGCGGCAAGGTCACGATGTTCTTCGCGATCCTGATGTTCGGCGAGCCCGGCGCCGAGATCCTCTACCCCAACCCCGGCTTCCCGATCTACGAGAGCGTCATTCGCTTTTCCGGCGCGACCCCGGTGCCGATCCCGCTCCACGAGAGCGCCGGCTTCTCGTTCAGCGCCGCCGAGATCCTCGACAGGATCACCCCGCGCACCCGGCTGATCATCATCAACAGCCCGGCCAATCCGACCGGTGGGGTCGTGCCTCGCGAGGAGCTCGACCGCCTCGTCGCCGGCCTCGAGCATCACCCGCAGGTCGCGGTCATGAGCGACGAGATCTATGGCGAGATCCTCTATGACGGAGCCGAGCATGTCAGCCTCCTGGGCTATCCGTCGATCCGCGACCGCCTGATCCTGCTCGACGGCTGGAGCAAGACCTATGCGATGACCGGCTGGCGGCTGGGCTATGGGGTGTGGCCCGACGCCTTGTTCGCCGCGGCCGAGCGGCTGGCGATCAACTGCCATTCCTGCGTCAACGCCGCCGCCCAATTCGCCGGCATCGCGGCCCTGAGCGGCCCGCGCGAGCCGGTCGCGCGGATGGTCGCCGCCTTTGCCGAACGCCGCAAATTCATCGTCGAGGCCATGAACGGCCTCCCCGGATTTCGCTGCGCCCGTCCGGGCGGCGCCTTCTACACCTTCCCCAACGTCAGCGGGACCGGGCTCGATGCCCGCGCGCTGCAAGGGCGGCTGCTGGAGGAGGCCGGGGTCGCGACCATCGCCGGCACCAGCTTCGGCGAATTCGGCGAGGGTTATCTGCGGTTTTCCTATGCCAACAGCCGCGAGGCTATCGCCGAGGCGATCGAGCGCATCCGCCAGCTGCTGGGCAACCTGCCGAGGCCCGACCGCTCTCGACCCGGATCGCCCCTTTGACTATATTTTAGGCAGTGCGGTGCTTGGTTCACCGGCAATGCGGCCGCGTGCGGCAGGCTCGACGAATTCCTTCGTCGCCGATACCGATTGGCACGGGTTATGCTGCACGAGAGCGGCCGACGGGCGCTCGCCTGGGAGAGTTGAAGTCGATGAAA
>CAVPFW010000019.1:0-166343 GCA_963703855.1 uncultured Alphaproteobacteria bacterium
CCTCAGCGCAAACCGGACGATGCCGTCGCCGCTTTCCTTGCTCGAAGTCCCAGGCGCCCGGCGCGCTGGAATCCATCGATCCCGGTTGGCGCTCCAACGCCGCCGATCAGCACATCGACCCCCGCGCGGGAGACTTATGCTGCGGTGCAACATCCGTCGAGATCGGAACTCTCGGCCGAATGTTCAACATCGCCCGCGCGCACACGCCGCAGGGCGAAGCGGGCCGCAGCGTCGGCTCCGGCGGCTATTGACAGAGGTTGGCGGGCCGGCTACGCGTGCGCAGCGCCCGGGCTGGCGTTCAAGGGCTGCCGGGTCTGTGCGGCGCTGATAATGCCGGAAGAGGGGGCGACCCCTCCGCGATCCTTCCTGCGTCGGTGGTCGAGCCATGAAAGTCTCCTATTTCGAAACCGCGCGTTACCAGGTGCCGCCGACGATGCCGGCCGAGTGGCCAGTGCCGCCTGTCGCCTATGATCCCGATGCCGGTGCGCAGGCCTATCAGGGCATGATCGAGCGGATGTTGTTGGTCGAGGAGCTCGGGTTCGACTGGATCAGCGTGTCCGAGCACCATTATTCGCCGGAATCTTGACCCCGAATACCGCGGTTTCGGCGTCGTACATGGCCGCCCGGTCGCATAAGATAAAGATCGCCGTGCTCGGCCCGATCGTGTCGCAAAGCAATCCGGTGCAGGTCGCCGAGGAGTTGGCGATGCTCGACAATCTCGCCGGAGGGCCGGCTGGTCGTCGGGCTGTTGCGGGGGACGACGAACGAATATCTGACCTCGGCCTCAACCCGGCGGAATCGCGCGAGCGCACCACCGAGGGGATGGAGCTGATCCTCAAGGCGTGGACCGAGCCGCAGCCTTTCGGCTGGCAGGGCCGCCATTATCAGTTCCGTACCGTGTCGGTCTGGCCGCGCCCATTGCAGCAGCCCTTGCCGCCGACTTATTCGCTTGGGATCAGCCGCGAATCCTGCGAGTTCGCCGCGCGTCACCATGTCGGTCTCGGCGTCTCCTTCGCGCCGTTCGCGGTCGTGTCGAAGTCGACTCGGTATTATCGCGAGGAATGCGCCCGCTGCGGCTGGGAACCCACACCCGAGCAGATGCTCTACCGTGCGAACATCCTCCTTGCCGAGACCGACGAGGAAGCGCGCGAACTGCTGGAGCAGCAGCGGCACGGGGCGGCGCCGTTCCCGATGCGGGCGGGGGTCCGCGACGCTCTCTTAAAGCTCGATGCCCGCAATGTCGCCGGCGAGGCGCGGGCGGCGAATGTCGGCGGCGTGCTGCCGACGTCGTTCTTCGGGAGCCCCGATACCGTGGTCGAGCAGGTCAAGCGCTGTCGTGACGAGGTCGGCGTGGGCGTGCTCGACCTGGCTTTCCAGAACCCCGGCGCCAGCGATACCGGACGCCTGATGCGTTCCCTCGAGCTGTTCGGGGAAAAAGTATTGCCGCGCATCCGCGACGTTTGACGCGTCGGATCGACTGGAATGGCGATCGCAATACCGGTATCACGTCCGTCGCCCCCGCAAAAGCGGGGGCCCAGGGCAGCAGTTGAGGTCTTGGGACCCTGGATTCCTGCTTTCGCAGGAATGACGAGCAGCGTACTCACAGTCTGGCCGACCTCCGAGCGACCCTTAGAGGAGCGATGAAGGTCTCGTATTTCGAAACGGCGCGCTACCTGGCGCCACACGGCTTGCCGGCCGAGTGGCCGGTGCCGCCCGATGCCTATGACCGCGCCGCCGGGGCGCAGGCCTATCGCGGAATGATCGAGCGGCTCCAGTTCGTCAACAGCTCGGCTTCGACTGGATCAGCGTGTCCGAGCACCATTACTCGCCGCACCGCCTGACCCCGGCCCCGATCGTTTCGGCCGCGCACATGGCGGCATGCTCGCAGAAAATAAAGATCGCCGTGCTCGGTCCGATCGTCTCGCAGAGCAACCCGGTGCAAATCGCCGAGAACCTGGCGATGCTCGACAATTTGATGCCGGGTCGCCTGGTGGTCGGGCTGCTGCGCGGGACGACCGGCGAGTATCTGAGCTACGGCCTCAACCCGACCGAGGCGCGGGAGCGCACCACCGAGGGCATGGAGCTGGTGCTCAAAGCCTGGACCGAGCCGCAGCCCTTTGGCTGGCAGGGCCGTCATTTCCAGTTCCGCACGGTCTCGGTGTGGCCGCGTCCGACGCATCCGCCGCACCCGCCGACCTACGCCCTCGGCTCCAGTCGCGAATCGTGCGAGTTTGCCGCCCGCCACCACCTCGGCCTCGGCATCTCTTACGCGCCGTTCGACGTCGTCGCCAGGATCACCCGGTATTATCGCGAGGCGTGCGCGCGCTACGGTTGGCAGCCGACGCCGGAGCAGATCATCTATCGCGCGAATACCATCGTCGCCGAGACCGAAGACAAAGCCCAGCGGCTGCTCGAAGAGCAACGGCGCGGTGCGACTTCGTTCCCGTTGCCGGCGGCGGTCCGCGACGCCCTGGTCCAGCTCGATTCGCGCAACGTCGCGGGCGAGGCGCGGACGCCAAATGTCGGCGGCATGCTGCCGACCAATTTCATCGGCGGCCCGGATGCCGTCGTCGAGCAGATCGAGCGCTGTGGCGAGGCCGGAGCGGGGGTCATCGACCTGATGTTCCAAACCCCCGGCGCCAAGGATATCGGCTTGCTGATGGCCTCGCTCGAGCTGTTCGGCAAGCAGGTGCTGCCGCGCATTCGCGAGGTTTGACCGCAGGCAGCATTTCGTCAGGAAGGATTGCGCTGGTGGTGCAGGCAGAGGCGGCGTTCAGCGAAGGCCATGTCGAAGCGGACGGTTTTCGCATTCGGTATAGGGAGGCGGGCGCTGGGCCGGCCCTGGTGCACCTCCACGGCGCCGGCGGGTTGCGCTGGACGCCCGGGCACGACCTGCTGCGCCGCCATTTCCGGGTGATCGCGTTCGAGATGCCGGGGTTTGGAGCCTCGGCCGAGAACACCCGCACGCGGGACATGCCCGAGATGGCGGCGACGATGGCCCGGGCGATCGACGGCCTCGGCCTCGATGAGCTCACCCTGATGGGAACCTCCTTCGGCGGCAAGACGGCGCTGTGGCTGGCCTTGCAGCAGCCGGAGCGGGTCCGCGCGCTGGTGCTGGAGGCGCCGGCGGCGATCCGCCCCCAAGGCGCAGAACCGCTCTCCGGATCGCCGGAGGAGATGGCGCGCCGGCTCTATGCCCATCCCGAGCGGGTCGCCCCGCTCCCGCCGCTAGACCCGGCGCTGCGGGCAAAGACCGCGCGCCTGGTCGGCCGCCTGCGCGGGCCCGACCGCGACACCGAGCTCGAAGCGCGGCTGCCGAGCCTCGCGACCGCGACGCTGGTCCTGTTCGGCACCGTCGACCGGGTGATCCCGCCGCAGATGGGGCATCTTTACAAAGAGCTGATGCCCAACTGTCATCTGGTCTTTGTCTACGATGCCGGTCACGCCATCAGCACCGATCGGCCCGAGGCCTTTGCCGAGGTCGTGAGCGACTTTGCCGAGCGTCGCGAGGCCTTTGTCATCAGCCGAACCGGGACGGTGATCCATCCCTAGAGATCGCCGACCCTGACCGGCGAGTGCTTGTCGAGGCAAGCACGCTCGACAATCGCGTCGAATTTATCGGAAATCTTTACCGCCTGTTATTGCCGTCGAGGCAAAATCCGCTAGAGTTGTCGCGGCCGTTACCGCGGTTTCGAGCAATCTTCGCATAGGCAGAGCGACCGGCGATTCGCTGTCGAGCGCGGTGACCGAGCGGATCCCTCGATCCGGACGGGTCACAGGGCGACGACGCCGAACAATGCGCGATGGCGTGGGGATTTGCCGGCTAAATCTTAAGGACCCGCCCAAATCTCGAAGACCCGCCCAATCTCAAGGGACCCGCAATGCGACCATGGATGATCGTCTTGTCGAGCGCGGCGGTCGCGATTGTCGCCGCAGCCGCCATAGCCCGGCCCGAACTGTCGCTGACGCAGCGTTCCGCCATCGTGCCGAGCCTGATGCCGCTGCTGCCAAAGCTCGCGGTCACGGCGCTGGCGGCCTACGCGCTGTGCGCAATCCTGCTGACCGCGGGCAGTCTGGTCGGCAGCAGCCTTCGTCTGCGCCGCCATCTCGCCCGCACCCCGGCCCATCACGGCCCAGCCGGTTCGGACTGGACGGCTGCCTTTGAGGCGAGCGCGCTGCGGCGGCTGGCGCCGGCGCTTGCCTTTGCCCCGCCGCGGCCGCCGAGAGCGGACGGCACGGTCGTGGTGCAAGGCCGATTTCGCCCGGAGGAGGCAAGGAGGGAGACGGCGCGGCTCTGTTATATCTGGGCGGCGCGCACCCATTTTTTCAGCGCCCTGATCGTGCTCGCCGCCGCCGTGGGATTGGGTGTGGCGCAGCAATATGGGCCGTTGCCCGTTTCGATCGGACCGATCCCGACCGTGCCGGCGGCCTCGATCGTGATCGGGCTGATGCTTCTGGCCGTTCTGACCCGGCTCGCGGTCGACGTTACGGTCGAGCCGCTGATCGAGATGGTCGCCCGGCTGCCGGCCGAACCGGTCGAAGTCGCTCTGCTGCGCCGCGCGATCGAGCTGCTCGAAGCCGGCCGCGTCCCGGCCGCGGCGCGCGATGCCGTCGCCCCGGTCGCTGCCATGCAGATTCCCGATCGGCTCGTCGGCGTGTTCGAAGAGGGGCACCGCGCCCTGGTCGATGCCGTCGAGCGCCTGTCGGCAACCACCGCTGTCCTCGCGGCGACCGCGCGATCCTCGATCGAGGGGCTCGAGACCGCGGTTCGCGACAGCGAGCTGCGCGGGCAACCCGCGGCGGAGACCTCGATCATCGACTCGGCCGGGTTGTCGCGGCTGCAAGACGTGGTCGCGGCGCTGACGGCGGCGCTGGAACGCGTGCCGGCGTGGCCGACCGCCGGGGACAGCGTGGCGGGCGACAGCGCCGCCGGCATCGGTCCCGGTCCCAGCCGCAGGGAAGCCGAGCCGGATCTCGCCCGAGAGCTGAAAACGCTGCTGCAGGAGATCGGCACCGCGTCCTAATGAGCGCGGCGAAGCAATCTCGTGCCGTATATCGCTGAAGCTGCACGGGATTGCCGCGTCGCCTGCGGGCTCCGCGCAATGACGGAGTGGAAAGAAATCCTGCGAACTTCTGATCCACCACACTAGTGGTGCGAATTTGACGCTTGGTATCCGCGCCCTTCTTCGTCATGCCCGCGAAAGCGGGCACCCAGGGGCAACAAACACATCGCCCATGGCCCTGGACCCCGCTTGCGCGGGGGCGACGAAGCAAAGCAATTTAAGAATCGTCCGTCTGGTTCACACCACGAGTGGGGCAGTTTTGACCGATGGTGCCCAGGTAAGTTTTCACACCAGCCCACGGGTCCGACCGTCGGCCGGCCCGAGAGCCTGCCCCTGGCGCGAACAGGGGACGGGCTCCGGCCGGTGCCTATGGCTGACATGGGTCCCGGCCTTCGCCGGGCCTTCGCCGGGATGACAAGAACGGGGAGCCTCTGGTCACGTCCGTTAGGGTTCACACCACTCTCCGCATGAGGCTCGGCATCGGCCAATCGGGCGCAACCCTGGATGCCCGCATACTGCGAGACGGGTCGACCCGCCCACAGGCGGACATGTGGTCTAGCGTGCCGGCCGAACCGGAATTCGACCCCGCGACCGGCTGCCGCCGGGGCGCGCTCAGCTGTGCTTCAGCTCCGCCAGCAGCTTTTCGGCCTCCGCCTTGTCGGCAAAGGCAGCCCCGGAGCCGAGCAGCTTTTCGAGCATGGTCTGGGCGTCGGCGCCGCGGCCGACGCGATGAAGGGCGACCGCGAGGTGGTATTGGATCGACGGGTCGGCCGGGGCGGACACGTTGGCGGCGGTCAGGTAGGTCACCGCCTTGCCGGCGTCCCCCTGCGCCAACAGGATCCAGCCGAGGGTGTCGTCGATCTGCGCGGCGCTCGGCGCCGCGGCCACCGCCCGTTCGGCGAATTGGCGGGCCTTCGCCAGATCACCGTGCTGCTGATAGAGCCAGGCGAGATTGTTCAGCGAAGCCGGATCGTCGGGGCGCGCGGCCAGCAGCTTGGTGTATTCGGCCATGGCGGCGTCGTTTTTTTTATTTTCGAGGTAGAGCGAGGCCAGTGCCGCCTCGGTGGCAAAGTCGCTCGGCTGGGCCTTCAGCCGGGCGTTCAGCAACGCCTCGGCCTGGTCGAAATGTCCGGCGCGGCTGTAGACGCCGGCAAGAGCGGCGGCGAGGCTGTCGTCGGCCGGCTTCTCCTTGACCGCCTTTTCGAGCAAGCCAACCGCTTCCTTGCCCCGCCCGGCCTTTTGCAGCAAGTCGGCCGACACCAGAACGTAAAGTGCGTTGCCAGGATCGGCTTTGGCAAAATCATGCGCCTTCGCCAACCCGGCGTCGGTGCCGCCGATCGCCGCTTCGGTCCGGATCAGATCGCCTTTCAGGCTGACGTTTTGCGGTGCGCGGTCGAGGGCCGCCTGCAATACCGAGCGAACTTCGGGGTATTTCTTTGCCGCGTTCAGCGCCGAGACATACCGCGACAGGATCGGCGAGGAATTCGGCGCTAATTCGTAGGCGTGCTTGTAGGTCGCGATCGCCGCCTGGGTGTCGCCGGCTCCGAGCTCGACCCGCGCCTGCGCGTCGAGAATATCGAGGTTGGACGGGAACTTGGCCGCCAGCTCGGCTGCCGTGGCGGTCGCGTTCTTCCAATCCTGCCGCATGCCGTAAACGTTCACCAGCTTCAGCCCGGGCGCCGGATCGCTCGGCGCGGCGTTGCGCGCTCGGGTGATGTCGTCGACCGCCTGCGGCCAATTCTTTTCCGCGATGGCGACATCGGCGAGGCCGAGAAGACCGGCCGGGGCGTTCGGCTGCTGCGCCAGGAGATCGTCATAGACTTTCTTGGCGGCGGCGGTTTGGCCGGTCGCCAGGTACAAGGGGCCGAGCGCCGAGCGCACCGCGAGGTCCTTGGGGTCGCTGGTCAATCGCCGGTTCAAGAGCGCTTCGGCTTGGGCGAAATGTCCGGTGCGGGTGTACAGACGGGCCAGCGCGATCGTCACAACGTCGTCGGCCGGGCGCGCCGCGGCGGTTTTTTCGAGCAGCGCCGTCGCGTCGCCGAACCGTCCGGCGTTTTCGTAAATCTGGTCCGCCACCAGATCGTAGACATTGCTGTTCGGATCATCCTTGGCAAAGCTGTTGGCTTTGGAAATCGCGGAATCGACGCCGTCGAGCTCGGCGGTCACCCGAACCAGGTCGACTTTCAACGAGGCGTTCTTAGGGTCGTGGTCGACGGCGTCCTGCAGCACGCCGTGCGCCTCCCGGTAATACTTTGCCGAATTGAGCAGGCCCAGATAGCGCGACAGGATCGGCAGCGAATTCGGCGCCAGCTCATGCGCGCGCTTATAGCTCGAGATTGCGCCGTCCGTGTCGCCGGCCCCCAGCTGCGCCTGGGCCTGGTTGTCCAAAACATTGACATCGGAGGGGAATTGAGCGCTGAGCGCGGATGCCACCGCTTTGGCGTTGGCCCAATCCTGCTGCAGCTCGTAGACGCGCACCTGCGCGAGACCGGGTGCGGTGTCGTTGGGGGCGGCGGTGCGGGCGCGGTTGATGTAGCCGGTCGCGTCGGTCCATTTCTTTTCGCCGGCGGCGATGTCGGCCAAGCCGAGCAGGGCGGCTTCGTCATCGGCCTTCTTGGCGAGCTGGTCGGCATAAAGGGCCTTGGCGTCGTCGGTCCGCGCGGTCGCCAGGTAGAGCTGGGCCAGATCCCGCGTTGCCGGAGCAAAGCCCGGCTCGCGCGCCAGCGCGGCCCGGAATGCGCTCTCGGCCGCCGGAACGTCGTGCTGCGCGGCTTTGACCATGCCCAGCAGGGTCTGGTAGAGCGCATTGCTGGCGTCGCGCTTGATCAAGGCCGCGGCGACCTCGGCTGCCTTGTCGACCTGCCCGGCGCGCAATTGGGTCAGCACCAGGGTCGGCCCGGCGATCGTGGCGCCGGACTGGGTATCGAACACCCGTTCGAGGTCGGCCAAGCCTTCCTTGCCTTGGCCGGCGCTGATCTCCGAAAGCGCCACCCGCGTCTTGATCGCCGGGTTTCCCGGATCGAGCGTCGCCGCCTTCTCGAATTGCTGGAGCGCCAAGTCGGGCTTGCCGTCCGCCATGTAGGCGTTGCCGAGCAAGGCCAGCGTCTGCGCGTCCGCCGGCAGCTTGGCGATGACCGGCTTGAGATATTCGATCGCGCGGGCAGGGGCGCGCTGGCGCAGCGCGGCAATGGCGATCAGCCGCGCCGCCTTGGGGTCCCCCGGCACCTCGGCGAGGTATCTGGCGAGGCTCGACTCCGCCAGCGCGTATTGCCCGAGCGCGAGCTTTGTCGCCCCCTGGAGATAATAGCCGGACGCGAACCGCGGAAAGACCGGCGAAAGGCGGTCGAAGATGCGATCCGCCGCGGCGTATTGCTGCTGCTTGGCGAGCTCGAGCCCATGCAGGTAGTTCGCCATGAAGTTGTTGGGGCTGGCCTTGAGGATCGGTTGGAGATCCTCGTCTGCGGCCTTGTATTTGCCTTGCGCGATGTTGAGGCTGGCGCGGCTCAACCGCGCCGTGATGTTCTTCGGGTCGATCTTGAGGGCTGCATCGAAACTGCTCAGCGCCGCTTGCGAATCGCCCCGCGCCCGGGCCAGGTCGCCCTTGATGTCGAGCGCCTCGACCGAGCGCGGGTCGGCGGCTATCGCCTGGTCGGCGAGCTTGTTCGCTTCGGCCGCGTTGCTCGGCATCAGCAGCCGCGCCAAGGTGGTCTTCGGCCCCGCTGCGCTCGGGTCGATCCGGATCGCGTCGCGCAGCAGCGCCTCGGCCCTGGCGCGATCGCGCAGACCGGCTGCGGCGATGGCGAGCGCCGTCCTGACCTTGCTCTCCAGAGCGGCGGGCCGGCTGCCCGGCTTGACCAGATCCGAGAGGTCGGCGAACTTGCCCTGCCGCAGCAGGGCGTCGGCCAAAACCGGCAAATAATCCTTTTCGTCGCCGCTGCGCTCGCGTGCGGCGCGGGCTTCGCGTTCGGCCGAGATCGGGTCGCCGAGCTGGAGGTAGACGCGCGCGAGCCGGGTGCGCAGCAGCGGATCCTGCGGCGATTGGCGGATCGCGTTGCGCAGCTCGATCTCGGCCGCCTTCAGATTGCCGCTGGCGATGTACTGATCGGCATTTTTGACCTCCGGCGATTCCGTCGCGCCGACGGCCGGGTGAGCCAAGATCAACAGCGCGGCGACGGAGCCTGCGCAGCGCCATGAGAAGCGGCGTCGGGCCTGGGGCATTGCCTTATCCTTCCGTACGCAATGGGCCGTCACGCATCGAGGCCGAGCTGATGCTGCTGCATCAGGTCGTACAGCGTCGGCCGGCTGATCCCGAGCAGCTTGGCGGCTTTCGACAAGTTGGATCCGGCTTGGGCAAGAGCCAGCTGGATGACTTCGCGCTCGGCGCGCGCCCGCGCCGAGCGGATGTCGAGCGATTTCATCTGGTCCTCGCCCGATGCGAGGTCGAGATCGGCGGCCGAAACCAATGGCCCGTCGGTCATGACGACGGCTCGCTTCACCCGATTTTCGAGCTCGCGCACATTGCCGGGCCAAGGGTGGTCCTTGATCGCGGCGACCGCCGAGGAGTCCAAGCCGCGCGCCGCATGCCCGTACTCGCCGGCGAACCGGCGCAAAAAGAAGCTGGCGAGGACGACCGCGTCGGCCGCCCGCTCGCGCAATGCCGGCACGCGCACCGCGACCTCGTTCAGGCGATAGAACAGGTCTTCTCGGAAGCGGCCTTCGGCCATCATCCGATCGAGATCCTGGTTGGTCGCGCACACGATCCGCACGTCCACCTGAACCGGTCTGCGCCCGCCGACCCGCTCGACGATCTGGTCCTGCAGAAAGCGCAGCAGCTTGGTCTGCATGGGCAACGGCACGTCGCCGATCTCGTCGAGAAAGAGCGTGCCCCGATGCGCGCTCTCGATCCGGCCGAGGGTCTGCCGAACAGCGCCCGTAAAAGCGCCTTTTTCATGGCCGAAAAGCTCGCTTTCGAGCAGCGTTTCGGGGATCGCGGCGCAGTTGATCGGGATAAACGGGCCGCGGACGCGCCGGCTGAGCCGATGGATCGCGTGAGCGAGCAACTCCTTGCCGGTGCCGCTCTCGCCGAGCAGCAGGACGGTCACATCGGTCGGCGCCAGCTTTTCGACATTGCGCAGCAGCCGCAGCATCTCGGGGCTGCCGGCGATGATGCCGTCGATCGGCGATCCCATCGCCGCTTCGGTGAGCCGGCGGTTCTCGGCCTCGAGCTCGTACATCTGCTCGGCGCGGCCGACGATCATCCGCAGCACGTCGATATCGATCGGCTTCTGATAGAAATCGTAGGCGCCGAGCGCGATCGCGCGCAAGGCGTGCTCACGGGTCTCGTTGCCGGTGGCGATGATGACCTTGGTCGAGGGCGCGAGACCGCGGATCTCGGTCAATGTCGCCAAGCCCTCGGAAGCGCCGTCGGGATCGGGCGGGAGCCCGAGATCGAGGATGGCGACCGGTACCTGGTTGTCTCTGATGATCTCGAGCGCTTCGCGACGGTTGCCGGCCGGGTGCACCCTGTGCTCGGAGAAGGCCCAGCGAAGCTGACGCAGAAGGCCGCTGTCGTCGTCGACGATCAACAGCGGCTTGGCCGCGGAGGTCACGGCTTTCATGCGGCGGCGGAGGGTGCTGCCGGCGCGCGGTCGAGGACCAGCGGCAAGACGATCCGCATCCTCGTGCCCGCTCCCGGCTTCGAGATCACCTCGAGGTCGCCCCCCGCTGCGCGGATCAGCTCGCGGGTCTGAAAGGCGCCGATGCCGTAGCCGCCGGATTTGGTCGAACGGAACGGCAGGAACAGCTCGTCGCGGATAAAGGCCTCGTCCATTCCGGCGCCGCGGTCGACCACGTCGATGGCGAATTGGCTGCCGAGACGGCGCGCCGAGAGCACGACGGGGTCGCCCGGCGGAGAGGCGTCGACCGCGTTCTGCACGAGATGGGTCAAGGCCGAGCGCAGCCGGTCGGGAGCGATCGGCACGGCTTGCTCCTCAGCCTCGGCGGCGGTCTCGACGATGACCCGAATCGCGGCCGAAATCGGCGGCAACCGCGGTCACGATCGCGCCCGGGTTGCGCAGCGGCGCCTGCCGCGTCGCGCCGTCGGATTTCAGCTGGTCGAGCAGGTGGTTCATGCGCGCCACCGAATCCTCCACCGTCTGCAGCATGTCGCGCTGAAAATCCGGGTCGTCGATGTAGCGCCGCGCGTTGGACAGGATCAGGCCGAGCTGGCTCGCCAGATTCTCGATGTCGTGCACGACGAAGGCAAAGCGCTTGCTGTATTCGGTCAACAGCTCGGCGTCGCGCAATCCTTTGGTCGAGTGCTGCTCGGCGAGATAGCTGGCGGCCTGGCGTCCGGCGGCGCGCAGCAGCTCGAACGCTTCCCAATCGAGCCCGACGGCATGGGTCGCACGATCGAGCACGACAAAGCCGACGACGTCGCGGCGATGCGACAGCGGCACCGCCAACCACGCCCGCGGCGAGGCGAACAGCCACGATTTGTCGGTGGGTTCGGACGAGCGTTGCTGAATCCAGCCGCCGTCGCGAAAACCCGCGACAAACCCGTCATCGATCGCGACCCTGGCGCCGAGCTCGGCCCGCACCTTCCACGCGGCGGTCGGAAAATAGCCGATCCCAGGGCTCAACGACCACAGCATCCCGGCCGGGCTGTCGACAAACTCGGCCAGAGCGCGGATGATCCTGACCTGAAGCTCGTCCGCCTGCGCCGGATCGGACACGAGCTCGATGAATTTCAGCCACTCGACCCGATAGTCGTAGCGGTGGGTAAAAAAGTTGCGCGAGATCAGAAATTTGAGACGCTGGCGAAAGGTTCCCGAAGACAGCACGGTGACGAGCACGACGATGCTGCCGAGCAGCATCGCGAGCTGGAGCACCAGCCCCCAATCGCCGCCGAACCCGCGCAGCAGCATCGCGACGATCGCCACGGCGAGCAGAAAGCAGCCGCTCGCCAACAAGGTCGCGGTGTGCAGCACCACCTGGCGCGAGACGTGGATGTCGACCCGCCATTCGCGATTGCGCGCCATTGCGAGGGCGAGCAGCGGCGCCATGAACGCGGCCGCGATCGCGCGCCCGAGCGCGAGGCCCGGATCGACTCGGCCGCGGGTGATGAAGGCGTCGGAGAACAGAAACAGCTCGTAGGCGTAGAGCAGGCCCACCGCGAGGCACACCGGCCAGACATGCCAACGCCGGGCGGGATCGCTGTTGCGCCACAGGTTCTCGACGGTCAGCAGCCCGAACACCCCGAACCCGACATGGGCCAGCAGCTGCGCATAGACGCCCCAGACGTCCGGGCCGAGAACGATGGCGCGGCCATCGATGGCGAGCGCCAGCGCGCAATAGACCAGCGCGGCGACCAGATAGCGCCGGCCGACGGCCGAGCCGCCGCCGACCAGGGTCGCTGCGAACAGCAGCCAGGCGGACAGCCTGACGTTGTCGAGCAGCGGCGGGAGCTGCGCCGGAAGGACCCCCGCTGCGGCGGTCGCCGCCGCCCAGCCCGCCGAGGCGAGGCAGCAGCCGACAATCGCCGCGCCGGTTCTGCTGGTACGCCCGTGCAGAACCATCAGCGCGATGATCAGGACGAACGCGAGCGCACATCCCGAATAGACCGTTGCGACGACGACGCTGCCCAGCTTCGGTGTCCTATCTGGCGCCGTGATTCCAGAAGATCACGCGCGCGGTCTGCAGCAGGATCAGAAAATCCAAGAAGATGCTGCGGTTTTTTATGTAATAGAGATCGAATGCCAGCTTGCGCCGGGCATCCTCGTTCGAGGCCCCGTAGGGATAATTGATCTGCGCCCAGCCGGTGATGCCGGGCCGCACCCAGTGGCGCTCGGCGTAATAGGGGATGGCCTCGGTCAGGCCGGCGACGAAGTAGGGGCGTTCCGGTCGGGGTCCGACAAAGCTCATGTCGCCGCGCAGGACGTTCAGGATCTGCGCCAATTCGTCGATGCGCAGCTTGCGGATGATCGCGCCGACGCGGGTGACGCGCGTATCGCCCTTGGCAGCCCATTGCGGGTTGCCGTCGCGCTCGGCATCGGCCCGCATGCTGCGGAATTTGAAAATGGTGAAAACCTCGCCGCGCAGACCGACGCGTTCCTGGCGGTAGAGGATCGGCCCGGCGCTTTCGAGCTTGATCAGACCGGCGGTGACCACCAGCAGCGGCAACGAGAAGACCAGCAGCGCCGAGCTGACCAGGATGTCGAAGGCGCGCTTCAGGATCTCGTCGACCACGCCGCAGCGAAAGCCGTCGGAGTAAAACAGCCAACTCGGGCGCAGCGCTTCGAGATCGACGGTTCTGGTTTCGCGCTCCCAGAAATCGAGAAAATCGGTCACCCGCAACCCGGCGAGCTTGCAGTGAAGCAATTGCCGCACCGGCAAGCCGCGGCGATCGTCGGTCGCAACCACGACCTCGCTGGCGCCCAACCGGCCGCCGAATTCGGCGAGCGCATCGGGCCCGGCCGCCGCCCAGTCGAGCGAATCGCCGCCGCCGACCACGGGTTCCCCCGGCATGCGCATGTACGACACCGGCAAAAAATGATGATTGCTGCCGATTTCGACCAATTTTGCGATCCGCGCGGCTTGGGTGCCGTTGCCGAGGACGACGACCCGGCGCTTGAGCAGGCCGCGGCCGAGGGTCACCAGGAAGGCCGCCCGCGTCACCGTGATGCAGCCGAGCCAGATCAGGGTTGCCCTGAACGGCAGATTTCCGCCATCCGACAGCGCCTCCAATCCGGCGCTCCAGTAGGAGGCCGAGACGAAGAGCAGCGTCAGCACCAGCACGAAGGCGACCGCGATCTTGCTGAGCAGCAGCCGAAGATCGACGAAGCTTTCCTGCCCGTAGAGACCGACCGAGACCATGGCGGCGACGGCGGCGACCGACAGGCCCGCCGAGAGCTGGGCGGGAAAGCTCGATACGCCGAAGATGAGCCGCGTGCTCCCGCCCGACTGAGACAACATCTGGTAAAATGCGCCAGTGATCAGCAGGGCGTCCGACGACACCAGCAGCACGACTGAAACAGGGATGAAATGTCTGAACAGTCTGAGCTGCATCGCCGATTGTAATTTCGTTAATAACGCGACCGTCCGCCCGGCAGCCGCACCGCCTATAGCGTCTCTGTATAATAGCAGGGTGGCGCGCAATCGTCCAGCACAACACGTCGGCGAGTGCCGAAACGCGAGACAAGCGTGAACCCGGATGAGCCCGGACGCCACGCCTCGCCCGCGGGCGGCATCGATCGGTCCGCGCCGCCCCTGCCGGGCCGCGGCCGGGCTGCCGATCGAAGAGCCGGAACACCGATCCTTATGCTCGAGAATCCCGCCCATAAAAGCGGCTTCTCGATTATCATCGAGCCCGTCGAGGGAGCAGCGCCGATGTTTTTCGACCGACGCCTTTGGGAATTGACGCGCGGGCTGCGCGGGTGGATCGCCGCGGCGGTCCTGCTCGGGCTGGTCGCCTCGGTCGTCGGCATCGCCCGCTTCGCGATCCTCGGGGTGCTGCTGTCGCATGTCTTTAAAGGCGCCGGGTTCATCGCCGTGGCGGTTCCGGCCGCCGGGGTCGCCGCCGCGGTGATCCTGCGCGGGTCGATCGAGCATCATCGCGCGATGATCTCGCACCGCACCGCCTCCCGCGTGCAGGAGGTGCTGCGCGGCCGTCTTTACGACAAGATCGCGGCCTTGGGGCCGGCCTGGTTCGCCGGCGAGCGCACCGGCGGGGTCATGCTGTCGATCGTCGACGGGGTCGAGCAGCTCCAGAGCTTCTTCGGCCAGTACGTGCCGCAGCTGACGATAGCGGTGCTGACCCCGCTCGCCATTTTCGCCTTTATCGCGTGGTGGGACGTGCCGGTGGCGGCGGTGATGCTGCTGTTCGCGCTGGTGACCCTGGTGGCGCCGATGGCGTTCATCCAGATCGAGCGCCGCACCAGCCGGGGTCGCCAGGAGGCGCTGCAGGCCTTCGGCTCGGAGTTTCTCGACGGCGTCCAGGGTCTGCCGACCTTGAAGGCGTTTGGCCAGAGCCGGGCCTTTGGCCGGCGGCTCGCCGACAAGGCGCGCGAGCTGTGCGACAGCACCCTGCGGGTCCTGTCGACCGGGGTGATGACCCGCGGCATCACCGATTGCGGGGTGGCGATCGGCGCCGCCGCGGCGTTGGCGCTCGGCGTGTGGCGCGTCTCGCATGGGGTGATGAGCATCCAGGCATTGCTGATCGTGCTGATGGCCGGGACCGAGGTGTTCCGCCCGTTGCGCGACCTGCGCATGGTATTGCACCAGGGCATGGTCGGGCAGTCGGCCGCGGCCGGCATCAACGCGCTGTTTGCGGCCGAGCCGCTGGTGCCGCCGCATCTCATCGGTGCGGCGCAGGCGAGCGCGCCGCTGGTGCCGACCATCGCCTTTGAAGACGTGCATTTCGCTTATCCCGGCGGGCGCGGTGCCGCCCATGACGGGCTCTCCTTCACCGTCGGGGCCGGCGAGAAGATCGGCATCGTCGGCCCGAGCGGCTCGGGGAAATCCTCGGTCGCGCGGCTGTTGCTGCGCTTGTTCGACCCGCAGCAGGGCAGGGTGCTTATCGGCGGCCGCGACCTGAAGACCATCGATCCCGAGGCGGTGCGCCGGATGATCGCCATCGTGCACCAGGACACCTACCTGTTCCATGGCACGGTCGAAGAGAATTTGCGTCTCGGCAAGCCCGACGCCGATCAGCATGAGCTCGAGGCGGCGGCGCGCGACGCCAACGCGCACGAGTTCATCGCCGGTCTGCCGCAGGGCTATCAGACGATGATCGGCGAGCGCGGGGTCATGCTCTCGGGCGGCCAGCGCCAGCGGCTGGCGATCGCCCGCGCCCTGCTGCGCGACGCGCCGATCCTGATCCTCGACGAGGCGCTGTCCTCGGTCGACGCCGAGAACGAGGCGGTGATCCAGCAGGCGCTCGATCGGCTGTCGGCCGGGCGCACCACCCTGATCCTGGCGCACCGCCTGTCGAGCGTGATCGGCGCCGAGCGCATCCTGGTGCTCGACGAGGGCCGCGCCGTCGAGCAGGGCCGGCACGCCGAGCTGATCCGCCGCGACGGCCCCTATCGCCGGCTGATGGGGGCGCAGGCCGAAGAGCGCGAGGACGACGTGGCCTTGGTCGAGGACAGCGGCGCGCCGGACGTCCTCGGCGAGCGCCGGCAGGCCGAGATGGCTGCCGAGACCGCGCCGGCCGAGCTCGCGAGCGAGGCCGCGGCGGTCGGCTGGGCCGCCACGGTCGGCACCTTGGTCGAGATCATCAAGCCGTGGCGCCGGCGGTTCGCGATCGTCGTCGGCTCGGGCATCGCGCGGGTCGCCGCCTTTATCGGGGTCGGCATCGTCGGCGCGCTCGCCGTGGCCGCGGTCAAGACCGGTTCGCCGTTCGGCTATCTGCTGCTCCTGCTGGCATTGGCCGCACCGCTCGCCGGGCTCCTCCATTGGCTCGAATCCTGGCTCGCCCACGACATCGCCTATCGCCTGCTGGCGGAGATGCGGATTGCACTGTTCGCCAAGCTCGACAGCCTGGCGCCGGCCTATCTGATGCGGCGGCGCTCGGGCGACCTGATCGCGCTCGCCAGCCAGGATGTCGAGACCGTCGAATATTTCTTCGCCCATACCGTGGCGCCGGCACTGGTCGCGGTGCTGGTGCCCTCGACGGTGCTGATCGTGCTCGCCGCCGTCGCCTGGCCGATCGCGCTCGCCTTGCTGCCGTTCGTCCTCTACGCGGCACTGGCCCCGGTGATGACGCGGGCGCGCATCGATCGCCTCGGCGCCCAAGCGCGCGACGCGCTCGGATTATTGGGGGCCTATGTCACCGAGACGATCCAGGGCCTTGACGATTTGGTCGCGTTTCAGGCGGTCGCCGGCCGGCGCCGGGGATTTATGGACCTGGTTCGCGGGTATCAGAAGACCCGGCTCGAATTGCTCGGCGATCTGTCGGCGCAGACGGCGCGGCTCGAAACCGTGACCGGGCTCGGCGGGCTCGCGGTCGCGGTAGTCGGCGCCCGGCTTGCCGCCGAGCACCAGCTCGCCCCGACGATGCTGCCATTGCTGATCCTGTTGGCATTGTCCTCGTTCCTGCCGATCTCGGAGATCGCCCAGGTCAGCCGCCAGCTCGCCGATACGATCGCCTCGACCCGCCGGCTCTACGCCGTGCACCGCGAGCAGCCCGCCGTGGTCGACGGCCCGCTCCGCCCGCCGGAACCGGCCGGCGGCTCGGCGATCCGCTTCGAGGGGGCGAGCTTTACCTATCCCGGCGCGCCGCGCCCGGCATTGACCGACATCCGGCTCGAGGTGCCGGCCGGGGCAACCCTGGCCTTGGTCGGCCCTTCGGGCGCCGGCAAGACCACGATCGCCACCCTGCTGCTGCGCTTCTGGGACCCGAATGCCGGGCGGATCCTGATCGACGGGGTCGATCTGCGCGATTTCGAGCTCGACCATCTGCGCCGCCGGGTCTCCTTGGTGTCGCAGGACACCTATCTGTTCAACGACACCCTGCGCGCCAATGTGCTGCTGGCCCGGCCCGAGGCCGACGAGGCCGCGATCCACCGCGCGCTGGAACAGGCCGCCCTCGCCGAATTTGTCGAGAGCCTGCCCGAGGGGCTCGACACCCCGGTCGGCGAGCGCGGCGTCCAGCTCTCCGGCGGACAGCGCCAGCGGGTCGCGATCGCCCGCGCCTTCTTGAAAAATGCGCCGACCCTGGTGCTCGACGAGGCGACCTCGCATCTGGACGCGGTCAGCGAGGCGCAGGTGCGCGCTGCGCTCGACGCCTTGATGCAGGACCGCACCACGATCGTGATCGCCCATCGGCTCTCGACCGTGCGCAACGCCGATTTGTTGGCGGTGCTCGACCGCGGGCATCTGGTCGAGACCGGCAGCCACGCCGAGCTCCTCGCCCGCAATGGCCTCTACGCGCGCCTGATCCGCCATCAGGTCGAAGGCGCCCGCCAGCCGCTGCGCGCGGTCGGGGATTGAGCGGAGTTATCGGTTCTCCCCCCGAGGCCGGGCTTGGCCCGGCCATCCGCGTCTCGCGCTATGGGCCGAGAAGGCGTGGACCACCGGGCCAAGCCCGGTGGAGACGAATCCCGACCTGTCTCTCGCCAGTAGTTCCGGTCAGTTCATTACGAATCGCGCCCCTCTTCAACTCACAGGATTCATCGGGTTGATCCACATTTCCGGAACGGCCGCCATTCTCCCCCCTCTCCCCCGGCCGGCGGGGGTCGGCGAGGGAGGGGGAGGGGGCCGCGCAGCATGGAACGCACCGCCGAAATCGGCCGGCCAAGGGCCGGACCCGTGGGCCGGGATGACGAAAAAGGGGGATGGCGGGTTACTTTCGACGGAGAACACGAATGACCGGGATGCGTTTGGTCGAGCGGCAGCGCTGCCTAGCTTGAGGCGCATGCCACCACATTCCACTTGAACCATTCACGAAGCGGAGACTGAGATGCCCGACGATCGCCGAGTGACCCTCTATCATTCGCCGAACACCCGGTCGACCGGGGCGCTGATCCTGCTCGAGGAATTGGGGGCGCCCTATGAGCTGCACGTGCTGAACATGAAGGCGGGAGAGCAGCGCCAGCCGGCTTATCTCGCGGTCAACCCGATGGGCAAGGTGCCGGCGCTGAAGCACGGCGAGGCGATCGTGACCGAGCAGGTCGCGGTCTATCTTTATCTCGCCGACCTGTTCTTTGAGGCCGGGCTCGCCCCGCCGATCGGCGACCCGCTGCGCGGCCCCTATCTGCGCTGGATGGCGTTCTACGCCGCCTGCTTCGAGCCGGCGGTCGTCGACCGTGCGGCCAAGCACGAGCCGGCGCCGGCAATGATGTCGCCCTATGGCGATTACGACACGATGCTCGCGACCCTGGTCGGGCAGCTCGCCCGTGGGCCGTACCTGCTCGGCGACAGGTTTTCGGCGGCGGATGTGCTGTGGGGCACCGCCCTCGGCTGGACGACGATGTTCGACCTGGTGCCCAAACTTCCGGAGATCATGAACTACGTGCAGCGCGTCGGCGCGCGGCCGGCTGCCGCCAAGGTCAGGGCCAAGGACGCCGAGCTCGCCGCCGCTCACGAGCCGAAGGCGTAACCGATCGCGATCAGCGCACCGGGGCGCGGCCGCTGACTTCGGCGCCGGCGTCGGGCGACATTCGCAGGAAGAACGGCACCGACAGCAGCGAGATCATCGCGATGCCGACAAAGACCGGGTAGAAATCGGCCGCGGCCAGGGTGGCGCCGCCGCGCACGGTCAGCACCGTGTGCAGCAGCATCGCCGCGGTGGCGACCCCGGCGGTCTGCGAGAGTTGCTGGGCCATGCTGGTCAGGCTGGTGGCGCGGCTCAGCATCGCGGGCGGCACGTCGGCATAGCTCAGGGTGTTGATGCTGGTCATCTGCAGCGAGCGGAAAAAGCCGCCGGCCAGCAACGCCACAAAAATCACCAGATGCGAGGTCGACGGCCGAAACAGGCTGTAGCCGAACAGGAAGGCGGCGCTGATCATCGCGTCGCCGACCAGCACGACGCGGAAGCCGAGGGTGCGCAGGATGCGCACCGCCGTCGTCTTCATCAGCATCGCCCCGGCGGCGCTGGCAAAGGTCAACAGGCCCGAGTTCAGCGCGCTGAGCCCGAACCCGACCTGCAGCATCAGCGGCAGCAGGAACGGCAAGGCGCCGAGCCCCATGCGGAACAGAAAGCCGCCGATCGAGGCCATCGCGTAGGTCGGGATCTTTAACAGCGCGAGGTCGATGATCGGATGCGAGACGCGCCGGGCGTGGCGGACGTAAAGGGCGATGCAGACCGCGCCGACGGTCATCAGCGCAACCACTGCGAGCATCGGCAGTGCGCCGCGCCCAACATTCTCGAACCCGAAGGCGAGACAGGCCAGCCCGATCCCGGTCAGGGCAAAGCCGGCGGCATCGAACGGCCGGCGCCCGGTCTCCTTGAGGTCGCCGACCAAGAGGTTGACGAGGACGATGCCGAGGACGCCGATCGGGATGTTGATGAAGAAGATCCAGCGCCACGACGCATAGGTCACGATAAAGCCGCCGACGGGCGGCCCCATGACCGGGCCGATCAACGCCGGCACGCTGACATAGGACATCGCCCGGACCAGATCCGATTTCGCCACCGTCCTCAGTAGGACGAGGCGTCCGACCGGGACCATCAACGCCCCGCCCATGCCCTGGAGGATGCGGGCGGCGACCAGGGCCGGCAGCGAATTCGACATGCCGCAGGCGACCGAGCCCAGGGTGAAGACGACGATCGCCAGGCTGAACACACGGCGCGCGCCGAACCGGTCGGCGGTCCAGCCGCTGATCGGGATGAAGACGGCGAGGCTCAACAGGTAGCAGGTGATCGCGACGTTGAGGCGCAGCGGGCTTTCGTGCAACGACCGCGCGATCGTCGGCAACGCCGTTGCGATCACGGTCGAATTCGAGGTTCTGCATGAACATCGCGCAGGCGACGACCAGCGGCACCAGCACCCGGCTCGACAAGGTCAGCCGCATGGGCGCCTTCCGGCCATCCGGCCGCAGCCGATGCGAATGGCTGTCAACAACGCCCTCGGCCGATGTCAGCCGGCTTGCCAGACGAAGCGAGACCGTAGCATCCTATGGCGGCGTACCGGTTACGCGCCGCCGATTTTTCCAACAGGCATCCGGCGGATCATGGTCAGTGCATATCATAGACAAAGAATACTGCATGCCTCGCCGCGGCAGAAGCGCGATCGCGGTCGGGGTTGGTTGGACGCCGCTCTAAGCGGCGCCAGAATCGCCCTTCTGATCGCGCTGCTGGCGCCGACCGGCTGCGATGCGGTGCAGGTCGTCGAAGGCTCGGAGACCCATGTCTCGGTCCGCTATGACGGCATGATGAACGGCCTCGACCAGGCGACCCTGCTTGCGCAGAAGGCCTGCGCCGCGCACGGCAAGACCGCGAATTTGCGCAAGACCTATTACGAGGGGCTCGGCGCCGGCGAGCGCTTCGCTTTTTTCGATTGCGTGTGATTGGAAGCTAAGCAGCCTGACCCGGAATGAACGGCGTCCTATCAATGGATTATCGTCGCCCCCGCGAAAGCGGGGGTCCAGAGCCTGCCGCCCTGTTCGGGCCAGGGGCAGGCTCTGGCTTGAACAGGGGGTCGAGCGCTCCGGCCCTTGCCGCCCTGGATTCCCGCTTTCGCGGGAACGACGATGACGATGGGGAAGCTATTGATCTGACGGAATTCATTTCGAGCCGGGCTCTAAGCAGCCATCACTGGGTTCATCCACCGCGGCCCCCTCACCCCTCCCTCTCCCCCGGCCGGGGGTCCGATGGCGGAGAGGGTGAAGCAGAGCGCGAAACCGCGTTGGTGGATCAACCCGGTGAACCTTGCTGAGTGACTGACGATTTGGTCGGCTAGCGGCGACGCAGCAAGACGTCGCGGGCGCGGTTGATCTTGGTCGCCAGGTAATCCGAGCCGCCGTGGTCGGGGTGCAGCTTGACCATCAGATTTCGGTGCGCCTGTTTGATTTCGTCCGGCGTCGCCCCAGGCTTGACGCCGAGGATCGCATAGGCTTCCTCGACGGTGACGTCGGCGCCGGCCCGCTGCCCGCCGGTCGCTCGGCCGTTGGTTCCGGTGCCGCTGCCGCCCGCGGCGCCGGCCCGTCCGCCGGCGAGCTCGTCGCGCCAGTCGGGATGAATGCGGTCGAGATAGGCTTCGAGCAGGCGAGCCCCCTCTTCGTCCTCGGCCCGGCATTCGCGCAATAACGCCAAGAGATCGCCGACGCCGAGCTCCTCGACCCGCAACCCGGCAAATTGGCCGCGCAGCACCGTGCCGCTCATGCTGCCGGTATCGTGGTCGAGGCTCATGCGCAGAAAGGGAGTGGTCACCGTCGAGCTCTGGCCGCCCGCCGGGGCGCGGTGTCGATCGATCAGGCTGCGCAGCCGCGACAGCAGCGGCATCGACATGGCGAGCGGAAACAGCAAGGCTGCAAACTCCCGCGCCGGAGGAAACAGCACCAGTGCCACCACGGCCACGGCCGCGATGCTGATCCCGGTCCATTTGAGGTTGCGCGCCAGCCGCGCCGGATCGGCGTTGGCAAACAGGTAGACCAGCAGCAGGACCCCGCCGAGGATTGCGAACCCGCCGAGCAGGAACAGCATCGCCGCCGGTCACCCCTTCAGCTGGGCGGTCAGCCGCAACACCTCGCCGCCCTTGCCCGCGCCATAGGCGGCGAGCGCGCGATAGCCCCCGGCGGCATAGACCGCGATCGCCGCGAGCAGCTCCTTCAGATGCCCGGCGCTGGCGAAATCGAAGCTCAGATAGGCGCCGTGCGACAGGCTCGCCATCTGCTTGAAGGCCGCCGCCGCCTTGCGCTCGCCGCCTTCGTGAAAGATGAAGATCGGCACCCCGAGCAGGCCGAGCTCGCCGGCGTGGCGGCACAGCCGGTCGACCTTCTCCTCCATCGCATCGCCGACAAAGACGAGCGCGTTGACCCGGCGCAGGCCGGTCTCGCGGATCGCGTGGGTCAACACCCGCTCGATCTGGGTTTCGCCGCCGACGCAGAAGACCCGGCGCATGACCCGGTGCAATTCGGCCGCGGTGGTCATCCAGCGGCTGGCCTTGCATTCGGAAAAGCCGCGGTAAAAGACGAGCTGGATTTCGAGCCCGCCCAAGGCCGCGGTCGCCTCGAACATCTCGCCCTGGATGCGGCAGGCGCGGTCCCAGCTCGGCTCGCGGCTGGCGGTGGCGTCGAGCGCGAAGATCAGCCGCCCGCGCCCGGCGCCGGGCCGCGCCGGCGCGCGCTTCAGCTTTTCGAGAAATCCCGCGACCTCGGCCGAATGCCGCTCGGTCGGAAGCGCCTTACCGTCATCGCTCATCCTGGTCCCTCACGCCGTGCGCAGCCACACCGAGGTATCGTGAAAAACGGCGCCGCCGCGCGGCAATCCAGGGTCGGCGCTGGTCAACAGATTGATCCCGATACCCTCCTCGAACCGATGATTGGGCCACACCCCCTCGACGATGACGACCCGCGGCTGCAGCCCGTCGAAGGCGCGGGCATGGACGACGACGCTGCCCTTGCCGTTGCCGATCCGCACCCGGCCGCCATCGGCGATCCCGAGCCCGGCCAATGCCTCCGGATGAACGAGCGCCGTCGGCCGGCCCTCCCGGGCGATGCTGGAGGGGGTGTTGTTGAAGCTGGTGTTCAGAAACGAGCGCGACGGGGCGGCGACGAGGCGGAACGGCCGCCGCGGGTCGCCGTCGTCGGTCACCGCGACATGATCGGGAAAGGCGGGCAGCCGCAAATGGTCGCGGCCGATCGCCCGCCAGTCGGCGCGGAAGTGGAATTTCTTGTCGGCATGCCCGAAGCCGTCGAGAAAATGCGCGGTCGCGAAGGGTTGGCAGCAATCGAGCCAGCCATGCGGCGGGAAGCCGTCGACCGGGGGCAGCCCGCTCGCCCGCAGGGTATGATCGATCAGCTCGATCGGGCTCAGCTCGAAGCCGGGGTGGCGCGCGCCGAGGCGATGCGCGAGCCCGCAGATCACGTCGTGGTTAGAGCGGCATTCGGCATGGGGCGGCACCACGGCGCGAGCGATCTGCAAATAGGTGTGGGCGCCCGCGGTGTAGAAATCGTCGTGTTCGAGGAACGTCGTCGCCGGCAGCACGATGTCGGCCATCGCCGCGGTCTCGGTCATGAACTGCTCATGGACGCAGACGAACAGATCCTCGCGCACGAAACCCTGGCGCACGAGCCCGGATTCGGGGGCGACCACCATCGGGTTGGTGTTCTGGATCAACAACGCGGTCACCGGCGGCCCGTCGCCGAGGTCGCGCCGGTCGCCGGTCAGGATCGGGCCGATCCGCGACTGGTCGAGGATGCGGACCGACGGATCGAGGAGGTCGAGCCCCTCGACCAGGGTGCGGTCGAGCGGAACGAGGCCGTGGTTCGAATAGAGGGCACCACCGCCCTCGTGCTGCCACGCGCCGGTTACCGTCGGCAGGCAGGTCACCGCGAAGAGCTGGGCCGAGCCGTTGCGCGAGCGTGAAAAGCCGTAGCCGACGCGGATGTAGCTGCGCTTGGCGCGGCCGTAGAGGCGGGCGAAACCGAAGATTTCTCCCTCGCCGAGCCCGGTGATCGCAGAAGCCCAGGCCGGATCGCGGGTCGCCAGATGCGCTTCGAGCCCGGCGGGGTCGTCGGCATAGCGCGCCATGTAGCCGCGGTCGGCAAAGCCTTCCTTGAACAGCACATGCATGACCGCGCAGGCCAGCGCCCCGTCGGTGCCGGGGAGCGGGGCCAGATGGAGGTCGGCGGCCTCGGCGCTGGCGGTGCGGTAGGGGTCGATCACGACGAGCCTGGCGCCGCGCTCCTTGCGCGCGGTCGCGATGTGGGTCATCACGTTGACCTGGGTCGAGACCGGGTTGCCGCCCCACACCACGATCAGGTCGGCTTTGGCGATCTCGCGCCCATCGACGCCGCGCTTGACCCCGACCCCGGCGAGCCAGCCCGCGTCGGACAATGCGTTGCAGATAGTCAGATCCTCGCGCGAGTAATGCATCGCGTGGCGCAGCCGGTTGATGCCGTCGCGCTGCACCATCCCCATCGTTCCGGCGTAGTAATAGGGCCACACCGCCTCGGAGCCGTGACGCCGGGCCGCGCGGGTCAGCTGCTCGGCGACCTCGTCGAGGGCGGCGTCCCACGAAATCGGCGCGAAGGCAGCGCGGCCGACGCCCTTGTCGCCGACCCGCCGCAACGGCTGGGACAGCCGGTCGGGATGATGCTGGCGCTCGGCATAGCGCGCGACCTTGGCGCAGACGACGCCCCGCGTATAAGTCTGCGAGGTCGCCCCGCGCACCCGCCCGATGCGAATGCCCCCGGCTTCCACGGGGCCGGTTTGATGACCTCGACCTCGAGCGCGCACGCGCTCGGGCAATCATGCGGGCAGACGCTGGGGAGGATGTCGAGAGGCAAGGTTGTGCTCCGCCGCCGGGTTCGAAACAGGATATAAGGATGGGCCCGCCCGGTCGATACGCTGGTGCGGTGGAGCCCGGCTGCCGCGGACTGCCGCGCGGTCGCATCGGTCGACGGCGGCGAATGCCATATATCGAACAAAAAATGGGGTTATTTTGGATCAGTCGATCCGACACCGATTCTGACGTGGCTCGCACGAACTGACTTGACCAAGCTATGACGAAGCAGCTTCCCCTCACTGATTTCCGGGCCGTTCGCTGGATTCTCGAACCCGATGATTTTGCCTTGAGCGGCGATGACGGCGATGACCCACCACCCACGGATCCGGTCGATCAAGAGACGTGGCACGGGATCATGGACCTTCCCGACGACGTCGCTAGATAAGAACCTCCGATCACCACGGACGCTATCTCAAACTGATCCGCTACCGGGCGCTGCTGATCGCGGCGGGCTATCCCGACGGCAACGACTGCGACGCGCTCAAAACCGATCCGGCGTTCAAGATGGCGGTCGGGCGGCTGCCCGAGAGCGGCGCCGATCTGTGCTCGCAACCGACCATCAGCCGACTGGAAAACTTGCCGGGTCCGGTCGCGCTCAAACGCATGATGGCGGCGATGGTCGACTTGTTCTGCGACAGCTTCAAAGAGGTGCCGCGCCGCATCGTGCTCGACATCGACGACACCGAGGATCGGGTTCATGGCGGGCAGCAACTCGCTCTGTTCAACGCCTATTACGACAGCCGCTGCTTCCAGCCGATCCACATCTACGAGGCGACGACCGGCAAGCCCGTCGCCATCGTCCTGCGCCCGGGAAAGACGCCGGACGGGGCCGAGGTGACGCTGGTGCTGCGCCATGTGATCGGCCATATCCGCGCCCGCTGGCCGGCGGTCGACATCGTCGTGCGCGGCGACAGCCATTACGCCCGGCCCGAGGCGATGGCGTGGTGCGAGCGCAAGCGCATCGGCTACATCTTCGGCCTTTCCGGCAATCCGGTGCTGCTCGGCCGGGTCAGCGATCTCACCGAGGACGCTGCCTTGGGCCGGGTCGAGGGTGAGGGCGACAAGGTCCGCCGCTACGGCGAATTGCGCTACGCGGCGAAAAGCTGGAACGTCGAGCGCCGCGTCATCGCCCGCGTCGAGGCCGGACCCCAGGGCGCCGACAGCCGCTTCATCGTCACCAACCTGCAAGGCTTGCCCAAGGCGCTCTACGAAAAGATCTACTGCGCGAGAGGACAGGCCGAAAACCTGATCAAGGCGCACAAGCTGCACCTTGCCTCCGACCGCACCTCGTGCACCAAGGCCACCGCCAACCAGTTCCGCCTCTTGATCCACACCGCCGCCTATTGGCTGATGCTGAGCCTGCGCGGGCTGGCGCCCCGCACATCGTTCTGGCGCGATGCCCAGTTCGACACCATCCGCCTTTGCCTGATCAAGGTCGCCGGCCGGGTCACCGAAATGGTCACCCGCATCAAGATCGCCCTGCCGACCGCCTACCCCTACCAGATCGGGTTCACCGACCTCGCTGGCCGCCTCGCCACGCTGCCGCCGTAAGCAACGGGGCCGTGTGCCCCAAAACGAACCCCTCCGCGCAACCTCAAACCCCGATCATCCGCGTCCCAGACGCCACGAAAAACTACGCCAAGAGGCCGCCGTCAGGACGCAAGCCCGTGCCCCTCATGAATGATCCGGGTTAGAGCGCCGCCATGGAGATTGGATCAAGACCTTCGGGACGTTCATCTCGAGGAGCTGTCCGGCTGTATGCACGCTGCCTTGGAGTGCTTTCAGTGCGCCACGTTTGATTTCCTGCACGGTTATTATAGGTCTGCTCTATCCAATCTCCGGTCAGCGTTAGAGCTTACCATAATAGGCGTATATGGTAACATAAACCCGACCGACGACAAATACCAAAATTGGAAAAATGGCTCGTCTCTGTTATCATTTACCCCGACCCGGCGAGAAGTTTGGAAAGTAATTAGAGGGCATCCAAATGACTGGATACTCCAGGATGGCCAAATTTTAGCGTCCGCATTCAATGAACTCTGTCGATTTACTCATTGTCGACCAGACGCGACCGATGGCGATATATGGGAGGGCAATGGTCCCGTATACAGCAAAGCAGGAGTAAGGATTACTCTCCAAGCGTGCCTTCAGGCCTACGCCATTTGCTATTTGCTAATCGGAATTGTAAGGCCCAATTTTACGTTACCGTCGCATAGCCGTATCCTTTTCAAAATCGATTGGTTGGAGGCTCACGCTCAATTATCGAAAGCGTTCCGCGAGTTCGATAGAGGAAGGCGTCAGCGCGGGCACCGGGTGAAAGGGACAGGCCGAACACCTGAGCCGGACAGCTTTCCTATTGTAACCTTCCCGCCTACGCACCGGGCTTGAACGTTTTGGACTTTGCGTCCATCCCCCGACCGTCTTGGCGTTCTGTTTATGGCGGCCGGGGTCGCCGCGACGATATTCGCAGGCGGCGTGATTGCCAAAAGAGCATAGCGCGACTGCCTGATCGAAATTCCGCTGCTCTTCGTCCATTTGTTTTTCGAAGGGAAGTCTGTTATCCACCGCTATCCCAAATTTCGTGCAGTCGATACCGAAAGGGGCTAGCTCCCCATTTCGCCCGTGGGCGATGCACACGTTCTTGCATATCGGATCGTTGCCTTTGCTGCCTTCACAAAGTCCCACTTCCTCTTTATCTTCATCTTTCCACATTACTCCAAATTTCCTGCAATCGACACCTGAAAAGGCCATGAACCCGGGTCTGCTCTCGTCGTATTTAATGCATACTTGCTTGCATACCGGATCCCCTCCTTTGCTATCCACGCAGTGAGCCCATTCCACTTCTTCTTGCGCTTCTCTCTCTTTTTCGATTCGCTGTTGTTTCTCGAAAGCAGCTTTTTCCTTCTCTTGCTCGGCTTTTTGCTCCGCCTCCCACATTGGCTGTAAGACGGTGAGATCATAATACCCCGCCCAGCTCAACGTTCCTATCACACTGACAGCAAATAGGCTGAGCGCGAGATATTTCCAGCGAAGGCGCTTCGAGCGAGCGGCGCTATGCTGTCGCCTCTGTTCGGCCATCGTGACTTGTACGCTTCTAGCGAGGCTTCGTCCGCGGGGTGATAAAAAGATCTCCCCACGGTATTTTGCTCGTGTCCATTAGTGCTTTGACCTTGGTGATAACCTATTAGGCGATCTGAAATTTTGTCCCATCCAAAAATTAATTCGACCTTAATTTGTGGATAACGGTTCATCTGGTCCCAGGGATAAACCGGTTGAAACGTTCGACCGTGTCGCCCCAGGTCATGCACTTGAGCGACGGGGGAAGTTCGTTTCTCACGCTGCTCAATGCAGGGAGTCGCTTTGCCGATAAGCGGGGCCGATGTTGCCCCTGAGCGCTGGATTTCCCTAAGATGAGGAAGATGGGCGAATATCGTCGACGGGTAAGCGGAGGGCGAGATGAGCTTCACCTTGAGCCCGGAGCAGCAGGAGATCCGTGAGGCGGTCGCGCGGCTGTGCGCGGGCTTTGGCGACGATTATTGGTTGAGGAAGGACGAGGAGGGCGGCTTTCCGCGCGAGTTTCACCGGGCGATGGCCGCGGGCGGGTGGCTCGGCATCGCCATGCCGGAGGAATATGGCGGCAGCGGGCTCGGCATCGGCGAGGCGGCGGTGATGATGCAGGCGGTCGCCCAATCCGGGGCCGGGTTCAGCGGCGCCTCGGCGATCCATATGAATATTTTCGGCCTGCACCCGGTCGTCGTGTTCGGCAGCGATGAGCAGAAGCGCCGGTTTCTGCCGCCCTTGATCGCCGGCGACGAAAAAGCCTGCTTTGCGGTGACCGAGCCCGATGCCGGGCTCGACACGACCCGGCTGAAGACCAGGGCCGAGCGTCGCGGCGACCTTTACGTGCTGTCCGGGCGCAAGATCTGGATTTCGACTGCCCAGGTCGCCGAGAAGATGCTGATCCTGGCGCGCACCACCCCGATCGAGGAGGCGGCGCGGCCCTCGCTCGGCATGACCCTGTTCTATACCGACCTCGACCGCAGCGCCGTCGAGGTGCGCGAGATCCCGAAGATGGGGAGGAAGGCGGTCGACTTCGAACCTCTTGTTCATCGACGGCCTCAAAGTGCCGGTCGCGGACCGCATCGGCGAGGAGGGCAGGGGCTTCCACTACATCCTGCACGGGATGAACCCGGAGCGCATCCTGATCGCCGCCGAGGCGGTCGGGCTCGGCCGCGCGGCATTGGCGCGCGCCGCCCGCTATGCGCAGGAGCGGGTGGTATTCGGCCGTCCGATCGGGCGGAATCAGGCGATCCAGCATCCGCTGGCCGAGCGCTGGATCGAGCTCGAAGCGGCCGAGTTGATGGTGCTGCGCGCGGCCGCCGCCTATGACCGCGGCGACGACGCCGGAATGGTCGGCGCCTGGGCCAACGCCGCCAAATACTGCGCCGCTGAGGCCGGGTTCCGCGCCTGTGAGACCGCGGTCATGACCCATGGCGGCATGGGCTATGCCCGCGAATACCATGTCGAGCGCTATTTCCGCGAGATCCAGATCGCCCGCATCGCGCCCATCAGCCCACAGCTGATCCTGTCGCACATCGCCGAGCGCGTGCTCGGCCAGCCGAAATCGTATTGACGGGGCGGGAGCGGAATGCCCTCACCCGCCTCGCCCCACTGGGCATCCTCTCCCGCATTGGGGGAGAGGGTGGACCCAGCGCGCCAGCGACGGGTGGGTGAGGGCGATTTGCGGAAGGAACCGGGTATGACGCTGCGCGTGGCGATCGGCGGGTTTGGCGCGATCGGCGAGGTGGTCGCCCGGCGGCTCGACCAGGGGATCGAGGGGCTGGCATTGGCCGCGGTGTCGGCACGCAATACGGGCCGGACCGAGGCCGCGATGGCCGGCTTCTCGCGCAGGGTGCCGGTCGTGCCATTGGGCCGGCTGTGGGAGGAGGCAGACATCGTCGTCGAGTGCGCGCCCGCCCATTTGCTGCGCGAGATCGCCGAGCCGGCGCTCGCGCAGGGCCGTACGGTCATGGTGCTGAGCTGCGGTGCGCTGCTCGACAATTTCGAGCTGGTCGAGCTGGCGCGCCGGCACGGCGGCCGGATCCTGGTGCCGACCGGCGCGCTGCTCGGCCTCGATGCGGTGGCGGCCGCGGCCGAGGCCGGCATCTCGACGGTGCACATGATCACAACGAAACCGCCGGGCGGCCTGATCGGCGCGCCTTATCTCGAAGCGAACCATATCGACATCGGCCGGTTATCCGAGCCGAAGTGCGTCTTTGCCGGGACGGCGCGGGAGGCCGCCCGTGGCTTTCCGGCCAATGTCAATGTCGCGGCGGCATTGGCGCTGGCCGGAATCGGCCCCGACCGCACCACGGTCGAGATCTGGGCCGACCCCAGGGTCACCCGCAACATTCATAGGATCGAGGTCGAGGGCGAAGCCGCGCGTCTGTCGATGCAGATCGAAAACGTGCCCTCGGCCGAAAATCCGAGGACCGGGCGGATGACGCCGCTCTCGGTCGTCGCCGCGCTCAAAAAGCTGGCGAGCCCGCTCGCGATCGGGACCTGAGCGGGGAGCCCGCTAATGCGGAACCAACAGCAGGTTGTGCGCGTCGCCCGCGCGGAACGGGGGTTCGGCCGCGACATAGGCCGGCCAGCCGGCTTCCGCCATGCCGAAATCGAGCAGCACGCCCAGCATGCGGTAGCCGAGGACGCCGAGCCGGTCGTGGATCGCCCGGCGGTCGCCCTCGGCCTCGTGCCCGGTCTCGATCACCAGCACCGGGTGAAAGCGGCCGAGAGTGGTTTCGGCACCGTCGAGCACCCGCCGCTCATGACCTTCGACATCGATCTTGACGAGGTCGACCCGATCGAGGCGGCGCTCGGCGACGAGCGAATCGAGGCGGCGCAACGCAACCGTCAGCGCCTCCTGCGCGGCGGCGGCCGGGCCGATACGGGCGGTGCCGGTGTCGGTGCGCGACGAGGTCACGACCGGCACGGCGAATTCGGCGATGCCGTCATGGTCGCCGACGGCGCAGCGGATCAGCTCGGCCTGGGTAAGCCCGTTGGCGGCGAATGTCCTGGCGAGGGAGGCGGCGGCGCGCGGCGCCGGCTCGATCGCCAGCACCCGCCCGGCCGGGCCGACCGCGCGGGCGAGCGCCAGCGCCCATTCGCCGAGATTGGCGCCGATGTCGATCGCCGCGCCGCCGGGGCGCAGACGGGCGCGCACCGCCGGATGGATCGCCGGCGGATGGAGCAGCGCATGGCGGCCCCGCGCGTCGAGCGGAGAGGGCACATGGACGAGGTCGCCGGTGCGGTGGAGCGCGAACCCGCCGGGCCACTCCCGCTCCAACCGGGCGAGCAGGCGCTTTTCGCGCCACCGCCGCACCAGCCGTGCCCCCGGAGCCTCGAGCTCGCCCGGCGGGCGCAGCTTCCACAGCGCCTTCAGCAGCGCCATCAACGGGCGCAGATCGCCGGGATCGGTCGCTTGCATGATCGCCCCGCCACGTGCGGAATTCGAAGGCGAAACGGGTGTTATCGCGATGACATCGAGCCGGCGAGGGGAAAATGACACGCGGCTTTGGTAATGGCGGTTCAGGCGAGCGCGATGTGCTGCTAATCGTCGACGTCCAGAACGATTTCTGCCCCGGCGGCAGGCTGGCGGTGCCCGACGGCGACGCGGTCGTCCCCGCGGTCAACCGGCTGGCCGCCCAATTCGCCCATGTGATCCTGACCCAGGACTGGCATCCGCCGGGGCATCTGTCGTTTGCCGGCTCGCATCCCGGCAGACACCCGTTCGAGACGGTCGAGGTTTCGTATGGCCCGCAGATCCTGTGGCCGGACCATTGCGTGCAGGGAACGACCGGCGCGGAATTCCACCCCGCGCTCGATGTCCCGCATGCCGAGCTGGTGCTGCGAAAGGGGTTTCTGCGCGCGATCGATTCCTATTCGGCGTTTCGCGAGAACGACCGGCGCACCCCGACCGGGCTCGCCGGCTATCTGCGCGAGCGTGGCTTCGAGCGCCTCACAGTGGCCGGGCTCGCGACCGATTTCTGCGTGCTGTTCTCGGCGATCGACGCCCGTGAGGCCGGGTTCGAGGTCACCATCGTCACCGGCGCCTGCCGCGGCATCGACCTCGACGGATCGGTCGCCCGCGCGATGCGGGCGATGGCCGAGGCCGGGGTGGTTCTGAGAGACTAGAACCGGCCCGCGACTAGAACCGGCCGGCGAGTGGAACCGCCGCCGACTAGAACCGGCGCGGCAAGGATCGGCGCTCGACCTGAAAGGTGGGCTGCCGTCGGGGCGCGGGGCCCGGCGCGAAAACCCCGCCCGCATCCTGATCCTCGGCGCGCTCGCGCGGCATTGCCCGCGGCGGCGGCCGGTGGGTTGCGGCGTGAGGCCGCGACGGTCGTTTAGCCGCGCTGGGGCGCTCGCTGATGCGCACGTCGAGATTGTGTCCGTCGATCGTCGCCCCGTTCATTCCGGCGACGGCGAGCTTGGCGGCGCGCTCGGTCGCGATGTCGACAAACCCGTAGCGCAGCCGCTTCCCAGTCGCCGGATCGCGGGCGACAAAGGCGCTCAGCACGATCCCGTAAGCGTCGAAGGCCTCGGCCAGCTGATCGTCGGTCAAATCCGGCGGCAGGTTCGCCACGAATAAATTGCCCCGGAAATACTGCAGTCTCATCGGCCCTACCCCTTCCCGGCTCGGCCAGCCACCGCGTGGAACGCGGCGCGGAGCATGGCCGGCGCCGGCAAGGCTGGGGAATGTTGACTTTGCAGTGCTGCATTGCACAAGCGGCGCCCCCGCTTTCGCCGACTTGGCGAGAGGGCTTGCCCGGCGGGAAACGGCGCGCGAAATTGGCATGTCATTTTTTGGGCAGGAAATCGAGGGTGGAATGATCCCGCGCAAGCGCAGCACCTTTTCGGCGATCGTCGACCGGCCGCCGCTCAAATTGCCGGGCCGTGCCCGGATCGTCGTGTGGACCATCGTCAACCTCGAATTCTGGTCGATCTCGCGGCCGATGGCGCGGCAGGTACTGCCGGCGCCGACCGGCGAGGTGCTGCTGCCCGACCTGCCCAACTGGGCCTGGCACGAATACGGGATGAGGGTCGGAGTGTGGCGCTTTTTCGAGCTGTTCCGGCGGCTCGGCATCCGCCCGACCCTGTCGATCAACGCCCGGGTGTGCGAGGAATACGAGCGCGTGGCCCATGCGGCGCGCGACGCCGGCTGGGAATTCATGGGCCACGCCTGGGAGCAGATGCCGATCCACAAGGTCGACGACCAGGCGGCGATGATCGCCAAATCCCTCGACGTGCTCGGCCGTTTCGCCGGCGTCAGGCCCAAGGGCTGGCTCGGGCCGGGGCTGACCGAGACCTACGAGACGCCCGAACTGCTGGCCGCCGCCGGGGTCAAATACATCGGCGACTGGGTCTATGACGACGAGCCGACCGAGATCCGCACCCGGCAGGGCCCGCTCGTCACCTTGCCGTACTCGGTCGAGCTCAACGACATCCCGATGATGCTCGTCCAGCACCACGAATCCGGCTATTTCACAACGCGCTGCGTCGACAGCTTCGAGCGGCTTTACCAGGAGGGGGCGGAGCGCGCCAAGATCATGGCGATCGCGATCCATCCCTATATCAGCGGCCAGCCGCACCGGATCAAATATCTCGAAGCGGTCTACGACCACATCAACCGCCATGCCGGCGTATTGCACTGGAACGGGGTCGAGATCCTCGATTGGTACCTGGCAGCGAGGGCAGCCGTGGGATGACCGACGGAAAGAAAATTATGCTGCCGACCGAGCGCCTCGATTATTCGCCGATCGCCGGACGGCGCCGGCTCGGTGACGAGGTCCACTTTGCGCTCAAAGAGGGCTTCCAGGGCCTCGTGTAGGCTGAAATAGGCCGCGGCATAACCGCCTGGCGGCATCGGCTCGAATTCAACGCGAGAAGGTCGATATCGCTTCGTGCTGGCTCGAACCGGCCATCCGCCGCCGAACCGAACAGGTCGAGCCGGCGAACGCCGAATTGGCGGCACAGCGCGTCGAGCGCCGAAAGCTTGGGCTCGATGATGCCGGCGTAGCCGATCCCGGTCGGATGAGGCGTCGTCATGATGGAAACATAGCACGCCCGATCCGGGGACTACCCGGTTGTTCGCGGCGCTCCGGCTGCCTAGAGTGCCGCTGCCCAACCGAGAGACAGCTCGATGCCGCCGCCCCCTTTGCCGAAACAGCCCGGGCCGCTCGCCGGCATCAAGATCGTCGATTTGACGACGGTGGTGCTGGGGCCGCTGGCGACCCAGATCCTGGGCGATCTCGGCGCCGAGGTGATCAAGGTCGAGGCGCCCGAGGGCGACATCATGCGCTATGCCGGCCCGTCGCGGCATCGCGAGATGGGCCATGTTTTTCTGAACCTGAACCGCAACAAACGCTCGCTGTGTCTTGATCTGAAACGCCCGGAGGCGGCAGCGGCGCTACTGGCGCTGGTTCGGCAGAGCGACGTATTCATGCACAACATGCGCCCGCAGGCGATGGCGCGGCTCGGCTTTGCCTATGAACGGCTGAACGAAATCAACCCGCGGCTGGTCTATTGCTCGGCGCATGGCTATGGCCAGGACGGGCCGCTTGCCGACCGCCCGGCCTTCGACGACATCATCCAAGGGGCGAGCGGCTTTGTCGCGCTGCAGGAAGCGACCGGCGGCGAGGCGCGGTTTGTCCCGACCCTGGTCGGCGACAAGACCGTCGGGCTGACCATGGTCTATGCGGTGATGGCGGCGTTGCTGCAGCGCGGACGCACCGGCGAAGGCCAGGCGGTCGAGGTGCCGATGCTCGAAACCATGACCGCGTTCGTGATGGCCGAGCATATGGGCGGGCTGACCTTCGACCCACCGTTGGGCCCGCCCGGCTATGTGCGGATGCTGGCGCCGGATCGCCGCCCGCACCGCACCGCCGATGGTCACATCTGCATCCTGCCGTACAGCGATCGGCATTGGCGGGATTTCTTCCGCATTGCCGGCCGGCCCGAATTTACCGACGACCCGCGCCTCGCCGACGCGCAGAGCCGCAGCCGACACGTGGCCGAGCTTTACGCGCTGATCGCCGAATGCGTGCGGCGCGAGACGACCGCGTATTGGCTCGACAAGCTCAAATCAGCCGACATCCCGTGCGGGCCGGTCAACCAGCTCGCCGCATTGCCTGATGACGAGCACCTCGCCGCGGTCGATTTCTTTCCGCTGACCGACCATCCTTCGGAAGGCCGCATCCGGATGGTTCGGCCGCCGGTGCGGTTCGGCGAGGCCGATTGCCCCTTGCGGTATCCCGCGCCACTCCTCGGCCAGCATTCGCGCGAGATCCTGCGCGAGGCCGGGCTCGACGCGAACGAGGTCGAGGATCTGCTTGCCCGTGGGATCGCGATCGAAGCGGCCCCTCACCCCAGCCCTCTCCCCGCCCCGCGGGACGAGGGAGCGATTCCCAGCGAAGGCAGCTGAGAGGTGGCGAGCGGCCGAAAGCGGAACCGATGCGGCTGACGGATGAAGAGCGGGCGATGCTGGCCGGCGAGCTGGGCGAGGTCAGGCGCTGGGCGATCGGGCATCAGATCGCGGTCGGCGAGTTCTTCGACGCCGCTGATCTCGTCGGGGTGTCGCAGGCGCATATCATGGCCGACACCGAATCCCTGGGCGAAGCCGGGGTGCGTTTTCTGGAAGGCCTCGCGGCGGCGCCCGAGGCCGAGCGGCGGGTGCGGGTGCCGACGATCACCGACCCGCGCGGCATCGATTTCGCAGTCTATCGCCGGCTCGGGCAGAGCGATTGGATGGCGGCGCTGGAGACCCGCACGATTGGGGCGTTGCGAGCCTTTGGCGTGCTGATGACCGATACCTGCATCAATTATCAGACGATCATGGCGCCGGTGCGCGGCGACCACGTCGCCTATGGCGACACCGGGGTGGTGATCTATTCGAACAGCGTTTTGGGCGCGCGCAGCAATTTCGAGGGCGGGCCGTCGGCGCTCGCCGCGGCATTGACCGGCCGCACCCCGCGCTACGGCTACCATCTCGACGAATGCCGGCGCGGCACCAGGCGCTTTCGGCTGACGGAGACGCCGCGCGACCTCAGCGAATGGGGTGCCATCGGCGGCATTATCGGCGAGGCCTGCGGCTCGTATTGGCAGGTCCCGGTCATCGAGGGGGTCGAGGAAATTCCCGGCTCCGATGCGCTCAAACACTTCGGCACTGCATTGGCGAGCTTCGGCTCGGTGGCGCTGTTCCACATCCCGGGGATCACTGCCGAAGACGCCGACTTCACCGGATTGCCGCCCGAAGCCGTCGCGATCGGCCGGGCCGAGATCGACGCGTTTGTCGCGCGCTATGCCGCGAACGGCGACAAGCTCGATGTCGTCGTCTTCGGCGCGCCGCAACTCTCGCTGTTCGAGATCGAAAGGGTGGCGCAGGCGCTCGACGGGCATCGCGTCGACCCCGACACGACCGTGCTGGTCGCGACCTCGCCCGAGATCAAGCATGCCGCCGACCGCATGGGGCTGACCCGGCGGATCGAGGCCGCGGGCGCCGTCGTCGCGCAGGGGATCTGCTTTTACCAAAGCTATGCGCGCGAGATGGCCGAGGCCAACGGCTGGACCCGGCTGATGACCAATTCGGCCAAGCTCGTCAACATCATCGGCGGCTATGGCTACCGCCCGACCCTGGCGAGCCTCGAACGCTGCGTCGCTTCGGCGGTCGCCGGGCGGGTGCTGTAATGCCGATCGTGCTGCATTGCCACAGGGGCATCGGCCCTGCCGTGGTCGGCGCCGCGCTCGTCGCCGCCGACAATTTTTCCGCGCGCTACGACCTCGATCGGATCAAGGGCATATTCTCGCGCCCCAGCCACAAGCTCGCCGGCGAGAGCTACGTCGACCATATCCTCGTGCTCGACAATGCCAAGGGCGGGGTGGCCACCGCCTGGATGCTGCACGAGATGACGGCGCGCACGATCGTGCCGCGGGGATTGATCTTCAACCGGGTCAATCCGATCCTGGCGCAGGGGGCAGCCTTTGCCGACATCGCGCTGGTCGACCGCTTCGCCGACGGCGACGTCACCCAGCTGTTCCGCACCGGCGACGAATTACGCGTCGACCCTGCCGCCGGGGTGGTCGAGATCTTGAGCCGGGATTGGTGAGATGGCCGCAGCGAACGACCGCTCGTTCCGGGTCAATCGCGCCCGCTGGGACGAGCTCGTCGATATCCATCTGCGCTCGCCCGACTATCGCGTCGCCGCGTTCAAGGCCGGCGAGGATCACCTCCATCCGATCGAGGCGGCCGAGATCGGGCCGATTGCAGCAAAGCGGCTGATCCACCTGCAATGCCATTTCGGGCTCGACACGCTGTGCTTGGCGCGGCGCGGCGCTGTGGTTACCGGGCTCGACTTCTCCCCGGCCGCGATCGACGCCGCCCGCTCGCTCGCCGCCGAGACCGGCCTTCGAGCCCGTTTTGTCGTCGGCAACCTCTATGACGCACCAGCGCTGGTCGGGGAACGGTTCGACATCGTCTATGTCAGCTGGGGCGCGATCAACTGGCTGCCCGACATCACGCGCTGGGCGAACATTGTCGCCGCGATGCTGGAGACCGGCGGTTTCCTCTACCTGCTCGAAGGCCATCCGGCAGCCATGGCTCTGGCGCAGGAGGAACCCGGCGCGCCGATCCTGCCGGCATACGACTATTTCCAGCAGCCCGGTCCGCTCGTCAGTTTTGCGGCGACCAGCTATACGGGCGACCCCGATCCGGTTGCCCACACCGAGATGCACGAATGGATCCACCCGCTCGGCGCCGTGGTCACCGCGCTGATCGAGGCTGGGCTGGCGCTCGATTGGCTGCACGAGCACGACCGCGTAGCTTGGCGAATGTTCCCATGCCTCGCGGAAGGGTCCGATTACATGTGGCGGATGCCGGCCGGACGACCCTCGCTGCCGCTCGCCTATTCGCTCCGGGCGCGCAAGCTTGACGGATCGGGCGGCCCGCTCGTTTGCCCTGGTTCGGCCGCGGATCGGGCCGACCGCGACGGTTAGAGGCTGACCCGAAATGAAGCAAACAATCACAGCACTACCGTCGCCCCCGCGAAAGCGGGGGTCCAGGGCGAGCGCCCGTCACTCGCCCCTGGGTTCCCGCTTTCGCGGGAATGACGGTCAACTATTTGATCTTACGTAATTCATTTCGGGTCAGACACTTAGTCTTACTGCGTCAATAATCTGGAATCCTTGGTGTTTTGCGGATCGGCGCGTTGCAGCAAGGGCATCTCGGGAGGGTCCTGGCGAGCGCGACGATGAGCCGACGCCGCAGGGTTGCGATCGAATTTGGGACGTGTCGTTCGGGTCGGATCGGCGGCGCCTCTGGGTCGGTAACCGTCGGGAAGGCCAGATCCCGACAAGAGCGTGGCGGAAGTCGGTCCTGAGGGGGGAAGGGCGCCGCGTTCGGCGATCAAGAAGCCGTAGGCGGCGATACAGAGTGTCGCGTGATGGTGGAAGCCGCGCCACCCGCGCCCTTCGTAATCGCCAAAGCCAAGCTCCTGCTTGAGCTCCTGATAATCGCGCTCGATCCGCCACCGCAGTTTTGCGATGTCGACCAGCTGATCAAACGCGACATCCTCGGGCCAGGTGGCAAACCAATATTTAGTCGGCTCGGTGTCGCCTTGCGGCCACTCGATCAGCAGCCACTCTTCCGCGCGCGGCTCGGTCAGCTTGGTATCGCGATGCGCCGGTCGCACCCTCTGCCGTGCAAAGCGCGAAGCGAGCCAGTCCGCGCTGCCCTCGCGCCACGTAATGGCTTGCCACGCTTCTGCCGGCAGGCCGAGAGCGAGCGCCTTTACCGAGAGCGGCTGGTGCTGCTCGTCGCGTCGCAGCAACTTGGGCGGCCGTCCGCTACCCCGGCCACGCTGCGGTGGCAAAGGCCCCGTGCCCGGCGGCCAGACCGAGGTGTTGGGACCAATACCGGCCGCGTAGCGCAAGCCGAGAGCGGTGATCTCGGTTCGCAGCCCGGTGTCATTGCCGTAGCCGGCATCCATCAGCACCACGCCCTCGGGCAGCCCCGCGGCCCGGGCCGCTTTGATCTGCTCCAAGGCGATCTCGGGCTTGGTTTGGAAAGCAATCGTCTGCGGCACCTTGGCCTTGTCCCGCCGGGCTTGATCCTGGGCCCAATCCTCCGGGAGATAGAGCCGATAAGCGATCGGCAGGCTGGCATCATGATTGGCCAGCGAGAGGGTCACCGCGACCTGGCAGTTATCCTGCTTGCCAAGCTGGCCGCAATATTGTCGGGTCACCCCGACCGAGTGCTGCCCTTTCTTGGGAAAGCCCGTGTCGTCGATGATCCAGGCCTCGATCGCCCCGCTGCGCTCGATCGCCGGCAACACCAGCTCGCCCACCTTGGCCAGCATCGCACTGTCCGACCACGGCGCGTTGCCGACAAAATGAAGCAAGGACTGGTGCTTGGCCGCAACCGTCGCCGGCGCCGTCACCGCCGCCAGCGGCTCCACGCTCTTGCGCGCCAACGGCATCATCAGCCCCAGGCAATAATCGCGCATCGGCTCCTGCCGATCGGCATGGCCAAGTACCTGGCCAAGCGCCTCGACATAGGCCGCAAATCGCGCTTCACTCCCCTCACTCGCCGCGCCTTCCATTCCGGTCCCCCAACCGGTCAAGCAATAGGCTTATGTACCACATCTTGCGGTTTCTACCCAGAGCAATACAGCATAGAAGATTTTGTGAACTCAGTAAGATTAGAGAATTCCTGCCGGACACAACCTATATCTCTCCTGGCGTGATCAAGCCCGCAGGGGGACACGATGTCGACCACCTACCGCTACGCGCTTCCGGTCGAGCAGACCGAGTGGAAGTTCGACGGCGATACCCAAACCTGCTTTACCTGGGAATACGACGAGCCGCGCGAGGCATTGCTGCAGCTCTATGCCAAAGGCAAAAAGCAGCAATGGGATGCGGCCGAACGGATCGACTGGTCGCTCGACCTCGATCCGGAAAACCCGATGCTGCTCGACGACCGCGTCGTCCACATCTTCGGCACCGATTTATGGAACCGGATGACCGGCAAGGAGCGCTGCCGGGTGCGCCACCACCTGCAGGCCTCGCAGATTTCGCAATTCATGCATGGCGAGCAGGGCGCCTTGATCGCGACCGCGAAGATCGTGCAGACCGTGCCGGACCTCGACGCGAAATTCTATGCCGCGACCCAGGTCATGGACGAGGCGCGCCATGTCGAAGCCTATTCGCGGCTGCTCCACGAAAAATTCGAGCTCGCTTATCCGATCACGCCGGGGCTGAAGGCGTTGCTCGAGGACGGGCTCTCCGACAGCCGCTGGGATATGACCTACCTGACGATGCAGATCCTGATCGAAGGCCTGGCCCTGGCGGCGTTTCAGCGCATCCGCGATCAGTCGAAGAACCCGCTCGCCGCCGCGGTCAACGCCTACGTGATGCAGGACGAGGCGCGGCACGTCGCCTTCGGCCGGCTCGCCCTGCGCGACTTCTATCCGCAGCTCAGCGCGGCCGAGCGCAGGGAACGGGAAGATTTCGTCGTGACTGCCTGCTGGCACATGCGCGACCGCTTCAATCAGCGGGAAGTCTGGGAGCGGCTCGGCCTGCCGATCGAGGAATGCCTGCGCATCGTCGACCGGTCGGAGTCGATGAAAGTGTTTCGCAGCCGGATCTTCAGCCGCATCGTGCCGACCGTGAAGGATATCGGGCTGTGGGGACCGCAGGTGCAGGAGGCCTTTGCCGCGATGGGCGCCATCGAGTTCGCCAAGGTCGATGCCGGCGCCCTATTGGAGAACGATGCCCAGGTCGCCGAGGAGTTCGACGCGCGGATGCGGCTGCGCGACGCCGCGAACTCCGATCCCGCCGGGGTAGAGTGGGGACGGCCGCGGCACATCAGCCGAGCCGAGATCGGGTCAACCCGCTACCGCTCGCCCGGCTCCAATCGAGCGACCGTCAACCGGCTGCTCCGCCAGCGAGGAACCGGTACGCGACGGAAGCGTGCATGGCGATGCCCACCGCCATGCTGGCTTCGTTCAATTCCATGCGGTTGGAGTGGCAGGGGGCGACCGGCTCGTCGGGGTCGCGCCGTTCCGGCATCACCCCGAGAAACATCATGCAGCCGGGGATGCGCTGCAACACGTAGGAAAAGTCTTCGGCGCCCATGATCGGCGCCGGCGGATCGATATAGTTGTCGGCGCCGACGAGATCGGTCGCGACGGAGCGCGCGAAACCGACAAACCGGTCATCGTTGACGGTGACCGGATAGCCGCGCCGGATCGCGATCTCGGCTCGGCACAGATGCGCCGCGGCGATGTTAGCGGCAATCCGCCTGAATTCCTTCCTGCGCTGTTTCCCGCGCGGTCTCGGAGGTCGCGCGCAACGTGCCCACCATCTCGACCGTTTCGGGGATCACATTGCTGGTCGTGCCGGCGGCGATTTTGGCGCAGGTCAGCACGACGGGATCGAAGACATCGATCCGTCGGCTGACCATGGCGTGCAATGCCAGCCCGATCTCGAAAGCGACCGGGATCGGATCGACGGCGTGGTGCGGCATCGAGGCATGCCCGCCGCGTCCGGTCACGGTGATCGTCCAGGTGTCGGCCGAGGCCAGCATCGGGCCGGGCTTGCCGAGGATCGCGCCGGCCTTGATGTGGGGTGCTATGTGCAGCGCGAACGCGCCATCGGGCCTGGGATCGGCCTCGATCAACCCGTCCTCGATCATCAGGCGGGCGCCGCCATAACCCTCCTCGCCGGGCTGGAACATGAACTTGACGGTGCCGGCAAGCTGGTCGCGATGCCGATGCAGCAGGTGCACCGCCTGCACCAGCATCGCGGTGTGCGCGTCATGGCCGCAGGCATGCATGCGGCCGTCGATTTCGCTGGCGTAGTCGAGCCCGGTCTGCTCGGGCATCGGCAGCGCGTCCATGTCGCCGCGCAGCAGGACCGTGCGGCCGGGCTTCGAGCCGCTCAGCGACACGACGAGACCGGAGGTCGACGGCCCGCGGGCAATCTCGACGTCGAGACCGCGCAAACCATCGAGCACCGCTTCGGTCGTCAGCGGCAGATCGAGCCCGAGCTCGGGCCTTCTATGAATTCGGCGGCGCAAAGCTACGGCGGCCGGCAAAAGCCCGCGCGCCTCGTCCAAAAAGCCTCGCAGCTCAGACATGTTCGCCGGTCTCCCTGGTTGCCGGCCGGTCAGTCGTCATCCGGCCCGGCGCGTATAATTGACCCGTGCTGCACTCATCCCATCCTCATCCGCGCCGAGGCGATGCGCGCGCCCTCGGCGAGGGCGGCGAGCTTGGCCCAGACGACGTCCTCGGCGACGCGGCCCATCCCGGCCGAGGTGTCGAAGCCGCAATCGGTGCCGGCAACGACGCGCTTCGGGTCGCCGACGACTTGCGCCACCCGCTCGATGCGGTCGGCGACGGTTTCGGGGTGCTCGACGAAATTGGTCAGACTGTCGATGACCCCGGCAACGAGGATCTGATCGTCGGCGAGCGGCCGCTTTTCGAAGACGCGGTATTCGTGCGCGTGGCGCGGGTTGGCGAAGGGCAGGAAGAAGGCGCCGACCTTCGCCTGTTGCAGGATCGGCAGGATGTCGGCGAGCGGCACGTCGCAGTCGTGCGGCCCCTCGTAATTGCCCCAGCAGACATGGAGCCGCACCCGCTCGGGCGGGATGTTTTCGAGTGCGGTGTTGATCGTCGCGACGACGCGCTCGACAAAGCCGAGGAAATCGCCGAGCGGCCGGTCCTGGTACGACAGGTGGCGCTCGAGCGCCAGATCGGGGCAATCGAGCTGCAGCAGAAACCCGGCGTCGACGATCGCCTCGTATTCCTCCCTGAGGGCGGCGCCAAGGGCATCGAGATAGGCCTCCTCGGTGTCGTAATGCTCGTTCTTCATCGCCCCGGCGATGATCCCGGGCGAGGGGGCGGTCAGAAACGGCTCGGCGAAATGGGTGCCGGTTTCGTCGAGTGCCGCGCGGAAATCGGCGCATTCGGCTTCGATCGCGCCGCGGCCGAGATAACGCACCGCACCGATCGCCTTGGGCGGCCCCATATTGCTGACCGCCGGGCGGGCGGCGAGTTGCTCCTCCATGATCCGCCTGAATACCGGATAGCGCAGCGCGTCGGCGCGGGTGCGGCGCTGCCACGACCCGCCGAACCCGCTCATGCGGTGGCGGATGTGCAGGAAGAAACCTTCGCGTTGCTGCTCGCCGTTGTTGCCGATATCGACGCCGGATTGGGCTTGCTTGCGCACGATCCCGCGCAATGCCACCTGCCCCAGCCGTTCCAGCTCGGCCGGATCGACCAATTCGCCGCGCGCCCGGCGCACGAGCAGCCGGGTCAGCTCGGCCGGGCGCGGCAGGCTCCCGGTATGGGTGGTCAGAATCCGCTCATCGCTGCGGCGCATCGTCGCTCCTTTCGGCTGGATCACGGCCTTTGCGCCAGTTTAAGCGCGAAACCCGCCGGCCGCGAGAGCGGTGATCGCGAATAAGCCGCTTGTCGACGAGGCGCCGGCCCTCTAGGGTACCGGCTTCGGCTCAACAACTGAAAGGAGGTGATCCTGTGTTTGACCATAAACCGCGGTCGTCCGCTGCCGTGACCAGGATCCCCGCTTCGGTGGAGATCCGCGCCTGACTGAGGGCGACGGCTCGCGGCCGTGATCGGCCGCCGGTGTGTTAGGTAAGGAAGGGCCGTCCCTCGGGGCGGCCCTTCTCCATCGGGGGGTCGTGATTACAGCGGCGATGTTCATCGCCCGGTAGCCTGGGGTTCCGCGCTTGGCCGCGCCCGGTCCAGCGCCTACAACAGGCCGCGAGCCTGCGTCCCGACCGAGGAGTCACCGCCATGCCCGACACGATGACGACGAACTCGCCGATCATCGCCGCCTACCGCGCCGCGACCCCGGGATCGGCGGCGGCCGCGGAAAAGGCCGCCCGGCTGTTTCCGAGCGGCATCACCCACGATTCGCGCTACATCGAACCCTACGGGCTTTACATCGCCCGCGCCAAGGGGCCGCGGAAGTGGGATGTCGACGGCAATTCTTACGTCGATTATTTCGGCGGGCACGGCGCGCTGCTGCTCGGCCACTCGCACCCCAAGGTAGTCGAGGCGGTGCACGAGCAGATCGAGCATGGAACCCATTACGGCGCCAGCCACGAGCGCGAGATCGCCTGGGCGGAGTGGATCCTGAAGCTGCTGCCGACGGCCGAGCGGGTGCGGTTCACCTCGTCCGGCACCGAGGCGACCCTGATGGCGGTGCGGCTCGCCCGCGCCTTCAGCGGCAGGTCGAAGATCATCCGCTTCAAGCACCATTTTCATGGCTGGCACGATCACATGACCTCGGGCTTCGCCAACCATTTCGACGGCAGCCCGACCACCGGCGTGTTGCCCGGCGTCGCCGGCGGCGTGCTGCTGGCGGACCAGAACGACATCGACGGGCTGGCTCGGCTGCTCGACGAGCACGACGACATCGCGGCGGCGATCCTCGAGCCGACCGGCGCCCACGGCGCGCGGCTGCCGATCGAGCCGTCATTCCTGCACGCGCTGCGCGAACTGACCCGTCAGCACGGCGTATTGCTGATCTTCGACGAGGTGGTCACCGGATTTCGGGTTTCGCCCGGCGGAGCGCAAGCCGAATACGGCATCCGGCCCGATCTGACGACCTTGGCCAAAATCCTGTCGGGCGGATTGCCCGGGGGCGCCGTCGCCGGCCGCAAGGACATCCTCGACCTGTTGGACTTCCAGGTCACCAAGGCGGCGGACCGCGAGAAGATCGCCCATCCCGGCACCTTCAACGCCAACCCGCTGTCTGCCGCCGCCGGGGTTGCGGCATTGGAGATCGTCGGCACGACCGACGCCTGCGCCCGCGCCAACCGCTATGCCGACGCGCTGCGCCGTCGCCTCAACGAGGTGTTCGACGAAGAACGGGTGCCATGGGCGGCCTACGGCACTTTTTCGATGCTGCACATCTTCACCAACCCCGATCGCGTTTCGGTCACGCCGACCCGGTTCGACCCCCATCAGCAGCCGACCGCGAGCCTCACCGGCAACCGTCAGGCCGGGGTCGTGCACAAATTGCGGCTGGCGATGATGGTGAACGGGGTCGATTTCAACGGCAGTCCGGGCGGGCTTGTCTCTGCCACCCATGCCGAGACCGAGCTGGAGGACACCGTGAACGCCATGCGCAAGACCGTGCGCATGATGAAGCAGGAAGGCGAGATCTGAGCCGTCGCCGGTTCAATCGTCAATAACGCGTCATAATGGCCGGGACGACTTTCGCTTGATCCGCTGATCGGCTAGGCTCGCAACACGCGAGCGGCGGAGCGGCGATGGCAGATGCGGCGATCCCTGTCGGCGGGCTCGGCGCGGCGCCACGACGCGGAGCGCGGCTTTTCAAAGCGGCGGCCGGAGCCTTCGCCGCCGAGGGCGAGCGCCGCCTGCTGTGGCTTCCGGTGTTTTTCGGCGCCGGGATCGGGGTCTACTTTTCACTGACCTTCGAGCCGCCGCTGTGGCTCGGCATCGGCGCCACGATCGCCGCCGGCATCGCGGTCTTTGCGCTGCATCGGCACCCGTTGCCGAGCGAGGCGGCGCTGGCGGTGGCCGCGTTCTTTGCCGGCTTCGCGCTGATCGGCGAGACCACCTGGGAGCGCCAGGCGCCGATGCTGCAGCGCCGCCTCGGGCCGGTGATGGTGACCGGGCGGGTGGTCGACGTCGACTCGCTCGACCGGGGTTGGCGCGTGATCGTCGCCCCCGATCCGCTGCCCGGGCTCGCCGGCGACGAGCAGCCGCGGCGGCTGCGCGTGCACATCGCGGCGACCAGCGACCTGCTCTCCCCCGGCGACCGCGTCTCGATGCGGGCGGTGCTTTATCCGGTGCCGGGGCAGATCCTGCCGGGCAGCCACGACATGCAGCGCGAGGCTTATTTCGCCCGGATCGGCGGGGTCGGCTACACCTATGGGCCGGCCCATCGCATTCTTGCCTCCGACGCGCCCGACGCCTCGTCCATCTGGGGCTGGCGCGAGGATCTGCGGCGGCTGCGCACCGAGATGTCGCGGCGGATCATCGCCGTGCTTCCCGGCTCGACCGGCGGGGTTGCCTCGGCGCTGATCACCGGCAAACGCGGCGCCATCTCGGAGGAGGTCAAGCAGGCGTTCCGCCAGTCCGGGCTGCAGCACCTCTTGGCGATCGCCGGGCTGCATCTCGGCCTCGTCGGCGGGTTCGTCTTTTTTGCCGTGCGCGGCGGCCTCGCACTGATCCCGTGGGTGGCATTGCGCTATCCGATCAAAAAGATCGCCGCCGGCGCCACCCTCGCGGTGCTGACCTGCTACCTGCTGCTGTCGGGTGCCGCGATCCCGACCGAGCGCGCCTTTGTCATGAACGGCCTCGTCTTCGCCGCCATCCTGATCGACCGGCTGCGGATCTCGATGCGGATCTGCGCGCTCGCCGCCGCCCTTGTGCTCGCGATCGAGCCGGAGAGCCTGGTCGGCGTCAGCTTTCAGATGTCGTTCGGCGCGGTGGTGGCGCTGATCGCGGTTTACGAGACCTACGGCCAACGTCTCGGGCATCTGCTCCACGGCCGCTCCTTGGCGGGTCGGGTTCTGGGATATGCCGGCGCCGTGGTGGTCACGACCGTCGTGGTCACGATCGGGACCGACCCATTTTCAATCTATCATTTCCATCACATCGCACTCTATTCGCCGCTCGCCAATGTCGTCGCCGTCCCGCTGAGCGCGATGTGGACCTTGCCCTGGGGGGTCGTTGCCTGCCTGTTGATGCCGCTCGGGCTCGAGCGGTTCGCGCTGGTTCCGATGGGCTGGGGAATCGGCGCGACGATCGGTGTGGCGCAGCTCGTCTCGGCCTTGCCCGGCAATGTGTGGCCGATGCCGCGATTGCCGGCGCCGGGGCTGCTTCTGGTCTCGCTCGGCGGCCTGTGGCTGTGCCTGTGGCGCGGGCCGTGGCGGCGTTGGGGCATCGTTGCGATCGCCGCCGGGCTCGCCGGCCTGGCCCTGACCCGCCCGCCCGACATCGTCATCGCCGATATCGGCCGGTTTCTCGCGGTGCGCGCCGCGGACGGGCATTACCTGGTATCGGGTGGCCAGGGCGAACGCATAGAGGGCTCGTTTCTGGCCGAGGAAACCGGTCTCGCCCTGACCGCGTGGCCCGGATCTGGAGCCGAGGACGGGCTCGACTGCGCCGGCGAGCTGTGCCGCTATTCGGCGCGCGGGCGGAGCGTCGCGCTCGTTACCGGCGCTGCGGCCCTGCCGCTCGAGTGCGGCGGCGTCGATGCGATCGTCAGCCAGGTGCCGGCCGGCTTTCGCTGCCGTTCGCTGGTGCCGATCGTCGACCGCATCGACTCGTGGCGGCTGGGCGCGGTGGCATTGTGGCTCGACCCCCAAGGCGTCACGATCGAGAGCGCCAACGGCAGCCGCGGCGACCGGCCCTGGGTCCCGCATCCGCGCCCGCGCCGGCGGCCGGCCGCGAACGCCGATGATGCAGCGCGGTGAGCGCGATCAACAGTCGGCGACCGCGTTCGCCGCCGTCCGCAAGCATCGAGCCCGATCCCGACTACCGCGCTGCGTCGCCCAGCGGATCGGTCTCGGCCGCGATGTCGCGGCGATATTGGGCGACGTTGCGGTTGTGCTCGGCGAGGGTCTTGGCAAAGACATGCCCGCCGCTGCCGTCGGCCACGAAATAGAGCTCGTCGGTCGGCGCCGGCCGGGCCGCGGCGCGCAACGCCGCCGCCCCGGGATTGTCGATCGGGCCCGGCGGCAGTCCTTTTTGGACATAGGTATTGTAGGGGGAGGCGATCGCGAGGTCGGCGTGGCTCAGCGGACGATCGAATTTCTTTGTGCCGCCGGCGCTCAACGCGTAGCGCACGGTCGGGTCGGATTGCAGTCGCATGCCGAGCCGCAGCCGGTTGACGAAGACGGCGGCGACGCGCGCGCGCTCGTCCGCCCGCGAGGTCTCGCGCTCGACCAAGGAAGCCAGGATCAGCATCTGCTCCGGACCGGCCAGCGGCAGGTCGGGCCGCCGCTCCGCCCAGGCCGCGGCCAGCGCGTGGGCCATCGCCCGCTCCATGCGGTCGAGCATCTCCGTGCGCTCGTTGCCATAGCTGTAGACGTAGGTTTCAGGCATCAGCGCACCCTCCGCGGGGGGGTTGCCGGGTTTGCCGTCGAGCGCCGGCGCCGCCTGCACCAATGCCAGGATTTGAGCGCTGGTCAGCCCTTCGGGGATCATCAGCCGGTGCTTGACGGTCTTGCCGCCGGCGAGGATGCCGGTCGCTTGGAGCGGGCTCGTCCCGGCCGGGAATTCGTATTCGCCCGCCAGCAAGGTCGAGCCGCTATCCATCAAGCTCGCACCGATCTCGAACGGCAGGCGGTAGCGAATCACACCCTCGTGAGCCAACAGCGCCGCGATGCCGGAGCGGCCGGTGCGCGGCGGGATCACCACCGTGCGCGCCTGGGTCAGCGGCCCCGGCCTGGTCATTTCGCGATACAGCAGCCAGCCGGCGCCGCCGGCCGCCGCGAGAATTGCCGAGACGGCCAGCAGCGCCCAGCCGAGCAGGCGAAGCGTGCCGCGCATCGCTAACAGATCCCCGGGTCGGTCGCTGCGCGATCAGCGGCTCACGGCCGGCCGGTGAAAACGAGCGAGGCGTTGGTGCCGCCAAACCCGAAGGAATTGGACAGCACATAGTTGACCCGGCGCTCTCTGGCCTGTTTCGGAACCAGGTCGATGTCGCAGGCCGGGGATGGATCATCGAGGTTCAAGGTCGGCGGCACCACGCCGTCGCGAAGGGCGAGGATGGAAAAGATCGCTTCGACGCTGCCGGCGGCGCCGAGCAGGTGCCCGATCGCCGATTTCGTCGAGGACATCGACAGCTCGTACGAGTGCCGGCCGAACAGCCGCTTGACCGCGCCGAGCTCGATCTCGTCGCCGAGCGGGGTCGAGGTGCCGTGCGCGTTGATATAATCGATTTCTTCGGGCTCGACGCCGGCGCGGCGCAACGCGTTGCGCATCGAACGGAAGGCCCCGTTGCCGTCCTCGGCGGGTGCGGTCAGGTGAAACGCGTCGCCCGACATGCCGTAGCCGATGATTTCGGCATAGATCCGGGCGCCGCGCCGCTTGGCGTGCTCCAACTCCTCGAGCACGAGGATGCCGGAGCCCTCGCCCATCACAAACCCGTCGCGGGCTTGGTCCCATGGGCGCGAGGCCCGCGGGGGATCGTCGTTGAACCCGGTCGACAGCGCGCGGGCCGCGGCAAAACCGGCCAGACCCAGCCGGCAGATTGCCGCCTCGGTGCCGCCGCACACCATGACATCGGCGTCGTCGAGCATGATCAGCCGCGCCGCGTCGCCGATCGCATGCGCGCCGCTCGAGCAGGCCGTGACGACCGCATGGTTCGGGCCGCTGAAGCCGTATCGGATCGAAACATGCCCTGCGGCGAGGTTGATCAGATTGGCGGGTATGAAGAACGGCGAAAGCCGCCGCGGGCCGCGCTCACGCAGGGTCAACGCACCCTCGGTGATCCCGGAAAGGCCGCCGATGCCCGAGCCGATTATGACCCCGGTGCGCTCACGCGCCTCCTCGCCTTGCGGCGTCCAACCGGCATCCTCGACGGCCTGGGCGGCCGCTGCCAGCGCGTAGACGATAAAGCCGTCCATCTTGCGCTGATCCTTGGGCGGGACCCAGTCGTCGGCGTTGAACAGACCCGACGCTGTCTCGCCGCGCGGCACCTGGGCGGCGATCCTTGCCGGCAGATCCGAAACGTCGAAGGATTGGATCGCGCTGACGCCGGAAGCGCCTGCGATCAGGCGGGTCCAGTTGCGTTCGAGGCCGATGCCGAGGGGCGTCACGAGGCCCATGCCGGTCACGACGACTCGTCGCGTTCCAACCTCACAAATGGACGGACGAGAGCTCACGGGCGGGCCGTCTGGACGGCGATTTCGGAGCGAGGTGGAGGAAACGGAAGGCTCAGCTGTGCGACTCGATAAAGCTGACCGCATCTTTGACCGTCACGATTTTTTCCGCCGCATCATCGGGGATCTCGCATCCGAATTCCTCTTCGAAGGCCATCACGAGCTCGACCGTGTCGAGGCTGTCGGCGCCGAGATCATCGATAAAGCTGGCGTTCTCGGTCACCTTCGATTCGTCGACGCCCAAATGCTCGACAACGATTTTTTTGACCCGCTCGGCGACGTCGCTCATCCGTTGTTCCCCTCAGTGGCTGGCTTGAAGTTGGTTTCGACACACAATCCGGGCGCCATCCGCCGTCATAGTGTCGCCGTCGGGGGGCCGCGATCAAGGCGCGGGTCACATAACATGATTTTCCCAGGGCTGCCAATTCGGCTCATTCGGCTGCCGATCGCGCGATCCTATACCATGGCCATCCCGCCGTTGACGTGCAAGGTTTGACCGGTGACGTAGGCGGCGTCGGGGCTGGCGAGATAAACGATCGCGGCGGCGACGTCGCCGGGCATGCCGAACCTGCCGGCGGGAATCGCGCCACCGAGTTGTGCGCGCTGCTCCGCCGTCAGCCGGTCCGTCATCGCCGTCTCGATCAAGCCCGGGGCGACGCAGTTGACGGTGATCCCGCGGCCCGCGACCTCTGCCGCGATCGATTTCGACATGCCGATCATCGCCGCCTTTGCCGCCGCGTAGTTGGCCTGGCCGGGATTTCCGGTGAGGGCGACGATCGAGGTCACCCCGATCACCCGGCCGTGGCGCCGCCGGATCATGCCGCGCAATGCCGCGCGCGTCAGCCGAAAGGCGGCGGTCAAATTGACCTCGAGGACCGTCTGCCACTCCTCGTCCTTCATCCGCAGCGCCAGCGCGTCGCGGGTCAGGCCGGCATTGTTGACCAGGATGTCGATCCGGCCCATCGCCGCATCGGCGTCGCGTACCAGGCGCTCGCAGGCCCCCGGATCGGCGAGATCGGCCAGCCCGACATGAGCGCGTTCGCCGAGCTCGGCGGCGAGTGTGCCCAACGCTGCGGCGCGCGTTCCGGCCAGCATCAGCTCGGCTCCCTGCGCATGCAACGCCCTGGCGATCGCCCCGCCGATCCCGCCGGAGGCCCCCGTCACGAGTGCCGTCTGACCTGAAAGATCGAACATCGCACCATCCCGATCGCCGGCCTCGGCTCCATCGCCGGCCGCGTGCGTCGCGTCCGCTTTGGGCGGGCGGCGGTCAGAGCTCCCGGATCAGCGCCTCGATTTCGGCGGGGGAGCCGACCGAGCGCACAGAGAGATCCGGAACGATGCGCTTGACGAGCCCGACGAGGACATGCCCGGTCCCGATCTCGCCCACTTCTCCGACCCCGGAAGCGGCGAGGAACAGCACGCTCTCGCGCCACCGCACCATGGCCGTGACCTGCGCGACGAGAAGTCGCTCGATTTCGGCCGGGTCGCCGACCGCGCGCGCCGACACGTTGGCGACGAGCGGCACCAGCGGCGGGCGCAGCGCCACCATTTCGAGCGCCGCGGCCATCGCCTCGGCGGCCGGCGCCAGCAGCGGCGAATGAAAGGGCGCGCTGACCGGCAGCATGATCGCGCGGCGCGCGCCGCGCTCACGCGCGATCGCGACCGCGCGCTCGACGGCGCCGCGATGGCCGCTGACGACGGCTTGGCCCGGGGCGTTGTCGTTGGCCACCGCGCAGACTTCGTCATGGTCGATCCCGGCGCGCGTCGCTTCGGCGGCAACAGCGCGGGCCGCGGCGACATCGAGCCCGATCAGCGCCGCCATCGCCCCGGCGCCGACCGGCACCGCCCGCTGCATCGCCTGGCCGCGCAATTTCACGAGCCGCGCCGCATCGCCGACCGCGAGCGCGCGCGCGGCGGCCAGCGCCGAATATTCGCCGAGCGAATGCCCGGCGACAAAGGCCACATGGCGCCACAGATCGAGGCCGCCCTCGGCTTCGAGCACGCGGATCACCGCGAGGCTCGCGGCCATCAGCGCGGGCTGCGCATTCTCGGTCAATGTCAGGTCGCTCTCCGGCCCCTCGAACATCAGCCGCGAGAGACGCTGCGACAGCGCGTCGTCGATCTCGTCGAACAGGCGGCGCGCCGCCGGAAAGGCCTCGGCGAGGCCCCGTCCCATGCCGACCGCCTGCGAGCCTTGACCTGGAAACACCAACGCACGCTTCATCCCCAACGCGTCCCCCATCCCTATACGACCCGGCTCAGACCTGGAGCCGCGAGCCGCCATCTTGTCCCGTCGACAGGTTTCTGTATAGTACGCGGCTCGCCCTTGCCGGTCTGTGCCGGCTCGGCCCGGTCGGCGTGCGCGCCCCGGGCCTTCATCAGCCAAAAGGGATCCAGCATCCATGCCTTTTTACGAAAACGTGTTCATCGCGCGCCAGGATATTTCCGGCGCGCAAGTCGACGCCCTCGCCGACAGCTTCGCCCAGCTGATCGCCGACAATGGCGGCGAGGTCAAGAAGCGCGAATATTGGGGGCTGCGCAACCTCGCCTACCGCATGCGCAAGAACCGCAAGGGCCATTATGTGCTGATGAATTTGGCCGGACCGCCGGCCGTGGTCGCCGAGCTCGAACGCACGATGCGGATCAACGAGGACGTTCTGCGCTATCTGACGATTCGGGTCGAGGCGCTCGACGAGGGGCCGTCGGCGATCATGCAGAGCCGCGGCAGCCGCGACGAGCGCCAGCGGCGCGGCCCCGGTGACCGCGACCGCTATGGCGAATTGCGTGACGGCGGGGCCGAGCGGCCCGCAGCCGGCGAGCGTACGGTGCCCGAGCGCGCGGTGCCCGAGCGCGCAGTTGCCGAGCGTGCGGTGCCCGAGCGTGCGGTGCCCGAACGCGCGGCGGTCGAGCGGGTCGCGCCCGAACCCGCGGTTGCCGAAGTGGTGGAGCCCTAAATGGAAAGCCAGTCTGCAGGCGGACCGGGGCGCGGGGCCGCGACCCGCCGGCCGTTTTTCCGACGGCGCAAATCGTGCCCGTTCTCGGGCCCGAACGCGCCCAAGATCGACTACAAGGACGTGAAGCTGATGCAGCGCTTCGTCTCCGAGCGCGGCAAGATCGTGCCGAGCCGGATCACGGCGGTCTCGACCAAGCGGCAGCGCGAGCTGGCGCAGGCGATCAAGCGCGCGCGGTTTCTCGGCCTGTTGCCCTACATGGTGAAATAGAGGGTCGGGTGACGCCGGTCGGCGAGCGGCGCAGATGGCCATGGCTCGGCTGCAGGTCGCCGGAGCGGGGACGCTTTTGGGCGTGCTCAGCGCCGGTCTTTATCTGGCGGTGCTGACCGGCTCGCCGGGCGCGCTGATCCTCGTCTATCTGGCCCAGCTGCCGCTCTTCGCCGCCGGGCTGTGGCTCGGCGTCGGCGCTGCGGCGGTGGCGGGGATTGAGCGCCTCGATAGTCTTGCTCGCGGCCAGCGACGTCGTCGCGGCGGCGCTGTTTGCCGGGCTTTATGCCGCGCCGGTGGTCGTGCTGGTGCGGCAGGCGCTGCTGGCGCGCAGCGGACCTTCGGGCGCTCTCGAATGGTACCCGCCGGGGATGCTGGCCGCATGGCTGACCGGGCTGGGCCTGGCGGCGTTCGCTGCGGCGTTGCTGATCCTCGGCGGCCCGGACGGCATCGAAGCGCAGCTGCGCCAGTCGCTGGCGCCGGCCGTCGATCGCCTCGTCGACGAACGCGGCGATGCGCTGACGGCGCTTCTCGCCTTGGTCATTCCGGGTGTCGTCGCCGCGTCCTGGATGGTGATGACGGCGAGCAACGCGACCCTTGCGCAAGGCGTCCTGGCCCGGTTTGGACTGGCCTGGCGGCCGTCGCCCGATCTCGCCTCGCTGACCCTGCCGAAGTGGATCCCGCTGTTGCTGGCAGTCGCCGCCGCCGCGACCGCCTTTGGCGGCGCGGCCCGTTTTTTCGGCGTCAACGTGGTGATCGTGCTGGTGGTGCCATTATGCCTTGCCGGGCTGGCGGTGCTGCACACCTTGGTGCGCCGGCTGCCGCGCCCGCAGATTCCGCTCGTCGCGTTCTATGTGCTGGCCGGCTTGTTCGGCTGGCCGCTGTTGGTGATCGCCGTTTTGGGGCTGCTCGATGCGCCGCTCGGGTTGCGGCGGCGCTTTGCCCGGTCTCGACCAGTCGGAGGAAGAATCGATGATTGAACTGATCCTGCTCGAAAGGGTCGAAAAGCTCGGCCAGATGGGCCAGCTCGTCAAGGTCAAGCCCGGCTTTGCCCGCAACTACCTGCTGCCGCAAAAGAAGGCGCTGCGCGCGACCAAGGACAACCTCGCTTATTTCGAAAGCCGGCGCGCCCAGCTCGAAGCCAACAACCTGCAGCGCAAGGCCGAAGCCGGCGAGGTCGGCAACAAGCTCGAAGGGCTGACCGTCGTGATCGTTCGCCAGGCCGGCGAGAGCGGGCAGCTCTACGGCTCGGTCGCGGCCCGCGACATCGCCGACGCGGTCACCGGGGCCGGGTTTACCATCGAAAAGCGTCAGGTCGTGCTCGAACGGCCGATCAAGAACCTGGGGCTTCATCCGCTGCGAGTCGTGCTGCACCCGGAAGTCTCGGTCACGGTCACCGCCAATGTCGCACAGTCGGCCGAGGAGGCGGCGATGCAGGCCCGCGGCATCGACCCGCTGCGCATCGGCGACGAGGACGAGATCGAGGGCCGGGCCGGCGAGCCGGTCCCCGCGGCTGCGGCTGCCTCGGAGAGCGCATGATCGATCGGTGAATGTCTTGCGTTCACTTTGCCACTTCATGAATAGTGACAGGGCGATTTCCCCTGTGGTCTCGTCACGATGCTGCTCACGCGTCTGTTCGAGCGAATCATCACCGTTGGTCGGCTGCGCGTCACCGACGCCGGCGGAAGACTGCACGACATCGCAGGGGCGCCGGGGCCCAGCGTGGCGATCCGGCTTCATGACCGGGCGCTGCATTGGAAGCTCGTGGCCAGGCCTCGCCTCTATCTGCCCGAAGCGTTCACGGACGGGACATTGACGATCGAGGAAGGCAGCCTTTACGATCTGGTCGACCTGCTCGCCCTCAATCTCGAAGCCCTGCCCGAAGGCCTCCTGTCGCGCCTCTTGAACGGCTCTTTCACCTTCTGGCGCCGGGTCCACCAGTACAACCCGCTCTACCGCGCCAGGCAGAACGTGGCGCACCACTACGATCTGTCGGACCAGCTCTACGAGCTGTTTCTCGACAAGGACCGCCAATATTCCTGCGCCTATTTCCACGATCAGGTCGACGACCTCGACACCGCGCAGCTCGACAAAAAGCGGCACATCGCGGCCAAGCTGGTGATCCGCCCGGGGCAAAAGGTGCTCGACATCGGCTCGGGCTGGGGCGGCCTCGCCCTCTACCTCGCCCGCGAATGCGGCGCCGAGGTGACCGGCCTCACCCTCTCGGTCGAGCAGCACCGGGTGGCGACGCGCCGGGCCGCGGCGGCGCGGCTGTCGGATCGCGTCAGCTTCCATCTGCGCGACTATCGCGAGGAGGAGGGGCAGTACGACCGGATCGTCTCGGTCGGCATGTTCGAGCATGTCGGGATCAACCACTACGGCACGTTTTTCGCCAAGGTGAAGTCGCTGCTGGCGCCCGACGGCGTTGCCCTGCTGCACGCGATCGGCCGCATGGACGGGCCGGCCTCCACCCACCCTTGGCTGCGCAAATACATTTTTCCCGGCGGCTACGCGCCGGCGCTCTCGGAAGTCGTCCCGGTGGTCGAGCGGTTGCGGTTGTGGATCACCGACATCGAGATCCTGCGCCTCCATTACGCCGAGACGCTTAGGGAGTGGCGCCGCCGGTTCGAGCAGAACCGCGATCGCCTGCGCGCGATTTATGACGAGCGCTTCTGCCGGATGTGGGAGATGTACCTGGTCGGATCGGAGATCGCGTTTCGGCGCGGCGGCCACCTCGTCTTTCAGATGCAGCTGGCCAAATCGATCGACACCCTGCCGTTGACGCGGGACTACATGCTCGACTGGGAACGCGCGCAAAGCACCACTGCCGAACGCGCCGCCTGATCGTCGCGGCCCGACCGCCCTTGCCCAACCGCCCCCGGTTTGCACAGCTTGTGGATCGTATTCCGCGCGGCTGCGGTGGCCGGCGGATGGTATTCTCCCGCATGGAAACGACGCTGGCTTCTCGGATCACGCCGCTGCGCGAGACCGACCTCGAGTTCGTTCGCACCCCGCCCTTCAACACCGAAGCCGAGCAGAAGCTGCTGGGCGCCTTGCTGATCAGCAACGGCGCTTATTCCCGGGTGTCGGAGTTTCTCCAACCCGAGCAATTCGGCAATGCCGTGCATGCCCGGATCTTCGCCGCGATCGGCAAGCTGATCGAACGCGGGCAGATCGCCAACCCCGTCACCCTGAAGAGCCTGTTCGATCAGGACGGCGCGCTGGCCGAAATCGGCGGGGCGCAGTATCTGGTCCGTCTCGCCGATGCGGCGGTGACGATCATCAACACCGAGGATTACGGACGCGAGATCCAGGACCTCTATCTGCGCCGCCAGCTGATCACCCTGGGCGAGGACGTCGTCAACGACGCCTTTCGCCAGGATCTCGACGACCGCGCGCCCGAGCAGATCGAACGAGCAGAGAAAAAGCTGTTCGATCTCGCCACGACCGGGCAGATCGAAGGCGGTTTCCGCGCTTTCGGCGTGCCGCTGACGAACGCGATCGGATGGCCGAGGCGGCGTACAAGCGCAACGGCAAGACCGTTGGCGTCGCCACCGGCTTTATCGATCTCGACCAGAAACTGGGCGGGCTGCATCCGTCCGACCTCGTGATCCTGGGCGGCCGGCCGTCGATGGGGAAGATCGGCGCTGGCCACCAATATAGCCTTTAATGCGGCCAAGGCATACCGGACGGCGCGCGCGCCCGATGGCCGCATCGTGACCGAGGACGGTGCCGTGGTCGGGTTCTTTTCCCTGGAGATGTCGGCTGAGCAGTTGGCCACCCGCATTCTCGCCGAGGAATCCGGGATTTCGTCGGATCGAATCCGTCGCGGCGACGTCGAGCCATCAGGATTTCGATCGATTCGTGCAGGCGAGCCACCATCTTCAAGCGCTGCCGCTGTTTATCGACGACACCCCGGCGCTGAGCGTGTCCGCCCTGCGCACGCGGGCGCGGCGGCTGAAGCGGCAGCAGGGCCTCGGCTTGATCGTCGTCGACTACCTCCAGCTGATGCGCCCCTCGGTCCAGGTGCGTACCCTCGAAAACCGGGTGCAGGAGATCTCTGACATCACCCGCGGCCTGAAGGCCGTTGCCAAGGAGCTCGATGTCCCGGTGCTGGCGTTGGCGCAATTCTCGCGCGCGGTCGAGCAGCGCGAGGACAAGCGGCCGATGCTGGCCGATCTGCGCGAATCGGGCTCGATCGAGCAGGACGCCGACGTCGTCATGTTCATCTTTCGCGAGGAATACTATCTATCGCGGGGACAGCCGCTGCGCCGAGCCGATGAAACCGACGACAAGTACAACGACCGCTACGAGCGCTGGCAGACACCGGTTCAACGAGGTTTACGGTCTCGGCGAGGTCATCATCGCCAAGCAGCGGCACGGGCCGATCGGCACGATCAAGCTGCATTTCGACGCCGATACCACAAAGTTCGACAATTTCATGGGCCCCGATCACCTGCCGACGGGGGCGTAGCCGGCGTTCGGCGCGGATCGGCGCTGGCGGTCGGTGATGGTCGGGGTCCGCCATGTCCGCGCCCGGGTCCGCGGCGCCGAGGCGGCGAGCGCGGTCTTCGCGCTCCTCGACGATATCGCCGCAGCCGTGGCGGCCTTTGAGAGCGCGCCCGACGAGTGGCGGCTCGACGCCTATCCGCGGGGCTCGGTGCTGAGCCCGGAGCTGGCCGCGCGGCTGGCGCTCGCTGCCGCGGCGAGCGGCGGAGAACTGGTCGAGATCGCCGAAGAGAAACTCGCCGATCGCGACTGGCTCGCAGAGAACCAGCTCGCGTTTCCGCCATTGCGCATCGGCCGGTTTTTCGTCTACGGCTCGCACCATCGTGCCGGGGTGCCGGCTGCGGCGATCGGGATCATGCTCGACGCTGCGACCGCCTTCGGCACCGGCGAGCACCCTTCCACCCGCGGCTGCCTGGTGGCGCTGGAGGCGCTGGCGCAGCGCCATCGGTTTCGCCATCCGCTCGATATCGGCACCGGGACCGGGATTCTGGCGATTGCCGCGGCAAAGCTGCTGCGCCGCAAGGTGGCGGCGAGCGACCTTGATCCGGGTGCCGTCGCGGTCGCCCGCCATAATGTCGCGCGCAACGGCGTCGCCGGCCTGGTCCGGGTCGGCTCCGCCCCGGGGTATCGCGCCCGCACTGTGCACAGGCGGCGATACGACCTGATCCTGTCGAACATCCTGGCGCGCCCGCTGGCGCTGCTCGCCGCCGATCTCGCCCGCCGCCTGGCGCCGGGGGGCCGGGCGGTGCTGTCGGGATTGCTGCGCCGCCAGGAGCCGATCGTGCTGGCGCCGCATCGCCCCTTGGGCATCGCGCTCGAGCGCCGCATCGTCATCGACGGATGGTCGACCCTGATCCTGCGGGCCGGGACAGGATCACAAATGACGATGGGGGCCGAAGCCCCCATCCATGGATCTGGTCTGGCTGAAAGGCCGGTCAGGCCGCCTTATGCCGGCCGAAAGCGGCCTCCTTCTGCGAAGGCGCGGGCCCTGTCTCGCGACCACGCGGGTCGTCGCCCTCGACAAGCGCGCGGACCTGAGAGCGGCGAACTCCGATATCGGCCAGCGAGCGGTCGTCGAGCGCCATCAGCTCGGCATACGCCCGCTCCCGGCGCCGCCAGGCGGAAAAGGCCCTACCGGCCGAGATGAAGAGGTTGAGAAACGACATCGCACACACTCCCGCGCAGCCCTTATGCTGCACTGCAACAGAATTTGGTATTGCGCCGCAACACCGCCAGCAGCGTTGTTGCAATTCAGCCATGCCGAGGTTCTGATTGCCGGGCGGTGCGGATGAGGAGCAGGCGATGAGCATGAACGGATCGGTTCCGGAGCGGGGCGAGCTGGCGCGGTTGCTGCGGGAAGCCGGGTCGGCCTATGACCCGGAAGGGGTCGAGGCGCTGATCGCGGGCGTGCTCGGCGCCCCGGCCGAAATCGGCACGAGCTGGCACATGCTGGTCGCCGGCCCGGTGACGCCTCCGCTGGCCCAGGCGCTCGAAGCGCTGCGGGCGCAGATGGCGGCCGGCTACCACGATGGTCTCGCCCGCGATGATTTCGCGACACTGCCGCGCGCCGAGCGGCTCGCCCGCCTGCGCCGCGAGCTGTCGGCCCAAGGCCTCGACGGGTTCGTCGTGCCGCGCTCGGACGAGCACCAGGGCGAGTACGTGCCGCCGCGCGGCCAGCGCCTCGCCTGGCTGACCGGCTTTACCGGCTCGGCGGGTCTCGCGGTCGTGCTGCGCGATCGCGCGGCACTGTTCGTCGACGGGCGCTACACCTTGCAGGCGGCGCAGCAGGTCGAGGGCGACCTGTTCGAGATCCGTCACCTGACCGAGGAGCCGCCGGCGCGCTGGATCGGCGCGGCGCTGAAAGCCGGCGCCGTGCTCGGCTACGACCCGTGGCTGCACACGCCGCACGAGGTCGAGCGGTTTCGCGCCGCGGCCGAAAAGGCGGGGGCGAGCTTGCGCGCGGTCGCCGACAATCCGCTCGACCGGGTCTGGCAGGGGCAGCCGGCCGCACCCCTGGCCCCGGTGGTCCCGCATGCCGAGGAATTTGCCGGCGAGAGTGCCTCGTCGAAACGCACCCGCCTCGCCCGCGGCCTGGCCGAGGAAGGTGTGGGAGCGGCGGTGCTGACCATGCCCGAATCGATCGCGTGGCTGTTGAACATCCGCGGCGGCGACGTGCCGCACACGCCGTTGCCCCTGTCCTTTGCCATTCTGCGCGATGACGCCACGGTCACCTTGTTTATCGACCGGCGCAAGCTGGCCCCCGGCCTCGACCGCCATCTCGGCAACGCGGTCGCCGTGGCGCCGCTCGATGAGCTGGGGCCGGCGCTCGACGCGCTCGCCGGCGAAGGCTGCCGGGTCCAGGCCGATCCGGCGAGCGCCGCGTCATGGATTTTCGACCGGCTCGACGCGGCCGGGGCCAAGATCCACCGCGCCGCCGACCCGTGTACCCTGCCCAAGGCGCGCAAGAACCCGGTCGAGATCGACGGCACGCGCGCGGCGCACCGCCGCGACGGCGCGGCCTTGACCCGGTTTCTGGCCTGGCTCGCACGCGAGGCGCCGAGCGGCGGCCTATCCGAGATCGCCGCCAGCGACCGGCTCGAAGCCTTGCGCCGCGAGGGCGAATATTTCCGCGATCTGAGCTTTCCGACGATCTCCGGAGCCGGGTCGAACGGCGCCATCGTCCACTACCGGGCGATGCCCGAGACCGAGAAGCGGCTCGAGCCCGGCACCCTCTATCTGCTCGATTCGGGCGCGCAGTATCTCGACGGCACCACCGACGTGACCCGCACGGTCGCGATCGGCGAACCCTCGGCCGAGATGCGCGACCGCTTTACCCGCGTGCTCAAGGGCCACATCGCGCTGGCCTTGGCGCGGTTCCCCAAGGGCACGACCGGAACCCAGCTCGACGGCTTCGCGCGGCGCGGGCTGTGGCAGGCCGGGCTCGATTACGACCACGGCACCGGGCACGGGGTCGGCAGCTATCTCGGCGTGCACGAGGGGCCGCAGCGCATCTCCAAGGCGCCGAGCATGCAGCCGCTGCTGCCGGGGATGATCGTCTCGAACGAGCCCGGCTATTACAAGACCGGCGCCTACGGCATCAGGATCGAAAATTTGGTGCTGGTGCAGCCCTCGGACGGTGCCGCCGAGCGCGAGATGCTGGGCTTCGAGACCCTGACCCTGGCCCCGATCGACCGCACCCTGATCGAGCCGTCATTGCTCGACCACGACGAGATCGCCTGGCTCGACCGCTACCACGCCCAGGTCCGCGACGTGCTGACCCCGCTGGTCGACCCCGACACCGCGCGCTGGCTCGCCCAGGCGACGCAGCCGATCGGGCCTGCCTCTGATCCCTCAACTGTGCGGATCTCCCCCTCGCCCCGACGAGGCGGGGAGAGGGCCGGGGTGAGGGGCTTTCATCCTTCCTCGGCTGCGCGGCGCGCCTGCTGCGCCGCTTCCCAGTTCCGCCCGTCGAAGAAATGGCTCGGCTTCAACGCCGCCGGATCGACCTCGTCGAGGCAGCGCGCGTTGACGCTGATCTTGTCCGGGTCCGACCGCGGCACATAGAACGGGTGCATCCCGCAATGCCGGCAAAAGGTGTGCTTCGCGGTGTTGGTATTGAACTGATAGGTCGCGAGTTCGTCCCCGCCCCGCACCAGCTCGAACTGCTCCGGCGGCACGATCAGGTGCAGGATGCCTTTCTTCGTGCACACCGAGCAGTTGCATTCGAGCACAGTCGACAAATCGGCACGCACCCGAAACCGCACCCGGCCGCAATGGCAGCTGCCTTCATAAGTTTCGATCATCGCTGATTGCCTTCGCTCCGCGCGTGATGGTCGGCCAGCACCTGGGCGATCACTGCGGAGACCCGCCGGCCGGTCGGGATGTGCAGGAATTCGTTGGGGCCGTGCGCGTTCGAGTGCGGGCCGAGCACGCCGGTCACGACGAACTGCGCCTGCGGGAACTTTTCGCCGAGCATCGCCATGAACGGGATGCTGCCGCCTTCGCCCATATAGGCGGGCGGCGCGCCGAACGCCGCCTGCGACGCGCGCGCCAGGGATTGATCGAGCCAGGGCGCCAAGGCCGGCGCGTTCCAGCCGGACGCGCTCGATCCGACATCGAACGCTATGTGCGCGCCGTAGGGCGGATCTTTCTCGAGCAGGGCGCGGAGCCTCTCGCCGGCTGATACCGCGTCCAGGGTAGGCGGCAAGCGCAGGCTCAGCCGCGTCGCCGTATAGGGCAACTGCACGTTGCCGGCGTCGCCCGGCTTGGGCAGGCCGTCGATGCCGATCACCGCCAATTGCGGGCGCCAGGTGCGGTTCAGCACCAGCTCGGTCGTGTCGTCGGTTGCCGGCCCCATGCCCGGCGAGAACGGAAATTTGGTGTAGACCGTGTCGCCCAGTGCCGCGGCGGCCCGCCGGGCCTGCGCCACGCGCTCGGGCGGAACCTGCGCATAAAATTCGGATGGGCGGACGGTTCCGGTAACCTCGTCCTCGATCCGCGAGAGCAGCTGGCGCGTGATGCGAAAGCTCGACGGCACGACCCCCGAGGCGTCGCCCGAATGCACCCCCTCGGCGAGCACCCGCACTTCGAGCGTGCCGGCGGTCATGCCGCGCAGCGAAGTCGTCAGCCACAGCTGATCGTAATTGCCGCAGCCCGAATCGAGGCATACCACCAGGGACGGGCTGCCGAGCCGAGCCGCCAGGTGATCAACGTAATAGGGGAGATCCGGGCTGCCCAATTCCTCGCAGGCCTCGATCAGGATCACGCAGCGCGCGTGCGCAACCCGCTGCTCGCGCAACGCCAGCAGCGCGCTCAGCGCACCGAACATCGCATAGCCGTCATCGGCGCCGCCGCGGCCGTAGAGCTTGTCGGCTTCGAGCCGCGGGAGCCACGGGCCATAGCCGTCGGCCCAGCCCGCCATCTCCGGCTGCTTGTCGAGATGGCCGTAGAGCAATACGGTGTCGGGACCCTCGCCCGGCACGTCGATGATGATGACCGGGGTGCGCCCCGGCAGCCGGGCGGTTTCGAGGCTGGCGCCGGGCAGCGACGGCAGCCTCGCCCGCGCCCAGCGCTCGAACAAACCCACCGCCTCTTCCATATGGCCGTGCGCCGCCCAGTCCGGGTCGAAGGCCGGCGATTTGTTCGGGATCTTGATGTACTCGACCAGGGTCGGGACGATCTCGTCGCCCCAGCACTGATCGATGAATTTCTTGGCCTTGCCGAGATCGATCATTCGGAAATTCCCGTCAGTAGAGCCCGCCGCTGCCCGGTCCGGGACGCACGCTGTCGGGCGGTGGCGTGATCGCTGAGGTGGAGACGGGCGGCGTTTGCGGCGGCGCGCCGATGGAGGGCGCGCCCACCCGGACGATCGCCGGCGGCGACGCCGGCAGGGCGGCCCGCGCTGCCGCGCCGTCGGCGCTGGTGACCCTCGCAACTTCGACCGGCTTTGGCTGCGCGCCATGCGGCGGCTCGCGGACGAAATCGAACACCACGTTGGCGACGACGCTGACGATGACCGCATAGGTAAAGGCGATCGCCTTGCCAAACGCGAACCCCATGACCCGGCTGCAGGCGCCGGCGACGGCCCCGGCCACCATTCCCGTCCAGATTATCGGCTTTCGCATGGCTCCCCGGCCCCGGGCCGACCCCGTTCCGCCCACCCGCCAAGTTATAGAATTGAGATCGCGTCGAGACAAAGGCGATGACCTGTATCTGCCGCCAATCTGCGCGCCGGTTGACGCGCTCGGGCGCGCGACGATAGGCTCGCCTCGACCCACAGGGCCCGCGACACACGGCAGGAGCAGATGGCATGGCCAGGATCGTCCTCGGGATCGCCACGTCGCATACCCCGATGCTCAATACCCCGGCCAAGGACTGGCCGAGCTTTATCGACCGCGACGGAGTGCGCGACTTTCTCGACAAGGAGGGCGATCCCGCCACCTACGAGGAATTGGTGCGCCACGCCGACCCGAGAGCGGCGCCGGAATTGACGCCGGAGCGCTTTGCCGCGCGCCACGACGAGGCGCAGGCGGCGGTCGAGCATCTGAAGCAGAGTGTGCGCCGCGCCGAGCTCGACGCGCTGATCATCCTCGGCGACGACCAGAAGGAGCTGTTCCACGAAGACCACCTGCCGGCCTTCGTCGTCTATTACGGCGACACGATCCGCAATGTGCCGCTGTCCGCCCATTTCAAGGGCCCGGAATGGTCGCGGCTCGCCACCGCGCGCTATTACGAGGAGAAGGAGCCGCGCGACTACCGGGTCGACGCGCCCCTGGCGCTGCATCTGATCGACGAATTGATCGACCGCGAATTCGACATCGCCTCGTCGAACGGGCTGCCGCCCGGGCTCGGCGAAGGCCACGCGCACGCCTTTGTGCGCAAGCGGCTGATGGAAGACCCCGACCTGCCGGTCGTGCCGGTGTTCATCAACACCTATTACCCGCCGAACCAGCCCACACCGCGGCGCTGCTGGAAGCTCGGCCAGGCGATCCGCGCGGCGGTCGAGAGCTGGCCCGGCGACGCGCGCATCGGCATCGTCGGCTCGGGCGGGCTCAGCCATTTCGTCGTCGACGAGGAGCTCGACCGCGGGGTCATCGCCGCGCTGGCGCGCAAGGACGGCGAGGCATTGCAATCTTTGCCGCGCAAAAAACTCAATTCCGGCAGCTCCGAGATCCGCATGTGGATTACGGTCGGCGGCGCGGTCGAGCACCTCGACATGGCATGGTCGCATTACGTCCCGGGCTACCGCACCCCGGCCGGCTCCGGGACCGGGCTTGGCTTCGCCCTCTTCTCGTGAGGTCGGCGATGAGCAAGCAGAAGGACCGCGAGGATCTGGTTCGGGTCGGCCCCGGCACGGTGATGGGCGAACTGATGCGGCAGTACTGGCTGCCGGCGGCGATGTCGTTGGAGCTGGAATGCGACGGCGCGCCGATGCGGCTGATGCTGTTGGGCGAGCGGCTGATCGCGTTTCGTGACAGCTCGGGCCGGGTCGGGGTCATGGACCACCGCTGCCCGCATCGCTGCGCCTCCTTGTTTCTCGGCCGCAACGAAGAGAACGGCCTGCGCTGCGTCTATCACGGCTGGAAATTCGACGCCGCCGGGAATTGCGTCGACATGCCGAACGCGCCGCCGCACCAGGATTACAAGGATAAGGTCAGAGCCAAGGCCTACAAGGTCGCCGAGCGCAACGGCCTCGTCTGGGTCTATATGGGCGAGCGCGCCACCGCACCGCCGTTGCCGGGGATCGAGGCCTCGTTGTTGCCGGAGGCCGAGCAGCAGGTCGTTTTCGCGCAGCGCGAATGCAACTGGCTGCAGGCGCTCGAAGGCGACATCGACACCTCGCATTTCGGGTTTCTGCATGCGGGATCGGTCGATGCGGCCGATCTGGCGGCCGACAATCTGATCCGCTGGACGGTGGCGAACCGGGCCCCCGAATATCACGTCGCCGAGACCGATTGGGGCACCATGTACGCCGCCTACCGTGCGGCCGAGGCGGGTCAGACCTATTGGCGCTTTGCCAATTACCTGTTTCCGTTCTGGACGCAGACGCCGCAGGGGGCCTTCGACCGGGTCAACAGCCGCGCCTGGGTCCCGATGGACGACACCCATACGATGTTCGTCAGCCTGTCGTGGAAAGGCTTGCCGGCGTCGCGCTCGGCGCTGAGCAACAGCCGGGTGCTCCCCGGCTCCAAGCTGACCATGGATTTCGTGCCGAACACCAGCGATTGGCACGGCCGCTGGCGGCTCGCCGGCAACGCCGCCAACGACTGGCTGATCGACCGCGAAGCGCAGAAGACCGGCGGGATCTACACCGGGATCGTCGGCATCCAGGCGCAGGACCAGGCGGTGACCGAAAGCATGGGCCCGATCACCGATCATGATTTCGAGCATTTGGGGCCGAGCGACCGGATGATCACCCGCACCCGCCGGCGCCTCTTACGCGCCGCCCGTGCGCTCAAAAAGGACGGCACGGTGCCGCCCGGCGTCGACGACCCGCAGGTCTATCTGAACGTCCGCAGCGGCGACTTCCTCGCCGACGAAAAGATCGGCTGGCGCGACGCCTACGACATGCAGCTGCGCACGGCGATGCGCCCGCTCGCGCAAGCGGCCGAATAGAGACCGCCGCAGCTACCGGATGCCGTCTCTATCGAAACGGGGATAGACACATCGACGCTGTGCTTCGGCGAAGATGCCGGCATTTCCGCGCTTGTGCGACCGAGCGATGAACCCATCGGGGCCTTCCCGCCGCCGGTCTTCGGAAGCACGAGAACCTCGCTTCCTGAATTTCCGAGCCGAAAGATTGTTACGTTCGACCGAATCAGGGCCATGCGTTCACCTTATCGTTACTAGAGGCGCTCAGCCTGAGCCGATTCCCGCCTCGTTCAGCATCAATATCATGGGCCGCAACAGGCGGTTCGACAAGGGGGTTCCCTTGGCCGGGTCAAGCAACAACCGCAAACCAGGTGTGATTTCCTCGATCCCGAGACGAACGATACCCCACGGCGCCTCGTTCGTCCAGCGAAGACCGAAGCGCACCGGTATAGCGAACAGCGCCTCCTCGCCCGGTTGGAGGCCGATATTAGGCACGCTGCCCTTTTCTTGGGGCGGCCGCGCGCCGCCGGTTGGATTGCCTCGCCATGCTTGCGCGATGAAATTGTCCACGAGACCCATATTAACCAACATCGGCACGGGTGCATCTGCCGGGTGAGAACCGGACATGACCAATGAGGTAGGGTTTTCGCCCGGTACGTAAAGCGCGACCGTGCATCGGGCCGACAGCGCGTCTCCTGCAAGTCCGTTGTAAAACACCTTCGCAAGCTCGTGGCCGTTCGCCCGGGCTTTCTGAACGAATTGCGCGGCGGCCCCCTCGAAGGGAGGTGCGGGTGGGACCTTCCATTTGATGCCATAGCGATAGCCGCGCCGGGGATAGGGAACGACCAGCGTATATAGTCCCGGACCCACAATACGCAGGCAATCGACCAAATCTCGCTGGAGCGGTACATCGGATCGGGTCGGTCCGTCCTGGACGATGACCTCCACGTCTTTCGCCACGTTCGCTGGCGCGAATTCGGATGGTACTCTGACGACAAGCCGAAGCTCGCGAAAGGAGCTGTCGATTGTAATTTCGCCGACCGTCCGCGAATTCTGCCAGTCGACGAGTGCCCCCCAAGGTGAAGTTGGTCACCCCGGTGCTGCTGCCCTTGGCGGTGACCAGCGTGCTGCTGCCGTCAACCATCGGCCCGATGTTGTTCTCGTGTTGAAAGTGTCGCTCCCCGACTAGGTCAGGTGAACCCGCCGAGGTCGAGGGTCGAGCCCTGCTCCAGGTTAAATGTCTCCCCGACGAGGTCAAGGTGAACCCGTCGAGTTCGAGGCTCGAGTCCGGCTCCAGGTCGAAGGTATGGGCGTAGCTCAGATTCTCGCCGAGCGTCACCCCGTGCTGTTGTCGTGGACGCTCGAAGATCTATCGACGTGACGGTGCTCGCGGGAATCCCGGCTTTCGATGCTGTCAACCGTCGACGATTGGACCTAGCCCCTGTCGCGCCAGTCTCTCCGGGAAGCGGTTTCCCGGCCGGGATAGCGGCGGGGACGGATAAGGCGCGTCCGCGCCGCACCGAGCCGTCGCCGAGGCGCCCGCGAATATTGTCGATCGCCTGCTCGAGCCGCCGCGGCCGGCCGAGATCGCGGTCGAACAAGGTCGGCAGATCGGCTGAGCCGGCGTCGACCAGGGCGTCGGCGCCGACCCCGACCAGGCGAAAACGTGCGGTTCCATCGACTTCGCCGGCGAGCAGCAGCGAGCCGGTGCGAAACAGGGTCTCGGCCAACTGGGTGGGATCGGCCAAGCGGCGCGAGCGCGTGCGCAGGCGAAAATCGCTGGTCTTGAGCTTCAAGGTGACCGATCCGGCCGCGAGCGACGCCTCCTTCAAATGCGCCGATACGCGCTCGCAAAGCGGCCACAGAATGCGCGCCAGAGTCTCCGCGTCGGCTTCGTCGCGCGCCAGGGTCGTTTCCGCCGAGATCGAGCGCGCCGGGGCATGGGCGATCACGGCCCGGTCGTCGATGCCCTCGGCGAGGCGGGCGAGGCGGGCTCCGATCCGGCCATAACGCGCCGCGAGCTTCGCGCTCGCCGACGACGCCGAGCTGGCCGATCAGGGTGATGCCGTCGGCGGCGAGCCGGCGTTGCAAGGCCGCCCCGACGCCCCACAGCAAGGACACCGGCTTGTCGGCGAAAAAGCCGGTCAGCGCGTCGCCGGCGCGCAAGGTACCGCCCGTCAGGGTAAATTCGTCGGCAAAGCTCGCCGTCCCCGGAATTGTCAAGCTGCCGCCGGACATGTCAAAGAAATCGTTGCCGACGGCCAGCGAATTGACGATGAAGGTATCGCCGCCGCCGAAACCGATCGTCAAAATATCCTTAGTGTTTATTATGGCATTGATGATGCTGGTCGGAAACGCGCCGCTCCAGTTGGCCGCGCTGGCGCTCCAATCGGCGCTGGCGTTGCCGATCCACGTATCCGTCGTCGCCATGTCGATCTTCCCGTGTATCTTATCGTTAACTATTTGTTACAATGATGACATAAATCTGCCATTTTAGCAAGACTGCCGCGAGCTAACCGCCGGCCGCGGGCGGCGCTCGGCGCGCCCGGTTGCGGCGCCACCCGCCCTGCGCTATTGACCGGCACCACGGCGCGAAGGGAGCATCGGGCATGGCGCAAGAGGGGCCGCTTTCCGGCATCACCATCGTCGATCTGTCCCGCATCCTGGCGGGTCCGTACTGCACCTTGCTGATGGCCGAGCTGGGGGCGCGGGTGATCAAGGTCGAGCCGCCGGTGCAGGGTGACGACGCGCGCCACTACGGCCCCTTTAAAAACGGCAAATCGGCCTATTTCGCCTCGGTCAACCGCGGCAAGGAATTGATCGCGCTCGACCTCAAATCACCGCACGGCCGCGACATCTTCGAGCGCCTCTTGGACAAGGCGGACGCGCTGGTCGAGAATTTTCGCCCGGGCACGATGGAAAAGCTCGGCTACGGCTGGGATACCCTGCACCCGCGCTACCCCCGCCTGGTCTACGCCGCAGCTTCGGGCTTCGGCCACAGCGGCCCTTATTCCCACTACCCGGCCTACGACATGGTGGTGCAGGGGCTCGGCGGGGTCATGAGCATCACCGGGCATCCGGGCATGCCGTTGACCCGCATCGGCACCTCGATCGGCGATTTGGGCGGCGGGCTGTTTACCGCGGTGGCGCTCAACGCCGCGTTGCTCCATCGCGAGCGCACCGGCGAGGCGCAGAAGGTCGATGTTTCACTGTTCGACTGCCAGCTGGCGCTGCTTGGAAAACGCGATCGTCCGCTACACGTCGACTGGCGAGATCCCGGGGCCGATGGGCGCCCGCCATCCCTCGATCACCCCGTTCGAGGCGTTCGCCACCGCCGACGGCAACATCATCATCGCCGCCGGCAATGACGGGCTCTACGTCAAGCTGGCGCACGCGCTCGAGCGCGCCGATCTCGCCGAGAATCCGCTGTTCAAGACCAATGCGCTGCGCAACCAGCACCAGGAGGCGCTGAAGGCCGAGATCGAAGGCGTGCTGCGCGGCGCCGGCACCGACCATTGGATCGCCGTGCTCGAAGCAGGCGGGGTGCCGTGCGGCCCGGTCAACAACATCGCCCAGGCCTTGGCCCACCCGCAGACCGCCGCCCGCAACATGCTGGTCGCGTGCGACGACCCGGTCATCGGCCCGCTCCAGCTCGCCGGCAACCCGATGAAATTGTCGGCCTTCGCCGACCCGCCGACCCGCACCCCGGCCCCCGATCTCGACGCCGACCGCGACCGGATCCTGCGCGAATTGGGCTCGTAGCGCGGGCGTCCCGCCCGCATGCGGGCGGGACGCCCGCGCTCCGGTCCGAGCGTGATCGGCCGCATCCTCGCCGGCTTTGGCGCGCTGGTGCTCGTCCTCGCCGGCGGATGTTACCTTTACCTGCGGTCGTCATTGCCGCAGACCGACGGGCGGATCGTGCTGGCCGGGCCAAAGGCCGAGATCCGCATCACCCGTGACCTCGACGGCATTCCGCTGATCACCGCGCAGGACGACGATGACGCCGCGTTCGGCCTCGGTTTCGTCCACGCCCAGGACCGGCTGCTTCAAATGGAATTGCAGCGCCGCTATGCCGCCGGGCGGCTGGCCGAGATCTTTGGGGCGGAGGCAGTCCCGGTCGACCGGCAGATGCGCGTGCTCGGGCTCTATCGCGCCGCCGAGGCCGAGATCCCGTTTCTGTCGCCCGAGGTCGATCGCGCGTTCCGCGCCTATGCCGCCGGGGTCAATGCCTTTCTCGCCTCGCGCCGGGGCGCATTGCCGCCCGAATTCCTGCTGCTGCGCTTCTCGCCCGAGCCGTGGCGGGAAGCCGACAGCCTCGCCTGGGGCAAGCTGATGGCCTTCCAGCTCGACGGCAATTATCGCGGCGAGCTCTTACGCGCACGAATGGCGCGGACGATCCCGCCGGCGGACATGGCCTTTCTCTATCCGGAATACCCGAAAGACGCGCCGACGACCCTGGCGGCGATGCTGCCGATCTACCGCGGGCTGGCGCTCGGCCGGCTCTATGATTTGCTGCCGCCGACGGTCGGGCCGCATTACGCCTCGAACGACTGGGTAGTGGACGGCAAGCACAGCGCCAGCGGCAAGCCGCTCCTTGCCAACGATCCGCATCTCGGCTTTGGCGCGCCGGGCTTCTGGTATCTCGCCCGGCTGAAGACGCCCGGCCGTGAGATTTCCGGGGCCACCGCCGCCGGCGTCCCGCTCGTGGTGATCGGCCACAACGACCATATCGCCTGGGGTTTTACGACCACGACGGCGGATGTCGAGGATTTGTTCGTCGAGAAGGTCGATCCGGCCGATCCCCTGCGCTATCTGACCCCGGGCGGCAGCGCGCCGTTCGCGATCCGTCAGGAGAAAATTCAAGTGCGCGGCGCGGCTCCGGTCGAGCTCACCGTGCGCGCGACCCGGCACGGCCCGGTGCTGTCCGACGTATTGCCGCCGGGCATGGCCGATCCCGGCTATGTGCTGGCGCTGTCCGCGACCTTTCTCGTGCCGCAGGATCGCAGCGCCGAGGCGCTGTGGCGGGCCGACCGCGCGATCGACTGGCCGAGCTTCCGCGCCGCATGGCAGGGCTTTGTTGGGCCGATGCAGAACACCGTCTATGCCGATGACGGCGGCACGATCGGCTTTATCGCGCCGGGGCTGGCGCCGATCCGCAAGAACGGCGAAGGCTGGATGCCGGCGCCGGGCTGGACCGGGGACTACGATTGGCAAGGGTTCATCCCCTTCGATGCGTTGCCCCAAGCGGCCAACCCGGCCTCCGGTCGTTTCGTCAGCGCCAACAACAAGATCGTGCCCGACGCCTATGCCTATTTTCTGAGCCGCGACTGGGATCTGCCGAACCGCGCCGAGCGGATCGAGGCGCTGCTTGCCGCAACCCCGGCGCAGACCCCGGAATCGAGCGCCGCGATCCAGGCCGATACGTTCTCCTTGATGGCCAAGCGTCTGGCGCCGCTGATGACGCAGGTCACTCCCGCGGACGACGCGTCGCGCGAGGCCGTCCGACGCCTGAAGGATTGGGACTTTCACATGGACCGCGACAAGGTCGCGCCGCTGCTGTTCACCGCGTGGCTGCGCCAATTCAGCCGTGCGGTCCTGTTCGGCCGCTTCGGCGATGCGGTGGCGGGCTATTGGGATCTGAAGCCGCGGGTCATGGAGGCGGTGTTGACCACGCGTCCGGACTGGTGCGCCGACCCGAAGCGGCCCGGAGCCGAGACCTGCGCCACCCGCCTCGCCGAGTCGCTCGAAGCGGCGCTCGCCGAGTTGCGCCGGGCCTATGGCGACGACATGGCGCAGTGGCGCTGGGGGCGGGCGCATGTCGCGGTATTCCCGAACCCGGTCCTCAGCCGAATTCCGCTGCTGCGCGACTGGTATGATGTCTCGGTCTCGACCCCCGGCGCCTACGACACGGTCAATCGCGGCCCGAGCAATATTCGTGACGACACCCGGCCGTTCGAGCAGGTTTTCGGCGCCGGGCTGCGCATCATCACCGATCTCGCCGCCCCCGAGGATGCGCGGATGATCATCACCCCCGGACAGTCCGGCAATCCGCTCTCGCGCCATTTCGCCGACCTGATGCAGCACTGGCGCGATTTCGACTGGCTTTTCCCGGCCCGCTCGGCGGCCGTCTCCACCCTCGTTCTCGCCCCGGCGGATTGAACGACTGGCTGGCGATATGCGGTGGAATGCCTTAACGTCAATAGGTTCCAGAGCCCAAGGAGCGCACCGGATTGCAAAGAGCCCAAAAATTTGCGGTCATCCTCGAACCTGAGGAGGAGGGCGGCTTTACCGTGCGAGTGCCTGCGCTTCCCGAGATCGTCACCTATGGAAAGGACGAGACCGGTGCGCTGGCGACGGCTGAGGATGCCATTCGGTTGGTGCTCGAAGACTGTATGGCGCGCGGTGAGCCAATTCCGAAAGGCGAGCCTCCGCGCATTTGCGAGGTTACGGTCACACTCGCGGCGTGAGCGAGCGGCCGGCCGCGCCGAGAGCGGGGCTATTCGATTTATGGAATCCGGTGGTGTGGAACGAGTCAACACAACCCAAAGACCCCGTGTCCGGGCTTGTCCCGGCCATCCACGACTTGCGGCACCCGAAACAAGAGACGTGGATGCGCGGATCAAGTCCGCGCAAGGGGCACCGGATGGGGAGTAGGCGCTCCGAGTTTGTCGCGTTGCCGTAACCAATTCCGCCTTCGCACAAACTTCGCCCTGGCCTACGGAAAACCTCGAATTGGTGCCCGTGAAATGAATGATCTGCCGGTGACGATCGCCGACATCCGCCTCGCTGCAGCGGCGATCGCCGGCGCGGTGGCGCGTACGCCCACCATCGCCGCCCCGGCGCTCTCCGCGCTCGCCGGCTGCGAGATTCATCTGAAGCTTGAAAACTTGCACCGCACCGGCTCGTTCAAGGAGCGCGGCGCGCTGAACAAGCTGCTGACCTTGGGCCCGGCGCTGCGGCGCGCCGGAGTCGTCGCGATGTCGGCCGGCAATCATGCCCAAGGCGTCGCCTATCACGCTCAGCGGCTCGACATCCCGGCGACGATCGTGATGCCCGAGGGCACCCCGTTCATCAAGATCGAGCGCACCGAGGCCTTTGGCGCCGCGGTATTGCTGAAAGGCGACAGCCTCGCCGCGGCGCGCGAAGCGGCGCAGGCGCTCGCTCGCGATAAGGGGCTCGCCTTTATCCATCCCTACGACGACCCGGCGGTGATCGCCGGCCAGGGCACGATCGCGCTGGAGCTCCTCGCCGACTGCCCCGATCTCGACGCGGTCGTCGTGCCGATCGGCGGCGGCGGGCTGATTTCCGGGATCGCGGTCGCGCTCAAGGCGCTCCAGCCGGAAATCGAGATCATCGGCGTCCAGTCGACACTCTACCCCTCGATGTTCCGCCTGCTGCATGGCCAGGAGCCGGGCCCGCCGGCCGCGGCGGCGACCTTGGCCGAAGGGATCGCGGTCAAGGAGCCGGGGCGGCTGACGCGCCAAATCGTCCAGGCGCTGGTTTCCGACGTCGTTCTCGTCGATGACCCGATGGTCGAAGATGCGGTCGAAATCCTGCTCGAACGGCAAAAGCTGATAGCCGAGGGAGCCGGCGCAACCGGCCTCGCCGCCGTGCTCGCAGCGCCCGAGCGGTTCGCGCGCCGAAGGGTCGGGGTTGTGATCACCGGAGGCAATATCGACGCGCGCCTGCTGGCCTCGATCCTGATGCGCGGCCTGGTGCGCGAGGGCCGCCTCGTCCGCCTGCGCGCCGAGCTTCCCGACGTGCCGGGAGCGCTGTCGCGCATCTCCGGAATCGTCGGCCAGCACTCCGGCAACATCGTAGAGGTCCACCACCAGCGCCTGTTCCACGACACCTCGGTCAAGCGCGCCGAGCTCGATGTCGTCGTCGAGACCCAGAACCGGCGCCATGTCGAAGCATTGATCGCGGCGCTCAACGCCGCCGGCTTTCCGACCCGGCTCCTCTCGGGAGCGGCCGACGAAACCGGCTAGCCCGTCCCCTCCACCAGGATCAGCCGGCCGTGCGAGGCCGCCTGGCGGATCTTCAGCGCCGTCTGATACTCGTCAGAGTGGTACCAGCGGCGCGCCGTGGCGGCGTCGGGGAATTCGATGACCACGATCCGCTCCGGCTCGGGGGTGCCCTCGAGCAGCGAGGCTTCGCCGCCGCGCACGATAAAGCGGCCGCCGAAGCGGGCGATGCTGGCCGCGGCGAGCGGGCGATAGGGTTCGTAGGCGGCGGGGTCGGTCACTCGAACATCGGCGATGACATAGGCGGGCATCGGCTCCTCCTCATCCGGTCGTGCGCAATCTATCACGGCGCGGCGCGAGACCGCCGGCTTGCGGCGGTCCCGGCGATCCCCACATTCCGGGACGCCGTTCTTCACCATGGGGCTGCCCGTGACCGCAGGCTTCGACTTTTCCCAGCGGGGCTATCCCGACCGCGACATGCCCGACCCGGCGATATATCCGGAAATCTACGATGGCGTGCTGTGGCGCCGCATTTTTGCCTATCTCGTCGATCTCGTGTGCATCGGCGTCATTGCCGTCGTCGTCTGGCTTGTCTTTGCCGTGCTGTGGCTATTGAGCTTCGGCCTGTTGGGGCCGCTGTTGTGGTTTCTGTTCGGGCTGCTGCCGCTTGCCTACCACACGTTGCTGCTGAGCGGCCGGCACTCGGCGACCCTGGGCATGCGCTGTTTCGACCTCGAGCTGCGCTCGGTTTCCGGCGAGCGCCCGGGCTTTCTGCAGGCGCTGATGCAGACCGCCCTCTTCTACATCACGGTCGGATTGACCTGCTCCTTGATCCTGCTCGTGGCGCTGTTCAACCGGCGCCGCCGCACGCTCCACGACGCGCTCGCCGGCACGGTCATGGTGCGCACCCTGCCGGTTCCGATGGCGAGCCCCGCCTAGGAAACGAGGCAGTTCGTCCCGGCGTCGTCGCGACGGGGCTTGGGGTCGGGGGCTTTGAACGGCACTCCCTCGTCGGGGCGGGCGCCGATTTTGGCGAGGTTGGTTGCCACCGGCGGCTTGGCCGGATCGAGCCCGGCGACAATCGTGCCGCCCGAAATCCGCTCCCTGCGCTCCGGCCAGACCAGTTGAAACCGCTCGATGGTGCGGCCGGTCCCGCTCGGGATATAGACCGGGCCGATCAAGCGAAAGACGCGGCCGCCGCTCTCGGACCCGCCGATCGCGGAACCTACCGGGCGGCCGGTCTGCGCCCATGCCACATTGTCGCCGCGGAACCACGCGTTCAAGGCCGCGGTGTCGTCATGCGCCCCGTCACCCCACAACAGGAGCGGCGCGGTCGCGCATCTCGACCCTTCGGCCGCCCAGGCCGGCGACCATGCGGCAATCGTTGCGGCCAGGCAGGCCGCGATGCGCGGCGCCTTGCCGCGCGCGGTTGCACAAGGGTATTTGCACGGCCGCATCTCGCCAGCATAGTCGGTTCAAGGAGGAAGGGCGAGGGCAGGGAGCGATGGCCGCGGAACGCAATCCTATCGTCTTCGTGCACGGCTATTCGGACAACGGCGCCTCCTGGCGCCCGTGGCGGGAAATCCTGCGCCAGCGGCTCGGCATCGACGACGCCCTGCTGCGCACCTGCAGCTATGTCTCGCTGGACAATGAAATCTCGATCAAGGACATCGCCGAGGCCTTCGACCGCGCGCTCGGCTCGCAGGGCGGCATCGAACCCGACCAGCCTTTCGACGCCGTGGTGCATTCGACCGGCATGCTGGTCGTGCGTTCGTGGCTCGCCGCCGACCCGTTGCGCAGCAAGCGGCTGAAGCGGCTGGTGGCGCTGGCGCCGGCGACCTTCGGCTCGCCGCTGGCCAAGCTGGGGCGCAGCTGGCTCGGCGCGGTGTTCAAGGGCAACAAACACCTCGGCCCCGATTTTCTCCAAGCCGGCGACCAGGTCCTGCTCGAGCTGGAGCTCGCCAGCGAATTCACCTGGCGCCTCGCCGAGGCGGATGTCTTCGCCGACCCACCGCGCTACGGCGCCGGCGCCGGCACACCCTATGTGTTCGTATTTTGCGGCACTGGCACCTATTCGGGGCTGCGCAAGATCATCGACAAGCCGGGCGCCGACGGGACCGTGCGCCGCGCCGGCTGCGCAATGAACGTGCGCGCGATCGAGCTCGACTTGACCGAGGCAGGAAGCGTCGCGCGCCGACGGTCTCCGCTTCTCGCCGCGGTCGCCCATCTGACCCACGGCGAGCGGGTCGTCGCTGATAAATGGCTCAACGTGTCGATCCCGGTGCACCTCGTCGGCGATCCCAAGAAGCCGGACGAGGTCAACCATGCAACGATCGTGAGCGCTCCGATTCCCGAGCTCGTCGATTTGGTTGTCGACGCCTTCGAGATGACGGCGCCGGCCACGGCCCCAGACGGCAATCCGGCGACCGGTTATGCCGCGTGGCTGGCAAAGGCCGACGCCAACGGCCGGTTCAAAAGGCTCGACAAGCAGTACCAGCAATTCATCGTCCACGCGCTTGACGAGCGGGGCGATCCGATCACCGACTACAACCTCCAGCTGTTCCGCAGCGACGAGGCCGAGGCACGGATCGACGCGTTCGACGCCGATGTCGACGTCTACAGCGGCGATGCCAGCTATCGCTGCTTTCACGTCGACGTCGCGGCGCTGTCGCCGCAATCCGGTCAGCCCGCGCCGGGGCTGACGATCGGCATCGTCGCCTCGTCGGGCACCTCGTTTGTAGAATATTTGGGCTACGGATCCGAGAAGCAGACCGAAGCCGGATCATGGGACGCGTCGTTGTCCTTCGACGGCACGGCGCTCGGCGCGATCGGGTTCTTCATGCCCTATACGACAACCTTGATCCGCCTCTACATCGAGCGCCAAGTGACCCCGCCCGATCCGACGAAGCCGGCGACCTTGCTGACCTGGGACCCGCCCGCCGCCGATCCTGCGACCATATTAGCGTCGGCGGCGGGGTCAGGGGCGGGGTCAGCCGGCTAGGATCGCGTCGGCGGCCTTTTCGGCGACCATGTAGACGGCGCTGGCGATAAAGAAGCCGGGGATGCGCGGGAAGATCGAGGCGTCGACCACCCGCAGCCCCTCGGCCCCGTGGACGCGGAAGTCGCCGCCGAGGACCCCGCCCGCATCGCGCGGCCCGATCGCGCAGGTGCACGATGCGTGGTGCCCCCAGGCCCGGCTGCGCACGAAATCCTGCAGCTGCGCGTCGGTCTGCACTGCCTCGCCGGGCTGCTCTTCGGCGGCGATCAGCCCATCGGCCTTCAGCTTTGCCGTGAGCCTGCGGACAAAGCGGATGCCGGCGACGACCGAATCGAGATCCTCGCCGGCCGCGTCGCTGCCTTCCTCGAAATAGCGGAAATTGACGAGCGGCGTGTCGCGCGGGTCGGTCGAGCGCAGGCTGACCTCGCCGGCGCGGTTTTGGGTATGCGCCTTGAGGATCGCCCAGGTCAGGTAATTGGGCTTGGTCACTTCGAGCGAGGAGTATCCGGGAAAATAGCCGCCGAACAGGCCCAAGAGGGCAAAGCAGAACAGATCCGGCAATGGCCGCTCGGGCCGCGATTTGAGGATCGCCGCCAATACGGCACCATTGCTGGCATAGACGCCGCCATGCCCGGCCGCCCAATCGCGGTATTGCGGGTCGCCGCGGCTGAAGGTGGCGCCGTCGAGGATCTTCCAGCGGTCGAAATTCATCCGGTTGACGACGCCGATCTCATAGCGGTCCTGCAAATTCCGACCGACCCCTGGCAATTCTATCCGCACCGGAATGCCGAGCGGCGCCAGCACCTCGCGCGGCCCGATCCCGGACAGCATCAGCAATTGCGGCGTGTTGAAGGCGCCGCCGCTGAGGATCACCTCGCGCGCGGCCTCGGCGCGCATCGGCATGCCGGGGGCGGTGGCGGGCTGGCCGTGGGCGCGGTAGAGCCGCTCGCCCTTCAGGTATTCGACCCCGGTCGCGCGGTTGCTCTGATCGAGGACGATTCGGGTCGCGAGCGCGTCGAGCTCCAGATGCAGCCGGTCCGGATATTGCCGCGCGGTCTCCAGCACCCGCTCGCGCGCACCCATGCGGCGGTGGTCGCGCGTCGTCAGCGGGGTGTAGCGCACGCCGACCGCGTTCCCGGCGACGAGGCGCCAGTCGTTCGGGTCGGCCTTTCCCTCGACGAGATCGAGCAGGCGCTCGATCGGCTGCCCGATATCGTCGAATGCATCGGCGGCCGAGTGCAGCAATACCTGCACCAATCCGAAATCGCGAATGGCTGCTTCGGGGACAGCCTTTTCCGAGTGGAGCCAGCCGTCCCACCCGTGACGCGACGGGTTCGGCCCGAACCTGGCCAATGCGCGCTCGACCGGGCGGTGACGGCAGTTTTCGAGCCGCATGAAATACTGCCGCATCGCGTCGGCATTCCACGACGGGTCGCCGGTCAGCCGGGCGATCCCGTCCCAGTCGGCATTGTGCGGGTAGACGAGGATCATCGCGTTGTGCGCGGTGCAGCCGCCCAGGGTCCCGGCCCGCGGATAAAGGACGCCGTCGACCGGCTGCCCGCGATAGTCGCGCACATATTTCGGGTCCTTCGCCTGCATCGCCTCGTCGGCGTAGTGGCGGACAAAGAAATCCCAGCGCATCGCATCGTTCTCGGACGCGAAGCCGTGGAACGACGGCACGTCGTAATCGTCGGGCAGGCGGTTGATCCCGGGCTGGTCGTCATTGGTGCCGGACAGAAGGCGCGGATCGCCGCCGGCTTCGAGCAGCAATACCCGCCGCCCGGCTTCGGCCAGCCGCGCCGCCAGGGTCCCGCCGCCGGCGCCCGAGCCGACGATGATGTAGTCGTATGCACTGCCGCCGCTCATCGCGCCTGTCCTGACCGGTTGCCTAAAACGTCTTCAGGAACGCGATCAGCGCGTTCTTGTCGGCGTCGCTGAGCTTGGTGCCGAAGTAATGCCCGCGGTTGACGACGTAGTCCGGGCATTTGCTGAGCGCGAACAGCTGCTCGCCGACATTGGCGAAGACCTGGCGCGCCTGCTCGTCGGTGGCGCCCTTGGGCAATGCCCGCAGATCGTGGACGAGGCGAAAGACGGCGGCGACGACTTGCTTGTCGTGCGCCAGGCGATCGCCGAGCTTTGCCGATTCCGGCAACGGGTCGAAATTGGCCAGGAGGTCGACCGGCGTGCCGGCCGGGATCGGGCCGATCTCGATCCCCTTCTGGTCGAAGATCGGCACCGCGAAGTTCAGCGCCGTCTGCGAGCGCTTGATCAGATCCGGCAGGTAGCCGTACGGAATCCGCAGCCAGCTCGTTGCCGTGGTGCGGTCGATGACCCCCGGCACCTTGTCGCCGAGCACCGGGTCCTTGTCGCGCCTGTCCGGCCACAGCATCTTGGCGATCGAATCCTGGAACGACGCCATCCGCGCCTCGACCGCGGGGCTGGCCTCGAACCGGCCGACGCTGTTGTTGAGCAGGTAGGGTGCGGTCGCCCACACGCTGATCAGGGACGGCACGCGGGTATAGCCGCGCCCGCCCGCCGGCATCTTGTACTGCTGCGGCTTGCCGGTGAACGGGTCGTAGACGGTGATGGTGCCGACCGAAGGGAGCGACTTGTACGAAGCCGACGAGAAATTGTCCCAGATGTTGCCGCCGATCGCATTCGTCGCCAACGGGCTGCAGGCGTTGGTCTGCAATACCGTCACCGGCACGCGGGCGTCGTTCGACAGATAGTTGCCGTCGAGAAAATCGTCGGCCTGGACGATCTGGCGCATCTTGGAGCGGAAATCGTCGGTTCGCACCCAGGCCGAGTGGCGGTTCCAGCAGTCGAGGTAATTGGGGCCGATGCAGGCGCCGAGATCGGCCCCGGCCGGCGGATCGGGCGCCTTGCTCGAATGGCAGGCGGCGCAGTTGTCGGCGAAGACGAGCTTGCCCTGCTGCACCGTCGCCGGCGGGTCGTTCAGATAGGCATTGCCGCCGGGCGCGTCCTTGAGCTTGTGCGGATAGGACGCCTTCAACAGAAACAGCGCCATGTCCGGGGTCTGCATCTCGGTCGCATCCCAATAGGACGAGTTCGCGCGCGCCGTGGTGATTCGGATCGGGGTCACCGGCTTGCCGCCCAGCACCGGGTTGAAGTGGCGCAGCCATTCCTCGCTGAATAGGCCGATATTCAGATAGACCCGGTTCAAGGCCCCGAGCGCGCCCACCGAATCGGCGCCGTCCTTCAGCACATGCGGGGTCCACACCGCGTTGGGCGATTGAAAGAACTGGGTCAGCGGGCCGGCGGTGACAAAGTCGTTGAATTGCTTGTTGGCGAGATTGTCGGGGCCCAGGGTTTCCCGCCCCCAGCGCCTGGCCATCTCCAGCCGCGGCAGCAGATTGTAGATCGCGTTCATCGTGCGCGGGTTGTTGATGTTGTCGCTCGACACCAGCGAGGTATCGAGCGATCCCGGCCGCGCCGTGTGCAACAGCTGGAACAGGAAGTTCGACTGATCGGCGTTCCACGCCAGGATGCGGTCGACCCAGAAATACTGTGCGCCGACGGTGGCGCTGAGGTTTTCCCATTGCGGCGTTTCCGGGTTGGCCGGCGGCTTGTCCGGGTTCGCGCTGATATGGCAAAAGGCGCAGGCCATGCCGACCCGGTAGGGCCGGACCAGATCCTTGGACAGGTAATAGCCGGGGTCGCTGTAAAAGCGCTGCGCGTCCCACCGCTTTGCCGCCTTCTCGTCGAAGGCCGGGTTGGGGAACAGCCGCAGTCCGAGAATGCCGGTCGGCTCGCCGTAATAGGAGCCCGCCGGGATGTTCTTGCCGCGCGCGCCGACCGCCACGCCCGGATATTTCTGCGCGTTGGCGAACGGGTCCGGCGGGCAGTTGGAGCTGCGTTGATCGAGCCATAGCCCGTAATGCTGCGGGTCGGGGCCGGCGGGTTTGCTATAGCACGGCTCGTTGACCAGCCCGAAATAGTCCCAGCGGTTGTCGCGGCTGTATTTGAGGCCGGGATGGGACGACAGGATCTTCAGCAGATCGAACGAGCCGAAGGTCAGATTGGTCAGCTTGTCCCACAGCCGGTCGTTGCCGCCGGTCCACACCAGCCACATGTTGCGGCCCTTGACCTCGTCCGGGGTCAGCGGGACGCCGCCGTCCATGCCGTGGAAGTAATCCTCGTCGGCGGCCGGAAAGGTCTGCGCGGCGCGGCCCGCCTGGCGCGCTTCGTCGAGCACCGCCTGCGCCCGCGCCGGGGCGCCGAGGCAGATGCCCGCGACAATGATCGAGACCGCCGGAAACAGGCGCGACACGATGCGACACGATTTTCCCATCACGGCCCCCGTGGCTCGCCGCGGCCTCCCCTGGCGACCGCGGCGCAACTTAACGATAGCTGAATGTTCGGAGAATTCAACGTAATGCGCGCAGCGGCGCTGCCGGCGGCAAAGCGGCGACCAGGGGCCTTTCGGCCCCTAGCGCCATCCCGCGGGCAGCGTGTCGCTGCTCAGCCCGCGGGCCCCTTCAGCGCGGCCAGCAGCTTGACCCCGTCGGGCACGCCCCAGCCGGTGCAGGCGTCCCACCCGGGACCCGCCTGAAACTGCCCGTCGAGCAGCCCGTCGGTGTCGTTGTTGCCGGTGACGATGTCGCGCAATACCCCGGCCGGCCCGATCGAGCCGTATAGCAACGCGTTGAAATTGCCGGCCCGCGTGCCGGTCAGCGCGTTGATGCGGGTGACGAGGCTCGCCCATAGCGGGGCGGACGCGCTGGTGCCGCCGACGATCCCCAACTTGCCGCCGGACATGACCAGATACCCGGTCGCGGGATCGGCGTTGGCGGCGACATCGGGGATCGCCCGCCCGGCAAAATTGCCGGCGTTGATCGAGCGCGGCACCTTGCCCTCCTGCCAGCTCGGCACCGGAGTGATGTCGCTGACCCCGCCGCCGGTGCCGCTGCCGGGCCCGTCGTTCCATACCACCTCGGTGACCGCCATCGCGCCGTTGGCGCCCTTGCGGGCGTGCAGGGTGGTGCCGCCGACCGCCAGCACATAGGGGCTCGTCGCCGGGAAGTTGACGTGGGCTTGGCCGTCCTGGACCTGCGCCTCGGAGCCGTCGTCGCCGGTGGAGACGCAGACCGTGACGCCGAGCTGGGCCACCGCCAACAGGCTGTGGTTGACATGGTCGATCGCCGCCTGCGACCACAGGATGCCGTTGTTGAAAGGCTGGTTCTCGTCCCAGCCCCAGCTGACCGAGAGCACGCCGGGGTCGTTGGCGGAATCGTTGATCACCGCGCTCAGGATGTCGACCAGGCCCTTTTCGTCGAAGGTCGAGAAATAGACCGCGACCTTGGCCCCGCCGGCCATCGCGCCGGCGACGTCGACATCGAGCATGACCTCCCCGGTCGAATTGGGGTCGGCGGCGGGATCGGTGCCGACCCCGTCGACGGCGACGATCCGGATATCGGGCGCCGGGACGCCGAGCTGCTGGAAATAGGCGGTGACGTCGGATGGCTCGACCCCGCCGCCGAATTCCAAGAGGCCGATGCACTGGCTGCCGGCGTCGGCGTCGGGAAAATTGTAGATCCCGGCGAGCTCGGTCGGAATGAACCACGGCCGCGACTGCGGGCCCGAAGGCATGCGCGCGTCGAAGGTCTGCTGCCGATGCGGCATGCGCCGCAGGATGCGGTGGTTGTTGAGGCCGAAGACGCCGGTGATCGCGTCGCCGATTTCGGCCGGCAGCATGACCGGCCCGGTGCGCGCGTGAAACTCGCCGAGCTTGGGATGACTGTAGTCGAGCAGCTTGACGCCGAACGCGTTGCTGATGTCGGCGACGGTGCCGCCGAGCCCGAGCCTGGCCGAGGCGGGCTCCTTCCTGGTCACCACCAGATGATGGGCGGCGGCGAATTTCTCGATTGCGTCGACCGCCGCGGGATCCGAGCCGTAGTCGGTGCGCAGCTGGTCGCGGGTCATGTATTTGCGCTCGCCCGGCAGCTTGGCGTCGAGCGCCGAGAGGTCGGGAAGCGGTTTGCGCCGGCGCACGCCGACCGTCAATTCGAGCCAGCGGTTCGGGTTGGTCCTCCGCTTCGCCACCGAGCCCGGCGGCAGATGATGCAGGCTGTTGGCGAGCATGCGCCGATTGGCAGGGCTCCTCATCGCGATACTCCCTTGGTCCGTCACCCAACCGAGGGTCAGCCCCGTTGGGCGATTCGAAGCTATACCTGAGAGACCGCGCCCAAGTGTGAACCAGCTCTCACTGATGCAAGATTGCAGGTTGGCGGCATCGGTCGATCAGAGCGGGGCAGCGGCGTCGAGCTTTTGGCGCAGCCGGTCGAGCCGGTAGCCGAGCGCGAGGTAGGCTCCCCAGGCGGATCGGCTGGCGGCGAAGGCGGCGGGGTCGCAGTCGTGATATCGGCGCAGATAGGCGACCACCGAGGAATCGACCGGGATGCGTGCGAAATCGTGCAGCAGCAGTCGGCAATGGGCCGCAGCATAGGGGCCGATGCCCTTGAGCCCGATCAGGTAATCGTGGCCGAGCCGTTCGGGCCGGCCCTCGCCCGCGGCATCGATGGCGCCGTCCTCGAGCATTCGGCGGGTGGCCGCGACCAGGGTCGGCGCGCGAAAACCGAGCTTGGCGCGCTGGCGCAGGCTCTCCTCGCCATAGTCGAGCACGTCCTGAGGTCCTGGAAAACCGCCGCCGCCCGGCTCGGCGACCAACGCCGCCGCCATGCGGCAGGTCGACGACCAGCTGGTGTTGATGGTCAGCACGGTCTTGACGAAATCCTCGTAGAAGGTCGAGCAGCGCAGGATCCGGCCGCCGCCTTGGGCGATCAGCGCGGCGTCGCCGTCGAGGACGATCATGGCTTCCGACGGCTCCCAATCGACCGACAGCCAGCGCCGCACGCGGGCGCAGATCGCAGGATCGTCCGCCGCCGTGAACCCCGCCGGGCGGATGACGACCGTGGTGACGTCGGGTTGGGCGACCGCGATCGTGCCGAGGCGGCCATCGATCCGCTCGCTGCGGGCGAGACGACCGGCCGCGGGGTCCCAGCGCCACGGAGCGAGATGGGCCCAGCCATGGCTGGCGACGGTCAGCGCGAGATCGATCGGCCCCGGCAGCGGCAGCAGGATCTCGCCGGCGCTCATCGGGCTGCGGCGCGGTTCGCCGCCGTGCCGGTCAGGCGGCGTCTCAGGCGGCGTCGAGCGCCTGGCCGAGATCGGCGAGGATGTCGTCGGGGTGCTCGATGCCGATCGACAGCCGCACGTAATTGTCGGTGACCCCGGTCTGCGCCTGCTCTTCGGGCGAGAGCTGCGAGTGGGTGGTCGACGCCGGATGGATCGCGAGACTGCGCGAATCGCCGATATTGGCGACGTGGTAGAACATCTCGAGCGCATCGATGAAACGCCGCCCGGCCTCGTGCCCGCCCTTCAGCTCGAAGCCGAGCAGGCCGCCATAGCCGCCTTTCAGATGCACATCGGCGCGCCGCCGCGCTTCGCCCGTCATCAGGCTAGGATAAATGACGCGGGTGACCTTGGGATGCTCGGACAGGAATTTGGCGGCGGTGACCGCGTTGGCGCAATGCGCGCGCATCCGCAACGGCAGGGTTTCGAGCCCTTGGATGAACAGGAAGGCGTTGAACGGGCTCATCGGCGCGCCGAGATCGCGCAGCAGTGTCACCCGCATCTTCAGGATATAGGCGACCGGCCCCAACGGCTTGGAGGCCTGGGTCCACACCGCGCCGTGATAGCTGGGATCGGGCTGGTTCAGCAATGGAAAGCGAGCGGCGTGCTTCTCCCAGTCGAAATTGCCGCCGTCGACGACGATGCCGCCGATCGAGGTGCCGTGCCCGCCGATGTATTTGGTGGTCGAGTGCATGACCACGGCGGCGCCGTGATCGAGCGGCCGGCACAATACCGGGGCGGCGGTGTTGTCGACGATCAGCGGCACCCCCTGCTCGCGCCCGATCTTGGCGACCTCGGCGATCGGGAAGACTTCGAGCTTGGGGTTGGGCAGGGTTTCCGCGTAATAGCAGCGGGTTCGCGCGTCGGTCGCTCGCCGGAAATTCTCAGGATCGGCCGGGTCGACAAACCGGACTTCCATCCCCATCGTCTTCATCATCGTGTTCAGAAAGAGGTTCCAGGTCCCGCCGTAAAGGTCTGTCGAGCTTACGAAATTATCGCCGGCCTGGCAGATGTTCTGGACCGCGAACAAGGACGCGGCCTGCCCCGAAGCCAGCGCCAATGCCGCGACGCCGCCCTTCGAGCGCAGCGACCCGCTCCTCGAGCACCGCGTTGGTCGGGTTCATGATCCGCGAATAGATGTTGCCGAGCTCGGCCAGCCCGAACAGATCGGCGGCGTGCTTGGTGTCGCGGAACTGATAGCTCGTGGTCTGGTAGATCGGCACGGCGACGGCGGTCGTCGTCGGATCACTGCGGTACCCGGCATGGAGCACGAGGGTTTCGGGATGCTGGCTCTTGGTCGGCATTTCTGGTCTCCGTCGGGAAGGCGACGCGGCGGCACTGTGCCACGGGCGGGTCCGCGGGTTAAGCCGCTTTCGCAGCGCGGCGAACATTGCGCGTCCGGGGTGGATGCAAAGCGGGGCGCCGGCGTTGACCGGGTATGGTGTTCTCGCCCGACCCGCTCGATGCCCACGCCGCCTGAAACCGGCCGCGCGCGCGACCTGGTCCCGCCGGGAGCGACGGCCGGCGAGCTGCGCGCGGCGGCGGCCGAATGCACCGCTTGCCGGCTCTACCGAAGCGCAACCCAGACGGTGTTCGGCGAGGGGCCGCCCGGGGCTCGGATCATGCTGGTCGGCGAGCAGCCGGGCGACGCCGAAGACCTCGCCGGCCACCCCTTTGTCGGGCCCGCGGGAAAGCTGCTCGATCGCTGCCTGGCCGAAGCGGGGATCGACCGCGCGCGGGTATGGGTGACCAACGTCGTCAAGCATTTCAAATGGGTCGCGCGCGGCACCCGGCGCATCCACAGCAAACCCGGCGCGCTCGAAATCGCCGCTTGCTTTCCCTGGCTCGAAGCCGAGATCCATGCTGTCGCGCCGCGGATCGTCGTGGCGCTGGGGGCGACGGCGGCGCAGGCGCTGTTTGGGAAGGGCTTTCGCGTGACCCGGGATCGCGGCCGGCTGATCCCGTCGGCGGTCGCCCCCTGCGCGCTCGCGACCGTGCATCCCTCGGCATTGCTGCGCGCCCCGGACGCGGAAACGCGGAGCCGCGACATCCGGCGCTTCGTCGAGGATCTGCGCAAGATTGCCGAGATTGCGACATGATCGCCTAAGCCGAGTTGGGAAAGCAGGGGTTCTGGAGGGGCAATGGGCTCGACATTCACTTGGGCGGCTGTTGCTGGCGGGGTCCTCGCGGTCGCGGCGGCCGGGATGGCGATCGCGATCTTCTGGAATGCGCTCGGCGCTTCCCAGATCAGCGCCGCCGGATGGCTGGCGATGATTTTAGGGGTCGTCGTCACCCTGGCGCTCGGCATCGGCCTGATGACGCTGGTCTTCGTCAGCAATCGGCGCGGTTATGACGAGGGCGGCCGCCGAGATCCCTGAGCCGATTCGCGCGCCGCATCGGCAGTCGCAACGCAAGACCTCGGACATGTCGTGAAAACGGCCATTGCGGGTGCTTCTGCTCAACCTTTGCTTAAGTTTGCCGCCGCCTGCGCTCGGATTCCGCCAAGATTTGTCGAATGTAGCTTGCGCTGGTGCGGATGGCGATGCTAGGTCAGGCGGCCTGCTGCCACGAGGGGGCTCGGTTGAAGAACTCGGCAAGATCCGCGGAAGACGTGAAACCGGCGGCGAAATACGGCCGCGGCACCGGCGTCCCGAACCCGATCGACGTGCATGTCGGCAACCGCATCCGCATGCGCCGCCTGCTGCTCGGGATGAACCAGGAAACCCTCGCCAACGCACTCGGCTTGACCTTTCAGCAGGTGCAGAAATACGAAGGCGGCGCCAACCGGGTCAGCGCGTCCCGGCTGTCGGCGATGGCCGAGATCCTGGGCGTGCCGATCTCTTATTTTTTCGGCGATCTGCGGCCGGACGACGCCGAGATCAGCCCCGAGGACCAGCGCTGGCGCGAGCATCTGCAGCGTCCGGAAACGATCGAATTCATCCGCCTTTACTACGCCATTTCGGACCCGAAGATTCGCAGTCAGTTCCTCGAAATGACCAAGTCGCTCGCCGAATTGTCCGAATCCAAGCCGTAACCTATCTGCGCCGCAACGCGCCGGGGTTCTCTCGGGGCCGGAACCGGTCATGTCGCGGCAGGCGGGCATTGAAAACCCATCGATCACGGACCGGATCCGAAAGGGGTTGACGTTCATCGCATGAACGCTGTAGCGTCGGCCGCGAGGATCGGGAACGTCGGGCGTGAGCGAGCAAAGCCAAGTCGAGGAGCCGGGCAATCCGGGGATCGTGCTGAGCGTGCTGACCTCGGTCGAGCGCGACAGCGCGCTCACCCAGCGCAAGCTCGCAGGCGATCTCGGCATCGCGCTCGGCCTCGCCAACGCTTATCTGCGCCGCTGCGTGCGCAAGGGCCTGGTCAAGATGCGGCAAGTGCCGCTCAACCGGTACGCCTACTACCTGACCCCGCAGGGCTTTGCCGAGAAGAGCCGGTTGACCGCCGAATACCTGTCGGTGTCCCTCGATTTTTTCCGGCGAGCGCGGCTGGACTGCGTCGCATTGTTCCGGGAATGCGAGGCGCGCGGCTGGCGGACCGTCGCTCTTTACGGCGCCGGCGACCTCGCCGAAATCGCCGTTTTGAGCAGTGCCGAAACCCTGGTCGACGCGCTCTGCGTGATCGATCCGGGACACGCCGGCCGGCGCTGCGCCGGCCTGCCGATCGACCCCGATCTGGTCGCCGCGCTGACCCGGGCCGGCGCGCGCGGGCTCGACGGGGTCATCGTCACCGATACCCGGGCGCCGCAGGCGAGCTTTGCCGAGCTGCGCACGGCCGCCGCCGCGAGCGGGTTCCTCTCGGATCGGATCGCAGCGCCGAGCCTGTTGCGGATCTCGCCGGACCCGGCGCCGAGCGATGACGCCCCGGTCTGGGAAGAGGCGGCGCCATGATCTCGTGGTACGCGGTGCACACCCACCCCCATGCCGAGGCCAAGGCGCTCGACAATCTGCTGCGCCAAGGCTACCGAGCCTATCTGCCGCGGTATCGAGCCTATGTCAGCCATGCCCGGCGGCGGCGGCTCGCCTTGCGCCCGCTGTTTCCGCGCTATCTGTTTGCCGGGCTCGACCGCGCGGAGATGCGCTGGCGGCCGATCCTCTCGACCTTCGGCGTCAGCGGCGTCGTGCGCGCCGGCGACAGACCGGCCCCGGTGCCTGGCGACATCGTCGCCGCGATTCGCGAGCGCGAGCGGCAGGGCGCCTTTGATCGCCTTGATTCGCGGCCGGCGTTGCGGCCGGGCGAGCTGGTGCGGGTCACGGCGGGAGCTTTCGAAGACATGGTCGGACGTCTCGTCGAGCTGCACGACCGGGATCGCGTGGTCGTGCTGCTCGAATTGCTGGGCCGCGCGGTGCGCGCCCAGCTCGGCGCCGGCGCGGTCGAAGCCGCCTGATCGGCGGCGTCGCGGTCGCGCACCGCGATGCCGCAGCTTGATCCAATCGGCCCCGGTGACCGCCGCGTCACCCGGAGTGCGGTAGCATGGAAGAGGAAATCATGTCGGATCCTCGCGAGGCGTCCAGGCGCCGCCGAACGGACAGCGCCCGGGTGGCCGTCCTTGGCTGCGGCTATTGGGGCCAGAACCTCGTCCGCAACTTTGCCGAGCTCGGCGTGCTCGCCGCGATCTGCGACCCCGACCGGGCCGCAGCCGACCCGCTCGCCCGGCGCTATGGCGCAGCGGTCGCCGAGATCGACGCGGTATTGCGCGATCCCGAGATCGCCGGCGTCGCCATCGCCGCGCCGGCGGTGCTGCATGCCGAGCTCGCGCAGCGTGCGATCGGAGCGGGCAAGCACGTCTTTGTCGAGAAGCCGCTGGCGCTGACCATTGCCGAAGCCGAAGGGCTCTGCGTCGCCGCCGAGCGGGCGGACCGCCGGCTGATGGTCGGCCATCTGCTGCAATACCATCCGGCCTTCTCCAAGCTGCGCGAGCTGGTGCGCGAGGGTGCGCTCGGGCGGCTGCAATATCTCTACTCGAACCGGCTGAACCTCGGAAAGGTGCGCCGCGAGGAGGACATTCTGTGGTCGTTTGCGCCGCACGATCTGTCGATGATCCTGTCTCTGGTCGGCCAGGAGCCGGCCGAGGTGACGGCGCAGGGCGGCTATTACCTGCACAAGGCCATCGCCGACGTCACCACCACCCATCTGGCCTTCCCCGGCGGCGAGCAGGCCCACGTCTTCGTCTCCTGGCTGCACCCGTTCAAGGAGCAGAAGCTCGTGGTCATCGGCGACCGGGCAATGGCGGTGTTCGACGACGGGCAGCCCTGGAGCCATAAGCTCGTGCTTTATCCGCATCGGATCGAATGGCGCGACGCGCTGCCGGTGCCGCAGCGCGCCGAGGCCGATCCGGTAGCGCTCGACCAGGGCGAGCCGCTGCAGCTCGAATGCCGCCATTTTCTCGATTGCATCGCGACCGGCGGCACGCCGCGCACCGATGGCCGCGAAGGCCTGCGCGTGCTGCGCGTCCTGGCGCGGGCGAGCACCGCGCTCACCGGCGCCGCAGCGGCGCAGCGGCCCGCCCGCCGCGACGCTCAAATCCACGAAACCGCTTTTGTCGATGAGCCGTGCGAGATCGGCGCCGGCACCCGCATCTGGCACTTCGCCCATATTCTCGCGCACACCCGGATCGGCCGCGACTGCTCCCTCGGGCAGAACGTCATGGTCGGCCCCGACGTGACCATCGGCAATCGCTGCAAGATCCAGAACAACGTCTCGATCTACAAGGGGGTCACCCTCGAGGACGAGGTGTTCTGCGGCCCGTCCTGCGTCTTCACCAATGTCGACAACCCGCGCGCCGCGGTCGAGCGCAAGGACGAATTCCGCGCCACCCTGGTCAAATGCGGCGCCACCATCGGCGCCAACGCCACGATCGTCTGCGGGCACACGGTGGGCGAATACGCCTTTATCGCCGCCGGGGCGGTGGTGACGCGCGACGTGCCCGCCTTTGCCCTGATGGCCGGCGTGCCGGCGCGCCGCATCGGCTGGATGAGCCATGACGGCGAGCGGCTAGGCCCCGAGCTGGTCTGCGGCCGCTCCGGCCGCCGCTACCGCGAGATCGACCGCGACCGCATCGAGGAGATCGGTTGATGCCCGACACCCTGAGCGCCGCCGCCGCTGATCGGCCGATCGAGTTCATCGACCTCGGCGCGCAGCGCCGGCGTCTCGGCCGCCGCGTTGACGAGGCGATCCTGCGCGTCGTCGAGCACGGCCGCTACATCATGGGCCCCGAGGTTGCCCGGTTCGAGCAGCTTCTCGCCGAGTTCTGCGGCGCCAGGCACGTCCTGAGCTGCGCCAACGGCACCGACGCGCTGGGGCTGGCGCTGATGGTGCTGGGCATCAAGCCCGGACAGGCGGTGCTGGTGCCGTCCTTCACCTTCGCCGCCACCGCCGAGGTGGTGGCCTGGTACGGTGCGGTGCCGGTCTTTGTCGATGTCTGCGCGGAAACCTTCAACATGGACCCGGTCAGCCTGGAGGCCGGCATCGCCGCCGCCCGGCGGCTCGGGCTCGACCCGGCCGGGGTCATCCCGGTCGATCTGTTCGGCTTGCCGGCCGCCTATGACGAAATCCTCGGGATCGCGGCGGCCCATCGGCTATGGGTCTTGTGCGACGCGGCGCAGAGCTTCGGCGCCGCTTACAAGGGGCGTCAGGCCGGCACCATCGGCGACATCGCAACGACCAGCTTCTTCCCGGCGAAACCGCTCGGCTGCTATGGCGACGGCGGCGCGGTGTTCGTCGACGACGACGAGGCGATCGCGGTGCTGAGGAGCCTGCGCGTGCACGGCCAAGGCGGCGACAAATACGACAATGTGCGCATCGGCATGAACGCCCGGCTCGACACCATCCAGGCGGCGGTGCTGATCGAAAAACTGGCGGTCTTCGCCGACGAGATCGAGGCCCGCAACCGGGTGGCGGCGCGCTACGCCGACCTGCTCGGCGATGTGGCGGCGGTGCCGCGGGTGCCGAATGGGCTCGCCAGCGTGTGGGCGCAATACACGGTCCGGCTGCCGCAGGGCTGCGACCGGGACCGGGTGGCGCTCCAGCTCAAGGCGGCGGGCGTGCCGACCGCGGTCTATTACGCCAAGCCGCTGCACCGGCAGACCGCCTATCGCGACTATCCCTGCGCCGGCAACGGCCTGCCGGTATCCGACCGGCTCGCGGCCGAGGTCCTGAGCCTGCCGATGCACCCCTATCTCGACGCGCCGACCCAGGACCGCATCGCCGCTGCGCTGCGCCAGGCGCTGCGCTGAGCGGCCGAACGCGAAACCGGATCGGACACTCGCCGTGCTCGGCGCGTTGCGGCTGTTGTTCCGGTCTCGGCGGATCCTTTACGCCACGACCCTGGTCGAGATCCGCTCCCGCTATGTCGGGACCGCCTTCGGCTTGAGCTGGGCGGTCCTCTATCCGTTCTTGTTTCTGGGCCTTTACGCCAGCGTCTATGCGCTGATCCTGCAAGTCCGTCTGCAACTCTATTCGCCGATCGAATACGTCATCATCATCTTTTCCGGCCTGATCCCGTTCATCGGCTTTTCCGAGGTGCTGGGCATGTCGGTAAGCTCGGTCGTCAGCAACAAGCACCTGATCAAGAATACGATGTTTCCGATCGAGCTGGTGCCGGTAAAAGGCGTGTTCGCCAGCTCCGTGTCGATGACCGTCGGGCTTGCCGGTCTGCTGCTGGCGCTGTGGAGCCGCGGCGAGTTTCACCTGACGCAGCTCCTGATCGTCCCGCTGCTGCTGCTCCAGCTCGTCTTCTCGATCGGGGTCGGCTGGATGCTCTCGGCGCTCAACGTGTTCTTCCGGGATACGGCGCAGGCGATCGGCATCGTCGTGCTGTTCCTGATGATCGTCTCGCCGATTGGCTACACCAGCGACATGATCCCGCATCAGCTGTTGGCGCTGGCCTACGCCAATCCGCTGTTCTACATCATCGAGCTGTATCGGCAGGTGCTGATCTTCGGGGTGTTCTCGCCGCGCTTCTGGCTGGCTTTCACGGTCATCGCCGTCGCGTCGTTCTGGCTCGGCTACGAGATGTTCCGGCGCCTCAAACCGGTTTTTGCCGAATATGTCTGACAGCGATATCGCGATTGCGGTCCACGACGTATCGCGGATGTTCAAGCGCTACCGCCATCCGCGCTACCGGGTGTTGGAAGCCTTCGGCCTGCCGCTGCCGAAGAACGCCTATGACGAGTTCTGGGCATTGCGCGGCATCTCGCTCGAGCTGCGGCGCGGCGACAGCCTCGCTGTGATCGGTCAAAACGGCGCCGGCAAATCGACCCTCCTCAACATCATCTGCGGCGGATTGCAGCCGACTTCCGGCACCGTGGCGGTGCGCGGCAACATCCAGGCCCTGATGGATCTGGGCACCGGCTTCCACCCCGAGTTCACCGGCCGGCAAAACGTCTATTCCGCCCTTGCCTACCAGGGTGTTACCGGGTCCGACGCGAACCAGCGCTTTGACGAGATCGTCGATTTCTCCGAACTCGCCGAGTTCATCGACCAGCCGATCAAGACCTATTCGAGCGGGATGTATGCGCGGCTGGCGTTCTCGACCGCCTCTGCGATCGTTCCCGACGTGCTGATCATCGACGAGATCCTCGGTGCGGGAGACGCTTATTTCGCCGCCAAATGCGCTGACCGGATGCGACGGCTGACCAAGGAGGTCGGCGCCACGGTCCTGTTCGTCAGCCACGACATGTCGAGCGTGCAGCGCCTGTGCGAGAAGGCTGTCTGGCTCGAGCGCGGGCGGGTCAGGATGACGGGGGCCACCCTCGATCTCAGCAAGGCCTATTACGCTTCGGTTGTGGAGCGCGAGGAGGCGCGCCTGCGGGCGCAGACCACCCGTGCGGTCTCGCGCATGCGCCGCCGCGATCGCACAAGCAACGGCAGCAGCGAGGACGAACTGCTGCTGTTCCGTCTGCTGACGGCCGACGGGCGGCCGCCGGCCCTCACCCATGCCGTCTACCGGATCGCACTTGTTCTGGCCGATGGCCGACGATTGGAGGTCCTGCCGGGCGAGGCTATGGACAACGACAATTCTCAGACCGCCTATGTCGCGACCGACCCTGGTTACATGCTGTGGAGCCTGCCGGTAGTCGTCAACGGACGCACGGCGCGCTGCGTCGAGAGCACGGGCGGTATCTATCGGCACGCCCCGATATATTTTCGCGCATCGGCCGACCTGATGGGCGGGAAGGGAGCGATTGAAATCGAGCACAGGGCCGCGGCCGGGGAATTGATCGCGGTCGAATTGCATGAGCCGAGCGGGTATCGGCGGCTCGGCATCCTGACGCCGCCGGAAGACCCGAATTCGTGTCGAGTTGAGAGCTTTGCGATTTCCCCGAAGGACGAGACGGCTTCCGTCGCGAAGGCTGCGGGCAGTCGATCGATGAACAGTTCGGCCGAACCCCCTGCGCAGGTCGACCGGTTCCGGCTCGAGACCGGGCTTGACGACGAATGCGCGACAGCATCCGCGCAAGCGGGCCCGGGTGGCGAAAACGCAGAGCTTACGGTCGAGCCGCGGGATCTCGCTGCACCGCAGGATCGGGCCGCACCGCAGCATGAACGAACCCGCTCGGAGGCACTCGCCGGCGATCCGGGGCGGGCACGCGAAAAGTGGGAAACCGCCGAGGCCCGCTTCCTCGACGTTGCGGTGTGCAATGGCGCCGCAGCACCGCAGCACGTGTTCGACCTGGGCGAGGCGATCGCGTTCAAAATCACCGCCGAGCTGAGCGTCCCGGTTCCGGTATGCTGGCTCGCCGTCATTCTCTACGACGATCGTGGCAACCGCGTTCTACTTGCCGTTCATCACTTCCAAGAGGGCTTGCAGCGCGGGATATACGAAGTGCTGTTTCGGATCGATCGCCCGAATCTCCGTCAAAGCAACTACGTCGCCACCATAGAACTTTTGCCCGAACTCAACCTAGATTGGCATAGCGGGGCGCGATTGCCTTATCTGTGCCATTGGGATCGATCTATATATTTTCGAATTGACGAAGATTACCATGGCTCGATCGAACTCGGCATGGTCTCGTTGCCGGTGACCGTTATTGCCCGGCGCTTGCAGCAGCACGAGGAGGAGGTCGGCGCCCGCTGCTTCACCCCGGCATCTCCCTGAGGCTGGTGATCAGCGACCGACCGGTTCGCGCCGCCCGGCGTCGGCGGATTTCTCTTCTGGCAGCGCGCGATTTGCCCGGTGCCGACGCCCCGGCGATGAAGGCAGCCCCCGATGGTGCTTGAAAACCCATTCCAATCCCGTAATCCGCCGCCTCTCCCGCAACACATGCTGAATGCGTCGAATAATAGGACGATGAGTTCTCTGGATTTGCGACCAAAGCTCGGCCGCCGGCCCTATCGGAGAGCCGCTGAGCGCTTCTTATTAATCTGTTACTTCGATCCTGCCGGCATCACGACGATCTATGAAAATATCGCTCTGTGGCAGGAATTGAGCCGATACGGCATTGAAATTCTCAATCTGTGGCCAGGCCGATCACCCCTTCTTGAAATCCCTGGCACAATTGACCTCAACCACTATACAGGCATAATTGTGCATTGCACCGCCTCGTACCATCCCGACAATGCATATTCTCTGGATAGGCGGCTGGCCCGGCCGTTCGAGCAGTATGACGGCGTCAAGGCGCTGATGAAGCAGGATGAGCATTTTCGTACCAACCGATTCGTGTCGTTCATCGGCGAGAAAAAATTTGATTTGGTCATTACATGCGTCCCGCCGGAAGAACTGAGTAAGGTATACCCGCCTGATGCGGTTGACGAAGTAGAATTTCTTCAGGCTTTCACCGGATACGTGTCCCCGTTTATGCGATCGCTCGATTTTGACCGGATTGGCGATCGTCGGTTCGATATCACCTACCGTGGATCGATCCAGCCGCTGTCTTTCGGCCGGTTGGGCTTTGAAAAGCGTAATATAGGCTGCGACGTCGGCCGTGCTGCGACCGCATATCCACTGAATGTCGACATTTCCAGCCGAGGGCAAGATAGGATAGGCGGAACAGCGTGGTTTGACTTTCTCGGTCGGTCCAAGGCGGTCCTTGGCGTCGAGTCCGGCACGAATCTTTTTGATTTTACGGGAGAGGTCGAAACGTGGTGTCGCGAGTTCGAGAAGGACCATCCCAATTCAGACCACCTCTCCGAGGCGTTCTACAACGAGGCTCATCGCGCCTACCTGCATAAGTTCGAAGGCAACGTCAATTACGCGCAAATCTCGCCTCGTCACCTCGAAGCGGCCGCGACGCGCTCGGTGCAGATACTTTACGAAGGCTATTATTCCGGCGTATTGATACCTAATCGTCATTTTGTCCCGTTGCGTCGCGATCTGGCAAACTTTGATGAGATCGTCGATTTCATCGCCGATGGTACGAAGATGTCCGAGATGGCGGACCGGACTTTCGAAGAGATCATCCTGAGCGGCCGATTTCATTACGAGAAGTTTGTCGCGGACTTTGATCTGGCTATTGACCGGGCGCTCGCTCGCAAGGGCCGGGCAGCGGCGTCGAGTTCGCGTCGCGGTGCCTGGCTTGAAATGTCGTCGCGCTTTGCTGCTGGCGGGGAACGAGCCGAAGATGGAGCCGCGCATCGCCTCGATAGCGCAGAGTCTATCAGCGGATTTCGAAGTGTGCGAGCTCGGGACCTACGCGGACGACTTGGACGGCGCCGGCCCGAGCTATGAGCGCGTATCAGACCGCAGAACACGGGTCCGGGTGGGGCGCCATAGCCACGACTGGGATGTCGTTCCCGATGTCCTGACAATGCGGGCGGGAAGTTCCATCGCTCTTCAGCATCTCATGTTGCTGTATGCGCTCGCGGAGCTCCCGGCGAGGGTTCTCGCGCGGTCGATCGGCGCCCTTGATGCGAGCGAGGAGGATCTGAGCCGGTTTCGCCGTACTTCGCGCGACTTTCTCAACACGAACTGTGCGCTTCTCCAAGCGGGGCGCCTGATCGGCGAATTCGATGCCGTTGTCGCCGCCAACATGGATACGCTGCCCGCCGCGCTTGCTCTGGCCGATGAAAGCGGCGCGGCGGTTCTCTATGACGCTCAGGAGTTTCGCCCCCATGCTTTCATAGAGCGTCGACATTGGGAGGTGGAGTTTTGGTCGGCCTTCGAACGGAATCTGGCAGCGCTTGCCGAACTGCGCACCACGGTTTCGCCGCAACTGGCCGACCTCATGACCAAAGAATACGGTTGCGAATTTCTCTCGGTGCCGAATTGTGTGTCCAAGCGTTCGGCGAGTTTTATCAATATTGACTTGGCGCTTCAGCGCCCCCCGATGCCGGATGATGTCTTCTTCATTTATTTGGGAGGGTTCAACGCCGGGCGCGGAGTTGAGGATCTGATCACGGCATGGAACCGGGTCGATAAACAGGCGCGTCTGCTCCTGCAAATGCCGGATGGTTCATCCAGAACAAAGATGATGGAACTGGCAGGAAGCCACGGCCTTCTTGGCGATCGTATCATCTTTCCGCAAGCCACTGAGACGAGCGAAGCGGTAGCCGCGGCTCGACAAGCCGACATCGGCATCATTCCACATGCGGCCGGTTCGATCAGTGACAGGTATTGCAGCCCCATCGAGCTTTCTCAATACCTGGCGGCCGGGCTGCCGATAATCTGCAACAACGCTCTGGATTTCGCGAGGAGTGTGGTAGAAGAAAATCGAATAGGTGTCGCCGTCGACTTTTCCAACCATGAAGAGCTGGCTGGGGTCGTCAATGAGCTGGCGGCATCGAAGAGCCAGATTATCGAAATGTCGCGCCGATCTCGCCTCTGTTTCGAGACCAAGTTCAATTGGGAAACGGTGAGCGGCGACATGTATGCCGCGCTCGGCGCCGCCGTGCGGCTCAGGGCCGGCTCGGTGCGGTCCGATCTCGATTTTTCGTGGATCCAGCATGGTCATGAGCTGCGCGGGACGATCACGGGGGAAGGGGAGGACGCCGCACCGCTTTTTGCCGATGCCGAGATCAAACGGGTCAAGCGCGAATGTGCCGACGAAACCGAGCGCCTAACCAACGAGGTCAATTATCTCCGATCGGAATTTGTCAGCGAGACGGGACGCCTCACTCGAGAGCTTGTTGCTCGAATGGATGCTGTCGCCGACATGGCGAGCATCGTCGATGACCTGGCGGAGAGGCTGCGGATGGTCGAAGCAGCAGTAGCCCGCCAGGAAATGGGGGCCGTTGCGGAGCATCTGCGCGTTATCAGCAAGGAAAAGATTATCGAGGCCGAGACCAGCGCGTCGCAGCGGCGCATGGCCGAGCTTGCTGCTCGGCTGAGTGCGGTCGCCGAGGCGGCGAGCATCGTCGGGGATCTGGCGGAGCGGCTGCGGGTGGTCGAAGCCTCGGTTGCCCGCCAGGATCAGGCCTTCCAGGAGTTTGTTCCGAGCTTGCATGGCGCCGGCGAGGCGGTGATCAGGCTGAAGGTGCAGGCTGACGAGCTGACCAGGCGCGTCCATGTCGCCGAGCGCGTGCTGTCGCCGGCATACCCGATTGCCAGGCTCGTCGGCCGGATGCGCCGCGGCGCCGTGCAGAGATGGCAGCGGCTTGCGGCGCCGCGCAGGGTTGCGCTGCCGGTGGCTTCCGAGCCCCCACCCCCGCCCCCGCGCACTGTCCTCATGCTGGTCGCCGACGAGCGAATCGATCGCCGGGTGCTCTCCCAAGCGCGGTCGCTGATCAGAAACGGATGGCAGGTGACCGTAGTGGCGGCGCCGTATCCGGACCCGATCGACCTCGACCAGGCGAACTTTCCGGAGGTGCGGATCACCCGCATCGACACCGGCGGGCCGGCGCCGGACCTGCCGGCTTCGCTACCGACGAGGCTGTCGCCCCGCCGATCCTGGAATGAGGCTTATTTCTACCACGACCACTTTCTCGCCCGCGCGCTGGAACATCCCGCCGCGATCGTGACGGCGCATGACCTGCCGGTGCTGCCGGCGGCGATCGCCGCCGCCGACTTTCATGGCGCGCGCCTCGTCTATGACGCGCACGAGCTTTATCCGGAACAACACCATTTTGGTGAAGCGCGCATTGCCCTCTACCGTGAGGTCGAGGCCGAGATCATCGGTTTCGCCGACGCAGTGACGACGGTCAACCTGTCGATCGCAGATGAGATGGCCAAGCGCTACGGCATCCCGACACCCGCGATCGTGCTGAATGCGCCGGAGGCCGATCTGCAAACGTTGCCGATGGCGCCGACCGACACCATCCGACAGCGGCTTCAGCTGCCGCGTCAGCGACGCGTGCTGCTTTTCCAAGGCGCATTATCGATCAACCGCAATCTGGAAAATCTGACGCGGGCGATGTCAGAGGTGCGCGCTGCGGAAGTGGCCCTGGTGTTCCTCGGCCCCGGGGCCGAAAAACGCGCCGAGCTGAGCGAGATCGCAGCGGCGGCCGGCACGCTCGGCACCCGCGTATTCTTCCTGGACGCGGTCGACCAGACGACGCTTCTCGGGTATACCGCATCGGCGGATGTGGTTGTCATTCCCTATCCGCCGATCGATCTGAACTCTCGGTTCTGCACGCCGAACAAGCTGTTCGAAGCGATCGTGGCGGGCGTGCCGATTCTGGCCAATGACCTGCCCGAGCTGCGCCGGTTCGTTCACGACAACGGGTTTGGCCAAGTGCATCGGCTGTCGGACCCGACCACGATCGCAGCGGCGATCGACCAGATGTTCGCCTCGGATCTCGATTGCTATCGGCAGGCGTTGCGTGCGCGCTGCATGGAATTTACCTGGGATCGACAGGCCGAGATCGTCGTCGGGCTCTACGACCGATTGGCCGGCGGCGGGCTTCACGCCGGCAACGGAAGCTGAGGGCCGGTCATGTGCGGGATCGCGGGTGTGGTTTGGAAGGATCCGCTCCGGCCGCCGGCGGAAGCCGCGGTGACGGCAATGGCCGATATTCTTTACCACCGGGGCCCCGATGACGGAGACGTCTATCTCGAAGGCCCCGTCGCGTTAGCGCATCGCCGGCTGTCGATCATCGATCTTACCGAGGCCGGGCGGCAGCCGATGGCGAGCCGCGACGGGTCCCTGGTGATCGTCTACAACGGCGAGATATACAATTACCTCGAGCTCAGAGACGAGCTGCGACAGCTCGGCCGTGTCTTTTCCACCGAGACCGACACCGAGGTCATCCTCGAGGCCTACAAGCAATGGGGAGCCGATTGCGTCAGCCGTTTCAACGGCATGTGGGCGCTTGCCCTGTTCGATCGTGGGCGTCGGGAGGTGTTTCTGTCGCGCGACCGCTTTGGCATCAAGCCACTCTATTACGTCTGTGACGCGCAGCGCTTCGCCTTCGCCTCGGAGATCAAGGGGTTGTTGGCGGCGTTCCCCGAGCTGCGCCGCACCAACCTGCCGATGGTGCATTACTTCCTGCCGTCGGGCGCCTTGGACGACGGCCCGGAAACCTTTTTTGCCGATGTTCTGTCGCTTCCCCCGGCGCACAACGCCGTTTTCCGGCTGCGGGACGGCGATCTTCGCCAATGGCGATACTGGGATCTCGAGCTCGAGGAGTTTCGCGACCGCTGGGGGCGCAGCGATCCAGTTGCCACACTGCGCGAGCTGCTGACCTCGTCCGTCGCCCTGCACATGCGCTCGGATGTCCCGGTTGGGACATGCCTCTCCGGGGGGATCGATTCGAGTGCGCTCGTTTGCCTGATGGCAGGACAGCGTCGCGATCCGCCCCATACCTTTTCCGGCCTCTATCCGGACCCCGACTGCAACGAGGAGAAGTGGGTTTCGGCCGTCCTCGCCCATACCGGCGCCCTCGGCGCCTCGGTGCGGCCCGAACCCGGCGACCACCTGATCGACGACCTCAACCGCATCACCTGGCATCAGGACGAGCCGACGGCGGGGCCCGGTCTCTATACCCAATTCCATGTGATGCGGCGTGCAGCGCAGGATGTGAAGGTGATCCTCGACGGGCAGGGCGGCGACGAATTGTTCGCTGGCTATCTGCCCTATCTGCCGCTGCGGATCCAGGACCTGCTGGCAACCGGCGACCGGGCCAGCCAGCTCCGAGCTTATCGGCTCGCCGCGGGTGTCCTGCGGCATTGGGGCAGAGGGGCGCTGGGAGGTGCGTTCCAACTGCCGCTCTACCAGGCGATCCGCAAGGCGATCTCGGTCCTGCGCCGGCGCGCGGTGCCGGTATTCGCCGCGGCCGGCGAGCCGCCGTTTTTTCACCCGAGCCTGACCGCGAACGCGGCAGGCCGAGAGATCGAACGCCGACGCCCCGTTCGCTTCCCCGACCGCCTCAGCGACACTCTCTATTGGCACCTGGTGCAGCAGTCGATCCCGGCCCTTCTCCATTACGAAGATAGAAATTCGATGGCCTACTCGATCGAGGCGCGCGTCCCGTTTCTCGATTACCGGATCGTCGAGTTTGCCCTGGGGCTGGACCCGAAATATAAAATCCGCGATTCTTGGACCAAGTGGGTGCTGCGCGCGGCAATGGCGCCGGCGATGCCCAAAACGGTGACCTGGCGGCGCAGCAAGCTCGGCTATCCGACCCCGTTTGCGCGCTGGCTTCGCGAAGAGCCGCATCGGCAGCAGTTTCACGATCTGCTTTTTTCCCGGTCGTTGCGCCAGCGCGAGCTGATGACCGAGGAGTCGATTGGCTTCTACTGGGGCCAGCATCAGTCGGGCGCCGCAGACCGGAGCTGGCTCCTCTATCGGCTGGCCACGGTCGAGCTGTGGCATCGCCAATTCATCGATCGCTGGGCGCCGGCCCCCGCGGTCGCGGCGGTCGCTGGCAGATCGCGGCCGGTCCATTGGGGAGCGTCGATAGCCCGGGCCTCAGCCGAGATATCGTCGCCGGCCGCGAGATAATTCTTATCGAGTGGTCGGCGCGTGTCTGTGCGTGCGGCGGAAAGGCCATTGGTGCGGCGCCAATGTAGGCAGGGGGGGGAAGTGGCTCGACAGACAGTTGCGATTTTCAATCTCAATGCCACCAAACGCGACCCGCGAGTTTTGCGGATGGGCGGAAGCCTGGCCGCCGCCGGGCACAAAGTGGTGGTCTTCGAGATGCAGTCGGCCGCAGGCGGCGACCATGAGATCGTCGGCGGAATGGAAATACGGCGAGTGCCGGTGCCGACGCGGTTCGAGACGGAGGACATGCTGACCTTCTCCACGGTCTGTCCAGCCGCCGCGGAGATCATCGGTCGATGCGATCCGCGGGTTTTGAAAGATGCTGGAATGTCACGCTGGTCCGGCGATCCGCGCCGCGCCTACGGCGCGATTCGCCGGCGTCTGCGAGCCCGGCTCAACGGCACCGCCTCCAGCGAATTCGACGAGCGCGCGGAAATTCTGAGCATCCGTTCGATTATGCTCATCGACCTTGCCATCTACAAGCTTGCCGAGACTTATCGGCCGTCTGTCGTGCATTGCAATGATCTCGACACATTGCTGATCGGCTTCATGTTCAGAAAAAATCATCGAGTGCCGGTGATATACGATGCTCATGAGATCTATCCGGAGCAGCTGGCCAGAGCTAGCCGGCCGCCAGCCTGGCACAATTTCTATACCATGCTTGAACGCCTCTTGATCAACCAGACCGACGGCCGCATGACCGTCTGCGATTTATTGGGGGCATATTTCGTCAGAACGTATGGCTCCAAGTCATTTAAAACCGTACTCAACGTTCCGTCCGTCGCCTATCTGGCGCCTCCCGCCGTGCTGTCGAGGCGCCGTCAGCGCCGCAAATTCCTCTATCATGGGGCTTACTCTGCACATCGTGGTCTGGAGGAGGTCATTCGAGCCTCGCGGCATGTCGACAACGGCGAGTTCGTTTTCCGTGGGATTGGGTCGCACGGGCTGAAGCTGAAGGAGTTGTGCCGCACCGAGGCCGTCGAGGATCGGATCACCTTTGCACCGCCGGTGCCGGTCGCGGAGATGATCCCCGCCGCAGCGGATTGCGACATCGGCCTCAATCCCTTCGTTCCCGTATGCAAGAACACCGAGTACGCACTGCCGAACAAATTCTTCGAATACATGATGGCCGGCCTTGGCTGCGCCAGCTCGGATCTCGTCGAAATGCGGCGGCTGACCCGCGAGCTGGGTGTCGGTACGACGTTCCCGAGCCTCGAACCGAGCACTATCGCGGCGAGCCTCAACGAGTTGTTGTCGCACCCGGCCGAGATCGACGAATATCGGCATAACGCCTATGCGGCGGCTCGCTCGAAATTCAACTGGGAGCACGAGGAACTCGAATTCGCCGAGTATTATTCAAGTTTCTTGAACTGATTCCGCAGCCGGCCAGAGAAAACGAGAGTTGTGCGCATCTCTACTCATGCCTTGTGCATGTTGGCGCTGACGACGCTGGCGTACGCGACGATGGCTCGCGCTGCTGACAATATTGGGTCGATCAATTTGAAGCTTTCCGGTTCGCCGCAAGCTCTCGCTGATGCGACGGCACCGGTTGCGATCGCCCGCCTCGACGACGACCGATATATCACAGCGAATTATCATCACCTCTCGGCCGTTGACGTACTCCAGTCGAGCGTCCGGCGGATATCCGTGAAATGGGCGATGGAACCGACAGCTTTTGTGCCTGCGGGGCTCGCTTACGATGCGGCGTCGCGGGCGCTGTTCATCGCCAATTACACCGGCAACAACATCCTCGTCGGACAAGTCGCGGATGATTTTGCCAGCGTCGTCATCAGCGGTACGATCAGCGACGCCTCGACCGTCTCCCCCGAGGGCGTCGCGTACGATCCTGCCGGCCATCTGCTGGCTTCAGCGCAGTATGACGGCAGCTCGGTGGATCTGTTTGATCGGGTCGAGGGGCAGTGGCGCCTGAAATGCTCGGCCCATGTCGATCAGGCCCACGGGGTGGCGTTCGCTGCCGGCTTCATCTTTGCGACTGGCCTGGCGAAGCCGCAGCTGGTGAAGCTCAACTCCGAATCTTGCGCGATCGAAGCAACGATCGGCGGCCTCGGGTGGAATGCGCTGGCGGCGCAGTTCATGTGGCCCACGACGATCCAGCGTCTTTCCGACGGGATGATCGCCGTCAGCGATGCCCACACCGGCCACATCTCGATCGTCGATCCGCAAACCATGACCGTGCTGAGCGTCTTCGGCCACAACGGGCCTGGTTTCGGCGGCCTGAACATGCCCTATGGCTTTGCCGAGACCGTCGATCGAAACCTCTTGATCACCTCGACTTTCGGAAACCGCCTGATCGAGCTCACTCGGGCGGGCGCGGTGGTCCGCAGCTATTCTCTGGGAGACCCGTGGCCCAACGACTATCGCGCCCGCGCGGGCCAAATGCTCGGGCCACCCGCATGGCGGGATTATGCCGAGGTCGGGCAGACAGTCAGCCTCTTCGGACGATGCTTCTTTGGCGGATATTCGAAGCTGGTGTCATGCGACGGCGGGAACAACGTGGAGCTGCCGCGGCCGCGCGACACGCTCTTCAGTGGCGGCGCGTATTTTTACTTCAGCCAGATTGCGGCAACCGCCAACGGCGTCGTCGTGGTCTCCCCGCAGAACCCGACCGCGCTTTACATCGCCGTGTCGCCGGCAAGCCTGGTGCTCATGCCGACAGCGATCGGCCTGGACAGCTGGCTCGATGGCGGTGCAGTTCTCCGCCCGGCGGGCAACCTCGCCCTTAACGCCCTCGTCGGCCAGGCCGGCGAGCGCGCTGCCGAAACCGCCCGGAAATCGGCAGCGGCAGGAGGGCTGTCGATCGCCGATATTGTCGCCGGCGTGGCGCCTCTTGCCGATCATGCCGCCGAGACGGCCTCGATCATACTCGGGCATTTCAGGGATGCGGCGGCGAAATCGTTTGTCGAGGAGAGCGCCCGTTGCGCCGACCGCGGCTGCCGGAGCGAGCGTTGGTGCGAGATCAGCGGGCCGATGGCCGAAAGACTTCACCGGGATGCCGTTCTCGACATCGTCGAACTTGCGACGGCCTCACAGATGAACAGCTGCCTGCTGCCGACATTCGAGCATCCGGCGCCGCCTCAGCCGCAGCAGCCTCGGCAGGTGGAGCGGTGACGGCGAACTTTGGGCGGTGGTCCGCACCCTCGTACTCATCCGGGTCGAGGTCTGGATGAGGATCCCCGAATGTCCACGATGGACGCCAGCCTTGCATGACGACGGCGTGTCGCGGGGCGGTTCAATTCGCAAATCGCCGGCCGGTCCGCAGACGATCTGCCTGCTGGCGCTGTCCGTGATCGCCGACGATCCGCGGGTTCGGCGGCAGGGGGATGCGTTTCATCGGGCCGGCTGGCAGGTCGTCGGGGTCGGTCTGGCGGGCGCGCGCTCGCCGGATCCGGAATGGCCCGTCCTGACCGTCGGCCGATTTGAGCGAGCGCGCCCGAAATCGAGGCTTTTCCGGAAAGCGCTGACTGCGCTGCGGCTGCTCTACGTGCGCATTCGGCCGCGGGCGGCGCAGCGCCTCTATTGGTCGGCTTCGGAGCAGATCCGCGGGCTGGCGGCTTGTGCGGAGCGGGTGACGGCGACGGTCTGGCTGGCCAATGATTGGAACACCCTGCCGCTCGCGGCGCGGCTCGCCTGCGAGAAGGGCGGCGTCTATGGTTACGATACCCACGAGTTCGCCGCCGAGGAATATGGCGGCAGCGCATGGTGGCGTTTTTGGCATCGACCGATAGTGTGCGCGCTCGAAGAGCATTTCATCCGCGGGGCGACGGTGGTTTCGGCTGTTTCCGCCGGGATAGCAGCGTGCCTCGATCAACGATATCGCCTACCTCGGGCGCCGATCGTCGTGCGCAACACCGCGAGTTTCCAGGCGATTGCCTTCCGCCCGACGGGAGAGCGGATCCGCGTGCTCTACCATGGGATTGTCGCACCGGGCCGCGGGCTCGAGGCGGCCATCGACAGCGTCGCCCTCTGGCGTCCCGAATTCGATCTGACGCTTCGCGGCCCGGGGAAAGCCGAGTTTTTAGGCAGGCTTCAGCAGCGCATCGCCGCCCGCGGGCTGCAGCATCGGGTTCGGCTGGCGCCGCCGGTGCCGATGATCGCGCTGGTCAGCGAGGCTGCCGGCTTCGACATCGGCCTCTTCGCCCTTCCCGGAGGATCGCAGCACAACGAACTCGCCCTGCCCAACAAGCTCTTCGAGTACGCCATGGCCGGGTTGGCGGTGTGCGTCAGCGCGCTCCCCGAAATGGCCGGTCTGGTCCGCGAGTTCGATTTCGGAACCACCATCGCCGCGATCGAGCCCGCCGCAATTTCCGCCGCAATCAACCGCTTCGATCGCGAACTCGTAGATCGGTACCGGCGCAACGCGCTGGCTGCGGCGCGCGAGTTGTGCTGGGAGCGCGAATCGGAGCGGTTGACCGCGGCCTACGGCGCAGCGTGGTGCGGCGCGCCGGCGTAACCCGTCACCGATCGCAGCTATGGCCGAAATTTCAGGCGCTTCGAGCTGCCTCGGCGAAATCGGCAACTGGTGACCGGCGTGCCGGCGCGACCGACCGCGGTATCGCTGACGACTTTGCCGCTGGAGGCCGACAGCCGCGCTTTCCGCATCGCCTGCAGCCTTGCCGACGCCGGATTTCGCTCGATCCTCGTCGAGGGGCGGCCCAGCGTGCGGCAGTTTTGGGGTGACCGGATCGAGGTGCGCTCGATCGGCCGCGGAGGGTCGGGCCCGAGCGGCACGGGCAATGGTTTGGTGGCCGTCGGCAGCCGGTTCCGGCGAATGACGGCAGCGCTGCGCGCCGGCCAAATCGGCGCAGTCGGCGAACTGCCGCTCTATCTCGGCTACCGCGGCTACGAGTGGTGGCGCTACTGCCGCCGACCCCGGCATCGGCTGCCGTCAGCCGATCTCTACTACCTGCACTCTTTCGAGATGCACCGGGCTGTCGCCGCGGCCGCGGCGCGGCTGGGCGCGAGCGTCGTTTATGATGCGCACGACTATTATCGGGGGATCGAGCCGGTCGAGCTGCAGCGGGCGTTTGACCGCAACCGCCTGCGCCCGTTTCTGGACCGGCTGGAGAACCGCCTGGTCGCTGCGGCGGATGGGGTCGTCACCGTCAGCGAGGGCGTGGCTCGGCTGATGGAGCACACCTTCGGACGGCGGCCGGTGGTGATCCGCAACTGCCACGACGATCGGCTCGATCGACCGGTCGTATCCGATCTGAGGATGGTATTGGGATTAACCGGCGAGGACAGGCTGTGCGTCGTGGTGGGCAATCGCAAGGCGGGTATGGCGGTCGAGATCGCGGCCGACGCGATGGCCTTGTTGCCGGGGAATTTTCACCTCGCCTTTCTCGGCCGATTTTATGAGGGGCAAGCGGAAACGCTGCGGCGGCACCCGGCGGCCGGGCGCATTCATTTCGGCCATTGCGTCGCGCCCGATCAGGTCGTGCCGTTCATTCGCTCGGCCGATCTCGGCCTGGTGATCTATGAGCCTCGTTCCGACAATTATCGGAACGCCTTGCCCAACGGCTTCTTTCAGGTCGTCGCCGCCGGGCTGCCGATAATCCGGGCGCCCCTGGCTGAGGTCGAAGCGACGATCGGCGGCCATAAAGTCGGCAGCGTTCTCGACCGGCTCGATCCGGGAGAACTGGCGCGAGCGATCGCTCGATGCAGCCAAGTCCTCGAAACCTTGCGCCTCAACACCGCCGCGCTGGCCCGCGAATTGCGCTGGGAGACCGAGGCCGTGCGGCTGAGAGACCTGATCGAGGGCGCGATGCTTGCCCGAACGGCCGGGCGGGGGCGCTCTTGCTCGGGCCCAACGCGTAAGAACCTACCTCACTGAACGGAGCGAAATCGAGATGTGCGGCATCGCAGGCATCGTTTCGATCGACGGATCGCCAATCCCGCGTCTCGACGCGTCGGTCGAATTGCTGGGCCGGATCATCGCCCATCGCGGCCCGGACGGGCACGGCAGCTGGATCTGCGACGAGCGGCGGGCGGGGCTGGCCCACCGCCGTCTGGCGATCATCGATTTGAGCGCGGCGGCGCGCCAGCCGATGATCGGGCCCGGCCCGAACGTGATTACCTATAACGGTGAGATCTACAATTATCTCGAGCTCGCCGCCGCGCTCGCGCCCGGCTGGCGGTTTCGCTCGGCCTCGGATACCGAATGCCTGCTCGCGGCTTATCAGCGATATGGCGCCGACTGCCTCGACCGGCTGCGCGGGATGTTCGCGTTTGCCCTGTGGGACGGCCGCCGCCACCGCCTGTTCTGCGCGCGCGACCGCTTCGGCATCAAGCCGTTCTATTACACGATCGTCGGCAATAGGTTCATTTTTGCCTCGGAGGCAAAGGCGCTGCTGCCGTTTCTTCCGGCGATCGAAACCGATCCGGCGGCACTCGCGGAATATCTGACGTTTCAGTACACGATCGGCGAGGCGACCTTGTTCCGCGGCATCAAGCAGCTGTTGCCCGGGCACGCGCTGACGGTCGAGAACGGCGAGGTCCGCACCTGGCGCTACTGGGATGTCCATTACCAGATCGACTACGACCACAGCCCGCGCTATTTCGCCAGCCGTCTCGCCGAGCTGCTCGACAATTCGGTCGAGCTGCACATGCGCAGCGACGTGCCGGTCGGCGCCTATGTTTCCGGCGGCATCGATTCGAGCCTGATCGCGATCCTCGCCGCCAAGACCGGGCACGGGATCGGCGACTGCTTCCACGGCCGCTTCACCCAGTTCCCCGGCTACGACGAGAGCGAATACGCGGCGAGCGCGGTCGATCGCGCCGGCGGCAGACTGCACGTCGCCGACATCACCGCCGCGGATTTCCGCGACCACATCGAGGACGTGCTCTATCACCTCGACTTTCCGGTGGCCGGGCCCGGCTCGTTCCCGCAATTCATCGTCTCCGAGCTCGCGGCGCGCCATCTGAAGGTGGTGCTGGGCGGCCAGGGCGGCGACGAGGTCTTCGGCGGCTATGCGCGCTACCTGCTCGCCTATTTCGAGCAGTGCATCAAGGCGGCGCTCGACGGCACCTACAAGAACGGCAACTACGTCGTCACCATCGAATCGATCGTTCCCAACCTCGGCCTGCTGCGCGAGTACAAACCACTGATGAAGGAATTCTGGCGCGAAGGCTTGTTCGACGATCTCGACCGGCGTTATTTTCGCCTGGTCGATCGCTCCACCGACATGGAAGCTGAAGTGGAGTGGGGATTGCTCGACAAGCAGCAAGTGTTCGAAAGCTTCGTCGCGATTTTCAACAATCAGAGCAACGTTCACAAGGAAGCCTATTTTGACAAGATGAGCCATTTCGATTTCAAATGCCTGCTGCCGGCATTGCTGCAGGTCGAGGACCGTATGAGCATGGCGCACGGGCTCGAAAGCCGGGTGCCGTTGCTCGACCACCCGCTGATCGAGTTCCTCGCGACCGTGCCGGCCGATGTAAAGTTTGCCGGCGGCCGGATGAAGCATCTGCTGAAGACCGCCTATGCCGCCGACCTGCCGCCGTCGATCGCCGACCGGCGCGACAAGATGGGCTTTCCGGTGCCGCTCAAGGAATGGTTTTCGGGCGACCTGCGCGAGCTGGTCGAGGATACCTTCCGCGCCCGCAGCGCGCGCGAGCGCCCGCTCATGAACGCCGACGCCGTGCTCGCGAATTTCGCCGGCGCCGGGCGCTTCTCGCGCAAGGTCTGGGGCCTCTTGAGCCTCGAATTGTGGCACCAGATCTTTCACGATCAGGCCGACCGGTACCGGCGGATGCTGGCCGAGACGCCGGACCGGGCGGCGCCGGGGCTGGCTCCCGCGGCCGACTAGCCCCTCGCAGCAGGCCCCGCGCAACAGGAGAATACCGGCGATGAAGGCATTTGTGACCGGCGGGTCGGGGCTCGTCGGCTCGACGATCGTCGATCGGCTGCTGGCCCGCGGCGACGAGGTTCTGGCGATTGACAATTTCGCCACCGGGCGGCGCGACAATCTGACCGCGCACCCCCGCCTGCGCCTCGTCGAGGACAGCATCGCCAATGCCGTGGCGGTGGACCGGCTGATCGGCGATTTCCGCCCCGATGCGGTGATCCACACCGCCGCCTCCTACAAGGACCCGGACGATTGGGCAGGCGACGCGCTGACCAATGCGGTCGGCAGCGCCAATGTCGCGCGCGCCTGCCGGGACCACCATGTCGGGCGGCTGATCTATTTCCAGACCGCGCTGTGCTACGGCACCAAGCCCATCGAGCAGCCGATCACGCTCGGCCACCCGATCGATCCCTCGGCCAGCAGCTATGCGATCTCCAAGACCGCCGGCGAGAGCTACATCCGCTTGAGCGGCGTCGATTGGGTCACCTTCCGGCTCGCCAACGTGGTCGGGCCGCGCAATGTCAGCGGGCCCTTGCCGATCTTTTTCGAGCGCCTGTCGCAGGGCAAGCGCTGTTTCGTGACCGAGGCGCGGCGCGACTTCGTCTTCGTCGGGGACCTCGCCGGCACGGTTTTGCGGGCCGCCGACGGCATCGGCGGCGGCACCTATCACTTTTCCTCGGGGCGCGACGTCGCGATAAAGGATCTGTACGACGCGATGGTCCGGGCGATGCAGCTCAACGACTACCCGGCGCCGGAAATCCGCCCGCTCGGAGCGGACGACGCGCCCAGCATCCTGCTCGACCCGGCGCGCACCTTCCGCGATTTCGGCGACATCGAGTTCACCCCGCTCGACCAGATCGTCGCCCGGACCGTCGCCTATTTCCGCGACCGCGGCGTGCAGGGCGGCTACACCCATCTGCGCGCCCGGCCCGGCTCGTGACCGCCGGCAGGTGAGAAGCGGCGCGTGAGGATACTGATCACCGGCGGCGCCGGCTGCCTCGGCGCCAACCTCGCCGCGGCCTGGCTGCCGCAAGGTCACGAAATCCTGGTCATCGACAATTTCGCCACCGGCCGGCCCGAGGCACTGTCCCCCGTTGCCGGGCTGACCGTGGTCGAAGGGACCATCGCCGACCGCGATCTGGTCGACGACTGCTTTGGCCGGTTCCGGCCGACCCATGTCGTCCACAGCGCCGCCGCCTATCGCGATCCGGCCGATTGGCGCGAGGATGCCGCAACAAATGTCATCGGCACGATCAACATCGTCGAAGCCGCCCGGCGCGCGGCGGTCAAGCGTCTCGTCAACTTTCAGACGGCGCTGTGCTACGGCCGGCCCGAGCGGGTGCCGATACCGGTCGATCATCCAACCCGCCCCTTCACCAGCTACGGCATCTCCAAGACCGCGGCGGAGGCCTATGTCGCGCTGAGCGGGCTGCCCTGGGTTTCGTTGCGCCTCGCCAACATCGTCGGCCCGGGGCTGGCGATCGGCCCGATCCCGACCTTCTACAAGCGGCTCACAGCCGAGCAGAGATGTTTTTGCACCACGGCGGTGCGCGATTTTCTCGACATGGCGGATTTTATCGAAATCATCAACCTGGTCCTGCGCGACGAGGCGCCGACCGGCATCTTCAACGTCTCGACCGGGCTCGGGCACGCCATCAAGGATGTGTTCGACGCGATCGCCGCCGAGCTCGGCGTCAGCCCCGCCGAGCCGGTCGACATCGTGCCGCCCGCCGACGACGATGTTCCGGCGGTCGTGCTCGATCCCGGCCGCACCCACGAGGTCCTCGGCTGGCGGGCAAAGATCGGCTTCGCCGAGATGATCGCCGGCATGGTGCGCTGGTACGACAGCCACGGCGTATCGGCGATCTACACCCACCTTCAAGCCCCGCGGAGGAGCCTGTGACGAGCGGCCGGGGGTTTTCCGGTTCCGCGATCCTCGTCGTCGGCGGCGCCGGGTTTGTCGGCAGCGCGCTCGTCCGCCGGCTGCTCGAGCTGAGCCCGCGCCATCTGACGATTGTCGACAATCTGCTGTCGGCCGACCTCAGCAACGTCCCCGATGACCCGCGGGTCGGTTTCGTCGAAGGGTCGATCGCCGACGATCGGATTCTCGACGCGTTGCCGGGCGACCTCGACTTCGTGTTTCACCTCGCCTGCTATCACGGCAACCAATCGTCGATCTTCGATCCGCTCGCCGATCACCAGAACAACACGCTTACGACCTTGAAACTATTGGAGCGTCTGAGAAATTTTGGTTCGCTCGAAAAAGTCGTCTATGCCGCCGCCGGCTGCGCGGTGGCCGAGAAGACCGACGGCGAGGCGAGCGCCACCCGCGAGGACGCGCCGGTCTCGCTGTTCCACGACAGCCCCTATTCGATCTCGAAGCTGGTCGGCGAGATGTACGGCAACTACTACTTCCTGCGCTACGGCCTGCCGTTTGTGAAGGCGCGCTTTCAGAACGTCTACGGCCCGGGCGAGATCCTCGGCGCCGGACGCTGGCGCGGCACGCCGCACACCGTCTGGCGCAACGTCACCCCGACCTTTGTCTGGAAGGCGCTGGAGCGGCAGGCCCTCCCGGTCGAGAACGGCGGGGTCGCGACCCGCGACTTCATCTATGTCGACGATGTCGCCGAGGGGCTGATCGCCTGCGCGCTGCGCGGCGTTGCGGGCGAAGTCTACAACCTCGCCTCCGGCGTCGAGACCGCTATCCTCGATCTCGCCGGCCTGATCAACGAGCTGACCGGCAATCCGACCCCGATCATGCTCGCCCCGGCGCGCGAATGGGATCGTTCGGGGCGGCGCTTCGGTGCGCCTGACAAGGCGCGCGAACAGCTCGGCTTCGCCGCCGCAACGCCGCTCCGCGACGGCTTGGCGCGGACCATCGCCTGGACCCGGGCGAATCGCGACACGATCCGCCGCGCGATGCAGCAGCATGCCCGCTTCATATGGCCGATCCGCGCCCCGCGAGCCGATGACCGAGCTGCGCATCCTGACGGTGGTCGGCGCCCGCCCGCAATTCGTCAAGGCGGCGGCAATGTCGCGCGCGATCGCCGCCCATGACGGGGTCAGCGAGATTCTGCTGCATACCGGCCAGCATTTCGATCCGGCGATGTCAGAGGTTTTTTTCGCCGAGCTCGGCATCGAAAAGCCGCACGTCAACCTCGGCATCCATGGCGGGGGTCACGGCGCGATGACCGGCCGGATGCTGGCGGGCATCGAGGAGATCATCGTCGCCGAGCGGCCGGATATGGTGGTGGTGCCCGGCGACACCAATTCGACCTTGGCCGGCGCATTGGCGGCGGTAAAGCTGAACGTTCCGGTGGCGCACCTCGAGGCCGGTCTGCGCTCGTTCAACCGCAGCATGCCCGAAGAGATAAACCGCGTTCTGACCGACCACGTCAGCGCCCTGCTGTTGTGTCCGACCGCGACCGCCGTCGAAAACCTAGGTCGCGAAGGCATCGTCGCCGGGGTGCACGACATCGGCGACGTGATGTACGACGCGGCGCTGTTCGCGGCCGCCGCGGCCCGCCGCTCGAACATCCTCGAGCGGCTGGGCATTGCCGCAGAGCGCTATGCGGTGGCCACGGTCCACCGTGCGGAGAGCACCGACGACAGCAGGGCGTTCGGAGAGATCGTCGCCTTTCTCAAAGAACGCGCGCGGGAGTCGCAGGTGGTATTGCCGATGCACCCGCGCGCTCGCGAGCGGATTGCCGGTTCCGGGCTCGATCTCGACGGCATCCTCGTTTGCGACCCGGTCGGCTATCTCGACATGCACCGGCTGCTGCAATCCGCGCTCGCCGTCTACACCGATTCGGGCGGGCTGCAGAAGGAGGCCTATTTTCACCGGGTCCCGTGCGTCACCTTGCGCAATGAGACCGAATGGGTCGAGACCGTGGCGGCCGGGTGGAACCGGCTGTGGAAAGGGCCCGACTACACGCCGCGCCGCGAGATCGCGGCTTTCGGGGACGGCCATGCCGCCGAGAAAGCGGTGGAGCTGATCGCCGACCATTTTCGATGACCGCCGCAAATCGCATCAGGACCGTCATCCTGAGCGTCCAGTACGGCACCCGGTCGTCCTATTACCGCGATTGGCTTGACGCGTTCGAGCGCTCACCGCTGTTCGCGGCGACCGCGTTCAACTTGTTCAGACGCGAAGAGCGGCGCGCGGCGATGCGGGCCGTAGCCCAAACCGACCTGGTGGTGGCGCTGCATTCGTGCTCGGCGGACACGCTCGATTTCATCAAGCCGCTGGCGGGCGCGCTCGGGGGCCGGCGCGGGCGCTTTATGATGCTGGTCGGCAACGAATACAACCTGCCCTGGGCGCGCCTTGCCGACAAGCGCGCGTTTCTGCGCGAGGTTGGAGCCGACTGGGTCGGAACCCAGCTGACGATGGAGGCCGGGGAATGGCTCTATGCCGATACCGGTGCCACCGTCGTGCCGATGCCGCATGCCCTGAACGAGGCCGTGTTTCGCCGCGACAAGCCCGATCCGGCGCGGGCGATCGACATCGGCGGGCGCAGCGCCCGCTACCCGATCTTTGTCGGCGACGACGAGCGCAACCGGGTCTACCGGCTGTTCGCCCGGCTCGGGCCGGCGGCCGGGCTGCGCGTCGACATCGACACCGGCGCCCGGCTCGACCGACCGGGCTGGGCCGCCTTTCTCAACGATTGCCGAGCGACGATCGGCACCGAGGCGGGCACCTGGTATCTGGAAAAGGACGACGCGACGGCGCTGGCGATCCGCAAGCTGCTGCGCGGCGGCGAGCGCCGGGCGACGATCAGGGCCGACGGTCATCTGCACGCCGCGACGAGACATCTGCCCTACCGGCTCAAGGAGTGGCTCCGGGCGCTGTTGAGATGGTCGCCGGTCGGCCACGAGGCATTCGCTCTGTCCGAGGACGGACTCGGCGAGGTTGCGTCGCGGCTCTACAGCGGCCGTCCCCGCTGCCCGGTCTATTCCAAATGCATTTCCTCCCGCCATTTCGATGCGGCCGGCACCGGCACCTGCCAGATCCTGGTGCGCGGACGCTACAACGACATTTTGCAGGCCGGGGAACACTACATCGCGCTGCAACCGGACCTCGGCGACATGCCGCAGGCGATCGAGCGCTTCCGCGACCCGGAGGAGCGCTGCAGGGTTGCCGATGCGGCCTATGCGCTGGTGCATGACCGGCATACCTACCGCCATCGGCTGGCGGCTCTGCACGACGTGCTGACCGCATCCTGAGGGGCAACGCCGTGTGCGGGATCGCTGGTTTTGTAGCGGCTGGGACGGCAGCACCGCGAGGCGAGCTCGAAGCCCGGCTGTGGCGCATGATCGCGACCCTGCGCCATCGCGGGCCCGATGACGAGGGGGTGTGGAGCGACGGCACGGCAGGGCTCGCCCATGCCCGGCTGTCGATCATCGATCTGTCGCCCGCCGCACATCAGCCGATGGCGAGCGTCGACGGCGCCGTCTGGATCACCTATAACGGCGAGGTCTACAACTTTACCGAGATCCGGCGGGAGCTCGAGGCGCTGGGCTACCCGTTCCGCAGCCGCAGCGACACCGAAGTGATCGTCAATGGCTGGCACGCCTGGGGTCCGCGGATGTTTTCGCGGCTGCGCGGGATGTTCGCGCTGGCATTGTGGGACCAGCGGTCGCGGCGGCTGATCCTGGCGCGCGACCGGATCGGCAAGAAGCCGCTCTATTGGACCCGCACCCGATCGGGATTTCTGTTCGGCTCCGAGATCAAGGCGCTGCTCGCCTGGCCGGGCGTGCCGCGCACGCCGGATCTGGCTGCGATCGACCATTATCTGACGTTGCAATATGTGCCGGCGCCGCAAACCGCCTTTGCCGGCATCCGCAGATTGCCCGCCGCGCACTACCTGACGGTAGCGGCCGGCCCCGAGGGCACGCTCGGCGAGCCCGATCTGGTGCGCTACTGGCAACTGCCTCGCCCGCGCGCGGCCTCGGCATTGCCGCGGCCGGACGAGCTCAAGCGCGAGCTCGCGGTGCGGCTCGAGGAGGCGGTACGCCTGCGCCTCCTGTCCGACGTGCCGCTCGGCGCCTTTCTGTCGGGCGGAGTCGATTCGTCTGCAATCGTGGCGATGATGGCGCGCGCCGGCGGTGGCCGGGTCAAGACCTTCTCGATCGGCTTCGCCGCTAAGGAATACGACGAGACCCGCTATGCCCGGCTGGTGGCGAAGCGCTACGCCACCGACCACGAGGAGCACATCGTCGAGCCCGACGCGGTCGCGGTATTGCCTCGCCTCGTCTGGCATCACGGCGAGCCGTTCGCCGACCCCTCCGCGGTCCCGACCTGGTATGTCGCCGAGCTGGCGCGGCGCAAGGTCACGGTCGCGCTGACCGGCGACGGCGGCGACGAGTGCTTTCTCGGCTATGGCCGCTACCGCGCGATGCGCTGGCTCGACCGCCTCGACCGGCTGCCGCGCCGGGGACGCGAAGGGCTCGGCCATCTGCTCGGCTGGGCGCCCCTATCGCTGCAGCGGCGGTTCAAGACCCGCCGGATCGGGGCCGCGCTGCTGGCGCCGCGATCCCGGCCCGCCGGACGCTATGCCCCGACGATCGCGTTCTTCGGCGACGATGACAGGGACGAGGGGTATGGCGAGGCGATGCGCGGGCTGCTCGCAGGTTCCGCCCTCGACCTGCTCGACCCTTATTTCACCGGGGTGCGGAATCTGGTCGCCGGAGCGAATCGCGCCGACATCCACACCTACCTTCCCGACGATCTGATGGTGAAGGTCGACATCGCCGGAATGGCGCACGGGCTCGAAGCGCGCTCGCCGCTGCTCGACCACGAATTGATGGAGTGGGCGGCCGAGCTGCCGGACACGGTGAAGATGCCCGGCGGCATCACCAAGGCATTGTTCAAATCGGCGATGAAGCCCTATCTGCCGCGCGCCATCCTGCGTCGGCCGAAACGCGGCTTCGGCTGCCCGATCGACCGATGGTTCCGCAGCGAGATCAAAGAGCTCGCCTACGACACCTTGCTGGCGCACAGCGCGGGTCAGCGCGGCCTGTTCCGGCCGGGCTACGTTCGCCGCCTGCTCGACGAGCATTGCGCTTCCCGGTTCGATCACCACACCCGGCTGTGGGCGCTGCTGATGCTCGAATTGTGGTTCCGCATGTGGATCGACGCGCCCGCCGACGCGGCGGTTCTGCGCCCTGCGGCCTAGCCGGCAGCGCCGCGGCGCCGCCCAGGAGAGGCGCGGGCTCGTGCCGAGGCGGATCCTCGTCATCGTCAACCCGGCGGCGGGCCGCCCAAAGCGCTCCGCCAGGCGACTGGGTCTTATCGTCGCCGAGCTCGAGCGGCGCGGCTGCACCGTCGTTGTCCGCCGGACACGGGGACCCGCCGAAGCCGAGCGGCTGGCGCGCGCAGCCGAGCCCGCGTTCGATCTGATCGTGGCCGCCGGCGGGGACGGCACCGTCAACGAGGTAGTGAACGGGCTCGCCGGATCGTCGCTGCCGATGGCGGTGCTGCCGCTGGGAACCGGCAACGTGCTGGCGCACGAGATCGGCCTGCCGCCGCAGCCTGCCGAGCTAGCCCGGGTGATCGCCGATGGGGCGCCGCTGCCGGTCTGGCCCGGGCGCGTCGGCGATCGGCTGTTCGTCGCGATGATCGGGGTCGGCTTTGACGCCGAGGTGGTCGGCGCGCTCGATCAGCGCCTCAAGCGCCGCGTCGGCAAGCTCGCTTTCGTCTGGGCGATCGTGCTGTGTCTGCACCGCTACCGCCCGCACGAGCTGATCGTCGAGGCCGACGACAATATTCACCGGGCGGCCTCGGTGATCATCGCCACCGGACGTCTTTACGCCGGGCGGTTCGTGATCGCCCCCGATGCCCGGCTCGGCGATCCGCGCTTCCACGTCGTGCTTTTCCGCAATGCGGGACGGGTCGCCGCGCTGCGCTTTCTGGGCGCGATGATGCTGGGCGTCCTGCACCGCCGCTCCGATGTTTTGATCGTGACCGCCCGCCGGGTTTCGGTCGCGGCGAGCGGGGCCGCGTCCGACCGGGCTCGCGTGGAAATCGATGGCGAGATCGGCGCAGGGCTGCCGATAGCGGTCGAGATTGCCCCGACGCCGCTGCTTCTCGTGCACCCCGCGATGCCGCCGATAGCCCCGGGAACCGGGCCGGAGCGCAGCTTGTTAGATCATAGCCAACGTCCCGCCGGGCAACTTCAATCCACCTCTCGGATGGGCTGGCGACGGAGGAGAGAATGCTCTACTGGGCGCTGGTTTTTCTGATCATCGCGATAATCGCCGGGTTTCTCGGCTTTGGCGGCGTCGCGTTTGCCGCGGCCGGCATCGCGAAGATCCTGTTCTTTATCTTCCTGGTGATTTTCGTGGTGGCGCTGGTGACCGGCTTTGCCGGCCGGCGGCGGCCGCCGATTTAAGCCGCCGGTCCGGCCGAATCCGCAGCGAGCACCCGCGCCAGGAGGCTCAGCGCTTCCTGGTGCCGCTCGTTGGGGATCTGCGCGAAGTTTCGTGCGAGCTCCAGGCACATCCGTTCGCGCGGGCTGGCGACGCGCTCGTTTCCGTGTTCGAGCCCGTCGAAAAAGTAGCTCACCGGCACGCTCAGCACCTGCGCGATCTCGAACAGGCGGCCGGCTGAAACCCGGTTGATCGCCCGCTCGTATTTGTGCGCCTGCTGATAGGTCACGCCGATCAGGTCGGCGAGCTGCTGCTGAGTGAGCCCGAGCATGATCCGCCGTTCGCGGACGCGGGCGCCCACGTGACGATCGACATCCTGGGTCCGGCTCGTCGAGCGTCGGGATCCGGCGCGCGCGACGAGCTCCGACCCGGCCTCGCCGTCGGAACGGGGCGGCTCGGCCTGATGCGCCTTCATCTGTTCCTGCTCTTTCATTGCGCTCACCCGGTCAGGTCGTGAAGCCCGTGCCCCGCCGTGGGCACTCGATGCCCGGGTTCCGCCCACCCGTCGTTGGACCGGCGACGCTAGATCGGGCAGCCATGCTCAACCGCATGGTGTCCGGGCATGGAACCGGCGCCATGTGTCAATTTTTAGGCAGCTTTGCCGCTACCGCGGTGCACCGCGCCGTTCACGTTTGCATTTCACGCATGCCCTTCGCGTTGACACGTGCCGGTGCCGATGATACCGACACCGACCCGTTTGAACCTGAGATCGATGCCGCGCATCTCGATCGGTGAATGCTCGCTCTATTACGAGCGGCAAGGCATGGGATTCCCCGTCCTGTTCATAACGGGGCTCGGCGGGTTCGCGTCTTTCTGGCAGGATCAGGTCGCGGCTTTCGCCAAGCGCTTCGAGGTCATCACCTTCGATCATCGCGGCATCGGGCAGAGCGATCCGGCGCGGATGGGCTACACGGTCGAGCGCATGACGGTCGACGCCGTCGCGCTGATGGATGCGCTCGAAATCCGGCGCGCCCACGTCGTCGGCCATTCGACCGGGGGCGCGGTCGCCCAGGTAATGGCGATCGAGCACCCGAACCGACTCGCCGGGGTCGTGCTGTCGGCAACATGGACCAAGGCCGACGCCTATTTCCGCCGGATCTACGCCTTGCGAAAGGAGATTCTGGAGCGGCTCGGTCCGAGCATCTATCTGCAGTCGGCCTCCCTGCTGTGGTACCCGAGCTGGTGGATCGCCCGTAACAACGAGCGCCTGCGCCAGATCGAGGCGCAGCATCTGGCGAGCTTCGCGCCGAGCGAAATCGTCATTAATCGCATCGACGCGATGCTGGCCTTCGACCGCACCAGCGAGCTTGCCCGGATCAAGACGCCGACCCTGGTGATCGGCGCCGAGGACGACATCGTCACCCCGGCCTATTTTTCCGAGGAGCTGGCCCGGCTGATCCCGGGGGCCGAGGTCAAGCTGTTTCCGCGCGGCGGCCACTTCCTGACCCATGTCCGTGCCCGCGAGTTCAACAACGCAGTGCTGCCGTTCCTGGTCTCCCATACTCCCGCCTGAGCGCGGCCTGCTGGCCCCGGCGATCATTGGTGTGCAGGTTCGGGCACAGCGACCGCGCCGATCGCCGCAAAGAGCTGCGCGACGCGCTGGCGCGCCAGCCCGCTGGTGACGAAAACAAGCCGCGAGCGGCGATCCTCGTCCGGCCAGTCCTCGAGTTCGACCGGGGGGTGGGCGACATGCTGCACGGCATGGATGACGACCGGCCCACGGCATTCGGCGACCGCGACGATGCCTTTGACGCGCAGCAGATCGGGGCCGCGCAATGCCGTCAGCACCGCCAGCGCCTGCTCGAAAGCGGCCCAGGGCAGCGGCGCGTCGAAGGTCAGCGAAAAGCTCTGCAGCCCATGGGTGTGCTCAGCCCCGCCGAGCTCGAAATGCTGCCGCGGCGCCGGCGGCTCTTCGAGCATGAAGCCGGGCTCGATCGCGCCGTCGACTGCGGCCCGCAGCGGGGCTGGGCTGAGCGCGGCGATCTGTTCGGCGAGGTGCCGGGTCGCCACGGCGTCGGCGAGATCGGTCTTGGTCAGGACGATGCGGTCGGCCAGCGCCACCTGCTTTCGGGCTTCCGGCATCCGCGCGATGTTCGCGGCCCCGGCGACGGCGTCGACGACGGTGACCAGCGCCTGCAGATGGAATTCGCGGCCGAGCGCGCGGTCGGTGGCAAAGGTCTGCAATACCGGTCCCGGGTCGGCGAGGCCCGAGGTCTCGATGATTACCCGCTCAAAGCTCGACACGGCACCCCGCGCGCGGTCGGCAAACAAGGCGCGCAGGGTCTCCTGCAAATCGGTGCGCACGCTGCAGCACAGGCAGCCATTGCCGAGCAGCACCGTCACGTCGCTACTCGACCGCAGCAATGCCTGATCGATGCCGATTTCGCCGAACTCGTTGACCACGATCGCGGTGTTGGCGCCCTCGGGGCGGGCCAACAGCGCGCGGATCAAGGTGGTCTTGCCCGAGCCGAGAAACCCGGTCACCGCGACGACCGGCAGCCGCGGCCCGCGCGCCCGCCGCTGGCGCCGCCCGAACAGCGCCGCGTCCTTGCCGGCGAACAACCGTTCCGCGCCGGCGACTCTCATGCCGCCTGCCTCATCAAACCCACACGTCGCTCTCCGCGGTTCGTTCACCTCCCTGGTCGCCGGTATTGAGCACGCCGCGCGGCTCGATCAGCAGCAGCTTGACCTCCTCTTCCGCACGAGGCTTGTGCTCGACCCCTTTCGGGACGACGAACATCTCCCCCGCCGACACCAACACTGCGCCATCGCGAAAATCGATCCGCAATTCGCCCTCGATGACGATGAAGGTCTCGTCGGTGTCCTTATGGTCGTGCCAGATGAAGTCGCCCCGCAATTTGACCAGCTTGAACTGGTAATCGTTCATCTCGGCGATCACCTTCGGCTGCCAGTGCTCGTCGAACAAGCCGAACTTGTGCCGAAAGTTGATCGGGCTGTAGCTCATCAAGAGACTCCGATCGAGGACCATGCAACGCAACCTTTTTCGTCATCCCGGCGGAGGCCGGGACCCATTTCTGCCATGGATGCCGGCTTTCGCCGGTATGACGAGGTGATGCGAGCCAATCACCAGCAGTGCTAGAGCAAGACCTCCGCCAGTTTCGCGTCAAAAATCCATTTCGAGCGTGTAGAGGCCGCCGACGTGGCGATCCACCGTATAGACGATCTGGCGCTCGTCGACGAACACGTCGTTGATCTGAATGGCCCCGCTCGGCGCCCGCGCCGGCGGTTCCGGCACGAAATAGCCGATTTCCGCCGGCTGATACGGGTTCGACGTGTCGTAGGCGCGCAACCCGCCGTTGAAATAGGTCGCCAGCACGATGCGGTCCGATTTCCATGCGTTCGGCTTCGGCACGTTCTCATAGAGATTGTGCGCGCCGTAGCGGGCGCCGCGGCGCATGAAGCTTTCGAGCGGCGGCAATGGGCAGGTCGCGATCGGCACCGGGTTGGTCTCGGTCCGCCCGTCGACGATCCACACGAGCTTCGGCCAATCCGCACCCTCGGTCCGGGTGCACTCGTCGCTGACGATCAAGAGGCCGCGGTCGAAGAACGGCACGACCGTATGGGTGAAGCCGAAATAGGGCGGGTGGTAGTCCCAGCGCGCCACCATCTTGGGATGCGCCTTGTCGGCAATGTCGAGGGTGATCAGCCCGCCGTCGATATAGCCGAGATAGGCGCGGTCGGGGCGCTCGGGGTAGACGTTGGTGTTGTGCGGGCGAAAGCCGGTGTCGGCGCCTTCGGGGTGGCGCGCCGGTGGCGGCTCGCTGTCGCCCTCTCTGGTCCCGGGCAGCCACCAGCGCCCGACCTCGACCGGCTTCGAAGGGTTCTTCACGTCGATGATCCGGTAGAACTGGTCGTCCTTCGGGTGAGTTGGCTGAAAGTCCGGGGCCCCCGAGCTCATATGGATGTACTCGCCGTCGGCGAACCACAGCTGATGGACGCCGCGCGAGGTCGGCCCCGAGCAGTCGAAAAAGGTGATCGAGCGCGGGTTCTCCGGCACCGAAATATCGAACAGCTCAAACCCGGCGGGCTGCAGCCCGGGCTGCGTCGTCTGATAGGCGACCGCCAGGATGTCGCCGACCGTCTCCAGCGAGTTCGAGCGCATATGCGATTGCGGCAGGTCGCGGCGGGCGACGATCTTTGGCGCGCGCGGGTCGCTGACATCGACCGCGGTGAAATTCTTCGGGGCGCTTTCATGGGCGAGCCACAGGATGCGGCGCCCGTCCTTGGCGATCTGGATCGACATGCCCTCGCCGATCCCGCCAAAGCCGTCGAGCTCATGGTGTGCCAGCTGCCGGAAATTCCAAATCGCGGTGTCGGCCATGGGGTCGCTCTCCTGAAAGCTGAACGGAGATCATCGGTGGTCAAGGGTCCCGGATTCTTCCCGCGCGTTCGCGGATCCGCCACCCCGATCGGTGCGCGCACCGTCGCGCCGCGAGGGCGCAGCCGTCAAGTAGGTCAAACCGGGACGAGTCCGAACCCGGCTGCGGCCCGATCGGATATCGGAATGCCGGCGGGGCGTCGTTCCGAGTTGCGGCATGCCGCCGGCCAATCGCAGCGCGCGGCGCGGCTTGTCCGCTCGGAGGTCGCCTTGGTGCCGCAGCGGTTTATCGCTCGGCAGGGATTCCGGACGATATCGATGGCGTGCACCGATTTTCTCCGAATTGGTGCTGTCGGCCCGGCCCCTGCGGTGTCTGAACGCTGTGCTTTCGGACGGCCTTGACGGGAAGTAGGATGCTGGTGGTCGGGATTGGCTGGCATCGGGCGGCCCGATCCTCCTTAACCGTGCGGCCATCGGACAAAAAATGGGACGCAATGAAATGAATTGGGTTGCATCCGCCATGCTGGCGCTGGCACTTGCCCTGGCGACCGAGGGCACCCGGGCCGCCGTGCCGGGCACGACGTTGCGGTTTATCGCGCAGGCCGATCTGCGGGTGCTCGATCCGACGTGGACGACCGCGACGATCACACGGAACTACGGCTATATGGTGTACGACACGCTGTTGGCGCTCGACAGCAACTTCAAACCGCAGCCGCAGATGGTCGAGCGGTGGACGACCAGCGCCGACCATCTCACCTACACCTTCGCCTTGCGCGACGGCTTGAAGTTCCATGATGGCCAGCCGGTCAGGAGCGCCGATTGCATTGCCTCGCTCAAACGATGGAGCAAGCGCGACGTGCTCGGCCAGACGCTCGCCTCCAGCCTGGCCGAATACCGGATCGTCGACGACAGGAGCTTTTCGATCGTCCTCAAGGAGCCCTTCCCGCTGCTGCTCGACGCGCTCGCCAAGCCCGACAGCAACGTGCCCTTCATCATGCCCGAGCGCGTTGCCGGGACCAGCGCGGACAAGCAGATCGTGGACACCACCGGCTCCGGCCCGTTCAAATTCGTCAAAAGCGAGTGGGAGCCTGGTCACAAGATCGTCTTTGTCAAAAATTCGGAATACGTGCCGCGCCAGGAGCCGCCGAGCTGGGCCAGCGGCGGCAAGGTCGCGCGCGTCGAGCGTGTCGAGTGGCTTTACATCCCCGACCAGGCGACGGCGATGGCGGCGTTCACCGCCGGCGAGGCCGACTGGTGGGAAAATCCGCCGCCCGATTTCTATCCGCTGCTCGCCCGCAATCCCGACGTGACCCTGGTCCAGCAGAGCCCGTTCGGCGTCGGCGGGTTGCTGCGCTTCAATCAGCTGCTGCCGCCGTTCGACAATGAAAAGATGCGCCGGGCGTTTCTTTATGCCGTCGACCAGTCCCAATACATGGCGGCACTGGCCGGCGACGCGAAATACTGGCACGCCTGCTACAGTTTCTATAGCTGCGGCGGGCCGATGGCGAGCGAGGCCGGGGCCGAGCCGCTCGAGGGGCCTCGCGATCTCGCCAAGGCGAAGGCGCTGATCGAGGAGGCCGGGTACCACGGCGAAAAGGTCGTTCTGCTGGACCCGACCGATTACCCCACCCTGCACGCGCTGGCCCTGGTGACGAACGACCTGCTGCGCCGGCTCGCCGTCAACGTCGAGGTTCAGGCGATGGATTGGGGCACCCTGGTCTCGCGCCGCGCCTCCAAGAGGCCGATCGACCAGGCCGGCTGGAACATTTTTCTGACGACCTTTCCCGGCATCTCGATACTCGACCCCGCGGTCAATGCGCCGTTGCGCGCCAATGGCGCCAATGCCTGGTTCGGCTGGCCCGATGATCCCGTCATCGAAAAGCTGCGCCATGCGTGGATGGGGGCATCCGGCGAGGCGGAGCGGAAAGCCATCGCGGCCGACCTCCAACGCGAGGCCTTTAAGAGCGTGCCCTATATTCCGACCGGCGAATATTCGGCGCGGACCGCGTTCCACAAGGATCTCGTCGGCCTCGATATCGGTCCGGCCACGTTCATGTGGGGCGTCGCCAAGAACTGACCGCCGGGCTGAGCGGGGCGCTCAAGCGGCGCTGCGCATGTCGTCGAGGATATGTTCGGCCGCGGCGGCAGGGTCGCCGCTTTTGACGATCGGGCGGCCGACGACGAGATAGTCGGCCCCGGCGGCGATCGCCTGCGCCGGCGTTCCCGAGCGCTTGTGGTCGTCGACCGGCGCGCCGGCCGGCCTGACCCCGGGGGTGACGACGAGCAGCCCCTCGGCCCCTGCCGCCCGGCGGATTTCGCGCGGATTGTCGCGCGGCGCGGCGATGATCCCGTCGCAGCCGCAGGCCGCCGTCGCTCTCGCCCGCGCAACGATCAGCGCTGCGAGGCTGCCGCCGTGGCCGAGCTCGCGCAGCCCGGCCGCATCGAGGCTGGTCAGCACCGGAACCACCAGAACCTTCAGATCCGAGCCTGCTTTGCCCGCGGCGGCGGCCTTGATGATGTCGGCATCACCGTGCACGGTGACAAAGCTGACCCCGCGCCCGGCGGCACCGGCGACGCCCTGCCTCACGGTCTCGCCGATGTCGAACATCTTGGCGTCGAGAAATACCCTCTTGTCCTTGGCCACGAGGTCGTCGATCAGGCGCTCGAACCCGGCGGCGAATTGCAGCCACAGCCCGAGTTTGAAAAACGACACCACGCCGTCCAGCTTGTCGACTAGCGACCGCGCCTCGGCGATGGTGGGCACGTCGAGGGCGACGATCAGGCGGTCTTCGATCCGTGGGGGAACGTCGCGGGGAAGCGGCATCGAACGCGCATCCTGTCCGGCGCGGTTGAAAGCCGGCGGTTGATGTTACGATCTCGGCGCAATCTAGCGCGGAGCGGGGGCGATGGCGAAGCAGCAAATCAGGTCCGACCGGCTCGGCCGGCCGAGCGGGCATTTTTCGCAGGCGACGACGGTCGAGGCGCGCGGCAGGCCGCGACCATGGTCGAAGTGGTCAAGATGACCTCGCCCGATTATCTGATCGAGATCAGCGCCATCGCCGTCATCCCCGACGCGGGCTGACCGTCAGCCCCCGGTGGCGGCGCGGAACGAGCTTTCGAATTTCGCGAACTCGTCGGAAGAGGCGTCGGAGACCGCCCAGTAGCCGAGATCGCCCTCGTTCCAGTGGCGCAGGGCATAGCCGCGACGGGTGACTGTCTCGCCGCGATCGCCCGGCCGGGCCGGCAGGACGAAGACGTTGACGATGTGCTTTCCCGCCCGGTAGACGAGGGCCGGCACAGGCTTTCCCTGGATCAGGTCGAGCCGCCCGCCGATCAGCGGGAAACCCTCGGCGGCGAGGTCGACCCCCGGCGGCGACAGATCGGTGCGCCCGGCGAACCACGGCTTGACCGTGTGCTTGTCCGAGGATGGGACATCGGTCAGGTGCGTCCCCAACAGCGAGCGCAGATGGCTGTCGATGACCTCGCCCGCGATCGCGTTTTCCTGGCGCTCGGCGGTGATCAGCCAGGTCCCGCCGGAGCCGACGGCGACCGCGATCAGGATCGATGCGGCGTAAGCGAGCCAATAGCTCGTCATTGTCGGCCCCGGCCCGCGCAGCGCCGCCGGCGCGCTTGCCGCGGCTTCCCGGCGCAGCGCGAAACGCAGCTGCGAGCGGAGTGTTTCCGGCGCGCGGTAGACGGGCGCCGCCCGGCGGATGCCGGCGCGCAGCCGCTCCAGCGCCGCCATTTCCGGGCCGCACCCGGCGCAGCCCTCGATATGGTCGCGCAGATCCGACCGCTCGGCGTCGGCAAGCTCGCCGTCGAGATAGGAGTCGAGCCGCGGGCGGACCTCGTCACACTCCATCGCCAACCTCCTTTCCGTCCCAGGCCCGGCGCAACGCCGAGCGCGCGCGATGCAGGCGCGACATCACCGTCCCGATCGGCACCCCGGTCACTTCGGCGATCGCGCGGTAGTCGAGCTCGTGCAGCTCGCGCAGCACGATCGCCTCGCGCAACGGCGCCGGCAACGCCTCGATCAGGACATCGAGCCGCCGCAGGTCGGAGCGGTTCTGCAGCAGCGCCTCGGTATCGCCGGCGGCTTGCGCCCCCGCCGCCGCGCCGTCGCCGAGCTCCTCGTCCGCCTCCAGCGGCACGACATCCGCCGGCCGGTTGCGCTCGAGCCAGCTGTAGCAGGTGCGGCGCACGATCCGGAGCACCCAGCTCTTGGCGTCGCCCTCGCGGTAGGTGTCGAAATAGCGGAACGCGCGCAGATAGGCTTCCTGCACGACATCGGCCGCATCGGCGTCGCTGCGGGTCAGCCAGCGGGCCAGCGAGTAGGCGGCGTCGAGGTGAGGCAGCGCCACCGTTTCGAACCGGCCGCGCCGACGCCGCTCCGCATTCCCAATCATCCGTGCTTTCTACCCTACACGACTGCCGACCGCACCACGGGCCCGCTTATTCCCTGCCGCCGCAGGTTTTTCACCACGGGACCGAGCCGTCCGCCGCGCGGTTGCAATCGCCGCGGCCGGGCACCACACTGGCGCCACCCAGGAGAGGATCATGCCGATGGAGATGACCGGCGAATATCGCATCCCGGCGCCGCGCCAGCACGTCTGGGAGGGGCTCAACGACCCGGAGATCCTGAAACAGTCGATCCCCGGCTGCCAGACCATCGAGAAGGTGTCGGACACCGAGCTCACCGCCAAGGTTGTGGCCAAGGTCGGCCCGGTCAGGGCGACCTTCAACGGCAAGGTCACGTTGTCGGATCTCGACCCGCCCAAGGGTTACACGATCAGCGGCGAGGGCAGCGGTGGCGTCGCCGGCTTCGCCAGGGGCAGCGCCAAGGTGAAGCTCGACGAGGACGGCGAGGCGACCGTGCTCAAATACGAGGTGCAGGCCCATGTCGGCGGCAAGCTCGCGCAGATCGGCTCGCGCCTGATCGACGCGACCTCGCGCAAGATGGCCGAGGATTTCTTCGGACGGTTCGTCGCCGCGATGGCGCCCGAGCAGGCCGGCTCGCCGCCGCCCGCGGCAGCGGCGGGCGAGGCGGTCGCGGTGGCACGGATCGCCGTCGAGCCCGCAGCGGCCGAGCGCGACACCGCGCCGGCGGCCGGCGCTGCCTCGGTCAGACTGCCGCCGGCGGTGTGGGTCACCGGGCTGACCGCGATCATCGGTCTGATGCTCTACTACTTCACCCGCGACCACGGGGTGCGCTAGCTCCTCTTCCCAGCCGCGAACGCCTTGACCGCAGACGCCTCCCGGCACAAAACTCCGGCCGGTTGCTTTCGCCCGCTGACGGCCTTTGGTAGTTATCCAGGGAGGGTTCGATGCAAAAGACGGTGAGCCTCACCGTGAACGGCAAGCCGGTTTCAGCGACGGTCGAAGGCCGCACCCTCTTGGTGCAGCTGCTGCGCGAGCAGCTCGGGCTGACCGGGACCCATGTGGGCTGCGACACCAGCCAATGCGGCGCCTGCGTCGTCCATGTCGACGGCGAGGCGGTCAAATCGTGCACCTTGCTGGCGCTGCAGGCCGAGGGCCGTTCGGTGTTGACGATCGAGGGGGTGGCGACCGGGGACACCCTGCACCCGATGCAGGAAGCGTTCCGCAACAACCACGCGCTGCAATGCGGGTTCTGCACCCCCGGCATGGTCATGAGCGCGCTCGACCTGGTCAAGAACAACCCCGCCCCGAGCGAGCGCGAGATCCGCGAATACCTCGAGGGCAATCTGTGCCGCTGCACCGGCTATCACAACATCGTGCTGGCGATCGCCGAGGGGGCGGCGGTGATGCGCGGCGAGGCGCCGCCGGCCAACGTCCATGGGGCGGCGGCGGAGTAGGGCCGTGACTACGGTTGGCATGCCGGTCCGGCGGCGCGAGGATTACCGCTTTCTGACCGGACAAGGCACCTATACCGACGACATCGACCGCCCGCGCCAGCTCCACGCCTATATCCTGCGCAGTCCGCACGCGCACGCGCGGATCGCCGGGATAGAGATTTCGGCGGCGGCATCGGCGCCCGGAGTGGCGGCGATCTACACCGGCAAGGACATGACGGCGGACGGCGTCGGCGGACTGCCCTGCGGCTGGCAGGTCCATTCGAAGGACGGCTCGCCGATGGCCGAGCCCCCGCACCCGCCGCTCGCCGCGGACCGGGTGCGCCATGTCGGCGACCCGGTCGCGGTGGTCATCGCCGAGACCCTCGGACAGGCCCGCGAGGCGGCCGAACTGGTGCGCGTCGACTACGCCGAGGAGCCGGCCGTGGTCGATCCCGCGGACGCGCTCAAATCCGGAGCGCCGCAGGTCTTTGCCGAGGCGCCGGGCAACCTCTGCTACGATTGGAGCCTGGGCGACCTCGCCGCGGTCGAGGCCGGATTCGCCAAGGCGGCGCGGGTGGTCAAGCTCGATCTCGTCAACAACCGGCTCGTCCCCAACGCGATGGAGCCGCGCGCCGCGATCGGCGAATACGACCGCGCCACCGGCGATTACACGCTCTATACGACGAGCCAGAACCCGCATGTGATCCGCCTGTTGATGGGCGCCTTTGTATTGCACATCCCGGAGGCGAAGTTGCGGGTCGTCGCCCCCGATGTCGGCGGCGGCTTCGGCTCCAAGATCTACCATTACGCCGAAGAGGCGATCGTGACCTGGGCGGCCGGCAAATTGCGGCGGCCGGTCAAATGGACCGCCGAGCGCTCGGAAAGCTTCATGTCCGACGCGCATGGCCGCGACCACGTGACCCATGTCGAGCTGGCGCTCGATCGAGAGGCCAAGTTTCTGGCGCTGAAGGTCTCGACGATCGCCAATATGGGCGCCTATCTGTCGACCTTTGCGCCGGCGATCCCGACCTATCTCTACGGCACCCTGCTCGCCGGCACCTACACGACGCCCTCGATCTATGTCGAGACCAAGGCGGTGTTCACCCATACCGTTCCCGTCGACGCCTATCGCGGCGCCGGCCGGCCGGAGGCGACCTATCTGCTCGAACGCATCGTCGACCTCGCTGCCGACGAGATCGGCATGGACCCGGCCGAACTGCGCCGGCGCAACTTCATCCCGAAGGATGCGTACCCCTATCAGACTCCGGTCGCATTGCAATACGACAGCGGTGACTACGGCGCGACATTGGAGCTGGGGTTGAAAGCGGCCGACTACGCCGGCTTCGAGGCGCGCCGCCGCGAGGCGATGGCGCATGGCAAATTGCGCGGCATCGGCATCGCCACCTATATCGAGGCCTGCGGCATCGCCCCCTCGGCCGTGGTCGGCTCGTTGGGGGCGCGCGCCGGGCTCTATGAGAGCGCCGCGGTGCGGGTGCATCCGACCGGCAGCGTGTCGATCCTGACCGGCTCGCACAGCCACGGGCAGGGCCACGAGACTACGTTTTCGCAGCTCGTCGCCGACCGTCTCGGCATCCCGATCGAGAGCATCGAGATCGTCCATGGCGACACCGCCAAGATTCCCTACGGCATGGGCACTTACGGCTCGCGCTCCTTGGCGGTCGGCGGCTCGGCGATTGTCAAGGCGATGGACAAGGTGGTCGCGAAAGGGCGCAAGATCGCTGCCCATCTGCTCGAAGCGGCCGAAGCCGATGTCGAGTTCGCCGGCGGCAAATTCACCGTCGCCGGCACCGACCGGTCGAAGACGTTCGGCGAGGTCGCGCTGACCGCCTATGTGCCGCACAACTATCCGGAGGATCTGGAGCCCGGGCTCGACGAGACCTCGTTCTACGACCCGAAGAATTTCACCTACCCGTCGGGCGCCCACATCGCCGAGGTCGAGATCGACCCGGAGACCGGCCATGTCACGGTCGTCAACTTCACCGCATCAGACGATTTCGGTCGGATCATCAACCCGATGATCGTCGCCGGCCAGGTCCATGGCGGCCTCGCCCAGGGCATCGGCCAGGCGTTGCTCGAAGGCTGCGTCTACGACAAGGAAACGGGCCAGCTGCTGACCGGCTCCTACAACGACTACGCGATGCCGCGCGCCGACGATCTGCCGAACTTCGGGTTGTCGACCAACGTGACCCTGTGCACGCACAACCCGCTCGGCGTCAAAGGCTGCGGCGAGGCCGGGGCGATCGGCGCGCCGGCCGCGATCACCAACGCGCTGGTCGACGCGCTGAAGCCGCTCGGGGTGCGCCATCTCGACATGCCGGCCACGCCCGAAAGGCTGTGGCGCGTCATTCAACAGCACCGTCAGTCGCTCGCCGCGGAATAGATTTTGTGAGATGAAGCCCCCAGCGTCGCTATCACATCATCGTCACACCCGCGAAAGCGGGGGTCCAGGGGCAAGCGCCGGACCGGTCGCCCTGGATTCCCGCTTGCGCCGGAACGACGGGTAACGGAGAGCCCGATGTACGAATTCGACTACCACAAGCCCGCGAGCCTCGATGAGGTTGCGAACCTGCTCGGCGCCAACGAAGAGGCCAAGCTCGTCGCCGGCGGCATGACCCTGGTCCCGACCCTGAAGCTGCGGCTCGCCCGCCCGTCGGATCTGATCGACCTGGCTGCGATCCCCTCGTTGCGCGGCATCACCGACGCCGGCGACGCGCTCGTCGTCGGCGCGATGACCCGACATGCCGAGGTGCACAATTCGCCGATCGTCAAGCAGGCGATCCCGGCTTTGGCGGCGTTGGCCGGGATGATCGGCGACCCCGCGGTGCGCAACCGCGGGACGATCGGCGGCTCGATCGCCAACAACGATCCGGCGGCGGACTATCCGGCTGCCCTCGTCGCGCTCGGCGCCACTGTGCACACGACCACGCGCGAGATCGCCGCCGAGGCTTTCTTCACTGGCATCTTCGAAACCGCGCTCGAGCCGACCGAGATCGTGACCTCGGTCCGGTTTCCGAAAACCCAGACGGCGAACTATCAGAAATTCCGCAACCCGGCCTCGCGCTATGCGATCGTCGGGGTCTTTGTCGCCCGCACGGCATCAGGCGTGCGCGTCGCGGTGACCGGCGCCGGCCCCTCAGTCTTCCGCGTCCCCGAGATGGAGGCGGCCTTGGCGAAATCCTTCACCCCCGAGGCGATCAAGGACATCGCGATCCCGGATGACGGGCTCAACTCCGACATCCACGCGTCAGCCGAATACCGCGCTCATCTCGTCGGCGTCATGGCCCGCCGCGCCGTCGCGGGGTGCGGGTGAGCGGCGCAATGGGACGGCGCATCGATTTCAGCGGTCGTTTCGTGCGCGTGGACGAAGCATTCCTTCGGGGACGAGCAATCCGTGAGGCACAAGCGGCTGGATTGAAGATGAGACGGCGCGTTAGCTAGCCACCGATTGCGCACCCTGGGTTGCAGAGGCCTTACTACGATGGCCCACGAGCGGATCGAGACCAATCCTGAGATCATGGGAGGCAAACCCGTGATCCGCGGCACACGCATCCCGGTTGAGCTGGTCCTGCGCAAACTCGGAAGTGGCATGGCCCCGGAAGAGATCCTTGCCGACCATCCGAAGCTGACCCTCGACGACGTTCGAGCAACGCAGACGTTTGCGGCCGACTATCTCGCGGATGAGGAAATCATTTATCGCTGAGCGGAGCCTTCGTGCGCTGGCTCGCTGACGAATGCGTCGATGCGGGTCTCGTCGACCAGCTTCGCACCGCCGGACATGATGTGGCCTACGTTGCGGAGGTCGCGCCGGGAGCGACCGACCCGGAGGTGTTGCGGCTCGCCCGCGATGACGACAGGCTCCTGCTGACCGAAGACAAGGATTTTGGCGAACTCGTCTTCCGCTCGAAGGAAGCAGTATCGGGCCTGGTGCTCCTGCGTATAAATCCCGAACGCCGTCTCCACAAATGGGCCAGGCTGCACGCCGCGATCGAGCAGTTCGGCGAGAAGCTCCTCGGCCGCTACCTTGTCATCGAGGAGGCCCGGTTTCGCTCGAGACCATTGCTAAGTAGGGCGGGCGGATCCGGAGCTGCATTCCCCAACGAGCGCCGCGCGTCATGAACGACGACTGCGTCGGGGCCCGCAGACACAAGAGCGGCCGCGGACCGTTCGAGCGAGCGGCTCCGTGCCGTTCGGATCGGCTTAGACAGCGGCGCTATTCGGCGGCGGCGCGCACCGGCTGTTTCAGACCGTCCATATAGTCGACGCTGACCGGCTGGCTGGTCTCGAACGGGCTCTTCAGATCGAATTCCTTGGCCATTTCGCGCACCGCCGGGAACACCTCCTGCCCTAGGAGGCGGATGCAGGTTTTTGCATCCTGGTGGGTGACGGTGCCGTCATTGCCCCAAAAGGCGAGAATGCCGGGCCGGGTCTCTTCGAGCAGGATGCGCAATTTGGCGATCACCTGCTTTGGCGTGCCGGCGATGATCATCAATTCTTCGAGCTGTTTTTCGAGGGCCGGGCGGTAGCGCGGGTTTTTCGACCGGCCGGTGGCGAACTCGACAAAGGCGCGACGGTTGTCCGGGCTCGAATAGCCCGAGGGCGTGCTCCACACCGGATGCGGCGAGCCCGGTGAATTCGCCCTGCATCCACATGAATTGGCGCGCGTTCTCGATCGCCTTTTCCTCGGTCTCGGCGACGTGGATCTGCTTGAGGAGCCCGTGATAGTCGGGGCCGGGGGTAAAGCCCGCCTCGGCCGCCGCGTCGTCATAGATCTGCCAGATCTGCTTGGTGCGGTCGATCGGCGTGTTGAGCGCGATATAGGGATAGCCGCGACCGGCCGCCCACAGGATCGTCTCCATGCTGATGACACCCGGGATCCACACCCGCGGATGCGGCTTCTGCAACGGCACCGCCCACGGGTTGACGACGCGGTGCTGGTAATGTGTGCCTTCCCAGCGGAATGGGCCCTGCCGCGTCCAGGCGGCGACGACCAGGTCGTGCGCCTCCTGAAACCGCTCGCGGTTGAAGGCCGGGCTGACCCCGGCGGCGAGCTGCTCCTGGCCGCCGCCGCGGACAAAGCCCGAGACGAGGCGGCCCCTGCGAGATCATGTCGATCATCGACAATTCCTCGGCGAGCCGCACCGGGTTGTCGGCCAAGCGGCAGCGGGTTGCCGAGCAATACGATCTTCGCCTCTTGGGTCACCGCGGCGAGGATCGCGGCAAAGATGTTGCACTTGGCCTGCATGCAGAACGGCGCATTGTGGTGCTCGTTCAGCATGAAGCCGTCGATGCCCATCTCCTCGGCATAGATGTAATGCTCGAGATATTCGTTATAGAGCCGGCTGCCGGCCACCGGGTCGAAGTATTTATTGGAGAACATCAGCGCCGTGGCCCCGAAATCCAGCCCCTCCTGGGCCGGATAGGCCGACATCGGCTGCTCGGTGAAGTACATCAATTGCATGCGTTTCTCCCTCCGCATCGCCCCGCGCTCCCGCGGCACCTCCAAAGTCTCTCACAAATTTCGCCCCGGTGCGGGTTTTTTGATGTTGCGGAACCGCCGCCTGCTTCGCGATTCGCCAGCCCCCACGTCACCGCGTCCGAGGGCGGCCACATCATGGGCCGAGGAGCTGTTCCGATCATCCGCAATGGCGTCGTCGACGGCGACTGCGGGGTCAGTGGTGGCAGTCTCGGCAGAACGAGACTGCGCCCGAGCCTGTGTTGCGCAATGGTAGCCCTCCGTCAGCCAGGGAGTGCGGTATCACGGCGGGTGGCCAGCCTTTCGTCCTAACGCGTCGCCGATCTTTATTGGCGCGAAAGGCGAGAGGGTAGCTGCGATTTCCCTTGAGATTTGTGCTATATTCGAAGAAAGCGGTAGAAGGGGTGACCGTATAAAGCTTGTCAGTTTTAACGTTCACGAATTTCGCAGTGTATGGGACTCCGGTGAGATCGAAGTGACGGATGTCACCTGCCTCGCGTTGGAAAGAACGAATCGGGGAAGACGGCTCTACTTAAAGCCCTCTACCGACTTTCTCCAATAATTAAAGAAGACGCCGAGTTCGACGTTATCGACGACTACCCGCGAAAGGAGTGGGGTGAGTATCAGCACGCGATCGAGACCAACCAGCGCCGCCCTGCCGAGACAATCGGTGCGACATTCGAACTCGAGGATGATGATGTTACAGCTGTCGAGGCAATCTTCGGCCCGAAGGCGCTGAAAAGCCGAACTGTTACTCTGAGCAAAGGTTACGAGAATAAACGTACCTATCAGCTCTCGTTCGACGAGGCTCGGGCCCATTTGCTGGCCGCGGCCGAGTTGCCCGACACTCTCGGAGAGCAGCTCGCGTCCAGCCGAACATGGGAGGGCCTCAAGGTTGCCTTGGACGCTGCCGAGACCACAGCGGAAGTGACCCGCTTGAGAGGGTTGGTCGGGACAATCGCTGCGCACGACGCTTCTTATTATGCCTACAACAAAATCCTGTCGAACCGCGCACCTTCGTTCCTGTACTTCGACGAGTACTATCAGATGGTGGGGCACGAAAATGTTCCTGCGCTGATCCAGCGGAATACCTCCGATACCTTGAAACCGTCCGACCATCCCCTATTGGGGCTTGTAAATCTTGCGAGGCTGAAGCTCGATGAGTTGCTCAACACTCAGCGCACGGCGGAATTAGTCAACAGTCTGGAGGCGGCCGGCAACCACCTGACGCGGCAAATACTCAAGTATTGGTCCCAAAATAAACACATCCAAATGAAGTTCGACCTTCGCGAGGGTAGACCACAGGACCAGGAAAACATGCGTTCGGGACAGAATATTTGGGGAAAGGTTTATGACTCAGTGCATTGGGCGACAACCGATTTGGGATCACGCTCACGAGGATTCGTGTGGTTCTTTTCATTCCTTGCTTGGTACGAAGATGTAAAGCGATCGAAGAAGAATTTGATCCTTCTGCTAGACGAGCCCGGATTGTCGCTCCACGGCCGCGCCCAAGCCGACCTTCTGCGCTACATCGAGGAAGAGCTGAAGCCCCACCATCAGATCATTTACAGCACGCATTCACCGTTCATGGTGGATCCGCAGCACTTCGACCGAGTACGCATCGTGCAGGATCGTGGCATCGACGCCACACGAGCCTCTGCCAAAAGAAGAAGACGGCACGAAGGTTCTAACCAACGTGTTCGATGCGTCTGACGACAGCCTGTTCCCGCTCCAAGGCGCGCTTGGATATGATATCCATCAAACCCTGTTCGTTGGCCCCAACAGCCTGGTCGTAGAAGGGCCTGCCGATCTTCTCTATCTCCAGGGCATGAGCAGTGTGCTTGAGCGCGATGGTCGCGAGGGCCTTAGCCCGAGATGGACGATCACCCCTGTCGGCGGCAGCGGGAAGGTGCCGACCTTCGTTTCCATGCTGGCGACACAAAAGGGCCTCAAGCTGGCCGTTCTTATCGACATGCAATCGCAGGACAGGCAGTCGATTGAAGGGCTATACAAGAAAAAACTACTCCAGAAAAAGAACGTGCATACGTTCGTCGACTTCACCGGCGGTGCAGAGGCCGACGTGGAGGATATGTTTGATCGAGGTTTCTACGTCGGCCTAGTGAACGCCGAGTACGCCAAGCAGCTACAGTCAGAGATCGTGGTGACAAAGCTGAACGCGAAGCTGCCGCGCGTCGTCAAAGCGATCGAGGCGCACCTTGCTACCACACCCCTGAATACCGGAGAGTACGGGCATTTCAGGCCTGCGCGTTACTTCTCCGAAAATCTAGCGGCGCTCACCCCGAAAATATCCGACACAACCAAGGACCGGTTCGAGGCTGTATTCGCGAAGCTCAACAGCCTCCTCTAGCGGAGTGGACTCCGACAGCCGCTGTGCAAGCGTGTCCGCCGGAGCGTTGAGTCCCTAAACTCTCCGCTCCTGTGGGCGTCGCTGAGGCGCTTGGCGTCTTCTTAGGACAGTTTGTCCTAAGCTTCGCTGCAAGGTGGCGTTGGGCTGGGCGGGCGTTTCTCGTTGAGGGCGTGGCGGCCCCCCTCGCCGTCGGTCGTGGTGCCGGGCCTGACCGGTCGGCAAATTACCGAAGCGGACCAGCAACTCCTTCATCATGCGCACTGCGACCGGCGAATGAACTCTCGCTCGGAGCGCGGCTGGCTGCCGGGTGGCGTCGGCGATCGGACGCATTAAATATGCAGAAATGTGAAGGTCAGCCGGTGCGGTTGCCGGCTTCGCCTCGCTCGACCCGCCCTCTCCCGTCGGGAGAGGGATTTTGTTGCGATCGGATCGTTTTGATGGATGTTGCCTCCTCCTCCGCCAAATTGCCCGCCGCGGTCGACGACACTCTGGCCATGCTCGGCAGCGCCGATTACATCGCCGACCGCAGCCTGGCGACGGCGGTGCATCTGGCGTTGCACTTGAAGCGGCCGCTGTTTCTCGAAGGCGAGGCCGGGGTCGGCAAGACCGAAATCGCCAAGGTGCTGGCGACCGCCCTCAAGCGCCGGCTGATCCGACTGCAATGCTACGAGGGGCTCGATGTCGCCTCTGCGGTCTATGAATGGGATTACGCGCGGCAGATGATCGAGATCCGCCTCGCCGAGGCGGCCGAGGAGGACCGTGGAGAGATCGAAAGCGCGATCTTCTCCGACCGGTTTTTGATCAAACGGCCGCTGCTGCAGGCGCTGGAGCCGGACATCGCCGGCGCCCCGGTATTGCTGATCGACGAGCTCGACCGCACCGACGAACCCTTTGAGGCCTATCTTCTGGAACTCCTCTCCGATTTCCAGGTGACGATCCCCGAGATCGGCACGGTTCATGCCGCCGCGCCGCCGATCGTGATCATCACCTCGAACCGCACCCGCGAAATTCACGACGCGCTGAAGCGGCGCTGCTTCTACTATTGGGTCGATTATCCTAACGCGACGCGCGAATTGGAGATCCTGAAGCGCAAGGCGCCCGGGGCGAGCGAACATTTGTCGCGCGAGGTCGTCGGCTTCGTCCAAAGGCTACGCACGATGGATCTGTTCAAACTGCCCGGCATCGCCGAGACCATCGACTGGACCGAGGCGCTGATGCAACTGAATGTCCTTGAGCTGACCCCGCACGCGATCAACGATACCTTGGGCGTGCTGCTCAAATACCAGGACGACATCGCCCGGCTGCAGGGCAGCGAAGCCGCGCGCCTGCTCGATCAGGTCAAGGCCGAAGCCGCCGCCGACGGGCGATGAGAAGAGCGCGGGCGTCCGCCCCGCATGCGGGGGGACGCCCACGGTCCCGAGTACCAGGTGGTGACGCAATGTCGCAATCCAGCGGATCGCTGCTCGCCAATCTGATGCATTTCGCGCGCACCCTGCGCGCGGCGGGGCTGCCGGTCGGGCCGGGCAAGGTCATCGACGCGGTCGACGCGGTCCTGGCGGTCGGGATCACCGATCGGCAAGACTTCTACTGGACGTTGCATGCGGTGTTCGTCAACCGGCCGGACCAGCGGCTGATCTTCGACCAGGCGTTTCATATCTTCTGGCGCAATCCGGATCTGTTGAAAAAGATGATGGGGCTGGTGTTGCCCGAATTGCGGATCGAGGGCGAGGAGGACCGGGGCGCCGAGATGGCGCGGCGCCTCGCCGAGGCATTGCACCCCAACCGGCAGGAGCCGGCCGGCGAGCCCGAGGAGACCGAAACCGAAATCGACGCGGTCATGACCTTCTCCGACCGCGAGCAGTTGCGAAATATGGATTTCGAGAAGATGTCGCTCGAAGAACTGGCGCGCGCCAAGGCCGCGATCGCGCGGCTGCGGCTGCCGGTGCAGGACGTCGCGACCCGCCGCTTTGCACCCGACCGGCACGGCCTTCGCGCCGATCTGCGGGCGACGATGCGCGCGGCGTTGCGCTCGGGCGGGCTGATCGAGCTGAAGCGCAAGAGCCGGCGCCGCCGCCCGCCGCCGCTCGTCGTCTTGTGCGACATCTCGGGCTCGATGAGCCGCTACAGCCGTGTCTTTCTGCATTTCATGCACGCGGTCACCAACGACCGCGACCGGGTCTACGACTTCGTCTTTGGCACCAGGCTCACCAACATCACCCGCTATCTGCGCCACCGCGACGTGGATCTCGCCTTGGAGCGGGTCGGCGAGGCCGTCGCCGACTGGTCGGGCGGGACCCGCATCGGCCACTCGATCGCCGAGTTCAACCGGCTGTGGTCGCGTCGGCTGCTGGGCCAGGGCGCGATCGTGCTCTTGATCACCGACGGGCTCGACCGCGACGCCGGCACCGGCCTTGCCCGCGAGATGGATCGGCTGCACCGCTCGTGTCGCCGGCTGATTTGGCTGAACCCGCTGTTGCGCTACGAAGGGTTCGAGCCAAGATCTCTGGGGATGAAGGCGATGATGCCCTATGTCGACGAGTTCCGGCCGGTGCACAATCTCGAAAGCCTCGAAACCCTGATCGGGGTGCTGAGCGCGCCGATCCAACGGCGGGGGACGGCGGCCGCGGCATGGCAGCACAATGAGGAGAGGGCGGTATGAGCGATACGGCGGAAATCCTCGAACAGGCGGCGCGCTGGCGCGAAGCGGGATCGGGCGTGGCATTGGCGACGGTCGTCACCACCTGGGGCTCCTCGCCGCGGCCGGTCGGGGCCAAGCTCGCGGTCGACGACAAGGGCGCGATGGTCGGCTCGGTCTCGGGCGGCTGCGTCGAGGGTGCGGTCGTCGGCGAGGCGCTCGAAGTGATCCGCGACGGCAAGCCGCGGCTCCTCGATTTCGGCGTCACCAACGACCAGGCCTGGGAAGTCGGCCTGGCCTGCGGCGGCAAGATCCAGATCTTTGTCGAGCGCGTCGAATGAAGGGGCGCATTCTCGACCGCGTCGTCGCCGCGGGCCGCGAGCAACGATCGGTGGCCCTTGCGACCGACATCGCCACCGGCCGGCAATTGCTGCTCGACGGCGACATGCCCGAGGGCGATCTCGCGCTTGACGAGGCGACACTCGGCACGGTGCGCGAGGCTCTGCGCGCCGACCGAAACCGAACCATCGAAATCCCGGCGGGCCAAGTCTTTGTCGAGGTGTTCAGCCCACCGCGGCGCTGTTTTGTCGTCGGCGCCGTGCACATTGCGCAGCCGCTGGTGCAGATGCTGACCTTGGCCGATTACGCGGTCACCGTCATCGACCCGCGGCAGTCCTTTGCCACCGAAGCGCGCTTCCCCGGGGTCGAGCTGACCCAGGAATGGCCCGACGAGGCGCTGGAACGGCTGAAGCCCGATCATCGTTCGGCGGTCGTGACCCTGACCCACGATCCGAAGCTCGACGACCCGGCACTCGCCGTGGCCCTGCGCTCGGAGTGCTTTTACATCGGCGCGCTCGGCTCGCGCCGCACCCACGCCGCGCGCTGCTCGCGGCTGAAGGAAACGGGCTTCGGCGACGAGGATCTCACCCGCATCCACGGCCCGATCGGGCTGGCTATCGGCGGGGTGTCGCCGGCCGAGGTGGCGATCTCGATCGTCGCCCAGATAACTCAGATCCTGCGTCGGGGCGAAGGCGCGGAGGCGGCATGAGGTTCGGGGATGTCCCGGTCGCCGAGGCCGAAGGGGCGATCCTCGCGCATAGCCTGAAGCTTGGGACGACGGCGCTCAAGAAGGGTCGCGTGTTGTCGTCCGCCGATGTCGGGCTGATCGCCGCATCCGGCGTCTCGGAGATCACCGTTGCGCGGCTCGATCCCGGCGATGTCGGCGAGGACGTGGCGGCCGAGAGGGTGGCGGCGGCGGCTCGCGGACCGGGGATCACAGCGGCGGCGCCGTTCACCGGCCGGGTCAACCTCCATGCCGAAACCCGTGGGCTGCTGGTGTTCGACCGCGAGCGCATCGACCGGCTCAATCTGGTCGACGAAACCATAACGATCGGTACATTGCCGCCCTTCGCGGTCGTCGAGCCGCGCCAGATGGTCGCCACCGTCAAGATCATCCCGTTCGCGGCCCCGGCGGAGGCGGTCAAACGTTGCGTCAAGGAGGCCATAGCGGCGGGTCCGCTGCTGCGCGTCGCATCCTTTCAGCCGCGCGCGGTCGGCCTCGTGCAGACCCGGCTTCCGGGGCTCAAGGAAACCATCCTCGACAAGACCCGGCAGGTCACCGAGGGCAGGCTCGCCGCACTCGGCTGCAAGCTCGCATTCGAGGAACGCTGCGCTCATGCGAGCGGCGAACTGGCCGCACGAATCCGCGACGGGCTCGGCCATGGGGTCGACCTCCTGCTGATCCATGGCGCCTCGGCGATCCTCGACCGCCGCGACGTGATCCCGGCGGCGATCGTCGCCGCGGGCGGGCGCATCGACCATTTCGGCATGCCGGTAGACCCCGGCAATCTCTTATTGCTCGGCCATATCGGCGAGCGGGTGGTGCTGGGGCTGCCGGGCTGCGCCCGCTCGCCCAAGGTCAACGGCTTCGACTGGGTGCTGGAGCGGCTCGTCGCCGGGCTGCCGGTGGGTTCGGCGGAGATCATGCGGATGGGCAGCGGCGGGCTTCTTGCCGAGATCCCGTCGCGCCCGCTGCCGCGGGCCGAAGCCAAGCCCCCGGCGCCGCAGGAGAAGCCGCAAGGCCCGCGGATCGGCGCGCTGCTGCTCGCCGCCGGCCAATCGCGGCGGATGGGCGGCCCGAACAAGCTCTTGGCCGAGATCGACGGCGTGCCGATGGTCGCGCGGGTGGCGCAACGGCTGCTCGCCTCACGGGCGCGGCCGATCATCGCCGTATTGGGCAACAAGGCCGACGAAGTCGACGCGGCCCTCGGCAAGCTTCCCGTCGAACGGGTCCGCAACCCCGACTTCGCCGACGGGCTCTCGACCTCGCTGAAGCGCGGGATCGCCGCACTGCCATCCGATCTCGATGGTACACTCGTCTGTCTCGGCGACATGCCGCTCGTCACCGGCCGGCATATCGACCGCCTGATCGCGGCGTTCAACCCGCTCGAAGGCCGCGCCATCATCGTGCCGACGCGGCATGGCAAGCGCGGCAACCCGGTGCTGTGGGCCAGGCATTTCTTCCCCGAAATGGCCCAGATCGCCGGCGATGTCGGCGCCCGGCACCTGATCGGCGAGCACGCCGAACTCGTCGCCGAAGTCGAGATGGACGACGACGCGATCCTCGTCGACATCGACACCCCCGAAGCCCTCGACGCGCTGCGGGCAAAGGGAAAGCCGGTTGCCGCCGGTTGACCGACAACGGCCGCGGCTGAGCCGCTTGTTATACGGCGACGCGCTTGGCCGGCGCGGCGGCGAAATGCGGCATGATTTCGCGCGCGAAGCGACGCAGGCTGGTGCGGCCGCGGGCACCGCCGCCCGAGCCGCCGCCGTTGATCAGCACATACCCGGCGCCGGCTGCGCGCAGCTCTTCGAGCCGCTCGGCGATGTGGTCGGGAGTGCCGTACATGGCACTGATTTCGTTGACCGTGCGCGGATCGCCGGTGGCTCGGTCGGGCCCGCCGTGGACGGTGCCGTCGGGGGTGGTCGCGAGCTTTAGCTGGCGCATCCGGTTCTGCAGCCGCCGCTCCATTGCCGCTTCCCGGTCGCCGGCATTGTCGCAGACGAAGAAGGCTCGGGTCACGGCGACTTGCATCGGATCGAATGACCGGCCATGCGCCTCGACCTCGGATCTGTAGATCGCGACGTTGGCGCCGACGTCGCTCGGCGAGGCGTATTGGCCGAGCAGCAGATTGTAGCCCTGCACGGCGACGCGGCGGATCGAGCGCTCGCTGCCCGCCCCCATCCAGATCGGCGGGTGCGGCTTTTGCGCGGTCGGCGGCTCGACCACGATGTTGTCGAAACTCCAGTATTTGCCGCGATGGGAAAAGGGCTCATCGGCGGTCCACGCCTTGAGGATCACCTCGAGGCACTCGTCGAAGCGTGCATCGGCCTCCTCCATCGGCACGCGGAAGCCGGCGAACTCGTTGTAGCGATAGCCCTTGCCGATGCCGAAATCGAGCCGGCCGCCGGATAAGAGGTCGAGGGTTGCCGCCTGCTCGGCCAACAGCACCGGGTTGTGCCAGGGCAACACCATGACCGCGGTGCCGAGGCGCAGCCGGCGGGTGCGCGCGCCGAGCCAGGTCAGCAGATTGATCGTCGCCGAGACCTGGCCATAGCCGGTGAAGTGGTGCTCGACGACAAAGGTGCTGTGAAAGCCCAGCGCCTCGGCCTCGACATTGTATTCGATAAAATCGCGAAAGCCCTCGCTGCTGTCGAACTCGGGGCCGCCGCGCCTTGCCGCGGCACTGCCGAACAGGCCGAATTGCATCGTCTCACCCTCTGTCGCCCGACGGCGAGGTTACGCCGGCGCCGGCGATGTTCGAAATACCGTCTGTCGATCGCCAGCATATCGGCGTGGCATCACAGTGAAGATCCAGCCCTCCCCGCCTCCGGGATCGCCGTCCGGGGTCGGCCCCTCTCCCGCAATGCGGGAGAGGGCGGACCCAACCCGGGATCGTGGGTGACGAGTGCGCCGACGGGCATGGCGCGTCAGACCGGGCGCTTCCAGCCGAGCCAGTCGCAGATCGCGTCGCCCATCACCAGTTCCTGGTCGCGGCCCTGGAGCCACGGCAATTCCTCGGTGAACATAGTCACGCATTGCCGGTAGGAGCACGGCATGCGGGTGATGTCGGTGCCCCAGAAACAGCGCTGCGGGCCGAAGGCGTCGAAGATCTGGCGGATGTAGGGTGAATGTTGCGATAGGGATAGGGTTGGCTCGAATAGCTCGGCGCCCCCGATAATTTGACCGCGACGTTCGGGTATCTGGCCAGCGCCAGCATATCGCCGAGATTGGCGAAGGCGGCGTCGTCCTTGCCGGACCGCCAGCGCCGCCGCGGCCGTGATGGTCGATGTGCAGCTTGAGGCCGGGATGACGCTCGGCAATCCTGCCAAATCGGCCATATGGCCGCCGGCCAGCAACCCGACCGCCAGCTTTTCGCGCTCGCAGGCAGCCCAGAACCAGTCGAGCGAGCCGTCGTTCCACCAACTCGGCTGATGCGGCTGGTTGAAGGTGAAACGAAAGCCGAGCATGCCCGGCCGCTGGCGCCAGTTCTTGACGATTCCTCGCGGTCCGGCGCCTGCAAATCGAAATTCCCGAGGATGCAGAATTTGTCCGGATGGGCTTTCACCGCCTCGACCGCCTGCACGTTCGGCCCCTCGCCGAGCGTGCTGGGCGGATGAAGGACGGCCGCGTCGACCCCGGCCTCCGCCATCTCCTTCAGCGCATCATCGACGTTGTAGGTCGGGAGTGCGGAGCCGGTCAAGATCCGTATGTCGTGGGTGGCGCCCTCGCCAACTGGGCTGAATAATGCGAGCTGGAAAAGAAGGACCTGCTCACCCACATGGGCAAGTCCTACACGCTCGAAGCGGTCCGCTATCAAGGCACGCCGCAGATGATCACCGCGATCGCCAATAACGAATTGGAAGTCGCCAGCCTCGCCTATTCCTCGCTCGCCATCGCCATCGACAACGCCGGGCTCGATGATCTGCGCGTCATCAGCGACGAATTCCAGGACGGCGTGCCGGGCTATTTCAGCCAGCAATATTACGTGCGCAAGGACAGCGGCATCAACAAGGTCGAGGACCTTAAGGGCAAGATCATCGGCACCAACGGCGGCGGCAGCGCCGTCGACGTGGCGGCCCGCGCCATGCTGAAGAAGCACGGGCTGGAGGACAAGCGCGACTACACCCTGCTGGAAGGCCCGCTGCCGGCGATGCCGGCCATGCTGCTGGAGAAGAAGGCGGACCTTCGTTGCGGTGGCGCCGCTCGCGCTCAATCCGAAATTGCGCGATCAATCTCGTCAAGCTGACCCAGGCGCTGGCGTTCTCCCTTCTCAACAAGGCCACGCAGACGCTCAGTGGTGATCTCTTCGGCGGCAAGGTTGGCACGATGGACCAGATTTAATTCTTTGTTGGAGAGCAGTCCTGCACGAGTGAAGTTTGAGGAACCAACGATCGCGGCCACCGGGTTGAAGTGCTCAAACCCTCCTCCACTATAAAAGAGATAGCTTTTAGCATGTAGAAAGCCTTTGGTGTAGAGGCGAACTTTGACATGTTCCTGGTTGAGAAAGGCCGTCAGGTCTTCGATGAGGCGTAATGTTTTCTCTTCAAAGCTGGCATTGGCAAGGTCTTTGATCAATCCTTTGACGGGTCTGGCTCCCACTTCACGTAATCCCAGGTCAGCTCCCGCCTCCGGTTCATCGCCGAGCAGCAGGCGAAAACTGCCCATGCCACGAATACCATCGGCGAGCAGTTGCCAGCCGCCTACATTAAAATAGGCCGTGGCAATGTCGAGGGATTGCCCTTTGTACTGTGCTAGCAAGGTATTGAGTACCTCGCTCATGCGGAAGTGTTGATTATCAATGACAAAGGGTATGCTGCTCATCTCTTCTGCCACCCGCTCGCCCCATAAGCCATCTTGCCAATCCATGATTGATAACCCTCCCCGTGGACACGTACGATGGGCGTCGTAAACGCGGCCCGTACCGTGGGCGCGATAAATCTGGCCCCTACAATTGGCGCAACGAACAGCCGTTGCCTGGTTTTTACTGCCCTCATTTTATACCCTCACGTTTCCTCTGCATAGTAGGCAATTTCTGCCGATGACATAAGTATAACATTGCATTTGTATTTTGTGAAGTATTCATAATAAAGACATTTTCATGAACCGTACATGGGAAATAGCATACACGTATGGATGATTTTGTTGAACTCCCTAACATGCCTGGTTATGTTTCTATCAAAGAAGCGGCAAAGATGCTGAACCTTTCGACGAGAAGGGTTTATGACTTTGTTGTGAGTGGACGTCTCCGTGGTGTGCGTGCGGTGAATGCTATTATGATTCCCCTGGAAGATATTCAGAAGTTTCAGCGTGGTGCCTCTGGTCGTGAGCGCAAAGTAACCCCATTATGGCGTATTTCATCGGGAGAGAACACGCAACTTATGACGCTCATTCTGGTTCAGATGCGGGCGGGCAAGCAGGAAGCTCTGATGCAAAGACTTGAGCAGATCAGAAAAGACAAACAGCATCTTTTCCCCGGCACCATTGCCCGTTCTATTGTTGGCAGTCAGACCAAACCTGGGCAGGTCATTATTTCCTTGATCTGGCGCGGTACCATTATCCCTGAAGAAACGGAACGGGAAGAGGCTTTGGAGGCTTTCCGGCAGGCGCTTGACGATGTGCTTGATTGGGGTAGTGCTGAATATAATCATGGTACTGCGTTTATGCATACGTGAAGCATAAATCTACGCCTTGATACAGAATATCCTGTGACGTTCCCGCATTCCCGCGTTCCTCACATTCCAGCATTCCTCTATCCAGGAGATATTTTCTTTTGGGTAGCAGGACCGGGTAATGGAAGCAGAGGATGTGTTTGATGATATCCATATGGGATGATCCTTGTGACTGATTGATTATGAGAGAAGTTGTTGAGAAAAGGAAATAAGAGGGCGGAAATTGCCTATGGTGGAAGTATAGCTGGGAAATAAAGGAATTACAAGGAGGTAAGACTGGAAGACTGGAATTACAAAATATATACAGGGACATTGAAGTAGAAAGAGAGTGAAACAGAAGTGCTAGATTTTCCACCCTCAGGAGGAGAGCAACAGTGTTGACATACGCACTAAATAGTGTTAAGATGTGTGTATGTCAAACACATATAACATTCAAGAGTTTGGTGGGCTTATTGGAAAGTCTACCAAGACTCTGCAAAAGTGGGACCGTGAAGGCAAGTTAATTGCCCATCGTTCTCCACAGTCTAATAGACGCTACTACACGCATGATCAATACCTTGAGTATCGAGGATTGAAAGCGGCTGACAAGGGGCAGACCGTCGTGTATGCCAGAGTGTCAGGAGTTGCACAAAAGCCCGATCTTGCTAATCAGATGGAAGCCTTGAAAACGTATTGCACACTTCACGCGATCAAGGTTGATGAGTGGATGCAGGATATCGGCAGCGGTCTCAACTACAAGCGAAAGAACTTCAATCGTCTCATGGAGATGGTCGAACTAGGGCAAGTGAGAACGGTTATTATTGCCCATCGTGACCGATTAGTTCGCTTTGGCTATGACTACTTTGAAGCCTTTTGTGAGCGTCACAATACTCGGTTGATCGTTGTGAACGGGGATAGCCTCTCACCTGAGCAAGAGTTGGTTCACGATCTGATTGCCATTGTAACCGTTTTTTCAGCCCGTTTGCATGGACTTCGATCTTACAAGAAAGTGATTAAAGATGCTGCTCTGCACAAAGATCAGGATTGAGGTATCTGAGCAAGACGCCGCCACACTGGAATTTATGCAGGGTAAGTGTCGCGGATTGTACAACTGGTGGGTGATGAAGTTACGCAACGGTGAAAGATGGCCTGGATGGAAAGCTGCAAAAGCCACTCTTCAAGAGAGTAAGCAACACGATCCTGAACTAAATGTCGTGTATAGCAAGCTCTTACATGAGGTCTACTTTCGCCTTGACGGGAGCATGCAAGCGTTCTTTCGCCGCGTAAAAGCTGGTGAGACGCCAGGGTTTCCAAGACTCAGGCCACGTCACAACTTCTTTACACTTTGTTATCCAGCTATGTATATCAAGATTGAGGGAAATACGATCATCTTGCCAACGGGAGGACAAGGCAAGAACAAGCAGTATCCCAACATTGCCGCAACACTCACAGAGCCAGCGCCGCAAGGATACAAAGAGGTGGCTATTAGCAGGGATGCAAGAGGCAACTACTATGCTTCATTCCCTGCTGAGAGACAAATAGAACCATGTGAAACTGATGGAGTTGTGGCCTTCGATTTGGGCGTCAAGACCCTGGCAACAGGCGTCAATGGAGAAGGTCAGTTCTACCACATTGGAGGATGCAAGGGTAGTCGCTGGTACAACAAACAATTAGACAAAATCAGGTCAAAGCGTGACAAATGCAAGAAGAAGTCACGTCGTTATCTCTATCTCTCAAAGGTGTATAAGCGGGTAGCACAGAAGAAACAGAACAAGCAACGTGATAGCCTGCACAAAGCCTCTCATCTCATCGCACGCAAACTGGTTGAGAGAACCGTTGTGGTTGGTGACTTGAGTCAACGTCAGATGGTGACAAAGCAGCACGTAGAGCGTAATAAGCACTTGAATAGAGCGGTTTTCAATGATTGGGGACTCTATACCTTTATTGAGATGCTCACATACAAATGCACGCTTTACGGCAAAGAACTGGTATTCCTAGATGAACGCAACACGTCAAAAATGTGCTCAGGGTGCGGACATGTACAGAAGATGCCACTCTGGAAACGGACGTATTGTTGCGTAGAATGTGGACTCGTCATGGATCGTGACGACAATAGCGCGGTCAATATTCTGACGAGGTTCCTTGCTCGGCAAGAGCCACACACTCCTCAAGAGTGCGGTGTACTACATGAGACCCAAAGCAGCGTAGAAGTCAAAGAGGCTTCCTGTGAGGGGCGAGTGCAGCAATTGAGTCCGTTTTTGAGTGTACCGAGTACATTTGAGCAGATTTAGAAAGGCAGAGAAGTCAGGGTTCCCATACCAATGTTTTTTCGAAATTCCGAACCACAAGCCAAGAACGTTTTCACTTCCTTTCTCATATTTTTGAGATTTTGAAACAAGAGAAACAAAAAATACTTGAAGTGTATGATGATAGATCAGATGAGAAAAATGATGAAGAAACAGATCGCCTGGTCGAAGAAGATAAACGAAAGCGGGATGAAATTGTAGAGAATCTTTTTCTCCTGTTTGATGACCGGGCACTCGGCCACTTCTGGTGGCCCACAATGCAAGAAATGGAAGATCATATGAGGCGCTGGAAAGCCACGCCAATACCACAAAGGTTTACTGATCCTGCACTCGAAACGCCCTGGACCTTTTCATCGATGGTAGACAGTTTGTTAACTGGTGAGTATGAATTCCTCTCGTGTCACTTATTGACATCTGATACAGGAGTGCTTGTTTTTTTGCCCTACAGTTTGCCCTACGGAAGTAGTGATGCGATGAAAGCATTGATAGAGGCTTTTGACTGTGAGATGATTGGTGCAGAACTTGGAGGTGGATATATCTCATATGAATAAAATTGCCACAAGATGCTTCAATCGAATGAAGGCATCTTCGTCACAACATCAACATTCACCGCGCCTGCACGCAACCTGGCACAGCAGCATGCCATTCAACTGATTGACGGCACATTGTTGGTGCAGCTAGCCCAACAACGTGTGCAGCAACAAAGAATGTATTAGAGAAATTCATTTACTGCATTATTTCCACACTACCGAAAGAACGGAACTTTTTCCCCTACCAAAGCGTCAAGAGAATGAAAGCTCAAGTACCAATGGGGTATTTTGTGATGCAAAACGGAGGACAACCCCCTTGAAGTTCATACTCAAAAGATGTATCGCACCGATGGTGGTGCTTCTACTGATTAGCAGTTTGATGATTGGCTGCGAGAGTGTTACTCCCCAGAAATCTGTAACGTATCCACATGGTATTGTTGTTGGGCATTGCAGTGCTCAATTTAAGCCAATTACGACACATATGGCCTCAGTACGATCTTCATCACAAGCGGTTTATTTCATTAGTGGTATCCATCTCTATGCGCTGAATGCAGGTGATGGAAGACTCCTCTGGTGTATGTACGCGTCACGCGCCAGTAACAGCCAGTTGGCACTGGCGAATGCGACCACGTTTCTTTTCAGAGACGGCCCTCCACCACTACCGGATGGCTTCACTGGCCTGGCCGTCAGCCATGGGATCATCTATGTCAACTCAATGAATGGGTATACCTATGCCTTTCAAGCTTCCTCTGGCACATTGCTCTGGAAGCATGATACGAGCGGTGCTGCATCCGTGCCTGTCGTCGTTGATGATACGGTCTATGTCGGGTCAGGCACTATTTACGCTCTGAACACGAAAGATGGTTCGGTACGCTGGAGCTATGCAACATCTGATGTTGTATCCACTTCCCCGGTGATTGTGAACGGTGTACTGTATGTGGGTTCCTATGATGCTCATGTCTATGCGCTCAATGCCGCAACGGGAGCGCGGCTGTGGCAATACGCGACTGGTGGGCGCGTTTATGTCGATCCAATCGTAGCAAACGGGACCGTCTTTTTTGATGCAGGCGACGATGAAACGACCCTTTATGCCGTGAATGCACAAAATGGCAAACTTGTATGGCAAAAGAGCATGCTGGTCGCATCTTCGCTGGCATTTTCCCATAATATCCTCTATGCGGGTGCAGAGAATGATCTCTATGGACTCAATTCTCACAATGGGCAATTCTCTGGCGTCATCAGGTCGCAAACCCATTTACTTCCTTGATTGCCAATGGCGTTCTCTACGTCGCTTCTGCATCAAGTGGCATGGATGCATTCGACGTGGGTAATGGCAGGTTGCTCTGGCATAATGCGCTCAATCCTATGCACGCGGGGGAAACGAGCAGGCCAGCCTTAATAGGAGGCGATGTCTATGTTGAAACAATCGACGTAGGAGTGGATCCATCCAATGTCTTTCTGCATGCAATCAATGCCGGAAGTGGTGCAGAGGATTGGCATGCAACCATCTCATGGAATATAAGCACTATTGGTGTTGCTGCTGAGAGATAATTTTGACGGGAGCAGAGACGTTATTCGGCACCGCTCCAGATATGGGTCGAACTATTTCTGTGTGTAAAAACCGTCCCTTATAAATTACCTTTAACTTCGCCCAAAGGGTTCAGCACCCTCAATTTCCTCACCTTTATAAGTATGGTATTCGAGAAACATGGGTCTGGTAGCTCTATGCTCTGCAAGTGAAATTTCTTCGTCGGTAAGGAAACGCTTGTCAGGGTCCAAATGAATAATTGTTGAGTCCAGTCCATGAAGGATTGTATTAAATACATAATCTATAGCATCTGCCTCTTCTATGCTAAGACTATCTTGTTTACCCATCATTAAGAGATTGAGATGGTATGATGGATCTTCATGCTCAGGAACATTCACGCGCATTTCGTATACAGCCTGACTAAAAGCTATACCAATCGACGGATAATCGTCGTCAATTTGCTTAAGTATATTTTCGATTGGTACCTGAAAAGTTTCTACCATTACGTCTGGCAGAGCAGGACGGTCAAAACGTCTGGCTAGCCAACGCACAAATCTTCCGAAACGTTCAGTCGTGCCAGGCCAGGCTTCAGGCGTAAGTACACTTAATACGTCTTTCTCCAACAGCACACGATATTTTGCTTCAGCGACTAAGTTCACATCAGAACCGACTACAAATTTCCGCGCACTATTACGATCAATTCTAGCTAAATAACCTCTATTTTTTTCTTTCGTGCACAACAAAGCTTCTATATAAGGCTCGTCTTCTTTTTTTGCCTTAATATCACATGTCTGGGATATTATTACGAATTTTTCACCAGAGCGCGGTTTTCTAGATTTTGTGGTTATATCTGGTGGGCTCTCGTCGGAGAGCGCATTCCATACAATACTTACTTGTGGAGCACTAAACAACACCCCTTGCCGCCACTTACCAATATCAACAACACTCATGAAATAATGCTGTTACCTCCATCGTTTTCTAAGCTCGTAAGATCTTCTATAAATTCATCATCTTCTAACGGAGGTAAAGCTTCATCGTAATGCTCTTCTCCAGGTTTAAATGCTTCTGGAACAGAGCGTCGTACCCAGGATTGAGCACGCTTAAGACGTGGAGAAGGACTAGAGATAGCGAATAGCCGCGCTTTGTCAATCTCATTTCTCTCAAGAAGCTGTGCAGGAGTATATCCCTCTGCGCCTCTGGGAGTATCAAGCCATGTGACAAGAGAAACTGGTGTTGGATGTTGAGAAGCCGCTCGCTCAAGTACATCTTTGACCTGTAGCAATCGCTGTCGATTATGATCTACAATGGGTTCGCCTTTTTCCCAAATTATACAGGGTTTGACGTGTAACACCTGCCAACCTGGCGATTCTATCTTGCGACAAACCTGTTTTTGTGCGTATCCATCGAATTATCTCAAATTGAGGCAATTGAGGTGATTTACTATCTTGCCTTTCTAATAATGTACTAACATCAACACCAACACGATGATACGGAATTCCCTCCTGACGCTAGAACTTTGGCTTTGCCAGGATTGGAATAAGATGTTATTGGAATAACTAGCAGTAATTTCTAAATAGAGGCGATACAAAAGACTATCTGAGAGTATTCCTTGATTACTAATATAATCCATAGACTGGAAAGGTAGCTGAGTAAAACTCTGCTCCGAAAATTTTTCAGGAGGAGAAAAAAATGTTGAAAATTTCCTGGTATCAGGTTGGAACTGAGCTATAAAACCCTCTCTACCACCGCCAGACGTCATCTCATCATGCATCGAGCCAACTAAATCATAGCGTAAAGTAGGAGAACTAGTTTGAGACATGCTACCTCACCTCTAATGTTGATAAATATTTCTCAGTCACAGCCCAATAAAATAACTGAGAAATAGCTCGATGATATTTACTTACCTGACGGCATACTAAATCAGGATCCATGAACAATGCTTTTGATGGAGGAAACTCTCTATAAACATCAAAATCCAGTAAGTAGAATGGTGGTTGCTCTAACAACAATGTCCCATTCCGTGGTCTAACCGCCGAACCTGCTGGGAACAGACCATGATTAATATTGATGCCCTGGTTATCCGGATAATGTAGTTGCATCTGCTGAAAAGCCGAGGCTTGAGTTGCATTGCGAATGAGTTCAGGAGTTACTAGTGGCCCCAGTAAGTCTTGCCGAATAATATCAGGCCAACTCATCTCAACCGAACGAATTTCATTTATATATCGCAGTCCAATTCTAAGCACAGCAGTCGGCTTGATATATTCAACGAGAGCATCTACTGCTCCTTTAAGGCGGTCAATAAAAGCATCAAAATGCTCATACATTCGCGTTTCAATGCTAAGGGAATCAGATGCGAGCACAATTTTCCAATTATCATCTGTATCAGAAAACTGCCATTGAATAGAAGGACTGCCCTGAAGAACACTGGATTCATTTGATGCAATACCAAATCGTATCTCTTGGGAATGAATAGGGGTTACTTGAGGATACCAGCTTTGTATTGCATTCTGAAACGGAGCTACAAAACCAGTATTTGCTACATTGAGAATACTATTATAGCGTACCTGACAAATTACCAACGCAAGAGGTGGATTTTTATAGACCGCTTGCTGCATATCTGGCAATTGAAGCATCTCTAGCTCAGTTTCCAATGCTGTTCCTCTCCTACTAAATACTCATCACTTTACACTGTATTTTACATCAGAAAATCAGCCATGTAAAGCCTCTGGCTATAACCCCATCAAAAAATGGAACTTTCTCCTCCATACGCACGTCAAAAGAAGAATAACCTACACATGAGTATAGTAAATACATCGCTCTAAATATGCCAATCGCATAGACGATTAGCACAGCATTTACCCGTCTGCTTGCTTTTGTCAGGGAATTGAGACAAACGATCCTAGAAAAAGAGAAAAGTAACCCTGTTCGACTTTGTGCCACTCCCTCTTTCCAGCCAGTACTGATGAACGGGGGAGCGCTAAATCACGCTGACCAAATCGTTCACCCCGTGGATAATGATACACCCCCACAAAGATCCTGACCGTTTGAGGACAACGCACATGAGCCAGGCGAACACAAAAACGTAGAGACTATTGAATGGGAAAAAAGAGAGGGGCTTGTCGAGGCTGATCCAGTAAGGGATATGGAGACAGACAAACAAGAACGATCCGAGCAAGCTGGCGGGCCAGAAACCCAGATATTCGTGCAACTTCTGGAACACTAATCCCCTGAAGGGAATTTCTTCAAAAAAGCCCACGAGGCCTAGATTGAACCAGTTGAACCCCAAATTGAGATTGAGTGAGGTGCCCTGAAGAACATGACGGCAGCACAATCCTACAATGAGGATAGAGCTTCCTGCTATCCCCCAGAGCAAGCCTTTGCGTCTATTGGTGATGAGTTTCAGATAGGTGAACGGGTTACATCGGTTCACAGAGATGATGTAGAGAAAGGTTGCTCCGATCCGAACGACGAGCGCCGATGTGAATCCAACAAGAGCTTGTACAGAGGGGTTACTGACGTAGCGTGTTACATTTGGGTCAACGACAAAAACGTTGAGGGCGCTAACAATGTGTAAGAAGAGAATATAGGCAATGAACAAAGGAATTTCCCAATTTTTGGTTTTTGCAAAAAACATCTGTCAACTCTTTCTCTGGATACGCTTTTGAGATCAGGTGAATTTGATTGCCGCAGCAGAATTGTTGAGTTATTACTATCCTTTCCCCTCCACAATCCCCACTTCCTCCTCCGTCAACCCATACAATCGATACACCACCTGGTCAATCAACACATCCGTACGCCTCAACTGCTCCTTCAACGGCAATACCTGATCCAGGCTTTCCTGATAGTGCGCCAGCACACGTTCCTTCAAGCTACCTTGGTACCCCCCCCGTTGTGTAACGAACTGGGAGATCAGCCGACGCGCCCAGGTTCAGGCGTGAGCGGTTCTTTTGCACTATCTCCCACAATCCATCAGGCGCAAGCGACTCCTCACCCTTCTGGTAATCTCCGGCAAAATCTAGCAGCTTGCTTTTGCCGGTTAAGACTTCGATGCCTGCCTTGCCATTCTCTGACTTCACCTGCATGGTTGCGACAAAGTAATCGAGGAATGTCTTTTGCACGGCGCGTTTCTCTTTGTTCAGCCGCAGCATCTCTTCAGCCAGGTACGCCAGCAGATCATGCACGACATCCGACTCCTCCGGCTCCTTCGAGAGGTGATGATTGACGAAACCCAGCACACACTCCTGGTCATCCTTGCTCATGCATTGTTGATATAAGAGTTTGGTTTTTTCGAGATAGCGCGCGCGTTCGGCGGGGGATGTGGTGAAGTTGATGCGACGGATGGGCATATCTTTCATAAATACATGTCCAGGCTCAAAGAAGTTACCACGAAGTTTAGGAAGAACAATTTCAAACGCAAAATTCATTATTTTACTGTTCAGCATAGCTAAAAGATAAATATCTGCAACAGGAATAATGAAAGTTTTTTGATTGCTATATAAACCTTCTTCATCATAGGTAAATTCTGGCTGCTTACAAATGTTGGGATAAATAATCTTAGGCTTTTCAAAATCAGCATAGTAAGCCACATTATCTTGAATTTCGTACCATTTGTAATATCCAGGCTTTCTTCCAGGCCATTCTCCACTGTTTGTATCGTTCCAGTCTAATGGTTTTGGTTCTAGTTGGGTTCTGTACTTTTGTAAATATTGCTCTATTTTCGGATATTTGGTTATGTCTACACCGCGTCTAGTAAATATTAAATATTGCTCTTTGGGCCAGATATTATAACGCTTTACATCTTCACCAACAAGAAATGGTTTGATGACTTCAGAACTCTTGGGATCTTCATTTATTAAATAATCTCGTGTAACTTTATCGATGACAAAAGCCTCATTAAAACCAGTTTTTATCCCATACTGAATTTTGCCATTAACATATTCACCTAACGTTACACTAATATGGTTATCTTTCAGTTTGTCAAAGACAATCTGCGTGGTGTTACTAGCAAGAGACCAGCTAGTCCCACTGAAAGCATTCTCAGACATCTTGTTAGCAAGCGAGACAACAGCTTTGTCTAGATTATCAATGGCTAAGTTCTTGAGCAATGCATACTCTATAGGAGAACCGTTCCGTCGTGCATTCGCTGAAACAATAATAATAGGATACGTCGTAGCATCACCAAAGACAGGCAGATCTCCAAAATCTATCAACGTCTCAAGCTTAACCTTCGTTGTCAAAAACGTGCGCAGAGCAGTCCCATAGTTTGCACGCATGAACTTATTTGCAGTAATCATACTAAAACGCCCATTGGGACGGAGAAGCACATGGCTACGCTCTATAAAGTACGTATAGAGATCAGCAATACTGTTAAAGACTTCATACAGAGCCTTGAATGCAACTTTATCATCGCCCAGACCCTCCTGGCGCACATAGGGAGGATTACCCACCACCGCATCAAATCCACCATCATCCTTGCGTTTCGCCTCATCAAAAAACACTTCAGGATATTCCAATTCCCAGTGAAAAAAGCGTTTGCTGGCCGCAAGAGATGGAGCGGCATTGATCACGCTCACATCGCTTGCATTAAGACCTGCATAGTTATTGTCGACAATCGCCTGTGCATGCTCGTTCGCAATATCTTGCGCCTTCTTGTTGCCGAAATACTGGCTGAGCCAGACATCGAACAGGCGCTTATAAGGTGCCAGCGCCTCGTATGCCTGCTGATAGGTTTCATGCGACTCCGCAACCTCTTTGGCGGTGACATCGGACAACTTGCTCACGCCACGCATCAACTGAGCGGCCTCCAACAGACTCGAAAACTGGTAGCCAAAGAGGTTTTCGCTGATCCCCTTATGAATCTCTTTGACATCGGCCCCGATGAGCGAGTTGCCGCACTTCATATGGTGGTCGAGGAAGGAGAGCGGCGCACCCAGCGTGAAGCAGTCCAGCCACAGGCTCACCTTTGCCAGTTCCACCGCCATCGGGGTCACGTCCACGCCGTAGACGCAGCTTTTGAGCACGCGCCGCTTGAGCAGGTTGAGGTCGGTCAGTTTGTCGCCATCGACCGTCACGCCCTGCTCGCGCATGCCATCCTCAATCTTCTTACGCGTCAGTGCCAGCTCATACACGACCGGATTCCAGCGAAAGCCATTCAAGAACTTCGCCAACTGGTCGGTAATGTAGTCCACAACCTCGACCAGGAAGTGCCCGCTGCCCATCGCCGGATCAAGCACCTTGAGATCGAAAAAGGCTTCGTTGAGCGAGACACGGTACGCATTATAGGTATTGTGCTCCGGTTTGATATCCGTGCGCCGCAACGCCTTCAACTTCCTCTTTTCGCTTTCCAGGTACTCCTGAGCGGCGCGGAAGACCACACGCAGATTCTCAAGCTTTTCCTTGAGGATCGGGCCAACCGTCTGCTCAACGATATACTGCACAATATAGTCGGGCGTATAGTAGCTGCCGGTCGCTTTGCGTTCGCGCCGATCATTCTCCAGGTAGACAGCCCCCTTCTGATAGAGGCGCTCTTTACGTTCTTTCTGATCTTTCTGTCCCTTGCCCTGGCGCGTCGTCAAAATGCGCCGGTTCTGCTGCTGCGCCTCACTATAAGGAACGATCTCCTCTGTACGTTTGCCCTCAACCACGGCCATCGTTTCGGCTGCGATGCGCAGTTTGAATTCGAGCAGTCCCTCGTAGATGCTACCCAGGTGACGCACACCGAGGCTTTTATAGTCAATGAAGATCAGCGCGTGACTGTGGTCGTTGGCTTCACCAGAGGCCTGACGCACCTGCGAGAGCTTCTCATCCACATCGCGTGCCATGAGATCCAGTCCCAGAGCCAACTGGCGATCAGTAATTTTATGTTCTGTGAGGAAACGTGCCACGGTAATCTCCTGCGACTCATGCGGTGTTGGCGGTGGAGGATTTGTCATAAAGAGGCCACCATTGTAGATTGGCACGTTGAGCGCTGGATTGCCCTTATCCACGGCGGCAAAGAGCACAACCAGGCGCTCATAAAGAGCTGTACTATTCTCTGCATAGGCGTTGAGATTATTGGCAACGCGATCTTGCAGGGTGCCTGCTTTGTCAGCAATCTCGCGCTTGAGGCGTTCAAGGCTGTGTTCGTAGTAGCTGTGCTCCTGGCGGACGGGCAGCAGGTCGCGACTCTCGGCATACAGGAGGAAGAGCAGGCGATAGAGGAATGTCAGCGTGGCCGTAAAATATGGTTCGAGAAGGCGATTGCGCTCATCATGCGCCAGAGTATCCAGGTGCGCGGGCAACAGATCGTGCAGGCGAGCATGGTTCACAAAACCACGCGCAAAATGCGGGAAGATCTCCTCAAAGACGCGATTTTTGAGGCGTTCGCCCAATTCGCGTGCATGCCGATCGCTCTGGAGCAGCAGTTCGTCGAGCAGGTTCAGGGTACGCGTCTCGCCCTCCACGATGCGCTCTTTGGGAGTAAAGGCGACGGAACGGAAGAAGAGCCAGAAGTAGCGAAAAGCTTTTTCCGGCTCTGATTGACTGGGGGCCAGCGTCTCTTGCAGGTTGATCTCATAATAGTTGGTGGCGCGGCTATGCGCTTTTGCAGAGTAGAGACGCCAGATGACGCCGTTGGTCACAATAGCCCAATCCGCCTCGCCAGTATCCAGTAGCGTCACCACCACTGCGCCAGGATTTTCATCGGGCGTCTGAGTATCGCGCTGATCGTCCTTGCCATCCAGGTTGCGCTCCCAGGGATAGGTCAGACAGACGGCCAGGGGCTTTTCCTGTGCGGATGGAGAGGATGAGGGAGCGGCAAAGAGGCGATAGTAGGAATTGTGCGTACTTTCTTGAGGGTTTATGTTCGTGCGTTGTGCCGCGAAGCCAAGCTCCTGAAAGACAGGCTTAAACAGGTATGTCCAGATGATATGCTCTGGCTTGCCGTTGCACTCATCACGTGCATCGTCGTACAAAGCTCGCAACGCCCGGAAGGCTTTACGCAAGGTAGTATACTCGCGTTCGTCCTTCCATTCATTCTGTTCTGGGAAGCGTTGTGTCAGATAGTAGTCGGAGAAGAGGGCGCGGTTATTAAAAAACGGTTCGCTCCAGGCGGCCACGATATAGGCATTGAGCAATTTCTCATATTGCGCAATTGTATCGCTTTCCGTAAAGGCAAAGCGGCGGAGCACGCGCATCGCCACATCGCCGGGATCGCGCCGCATCACCTGCAATACACGTGGGCGAACGAGGGCAGAAGATTTGCCAGGAAAGAGCGTAGGCACCTCAAATGTTTCATCTTGCGTCGTGATGGTCTGAGTGTAGCGTTCGACCAGCACAAAATCGAGCCGTTCATAGTCATCGGTCAGGACCAGCAAATAGCTGCCGGGGCGATTGCGGAAGCCGCGCACGATATCATTGCGCAGAGCGACGGTAAGACGAGAGAGTTCAAAGAGGTAGATGCTAAAAGAATCGAAGTCCGTGTTGTATGCCAGGCGTTCGATATGTTTGATAGCGCTGCGGAGCTGTTCGGAGGTAAAGCCCATGGCGTCGGTCGTTTGCGTCACCCGTTCATCGGTATTGTAGTGGAGGGAGCTAAAGAAAGCGGCGAGGGTATCGCGTGACGAGAGGAGTTGAACATCATTATAGTTGGGGGAAAAGTTTTCGTCGCGATCTGTTTCTTTTTCGTAGGGCATAGGGCACAATCCTTCATCTACGTTTTCAAATATACATGGTAAGGGAATTCGGGGATATGGAGTAAGGGTAGCATTGAGGATGGATGTTGTCAAGCGTATTGTTCTGTCAATCTTCAATAATTCTGACCATACGGCCTGGTTAGAAAGCATACTCATAGCAATTCAAGTAAAGGAGGATATCAACCGATTATTAATAGAGAGAAAAAGTTTCTCATTTTTCAATAGGTAAAGATGAAAGTAGCTATTATGTATCAACCACCGCAAGGACCATTACAACCAGGACAATTTTATCCTAATGGACCAGAGCCGCTGCAGCCACCAAAGTCAACGCGGCCATATAATCATTGGATACTTGTACTCTTCATAAGCCTCTATATCGTCTTCTGGCTAAGTGCCCTGGTGGGTAACGGTAGTGGCTTCATTTTTAACCTTGCAATAGCTCTTTGCATTGGTATGATAGTATCACTACTCATGCTTGATGCACCAGGTTTTGTGTCGTTACAAGGATTTGTTAAGTGGAACAAGGTAACGAATGGCAAAAAGATACTTCTGGGCTTGCTGTGTTTTTGCACGCTTCCATTATGGACTGGCATCTATCTCGTACAGGTCTTAATGACTGATTGGCGTATGATAGCGGTGCCTGTACGTAGTAGGACAAATTGGGCGCTCATCGTGGGTGGCGTTGTAACCTTGATTATGGTATTGGTCTCCGCTACTAACACAACTGGACCCGTAGCCTCCCCAGCGCCTAGGGGAAACGTAGCTGTCATTGGTAAAGCTATACCAACGCAAAGAAGTATACCCACAGCGATCCCTACCAAAGCTCCAGTACCAACGCCGATACCAACACCGTCACCCACGCCAATTTCAACGCCAACTGAAACACCTGCTCAGACAGAGGCAGACTATAAGGCCAGTACGACATCAATAACTGTTAGCAACATAGATAAAGATGGGAATGCAGATCAGGGAGCGGACCAGCATTTTACAGGTGAAATACTGGGTTTTGTGAAAGATGCAACAGGTAATACTGCTGGGGCGAATGTTACTGATCCCGAGGCTTCTTCTCCTTCGGTCATCCAGGTAGCATTTCCTGATGGCACAGATGTAACGCAATTAAATGCAGGGGATACTTTAGAAGTATGGGGAAATAATCAAGGCGTGTCTAGTGGGTCCAACGCTTTTGGTGCGACGATTCAAGAAGCAGGTATAGATGCGCAATATATGAACGATACAACAACAAACTATCAAGCAGGTTCTTAGTGTTGGGCTTATAAATCCATTGGTTGACATGAAATGAGGTATCAACTAATGGATTATAAATTGCCATCTCCTACACGATATTTTGCCGGTAATGTATGAGTATAAAAATTTGCCAAAATAAATAAAACGGTTGCTAAGGGTGTAGAGGTAGGCAAAGAATCTCTATTTGTGTTAAAATAAATGATGAAAGATCTGCCAATAATTTCTACTTTTGGCAATTGTTCTATCACGAGGTTTCTCTATAACAATGAGGCCGCTTGATTTCGTTGTGTACAACGATGTTTTCAAGTAATATCGGCAATTTTTGATCCAATTTGGAGTTTGCATGATGCACGTGAATGATCCGATGAGACGCTATTACCGTTTTTTCTTCATTTGTGAAGGTATAGTTTTTGGCTTTATCCTCCTTCAAGCCATTGTATCAACGCTCGCTGGGCGACCCAACTACTTTTTTTATGGGGAGGCCATCTTTTTTCTTTTGCTCTTGACTTTTGCCTTTTTTAGCTTCAAGCGGCGGCATCAGCGGACCGAAGAACGGCGGCAACACGCACTTCTAGGAGATCCTGCGTTTCTCGTTCAACCGCAACCCACACCGGATGCTAACGCGTTAGAAATGCCTACGAAAATCCATTTGCGTTTGAGCAAAAAATACTTACTCGAATTCATGGGCATTTTCTATATCTTCACAGATCTGATCCTGGTTGGTGTTTTTGTGGTCGCTCTTCCAGTGTCAAAAAACGTGGGATTCACACTCATCTTTATTGGCATTTTACTGATCGCGATGTTCATTTTCTTCCTCTTCACGTTCCTTCTCTCACTGGTTATTACCGGGCCATTGGTCGAGCAGGAGATTACCATTGACGAACAGGGCATCACCACAAAATTTTTCCGCCATGATACGTACATACCGTGGAATGAGGTGCAAAGTTTTGCCATGTGGGGTAACGCGAAGCGTTTCTCACTCATTCAATTTGAACTCACCAGTGAGCGGGGCGTAGCACGCTGGTATCAGTTAGGATCTCGGCGAAAATTTCTGACGTGGCTTACCATGCTCAAGCCTGATATGCCTTTTGATGAGTATCGCGAGAAAATGATCCGGTTGCAACAAGTGATCGTAGCATGCACGGGAAAGCCGCTTTACGATCTGCGTGACGAGAAAATAGTCTGGTGGTAGCAGCCTCAGCAAGCCAACGATCAAAGCCATAGGTTATTTACTTATGGCTTTTCAGGCCCATCAAATCACCATGTCCCTTCTAGAGCCAGGTGATAGAAATGGGGATGGTTTTGCATACCACCCAGATCGGCCAGGACCACATGCTGCTCATCATGCCAATAAACGGCACCGATCTCATTTGCTGCAAGGTAGATTCCTAAAGGAGTCTTAGTAACCTGCCCGTTTACATCGACGCGCCAGAACAAAACCATACCAGACTGATCGGCACTCAGGAGGAAACGGCTAGCAGGTGAAAAACTCAGCATTGTGACAGGTTGGGTATGGCCTTCAGCAATCATCAATCTTGTGCCGTTCTCCATTGACGAGAGATAGACTGAATTACTGAACAGGCCAATTGCTAGCATGCGACCATCGGGGGAGATAGCTATACTTCGCCCAGCATAGTTTTTCAACACGGCCAATTGAGCGCCACTGGTGATATTCCAGATGCGTGCCGTGCCATCGGTTGAGCCTGTGACGAGTTTGGTGGAGTCGGGGGAGAAGGCCATTTGTTCGATATCTCCAACATGCCCACGTAATAGTGCTGTCTCCTTCCATGTATCCAAGTTCCATACCTGGATTACCTGATTGACGGAAGCAGCTATATTCATCCCATCAGGGGAGAAGATAACACAACGTATCAGCCCACTAGATAACGAAGGTTGTAACGAGATGTATTGTGCTTTTTTCTTGTTTTCCTGAGTATTCTGTATCTCAATCCCACGATACCCGCCAGCCGCAACTTTTTCTCCATCAGAAGAGATGGCCACGCAATGTGACCATTTATTGAGTACTAATGTCAGTGTTTCTATTATTCTCCCATCGGTGACACTCCACATTCGCATCATTGCTCTATCAAGATATTTGCTACTGTCATCGCTTAAATCTCTGCTGATAAGTACCATAAATTTCCGGCCTGTGGATGAGAAGGCCGCATATTCTATTTTTTCGCCAGATAACTCTGCAAATGTCCTTTCCAGCGGTTTAGCCGATACTTTCCATATGCGGGCCGTACCATCAGAAGAGCCCGTCACAATTTTTTTGCAGTCAAACGTATAAGCAACACTCGTTACTGGTGCGCTATGCCCACATACTAGTATCATATACATATGCTGCACCTGAAATACTGTTACCTTTTCATCTCTGATCAGTGCTACTAGTTTGCCATCAGAGGAGAAGACAGTACCTGAAACATTATTGTACATAGTATCGGAGGAAAAATATCTCGCGGAGAAGGGATGCGAGAAATCGTGCTGCCCGATATCCCAGAAATATACACTCTGATATGAACCTGCTGACACAAGTTGTCCATCGGGGGAAAATGCGATGCTCATGGGCTGCATCCGCTCAGGTTCTGGATATGCGGAAAATATTTCACCAGATCGGATATCCCTGTAAACTATCTCATCAGATCCGATATTTATGTAATCTTCTACCAGATTAGCTTCCAGATCGCTGAGGGCATTCTGATCGGGTTCCAACGTGGCGACGATCTGTTCACTATCTCTATCCCAGATTGTTATTTCATTAGAACTGCCAATTGCTATTTGCTTGCTATCGGGAGAAAACGCAAGTCCTTTCATCCAATTGGCATCGCCGACGAATAGTGCGACTATTCCTCCGGTTGCCACATCCCATACTCGCACCGTTCTATCATCTGACCGAGTGACAATGTATTTGCCGTCCGGAGAAAACATCACATCACACAATGCTCCTCCATGTCCATGAAATACTCGTATGATCTGTCCATTGAGAACATTCCACAGCAACGCATCTGTATCAAACGAACAAGTGGCAATTATATTCCCATCAGGAGAAAATGCTACACTTGTTATTGGACTACTATGACTCAGCAACATTTGCACCATCTGTCCACTACTTGCATCCCATATGCGCACACCAAAATCTTCACAGCCTGTTGTAACAAGACGACTATCGGGAGAAAATGCTACACTGGTCACACCAGCAGGATGTCTGAACTCGCGCAACAGAGATTGATCCTCGGCACCAACACGTGACAATTGACGGACCCAACGAGCATCAGGTTTTGTGCCTGAGAGTTGATACCCATCCTCAAGTGCACGGTTATGAAGCTGCTGATAGAAGAGTCCAGGCAATACTCCCGGCCATAAAGGCCCGGCACCTAACAGTGAGCTATCGCGTGCCAGCCAGTACTCCACGCGTTCAAGTAAATTTGCCTGCTTTATGTCTAACTTCTGTGCATAGTTGACTACTTCTTGTACGCGCTCCAGACACTTCCAATACCCTTCGGCTAAAACGCGCTGCTCTAGCTTGTTTACGTTGGTAAACTCGTTTGTGAGTTGTACCTGTGCCATTGTGAGGAGAGCATCACGTTCGCTATCTTGAGCAACGAGGTAGTGAGCGAATTCACGGATGATTGGATGTAATCTGAGCGTATCGCCAGGAAGTTCCTCGATCAGCTTCAGCGTACCAGAGTTCAATGCGAGCCTTACCCAATGGCTCAATGCTCGTGTTACCTTCCAGGTTTGCAGAAAGGGCAAGGAGCCAGAGTGGAAGAGATGCCGCTTCAGGGAAAAAGGAGGCGAGTTTAAAGAGCTGCTGTGCGTCAGGATTACGCACCTTCTGCCAGCTCAGCAAGAAGGTACTGAAAAGCCTCGTATCGGTTACGTTCTGTTCTTTGGTGATCTCCAATGCTCCGCGCAGCCTCAACTGCTGATCCAGATGCGTTAATGTAAGATGTGTGTCCTGTAACAGATCACGAAGCAGTGTCAGGGCCAGCGGCAGGTTATCGACATACTGACAAATGTCACGAGCGGCCCTGGTTTCTTGATCGTCAACTCCTGCGAGGATCTGTTCAAGGGTAGCAGGTCGCCGCTCCAGCAGCAGGCGCGACGCTCCTTCGCCTGGCAATTTGCTCACATCGTACTTTTTCACAAAGAGAGGTGCGACATCAGTACGTGAAGTATAGAGGATGGTACAAAGCACCTCCTCACCTGCAAGGATCGTTAACGTATCAAGCAGATACTCAATCTGTTCAACGTTATCGAGAAGCAGGAGTGCATCGGGATGCTGCGCGAGATAGCGAACGATGTGGCGAGCGCGTCGTGCTTCATTTTCAGGGTGTGAGACATCATCGCCGGGTGGGAGATAGTCCGTATTCGCCGCCAGTTCGGCAAACTGGTGCTGCCACTCTGGCAGGTTGGTACCGGTTGCGGCCATCCAGAAAATGCCAATCGCAAAGTGCTCTTTATATTCATAGGCAAACTCAGCCGCCAGCCGCGTTTTACCAATACCGCCCATCCCAATCAATCCGACGATGTGGGGATGGGGAGGTGTCTTGTCACCTTCATCAGCAAAGAGTAATCTAGCAATCTCATCGAACTCGCCTGGTCGTTGTTGAAATGAAGCGAGACGAGCCAGGGGAAGATACGTATGTGGAGTCTTATTGACGAGAGCGTGTTTGTGCTGACGCAGCTCTGTTGCACGGTGCTCATAATTGGCAAGGATACATTTTCGCCCTGCATAGTCGCCGGACACGCTGGGATTTTGATCTTTGGGCATCATGCGGCGCAAATAGACCTGCACATATTCTAAGTTTACATTGCCATAATCATTCAGGTCGATCACTTCATCAACCTTTCCTTGCAGGCAATCCAACAATAGCCCGGTCATTGTCCCATGCCCATCCTGTTCGCGGGCAGGCTGATTATGACCGGTTGCTGTCAACGCTAAGCGTAATCCACCGGCACGAGCGCCACTGGCGGTTCCAGGTGCGCCAAAGTATTTATTGATGCGCATTTTTAAATCTTCGAGATACGGATCAGGCGCGGTGCGGCCCATATTGCCCGCATAGCAGCAGTCCAGCATGAGTAACACTTTGCCCGCCTGAGTAGGAAGATAGAGCTTCTCTTGCAGCCAGCGCATTGAGCAATGCAAGGTCTCATCTTCCTCTGTATCGGTTTCGCTAAAGTCGCTTGTCACGAGATAGATATCGGACTGATCGCCACTGATCGTCATGGGTTGTCCATGTCCGCTGAAGTAGAGCAGGAGAAAATCATTGTTGGTGCGCTGGCGAGCCAGGGCCAGCACCGCCTTTTTGACGTTTGCACTGGTAGCCTCACTTCCCAGGAGAGGGGGCTGGAGCAGTGTAAACCCACAGTCATCTTGCAATGTCTGTGCCATAGACTCAGCGTCATTGAGAGCATAGTTCAGTGGTGGAAGATGAGATTGAGGCGCTTCATTCACTCCGATCACCAGGGCAAGGCGTCGTTCATTCCCCATAAGCGACTGATTTTCGCTGGACATCATTTTCCTCTATCTTCGTTTCCGTTGTTGTGATTTAGGCACGCGTGCTTTCACCTTCACCTTGCTCTGTGCTGTTACCTGTGTCGCGACTGCAGGATGACTGGAGTGAAATCGTTGTGCTAATTTGAGAGCCGCCTCGGCCTGTTCCAGATCAGCCGCTTCAACCGTGATAGGCGCACCATCAATCTCCACCGTAATTTTAAGAGGCTCTTGCGCATTGCTGGTAGTGGCAATGCGTTTCTTGAAGACATGTTGCAGCTTTTCCACGATAGGGATGATCCCACCGCACACCATCACAAGCCCACCTGTATCAGTAATGACTCTTTCAAAGATTTCTTTATTGGCCCAGGCATTTGTGGCAATGGTGACAAGAGTCACAAGAATATCTCCGCCACGTTGCCCGGTGGGAACTGATTGAACTTTATAGCCAGTATTTTGAAGCTCAGAAATGGTATCTCTGCCTACTGCGCTCACTATTGCCAAAGCTGCTTCATCGGCATATTCAGGAAAGATTTCCAGTTGGATAAGGAGCTGAAGCGGGTTGTCGTTGGTTGACTGAAAGCTCATAACAAGACTTACTCCCTTTTTTAGAGTGTGGGCCTTCCTCTAGTATAACGCAACACACCATAAATCTACAAAAGAGAAGTATACTAAAAAATGGACCTGCCTGCTATGATTGCATGAACCTCCGTACTTTTGGCGTGAGGTGTCCTGGGAGGTATATATGAAGCAAGGGCCCTGCCTGGTGTGGATCCATATTTTGCTTGATTTAATCCAGATGTCTTTGTCGTGGAAGGACCATTTCTGTATAATGAGGTGTTTCATTGCTCATTCAACTTCAAAAATCTAAATCAGCAACTCTATGGTTACGTATGCTACATCAGGAGTCTCTATTCACCGAAGGTGATGCCTATGATGGCTGTGTTGCCCGCCTGGTTTCTTCCCACTCTTTTGCCGCAAACTCTTGGGAATGATGAACGAAATGATCAGAGGAAGGAGACAAACTTTTTCCTTCGAGGGTGCTGGCATGTCATTACAGGTATCCAATACCCTTAATCTCCCTTTTTTCCTGATCTGACAAACAGATAGCCCTGCTCACAAACCGCGATATCCAGCCCAAACGCCCTGAGCTTTTTGCGTAGGTTCCAGACTACACGCCAGACAATCTCACGCGACATCGCCATCGTGGTCAGGGTCTCACTCTCACAGACACCAGGGTAGGCATCCCAGATGGCATGAAACAGGTTCGCCTCGTTGCCCGTAAGAGTGGTCTCGATAATTGGCAGCGGCAATGCATCATCAACCCATTCGAAGAGAAAAAGATGGCGCGTTGTGAGACTCAACACCAGAATTTGCTGTTCTTTGAGTAACGCAGGAGCATACTTCCATGGGGTTCCTTCTCGTTTCAAAAATGGCCTTCCTGAGAGGTAGAACAGCATAGGCATTTCCTCCTCACAAAAAACCATTACGCCTTCTGGTCAAGGATCCGACGCAGAAGTGGACGTGCACGACCCATGCGCGTTTTCACGGTTCCTTCCTTCTGCGACAAGTGCTCACTAATCTCTTTAAATGAGTAGCCTCCAAACGCACGAAGATAGAGCATCGCTCTGTATTTTTCAGGGAGTTGCTCGAATGCAGCCTGTATAAGCGTCGAGAGCTCGTCATCTTCAGCTAATTGTTCCGGTGATGGGCCAGGATCAGGAAACAGATCGATGACCGAATCCAATCCTTCCCCCTCAAATTCGAGTGATGAAAAAAGGAATGGGGTCCTCTTTTTCCGTCGTTTCTCGTCGAGACACCAGTGAAAAACGACCGTGATTAACCAACTTTTGAGCGATACCTCTCCACGTGGCTTCTGCAAAAAGAGCTTGAGCCAGGTATATTGGCAGGCATCCTGCGCCAAATCGTGATCAAAAAGCATCTGGCGAGCTATTCCGAGGAGGAGGCATTCGTAGCGATGAACAATGGTTGCGAAGGCTTCCTCATCTCCCTCAAGAAAGCGTTGCATCAGGTCGACATCTGACAAGGCCATGCTCGTTCTTCCCTCCCTGCCCTTTTCTTTCTCAGGGACTGTATCCTGGTTCTATGAAGCTTCATTGGAACCAGGATACGTGCTAGCTTGGATGATGTACTGTTTTACGTGTAG
>CAVPFW010000020.1:0-120081 GCA_963703855.1 uncultured Alphaproteobacteria bacterium
GTGGGCTGAAGGCCCACGGCGATGCCGTTTTCGCCGCCGGCTTTCGAAAGCTGCTGTTGCGATCGATCGCTATTGGTCAGCGCCGCGCCGATCTGAAGGACACCACCCGGGCTCAGTATCGCGCCGATCTCGACCGTCGCCTCGACCGGTTGCCGGCTGTCGCCCCGACGGTTCCCGCCGGCCGCAAACTCGCCCGCGGCATCGCCAAATGCCGCGGCGATCTCTTTGTCTTTGTCACTCGACGCGACGTTCCCGACACCAATAACGGGTGCGAACGGGCGCTCCGGCCCAGCGTCATCTTTCGCAAAGTCACCGGCTGCGTCCGATCCCGCTGGGGCGCACGCCTCTATGCCGCAACCGTTGCCGTCATCGCTACCGGACGCCTCAACGGCCGTTCCGCCCTTCAGGCCATTCGCGATACCCTCGCCGGCCAGTCCATCCTTGCCCCAGACTCAGCACCGGGGTGAGCAGTTACTCATAGGACGCACCGTAGGAATGAATGTGGAGATCACCACGAAAAAAGGTCGCGCCCTACTTAATGCGGTGATCGAGTCAACTTCCATTTCTCCTCCTTTCGCAGAGTCCCATGACCTCTTTGTCGTTCAGTTCATAAAGGCGGCAATCGCGCCGCATAGTCTAATAATAATTCACTCCTCCTCAAAGCCGTGGGTGGTGAATTTTAGGGTACGACTATTCTCCGTGACGGTGCGCACGACGTTTTCGGGAGTCCTCGCCTCAACCTCCGCCTCGATTTCAAGAGTGACCTTCATTGTGGCCGCGCACGACAAGGACGCTGCACTAGCCTTGTTGGCGACGCTGAATACCCCCGCAGCGCGATCCGCGGCGCTGCGCATTGTCACCAATAACGAGCAAGCGGCCGGATTAATTGCGTGGGTCGAAAGAGCAGACCTGACGCTCAATTCATTCGATTCCGAAGGCAAGTTCTTTCTCATTGCGAACGAGCTGGCTGCGGAAAGATGGCAGGAAGCGGCGGATCACGCCTCGCAGGTAACCGACGCGGATATGAGGGAGACCCCTGTCCTTCATCACGCGGTCGGAATGGCTTGCCTGGTACAGGCCGTGCCATTTGAGATTCGCTCGACTGTCCTATCGCGGATTCCATTCGACGTCGCTTCGTTTCCGCTCGCCGCCGATCCAACAGCCCTCGCGGCCCGCCGGCGTGCGATCAAGGCATTCGAAGCGATTGCTGCCTTCGCGTTGAAGATAGGAGTCGCCGCCGCATCAAATCCTGAGGCCGATCTTGCACTTTGGCTAAAGCTTAGGGACCCGCAGGCTCATGACGAGGGTATGGAAGATCTGCGTAAGAGTATGCGGGATCCGGAGCAGTCTCTGTGCAGATTACCCTTCGCGCTTCAGTTCGGGCTCAAGCTGGATCTGGCTACAATTAAAAAGGAAATAGACCGGCGGGTGGCCTTATCCGGCAGAGGCAACGCTGGATGAGGCCGTCGCGCGTTTCGCCCTCGCATTCGTGCAGGGCGATCCCAAGGGGACGGCCGAGTACATCGCTCGACATCGCGGGCAGCTGTACGAGCATCTTCACAAAACCGCTGTCCAGACAATCGAGATCGAAGTGCTGGCGCGCGCCGGTCAGGTTGATACGGCGAAGGAAAGGCTGGCCGAAGCCCTTGCCAACGGATTGGGCGGCAACGAGCAACAGCATCTGAGCAGAATAATTGCCGAGGCAGAGGGCGCTGATCCTGCGGCGGAGCGGAAGGAGCAATACGAGAAAACGGGCCGCCTCAGTGATCTCGGAAATCTTGTCGTCCTGCTGGAGCAGCAGGAGTCCTGGCAGGAGCTCTTTCCATTCGCGGAGCGACTCTTTGGCATAACCCATGCCCTCGAAGACGCCTTTCGGGTGGCGAAGGTATTGAACGAGACAGGGCGGCACGACGAGCTGCTTGATTTTCTCCAACAAAATTCGGCTCTGGTCGAGCAAGCCCCTGGACTAGCCCGGATCATTCATGAGGGGCACGGGCTTGCGGCCTGACGGCGGCCTGTTGACGTAGTTTTTCGTGGCGTCTGGGACGCGGATGATCGGGGTTTGAGGTTGCGCGGAGGGGTTCGTTTTGGGGCACACGGCCCCGTTGCTTACGGCGGCAGCTTTGCGAGGCGGTCAGCGAGATCGGCGAACCCGATTTGGTAGGGGTAGGCGGTCGGCAGGGCGATCTTGATCCGGGTGACCATCTCGGTCACTCGTGCGGCAACCTTGATCGGGCAAAGGCGGATGGTATCGAACTGGGCATCGCGCCAGAACGATGTGCGGGGCGCCAGACCGCGCAGGCTCAGCATCAGCCAATAGGCGGCGGTGTGGATCAAGAGGCGGAACTGGTTGGCGGTGGCCTTGGTGCACGAGGTGCAGCCGGAGGCGAGGTGCAGCTTGTGCGCCTTGATCAGGTTCTCGGCCTGTCCTCTCGCGCAGTAGATCTTTTCGTAGAGCGCCTTGGGCAAGCCTTGCAGGTTGGTGACGATGAAGCGGCTGTCGGCGCCCTGGGGTCCGGCCTCGACTCGGGCGATGACGCGGCGCTCGACGTTCCAGCTTTTCGCCGCGTAGCGCAATTCGCCGTAGCGGCGGACCTTGTCGCCCTCACCCTCGACCCGGCCCAAGGCAGCGTCCTCGGCGAGATCGCTGACCCGGCGCAGTAGCACCGGATTGCCGGAAAGGCCGAAGATGTAGCCGATGCGCTTGCGCTCGCACCACGCCATCGCCTCGGGCCGGGCGTAATGGCTGTCGCCGCGCACGATGGTGTCGACCGCCGGCCAGCGGGCGCGGATATGGCCGATCACATGGCGCAGCACCAGGGTTACCTCGGCCCCGTCCGGGGTCTTGCCCGGGCGCAGGATGATCGCCACCGGCTTGGCGGTGACGGCTTCGTAGATGTGGATCGGCTGAAAGCAGCGGCTGTCGTCACAGGCGTTGAACAGCGCCAGTTGCTGGCCGCCGTGAACCCGGTCCTCGGTGTCGTCGATGTCGAGCACGATGTGCCGGGGGACCTGCTCGAAGCTGTCGCAGAACACTTCGACCATCGCCGCCATCATCCGCTTGAGCGCGGTCGGGCCGGGCAGGTTCTCCAGCCGGCTGATGGTCGGTTGCGAGCACAGATCGGCGCCACTCTCGGGCAGCCGCCCGACCGCCATCTTGAAGGCGGGATCGGACTTCAGCGCATCGCAGTCGTTGCCGTCGGGATAGCCCGCCGCGATCAGCAGTGCCCGATAGCGGATCATCTCGGCGAGCGTATGCCGCACCCGTTCCGGCGCTCGCGGGTCCCCAATGCAATCGGCCAGGCGCTTGGCGATCCCGAGCCGCTGCTCGACCGCCGCGAGCAGCAATATCCCGGCATCCGAGGTCATCCGGCCGCCGTCGAAAGCCACATGCACCGGCTTGCCCTTCACCGGTGGCAAACCCGGCAGAATCCCCGTAGCATCGTCCATGGCGGGCGCGAACTCCGTTGGCCTCGGTTGATCCGGCTTCAGCAACCAAATCATACACGAATCCAACAGCTTATGTCGCTCCCGCTAATCCTTTAGCGTGGCCTGATGAATTATTCGGGTTAGGAAAGTATGATGAAGCGGTCCATCTGAAAAATGGGGATCTTCTCTTCTGCTGGTCAGGTCAGCCGGAAAGCTCTATCGGCACCTACCGCTGGTTCCGAGGTGATGCTTGGCTTAATCAGCACATATTTAGGGTCACCCCTAAAGGTGACATAACCTTTGAATACCTTCATGCGCTGTTGAGGTTTCTTCAGCCCAATTTTGTTGAGATAGCTCGAAACAAGCAGACGACAGGTCTCGGACACGTCACGAAAGCCGACCTAAGAGCAATGATGGTCGAATTACCGGCCATAGACGAACAGCGGAGCATTACGGAATTAATCACGCCTCTGGACGACAAGATCGAGCTGAACCGCAGCATAACACAAACGCTGGAGGCAATGGCGCGCGCGCTATTCCGCAGTTGGTTTGTCGATTTCGATCCAGTCCGCGCCAAGGCCGAGGGCCGCCCCTCCGGCCTCTCCGATCACCTCGCCGCCCTGTTTCCCAACAGCTTTGGGGAAGATAGCCTGCCGGCCGGATGGCATCTTGCTACTCTTGACGAGCTTGTTGATCTCAATCCCGAAAGCTGGACCCGTAACAGAAGGCCAGATTTCATCGAGTATGTGGATCTTTCGAATACAAAATTTGGCGTGATTGAAGCGACGCAGACCTTCAGCCCCAATGATGCGCCGAGCCGAGCTCAGCGCGCACTTCGAGTCGGGGACGCTATTGTCGGCACTGTCCGGCCCGGTAATAATTCATATGCTTACGTACTCAGAGATGGATTGACCGGGAGTACAGGGTTCGCCGTGCTTCGGCCGAAGCGGCTGGCCTTCGCATGTCTCATTTACTTATCTGCGACAGCGAGTAGCAATATCGAGGCGCTCGCCCAACTCGCTGATGGTGCAGCCTATCCAGCCGTCAGACCCGAGGTGGTAGCTCAAACCCCCATATACCTTCCCGGTAATAATGAGCTTTTGGATGTGTTCTCCAGGACGGTAGATCCTCTGCTATCCCGTCGGCACTTGGCGCTTGCCAATAGCGAAGTGCTTACAGTGATGCGCGACGCCCTCCTCCCGAAGCTGATCTCGGGCGAGCTACGGGCCGCGGATGCCGAAAAGCGGATCGCGGCGGCCTGAGCATGCCATACTTGCTCCAGATGCTGCACGCCCTGATGGAGGAGCACCCGGACCGGGCGCAGCCGCTCCGCCGCTACGTTGAAGCGTTGGAGGCCAGCATTGAGAGCCAGCCGGCATTCTGTCTCCAGAACGTTCGGACGCTGTTCGAAGCTGCGCACGCGACGATCGGGCCACAGATCGGCGCGACTTTCGGAAGAAAAGCTGGCTTCCCTGGCCGCATGCGGGCTGTTATCGAAAAACTTGACTTCACGATTACCAATCATCCGGACGGCGCGGTGATCAACACCACTATTCGTGCCTTGCTAAAGGGCATCGACGACACGGCGGTGGCTCTCGCCAATCTGAGCAACATCCCTAACATGCGCCACGGTGGCTCGCTCGATTGGGGCACGCTCGAACGCCAGCACGCATCGATGCTCGGCGGACTGTGCGATACCCTGGTCAGCTTTCTGTTCGAAGTCGCGTGGAGCCGCCCGCCGGCGCAAATGGTGGAGCCCTAACCCGCCCGGTACGATGGTTTCGAGCCATTCAATATGTGGCTTGACGAAGCATCGGGCAACTTGGAGATCGCTGGCTCCGTGTTCCGGCCCAGCGAAGTGCTTTACCTACTCGATGCTACGAAGTACGAGGCCGCGCGGCTGGAATGGGAGGCGGAACAGGCCGCCGAAATGGCCGATCAGGAGGCCGCGGAGTGACCGACCCTTACCCGATCGCCGAACCCCGCGCCTCCAGTTTCCGCGAGGAGGCCGTCGAGCTCGCGGCATTGTCGTGGTTCGAGCTGATCGGGTGGCGGACCGTGCCGGGCGATTATCTGGCCCCCCCGCGGCCCGAGTGGCGCCCGAACCGAATACCGGCAGGCGGTGCTGGAACCCGAGCTGCGCAGCGCGCTCGCGATGCTCAATCCCCGATGCGACGCGGGCGACGATCGACGCCGCGGTCCGCGCCGTGCTGGCCGTGCCGAGCCAGGATCTGCTCGAAAACAACCGCTCCTTTCATCCGCTGCTGGCATCCGGCATTCCCGTCGAGATCACCGAAAACGGTGAGCGCCGCACGGTCGGATTGCGGCTGCTCGATCGGGCGGACTCGCGGGCCAATCGGCTGCTGGTGGCCAATAAGTTCATCGTTCAGGGCGGGCGGGAGACGATCCGTGCCGATATCGCGGTCTTCGTCAACGGGCTGCCATTGGCGACCCTGGAGCTGAAGAGCCCGGCCGACGCGCAGGCGACGCTCGAACGCGCCTATACCCAGCTCCAGAATTACAAGGCGAAAGCGCCCGAGCTGATGCGCTGCAACCAGGTGCTGGTGATCAGCGACGGCATCGAGGCGCGGATCGGCTCATTGACGGCCGGGCTCGACCGGTTCGGCCCGTGGCGCACGATCGACGGCGAGGCGCCGGAGGACGAGGGGCGGCCCGAGCTTGAGGTGCTGATCCGCGGCGTGTTCGCGCCGGAGCGCTTTCTCGATCTGATCGTCGATTATGTCGCCTTCGAGATCGAGGACGGCGTGGTCAAATCCAAGGAGCTTGCCGGCTATCACCAGTTCCACGCCGTGCGGAAGGCGCTGGCCTCCACCGTAGAGGCTGCCGGGATCAACGGCGGTCGCAAAGGCGGCGTGATCTGGCACACGCAAGGGGCGGGCAAATCGCTGACGATGCTGTTCTTCGTCCGCCAGTTGCAGCTTGCCCGAGCGCTGAAGAACCCGACCATCGTCATCGAGACCGATGGGAACGACCTCGATCAGCAGCTTTTCGGCACCTTCTGCGCACACGGCTCGGCGCTGCGCATCACGCCGCGGCAGGCCGACAGCGCGGCCGAGATGCGCGATCTGCTCAAGGTCGATATCGGCGGTATCGTTTTCTCCTCGATCCAGAAGTTCCGCGGCGAGGACGGCGGACACCCGCTGCTGACCGAGCGCAGCAACGTCATCGTCATCGCCGACGAGGCGCACCGGACGCAATACGGGCTGCGGACGCGCTTTGTGGTCGGCGACGATGATGTGCGGCAGCAGCTCGGGTTCGCCGGCTACCTGCGCCAGGCCTTGCCCAACGCCACCTTCGTGGGTTTTACCGGTACGCCGATCGAATTGCGGGACCGCAACACGGCCGCCGTATTCGGCGACGTAATCGACACCTACGATATGAGCCAGGCCGTCGCCGACCGGGCGACGGTGCCGATCTACTACACCGCCCGCCTCGTCAAGCTGGATCTGAAGCTCTCGGCGGAAGAGCGCGCGCAAATGGACGCGCTGGCCGAAGAGGTGACAGAGGGCGACGAAATCGCCGTCGAGCGGGCAAGGGCAAGCTCACCCGGTTTGAAGAAGTGGTCGGCGCACCGGATCGCGTTGCGCAAATCGCGGCCGATATCGTCGAGCATCTCGAGCAGCGCCGCGAAGCCATGGCGGGCGGCAAGGGCATGATAGTCGCGATCAGCCGCCGCATCGCCGTCGAGTTGTACAACCACATTGCCGCATTACGCCCCGACTGGGTGAGCGCTGATCCGCAAGACGATGCCACCGGCTTCCTTAAGGTCGTGATTACCGGCAACAGCAATGCGGACCCGCCGGCGCTGCAACCGCACTTGCGCACCAAGAGGCGCCTCGAAGTCATTGCCGAGCGGTTCAAGAACCCGACTTCCGGGTTCGACCTGGTGATAGTGCGCGATATGTGGCTGACGGGGTTCGACGCACCATCGCTGCATACGCTCTACATCGACAAGCCGATGCGCGGACATGGCCTGATGCAGGCAATCGCGCGAGTGAACCGCGTATGGGGCGACAAGCCGGGCGGACTGATCGTCGATTACCTGGGAATCGGCGCCGAGTTGCGCGAGGCACTCGCGCAGTACAGCGCACGCGACCGCGACCAGGTTCGCCTCGACCCGGACGAGGCGGTCCGTCAAACGCTGATGCGCCTGGAAAGCGCCGAGGCGCTGCTGGGCGATGCGCCGTGGCGCGAATTCTTCGACGCCGCGCCCGCCGGGCGCCTGACGGTGTTGAAACGCTGCCTTGAAGGTGTGCTGGCCGGCGCCCGCCGTGACGAGTTCCTGAAGACAGCCACTGAACTCGAAACCGCCTATGCGTTGACGGCGGGCGATGAGCGGGTGGCGGCCCGCCATGACGAAATTGCGCTGATCGCCGCCCTGCGCGCCAATCTGATCAAGTACACATCGAGCAGCGGGCGCGGTCGCAGTGGCGTCGAACAGGAGCTTCGCCAGTTGCTATCGCGCGCCGTGATAGCGGACGGCATCCTCGACGTGTTCAAATCCGCCGGTCTCGATAGACCGGATCTGTCGGTACTCTCCGAACAATTCCTCGCTGAGATCGGCCAGACTGAGGAAAAGAATTTGGCTGTCGAGACGCTCCGACGGTTGCTTGCGGGAGAGATTAGGGCTCGAGAAAGGACAAACATCATCGTCGCGCGCAAGCTGAGCGACAGGCTCGACGAAACGTTGCGCCGGTACCACAACCGAGCGGTCGACAGCGTTCAGGTGATCGAAGAGTTGATCGCGCTGGCCAAGGACATCAGCGCCGAAACCGCCAGAGGCGCGGAGCTGGGTTTAAACAACGAGGAACTTGCGTTCTATGACGCGCTGGCAGAAAACGGCTCGGCCCGCGAACTGATGGCACATGAGCAGTTGCGGCTCCTGGCGCAGATGCTGGTCCGCACCATTCATGGTTCGGCCACCATCGACTGGACCAAAAAGGAAAGCGTCCGCGCCGAAAATGCGAATAGAGGTGCGCAAGCTGCTCGCTCGCTACGGATATCCGCCGGACCTCCAGCGGGCCGCCGTGGATCTCGTAATCCGACAAGCGGAATCGCTCACCGAGGCTTGAGAGTAGAGTGATCGACATGATTTCCGAGAACCTGTGGGATCATCGGCCATGACCGCCCCGCTGATCGCCGGCGCGTTCGCCGCGACCGTCGCCACTTGCTTTTCGCCCAAACAGAACTGTGCCCTGCTCGCCACCGGCGCCATCGATGCCGCTCGGCACGAGATCCTCGTCAACGCCTACGGGTTCACCGCCAGGTCCGGCATTCCCGGAGCGCTGACCCGCGGTGTCGACGTTGGGCTGATCGCCGATCCGCGGACGCCGTGGAGCGGCAAGAGGCATTGATGCGCTCTCCGCCGCCGGCATCCCGGTATGGATCGACAGCCGCGCGCGGATCGCCCCTGAGAAGGCGCTCGTTATCGATCGCCGGGTCACGATCGAGGGGTCATACAACTTTTCGGCTCGGGCGGCGTTCAACTCCGAAGACCTGAACGTCGTCACCTCACCGGAGGTCGCCGAGACGTATGCGCGGCACTGGCAGGCGCGCCAGGCGGTTTCGATCCGCTTCTCGAACCGCGACGAATGGTGCCAGCGATGACGATCTAGGGCGTCCGGTGCAGCCCCGTCCCGATCCGGGCTGCCGGCTCATCCGCCCGTACCCTGAAACGCCTTCGGCGGTCTCGACCTTGTGCCCGGCACACCACCGCGCAACAAACGCGCTCGCCAGCGTGGCATCGAGGAAATCGATCGAGACCGCGTCATTCAGCACGCCGCGCATGCCGGAGGGCGTCATCGCCCAGTCGTCCTCGCCAGGATTCTCATCGAGCCAAGCCGCACCCTTGCTCTGCCGTCGCTGGCCGAGCCCTTCCGGGGGAACGCCGATCCGGATGCGAACCGGGAGGCGGCGCTCGGCTGCTGTGATCATGTCCCGTGCGTTGCGGGGCATCAGATGTTCCATATCCGTTCCACGGCACGATCGCATGCTCGCCCCACAGTGTCCAGCCGCTTGGGCTTCCACCCCGGCACCGCCATATGCTTGACCATGTGTGGCCGCGCCCGTCTTTCCTCCGAGGTCGGCGAGATCAAGCTCGTCTTCTCGGCCTATGCTATCACGCGTCCGCGCTGTAGAAAGGGTGCGTTCGAGCAGATGATCGGGCAATGGTGATCGCCGATGCCGGTACTCCGTAATCCGCGACATGACCGGTTCGCGCACGAGCTAGCCGACGGGAAAACCATGATCGAGGCCCACCGGTCGGCTGGCTATCGCCCTGACCGAGGCAATGCGACACGACTACAGCGGAAAGACAGCATTAGACAGCGCATCGCCGAATCTGCCCGAGCCGCCGCAGCGCAGCGACGACATCGGCCCGGCCGCATCCAGCGTGGCAGTGCACAACCAGCCCTCGGTCGCCGTCGCGCAGCGCCAAGCTCGGCCCGTGGCCGCTGTGCGCCGGGCAGCGACATCGCCACCATCCGCCAGCACGGCACGCGCGGCCGAGCGCCGTGGCGATGCCAGCGGCGTTCATAACGTGTCAGCTTCGCTAGTGGAGGTGATGACCGGACCCAGCCGGGACACCGCCCATCCAAGGGAATCACCCCACCGATAAAGTGGTCGGCTACCGTATTTCCGAAATGGCGGTCCACCGCCGCGGGTCGCCTTGGTGGCCAGTGTCTTTGCGCTTGTCGGGAACCCGGCCTCGGTTAAGGCGTACGCGACCCGCTCCCGCGTTAACAGCGCATCAGGATTGTCCGGCAATGCCATCGCTGGTCCTCAAGACAGTTCAGTTGCGATGGCTTGACCAGCGCACCAAACGCCGATCCACCGGAAGCGCCCAGGACGGCAACCGCACGGCCATACAGAACGAGGGAAACGATGGTGACGACAACACCCTGGAAAATCGCCTGAACTGAAAGATCGGCGAGCGGGACCTGCAGGAGTCGGGTTCCGTACAATGCGAGATAGATTGGCAGATAGATCACCAGCGACCCGGTGGCGACGAGCGCTGCGGCGTGAAGCGGATCGAGTTTCGCTTGCTGCATGACCACGGTCCCGCATGCCGTCAGGAATGCCGCGACGAGGAAGTGCGCGTCGCCGAACGTGCGCGAGCCGCTCCAGCCCGCGCTCCAGGCTGTCGCGTGCCAGCCGACGATGATCAGGGCGCCGGCCAGTATCAGCGAGAGGCCGGACTTTCGCGCGACCGATAGCGTCTCCCCCAGCACGATCGCGGCGATCAGAGCAACGAACAGCGGCATGCAACCCGGATTGAGCGCGCCCTGGTCGGAGGCGGGTGCGAAGCGCAGCCCGCTTGCCGCCACCAATGCATACGGCGCGCCCAGCCCGGCAATGATCACGGCGAGGCCAAGCCATCCCAGGCGATCGCGGGCGAGCCCTCGCCGCAGCACGACCGGCGTCAGCAGCAAACCCGCCACGCCGAAGCGGAGCGCCGCGATGTCCGATGCATCAAGGCTGGTCGTAACCGCCAGCCGCGTGATCACGCTCCAGCTCGCCCAGATCGACACCGCAGCACAGCCAAACACGGCGCCCTTCAGATAACTGAACGGCTCCGCGGGCGGGGTGGGGCCCTTGTTCAACGCACATCCGCAGCCGGGGCTGCATCCACCACTTCGAACGATATGTTCTGGTCTGGCTCGCCGCGGTAGATAACAAGGCTCAGCGTCTCGGTTCCGATAAGGGCGCTGTGCACCTGGCCTTCAGAGTTGAGCGTGTAGTCGGCGGACGCGTGCACCGGCTCGCCCGATTTCGTTACGCGCCCGCCTTCGAGGTTAAAAACATGCTCATCGGAACGTGCGACCGCGACAATTTTGACGAGCTTTCCCGGTGGCGGCGAAACCTTGGACAGCAGGGCGAGACCGCCTCCCTCCTGCCGACGGTCGCTGAGGATCTTGCTCTGAATAATCTCCTGGCCGTCATGGACTGCCGCCGGACCGTACTTTGCCGAGCCTGGCGTCCATTCCAACTTCTCAATGTCGACATGGATCGAAACCATTCTTACCTCCGTGGCAAAACTTGTCCCGGGAGGATAACAGCCGCATACTGACACCGTTCTGTCAGCAGCCGACCGAAGATCATGCGTCGCGCCGATCGCCTGTTCGACATCATCCAAGTTCTGCGCACGGCCGCGCATCCGGTCACCGCGGCGGCGCTCGCCGACCAGCTCGAGGTGACGGTGCGCACGATTTATCGCGACATCGCCGCGTTGCAGGCGAGCCGGGTCCCGATCGAGGGCGCTGCTGGGATCGGCTATGTGTTGCGCCGCGGCTTCGACCTGCCGCCCGTGATGTTCACCGCCGACGAGGCCGACGCGATCGCCATCGGGGTCCGTCTGCTGCGCCGGCTCCGCGACCCGGCGCTGCAGCGAGCGGCGGAAAGCGTGCTCGGCAAGCTCGCGGCCGTCGTTCCGACGCCGCTGCAAGCCCACCTCGTCTCAGCGCCGATCTTTGTATCCGATGGAGACGCGCCGACGGTGACGGGCGTCGATCTTGCGGAACTGCGCGGCGCCATCCACGACACGCGCAAGATGTCGATCGCCTATGTCGACGAAAGCGGCCGGCATACCCGGCGGACGATCTGGCCGCTGGCGATGGCCTATTACGTCGACGTGACCCTGCTCGGCGCGTGGTGCGAGCTCAGGAACGACTTTCGCCATTTCCGCGTCGATCGCATCTCGGCCGCGCGATTGCTGGACGAGCGGTTCCATCAGCAGAGCGGCGAGCTGATTGCGAAATGGCTGGCGCTGCAAAAGCAGCAGCCCGACACGGAAGCTCGGCGCTGGCCCGCTTCCGCAGGGTAAGTCGGCGACGGGCGGCTGCGCTGGACCTTCCTCGCCAATTCGCACAAACTCGCGCGGCGGCAGCGAGGGCATGACCCATGAGCGACATCGGCCCCCCCTATGTCGGGCGCTCGCTGCTGCGGCGCGAGGACCGCCGGCTGCTGACCGGCCGGGGCCAGTTCATTGCCGATCTCGTGCTGCCGCGCATGCTGCACGCGGTTCTGGTGCGCAGCCCGGTGGCGCATGCGCGCATCCGCTCGGTCGACCTCACGCATGCCGCCGCGATGCCCGGCGTGATGGCTGCATTCAGCGGGGCCGATCTGTTGCGGCTGCTGCCGCCGGTGCCCGAGGGCCAGATCTCGATGCCGAGCAAATGGGCCACGGTCATCCAGCACAAATTCCTCAACCCGCAGCAGCCACTGTTGGCGCACGACAAGGTGCGGCATGTCGGCGAGGCGATCGCGATCGTCGTCGCCGAGAGCCGCGACCAGGCCGAAGACGCGGCCGAACGGGTGACCTCGGAGCTCGAAGAATTGGCGGCGGTGGTCGATCCCGAGGCGGCGCTGCGCGCCGACAGCGCGATCGTCCATGAGCGGTTTCACACCAATCTGATCGGCGCCTTCTCGGTCGGCAGGGGCGACGCCGACGGTGCGCTCGCCCATGCGCCGCACCGGCTGCAGCGCCGCTTTTATCATCACCGCTACGCCGCCGTGCCGCTGGAGTGCCGCGGCGTCGTCAGCGCCTATGATCCGCGCACCGACGGGGCGACGATCTGGTCCTCGACCCAGGTGGTTCATTTCGTGCGCCGCGAAGCCGCTGCCCTGCTCGGCTTGCCCGAGGCGCGGGTCCGCGTTATCGCGCTCGATGTCGGCGGCGGGTTTGGCGGCAAGGGCCACGTCTACCCCGAAGACCTGCTGATCACGTTCCTCGCGCGCAAGCTCGGGCGGCCGGTGCGCTGGATCGAAGGCCGCAGCGAGCATTTGATGAGCGCCACGCACTCGCGCGACCAATTGCACGATCTCGAGGTCGGGTTCGACGGCGACGGCCGCATCCTCGCATTGCGCGACGACTACGTCGTGGATTGCGGCGCCTGGAACCCGATCGGCTCCGGTGTGGCCTACAACACCGCGGTCCACCTGACCGGACCTTACAAAATCGAGAATCTGGCGGCCTCGGGCAGGATCGTCGTCACCAACAAGGTGCCGAACGCCCCCTACCGCGGCGCCGGACGCCCGGAAGCCGCCTTCGCGATGGAGCGGACCATCGACCTGGTGGCGCGCACGCTTGGGTTGGAGCCGGCCGAGGTGCGCCGGCGCAACATGATCCGCGCCGAGGAGATGCCGTACCGGGTCGGCATCCCCTATCGCGACGGCGAGCCGATCGTCTACGACAGCGGCGATTACCCGGCCGCCTTGAAGAAGGCGCTCGAAGCGGTCGGCGGGGTCGAGGCATTCCGCCGGCGCCAGCTGGAAGCACGCCGCGAGGGGCGCTGGCTCGGCCTCGGCATCGGCTGCTACATCGAGGGCACCGGGGTCGGGCCGTTCGAGAGCGCTTTCGTCCGCATCGACCCGTCGGGCAAGGTCTACGTCTCGTGCGGCGCCGCCCCGCAGGGCCAGGGCATGGAGACGATCTTTTCCCAGGTCGCGGCCGATTTGTGGAAGGTGGCACCCGAGGACGTCGTCCTGACCTTCGCCGATACCGCGGCGATCGCGATCGGCTTCGGCACGATGGCCAGCCGCAGCACGGTTACCGCGTCGGCGGCGATGCATGTCGCGAGCGGGCGCCTGCGCGAGAAGGTCTTCTCGATCGCCGCCCATCTCCTCGAATGCGCGCCGGCCGATCTCGAATTGCGTGACGGCGGGGTCGGGGTCGTCGGGGTCCCCGGAGGCGCGCCCGGTGCGGCGGTCAGCCTCGCGGAGGTGGCGCAGGCGGCGCGCCCGGGTTGGGAGATCACCCGCCCGCCGGGGGTCGAAGCCGGTCTCGAGGAGACCTGTTACTGGCAGCCGGAGACGGTCACCTGGAGCTATGCCGTGCACGTTGCGATCGTCGAAATCGACCGCGACACCGGCCGGGTCGGCATAGACAAATATGCGGTCGCCCATGATTGCGGCGTGGTCGTCAACCCGATGCTGGTCGAGGGCCAAATCATGGGCGGCACCGCGCAGGGGCTCGGCGGCATCCTCTGCGAAGCGATCGTCTACGATGCGAACGGGCAGCTGCTCTCCGGCTCGCTGATGGATTACGCATTGCCGACCGCCGGCGACATCCCCTCGATCAAGATCGTTCACCAGCACTCGCCCTCGCCGCTCAACCCGCTCGGGGTCAAAGGGGTCGGCGAAGGTGGTGCGGTCGCCCCGCCGGCGGCGATCGCCAACGCGGTCTGCGACGCGCTCGCCCCGTTCGGGGTCGAGGTCAACGCGACGCCGATCCGGCCGGAGCAGCTCGCGCGGGCAATGCGGCCAGGCTGATCCTCGCAAGAATCAAGCGTGAGCCCACCCTGTGATGGCGGCGGCTGGGTTCAGCCGGGGGCGGCGCTGCGGCGGATGTTGGCGCTCTGCTCGGGGAGGCCGGTTTCGTCGTAGCAGACACGCGCCAAGGCGGCGACGCCGCTGCGGATCTCGTCCTTCGAGGGCAAGGCGAAGCAGAGCCGCATGTGCGATTTCGTCTCCGCCGGATTGCACGACCATTCGGGGCCGGGGTTGAACACCAGCCCCGCTTTGGCGGCGGGCGCCACCAGCCTGGTCACGTCGACCCGGTCGGGGAGCTTGATCCACAGAAAGATGCCGCCCTTGGGCCGCCACATCTTTTCGACGGTGGTGCCGAACTCGCGCTCGAGCGCATCGACCATGGTGTCGAGCTTCTCCTTCAAAATGCCGGTCAGCTCGCCGACATGCTGGGTGAAATTGCGCGAGAAATATTCGGCGACGACCATCTGCTCAAGGGCGCCGGTGCCGCTATCGGTCTCGCGCTTGCAGCCGACAAGCCGGCTCATCACCGCCCAATCGGCGACGACATAGCCGAGGCGCAAGGCCGGCGACAACGTCTTCGAAAACGAGCCGACATGGATGACCTGGCTCGGGTCCATCGAATAGATCGCCGGCGGTGCCCCGTCGCTCCAGGTCAGGTCGGCATAGCACTCGTCCTCGAAGATCGGCACGCCGTGCCGTTTGGCGAGGGCGAGCAATTCGCGGCGGCGCCCGGCCGGCAGGATCGAGCCGGTCGGGTTCTGCACGGTCGGGATCGTGTAGATGTATTTGGGCGCGGACCCCTTGCGCTTCAGGTCGTCGAGGATCCGCCCGAGCGCATCGATGCGCAGCCCGTCATCGTCGAGCGGCGCGCCGACGACGTTGACGCCGAGGCGCTGCAATTTGGTCAGCGCGCCGCCATAGGTGAATTCCTCGAGGATGACGGTGTCGCCGCGCTCGAGCAGGATGCGGTTAACGAGGTCGAGTCCCTGGCCCGAGCCGGAGGTGATCAGCACCTCGTCGGGCGAGCATTCGATGCCGCGCCCGGCGACCTTGCCGACGACGAAATCGCGGATGCCGCGGAATCCCTGCGGGCCGTGCGGGTTGTAGAGCGCCAGATCGGCGCCGTCGCGCCGCAACACAGCCGCGGCGGCAGCGGCCAACGCCGCCGCCGGCACATGCTCGGGGTCGTTATGGCCGCCGATGAAATTGTATTTGGGAAAGCCGGTCCAGCGCGGCGCCGCCGGCGGCAGGTCTTTGGCGAGGAGGTGGCTATAGGCGAAACCGGTGGCGGCCATGGTGCTTCCCTTGTTCCCAAGTCACATAACGCCCCTTGCCCGGGCTTGATCCGGGCATCCACGACTTGAGGTCGCACGCTGCCGGACGAAGACGTGGGTGGCCGGGACAAGCCCGGCCACGGGGAATTTGCAGGATATCAGCCTCTGGTCAGCGCGCGTTCGCCGCGTATTTGCCCGAGACCTGCGGGGTGATGTCCGGGTAGGCGCCGGCGGTCTTCTGCGCCGCCTGCTCGTGCATCTGCAGGCGCGTGCGCCGCTCCCATTTGCGCCCGAGTTCGTCCTTGACGTTGAAGGCGAGCTTGCCGATGCCGTCGATCTCGAGCTCGATCTTGTCGCCGTCCATAAAGGGGTTGAGGCCGCGATGGTTGGTGCCGGTGGCGACGATGTCGCCCGGCTCCAAGGTGTGGGTCGAGCTCAGCCACTCGATGCAGCGTGGGATCTTGTGCGCCATATCGCTGGTGTTGAAGTTCTGCATCAAGGTGCCGTTGTTGGAGAGCCGGATCTGCAATTTCTGCGGGTCCGGGATCTCGTCCTTGGTGACGATGCACGGCCCGATCGGGGCAAAGGTGTCGCGTGACTTCATCGCGAAAAAGCCGGGGGCGGGCAGGCCGCGCGCCGAGCCGTCGATAAAGCAGGTATAGCCGAAGATGTAATCCATCGCGTCGGCGGCCTTGACGTTGCTCGCCCTTTTGCCGATCACCAGCGCCAATTCGGCCTCGCCCTCGAAGATCGTTGCCGGCGCATCCGGCAATATCATCGTGTCGCCCGGTCCGCAGATGGCGTTCGCCGTCTTTTGGAAGGCGTTGATCGGCGCCGGCGCGCTGCGCGTGCCGTCTTCCATGTAGTTGACGGCCATGCAGTCGATATTGTCCGGCTTGGGCAACGGCGGGCGGATCTTGACCGACGACAACGGCGCGCCCTTGCCGCTTGCCGCCGCGTCTTCGAGCTTGCCTTTATACTGATCGAAGCGCGCGATCAGCCCGTTGATCAGGTCGCCGGGTCCGGTATGCGGGATGTCGCGCACGACCGAGGATACATCGACGACGTTGTCGCCCTTCAGCACGCCCAGCTTCCAGTCGTCGAAATACAACAGCTTCATGTCGGCCTCCCTTATTCGATGGGTACGAAGATACAGTTGCGGATCTTGCCGTCGAGCGCCTTCGACAGATGCCCCTTGCCGGTGGTGTCCTCGACCAGCACCACCTCGCCGGCGCCGATCCGGCGCGCTTCGCCGTCGCTCGCGGTGATCTCGACCCCGGCATCGAGATTGATGATGTATTGCCGCCGGGGTGCGGGGTGCCAATCGAGATCGTAGGTCGACGGCACCTCGCGGAAGATGATGCCGTTCGCCGGCAGGCGCCTCGACAATTTGCCCGAGTGCGTTTCCTCGACCCATTCGACCTCGACGTTGCGCCAGTGGGACTGGCCGTTGGCGTCGGCATAGAGATTGTGGATTCGCATCGCGCCCTCCCTGGCAATCGGCTGATATGGCGCATACTAGCGGCGGAGCGAGCCCCGGCGCCAGCCTCTCGACGCGCCCGCGGAAGGATCACGCCCGCTGCGGCGCCGCTGAGGAGCGGCGGGCGACGGGCCGTCGCACGCCCGGCTTGAGGCGCAACGCCGGATGCTCGACCAGGTGCCAGGAAAGGAAGGCGAGCCCGGCGGTCGCGGGCAAGGCGATTGCGAATACCTGCCACCACGCGGCCCGGCCGCCGGCGAGCCAGACAACCGCCTGCTCGGCCGGCCAGCCGTAGATGTAGAGGCCATAGGACAGATCGCCGAAGCGCGCCGCCGGGATCACCGGCAGGCGCGGGTTGAGCGCCAGCCACAATGCCAGATAGCAGCCGAACAGCGGAAACAGCGGGATGAACTGGCGCAACGGCACGCTGACGACGAGCCCGGCCAGCGCCAGGAGCGCCACGCGAAAATCGAAGATGCGGCTCTCGCGCAATTTGTAGAGAGCCATGCCGGCGGCAAAAAAGCCGAGCAGCCACCCCCATCCGCCGAGCAAGTCGAGCGCGTGCTCGAATTGCAGGCAGGCGATGCCGAGCGCCAACAGCAGCAACGTCACCGGCAAGGTCAGCAGCCGGGTCACGCCGAGCCCGAGCACCATCAGGTACATCATGAACTCGATGCGCAGGGTCCACATCGACCCGTTGATCTCGAGCCCGACCGGGTTGTTGACGAACATCACCCCGGGCAGCTCGTGCTGGGTCAGGTCGAGCAAGGTGTTGCCGACGACGTAACGGTAGGGTTCCGGCCGGCTGAGATAGGCGCCCGGCTCCAGGGTGGTGACGAAGGGCGCGAGCACGAAGGCCGATATGAGGGTGGCGACGAACAGGCCGGGGAAGATCCGCAGCGCGCGCTTGGCGAGGAAACGCAGCGGGTCGGCCGTCTGCTCGAAGCTCTGCGTCACCAGAAAGCCGCTGATCGCAAAGAACACGAACACGCCGCAGAGGCCGAGGATCGACTGATTGCCGGTCAAGAGGATCAGCGGCTCGTGCTGCTGGGTGCCCTCGGCGATCAGGAACGAATGCGAAAAGATCACCGAAACCGCGGCGACGAGGCGCAGCGCGTCGAAATTGTTATGCCGTGACACGGCCGGCGCCCGTGGCTATGGATAGATCAGCCGCGCGACGCGCTCGCGGTGCCAGGTGGCGTCGCCGAACGCCACTTCGGAGGCCTTGGCGCGCTTGAAATAGAGTTGCAGATCGTGCTCCCAGGTCATGCCGATGCCGCCATGCAATTGGATGCCGGCGCCGGCGACCCTGCGGGCCATGTCGGAGGCCGCGGCCTTGGCCATCGAGACCGCGAGCGCGGCATCGGGTTCCGCCTCGTCGAGCGCCCAAGCGGCATAATAGGTCAAGGATTTGGCGTTTTCGATCGCGACCAGCATGTCGGCGGCTTGGTGCTTGACCCCCTGATAGCTGCCGATCGGTTTGCCGAAGGTTTCCCTCAGCTTGGCATAGTCGACGGTCATGTCGAGAACCTGCTGTGCGCCGCCGCACATCTCGGCGCAGAGCGCCACGGTTGCCCGCGCCACGACCCGCGACAGCGGCGCCCAGCCATCATGCCAGTTCCCGAGGAGGGCCGCGGCCGGCAGCGCCACTTTGTCGAACCGGACCTCGCACAATTTGCGGGTCTCGTCGATCGTCGGCAATACGGTTACCGAGAGCCCTGCGATATCCTTCGGCACCAGGAACAGGCTGACGCCGTCCTCCATCGTGCTGCCGTCGCGGGTGCGCGCGGCGACGACCATGATGTCGGCCAGATGCGCGTCGCCGACAAAGAGCTTGGTGCCGGAGAGGGTGAAGCCGCCACCGGTCTCGCGCGCCGGGAGTGTGATCCCGGCCGCGTCCCAGCGCAGATCAGGCTCGGTCCAGGCCAGCGCCGCCTTGGCCGCGCCGGCAGCGATCCGCGGCAGCCATTCCCGGCGTTGCGCCGGCGCGCCGGCTTCGGCAATCGTGGCGCCGCCGAGCAGCACCGTCGACAGGAACGGCCCGGGCATGACCCGCCGCCCCATCTCCTCCATCAATACGACGAGGTCGACGAGGCCGAGCCCGCTGCCGCCTTCATCTTCGGGGTAAACGATGCCGAGCCAGCCCTGCTCGGCGAGCTTATGCCAGAACTCGTCGGTGACCGCCGCCGGCTCGGCCATGCGCCGGCGCACGAACTGCGTGTCGCACTCGGCGTCGAGGAACTTGCCCGCGGTCTCGCGCAGCAGCGCTTGCTCTTCAGTAAATCCGATATCCATTAATCACACTACCAAGGGGTTTATCCATGCATATCCGGTGAGCCTTTAAGGCAACCGCAGTGTTGTGCGACTCGCGGGTTACGGAGGATCGCCAAATATCATTCCGATCGACAGGCCTCCGACCCTATTTGGAACGGCGGAACCCGGCACAATTTTGAACCCCATCCGTTCGTAGAGACGAAGAGCAGGATTGTCGTGACGGACATTGAGGCACAAGCAAACGCTTCGGCCAGCAGCCTCGGCCACCAACGCGCGTAGGAGCATCTGGCCCACTCCTTGACCCCGAGCATGTTCCCTCACCGCGATCGATATTTCGGGGGTACACATAATTCTGCGGGGAATAACGTTTCTATTTTAGTCGTACTCTTCAGGTGGGATCCATGCCGTACCAACGTGCACCGGCCATCGATTATACGCCCGCTGATTGTAACCGAATTCCCACCGATATCGAACACCTGCTTGTACATCCCGTTGTCATCGATCATCAGATCGCCACCGTCAAATGCAGCGTTGACCGCGTTTTCAATCGCCTCACCGACGGCCTCCTCGCTGCCGCACTGTCGAACGAGCGGTTCAAGATTGTGTTTTGGCTCGCCGAAAATATGGCGGCGCCGGTTCGGATCGTCCATGCCTCCCAAGAGGAGGCTAACCCTTCGGCAATCCCAGCACGCGCTCGCCGATGATGTTGCGCTGGATCTCGCTGGTGCCGCCGGCGATCGTGTATTGGCGGGCGCCGAGCACGCGGTGGTGCCAGCGCGCGGCGTCGGGCACCGCCTCGGTCGGGGCATCGACGGTCGCGTAGGGGCCGAGCAGGGTCGACGAGAAATCGGCGATGCGCAGGGCCAATTCCGAGCCGAACAGCTTGAGGATCGAGCCCTCGGGCCCGGGCGGCTCGCCGCGCAGCCGCCGGGTCAGCCCACGCAGCCGCGTCACCTGCAACGCCTTCACGTCGATCGCGAGCTGAGCCAATTGCTGGCGGATATGGCTTTCGTTCCAGGCCGGCTCCTGGCGGTTGGGAAATTGCTTGGACAGCTCGGCGAGGCGGGCGATCTGAGCGGCATGGTCGCGGCCGCCGGCGCCGCTGCGCTCGAACATCAAGGTCGTGATCGCAACCTTCCACCCCTGATTCAGCGGCCCGACCAGGTTTTCCTTCGGCACCGCAACATCCTCGAAGAAGACCTCGTTGAAGTGGCGGTGGCCGTTGAGCAGGACCAGCGGGCGCACGGTAACGCCTTGTGTCTTCATGTCGACCAGCAGATAGCTGATACCGTGATGTTTGGGCGCGTCGAGGTCGGTGCGCACCAACAGGAAGCACCAATCGGCGAAATGCGCGCCCGAGGTCCACACCTTCTGGCCGTTGACGACGAAATGGTCGCCGGCGTCGACGGCGCGGGTGCGCAGGCTCGCCAGATCGCCGCCGGCGCCGGGTTCGGAGAAGCCCTGGCACCACAGCTCGTCGGCGCTGAGGATGCGCGGCAAATGGGGCTTTTTCTGCTCCTCGGTGCCCCACTGGATCAGGGTCGGACCGAGCAGGTTGATCGCGCTCGCCCCCGGCAGGACCGGCGCACGGGCGCGGAAATACTCCTCGTCGAAGATGACCTGCTGCATCAAGTCGGCGCCGCGGCCGCCGTATTCCCTGGGCCAGGAGATGCCGACCCAGCCGGCCCGGTGCATCGTCTTCTGCCAGGCGACGCGCTTTTCCAAGGTCTCGCGGTCGGGTGCGACCCGCTGGTCGGCCGCGTCGTCGACCTTGATCCCGGCCGGCAGATTGGTTTCGAGCCACTGGCGGAACTCGGCGCGGAACGCCGCATGCTCCGGGCTGTCGGCGAAATCCATCGATCGGCGCCTCGCTCTTGCCAAAATCCCGGTTCGGGCGGGATGCAGGCCGGGTAACCCGCGCGGCGGGGATCGGCCCGGATACCGCGAAACGGTGCGGCCCGAGGCTATGCACAAAACCTGGCCCTGACAAGCATCGGGGCCGGACCCATGGCTGAAGCCCCAATGAGTTTGCTGGTGGCTCTCCACCTAATCCCGCTGTTTTCTATACCGGACCGCTCGCGGGCAGCCCGCTCGAAGCCCGCCTCAAAAAAGCCCGCCTCACCTCGGCCCAGTACGTGTACGGCATCGTTGGCACCACCAACGTCAATGCCTATCCATGGTATACCAACGGTCTGTTCGGTTTGCTTTTGGACGGCAACCAGCTGATTGTCGCGGGCTTTACTGACGCAAAGGGCGACCACGACGTGCCGGTGACGCAGATTATCTACACGTTTTCGCACTAGTCTCGGGTCTATCGGGCGGCCCGTTCGATCAACCTGCGCGCCCTCATCATCATACCTGGGCGAGCGTCGGGTCCGCGACTTTTACCGGACCGTCCGGGTTGATCACGACGGCGCGGCGTCCGCCGATCCTCATTTGCCGAAGATGTCGAGCGGCAGGAAGGCGCTGACGACGATGTTCGGCACGTCGACCAATTCGCTGAGCTTCAGGTCGACCGCGACCGAACAGATGGCGTAGGCCTGCTGCCGGCTCCAGCCGCGCTCGACCAAGAGGTCGATCATCGATAAGAGGGCGTTCCTCGCGCTCAAGGTCGCGTCCTCGCTCTCGTTGGTGCCGTCGTCGCGGATCGACATTCCGGTGGTGGCCAGAAAGCGTTTTGGCGCGGCGAGCTCTGGCGGGAAATAGTAGTCGTCGCGGGCAAAGCGCGGAAAGCGGATGCCGCGGCGCTGCGCCTCGCCCTTGTGCAGCGAAAAACGCACCAGGATCGAGCCGGCCATCTCGATCGCGGTGCCGCAGGCCTCACCGTCGCCCTGCGCGAAATGCGCGTCGCCGACCGAGAACAGGGCGCCGTCGACGAATACCGGCAGCATCAGGCGCGCGCCCTTGCTCAGCTGCTTGATGTCGAGATTGCCGCCGTTTTCGCGCGGCGGGATCGTGCGCAACGCCTCGGCGCCGATTGCCCCTCCCGGCACCGCCCCCTGCGGCTCGGGCGGCAGCGCCAGGCCGCCGCGTGCCGCGAGGTTGGCTTCGCGGGCGCGGACCCTCTCGCGCAATTCCCTGGAGGGGGCGACCCCGATGACCCCGACGAACGAGCCGTCGGGGATGCGCACCCCCGGCAGATCGGCCGGATTCGGCGAACCCGTCCCTGATTGTCCATTTGGCGATGTAGGGCTCGGGGAAGGCGTCGCGCAGAAACCCGAACCCCGGCACCTGGACGGTGTAGGCGAAGGAGGCCGGCTTCATGTCGCGGATCTCGACCTCGAGCAGGTCGCCCGGCGCGGCACCGGCGACGAACACCGGGCCGGTCAGCGGGTGCACGAGGTTGAGGTCGCATTGCCGCAGATCCTCGGCCGTCGTCGCCGGCGTGATCTGGCCGTCGAAGGCGTCGCGGGTTTCGATCTCGACCTCTTCGCCGATCGCGGCTTCGACGACCGGTGCCACCGCCTCGTGCCAGCGATTGTGCCCCTTCTCCGACTCTTGGGCGAGGCGCTTGGCGTGATCGATCGTGATGCTCTTCATGCCCTTCCCCCCCCGCGGCGCGCCGACCGGTCGAGGCTATGGACAAGCGCTGCCGCTGGCAAGCGCCGGAGCGGAATGGGAACTCCGACGATCGCCGGCTGGTTCGCCTGGACAGCAGGAAGGGAGGACCCGATGCTTGGAGGACGCACGAGGAACAAGCTGATCAGCGGCTTTGCCGCGGCGGCGATGATTGCAGCCGCGTTGCCGGCCTGGTCGCAGTCGAGCTCGACGCCGGGCCAATCGACCGGGCGGAACGCGCCGGGCACCGAGGGTCCTTCCAAACCTGGCGTGCCGGGATTGCCCGGAGGCAAGTCCGGGCCGACCGTCGCACCATCGGGGGCAACGACGCCCGACCAGGCCTCGGCTCGGCCGAATGGTGACGCGAGCGGTGTTCGCGGGCTGCCCGGCAACAAATCCGGACCGACGGTAAAGCCTTCCGAGGCAGGGAGATAGCGGTCCCGGGCTGCGGGCGGTTCGAGCTTCTTCGCCGGCCCGTCGCGATCAGGCCGGCTGTGCCCTCAGCCGAGCGCTGCGGCGGCGCGGGCGACGCGCTCGGCGCGGTCGCGTTGGCGCGGCTCGGCGCGGGCCAGCACTTGGGCGAGGATCGCCGGGTCGGCCGTCGCCGGCGAGCCGGAGGAGAAAGGCGGGGCTGGGTCGTATTCGATCGCGAGCTGGATCGCCTCCGCCGCTGCCCGGCCGGCGATCTCGGCGGCGACGGCCAAGGCCACATCGATGCCGGCGGTCACGCCGCCGCCGGTGAAGACATTGCCGTCGACGACGACGCGATCGACTGCGGGCTCGGCGCCGAAGGCGCGCAAGAGCTCGCGCGACATCCAATGCGTCGCGGCGCGCCGGCCGCGCAACAGCCCGGCCGCCCCCAGCACCAGGGAGCCGGTGCAGACCCCGACAACATAGCGCGCCCCCGCTGCGGCATGGCGCAGAAAGGCCAGCACCTCCTGATCTTCGAGCAGCGGGTTGATCCCCGCCCCGCCGGGGACGAGAACGAGATCGAGCGGCGGACAGGACGCAAACGTCGCCATCGGCAGGAGGGTCAGCCCATGCTCGGAGCGCACCGGCGACAAATCCTTCCACAGCAGCAGAGTCTCGGCGCCGGGCAGCCGGGCGAGGACCTCGTACGGGCCGGTCAGGTCGAGCTGCGTCATATCGGGGAACACCAGCATCCCGCTGCGCAAAGCTGGCTCGCTCATCGCGCCTCTCTCGAAAGCCGGCCCCGCTGGAGCCGCTCCCTCTTTATCGCTAGAATCCGATTTCGGCAACGCGGAGACGACCATTGCCGCTGATCCTCGCGAGCCCGGCGTTTGCGCCCGGCGGCCAGATCCCGTCGGAATACACCTGCGACGGCGCCGATCTGTCGCCGCCATTGACCTGGTCCGGCGTGCCGGACGGGACGAAGAGCCTGGTTCTCGTCATCGAGGACCCGGATGCTCCCTCGGGCATTTTTCGCCATTGGGCCGTCTTCGACATCCCGGCGGGGGTGCGGGCCCTTCAGGCGGGCTACGGCCCGAACCCTTCGGCCGGGGGCTTTCGCGAGACCCGCAACGATTTCGGCAAAGCCGGCTATGGCGGCCCGTGCCCGCCCCCGGGACCGGCGCACCATTATCATTTCCGCCTGTTCGCGATCAGCCGGCCGAGGCTCGATCTGACCTCGTCGGCAAGCGCCGGCGATGTGCTGCAGGCGGCCGAGCCCTATGCGATCCAGCGGGCCGAGCTGACCGGCACCTATCGGCGCTGACTTGCGGATTTTGAGCCGGCATGGCGTCTGCGCCGCTCGCGGGGTCAACGGCCGGTTCGGACGGCTTTCCCGAGGCCGCAGATGTGCTGGCGCAGGGCCGAAAATTCTGCCTATATCCCGCGCCCGGCGGTCCTCGTTCGGCGCCGCCCGCGGAAAGTTCACCCAAGATCTGTCGGATCGACGCGCGGTGGTGGCGTATCAGGGATTGAGCAAGGTCCCTGAGTGTAGCGTTGGCTAGGCATACGGACCGAGCGCACAGATGCCCGATACGGCGGTCGTTCATACGGAAGCGCGACCCAAGCTCGGCCAGAGCCTGGCCGTCGCGGCGCTGGGCGTCGTCTACGGCGACATCGGTACCTCGCCGCTCTACACCCTCAAACAATGCTTCGAAAATTCGGCCGTCAGCGAGCAGCGCGTCTATGGCGTGCTCTCGCTGATCGCCTGGGCGTTGACCTTGGTCGTCACGGTCAAATACGTGCTCGTCCTGATGCGGGCGGACAATCGCGGCGAGGGCGGCATCCTCGCGCTGATGGTCCTCGCGATGCGCGCTGCTTCCGGCCGGCGTGGCCGTTGGATCATGTGGGCCGGGCTGTTCGGCGCCGCGCTGTTTTACGGCGACGGGGTGATCACACCATCGATTTCAGTCCTGAGCGCGGTCGAGGGCCTCAAGATAGCAACCCCCGCCCTGGAACCCTATGTGGTGCCGCTGACTTTGCTGCTGCTGGTTGTCCTGTTCATCGTTCAGCGGCGCGGGACGGCCCTGGTCGGCGGCTATTTCGGCCCGGTGATGATCGTCTGGTTCATTGCGATCGGGCTGCTCGGCGGGTTCGAGATCGCGCGGCGCCCCTCGATCCTCTTGGCCATCGACCCACGCTATGGTTTCGACCTGCTCCTGCGCCATCCCTGGCGCAGCTTCGTCCTGCTCGGCTCGGTCGTATTGGCGGTGACCGGCGCCGAGGCGCTTTATGCCGATATGGGGCATTTCGGGCGATCGCCGATCCGCCGCGCCTGGCTGCGCTTTGTCTTCCCGTCGCTGCTGCTCAACTATTTCGGGCAGGGCGCCCTTCTGCTCGCCAATCCGGCGGCGGTCGAGAACCCGTTCTTTCATCTCGCACCGGATTGGGCGGTCTATCCGCTCGTCGGGCTGGCTTCGACCGCCACCGTGATCGCCTCGCAGGCGGTCATTTCGGGCGCGTTCTCGATCACCCGTCAGGCGGTGCAGCTCGGCTATCTGCCGCGCATGCTGGTGCGCCACACCTCGGAGCAGGAGATCGGCCAGGTCTATGTGCCGGCGATGAACGGCATCCTGTTGGTGGCTGTGGTGGCGACGGTGCTCGGGTTCCGCTCATCGGACGCGCTGGGCGGCGCCTACGGCGTCGCCGTCACCGGGACCATGACGGTTACGACCGTCCTCGCCTTTATCTATCTACGCTGGGGCGCAGGCTGGCGGCTGTGGCGGCTGATCCCGCTGTTCGCCTTGTTCCTGTTTGTCGACCTCTCCTTTTTTGGCGCGAATTTGCTGAAGATCATCGAGGGCGGATGGTTCCCGCTCGCCATCGCGTTTTCGATTTATATCGTGATGATGGCGTGGCTGTGGGGCCGACGGCGCGTCGCGGTGCAGCGGGCCAGCGGCGCCCTGCCCCTGGCGACCCTGATCGACAATTTGAAGCCCGACCGGCCGATGCGCGTCCCCGGCACCGCGATCTACATGACCGCTCGGGTCGAGAACGTGCCCGCGGCCCTGCTGCACAACATGAAGCACAACAAGGTGCTGCACGAACGCAACGTGCTGATGACCGTGCGCACCGAGGATGTGCCCCGGCTATCTGAGGCCGGGCGGCTGCAGATCGATCATCTGGGGCATAATTTTCACACCGTGACGATCCGCTACGGCTTCCTCGAGGAGCCCGACATCCCGCGGGCGCTGGCATTGTGCCGGGTCGGCGGGTTTCGCTTCAATCTGATGGAGACGTCGTTCTTTGTCGGCCGCGAGAAAATCGTCGCCAAGCGCCCGTCCGGCATGTTGCTGCCGTTCAAGAAGCTGTTCATCGTGTTGTCGAACGTGGCCCTCGACGCAACGGAGTTTTTCCGGATCCCGGTCAACCGCATCGTCGAGCTGGGCGGCCAGGTCGAGCTGTAAACGGGGGAGGAGGCGCATCGCCCCCCTGCGCCCCTTCAGTGGATCTCGTCGACCTCGTCGAAGGCTCGGCGCAGCCGGGCGACCGAAAAGCCCGGCGCCTTGGCCGCATCGATGATGACCTTTTCGCGGCGGGTCAACAGCGCCACCGCGGCCGGCAATTCCTTGACCGCCTCGGGCGGAACCACGACCGCGCCGTGCCGGTCGGCATGGATCACGTCGTTGGCCGAGACGGTCATGCCGGCGACGCTGACCGTGCCGCCGAAATCGACCAGATGAACATGCGCATGCGACGGCATGATCGAGCCGGCGAGCACGAAAAAGCCGGGGGCCATGGCGTCGAGATCGCGCACCGAGCCGTCGGTGACGACGCCGACGCAGCCGAGCCCCTTGTGGACATTGGTCTGCACCTCGCCCCAGAACGCGCCAAAGCCCTGATCGGGCGCGTCGATGTCCTGGATCACCGCGATGCTCGGCAGCGGCTCAGCCGCGATATGCTCGTAATAGCCGAGCCGCACCTCCTTGGCCTCGTCGCGGCCGCGCGGATGGGGCTCGCGCGAGCGGATGATCGCGGTGCGGGCGAAGGCGACGACCGGCTTCATTTCGGGAAAGGCGGCGATCAATGGCCGGCGGATGAAGCCCATGGCCCGGCGCGCCGGCGCAACGAGCTCGAGCGCGTTGCAGATCGTCGGCGTGTCGAACGCTTTCAAAGCCTCGAGATCGGCGGGGTCTGGCAGGCGCGGCATAAGGGCCTCCTCCGGCTGCGGATTGTCGGGGCCCAGGCTTTATTGGAGAATGGCCGGCGCCATCAAGGCTTTTTCGCCGGGACGCAAAATTCGAGGAGGACGCGAATGGGCGACTACGATCCCGAGCGGGTCAAAAAGCTCGAACGGCCGCACGGCCTGCCGTTCCGCATCGGCAAATTGGGTCACGTCGTTCTCAACGTCCGTGATGTCGAGCGCTCCGCCCGTTTCTACACCGAGGTGCTGGGATTTCAGATCTCCGACGTCTACCCCGAGGAGATGATACCGGGAGGCATGGTCTTTCTGCGCTGCAACCCGGACCACCACGGTGTCGCCCTGGTCGGCTCGATGACCACCGAGGCTCCCAATGTCGAGCTCAATCACATCGCCTTCGAGGTCGCGACCCTCGACGAGGTGGTGCGGGCGCGCGACCATCTGCGCCGGCATGGGGTCAAGATCGATTTCGAGGGCCGCCGCCGCGCCGGCTGCCAGCTCGCTGTCGAGTTCCGCGATCCCGACAACCACCGGCTGGAGATCTATTGGGGCATCGACCAGTTCGGCAGCGACGGCCGGGCGCGCCCCGCCGCCGAGTGGAAGGGCATGCCGAGCCTCGAAGCGGCGCTCGCCGACCCGGTGCGCGGCCAGGACACGACCCTGCACGACCCTTCGCTGCGCAACGGCTGAGCGGATTGCCGCGGGAGACGGGAAGGCATTGCCACGCTCGGTCGCGCTCGGGCATGGTGGGGGATGATCGAGGGCTCCTCGGCCGCGACCGGCGCCGGCTACACCGTCACGGTGCACGGTCTCGTCCTGATGTGCAGCATCGGCATCCGCCGGCGCGAACGCGAGCACAAGCAGCGGGTGCGCGTGTCGGTGGACCTGACTTCGACGCCGTCGGCTGCCGTCCCCGGCGAAGACCGCCGCCGCATCATCAATTACGAGAAGATCGTCGCCGCCATCCGGGAGATTGCCGGATCGGGCCATATCGATCTGTGCGAGGGTTTCGCCGAGCGGATCTGCACGGCCTGCTTTGCCGATCCGCGGGTCGAGCGGGTCAGGGCGGCGGTCGAAAAGCTCGACGTGTTCCCCGATGTCGAGGGCGTCGGCGCGATCCTGGAGCGCACCCGCCCGGCGCAGCCCGGCCGCGGCTGAGCGGTGCCGCCGCCGACCATCCTCGGCATCGTCAACCTGACCGAGGATTCGTTCTCCGACGGCGGCCGCTTTCTCGACGGCGCCGCGGCGCTCGCCCATGCCCGCGCGCTGGTTGCAGGCGGGGCGCAGATCATCGACCTCGGCGCCGCCGCCAGCAACGTCGACGCCAAGCCGGTCGCCGCCGCCGAGGAGATCCGCCGCCTCGCCCCGCTGATGGCCGCGCTTGCGGGCGACGGCACGCCGGTTTCGGTCGACAGCTTCGAGCCCGAGGTGCAGCGTTTCGCGATCGCCCGCGGCGCGGCTTTCCTGAACGACATCCAGGGATTTCCCGACCCGTCCCTCTATCCCGAGCTGGCTGCCGCCGATTGCCGGCTCGTCGTCATGCACGCCGTGCACGGGCGCGGCCGAGCGCAGCGGGTGGAGCTGACCGCGGACGAGGTGTGGGACCGCATTCACGCCTTCTTTGCCGACCGTGTGGCGGCGCTCGAACGCGCCGGGGTCGCGCGCGAGCGGCTGATCCTCGATCCCGGCATGGGCTTTTTCCTGAGCAGCCGGCCCGAAGCCTCGCTGCGCGTATTGGCCGGGCTCGACCGGCTCAAAGCCGCGTTCGGCTTGCCGGTGCTGGTCTCGGTCTCGCGCAAATCCTTTCTGCGCGCCGTCGCCGGCCGGTCGACCGCGGCCGAACTCGGCGCTGCGACCTTGGCGGCCGAGCTTTACGCGGCCGCGCAAGGCACGGACTACATCCGCACGCACGACCCGCGGGCGCTCGCTGACGGGCTCAGGGTCACGGCGGCGCTGCGCGCCCAACACACGGAAGGGAACGGAATGCCCGTGAGCCAAAGATAAAAGAATCCAATCGCCATCAATATCAATATTAGAAGTTTAAGTATATCGGCTGCCGAAATAAAATAATACTCGATCGTCATTTCATTGGCAAGCCTTTGACGGACAAATCACCCCCTCCTCTCGTCACACCGGCCCCCGGGTTCGGCCTTCGGCCGGCCAACTGCCGGACCCGTGGGCCGGGACGACGAAAATGGAGGATGCCGGATTGCTGCTGATGAAAACATGGACAAACGGGCATTTGCGGTCGAGCAGCCACGCTGCGGGTCGAAGGGAGCCTCCATGCTACGGCGACGGCGGCAACGGCGTTTGCTGGACCGGCCCGTTCGGGGTCTCCAGCGGCGGCGGAGCGGGGTAGGGATAGGGCGGGCGGTAAGGATAGGGGTAGGGGGCCGGCGGATATGGATAGTAGCCGCCAGTATAGGGGTCATAGTAGCACCCGGACAATATGCCCGCGCTCGCCAGTACGATCAGCATCGCCTGCCGCAGTCGACGACGTACCATCACGCAACCTCATCCCTGTCCAGTAAAGTTTGGCCTGCGTTTTTCGAGAAAGGCGCGGACACCTTCGACAAAATCTGCGGTCGCCGCGCACGCGGCGAAATTTTCCGCCTCGTGCTTCAATTGCGCGTCGAGCAGCTGGCCGACCGAGGCTTGGAGCAGCGCCTTGCCCCTGGCATAGGCCTGGGTCGGCCCGCAGGCGAGCCGGGCGGCCAGCGCACCCGCCTCGTCGGTGAGCGCGGCTGCTGCGACCACGTGATTGACGAGGCCCAGCTCCAGCGCCTGTCGCGCGTCGAAACGCTCGCCGAGAAACATCAGCTCGGCCGCCCGCTTCAGCCCGACGGTGCGCGGCAAGGTCATCGTCATCCCGCCATCCGGGCTGGTCCCGAGCTGAATGTAGCCGGAGGCGAAGACCGCGTCCTCGGCCGCGATCGCCAGGTCCGCGGCGAGCACGAGGCTCAGCCCGAAACCGGCGGCGGCGCCTCGAACCGCGGCCACGACCGGCTTTGGCATATCGCGCAATCGCATCAGCAATGGGTGAAGCCCGTCGACGATCTGATAAAGGGCTTTGCGCCGGTCCTCAGCCGAGAGGCGGATCAGCTCCCCAAACATCCGGATATCGCCGCCGGCGCAGAAATGAGCGCCCTCGCCGCGCAGCAGCACCGCCCGGGCGGTCTTGTCCTCGGCGGCTTCGGCGGCGGCGGCGGCGAGCGCGGCGATGGTCTCGCGGTCGACGGCGTTGAGCACCTCCGGCCGGTTGAGAATGATCTCCAGCACCGCCCCATGTCGCTCGACGATCACGTTCGGCATCGCTCGGCTCCCGGTCCGCTTGGGCTTATCATGCGAGGTCGCTTGGGGGAGAGGATAGCATGACCCATACGATCCTGCGCGGCGGCCGGGTCCTCGACATCGCCGCCGGCACGGCCGAGCCCGCCGACATCCTGATCGAGGGCGACACGATCCTCGAGATCGGCCCGCCCGGCTGCCCCGCGCCCGAGGGTGCCGCCGAGATCTCGGCGGCGCGCCGGCTGCTGCACCCCGGTCTCGTCAACGCGCATACCCACGGCCACGGCAACCTCGCCAAGGGAATGGGCGACCGCTGGACCTTGGAATTGCTGCTGACCGCGGCGCCCTGGATCACCGGCAACCGCAGTCTCGACGACCGCTACCTGTCGACCCTGCTCGGCGCGGTCGAAATGGTCATCAAGGGCTGCACCGCCTGCTATGATTTGTCGTTCGAATGGCCGCTGCCGACCGCCGAGGGGCTGGCGCTGGCAGCCCAAGCCTATGCCGATGTCGGCATGCGTGCGGTGGTCGCGCCGATGGTCGCCGACCGCAGCTTCTACGAGGCGATCCCAGGCCTGATCGAAGCGATGCCGGCGACGCTGCAGGCGCGCGTCGCCGAGCTGCGTCTGCCGCCTGCCGAGGCGACCCTGGCGGCGATGCGCGCGGCACTCGCCGGCTGGCCCCTCGACCGCGACCAGGTGTGTCCGGCCGTCGCGCCGACGATCCCGCATCACTGCTCGGACGGGTTCATCCTCGGCTGCGCCCAGTTGGCGCGCGAGTTCGATGTCGGGCTGCACAGCCATGTCGCCGAGTCGAAGGTGCAGGCGGTGACCGGCATCCGGCTCTATGGCCGCACCCAGACCGCGCATCTCGATGGGCTCGGCGTGCTCGGCCCGCGGTTCACGGTGGCCCACGGCGTGTGGCTCGACAATGACGACATGGCCCGGCTCGGCGACCACGGCGCCTCGGTCGCGCACAACCCCGGCAGCAACATGCGCCTGGGCGGCGGGCTTGCGGATACGCGGGCGATGCTCGAGCGGGGGGTCAACCTCGGGATCGGCACCGATGGCGCCAACTGCTCGGACAATCAGAACATGTACGAGGCGATGCGGCTCGCCTCGTTCGTCGCGAAGGTGCGGGGGCCCGATTGGCGGCGGTGGCTCTCGACCCGCGAGGCGGCGCTGGCGGCGACCGAGGGCGGCGCCCGGGCGCTGGGCTTCGCCGGCCGGATCGGCCGGCTGATGCCCGGCTGCAAGGCCGACATCGTGATGCTCGACCTCGACCACCCGAATTGGCTGCCGTTTAACGACCCGGTCAACCAGCTCGTCCACACCGAGGACGGCACCGCGGTCGCCAGCGTGATGATCGGCGGCCGGCTGGTGGTCGACAACCGGCGGCTCGTGACCGTCGATCTCGAGCGCCTGCGCGAACGGGTCGACGCGGCGCGCGACCGGCTCGCCGCCGCCAACGCCGACAACCGGCGCCTCTACGAAGCGCTCGAGCCGGTGGTCGGCAGCCACTGCCCCGGCCTCGCCCGCGCCCCCTATCACATCGACCGCTACGGCGCGCGGCTCGATTGCTGATCAGTGGCCCAAGATCCGCACCAGCGCCGGCATCGCCCCGATGATGGTCATGACGTTGATGACGATGGCGCCGGCGATCATCCCGAACATCCATTTGAGGATGTCGGCCTTGGTTTCCGCCAGGCCCGTCCTGAGCTCGGCGATTTCCTGGCGGAGCTCGGCCTGAGCTCGGCGATTTCGCGCTGGAGCTCGGCCCTGAACTCGGCGATTTCGCGGCGGAGGACGGCCTTGACCTGAGCAAGATCCGCCTTGCTCGCCAGCGTGCTGAAATCCGCATCGCGCGCGACCTTGAGCAGCGCGGTGACGGCCTCGGGCTGCGGTTCCGGCATGCCGGCGGCAGTCAGGGTCTTGACCGAGGAATGGGTGTCGAAGGCGGCGCCGCTCATCTGCGCAAATTCGGGTTCGGTGCCGCCGGTGTCAACCTTGCGACCGGCTTGGCGACCGGCGGGTCGGCAGAGGAGAGCCATGGACGAGCTGCGCTGGTCGTCCGCCCGCTCAGCCCGAGGCGCGGCGATTGAACACCGCGAGCCCGCGCAGGACGTCCAACGCCTGGGTCAACTGCTCGTCGCTCGCCCCGCCGATATCGCCGGTCGCCACCGACGGCGCCGTCTTTGGCGGAGGCGTCGCGGTTGCGCCCGGAGGAGCCCCGGCGGGGGCGGGCTTCGCAGCGGGGCCAGGCATCGCAGTCGGCGGCGGCTGGTCGGGATTTTTCAGCGCACCCGGCAGGTCCGCCTCGTGCCGACCCTCTTCCTGGGTCAGCTTTTCGAGCTTCAGCGGGGTGACGGTGAGGTCGGGCTGGAGGCCCTTGCCGTCGATGTCGCGGCCGTCGGGGGTGGTGAAGCGGGCGGTGGTCAGGCGGATGGCGCCGCCGCCGGCGAGCGGGAGCACGGTCTCGATGGCGCTCTCGCCAAAGGTCTTGGTGCCGAGCAGCACGGCGCGGCGGTTGTCCTGCAGCGCGCCGGCGACGAGCTCGGCCTCCTCGGCGGTGCCGCCATTGACCAGGACGACGATCGGCAGCCCCTTGGCCAGATCGCCCGGGGTGGCGGCGATGTGCTTGAGGCCCTCGGGCCGGCGGCTCTTGACCAGGGCGATGTCGCCCTTGTCGAGAAAGGCGTCGGCGGCGGCGACCGCGTCCGGAAAATTACCGCCGGGGTTGTTGCGCAGGTCGAGCACCAGGCCGGAAAGCCGGCCGGCGGTCTTGTGCCGCAGATCCTGCAGCGCCGCGGCGAGCGCCGCCGGGGTGGCGTCGTCAAAGCCGGCGATCCGCACATAGCCGATATTGCCGTCCTCGACCTGTGCCGTCACCGGGCGCAGATGGTCGGCGGCGCGCTCGAGGCTGAGCTTGATCGGGTTGCCCGCGCCGCGCTGCAGCGCCAGCGCCACGGTGCTGCCGGCGGGCCCGCGCAATTTCTGCTCGGCCTCGGCCAGGCTCAGCTCGTAGGTCGGCTCCCGGTCGATCGAAAAAATCAGATCGCCGGGCATGATCCCGGCCGCCGCCGCCGGCGAGCCGTCGCGCGGCGAGATCACCCGCAACTGCCCGTTGTCGAGGGTCACCGCCACCCCGATCCCCGCCTCGCCGCCAGTCGCGGGGGAGCGCAATGCCTGATAAGCCGCCGGATCGATATAGGCGGCGTGCGGGTCGAGGCCCGACAGCATGCCGGTGATCGCCGCCCCCACCAGCTTGCTGTCGGTTACCGCATCGACCGCGTCCTGGCGAATGCGCTCAAAGGCCTCGTCGAACAGGTTCAGCTCCTCGTAGACGGCGTCCTTGCCGCCCTGCTGCTGGGCGAAAACGCCGCCCGGCATAACCAAAGCCGTCGCCAGGATCACCATCGCCAGTTTACGCACGCGCCGCACCCTCCACCAGACACCCGCCTCGCGAGACGCCGCTTGCGGCGGCGTTTCAGCATAAATGGCGGGCTCGCTCGCCGAACCGGAACCCTAACCGACCAATAACGGCATTACCATGATTGTCGCCGCGCGCCCGGCGGCTCATCGGCGCGGAGGACGGTGGGATGGACATTCTCGCGCGGATCAAGCAGGAGATGCTGCCTTTCGCCGCGCTGCTCGGCATCGAGTTCGTCAGTGCCTCGGCGGACAGGATTGTTGGCCGCATGTCCGTGCGCGAGGATCTGTGCACGCGCCCGGCGGTGCTCCACGGCGGGGCGATCATGGCCTTTGCCGACACGCTGGGCGCCGTCGGCACGATCGTCAACCTGCCCGAGGGCGCCGGGACGACGACGATCGAGAGCAAAACCAACTTCATCGCCGCGGCGCCGGCCGGCACCAAGGTGATCGGCGAGGCGACCCCAATTCACCGCGGGCGGCGGACGATGATCTGGCAGACCCGGGTCTCGACTCCCGAAGGCCGGCTGGTGGCGCTCGTCACCCAAACCCAGCTCGTGCTTTGAGAGCCGCGGGGAGTAAAGCCGCCGACTTGGCGGCAAAGGCCAGGTTCGCCCCTTTGGCGCAATGGCCCGGAGGCAGCTGATTTCGTGGATCTCGCCGTCGATGGCTGCGGCGCCGTGCCGGCGCGCACAGGCGCTCTAGGTTGCGCGGCCGCAAACAGCCTGAGCACCCCAGGATCGTCGCCACCTGGGCGAACCCGACCCCGACGACCCACTTGACGAGCTCGGCTTTCGTATCCGCGATTTCGCGCCGCAGATCGGCAATGTCGGTCTTCGTCGCGATGTTCGACAGGTCGATATCGACCGCCTGCCTGACCGCCGCCGTGAGGGCTTCGGCCTGGGCGTCGGTGAAGCCGGCGGCGGTGAGGCTCTTGACCGTTTCGTGCGTGTCGAGGGCGCTGATCACGAGCCTTCACCGATCCCCAGGCCGCCGCATGCTACCCGCCTTCGAGCTTGGGGATGAAGAACACCTCGCTGCCCTGGCGCAGCGGCTGGAGGTAGCCGACTTCGTGGATCTCGCCGTCGATGGCGACCGTGGTTTCCTCCTCGAGGTGCTCGCCGAGGCCGGGGTAGAGCTTATCGAGGGCCTTGATGACGCCGCGCAGGCTTTTTGCCTCGACCTGGAATTCGCGCTCGCCGCCGGTATAGCGGCGGCTGAACCCGCCCGACAAAACCACCCGCGCGGTCGTCTCGGCCATGGGCTAGTCCCCAGCGCCCGCGTCGAGGGCGGCGCGCACCTTGGGCGGCGACATCGGCAATTCGGTCAGGCGCCGGCTGATGGCGCTGTCGATCGCGTTGGCGATCGCCGCCATCGGCGGGCAGATATTGACCTCGCCGACCCCCTTGGCGCCGTAGGGATGGGCCGGGTTCGGCACTTCGACCAAGACCGCCTCGATCATCGGCACGTCGGAGGCGACCGGCACCCGGTAATCGAGAAAGCCGGCATTGTCGAGGCGGCCGTTCCGGTCGTAGATGTATTCCTCGTTCAAGGCCCAGCCGATGCCCTGGGTGACGCCGCCCTGGATCTGCCCCTCGACATAGCTGGGATGGATCGCGCAGCCGACATCCTGGGCGGCGACAAAGCGCAGCACCGTGACCTTGCCGGTCTCGGGATCGACCTCGACATCGCAGAAATGGGTTGCGAAGCCCGGTGCCTGGCCGCCGGCGTTGACCGATGCCTGAGCGCCGATCGGACCGCCGGTCAATGCCTTCTTGACGGCGAGCTCCTTCAACGACAATGGCGCAAAATCGCCGACATTGGCGCCGGCGGGCTTGGCCTGCCCATCCTCCCAGACGACGCCGTCGACTTCGACGTCCCAGATGATCGCGGCTCGCTTGCGCAGTTCGTCGACGACCTTTTTGCTGGCCTCGACGATGGCCATGCCGGTGGCGAAGGTGACGCGCGAGCCGCCGGTCACATGGGTGTAGCCGATCGAGGCGGTGTCGGCGACGATCGAGCGCACCTGGCTGTAGTCGATGCCCAGGGTCTCGGCCGCCATCAGCGCCATCGAGGCGCGCGAGCCGCCGATATCAGGGCTGCCGGTGGCGACGACGACGGTGCCGTCCTCGTTGACCTGCACGGTCGCGCTCAACTCGCCGCCGCCGTTGAACCAGTAGCCCGAGGCGACGCCGCGCCCCTGGTTCGGCCCCAAGGGCGCCTGGTAATGCGGATGGTTGATCAAGGCTTCCAGGGTTTCGACACAGCCGCCATGGGCCATCTTTGGCCCATAGATCATCGTCGTGCCCGGCCGCGCCGCGTTTTTGAGCCGCAACTGCAGCGGGTCCATGCCGATCTTCTTGGCCAACATGTCGAGCACGCTTTCGACGGCAAAAGCCGAGATCGGCGAGCCCGGCGCGCGGTAGGCGGCCGCCTTCGGCCGGTTGCACACGACGTCGTAGCCGACCGAGCGCGCGTTCGGGATGTTGTACGGCGCAAAGGCGCACAGGCACGCATTCATGACCGGCGAGCCGGGAAAGGCGCCGGCCTGGAATTTGAAGATCCCGTCGGCGGCGGTCAGGGTGCCGTCCTTCTTGATCCCGATCTTGACCCACATCGAGGCGCCGGAGGTCGGGCCCGAGGCCTTGAACACCTCGTCGCGGCTCATTACGATCTTGACTGGGCGCCCCGATTTCTTCGACAGCAGCGCCGCGACCGGTTCGAGATAAACGACGGTCTTGCCGCCGAACCCGCCGCCGATCTCGGCCGGGTTGACCCGCACGTCGCCGACCGGCATGCCGAGCAGCTTCGCGGTCAGCGCGCGCACGACGAAATGCCCCTGGCTCGACGCCCAGATCTCGGCTTGGCCGTCGGCCTCGACCTTGGCGACGGTGGCGTGCGGCTCGATATAGGCCTGGTGCACCGCCGCGGTCTTGAACTCCTTCTCGACGACGAAATCGGCTTCGGCAAATCCGGCCTCGAGGTCGCCGATCGCGAATTCGAGCCGCTTCGAAATATTCGAGGGCCGGGTCGGCGTCGGCTCGACCCCGCGGGTGATCATGTCCTCGAACAATAGCGGCGCGTCGGGGGCCATCGCCGCGTCGACGTCGATGACGTGCGGCAACACCTCGTAATCGATCTCGATCAGCGCCGCAGCTTCTTCGGCGACGCTCCTGCTGGCGGCGGCGACGGCGGCGACCGCGTGGCCTTCATAGAGCGCCTTTTCGCGCGCCATGACGTTGCGGGTGATGTGCCAGAAATTCTGCGCGACCCGCTCCGGGCCGACATATTCGAATTTATGGTCGGGGAAATCGGCGGAGGTCACCACCGCCTTGACCCCGGGCAGCGCCAACGCCTTCGATGCGTCGATCGAGCGGATCCGCGCATGCGCGTGCGGCGAGCGGACGATCTTGCCGTAGAGCGCACCCGCCATCGCCAGATCGGCGCCGTAGAGCGCGCGTCCGGTCACTTTCGGCACGCCGTCCGGACGGATCGGCCGAGTTCCCACCCATTTGTAGCGCGACGGTGCGATGTCGTTCACGGCTCTGTCTCCTGATCGCCCGAAATGATCCGACTGGCTGACAGGGTCGCGCGCGGCGCCCGCAAATGCAAGGCCGAGCCACGGCCATTTCGTTCGCGCTGCCGGGGACCGCCATGCCGTCGGGCGGAGCCCGGAAACATACCGTCGGGCGGAGCCCGGAAACATGCCGGCGGGCCCGTGCCCGGGAACAGGCCGGCGCGGCATCGCCCCGGCCGAGCGGCGAGCGCGATCGGCTTCGACCTCGGTGGTTCCCTCGGCGCCTTAACGGGACCTTTATTTCTCTGCCGTCAACTTTGCCGGATCGGTAGGGCTCGGGAGCAATGCACGGCGAATTTCAGAAACTTCTCGGCGACCGGCGGGGCGCGATCAGCGTGCTGGCCGCCTTTGTCATGGTCGGGGCGATCGGGGTCTCGGCATTGGCCATCGAATACGGCCACGGCCTGTTGCAGCGCACGGAAACCCAGCGGGTCGCCGATCTCGCCGCCTATGGCGGGGGATTGGTCTACAATTCGACGAGCTCGACCACGAGCGCCACCAGTGCGGTCAACAATATCGCGGCGCTCAACGGGTTGTCCGGGGACGCGACCACCTCCGTGGCGAATTCGCCGACCGGGGACGGCAACCAGGCTCTACAGGTCACAGTGACCAGCAATGTCCCGCTGCTGCTGGCGCGGCTGCTGACCACCAACACGACGATGGCGGTCAGCGCCACCGCCTATGCCGAGGTCAAACCCGACGCCTCCGGCTGCGTCATCGCGCTGGGCACCGGCGGCGGCGGCAGCGGCATCACCTTGAGCGGTGGCACCAGCCTGACGGCCGACAACTGCGCCGTCGCCTCGAACACCACCCTGACCTTGACCGGGGGCAGCACGATCACCACGAAGAATGTCGATTACGACACGACGGCGCCCAATATATCCGGCGGCAGCAGCATTGTTCCGCCGGCCGGCACGTCCGCGGTGGCTTACGCCAAGGTGACCACCGCCGATCCGTTGAGCGGCAACACCGAGGTCAGCACGGCCACCGCCCGCCTCGCCACGGTCGCGAGTGAGCCCGCTCCGAGCGCGCCGACCCCTCCCAGCGGCGCCAGCGTAACGTTCGGCTACAGCTCGATCCCCGCATCGGGCTTGCCGACGGGCTGCACGGACAGCTTCTCGTCGCCGACGCATACGCTGACCTGCACCGGGACCGGTCCGTTCAATTTTGGCGGCATCAGCTTGGGAGGAGGCATCACCGTCAACTTCAATACCGGCGGTTCATCCTCGGCCACGTACAATTTCAGCGGATCGATCAACAATTCCGGGGCGGCCATGACCTTCGGCTCCGGAACCTACAACATCGCCCAGGGAATCACCGTCGGGGGCGGTACAACGACGACGTTCGGCGCCGGCACCTTCAACGTCGGCAAGCTCACAACCTCCTGCAGCGGCGTTGCCGGCTACAGCATCTGCAACACCGGAACGACCCTGACCTTCGGCGGCCCGAGCAAGTTTGTGCTGCAAGGCGGCATCTATAACGGCGGCGGCGCGACCTTGAGCTTGGGCAGCGGCAACGGCAACAGCTATCAGATCGGCAAGGCCGCCGACGGCAACTCGATCAACGCCGGCACCAGCGAGACGACCAGTTTCGTCAGCGCGACCGACAGCGGCGATCTGTTTCAGACCGCCGGAAACATCGTCAGCGGCGGCGGCACCTGTCTCTCGCTCCCCGCCGCCGCCGAGCACGACATCAACGGCTACATCTCGCTCGCCGGCGGGACCACCCTCGGCGCCGGCATCTACACCGTCAGCGACTATGTTGCGTTCGGCGCCAGCGGCGGCGGCGATGTGACCTGCAGCGGCAATCCGGTCGGGGTCAGCGGCAGCGGCGTTACCTTGGTTATCGGGGGCACCGTGGTTCCGTCCTCGGGAACCTGTTCGGGGACGGCCTTCTGCATTGCCGCGGGTTTCAGCCACGTGACGTTGACCGCGCCGTCATCCGGCATCACCGAGAGCCTCGTCGTGGTCGGCCCCCCTGCGACATCGGCAAACCCCTGGGCCGGCGCCACCTTCGCGGAGGGCGCCACCAATACGAGCCTGTCCGGCGCATTCTATTTTCCGCACGGACCGGTGACCCTCGGCGGCGCCGCCACGGTCGGCAACGGCACCGGCCAGTGCCTCGAGCTGATCGGCTCGCGGGTCGCCTTGGCCGGAGGCAGCGCCGTCGGCTCCACTTGCGCCGGCCTGACCGGCGGCAGCTCGGGCGGGACCGTCAGCCTGGTGCAATGAGCTCGCAAGGCCGGCAATGAGGTTGCGCGCCCGTCTGCGCCGAGCGGCGCGAATTTTGACCGCGCAGGAAGCTGCGGGCGTCGCCGCCATTGAATTCGCCGTTTATGCCACGGTGTTTCTGATGATCGTCGCGGCGACGGTCGATATCGGGCTGCTGCTGTTCACCAATTCCGAGCTCGATGCGGCGGTCAGCGCCGGCGCCCAATACGCCGTCAACAACGCGGCGATGGTCTTGTCCAATCCGAGCGGCCTCAACACCGATATCTCGGCGATCGTCGACAACGCCAACGGCTCGAGCTGGGCGACCAGCACGGTCAACGTCAACAACAGCAACGACGCCACCGGCTGCTACTGCCCGACCGGCACCCCGGGAAGCTGGAACTGGGGCAGTGCGGTGAGCTGCGGCAGCGCCTGCGCCGGGAACGGAGTGGCCGGACAATTCGTCACGATCACCGCGAGCCGCACCATCTCGCCGATGTTCCCGGCTTTCGGCTTTGTGCAGAACGGCGCGATCAGCCGCAGCGCGCTGGTCGAGACGCAATGAGCGGCCCGGTGCTGCATTCCCTGGCGCACGCACGCGGCGGCGCCACGGCGGTCGAGTTCGCGCTGGTATTGCCGATATTCCTGGCCTTGGTCTTCGGCAGCATCGAATTCGGCCGGCTGCTGTGGGCCAAGGAAGCATTGCAGGAGACCGCGATCGCCGGGGCCCGGTGCGTGGCGATCGCCCAGGGGTCGGGCCAAACCAACAGCCCCTGCGCGTCGGGCGGCACGACCACCTATATCCAGAACGTCGCCACGGCCTGGGGGCTCACCCTCGCGAGCATTAGCCCGACCACGTCGGCGAGCTGCGGCGGCACGTCGGGCTTCTCGCAGGTGACCCTGACCAGCACCTTCAACAGCGTCGTTCCGAAGCTGGTCCAGCTCAGCGCCGGCGGACTGACCCTGACCGCGACGGCGTGCTATCCGAACAACCCGTGACCAATACGTCACCGTCTTTCGTCGACCTTCGCGCATTCTGATGCCGTCGTCGCCGAGCTCGACCGGTCAAGCCCGGCCGTCACGTGGTGAAGCTTCCGTTTGCGCCAGAGCACTGGGCATGTTCAGGAGTCACCTCGAGGCAACCTCCAATCCCCTTGCGCGGACTTGATCCGCGCATCCACGTCTTCGTCTCCAAGGCGAAAGGGGCGAGCCGGTTCCTTCGCTTGTGCCGCCGCGAAATTTCCCCGGACAACCCTGCGCTGTCGCGGGAACGACGGGTAAATGTTTGATCGTTCAGAATTCATTTCGAGTCGGCGTAATCGCCAAAGAACGCGACTCCGCCGCAGCCCCCTGTTTCGCCGTTCAAACGGGCGATGAAGAAACGGATGTCAGGCTGGAACAGCTGTTCAATCGACAGCGCGTGCCGTTGCTCGGGCTCGTACGTGGCGCCGAGAACCCGGTCCAGCTCCGCCAACAGCTGTTTCGCCTCGGGCGTCGGGGCGGGAACGAGTTCGACGGCGATGCTCACAGCGGCGACGCTGTCCTCGGCCGGCCACCGCCCCTTTTGCCGCTGCTTAACCAACCCGTTCGAGCACCGCGGCAATACCCTGGCCGACGCCGACGCACATCGTCACCAGCGCATAGCGGCCCTGGGTGCGCTCGAGCTGGCGCGCCGCGGTCAGCGCGATGCGCGGTCCCGAGGCGCCGAGCGGGTGGCCGATCGCGATGGCACCGCCATTCTGGTTGACCCGGCTGTCGTCGAAAGCGAGGTCGAGCCCGCGCAGGCAGGCCAGCACCTGGGCGGCAAAGGCCTCGTTGATCTCGATCACGTCGATGTCGGAGAGGCTGAGCCCGGCGCGTGCGAGCGCCTTTTTCGAGGCGGCGACCGGGCCGATGCCCATGACCCGCGGCGGCACTCCCGCCACCCCGCTCGAAACGACGCGAGCCAGCGGCCCGGCCCCGGCCGCGTCGCCGGCCTTGCGGCTGGCGACGATCATCGCCACCGCGCCGTCATTGATGCCCGAGGCGTTGCCGGCGGTCGTCACCCCGCCCTCCTGCAACGGCCGCAGCCGGGCGAGGGCGGCCAAATCGGTCTGCGGGCGCGGGTGCTCGTCCTCGGCGATTTTGACCGGCCCGGCCCGGCCGCCCGGCACCTCGACCGCGAGGATCTCGCCGGCGAAAAAGCCGTCGGCCTTGCCGGCCGCGTATTTCTTCTGCGAGCCCGCGGCAAAGACGTCGCACGCCTCGCGGGTGATCTGATAGTCGCGCGCCAGGTTGTCGGCGGTCTCGGGCATCGTGTCGGCGCCGAACGCGCGTTCGATCTTGGGGTTCGGGAAGCGCGCGCCGATCGTCGAATCGAACACGCGGCCGTCGCGGCCAAAGGCGCTCTCCGACTTGTTCATGACAAACGGCGCGCGGCTCATGCTCTCGACCCCGCCGGCGACGAACACCTCGCCCTCGCCGCAGGTGATCGCCTGCGCCGCCATGACGATCGCGTTGAGCCCGCTGCCGCAATTGCGCTGCAATACCGAGCCCGCGACCTCGATTGGCAAGCCCGCCAGAAGCCCGGCATGGCGCCCGACGCAGCGGCTGTCCTCGCCGGCCTGGTTGGCGCAGCCGACAACGACGTCCTCGATCTTCTCGGGGTCGAACGGGCTCTGGTCGACGACGGCCGCAATGACCGCGGCCAGCATGTCGTCGGGCCGCATCCGGGCGAGTGCCCCGGCATGGCGCCCGAACGGGGTGCGCAGAGGCGTTATATATATAGCCGTCGAGCATGGGTCGGTTCCTCCTCGGCCGCATCTCCGCGCGCCCGCCGGCCGCTGTCAAGCCCCCGCAGGGGCTGCCTCCGGCGCGGCCTGCCAGGATCTCGTCGAGCGGGAACTTTCCGCTATACTGGAGGCGGGTATACTGGAGGCGGGTATCGGACGGGTTCGCCGCATGCAGCACGATCATTCCGCGCACGGGTATCCCCAATCGGATTACGGACGCGCCTTTGCGATCGGGATCGCGCTGAACCTCGTCTATGTCGCGCGGCGAGGCGGTCGCCGGGGTCGTCGCCCATTCGCTGGCGCTGCTCGCCGATGCCGGGCACAACCTCGGCGACGTGCTCGGCCTCGCGATGTCGTGGGGCGCCGCGGTGTTGAGCCGCCGCCAGCCGAGCGGCCGGTTCACCTATGGGCTGCGCTCGACCTCGATCCTCGCCGCTCTCGCCAACGCGATCATCCTCCTGGTGGTGACCGGCGGCATCGCCTGGGAGGCGATGTGGCGGATCGGCCATCCGTTTCCGGTCGCGGCGGGGTCATCGCCTGGGTCGCCGCGGTCGGGCATCTTTGTCAACGGGGCGACGGTGCTGCTGTTCGCCTCGGGGCGCGCCCGCGACCTCAAGTTAAGAGCGCGTTTATGCACATGGCCGCCGACACCTTGGTCACCGCCGGTGTCGTCGCCGCCGGTATCGCGATCGGGCTGACCGGCTGGCTGTGGCTCGACCCCGCGGTCAGCCTCTTGGTCTCCGCGGTCATCGTCATCGGCACCTGGGGCCTGTTGCGCAGCGCCATCGCCCTCGCCCTCGACGCCGTGCCGGAAGGGCTCGACGCGGCGGCGGTGCGCGCGCATCTCGCAGCCCTGCCAGGGGTCACGGCATTGCACGACCTGCACATCTGGGGCATGAGCACGACCGAGACGGCATTGACCTGCCACTTGGTGATGCCGGGCGGCCACCCCGGCGACGCCGTGCTCGGCCGCTTCACCCACGAGCTTCACGACCGCTTCGGCATTGCCCATGCGACGATCCAGATCGAGCTCGCCGACACCGACGAAGCCTGCGTGCTGACCCCCGAGCACGTCGTCTGAGATGGTTGCCCTGGTGCCGCGCCGGGGCTAGCCTCGGGCTCGGCATTATCGGGAGGAGAGTATGAGCGAACGCGCCTTTGTCCGCGAAGTGGGCCTGCGCGACGGCTTGCAGAGCCTCGCCGAGATCATGCCGACCGAAGAGAAGCTCGCCTGGCTCGACGCCGAGCACGCCGCCGGGGTGCGCGAGATCGAGGTCAGCTCGTTCGTCCCGCCCAAACTGCTGCCGCAGCTCGCCGATGCGGAAGCGGTGGTGCGCCATGCGCTGACCTTGCCGGGCCTCACCGTGTCGGCGCTGATCCCGAACCTCAAGGGTGCCGAGCGCGGGCTGGCGCTGGGCGTGCACGAGATGAATTTCGTGCTGTCGGTCAGCGAGGGCCACAACCGCGCCAACGTCCGCCGCAGCACCGAGGAGTTGGTCGAGGATTTCCGCCGGGTCGTCGCCTTGTGCCATACCGCACCCGCCGAGACCCGGCCGCGGATCGCCTGCGGGCTCGCCACCGCGTTCGGCTGCACGATCGAGGGCGCGGTCGACGAAGACCGGGTGCGGCGGATTGCGCTGCAGGTCGCCGAGGCCGGGGCCGATGCGATCATCCTCGCCGATACCGTCGGCTACGGCCAGCCGGCGGCGGTCGAGCGGGTGTTCCGCCAGGTCATGGCCGATGTCGCGCCATTGCCGGTCGCCGGCCACTTCCACGACACCCGCGGGCTCGGCCTCGCCAACGTATTGGCGGCGCTGAACGCCGGCGCCCGCGCCTTCGACGCCTCGTTGGGCGGGCTCGGCGGCTGCCCCTACGCGCCCGGCGCCACCGGCAACATCGTGACCGAGGACCTCGCCTTCATGCTCGAGGCGATGGGCTTTGCGACCGGGATCGATCTCGACCGCCTGGTCGCGGTGCGCGAGCTGGTGCACAGCGCGTTGCCCAACGTCGTCCAGTACGGCGCCATCGCCAAAGCCGGCCTGCCGAAGAATTTCCACGCGCCGGAGACCGCGCAGGCCGCGTAATAGCTACATCGTCATTCCGGGACGGCCCGCAGGGACGGGCCCGGAACCCATGCACACTGGCGCGTACGAGTGGGTTCGGTCAGTGACGATCTTCCAACTCTCGTGTTCTTGGGTTCCGGGCTCGCGGCTCCGCCGCGCCCGGAATGACGGGAGTGGTTGCCGGATCCACAGAGAGGGGAAATCATGGCCGAGCCGATTTCAGTTGAGCGCTTTGCCTTTCTGGTCGAGCGCGCGGGGTTGACGCTGACCCCGGAGCAGTTCGAGGAGTTGCGGCAGGCTTATCGCCAGGTCGAGCGCATGGCCCGCAATGTGCGGCGGCCGCGCGACCGGGCGGCCGAGCCGGCGCACATCTTCGTCCACCCCAAAGTGTGAGGAACGGCGATGGACCCGACCCAGCTGACCGTCGCCGAGGCGAGCCGCGCCATCGCGGCTGGCGATCTTTCCCCGGTCGCCCTGACCGAGGCCTATCTCGCACGCATCGCGGCGCTCGACGGCGAATTGCACAGCTATGTCCTGGTGCTGCGCGACCAGGCGCTCGCCGCCGCGCGCGATCTCGCCGCCGGCCGCTCGCAGGGCGCGCTGCACGGCATCCCGATCGGCCTCAAGGACATCTACAAGACCCGCGGCATCCGCACCACGGCGGGCTCGCGGCGCTATTTGGACCACGTCCCCGCCGAGGATGCCGAGACCTGGGTGCGGCTGCGCGCCGCCGGCGCCGTCCTGCTCGGCAAGCAGGAGACGCACGAATTCGCGATCGGCGGCCCGGATTTCACCCTGCCGTTCGCGCCGGCGCGCAACCCGTGGAACACCGCCCACTACCCGGCGGGGTCGTCGAGCGGCTCGGCGGTCGCGGTCGCCGCCGGATTGTGCGCCGCGGCTATGGGGTCGGACACCGGCGGCTCGATCCGCGGCCCCGCCGCCTATTGCGGCATCGTCGGGCTGAAGCCGACCTATGGAAGGGTCAGCCGGCGCGGCGTCTTTCCGCTGTCCTACACGCTCGACCATTGCGGCCCGTTGACCCGCACCGTCGAGGATTGCGCGATCATGATGCAGGCCCTGGCCGGGTACGACCCGCAGGACCCGGCCTCGGCCGATGTCCCGGTCCCGGATTACCGCGCGGCGCTGACGACGCGGCTCGACGGGGTGAAGATCGGTGTCGTTCGCCATTTCCATGAGCGCGACGCGGTCGCCGATTTCGGTCCCGACAACGCGCCTAGCGCCGCCTATGCCGCCGCCTTCGACAATGCGTGCCGGACATTGGAGAGCCTCGGCGCGCGCCTCGTCGACCTGCAACTGTCGCCGCTGATCGATTACGTCGACGCCAACCGGCTGATCATGCTGGCCGAGGCCTATGCACTGCACGAGAAGGATTTCCGCGAGCGCCCGCAGGATTTCGGCCACCACATGTTCGCGCGGATCGGGCTCGGCGCGTTCCTGACCGCGGCCGATTACGTCGAGGCGGTGCGCCAACGCCGCGAGCTCTGCGTCGAATTCGCCGGCGCGCTTTCCGGGGTCGATGTCGCGGTCTCGGCCAACGCGACCGGCCCGGCGCCGCGCATCGATGCGGTCTCGACCTACTCGACTTTCGAGCGCGCTTCCTACACCGGCCCCTACAACCTGACCGGCAGCCCCGCGCTGTCGGTACCGATCGGCTTCGAGGACGGGCTGCCGCTCGCCTTCCAGATCGTGGGCCTGCCGTTCGACGAGGCCGCGGTCATGCGGGTCGGCCACGCCTTCCAGCAGGCGACCGAATTCCATCGCCGGCGCCCGGCCCTCGCCGCTTCGCTTCCCGGGCGGACTTGATGCAAGTGTTCGCGATCTCTCGACACATTGCCAAGATGCTCCATCTCATCGGCCTCGTTGCGCTGTGGATCCTGCGCGAGTTGGCGGTGATCGCGGTGCCGATATGGCCGGGCATCACGACCGAGCATTTGATATGGGGCGCGTTGATCTTGAGATCGGTGATCAGCGCCTCGGTGAAACCCGTTACCGCGAATTTCGCGGCACTATAGGCGGTGTGTGGAATGCGCGGCCCGACCGACGCCCAGAAGCCGTTGACGCTGCCGGTGTTGACGATGTGCCCCGCCTCGGCCTTTTGCAGCATCGGCAGAAAGGCGTGGATGCAGTGATAGACCCCGCCCCAGCACACGTTGAAGGTCTTTTCCCACTCCTCGGGGCGGTGGGCGATCATGCTGCCGCCGCCGCCGATCCCGGCGTTGTTGAACAGCAGGTGGATCTCGTCGGTGGCTTGGTGCCGGGCGACCTCGCCGCGAAACCGCTCAACCTGCGCGGGGTCTGACACATCGGCGATGTGGGTGGTGACGCGCAGGCCTTGCGGCAGCCCCGCGGTTTCGCACAGAAGCTGGGTTTCCGCCATCCCGGCCGCGGAGACGTCGCACATCGCGACGTTGCAGGCTTCGGCGACCAGCTGGCGGACGAGTTCCCGCCCCATCCCCGAGCCGCCGCCGGTGACGACCGCGATCCTGCCCGCAAATTCCTTCATTTGTCGTGCCCCTTCCGATCGCTTGGTTCGGATCAAAGGCTATTGGCTCCGCCGTCTGGATGAAAGGGCTGGCCTCAGCGGATCAAGACGATTTCGACTCCGACATCGACCCTCGCCCATGCTCGGTCGGCGGTGATTACTGGATACCCAAGGTGCAGACCCAACGCTAAACAGGCGCGGTCGCCGAGGGACAGCCCGGCGCTGCGAGTCCCCAGCCGCAGATAAGCGGCTAGGCGCGCCTGTGGCTCGTCAAATTCCGCCACCTTCAAATTCAATGCCGCAACCGCTTGCTCCGCCTCCGATTGGCTGAGGCCCCCGGAACAAAGCCGTTCCAGAACCTCGGATAGGTTTACGGCGCTGATCGTTGCCCGGAACAGCCGCCTCGGCTCGAATTCGCCGAACGGCTCCTGTTTCAGCAGTGCGAGGATGGCTGAGGCATCCGCAATGGCCACGCCGTCATTCACGCTTTGCCTCTGCCCGGCGCTCGGCGATCAGTTCGGCGACAAGATCACGGTCTTTCGGAACGCGGCGCGCTACAATGGCCTGCGCCTCTTTAATCGCTTGCTCCGGGGTACGCAGGCGCAATTCGCCTTCCCCGACCGGCTCGATCAGCAGTTCATCGCCTGGCTTCAAGCCGGCGGCGACGCGGCATTCCGCCGGAATGACAATGCGCCCCTGCTGGTTGATCCGTGCCCTGCCTTGCATGACAAATCCCGATGTTTATGTCATATCAGACCAAGGTGACATTCGGGCACCAAATGTCAAGCGACAGCCTATTCCATAGCGATTGTCGGGTCTGCTACCGTCGTTGCATGGAGGGAGAACGCCGATGCTGACCACCACCCGCGACATGATCATGCCGACGGCGATCACCGGGTCATACCCGCGGCCATTGTGGTTCGACGCGAGCCTCCAGGGGCGGTCGTTCAAGGCCGCGCTCGGCGACTCCTTGTTCCGCGAGCAGTATCTCGACGCCGTCGCCGCGATCATCAACGCCCAGGAGGCGGCCGGGCTCGACATCGTCACCGACGGCGACAGCCGCTTCGATCTCGCGGTCGGCGGCAAGTCGTGGTTCTTCTACCCGATCGAGCGCCTGGGCGGCATCCATGGCCACCGCAGCACCTCGCGGGGGTGGATGGGCCGGCCCGGGGTCGAGCCCGGACATATCCTGTGGGAGGTGCAGGAGGCCTATCAGCCGGCGGTGGTCACCGAAAAGCTGAGCCGCGGGCCGCTCGAATACGCGGCCCTGTGGCAGATCGCCCAGCGCCTCAGCGACCGCCCGGTCAAGTTCGGCACGATCTGCGCGCCCGGCCTCGCCAGCATGCTGTGGAACGAGCATTACCCCGACGACAAGGCGATGGTGCTCGACCTCTGCGACATCGTCAACGCCGAGCTGCGCGAGCTCGCCGCCGCCGGCTGCCCGGTGATCCAGGTCGAGGAGCCCCGCCATCACGGGCTGACCACAAGGCCGGACTGCACCGAGGCCGAGCTCGAATTCCAGACCCTGGCCTTCAACCGCCAGCTCGCCGGCGTCGACGCCGAGATCTGGGCGCACACCTGCTGGGGCAACCCCAACCAGCAGCGCGTCTATTGGGAGGTGCCGAGCTACGAGCGCGCCCTCCCTCACCTGCTGCAGCTCGACGCCGACGTGATCACCTTCGAATGCGCCTCGAGCGGCGGCAAGGATCTGCCGCTCTTCGCCCGATACCAGACCGACAAGAAGATCGGCATCGGCGTCGTCAACCACTGCAACACGATCGTCGAGCCGCCCGAGCATGTGGCCGGGCTGATCCGCAAGGCGCTCGAATACATCCCGCCCGAGCGCCTGGTGGTCACCACCGATTGCGGCTTCGGCCGCGAGGGGCTGTCGCGCCGCATCGCCTATTACAAATGCGTGTCCCTGGTCCAGGGCACCAACATCGTCCGCCGCGAATTGGGCCTGCCCGAAGCCCCGATCCGCGCCGCCGATCCCAAGCTCTATTTCGCCGGCGTGGGCGGCTGAGCGTCCCCGGCGCCGTCTTTCGCTTGCGTGGCTTCGGCAATCGGCGACCCGCCGCTCGCTGCAACGCGGAAGACGCGCACCGGCGCGTCGATGTTCTTGAGCTGCTGCGGCCCGATATCGGTGAAGGCAGCGGCAACCCGCGCGCCGACGACCTCGCGCACCGTCGCCGAGACGCAGATGCCGCCGGGCTCGGCGAGCGCTTCGAGCCGCGCCGCGACGTTCACGACATCGCCATACAGGTCGCCCTCACTTATAATAAAATCGCCGAGATGGAGGCCGATGCGGAATTGCATGCGGTGAACCTGCGGCACGCCTTCGTTTTCCGCCGCGACTGCCTGCTGCATCGCCAGCGCACACGAAAGACCGTCGGCAACGCTCGGAAACTCGGCGAGCACCCCGTCGCCCGCGGTATAGGCAATGCGGCCGCGATGCTCCGCGACGAGAGCATCCATGATCGCCCGGTATGCGCCGAGCGCGCGCATCGTCGAATCCTCGGTCGCCCGCATCAGCCCGCTGTACCCGACGATGTCGGCGGCGAGAATTGTCGTCAACCGCCTATCGAAGCCAAATCCTAAATCCGGCCCGGTCATCGAGAAACCGCCGGATGCGCGACGCGCTGCTTCCGATACCGGCCGGCGCGCTCGGCGAATCGGGCCGATCAACAGGTCGGCCCCCTGCTTGAAGCCCGACACGGCCGACTTGCCGGCGCCGCCCAAATCGAAAGCCGACCGGAACGCCGTGACGAAGCCCGCCGCGTCGAACGCCTCGCCGAACGCCTCGGCGAACCCCTTCAGGTCGAATGACTTTCCGAGAGTGCGCATCGCATCACAGACTTTTCACGTAGCGGATCAGCTCTTTTGCCGCATCGTATAACGACACCAATATGTAAGCAACAAACACCAGCGCATCAACACCCAAGAGGAAATAGTGTAGACCCAACAGAACCGAGATCACCGTTTCTGATACGTAGGTTTCCTTTAGATAATATACCGCCAACGACAAAAGGATGGGGGGGATTGCCAGGGCAATAAAGCCAACGGTTCCGAGAAACACGTGACCGACAAAATGGCCGAGCAAACTTGACATCTTCGGCCGGACTGCGTCGCTGGTGCTTTGTTTCTCGTACCAAGCCATTCGGTTGACAACTGCGCGATGGAGAGCGGGTCGGGATCGGCGTATCATAGCTTTTAGCACGCCTCTCCGGTTTCGCCGCCCCCGTGTTGTAGGTGCAGAAGTCAATCGGCGCGATCGTAAGGGAGAAGCTGGCCGCGGACCGTTCCCGTATCCGCGCCGCCGGCCGGGCGCTATATTTCGCCGCATCGGTGAGAGGCGAGCTACCCTGGAGGCATCAGTGCCGCCGCTATCGAGGGAGAATCCGATGGTCGCGATCAAATCCGTTGCCCATTTCAGCATTCCGGTCAGCGATGTCGCCGCAAGCACGCGCTTTTATACCGAGACCGTCGGCTGCCGGCATTTGTCGACGGTGCCGGGCGGGCACATGGCGTTCCTCGATGCGGCCGGGACCTGCCTGATCCTGGTCGAGCGCGAGCCGCCGATCAACCCGAGGTCCGAGGATCATGGCGGCGTGCACCATTCCTTCGCCGTCGCGCACGACGATTACCGGGCGGCGCTCGACCATCTGCGCGCGCACGGCGTCGAGATCACCTTTGAAGAAGACCGGCAGGGCGGCGTGGTCAACGGCCCGCGCGCCTATTTCCACGATCCCGACGGCACCGTGCTGGAATTCATCGATCTGACCAGCTACGCCGGCGATAAAGCCTGACTATCGGCTTCACGCATTATCGGTCCCGCCACGCGCAAAACAGTCCTCCCGAAGCGAGTAAGTGTGTCGATCTCGCCGTCGGACCTCGCGCGCGGATGCGCCCTCCCCCGCTCCGGGAAGAGGGCGCGACGCGACGGATTACACCACCGGGGAGCGGCCGCCGTCGACGTTGATGGCGCAGCCGGTCACGTAGGAGGCGGCGTCGGAGGCGAGGAAACAGGCGACGTTGGCGAATTCCTCGGCCCGGCCCATGCGGCCCAAGGGCACCTGCCGCCCGGCCTGCGCGATGAAATCGTCGAGCGAGACATTGGTGCCCTCGCGCTGATGGCGGCGCACGATCTGGTCGCTGACGATGACGCCCACATGCAATGAATTGACCAGCACGTTGTAGGGCGCGCCCTCGCCCGAGAGCGCTTTGGTGAACGCCATCTGGGCGGCGCGGCTGACCGAGGTCGGCGCGCTGTCCGGCCCCGGCGCCTTGGCGCCGATGTTGAGGACGCTGATGATGCGGCCCCAGCGGCGCTGCTTCATCTGCGGAAAGACCAGCCGGCAAAAGCGGATCTGGGCGAACAATTTGAGGTCGAGATCGCCCTGCCACATCTCGTCGGTCAATTCCTCGGATGGGCCGCGGATGGACTGACCGGCGTTGTTGACGAAGATGTCGATCTTGCCGAGCTCGGACATGACCTGGTCATAGGCCCGGCGGATTTCGGCCGCCTTGGAGACGTCGGTGCTGATTGCGGCGACCTTGCCCTTGGCGCCGGACTCGATCTTCTTTTTGGCCTCGGCCAAAGTGTCGGGGTTGCGCGCCAGGATCGCGACGTCGGCGCCCGAGGCGGCAAACCGCTCGGCCATCGCCAGCCCCAGCCCTTTGCTGCCGCCGGTGATCACCGCACTTCTTCCGTTCAGTCGAACATCCATCTTCCGAGTTCCTCCTATGGCTTGTGGGAGTCGTCACCCCCGCGCACGCGGGGGGTCCAGAGCCTGCCCCTGGCCTGAACAGGGGGCAACCGCCGTGAGAGCGGGTCCTGGATTGCCGCTCTCGCGGCGCTCTCGCGGGAATGACGGGCGAGCGGGGTACTGTCACCCGACCGTGAATGAATCGATCTGTTGCATCTCATCTGCCGTCAATCGCCATGCTCCGGCGGCACGCACATTCTGCTCGACCTGCTCGGGCGTGGTCGCCCCGGCGATGACGCTCGCCACGGCCGGGCGGCGCAATAGCCAGCTCAAGGCCAGGTCGAGCAGGGTGTGGCCGCGTTCGGCGGCGAAGCCTTCGAGGCGATCGAGCAGCGCCCAATTTTCCTCGCTCAGATAGCGGCCGGCGGCCCGCGGCATCGAGCCCAGGCGCGAACCCGCCGGCAAAGCGGCGCCGCGCCGGTATTTGCCGGTCAGCAGCCCGTCGGCCAACGGGCGGAACGGGATCAGCCCGAGGCCGTAGGCTTCGAGCACCGGCAGCATCTCGCGATCGAGCCCGCGCGCGAGCAGGCTGTACTCCTCCTGGCACGAGACGAACTGGTGGAGGCCGAGATGCTTGGCCGTCCACTGCGCCTCGACCACCTGCCAGGGCGCCAGGGTCGACGCACCGATGTAGCGCACCTTGCCGGCGCGCACGAGGTCGTCGAGCGCGCGCAGGGTCTCCTCGATCGGGGTCAGCGGGTCGGGCTGGTGCTGCTGGTAAAGATCGATCCAATCGGTGCGCAGCCGTTTGAGGCTGGCTTCGACCTCGGTGATGATGTAGCCGCGCGAGGCGCCCTCGAACCGGCCCGAGCCATCCATCGGGCGGGCGAATTTGGTTGCCAGCACGATGTCCTTGCGGCGCTCGCCGAGGATTTCGCCGAGGCACGTCTCGGAACAGCCGCGCGGGTCGCCGTAGGTGTCGGCCTCGTCGAAAAAGGTGATGCCGAGATCCAGCGCCTTGTGCACGACCCGGCGCGTTGCTTCGAGGTCGATGCGGCCGCCGAAATTGTTGCAGCCGAGCCCGATCGCCGACACCCGAAGCCCCGATTTCCCGAGATGACGCTGCTCCAAGACGGTCCCCCTTTTGCCTCGACAGCGGCAGTATAGGGGCTTTGCCCCGAATGGCAGCAATTTGCTGACATATGCGCCGCCCGGTCCGCCTCCCCAGCGGCCACGGGGGAGGGAGGGCCCAGCACCAGCGGGAGGGCCTGCCCCGGACCTGATCCGGGGGGGGCGGGCACGGGCGGCGCTTTCTCCCAGATCGCGTTTGCAATCCTCGCGCCTTTGAGGAAAATTGCAGCGAGCTTACAAATCCCTCGGGTGAATGCCCGGGGGCGCGGGAGGTCGCCTATGGACGATAAGCCGCCGGGCAGCCGGCCGTCGCCGCTCTGGTATATTCTGCTGCTGCTGCCGTTCGTCGCGATGTTCTGGGTGTCGAGCTACAACCGGGTCGAGCCCGAATGGGGCGGCATCCCGTTCTACTACTGGTATCAGCTCTTATGGATTCCGATCGGGGCGGGGTTGACCCTGATCGTCTATTTCGCCACCCGGCGATAGCGGCGGAGCGCGACGGGCCATGCCGATCAACTGGGCCGCGCTGACCGTCTTTGTCCTGCTGTTCGCGCTGATCACCGTGCTCGGGTTTGTCGCCGTGCATTGGCGCCGCGGCGACCTCGGCCTGCTGCACGAATGGGGGCTGGCGGGCAGCCGGTTCGGCACCGTCGTCACCTGGTTCCTGCTGGGCGGCGACCTCTACACCGCCTACACCTTCATCGCCGTTCCGGCCTTGATGTTCGGGGCCGGCGCGCTCGGCTTTTTCGCCGTGCCCTACACGATCATGGTCTACCCCTTTGTCTTCGCCGTGTTCCCGCGGCTGTGGTCGGTCGCGCGCCGGCACGGCTACATCACCGCCGCCGATTTCGTGCGCGGCCGGCACGGCAACCGGTGGCTGGCCTTGGCCGTCGCCGTCACCGGCATCGTCGCGACGATGCCCTACATCGCGCTGCAGCTGGTCGGCATCCAGGTGGTCATCGCGGCACTCGGGATCGCGGGCTCGGGGCTGTGGGGCGACCTGCCATTGGTCATCGCCTTCGTGATCCTCGCCGCCTTCACCTATACGAGCGGGCTGCGCGCGCCGGCGGCGATCGCGATCGTTAAGGACATCCTGATCTGGCTCACGGTCATCGTCGCGATCGTCGCGATCCCGCTCGAGCTCGGCGGATATGCCAAGATCTTCGCGGCGGTGCCGCCGGCGAAATTGCTGCTGGCCGCGCCCCAGGGGCCGACCTTCGGCAATTACAGCGCCTACGCGACCCTGGCTTTCGGCTCTGCCTTGGCCTTGTTCCTCTATCCGCATTCGGTCACCGGGGTGCTCAGCGCCAGCAACCGCCAGGCGATCAGCCGCAACGCCGCGTTTCTGCCGGCCTACTCGTTTCTGCTGGCGCTGATCGCGCTGTTCGGCTTCATGGCGATCGCCGCCGGGGTCGCGACCGCACCCGCCTACGCGCCGCTGTTGAAGCAATACGGCCCCAATTTCGCGGTGCCGGCATTGATCCTGGCGATGTTCCCGTCATGGTTCGCCGGGGTCGCCTTTGCCGCGATCGCGATCGGCGCCCTGGTGCCGGCCGCGATCATGTCGATCGCCGCCTCGAATTTGTGGACGCGCAACATCTACCGCGAGTTCCTGCGCCCGGACTGCACGGCGGCGCAGGAATCGCAGATGGCCAAGACCGTCTCCTTGATCATCAAATTCGGCGCGCTCGCCTTTGTCCTCGGATTGCCATTGCAATACGCAATCCAGCTGCAGCTTCTGGGCGGGGTATGGATCATCCAGACCCTGCCCGCGGTGATCGGCGGCCTCTACACCCGATGGTTTCACGACCGCGCACTGTTTCTCGGCTGGCTCGCCGGCATCGTCGCCGGCACGGCGATGGCCGCATCGCAGCAGTTCAAGCCGATCTACCCGCTGCATGTTGCCGGCTGGACGATCCCGTGCTACGCCGCGCTGGCCGCGCTCGTCGTCAACCTGATCGTCGTCATCGTGCTGACCCCGGTGTTCACCGCGATCCACGCCGCGCGCGGATTAGACGAAACCGAGGCCGGCCACTACGTGTGACCGAACTCATAGCTCGAGGATGAGGCGGATACCCTCCTCCATCATCCGAAGATCAACCGCCGAGAGATGTCCCGAATTGTGAGTGAGGCGGCGCTTGTCCACAGCCCGCAATTGGTCGCAAAACAGCAACGGAATTAGGACCCGCCGATGATGTTGCGACAACAATGGGCGGTCTTGGGGCTGGGCCGGTTGACAGCGGTACGACGACGACTGTCCGGCGCGCGCGGTTGAGCGCGTCCGCCGTTACGGCAACGGCGGGCCGCGTCTTGCGGATCTCACTCCCTTGGGTCGGATCGAGGTTCACCCACCACAAAACGTCGCCACGCCGAACCGCGATCGCTCCCGTGGGCGCTGCCATGCCTTCACTCGCTCGCATCTCGTCGAGGACCGTCGCCGGTGAGCCCATCGTCGATGGTGGCGTCCCACTCGGCCATTTCGGTAGCCAGCTGATGCTCTCTCTCGCCGGCGAGCGCGGCCTGGTAAAGGGGATCGTCATCCCCGCGATCGTCCGGGGGCAGCGCTTCCTCCAATAACCGTTGGATGAACTTGCTGCGCTGGCGGACCGAAACGCTGCGCTTAAATCGCCTGACAAGCTCGTCCGGAAGATGGATCAGCAATTGCGCGGTGGGCGTTCCGAGGTCCCCCGGTCCACAGAAAGGAAATCGATATCGATATCCTCGGAGATCTGCACAAGATCTGCCGGTTGGCGCCGACAAAAATGCGGGCTCGGCGGCCACCCCCGCGACGCGACGGCTCGGCCTTTGCGGACGCTCAGACCGGGTGCATCTCAAACCCGGCAGGGCGGCCGGCGCGGCTGGCGGCCTCGGCGGCGGGAAGGCCCGGGTCCCACAAATTGGCGTCGAAGCGGTAGCCGTTGACCTGGTCGGCGGCGGCCGAGACCACCCACAGCAATGGCGGCACCATCTCGTCGGGCTCGACCAGGCGGGCGGCGCGGCCCTCGCGGCTCATCGCGCGCATTTCCTCGGCCATGCCCGGCGTGTTGGCGCCGGCGCCGGGGTTGACGATGTTGATCGTCAGCCCAGTCCCTTCGGCTTCCTTGGCCCACACCTCGGTCGCCATTTCGAGCGCCGCTTTCGACGCGCCGTAAGGGTGTGTCCCGGCCCGGTTCATCGTGTCGAGCTTGGTCGTGACGTTGACGATGCGGCCCCAGCCCCGCGCGACCATGCCCGACGCGACCCGGCGCCCCAGCCGGTCGGCGGCGAGGTAGTTGGTGGCGATGACGTTGTCGACGATCTCGTCGCCGACCTCCCAGAATTTCTGCAGCGACGGCCGCCGGTAGCGCGCCGGGTCGATATAGGTGAAGGTCAGGCCGGCATTGTTGACGAGGATGTCGGCTGGACCGAACCGGCCCTGCGCCACCGCTACAACCCGGTCGCACTCGGCGGCTTCGCGCAGATCGGACACGAGCGGGTGGATGCGGTCAGCCAGCGGCGTGCCGGCAAGCTCACGCTCGATCTCGGCCACGTCGGCGGCGATGTGGCCGACCGCGAGCACCCGATGCCCCTCGCGCGCCAGCCCCAGCGCCATTGCCCGGCCGAGCCCGCGCAGCCCGCCGGTGACGATCGCAACCCGCTGTTCCATTATCCCCTCCTGACCAACGGCTCGGGTTTCGCCCCTCACCCCAACCCTCTCCCCGCAAGCGGGGCGAGGGGAGGAGCCGCGCGTCTTATCCCCTCGCCCCGCGCGAGCGGGGAGACCCGCGCCAGCGGGAGGGTGAGCGGCCGGCACCGCTGGTCTGCTTGTCGAGGTCACACCTGCGCCAGCGCCATCGGGGAGTCGGCGAAGGCCGGCATGATCTCCTCGGCGAAGGTCCTGAGGCCGGCGACCGAGGCGCCCGTTGCGGCAAACAGCACATGCTCGACGCCGCCCGCCTCCAGCCGCTTCAATCGGGCGATGATCTCCTCGGGGGTGCCGAGCAACGGCGCGTCGTCGAGCACGAACGAATCCTCGTCCTCCTTGATGTGGGCGTAGCGCTCGGCGCCGGGGCCGCGGGCGAGATCGCCGATATTCTTCAGCACCTGGCGGCGGGTGGCGATCGCGCGCCGGCGTTCTTCGTCGTTGTGCACGATCTGCAGCCCGCGGGTGACGCCGACCGACATCGGGTCCCAAGGCCGGCCGACCCGGTCGCATTCCCGGCGGAAGGTGGCGACCCGGTCGATGATCAGATCGGTCGGGGCGATCTGGTCGAGCAGCAGGTTGTAGCCCTCGCGGGCGGCGCGGCCGATCAACTCGGCGCTGCCGGCGCCGAGCCAGAACGGCGGGTGCGGCTGCTGGATCGGGCTCGGCTCGACGACGACGTTGTCGAAATGCCAGCGCTTGCCGTGATAGGAGAACCGCCCCGGCGAGGTCCACGCCTTGCGGATCACCTCCATCGCCTCGTCGAAACGCTCGGTCGCCTCCTCGGGGGCGATGCAGAAACCGGCGAATTCGTAGCTGCGGTAGCCTTTGCCGACGCCGAAATCCAAGCGCCCGTTCGATAGGAGGTCGAGGGTCGCCGCCTGCTCGGCCACCAGGATCGGGTTGTGCCAGGGCAGCACGACGACCGCGGTGCCGAGGCGGATGCGCTCGGTGCGCGCCGCCAGATAGGCGAGCATGCTCATCGACGCCGACACCTGGCCAAACCCGGTGAAATGGTGCTCGACCAGAAAGACGCTCGAAAAGCCGAGCTTTTCGGCCTCGACCACGTAATTGACGAAGTCGTGATAGGCGGAGCTGTCGCCGGCCGGCCCGCCCTTGGCCCGCGCCCCGCCGAATAGCCCGAATTTCATGCGCCCGCTCCGAGAACCGCGTCGCGCCAATATATGGCGCGAGGCTGGTCCGGTCGAGGCCGGGGCCCAGCGGGCACGCTCAAAACAGCGGCGGGATCAGCGCCGAGGTCTGGTCGCGGTATTGCTCGTATTCGGGAAAGGTCTGGCGCATGCGCGCCTCCTCGACCCGGATCTTCCACAGGAAACCGAGCAGCGCGCAGCCGACGGCGAGCAGCGCCCGCCATTCGCCGATCGCCGCCGCGGTGCCGATCAGCGCGAGCAGCAGCCCGGTATAGATCGGATGCCGAACCACCCGATAAGGACCCGAGCGGACGAGCTGATGATCCTGTTTGACCGTGATGATGCCGCTCCAATTGCGCCCGAGATGCCAGCGCGCCCATACCGCGAGCCCGAGCCCGGCTGCGACCGCGACGGCGCCCAGCAAGGGCACGACTCTTCCCGGCGGCCGGAAGCGCGCCGTCAGCAGCGGCGGCAGCAAGCGCGGCGCCGCCAGCAGCACGGCGCAAACGAGTAGCGGGATCACATGGAGCGCGCGCGAGCCGGCGGATTCCCGCCACCGCGTCGGCTTGGTGCAGCCGGCGAGGACAATCCACAACGCCGCCCAGGCAAGCCACATGGCCGGGATGACGAAGCGGGTGTTCAAATTGAGGATGGTCATCTGGGTTCCCGGTGCGCGCAGGCGGGAAGGCTGGCGCGCGGCCAGCCGAACATTCTCCCGACTAGCGGCGTGATGCCGCTCACCGAGGCGTGGTTTTCCGTGGCGTCGCGGAACGCTGGTGATCGGGGTTTGAGGTTGCGCCGAGGGGTTTGTAGTGGGGCATCCGGCCCCGTCAGTCACGGCGGCAATTTCGCGATACTACCGACGAGATCGGCGAAGCCGGCCTGATAGGGGAAGGCACTCGGCAGGGCGATCTTTATGCGGGTGACCATTTCCGTGACACGACCGGCCACCTTGATCAGGCAAAGGCGGATCGTATCGAACTGGGCGTCGCGCCAGAACGATGTCCGGGGCGCCAGACCGCGCAGGTTCAGCATCAGCCAGTAGGCTGCGGTGTGGATCAGCAGCCGGAACTGGTTGGCCGTCGCCTTGGTGCACGAGGTGCGGTCGGAGGCGAGGTGCAGCTTGTGCGCCTTGATCAGGTTTTCGGCCTGCCCGCGCGCGCAATAGATTTTCTCGTAAAGCGATTTGGGCAGGCCCGCGCAGGTTGGTGACGATAAAGCGGCTGTCGACGCCTTGAGCGGAGGCCTCGACGCGGGCGATGACACGACGCTCGACCTTCCAGCTTGTCGCGGCGTAGCGGAAGTCGCCGTAGCGGCGCACTTTGTCGGCCTCGCCGTCGAGCCGACCGAGTGCAGCATCCTCGGCGAGATTGCCGACCCGGCGCAGCAGCACCGCGTTGCCGGCGAGGCCGAAGATGTAGCCGATGCGCTTGCGCTCGCACCACGCCATGGCTTCGGGCCGCGCGTAATGGCTGTCGCCCGCACAATGATGTCGACCGACGGCCAGCGGGCGCGGATATGGCCGATGACATGGCGCAGCACCAGCGTCACCTCGGCCCCGTCCGGCGTCTTGCCGGGGCGCAGGATGATCGCCACCGGCTTGGCCGTAGTGGCCTCGTAGATGTGGATCGGCTGGAAGCAGCGGCTGTCGTAGTAGGCGTTGAACAGCGCCAGCTGCTGGCCGCCGTGAACCCGGTCCTCGGTGTCGTCGATGTCGAGCACGATGCGCCGGGGGACCTGTTGGAAGCTGTCGCAGAATACCTCGACCATCGCCGCCATCATCCGCTTGAGTGCGGTCGGGCCGGGCAGGTTTTCGAGCCGGCTGATGGTCGGTTGCGAGAGGAGGTGCGCACAGCCGGCGCCCTTTTGCTATGATCGCGGGTCTGAGGTCGCGATCGCACGATGGGAGGAGGCGACAGATGGGCGAAATTCTCGGTATCGGGGTTACCCATTTTCCGGGATTGATGCTGCCCGATCAATATATGAGCTCGTTCCTGACCCGCACCCTGAAGAGCGAGCGGGTGCCGCAGGACATGAAAGACCCGGCGCGCTGGCCCGAGCCATTGCGGCAGGAGCTGGCCGCCAACGAGAACGGCGCCGCCGCGGCCGAGCATCGCCGCCGGCTGGTCGGCGGGTTCCGCAAGGTGCGCGAGGCGCTCGATGCGTTTGCCCCGGACTTCGTGCTGATCTGGGGCGACGACCAGTACGAGAACTTTCGCGAGGACGGGGTTCCGTCGTTCTGCGTCTTCGCGCTCGACGGGGTCGATTGCCGGCCGTTCGGACGCCCCGGCCGGGCCGAGCTCGGCAATGTCTGGGGCGAAACACCCGACAAGGTCGTCCGCGTCGAGGGGCACCGCGCCGCCGCATCCTATCTGGCCGCCTCGCTGATCAAGGCCGATTACGATGTCAGCTACGCCTATCGGATGCGCCACGAGCTGGGTCTGCCGCACGCCTTCATCAACACGATCCTCTACCTCGATTACGACCGGCGCGGGCTCCCCTATCCGATCGTGCCGTTTCACGTCAATTGCTACGGCTCCTCGGTCATCGCCAAGCGCGGCTCGAGCGCGCACCTGACCGGCGAGGCCGACCCGAACGCGGTCGACCCGCCCGGCCCGAACCCGTCGCGCTGCTTCGATGTCGGGGGTGCCGTCGCCCGTGCGCTCGCCGACAGCCCGTGGCGGGTGGCGCTCGTCGCCTCGTCGAGCTGGTCGCACGCCTTCCTGACGGCCAAGCACCATTGGATCTATCCCGATGTCGCGAGCGACCGGGCGCGCTTCGACGAGCTCGCCTCGGGCAAGTTCGCCCGTTGGCGCGATCTGACGACCGAGCAGATCGAGGATGCGGGCCAGCAGGAGTTCCTGAACTGGGTCTGCCTCGCCGGGGCGATGGACGCGCTCGGCCGCAAACCCGAGATCGTCGACTACGTCGAATCCTACCTGTTCAACTCCGACAAGTGCTTCGCGCTGTTCCGGCCCTGATCGATCGCTGATCCGGGCATTGCGCCGCCGGCCGGAGCCCCGCCGGCAACCTTGGCGCCGATCCGGTGTTTTCCTCGTCACAAGCCGAGGGAGATTGCCGCATGGCCAAATCCAAGCCCACCCACCCGCCGGCCGCCAAGACTGGCGCCGGCGGCGAACTGCATCAATTGCCCGCCGAGGGCGGCGATGTATTGACCACCAATCAAGGCGTCGTCGTCGCCGATAACCAGAATTCGCTCAAGTCGAACTCGCGCGGGCCGACCCTGCTCGAAGACTTCATCTTGCGCGAGAAGATCACCCATTTCGACCATGAGCGCATCCCCGAGCGCATCGTCCATGCCCGCGGCTCCGGCGCGCACGGCTATTTCGAGCTGACCCAATCATTGAGCCAATATACCAAGGCCGATTTCCTGCAGCGCCCCGGCGAGAAGATCCCGGTGTTCGTGCGCATTTCGACCGTCGCGGGCGGCGCCGGCTCGGGCGATCTGGCGCGCGACGTGCGCGGCTTCGCCACCAAATTCTATACGAAGGAAGGCAATTTCGACCTGGTCGGCAACAACATCCCGGTCTTCTTTATCCAGGACGCGATCAAGTTCCCCGACCTGATTCACTCGGTCAAGATGGAGCCCGACCGCGGCTTTCCGCAGGCAGCCTCGGCGCACGACACCTTCTGGGACTTCGTGTCGCTGATGCCGGAAAGCATGCACATGATCATGTGGGCGATGTCGGACCGCGCGATCCCGCGCTCTTTGCGCATGATCGAAGGGTTCGGCGTCAACACCTTTCGCCTCGTCGACGCCAACGGCAAGCCGACCTTCGTCAAGTTCCACTGGCGGCCCAAGCTCGGCATGCAGTCGGTGCTGTGGGACGAGGCGGTCAAGATCAACGGCGCCGACCCCGACTTTCACCGCCGCGACCTGTGGGAGGCGATCGATTCAGGCGACTTTCCGGAATGGGAATTCGGGGTCCAGCTGTTCGACGAGAAACAGGCCGCCGGCTTCGACTTCGACGTGCTCGACGCGACCAAGCTCGTCCCCGAGGAGCTCGTGCCATTGAAGATCGTCGGGCATATGGTGCTCGACCGCAATCCGGACAATTTCTTCGCCGAGACCGAGCAGGTCGCGTTTTGCCCGGGCAATGTCGTGCCGGGGATCGACTTCAGCAACGATCCGCTGCTGCAGGGCCGGCTGTTCTCCTATATCGATACCCAGCTGATCCGGCTCGGGGGCCCGAACTTCAACGAGATCCCGGTCAACCAGCCGAAATGCCCGTGGGCCAATCTGCAGCGCGACGGGCATATGCGCATGCGGGTGGCGAAAGGCCGCGTCTCGTACGAGCCGAACACGCTCGCCCCCGAAGCGCCTCGCGCCGACCCCGCCCAGGGCTTCGCCGGGCTCACTCGGCCGGAGAGCGGCGACACGATGCGTATCCGGCCGGAATCGTTTGCCGACCACTACACCCAGGCGCGCTTGTTCTTCCTGAGCCAGACCAAGCCCGAGCAGAACCATATCGTCTCGGCATTGGTTTTCGAGCTGAGCAAGGTCGAGACCCCGGCGGTCCGCGAGCGCGTCGTCTCCCAGCTGATGCATGTCGACGACAGCCTGGCAAAGCGGGTCGCCGCCGGGCTGCGGCTCGAAGGCAGGATCGAGCCCGCGGCGACCAAGGTCCCGGCGCGGCGCGAGGTCGAGCCCTCGCCCGCCCTCAGCATCATCGGCAAGGCGCCGCAGACCGTCAAAGGGCGGGTGATCGGCTGCCTGGTCAGCGACGGCGCCGACCGCTCCCTCGTCGACGCGCTGCGCATCGCGGTGGAAAAGGAGGGGGCCAAGCTCAAGATCGTGGCGCCGCATGTCGGCGGGGCCAAGACCGCCGACGGCAAATTGCTCGCGGCCGATATGCGCATCGACGGCGGCCCCTCGATCCTGTTCGACGCGGTGGCGCTGATCGTGTCCGACACCGGCGCCAAGGAGCTCGCGCGCGAAGCGGCGGCGGTCGGCTTCATCGCCGACGCGTTCAATCACCTGAAGGTCATCGGCCACGTCGCCGCCGCCGAACCGCTGCTGCGCCGCGCCGGGATCACCGCCGAGCTCGCCGATGAAGGCGTCATCCCGCTGGCGAACGCCGGCGCCGTTGCCGGCTTTATCGCCGCCGCCAAAAAAATGCGCGTCTGGGACCGCGAGCCAAAGGTGCGAAACATTCCTTGAAGCACCGTTCCTCCCTCTCCCTCGCCGGCGGGGGAGAGGGTTGGGTGACGGGTCCTTCTTTCTGCGCTGCGTCGCCAGCGCCCGATGCAGCTGCGAAAGCGGGACCCAGAGCCTGCCTTCGCTCGAACAGGGCCGCAAACGCACAAGCAGTTGTTCTCGCGCGCGCTGGAGCCTATCCTCGGGCCGGCCAAACGTCGCGCCCGTGGGCGCGGGCGACGCCTGTTCAAGACAGAGGAAGAAATGGGAGGAATTGTCGCCGCGGTCAGCCGCAGCCCGCGGCATACCTTGGCCAAGCCGAACGAAGACAGCATCCGGCTGGTGGCCGGGATGGGGGTCGAGGGCGACGCTCATCAAGGCACGACGGTCAAGCACCGCTCGCGGGTCGCGCGCAACCCGGCCGAGCCCAATCTGCGCCAGGTGCACCTGATCCACGCCGAACTGCATGACGAGCTGCGCAAGGCGGGCTTCGCCGTCGCACCCGGGCAGATGGGCGAGAACATCACTACGTCAGGGGTCGACCTGCTCGGCCTCGCGGCCGGCACCCGGCTGCATCTCGGCGCCAGCGCGGTGGTCGAGGTGACCGGGCTGCGCAACCCCTGCGCCCAGCTCGACAAGATCCACCAAGGGCTGATGGCCGCGACCCTCGACCGCGACGAGCACGGCAGCCTCGTCCGCAAGGCCGGGATCATGGGGGTCGTCCTTGCCGAGGGCGATGTGCGCCCCGGCGACCCGATCCGGGTCGAGCCCCCGCCCGCGCCGCACCAACCCCTCCCGGTGGTCTGAAAGAGGTTGTCGCCAACCCTCCGATCGCTTTCCGCCCGGCGGGAAGCTGGAGGCGCCCGGCCGGTTGCGCTCCCCGCCCCTCTCGGTGCGCACATGCGCGCCCCTATGGTGGCGCATCTCCGATGCGCCGGGGGGTCCCTGCTTCTCCCCGCCGGTGCCGATCTCGGTCATGCTGCTGCAAACCTAACCATTGTGACCATAGCCCCGCTCTCGTCATCCCCGGCGAAGGTCGGGACCCATGTCAGCCATAGGCACCCGCCGGAGCCCGTCCTCGGTCGGTCGACGGCCGGACCCGTGGGCCGGTGTGGCAACTTGCCTCGGCACCACCTGTCAGAATTGCTCCACTGGATCGATGCGGTGGCGCCAAAGGCCGATATGGTCGATCAGCGCGCCGGCGACGAGCGCCGGTCGGCCGTAGATCGGCGCGGCATTGACCTTGGCCCCGCGTTGCGCGGGCGCACCCATCGGCGGCCGCGCACGGCACCCGCCAACGCACGCTGAAGGGTCAGCCGAGCACCGGAATCTCGATGAAAGAGGGCGTCGGCTCGGCGTGGTGGACCCGGTTGTCGGCGACGCGGATGTCGGCGTCGCCGTCATTCGCCAGCACCGGGTTGCCGCTGTTGGTGTTACGGGCGCGGCGCGGGAAGTTGCTGCTGGTGATATCGATTTCGATGCGGTGTCCGGCGGCAAAGGTGTGGTGGATGTGGCCGAGGTCGATGGTCAGCCGCTCGACACGATCCGAGGTCAGCGGCCGGGGCTCGCCCGAAGGGTCGCGGTACATCGCGCGGGTGACGCCGTCCATCAGCAGCATCGCGCTTCCGTCGGGCTCGAGATCGATCAGCTTGGCGACAAAATCGGTATCGGGGCAATTCGATTGCACGTGCAGGGTCACCCGGACATTTCCGGCGATCGTCACCGGCCGGGTCAGCGTCTCGCCACGGTAGACGAGGCCGTAATCGGGCAGCCGCTGGACCGGCCGCTGGTCGCGCGGCCCGGCGTCGATCAGCATGTTGCGCCCGCCCAAAGTCGGGACCGGCCGGCGCGGATCATAGCGATAGCGGCGCGGCGGGCCACCCGGACCCTCGCCGCCGAGGCTGCCGTCGCCGCGCAGGTAGAGCCGCCGCGGCCTGGCTTGCGGCGGCGGCCAGCGCTCGGCATGCCGCCAATCGTCCGGGGCATAGCTTTCCCGGTCCGCGACCCAGGCGCGCGGCGAGTAGAAAACCGCCGGCTCATCCATGATCCCGTTCTCTTCGCCCTTCAACCAGTAGTCGAACCACGCGAAATAGGGGTCGCGCGGCCAGAAATTGCGGTGATAGACGAAATAATGCTCGTTGGGGCCGATCCACAGCTTCTGGTTGCCGGCCCGCGCCTGGATTTCGGCGAACGCCGCCATGACGCTGGTCTGAAAGATGTCGAACCAGCTGGTCACGTGAAACCCGGGAATGTCGATCGTGCGGCGGAAATTGTGCGCCGCGCGAAACCCGTCCGGGGCCGGATGGCTGATGATCTCGTCGAGAAACGGCTGCCATGTGGCGAAATCCGGGTAATGGGTCAGCGGCAGCCGCAGCCAGTCTTCCGAACCGATAAATGGCGGGTCGGCCTGGCGTGCGAGGTCGAGCCGCGCATAGCGGGTCGCGGCCGAGGCGGCGGCAGCCTCGAGCTCCGCAGCGCCGATGCCGCAGCGCCGCATCACCGCTTCGCGATGCGATTGCGACAGGCCGGGGATGTTGCGCGCCACCCACAGCCACAACCGCTCCATCTCGATCGACTGGCCCTCGTAGACCACGTCGTCGTAGATGCTGGAGGCGCCCGCCTGGGCAAAAAAGGCGCGCAGGGTCGGATGCCGGGTCGAGGCGGCGGCAAAGGTCGTGGTGGCGCCAGCGGACGAGCCCGACATCCCGATCCGGTGGTTGGTCCAAGGTTGTCGGGCGATCCATTCCAGGGTGTCGTGGCCGTCCGCCGCATCGTCGGCATAGACCCGGTCCTCGCCGTCGGAGCCGTGGCGCCCGCGGGTGTCCTGGTAGATTGCGGCATAGCCGTGCGCGACGATGTGGCGCCAACCGCGCAGGATCGACCCGCGCAACGGTTCCGCCGCACTCGGCAGCCAGGCGTTGGCGCAGTCGAACTTGTCGCGCGCGTCCGAGGCGGCGATGCCGTAGGGCGTGCGGTGCAGGATCGCCGGCCAGCGCGGCCCGCCGCCTTCCGGCAGGAACACGAAAGTGTTCAGGCGCACCCCGTCGCGCATCGCCACCATGACCTGAAAGCAGCGCGCGCCGGTCTCGCGATCGATGGCTTCATGCATGGACCTGCCCCTAGCCGTGGCGGCGCGCCAAACGCCAAATGCGCTGTGACGCGGTTCTAGACCATCCCCATCCAGAACATCTGCCGGTCGCCGACATCGACATCGTATTTGCGCGCGAAATCGAGGCGGCCGTCGCCGGCGATGCGGAACAAGGAAAGGCTCGCCGGCACCTCGCGGATCGTCGTGCCGTCCCTGACCGGCAATGCCATGATATGCGCGGCGACGAGCACTTGGCCGCTCGGGTCGATGTGAAATGTGCGGCAATGAATACCGTGCGTGTCGACATGCTGGATCGGGCTGGGCTCGCCGGTCGCCGGATCGATCGCATAGACCGCGAGCGTGTTCTCGCCGCCGGCAAAAACGCGTCGGCCCTCGACCTCGACCGTGCTCGAGGCGCGGTTGGCGACATAGACAAAGCGGCCGTTCGGGTGGACGTGAACGGTGCCGGCGGCCTGGCGCCCGCGGATGTTGCCGGGCTCGGCCAAGGTGCCCTTGCTGAACAGGGGCGCCGCCGTCAGCGCCTCGCTCTGGATCGCAAACATGTCGAGCCGGTTCTGCCGCTCCAAGGACACGTAGACCCACGGCTTTGCCGGGTGAAAATCGAGATGGCGCGGGCCAAAGCCATAGCCGCCGCCCGGAGCGACCGAAACCTCGTTGGTCAACAGCCCGTCGCGGTAGTGGAACACCTTCAGCGCGCCGGGCTGCTCGGCGTTGCCGCCGGCGGCGTCGTGGCCGCGGGTCACCAGGATCGCCAGCCGATCATCGGGGCTCACCCGCACCTGGTGCCCGTAAATGCCGGGGTCGACTGGCTCCTGCTGCACGACTTCTGCGCCCGGGGTGCCGTCGGCATTGACCCGATAGACCCGAAGTCCGGAGGGATTGCTAAACGCGACCAAGAGGTTCTGCGACGGGATGTCGCTGGTCATGTGGATCGGCCGGGTCGGCAGTGCGATCGGGTCGCCGTGCGGGGTCAGCGCGCCGGTCGCCGGGTCGATGCGAAAAGCGCTGACATTGTGCCGGTGGCCGACCGGCCCGCCGATCCCCGAGGCACTGTCGCTCGATGCCACATAGAGGTACTGCCGGGTGGCGTGCGGCCAGGCATAATGCACATTCGCCGGCAAGGTGACGGTGCCATGCCGGGACATGGTCGCGTTCTCGACATCGAGATCGTATTGCGTCAATTCCGGACCGACGCTGGCGTAAACTACGGTTTTTTGCGGCATTGGAGAGACCCCTAAGGCTGCAGCCGAAAGCTTCCGCATTCACCATAAAAGTCGCCGCCGCAAGACTGAAGCGGCATCGCGAGGAGGACGCCGATGACTACCCGCAGAGAGCTGCTCGGCCAGGCCGCCGCCGTCGCCGGCATCGCCTTTGTCGAATGCGGCCTGGTCGCCGCCGCCTCGGCGCAGACGCCGTCGCCGCCGCGCCGGCGCGAGGTCGTCGTCGCCGGCAAGCGGGTCAGGACCGTCGACGCGCACGCCCATTGCGCGGTGCCCGAGGCGATGGCGCTGGTCGGGCGCAAGGTGGCGCCCCAGGCGCTGGTGGTGGCGGCGGAGCGCATCCGCGCGATGGACGCGCAGGGCATCGACCTCGAGGCGCTCAGCATCAACCCCTATTGGTACAAGGCCGAGCGCGACCTCGCGGCGCGGATCATCGATCTGCAGAACCAGAAGCTCGCCGAGATCTGTGCGGCGCAGCCCGATCGCTTTGTCGCCTTCGCGACCGTGGCGCTGCAATACCCGGACCTCGCCGCCGATCAGCTCGACAACGCGGTCAAAAAGCTCGGGCTGCGCGGCGCCCTGATCGGCGGCAGCGTCAACGGCGAGGAATTGTCGGCCGACAAGTTCCACCCGTTCTGGGCCAAGGCCGAGGAGCTCGGCGTGCTGATTTTCATCCACCCGCAAGGGACCGCCGAGCTCACGCCACGGCTCAAGGGCAATGGCGGGCTCGACAACGTCATCGGCAACCCGCTCGAAACCACGATCGCGCTGTCGCATCTGATCTTCGAGGGCACGCTCGACCGCTATCCGGGGCTCAAGATCCTGGGCGCGCATGGCGGCGGCTATCTGCCCTCCTACGCGGCGCGCTCGGATGCCGGCTGCACGACCTTTCCGGCGCGCTGCACGATCCCGCTGAAAAAGAAGCCGACCGAGTATCTGAAGGACCTCTACTTCAATTCGCTGGTGTTCACGCCCGAGGCGTTGCGCCATCTCGCGGCCCAGGTCGGCCCCGACCGGATCGTCATGGGCACCGACTATCCCTACCCGTGGACGACGACCGCGGTCGACCACATCCTCGCCACCCCCGGATTGAGCGAGGCTCAGCAGGCGGCGATGCTCGGGCACACCGCCGCCGGCCTCCTCGGGATCAAGGAGTAGGAGTTGCGCCGGACGGCGCCAGGCGGCTGGGGCTGTCACGCCGGCAGGGCTGCGGCGAATCAGTGCCCCGCCGTGTTCCGCGAAGGGAGCGAGACGGACTGCATAATGCCTGCGAACACCCTCCCAGGCTCACAGCGAGAGCGACCCGAGAAGCCCCCGAGCTATAATCGGGCCGGCGGGGAAAAGCGCTTGCAGCACACTGGTTTCGAAGAGTGCGCGCCATGGATCTGATCATACGCAATGCCCGGTTGGCCGATCGGCAGTCCGGGGAATTGACCGATATCGGCGTCGCCGGCGGCAGGATCGTGGCGCTCGGGGCAGGCCTCGGCGATGCCGCCGAGAGCTATGATGCGGCGGGGCGGCTCGCCTGTGCCGGTCTCGTCGAGACCCACATCCATCTCGACAAGTCGCGCCTGATCGAACGCTATCCGGCCGAGACGAGCCGGCGGATCGCGCCGATGAGGCAGGTCGCGGCGATCAAGCATGAGCTGAGCGTCGAGGACGTGCGGCGGCGCGCGGCGCGCACCCTCGAAGAATGCATTCTGAACGGTGCCACCCGCATGCGCACCCAGGTCGAGGTCGACCCGGCGATCGGCATGCGCGGCTTCGACGGGGTGCGCTCGTTGATCGCCGACTACCGCTGGGCGATCGACATCGAGATCTGCGTCTTCGCGCAGGACGGGCTGACTAATTATCCGGGCGTCGACGAATTGCTGGTCGAGGGCCTCAAACGCGGGGCCAAGGCAATCGGCGGCGCGCCGCGCTACGATTCCGACCATGCCGGCCAGATCCGCCGGATCTTCGAGCTGGCGCGTGAATTTGACGCCGATATCGACATCCACCTCGATGTCGGCGACGGGCCCGAGCCGCTCGACATCCCGCTGGTCTGCGAGCTGACCCGGCAATACCGGCGCGGCGGCCGGGTCGTCGTCGGCCACATGGCCAAGCTCGCGGCGCTGCCGCCGGCCGACCTCGCGGTGCTGGCGCGCCGTATGGCCGATGCCGGGGTCGCGGTCACGGTGCTGCCGTTGACAGACCTCTACCTGATGGGCCGCGACCGCGACCACGATGTGCGCCGCGGCGTCGCCGACGCCAATTTCCTGGTCGAGCACGGCGTCAACTGCTCGCTGTCGACCAACAACGTGCTGAACCCGGCGACGCCCTATGGCGATTGCTCGCTGATCCGCATGGCCAACCTGCACGCCAACGTGCTGCAGATCGCCCGGCCCGAGCAATTGCGCGAATGTTTTGCGATGCTGACCGAGCGCTCGGCCCGGCTGCTCAATCTCGCGGATTACGGGCTCGCGATCGGCAACCCGGCCGACATCGTCGTCATCGACGCCGCAACCCCGGAGCAGGCGATCGCCGAGATCCGCCAGCCGCTGGCGGTCTACAAGCGCGGCCGGCGGACCGTCATCCGCCACCCGCCCGAGCTGATCCGGCCCGGTTGACGGGTTACGCCGTTTGCGCCGGCGCTGCCCGGACCGGCGATGCCGCCGCCAAGGTCTCGGGCAACGGCTTGCCTCTGGTCTCCGGCAGAAAGGGCGCCACAACGACGCCGAGGATGAAGAACAGGCCGACGATCGTCGCCGCCGGGCCGTAGCCGCCGAGAGCGACGATCAAAGTCCCCGCGATCAACGGGCCGCTGGCGGAGATCCAGCGCGGCGCGTTGAAGCAGAAGGCGACGGCGGTGCCGCGCATCCGCGTCGGGAACAGCTCGGGCAGCCAGATCGGCGCCCAGGCCCAGATCCCGCCGGTGAAAAAGCCGAAGACCGCGACCGCCGCGAGCAAGGCGCCCATGCCCTGCGCCCACAGATAGACGACCGGCGTCAGGATCAGGCACATCGCATACCACAGCATCGCCGTCGGCTTGCGGCCGATCGCGTCGGCGAGGAAGCCGAGCGCGACAAACCCGAAGATGGCGACCCCGGTGCCGAGCAGCCCGGCGACCGCAGCGTAATACGGCGCCGAGAGGTGCGCCTTGGCGGCGACCGTGCCGACATAGGTCGGGACGAAGGTCGCGACGCCCCAGAAGCCGAAGGTCACCGACAGCATCATCAGAAACGCGGCGATGAGCCGCGGGCGGACGCTGCGGTCGAGAAACATGTCGGTGACCGTGAAGCGCGTCAGCGCGGCGCTTTCGCCGTCGAGCGCGGCGCCGCTGCGGCGCAGCGCCTGAGCCGCGCGGCGGCGTTGGTTGGCGTCTTCCCAGCGCGTCGATTCCGGCATGCCGCGCCAGATCCACAACACCAGCAGGGCCGGCAGCACGCCCACCAGGTACATGAGGCGCCAGGCATTGGGCCCCAGCCCGCCGAGCAGCAGCCACACGCCGGAGGCGAGAAAGCTGCCGATCCCGGCGCCGCTCTGCAAGAGCCCGCCGCCCTTGCCGCGGGCGTGGTCCGGCCACAATTCGGACACGATCGAGGCCCCGGTCGCCCATTCCGAGCCGATCCCGACGCCGACCAGAAAGCGCAATATGGCGAACGATTCCCAGTTCCAGGCGACGGCGCTCAACCCGGTGGTCAGCGAATACGCCAGGATCGCCAGCATCATCGTGCGCTTGCGGCCGATATAGTCGGCGACGATGCCGCCGATCACCCCGCCGGTCGCCCAACCAAAGACGGTGGTCGCCAGCACATAGCCGGCATAGCGCGGGATCTGCCCGTACTGCGAGGCTTCGAGCAATTGGTGCAGCGCGAAGCCGACGGTCAGGAACAGCGCATAGATCTCGAACCCGTCGAACAGCCAGGCGAGATTCGAGGCAAACAGCACCTTCCACTGTTCGCGGTTCAGCGAGCGATACCAGGGCACAGCCGGACCGGCGGCGTCGACAGCCATGACGCGTTCCCTCCTTTGTTCGTCGCCGCCCCGTCCGTCGCTGCGGCGGGGCTTATCGGCTCTTGGCGGCAGGATACACTTACACCCGGCGGACGGACAACCCACGGCTGATGCCGCCGCATCCGACCACCGGCCCGAAGCGCCGGCATCGACACCTGGGTCGGTCGAGCGGCTGGCTACATCATGCGCTCGTCCGCGCCGATCAGGTGGAGCGGCGTCTCGCCCTCGAGGGCGCGGCGGCAGTTGGCGACGGCGCGGCGCAACGACACGTCGCGCCACACCCCGCCGCCGGCCGAATTGTGCGGCGAGCCGATCGCGTTCGGCAGGTCGAGGAACGGGTGCCCCATCTCGAACCGGCCGTGGCGCACCGGCTCGACCCACCAGGCGTCGATGCCGGCGGTGAAGCGCGGATGCGCCTTCAGATGCTCGTAGAGCGCCGCCTCGTCGATGATCTCGCCGCGGGCGACGTTGACGAGGATCGCATCCTCCTTCATCAGCGCCAGCTCGCGCGCGCCGATCATCCCCGCCGTCGTTCGGGTCAGCGCGGCGGCCACGACCAGAACGTCGGCGGCGGCGAGCAGCTCGTCGAGACGATCGGGGGTGCCGATCCAATCGGCGGGCTCGTCGCTGGTGCCGCGGCGGTTCAGCGCATGGATGCGCATGCCGAGGGCGCGCATCAGCCGCGCGGTGGCGACGCCGACCCCGCCAAAGCCGAGAATGCCGCACACCCCGCCCTGCAGCATCCGGTTGCCGGCGAACTGATTGAACTCGCCGCGCTCGAGGTTGCGGTGCTCGACGAACAGCCGTTTCGCCGCCGCCAGCGCCAGCGCCAGCACATGCTCGGCCATCGGCTCGGCCGAGGCGCCGCCGTTGCACGCAACCGGCAATTCCGGCGGCAGCGCCCTGAGCGGAATCCAGTCGATGCCGGCGGTGGTGAATTGAAGGAGGCGCGCACCGCGGATCAGCGGCAGCTCGTCCGGCTCGAGCTCGCCCGCCGTGTTGTGGGCGAGGATCACGCCGGCGCCGCGCAGCACCACAGCGCGGGCACCCTTGTCGACGTCGCTCAGATAGACCGCCTCGCCGGCCTCGCCCAGCGCTTCGGCGATGATCGCCCGGCTCCGGTCGCCCAGATCGAAGGTGACGACCAGCGGTCCCGGCGGCGGTGCGGCGCTCATCCGGTCATCCTCGGCAGCGCCGGCAGCGCTCAGGGCTCGAGCACGATGTCGACCCGCCGATTGTAAACCGTCGGGTCGCTCGAGCCGGTCTGACCGATCGGCACCTGCTGGATCAAGGTCCGCGGTATCCCGTCCGTCGTCAGTTGGTCGGCGACGATCGAGCTGCGGGTCTGGGCGAGCTTCATGTTCGTCTCCGGGGTGCCGGTGGCGCTCGCCCGCGCCTCGACCCGGATCGTCCGCGGCTTCGCCTGCTGCGCGGCTTTCGCCGCATTGGCGACGACACCGAGCGCCGCCGGCGTCAGATTGGCGCTGAACTCGTCAAAATAGACGAGGTAGCGCGCCGGCTCCGGACCCGACGGGGCGGGTGCGGCGGTGCAGGCCGCGAGCACCGGCAGCAGGGCGACCAGACACCAGGATCGCCGAAACGCAAACATCATCGTGTTCCCCCGTCTTGGTTGCATCCGGACTGCCCCCGGTGCCGCCATTGTATGCGTTTTTGCCGGCAACTCGGCAAGGATAGCCGGTTGCGGTCGAACACGCCGACGACAGCACGCGTGTCGCGCTTGCGCAGTTGCGTCCACCAAGCGCGAGAAAACGGTGCCGTCCGTGCATCGGCTGACGGGGTTTGCGCGTTGACGAAGGAGACCGGGCGGGTTTCCGGCCGATTTCGCCAGGGTCGGGTGGCCGGCATGCCCGCTCACTCTGAACGGGAGTCACATGATGTATCTCGCTCGCTTTTCGTACGATGTGCTGCCGATCAATCGCCAGCGCGCGATCGACTTCATTCGCCGCGAGGTCGAAGCGGCGCGCGCGAATGGCCTCAACGCCCGGATGCTGGTGCCGCTGACGCGCGGTCACGGCAGCGGCGCGGCGCTGCAGTTCGAGGTCGAGCTGAAGGGCCTCGACCAGCTCGATCAATTCCGCAACCGCGGGGTCGGCTCGACCGGGGAAACCGGCAATTGGATGCATGCGTTCAGCGAGGTGCTGACCCAGCCGCCCGGCGTCGAAATCCTGCGCTTCGAGCCTTGATCCGCCCGCGCCTGCCGATCCCGACCGGGCGGCGGATCTGCTCCATAGGCATCCGACGCACCACATTGGTGGCGCACTGCACTGCGTTAGAGGAGGCCCGTCATCGACGTCGTCTTTGCCCGCCCGCTGCCGCCGCCTTCGCCGTTGCGCCGGGCGATCCACGACAGCACCCGGATCGACGAGACCGAGGCGGTGGCGCGCATCCTCGCCGCTGCGGCGATCGCGCCCGACGCCCGCGACCGGATCGCCGAGCGGGCGCGCCGCCTCGTCGCCGCAGTGCGCCGCGAGCGGCTCGGCAGAGGCGGCATCGACGCTTTCCTGCACGAATACGCGCTGTCCTCGCAGGAGGGGGTCGCGCTGTTGTGCCTCGCCGAGGCGCTGCTGCGCATCCCCGATGCGGAAACCGTCGACCGGCTGATCCGCGACAAGCTCGGCGAGGCCGACTGGGCGCACCATCTCGGCCACTCGAATTCGGTGTTCGTCAACGCCTCGACCTGGGCATTGATGCTGACCGGCAGGCTGCTGCGCGCCGAGTCCGAGGGGCACGATCTGCGCGCCGCCTTGCGCCGCTTCGTCGCGCGCTCGGGCGAACCATTGGTGCGCCAGGCGGTGACCGCGGCGATGCACATCCTCGCCCGCCAGTTCGTCCTCGGGCGCACCATCGACGAGGCGCTCGACCGCGCCCGTCCCGCCGAGCGGGAGGGCTGGCGGCACTCCTTCGACATGCTCGGCGAGGCGGCGCACACCGCAGCCGATGCGGCCCGCTATCTCGCCGCCTACGAGGATGCCATTGCCGCCATCGGCGCCGCCGCCGATCCCCGCGCGGTCGAAGAGGCGCCGGGCATCTCGGTCAAGCTCTCGGCGCTGCACCCGCGCTACGAGACGGCGCAGCGCGACCGGGTCTTGGCGCAGCTGATGCCCCGCCTGCTGGCGCTCGCCGGCCAAGCGCGCGACGCCGGCATCGGCTTTACCATCGACGCCGAGGAGGCCGACCGCCTCGACCTCTCGCTCGACCTGGTCGAGGCCTTGGCGCTCGCCCCCGATCTCGGCCGCTGGGACGGGCTCGGCCTTGCCGTCCAGGCCTACCAGAAGCGGGCTTTGCCATTGATCGACTGGCTGGCCGACCTCGCCCGGCGCGCCGGAAGGCGGCTGATGGTGCGCCTCGTCAAGGGGGCCTATTGGGACAGCGAGATCAAGCGCAGCCAGGAACGCGGGCTCGAAGGCTATCCCGTCTATACCCGCAAGCTCGCGACCGACGTCTCCTATCTCGCCGGCGCGCGGCGCCTGCTCGACTGCGGTGCCGCCCTCTACCCGCAATTCGCGACCCACAATGCGCACACCGTGGCGTCCGTCCTCGAGCTCGCCGGCTCGCGGCGGGATTGGGAGTTCCAGCGCCTGCACGGCATGGGCGAGGCGCTCTACGGAGAGATCGTCGGGCCCGACAAGCTCGATCGGCCGTGCCGCGTCTACGCGCCGGTCGGCAGCCATGAGGAGCTCTTGGCCTACCTGGTGCGGCGCCTGCTCGAAAACGGCGCGAACACTTCGTTCGTCAACCGCATCGTGGACGAGCGGCAGCCGATCGACGAGATCGTCGCCGATCCGGCGGCACGCCTGGCGCGGCTGCGGGTCAAGCCGCATCCCCGCATCCCGCTGCCCTCCGACCTCTACATGCCGGCGCGGCGGAACTCGCGCGGGCTCGACCTCGACCACCCGCCGGCGCTGACGGCTTTGCGCGACGAACTCGCCGAGGCTCTGCGCCGCCCGTGGCATGCGGCGCCGATCATCGGCGGCGTCGAGCAGCCGGGCGCGGCCGAGCCGGTGCTCGACCCGAGCGATCGCCGGCGTCGGGTCGGGACCGCCGTCGTGGCCGGCCCCGAGGAGGTCGATCGGGCATTGTCGCGCGCCGTGGCGAGCGCCCCCGCCTGGGAGCGCATGCCGGCCGGCGAGCGGGCGGCCATTCTCGAACATGCCGCCGATCTCTTCGAAAGCCGTCGGGGCGGCCTGATGGCGCCGATCATCCGCGAGGGCGGGCGCACGATCCCCGCGGCGCTCGCCGAAGTCAGGGAGGCGGTCGACTATCTGCGCTACTACGCGGAGCGCGCACGCGCCGATTTCGCCGTCCCGGAGCGCCTGCCCGGCCCGACCGGCGAGCGCAACGAGCTGGCCTTGCACGGGCGCGGCGTCTTCGCCTGCATCTCGCCGTGGAATTTTCCGCTGGCGATCTTCACCGGCCAGGTCGCCGCGGCGCTCGCCGCCGGCAACGCTGCGGTCGCCAAGCCCGCCGAGCAGACCCCGCTCGTCGCCGCCGCCGCGGTTCGTCTGATGCACGAGGCCGGCATCCCGGGCGACGCGCTCCACCTGCTGCCCGGAACCGGCGAGACGGTCGGCGCAGCGCTGGTCGCCGATGCCAGGGTTGCCGGGGTCGCCTTCACCGGATCGACCGAGACCGCGCGGCTGATCAACCGCGAGCTCGCCCGACGCCCCGGCCCGATCGTGCCATTGATCGCCGAGACCGGCGGACAGAACGCGATGATCGTCGATTCCTCGGCATTGGCCGAGCAGGTCGTCGCCGATGTCCTGACCTCGGCCTTCGAGAGCGCCGGGCAGCGCTGCTCGTCGCTGCGCCTGCTCTATGTCCAGGCCGACATCGCCGACCGGCTGCTGGCCATGCTGACCGGTGCGATGGCGGAGCTGGCGATCGGCGACCCGGCCTTGCTCGCGACCGATGTCGGCCCGGTCATCGACGAGCCGGCCCGCGAAGCATTGGAAAAGCACGCGGCGCGGATGGCCCGCGAGGGCCGGCTGCTCTACCAGTGTCCTTTGCCGGACGGGCTCGAGCACGGCACCTTCTTCGCCCCCCGCGCCTTCGAGATCGACAGCGCCGACCGCCTCGACCATGAGGTCTTCGGCCCGATCCTGCACATCGTGCGCTGGCCTGCCGACCGCCTCGACCAGGTGCTCGACGAGATCGACGCAACCGGGTATGGCCTGACTGCAGGCGTCCACAGCCGCATCGGCGAGAAAATCCGCCATATCCTCGGCCGGCTGGGCATCGGCAACAGCTACGTCAACCGCAACATGATCGGCGCCGTGGTCGGGGTTCAACCATTTGGCGGCGAGCGCCTCTCCGGCACCGGCCCCAAAGCCGGCGGCCCGCGCTACCTCCACCGCTTCGCCACCGAGCGCACGGCGTCGATCGACACCACCGCCGCCGGCGGCAACGCCACCCTGCTGTCCTTGCAGGAAGAAGGGTAGCCAATTGCGGCTCGGGCATTTTCTGCGGTGGAAAACGGGGATGGTGGTGGCCAGGTTGCCGACGGCATCCCGAAATTCGCCAAATTTCCGCCGTATCGTGGCGTCGTGGTAAATCGTCGATAGCCGCCTTGTACGATCAGAAACATGCGTGCCTGTAAATCCCCTATAAAAACAGGTGGCGGGGAGCGCGCGTGCCCGGGGCGGGTGTTGGTGAGTGCTCACTGGTTCGGCGACGCGCTGCGGTCTACTGTCTCGCGTGCGGTAATGCGGGGAGCGAGCACGATGGCGCAGGCGCGGCTCAAACATTTCGGCTGGGGTCGCGAAGGCGAGGGGATGACCTCGGCCGAAGAGGCCGCCGCCCTCGACCGCTATCGCCGTCTGTTCGAGGTCGACGGGTTCGCGGAAACGGCGCCGCCTGCGCTCGCCGCGATCCGGCTGCGGCCGCCGCGCATCGCCCCGCCTGCGTCCTTGGCCGCCGGCTGCTCGACCGAGCCCTACGACCGGGCCGCCCACACCTACGGCAAATCGTTCCGCGATTATGCGCGCGGTCTGGTCGGCGATTACGCCGCCGCACCCGATGTCGTCGCCTATCCGCGCAACGAGGCCGAGGTGGCGGCGGTCATGGATTGGGCGGGCGGCGCCCAAGCGGCGGTGATCCCGTACGGCGCCGGCAGCAGCGTCGTCGGCGGGGTCGAGCCCAAGCTCGACGGCACCCGTTACCGGGGCGCGGTGACCCTCGACCTGCGGCATCTCGACCGGGTGCTGGAGATCGACCGCAGCTCGCGCGCGGCGCGCATCGAGGGCGGGGTCTTTGGCCCGGCGCTCGAAGCCCAGCTCAAGCCGCACGGGCTGACCCTGCGGCATTTTCCGCAGAGCTTCGAGTACTCCACCCTGGGCGGCTGGATCGCGACCCGCTCGGGCGGCCATTTCGCCAGCCTCTACACCCATATCGACGATTTTGTCGAAAGCCTGCGGATGATGACCCCGCAGGGCCCGATTGAGACCCGCCGGCTGCCGGGCTCCGGCGCCGGTCCCAGCCCCGACCGCCTGCTGATCGGCTCGGAGGGCATTTTCGGCGTGATCACCGAGGCGTGGATGCGATTGCAGGACCGGCCACGCTTTCGCGCCGGCGGTGCGGTCCGCTTTGCCGATTTCTTCGCCGCGGCGCGCGCGGTCAAGGCGATCGCCCAGGCCGGGCTCTACCCGGCGAACTGCCGCATCCTCGACCCGCAGGAGGCGGCGAACACCGGCGCCGGCGACGGCAGTGCTGCGATCCTGGTGCTGGCCTTCGAATCGGCCGACCATCCGCTCGACGCCTGGGTCGCCCGCGCGCTCGAATGCTGCGCCGACCATGGCGGCGCACCCGAACGCCCCGGCGCGCGCGACGCCCATCGCGAGGGCGCCGCCGAATTGTGGCGCAACGCCTTTATCCGCATGCCCTATGCCCGCGAGCGCATGATCCGGCGCGCGATCATCGCCGACACCTTCGAGACCGCAATCACCTGGGACCGGTTCGAGGCCCTGCACGACCAGGTCAAAGCCGCGACCGAGGCGGCCATCCTCCAAGCGACCGGACGGCGGGGACAGGTCACCTGCCGGTTCACCCACGTCTATCCCGACGGCCCGGCGCCGTATTTCTCGTTCCACGCGCTCGGCCGGCACGGCGAGCTGGAGGCGCAGTGGCGGGCGATCAAGAGCGCGGCCGGCGATGCGCTGATCGCCGCCGGCGGGACCATCACCCATCATCACGCGGTCGGCCGCGATCACCGGCCGTGGTACGATCGGCAGCGGCCCGATCTGTTCGCGGCGGCGCTGCGCGCGGCAAAACGCGCGCTCGATCCGCAGGGTCTGCTCAATCCGGGCGTGCTGATCGATCCGTGAGGGCTTGCCGGAAAGGGGCGTGGCGGGAGCTTTGCCGGCCTCACCGGACGTTGAATAGAACCCGGGATAACGGGGCAGCGCCGGCGGGGACACGAGAACGTCGGATTGCCGAAGGGGTTCCCGAGAGAAGCAGCCAAAACCGGTTCAAAATCCGATCGATGGCTTGGTGTTGCTAAAAAGACGCGGCGTGATCTCCGGGAATTCGCTGGGTTGCGATCAAACTGTTGCAGGAATGTCGCGCGAGTCGGCGTTCTGCACAGATTTTTCTGCACGCGGCGTGGTTACGGTAAAAACCGATTGCCATCGGGCGAGTAGATGGCGAAGATCAGCGAACGGTGGCGCTGCGACCATCGTCACACGCGTATTTGCGGCCGGAGGTAAGGGATGAGAAATCGCTATCTGCTAGGCGCCGGCGTAGCGCTTGCCGTGGCGCTCGGTGGCGTTCAGGCGCACGCACAAATGTTCGGAAACATGTTCGGCCCGTTTCCGCCCGGGGCGTTCTACCTGGGCCCGGAGGGCGGATGGACCCTGCTGACCAACCAGACCGACAAGTTCAGCAACAAGCTGCCTGGAATCAGCGGGCCGACTGAAAACTTCAGCTCCGGCTTCAACGCCGGCGCCCGCGGCGGCTACCTCTGGGGTCCGTGGCGTTTCGAGGAAGAGTACAGCTACCGCAACAACGACAAATCGAACTTCGCCAAACACGGGGGTTCGATATTCAACGGCAATCGCCACTCCAACGCGATCATGACCAACGTGATCTACGATTTCACGTTCGGTTGGCCGATCACGCCGCATATCGGAGCCGGCATCGGTGCCGTGAATATCGATGACGGCCTGTCGCTTCAGCGCCTGCCGGTCCCGTCGCCGTTCAACCGGCCGCTCGGACATCCCGTCGGGTTTAGCTCGCTCAACGGCAGCGCCTGGGAGTTCGGGTATCAGGGGATTGCCGGCGTTCGCTATATGATCAACCCGGCGCTCGCCCTCGACATCGACTATCGCTATCTGGCCACCCCGGACTTTACGATCCACAACAAAGGCAAGTTTGTCGCCGGCAAGTGCTGCGCCGGCGTCAGCTACAATACCGGCTACAGCACGCAAAACGTCGTGGCCAGCCTGACGATGATGTTCGGCGCGCCGCCGCCGGTCGTCCAGCCGCCGGCGCCGCCGGCGCCGCCGCCGCCCCCACCGCATCAGGTCTACCTGGTGTTCTTCGACTGGGATAAATACAACATCACCCCGGAAGGCATGCAGATCCTCCAGGCGGCGGCGGATCACTTCAGGGCGGGCGGTGCGGTGCAGATCCAGGTCACCGGCTACACCGATCTGTCCGGCTCGCCGGGCTACAACCAGCGGCTCTCCGAGCGGCGCGCAAACGCAGTGGCCGCCGCTCTCGAACACCTGGGCGTGCCGCGCAACGAGATGCTCGTCGCCGGCCGCGGCATGAACGATCCTCGGGTGCCGACGCCACTCGGTGTCCGCGAGCCGCAGAACCGGCGCGTAGAGATCGTCTTCCCGTAACGCGCTCCTGCCACCTCGCCTCTGGACCCCCTCGGGGGTCCAGAGAGCCGCCGCAGCCCTCTGCGGCGGCTTTTTGTTTCCCCGCGGCTTTTTTTCCCCGTGGCTTTTGTTTCCGTGTGCCCACTCTGCTCGCCTCCGCCGGTGCGGCATCTGCGGGCTCGTACCGGCAGCGCAAGACCGCATGCTCTAGCGAATCGGGCTCGTCGCAGAAGCCCTTTTTCGATCGCGAATGCCGAGCCCGCCGACCCGGTGCGAGCCGAGCCCTGCGACCACGCCGATCCGCCGCCGCGCGATGGTCCGGCCGGGGCAATTCGATGCTGCAGCCGGCACCACCGGCATGATCCTGCGGGGCGCGACGGGCGGTGCCCAGCCATCGCGCGTTTCTTCGATAATTCTTATCTGCCGAGGCGCAATTGGTGTTAAGATAACAGCGTGATTCGCAGTCGCAACTGATGCGATGGGGATGTTCACCCGCACTCTTGCCAGGTGCGAGAAAAACGGCAAATCGTTATTTCGATCCAGGAGCTCCTGATGAAGACGCTGATCTCCGCATGCGCACTCCTCGCCTTCCTCGCCGCCAACACTCTTCCGATCGACGCCAACGCGCAGCCGAGCGGGGGCGCCGCCGCACCGGCGCCGGAAAGCAGCGCCCCCGCGGTCGCCCCGACAACTCCTGCGACCCCGGCGGCCCCGATGACAAAGTCGCCGACGCACAAGAGCACCAAGCATTCCACCAAGAAGAAGACCAAACCCAAGGCGACGAAATCTTCGACAAACAAAAAGGCCTCCAAGCCCTCGAACTCAGGGTTTTCTCGACACCGCCCAGCCGACGCGTGATGCTGCCGCCTGAGGCGACATTCGCGACCCGTTCGGTCGACTGAGCGCCGCAAAAACCGGGCGGCAATCGCTGCGAAGGGTCCATGAGGGGCGGTCTTTTGCCGCCTCTTACGGACGAGCGTTGCGAACCTGGCGGCAGAGACCGGGTTCCGGCGTATGTCTAAGAGCCTGATTCGAAATGAGGCGAACGATCCCAGTATCTTATCGTCGTCCCCCGCGAAAGCGGGGGTCCAGGGGCAACCGCACGTCGCTTGCCCCTGGGTTCCCGCTTTTCGCGGGAATGACGGTCAACTCCTTGATCTTTTGCCATTCTTTTCGGGTCGGGCATTAAGGTTGTCATTGCGAGGAGCCGCCGGAGCCTGCCCCCCGGGCGCTCGCCATGACGAAAGCGACCGCGGTCCGAGCCGGCAAGCGCCGGTGCGCATTCGCGCCGATCCGTGCTGGGGACCGGCAAATCACGCGCAGAGGGGGAGGCGATGAACGTAACCCTGCGGTCCGGCGCCCTCGCAGATGCCGATGCGTGCGGCGCGGTCGCGTTCGCGGCATTCAGGGCGATCTCGAGCCAGCACAATTTCCCGTGGGATTTCCCGTCGCCGGAAATTGCCGTCGGCCTGATGAAGACGTTGCTGGCGCATCCCGGGTTTTATTCGGTCGTGGCCGAAAAGGATGGCGCAATCGTCGGCAGCAATTTTGTCGACGAGCGCGGCGTCATTGCCGGCATCGGCCCGATCACCGTCGATCCCGGGGCGCAGAACCAGTCGATCGGCCGCCGCCTGATGCTCGCGGTAATGGAGCGTGAGGCCGGGCGCCGGGCCGCCGGGGTCAGGCTGCTGCAATCGGCCTATCACAACCGCTCGATGTGCCTCTACGCCAAGCTCGGCTTCGACAGCCGCGAGCCGTGCTCGAAAATGGAAGGGCCGCGCCTGGGCTTGGCGCTGCCCGGCTACCGGGTGCGGCCGGCCACCGAGAGCGACATGCCGGCGTGCAACGAGCTGTGCCGGCGGATCCACGGGCACGATCGCGACGGCGAGCTGCGCGACGCGGTCAAGCAGGGCACGGCGCGTGTCGTCGAGCACCTCGGCAGGATCACCGCCTATGCCAGCGAGATCGCATTTTTCGGGCATGCCGTGGCCGAGACCAACCAGGGTGTAGAGGCGCTGATCGGCGCGGCACCGAGCTTCGAGCATGGCGGGTTTGTGCTGCCGACGCGCAACGGCGAGCTGTTTCGCTGGTGCCTGCAGCACGGCCTGCGCCTCGTGCATCAGATGACCCTGATGACGGTCGGCCTCTATAACGAGCCGGCCGGCGCCTACCTTCCGTCGGTGCTTTACTGAGCGAAGAGGCAGTGGGAGGCGAGGAAATCGCGCCAGCCCGGGCAGCGGTCGTCGCCGATCGCGGTGCCGTCGCGCAGCAGCCGCAGCAGGTCGCGGTCGGCTTCCATCGCGGTGCCGCAGGGCAAGGCCAGCCAGCCGATCTCTTCCGCGCCATCGAGCCGCCGCCAGATCGCGCGATTGAGCTTTACGACTGGCTCGCCGCCGGGTTCGACCGGCATCGCGTCACCGGCGGCGCATAGGGTCAGCGCAACGTCGAGCAGATCCGGCGCGGGTGCGAGGTCGGCGAGCGGGCGCGGGCCGGCGGCGAGGGCGGCGACGATCGCCCGCGCCGTCGCCGGATCATAGGCGCGCTCGCCCCCCGGTGTCGTCGTGGTATCGCGGATTTGGGAAGCCGGGCGGGCCAGCGCGAGAGTGCTTGCCAGCAGGCGGCTGTTGCGCTCGTCCGCGCCAAGGCGGCGGTTGCCGCGGTCGAAAACGTCGCGGCGCAGCCGCTGATCGAGGAAAAAATCGCGGACCAGCTCGCGCACATCCGGATCGGCGATGGGCGCCAAGATCTCGGCTGCAGCTTTGCTGAGCACCAGCCGGTCGAAGTTCTCGCTCAACGTCGCCGAACCGACCGGGGCGAGGCCGATCTCCGCCATCGCGGCGCGCATTTCGGTCACATAGAGCGGCTGCCACCCGGCGTGCATGAATTCGTGGACGAGATAGCCCGGGGCGTAGGCCTCCGGCCGCGCTTTGAGCTCGGCGAGGGTAAAGCTCGACGCCATTGCCGGGACCCCGGCGTCGGCGAGCGAGCGGGCGATCGCGGCGGCCGCGGCAAACCGTGCGGCGCTGTCGCCGAGGGCGGTCCGGCCGAGCTCGCGCACCAGGCGCTGAAACGGCAGGTCGCGCGCCCAACCCGGCATCGCGTTGTAGCTGACATAGATGAGCCCGCCGGGCTTGAGTTGGCGATCGATGAACCCGCGCAGCGCGTCCTGGCTCGCCGCATCGACCCAGCTGTAGACGCCGTGCGCGACGATGTAATCGAGGGGCGGCAGGTCGAGATCGATAGCCGCGGCGAAATCGACGAGGTGAAAGCGCACGTTCCCGATCCCGGCCTCGCCGGCGAGGCGGCGGGCATGGTCGATGTGCGCCGGCATCGCGTCGATCCCGTGGAACATGCCGCGCGGATGGGTGGCGGCGAGCATGGCGGCGGTCACCCCCTGGCCGCAGCCGAGATCGCACCAGGCGAAACCGTGGTCGCGGGCGGGCGGCTCGACCCCGCAGACCAGCGCCGCATGGTCGAGCCAGGCCGGCGCCAGCATCGGCTTGAAGTCGCGCAGATAGGGAATGTCGGTCACATAGCCGCGGAGATCGCGCGTCATCGCCTGTCTCCGGTTGGGCGCACCCGGCGGCGCAGGGTTGTAAACCGATAGCCAAAAGAAATGCTATATCATGCTCACCGATCCGAACGTTTCCGGGGTGACCGCCCTTGAGGAGGGCCACGTGGTAGAAGGCCAAGCGGTCGAGCGCAAGCTCGCCGCGATCTTTGCCGCCGACGTCGCCGAGTACAGCCGGCTGATGGGGATCGACGAAGTCGGCACCTTGCGCCGGCTGCAGGCCTATCGCGAGATCCTCGATCAGCTGGTTGCGGTCCACCACGGCCGCATCTTCAACACTGCCGGCGACAGCGTGATCGCGGATTTCGGCAGCGCGGTCGACGCCGTCGAATGTGCGGTCGCGGTGCAGCAGGCGATCGCCCGGGAAAACGCCGACCGCCCGCCGGAAGAGCAGATGCGGTTCCGCATCGGCGTCCATGTCGGCGACGTGATCGTCGAGGGATCGAACCTCTACGGCGACAGCGTCAACATCGCCGCCCGCCTCGAGGCATTGGCCGAGCCCGGCGGCGTGTGCCTATCCGGCGCCGTGCGCGAGCAGATCGGAACCCGGCTGCCGGTAGCCTTTACCACGCTCGGCGAGCAGCGGGTCAAAAACATCGTCGAGCCGGTGCGCGCCTTCAGGATCGAGGGCAGCCCCGGCCAGCTCCGGTCGGCAGCCGCCACGCGAGGGCGGCCCATGCGCCGCCTCGTCCTAGGTCTTGCCGCCGCTGCCGTCCTGCTGATCGCAGCGGGCGCGGCGTGGCGGCTGTGGTCTGGTCCATCCGTGGTATCGAGCGCGCCTGCGCCGCGGCTGTCGATGGTGGTGCTGCCCTTCGCCAATCTCAGCAACGACCCGCAGCAGGAGTATTTCGCCGACGGCATCACCGACGATCTGACCACCGATCTGTCGCGGATCGAGGGCAGCCTGATGATCGCCCGCAACACCGCCTTTACCTATAAGGGCAAGGAGGTCGATGCCAAGCAGATCGGGCGCGAGCTCGGCGTGCGCTATGTCCTCGAAGGCAGCGTCCAGCGCTCGGGCAAGGAGGTTCGCGTCAATGTGCAGCTGGTCGACGCCGAAACCGACGCGCAATTGTGGGCGGAACGGTTCGACCGCGATCTCGGCGACCTGTTCGCGCTGCAGAACGAGATCACCGCGCGCATCGCCCGCGCGCTGCAGTCGCAGCTGGCGATCGCCGAAGCCGCCCGCCCGATCGCCCATCCCGATGCGCTCGACTATATCCTGCGCGGGCGCGCCCAGCTGACAAAGCCGATCTCGCGCGAGACTTACGACGAAGCGGTGCGCGATTTCGAAACCGCGCTGGCGCTCGATCCGCACGCCGTCGACGCGCGGGCTTGGCTGGCCGTCGTGCTCGCGGTTCGCGTCCTCGACGAGCTGAGCGATTTTCCGAGCGTCGACCTGCACCGCGCCGAGCAGCTTGCAGGCGAGGCGCTGGCGGCGACACCCAACAGCCCGCTGGCGCATGCCGCACGGGGTCAGGTGCTGCGTGCGGAAGGGCGCTGCCAGGAAGCCATACCCGAATACGAGGCCTCGATCGCGATCGATCGCAGCCGAGCGCCGCTTTACGCCCATGTCGGCTGGTGCAAGTTCCTGACCGGGTCGGTCGATGCGGTGGTCCCCTATTTCGAGCAGGCCATTCGTCTCAGCCCGCACGAACCCGGCATCGCCGTATGGCACGGCCGGCTGGGCATCGCAAAATTGCTCCAGTCGCAGACCGACGAGGCTCTGGTGTGGCTTGAGAAGGCGCGCAGCGAAAACGCCCGCCTGCCGTTTGTCCACGCCTATCTCGCAGCCGCTTACGCGCTCGCGGGCGACACCGAGCGCGCCCGCAGGGAGCTCGCCGAAGCGCAGCGCCTCAACCCGGGCTACGCCAGCCTGGCGCAGGTCGAGAAATCGAGCCTGTACGGCAACCCCAAGATCCGCGCCTTCGCCGAAGCCACCTATTTTCCCGGCCTGCGCCGCGCCGGGATGCCCGAAAACTGACCCCTTCGATCGCCGGTGAACCCGCGGCGCCTCGCCGCGTTAGCCGGATGTCGATCGAATGGCGGCGAGCGAGCGATGTCGCTGCTCGGCGTCACGGCGGCAAGCGGCGGTTTTGCGGTTCTGCTCGCGCTTGCGGCCTGCGGCGGGTCGCCCTGGACGCTCGCCAAGTCGCACGACGATATCGCATTGCGATGGTACCCGGACACCACCCCGGCCGCCGCCGCGGACGAGGTCGCCCCGCTGCACTGCCGGTCATGGGGCAAATATGCCGAGCTCGCCTCCGACGCGCAGGACGGCAGCGCCGAGATCGCCCGCTTTCGCTGCCGCTGAAACCCGCCGCCGCTTCGGCTATGATCCAGCGCCAGCGGCTGCGGAGACGACGAGATGAAAACCGAGCAACGGCTGAACGAGCTGGGGATCACCCTTCCCGCGGTCGGCGGGCCGATCGGCAACTACGTCCACGCCAAGCGCGCGGGCAATCTGCTCTATCTTTCGGGCAAGGGCCCGCCGAATGTCGATGGCCGGATGCCGCAGGGCAAGCTCGGCGCCGGCATGTCGGTCGAGGAAGGGTATCGGCATGCTCGCGGGGTCGGGCTGGTGCTGATCGCGGCGCTGCGCGATGCGCTCGGCGATCTCGACCGGGTCGAAGACATCGTCAAGGTGCTGGGCATGGTTAACGCCGCGCCTGATTTCGAGGATCACCCCAAGGTCGTCAATGGCTGCTCGGACCTGTTTGTCGAAATCTTCGGCGAGCGCGGCCGGCACGCCCGCTCGGCGGTTGGGATGAGCTCGCTGCCCGGCGGCATCCCGGTCGAGATCGAGATCATCGTCGCGGTCAAATGACCGGTGCGGGTCAGGGGTAGGGCGCGGGCGCGGCCGGGCCGGCAACAACAGCTGGTCGCTTCGGTCGAGCACGGCGGCGGGGCATCAGCCATCGGCGCCGAGCCGCCCTCGGCGCGCCGGCAGGTCCGGCGGCTGATGCTGTTCTTCGCCCTCGTCTATGTCGTCGAGGGCATGGGGCAGACCGGCGGGCTGATCGCGCAGCCGCTCAATTATTTTCTGAAGCAGGTCTACGGCTGGACCCCGGTCCAGGTGACCGCCTGGCTGACGGTTTTGAACCTTCCCTGGATCATCAAGCCGGTGTACGGGATCGTCTCCGATTTCGTGCCGCTGTTCGGCTATCGCCGCAAGGCTTATCTGGTCATCGCCAACGCGGCGGCGGCCGGCGCCTACGCCTGGGTCGTGTGCATCGACCAGCCGGGCGCGCTCATTCTGGTGCTGCTGCTGACCGCCTATGCGATGGCGATCTCGAGCACGCTGTGCGGCGCGGTGCTGGTCGAGAACGGCCAGCGGCTTCATGCCAGCGACCGGTTCGTCAACCAGCAATGGCTGTGGTTCAACATCGCGGCGATGGCGAGCGCCTTGGTCGGCGGCGAGCTGGTCCAGCATTTGTCGTCGACCGGCGCGCTGCACGCGGCTGCGGCGATCATCGCCGTCGCCCCGCTGATGGCGATTTTCGGCACCCTCTATCTGATCCACGAGACCCCGAGCCGTCTCGACCTTGCCGAGCTAAAGAACACCTTCCGCGCCCTGGTCGCCACCTTCACCCTGAAGGAATTGTGGATCATCGGATTGTTTCTGTTCCTCTATTATCTCAATCCGGGGTTCGGTCTTCCGCTCTATTATTACATGACCGACACACTCAAATTCTCGCAGGGCTACATCGGCATCCTCGGCGCGATCAATTCCGCCGGATGGATCATCGCCGCGCTGTTCTATCGGAGATTATTCGACGGGATGACCTCGAAGCGGCTGCTGAATCTGAGCATCCTGCTCGGCACGGCGACCGCGGCGGCCTATCTGCTGCTGTCGAACGAGATCAGCGCCGCGATCGTCAACCTGTTCAGCGGGGCGGCCGGGATGGTCGCCTTTGTCGCGACCCTGAGCCTCGCCGCCGATTACTGCCCGAAGCGGGCGGAGGGGTTCGCCTTCGCTGCGCTGATGTCGTTGCTCAACCTGTCGTCGGCCCTGTCCAACAATCTCGGCGCGTTGCTCTACGAGCATGTCTTCCACAACCGGCTCGCGCCGCTGATCGTGGTATCGGCTGGCTCGACCGCGGTGATCTTCTTGCTCGTCCCGCTGTTGCGCCTCGGCGACAAGCAGCCGGGCGAACCCGCCCGCGCCGCCGATGCCGGCGCGGATTAGAGGCGTTTCGACCGGCTTGGCGTGCTGTCATTGCGGGGAGCGCCTCGCGCGACGCAGCAATCCCGATCGGGCAAGCTTTCGGTGGCCTGAGATTGCTTCGCGGAGTTTATCCTCGGGCCGCGCGAAGCGTGGAACCGTGGGGCTCGCTATGACAATCCGAGATAGCGGTTCGATCTGATCGAAGCCTGCGCTAGTCCGAGCCGGGAATGGTCCCCTTAGGCAACCCCTCGCAGTAGCGCGCGATCTCGCCGGGGGTGGTGATCCACAGCGCCTCGCGCTGATCGAGGATGTGGCGGATTGCGCCGCGGAAGGCGCGCAGCCTGAACGGCTGGCCGATAATGAAGGGATGCACCGAGACCGCGAAGACCAGCGGGTATTTCCGCGACTGCTCGAGCATCTCGTCGAACTGGTCGACGATCATCTCGGCGAATTGGCGCCCGGTGTGGCGGCGGTAGACGAGCGACGGCGAATCGTTGAGCTCGAGCGGGTAGGGCACCGACAGGATCGGCCCGGAGCGCGTGCGCATCCAGACCGGCTGGTCGTCCATCGCCCAATCCATCACATAGCGGTAGCCGGCCTCCTTCAGCAGATCGAGGGTCACCCCGCTCTGGGCGATATAGGGGCCGAGCCAGCCCTCGGGGCGCCGGCCGGAGAGCCGGGTCACCACCTTGGTGCATTCGGCGATCAGCCGCGCCTCGTCCTCCTCCCACAGCCCGTCCTGGCGCTCGGAATTGGTGCGGCCGTGGCCGACATATTCGTCGCCGCGTGCGTTGAGGCGCTCGACAATGTCGGGGCAGTATTCGAGCACCGCCGAGTTGACGTTGTGCGCGCCCGGCAGCGCGAACTCGTCGAGCAGGTCGAGGTAGTACCACAGGCCGACCCGGTTGCCGTAGTCGCGCCAGGCGTAATTCCGGTGGCTCTGCGCCGCCGCCGCCCCGGTCGAATCGCTGCCGAGGCCAGCCCCAAAGGCGAAATGCTCGATGTTGTTGTTGAAGGTGACGGCGAGGCGCTTGCCCTCGGGCCACTCGTATTGCGGCCGCTTGGTGATCGGGACGTAGTCGTAACGGCGGTGCGCGGGGAGTTTCATCGGGTCAGCTCAAAATTGGGACGAATGCCCGAGGCACCCTCACCCGCCCAGCCTATCGGCTGTGTCCCCCCTCTCCCGCATTGCGGGAGAGGGTGCTGAGCGCAGCGAGGCGGGTGAGGGTGGTACTCGTGCCGAGCGCAGCAAAGTGGGTGAGGGCTCACCGGCCCGTGAAAGCCGGCTTGCGCTTCTCCATGAAGGCGGTGCGGCCTTCGGCGTAATCCGCGCTCGCAAAGCATTCGTCGACCAAACGCTTGCACAGTGCCAGGTCGCGCGCGAACTCGTCCTTCAGCGCCTCGCGAATGTTCACCTTGGCCGAACGCACCGTCAACGGGGCATTGGCCGCGATCATCTCGCAAGAGGTCTTGACGTAAGCCTCCAATTCCCCGGCCGGCACGACCTGGTTGACCAGGCCCATGCGCAATGCCTCCTCGGCGGTGAATTGGCGCGCGGTGAAAAAGATCTCGCGGGCATAGGCCGGGCCGACCAGGTCGACCAGCCGCTTGATGCCGTCATAGGCGTAGCCGAGGCCGAGCTTGGCCGCCGGAACGCCGAACTTCGAGCCCTCGGCGGCAATCCGCATATCGCAGGCCAAGGCGGTGCCGACCCCGCCGCCGATGCAATAGCCCGATATCATCGCGATCGTCGGCTTCAGGGTCTCTTGCAGGCGCATGCGCGCGCCCTCGGAAATTTTTGAGTAGGCGGCGGCTGCCTCCTCCGACGCGCGCTTTTCCTTGAACTCGGAGATGTCGGCGCCGGAGACGAAGGCCCGCCCGCCGGCCCCGCTGACGACGATCACCCGGATCGCGTCGTCGCCCTCGAAATCGTCGATGATCCGGGCCACCCCCTGCCACATCTCGAGCGAAACGGCGTTGTGCCGCGCCGGATTGTTGAAGATCAGATGGCCGATCGCACCGTCCTTCCGGGCGATCATCTTGCTGGTCAATGGCTGGTCGAGCATGGCGGCGTTCGCTCCTCGTCGATGGAGGGTCCAGTTTGATCGCTCGATTGTGGCAGATGGCGCGGCAATGTGCATCCGCGCATTCTCGTCGGCCTCTACCCCCGCGCCACGGCCAAGCCGCCGACGCTGGGAACGTGTCGAATGGTCGGTCGGGCCGGATCCCAGTAGGTCGTGACTGCCGCCGGCAGGCCCAGAGTCAATCCTCGGCCGACGCCTACGGCCCCATCGGTCACGATCGCCGCTCTTTGGGTTTCGCTGATGATGTGCTTCCCTGCCGGGGCTGGTTGGGAATAACGGATCAACGCAAGCTCGCGAGGCGCCGATGTTCAAGAGAATCGACCACGTCGAGATCGTCACCGACCAGCCGGCTCGAACGGTACAGTTCTACACCGAGGTGCTGGGCTTCACCGTGAAGTTCTGCGACCGGGTCGAGCGCTCGAGTCTCGGGGTGCCGATCGACCTTGTCTACCTCGAGCTCGGCGGGACCGTCGTCGAGCTGATTTCGTACGATGGCGCTACCGTCGACCCGGCTCCGCAAAACGAGCATCTCGGCTACCGCATGATCGCGCTCGAAGTCGACGACATGCAGAAGGCGGCCGACTATCTGAAGGCCAAGGGGGTCGACATCGTCTGGGGGCCGCGAGTGCGCGAGACCTATGCCAGGGCGGAGATCCGCGACCCGAACGGCAACCACATCGAACTGCGGCAGTGGTTCCAATGAGCGGCAGCGGGCAACCGAGGTTTGTTGCATCGCTTCGCCCCGGATCAGAAGCAGCGCAACCGACGGCGCCTGAAGATGGCCCTCGCTTTCGCGATGGAGACCGAGGGGTCGAATTGTTCTCCCTGCGCCCGCCGGTCCGTCTCAGCAGTCGATCTCGTCGCTGCAGGCGAAGCGGCCCCGAGGGGCCGCACGCCGCATCGAGGCCGCTTTGACGACCGATCTGCGCGCCGATTACGTGGTGGTCGGCGCCGGGTCGGCGGGCTGCGTGCTCGCCGACCGGCTCAGCGAGGACGGGGCGCAGGTCGTGCTGCTCGAGGCCGGCCCGCGCGACTGGCACCCGATGATCCATGTCCCGGCCGGAGCCTTGCGGCTGCGCGCCAACCCGCGGGTCAACTGGAACTATTACGCCCAGCCCGAGGCGGGCATCGGCAATCGGGCGGTGCATTGGCCGCGCGGTCGGGTGCTGGGCGGCACCAGCTCGATCAACGGCATGCTCTATGTGCGCGGCAACCCGGCCGATTACGACGGCTGGGCGCAGATGGGCTGCCGCGGCTGGAGCTATGCCGATGTGCTGCCCTGTTTCAAGAAATCTGAAAACTACGCCTCGGGCGATCCCGAATACCGCAGCAGGGGCGGCCCGCTGCCGGTCGAGGATTACCGCACGATCCTGCCGTTGACCCACCGCTTTGTCGAAGCCGCGCAGCAGGCGGGCTTCAGCCTGACGGCGGATTACAACGGTGCGGTCCAGGAAGGCGTCGGCTATTCGCAGATGACCCGCGGCGGCCGGTTCCGCGGATCGACGGCGCAGACCTTCCTCGCTGAGGCGCGCCGGCGCCCGAATCTGCGGGTTATCACCAAAGCGGTCGCGACCCGCCTGACCTTCGACGGCCGGCGCTGCACCGGCGTTGCCTTTCGCCGGGACGGCGAGGACAGCCGGGTGATGGCGGCCCGCGAGGTGATCGTTTCGGGCGGCACCGTCAACTCGCCGCAGCTGCTGCAGATCTCGGGCATCGGGCCGGCGGCCCATCTGCAGTCGATCGGTGTCGCGGTGGTGCATCAGCTGCCGGGGGTCGGCGCCAACCTCTCCGACCATATCGCGGCGCGCGTGACGCACCGGGTAAAGGGCGAGGTGTCGATCAACCAGCTGGCGCGCGGCTTCAGGCTGATCCGCGAGATCGGCCGCTATGCCGCAACCGGACGCGGCGCGCTGACCTTTGGCGTCACCAGCGCCATGGTGTTCTGCCGCAGCCGCGAGGGGCTCGAAAGCCCCGATCTGCAATTGCTGTTCACCCCGGGGAGCTATGACCAGAGCGCCATCGGCCGGCTCGAGCGGGAGCCCGGGATGACGATCGTGGCCTGCGCGGTTCGGCCCGACAGCCGCGGGACGATCATGGCGCGCTCCAATGACCCGCTGGCGCCGGCGGAGATCCGGCCGAATTACCTGTCGGCGGCGAGCGACGTGCGGGTGCTGCTCGCCGGGATCGAGCACGCCCGGCGGATTTTCGCGGCATCGCCCTTGGCGCGGCACAGCGCGGCAGAGACCATGCCCGGCGCCGGTGCGCGCTCGGAGCGGGAGCTGACCGACTTTGTGCACCGCGCCGGCATCAACCTCCATCACCCGGTCGGGACCTGCAAGATGGGCGAGGATCCGATGGCCGTCGTCAACTCCCGGCTGCGGGTCCGGGGTGTGGGCGGGCTGCGCGTCGTCGACGCCTCGGTGATGCCGACCGTCACCACCGGCAACACCAACGCGCCGACGATCATGATCGGCGAAAAGGGTGCGGCGATGATCCGCGAAGACGCCCGCGCCGCCTGACGGCGGAAGCCGGCCGCAGTCGTGAGCCCGGCCGACGCGAAGACCGTGTGCCGCATCTTCGCCTCGGTAGCGGGAAGCTCCTTCTCTAAACAATTTTTCCGTGTTCTTGGCGTCGACGTGCGGGTGCCGGCAGGGGACGCTGTGCGCCATGCAAATCGTGGGACCTCGCCTCGTGGATTGGGTCAGGGTCGCGACCCGGTCGCGCCTCCTCCCGAAACTCGTTGCGGGGCGGGCGTTTTGGCATTAACGGGTAAATCCTCGAAGCGCGGCAGCTGGCGTCGGTTCTCGGATGGCGGGCAATCTCGTGCAGGGCGCGGTGTTCACCGTCATGGTGGTGCGCGCCGGACTGTTGCGCGACCCCGCCTTCGAGCACGACATCGCCGAGCAGATCGGGCGCAGCCCGCGGTTTTTTCTGAACGCGCCGGTGGTGCTCGACCTGAGGGACGCCGGCGCATTCGCGGAGGCAGCCGAGCTCGCCGAAGCCAAGGAGATTCTGCGCCGCCATACCTTGACCTTGGTCGGAGTGCAGAACGCGCTGCCGGCGCAGGTCGAGGCCGCCGCCCAGGCCGGGCTCGCGAGCTTCGCCCCGAATTCGACGCAGCCGCGGCGACCGCGTGCGCCCGAGCCTGCACCCGCGCCCGGCCCGGCCTCCCAATCCGGCCGCGAGACCATGGCCAAGACGCGCCTGGTGACCCAGCCGGTGCGGTCGGGGACGCAGATATATGCCCGCGGCGCCGACCTCGTCGTCACCGCGCCGGTCAGCCAAGGCGCCGAGATCATGGCCGACGGCAACATCCATGTGTACGGCGCGCTGCGCGGCCGGGCATTGGCGGGCGCCGGCGGCGATGTCGAGGCGCGAAATCTTTTGCAGCCGGTTCGAGGCCGAGCTCGTCAGCATCGCCGGGCATTACCTGGTCAGCGAGCAGATGCCCGCCGCCGAAAGGGGTTTGCCGGTGCAGATCGCGCTGGTCGATGACCGGTTGACCATCACGCGGAATTGACGCCGACGATTTGCCGGGCATGATTATCGGCGGCATGCCGAAGGCGGTCCGGCGCCGCCGCCCGCACGCCGCCGCCAAATTGGTTTCGGTGCGGGCCGCCGGGGCAGAGGGGAGAGTCTTTTTTGGCAGCAAAAGTCATTGTGCTGACGTCCGGCAAGGGGGGCGTCGGCAAGACCACCAGCGCCGCCGCCGTCGCCGCCGGGCTGGCATTGCGCGGCCATCGCACGGTGGTCATCGATTTCGATGTGGGCCTGCGCAACCTCGATTTGATCATGGGGTGCGAGCGCCGCGTCGTCTTCGACTTCATCAACGTCATCAACGGCGACGCCAAGCTCAACCAGGCGCTGATCAAGGATAAGCGCAACGACAGCCTCTATGTCTTTCCAACCTCGCAGACGCGCGACAAGGAGGCGCTGAAGCGCGACGGGGTCGAGCGCGTGCTCGACGAATTGAAGGAAACCTTCGACTACATCGTCTGCGACAGCCCGGCCGGGATTGAGCATGGTGCGATCACGGCACTCTATTTCGCCGACGAGGCGATCATCGTCACCAACCCCGAAGTCTCCTCGGTGCGCGACAGCGACCGCATCATCGGCATCCTCGCCTCGAAATCGCGGCGCGCCGAGCACAATATGGAGCCGGTCGCGATCCACCTGCTGTTGACCCGCTATTCGCCCGAACGGGTCGAAAAAGGCGAGATGCTGACGATCGAAGACGTCAAGGAGATCCTGTCGATCCCGCTGCTCGGGGTCATTCCCGAATCGAAATCGGTGTTGCGCGCCTCGAACACCGGGACCCCGGTGGTGTTCGACGATGAGAGCCCGGCGGGTCAGGCCTATCATGACGCCGTCGCCCGTCTGCTCGGGGAACAGCGCGAAATGCGCTTTCTGAAGACCGAGCGCCGCAGCTTTTTCCGCAGCCTGTTCGGCAGGGCCTGATGCGCCTCCTCGACATCCTGTTCCCGGAGCGCCGGAACACCGCGGTCATCGCCCGCGACCGGCTGAAGATCGTGCTCGCTCATGAGCGGGCGAGCCGCGATGCGCCGGATTTTCTGCCGGCCCTGCAAAAGGACCTGCTCGATGTCGTCGGGCGCTATGTCGACATCCGCGGCGACATGCTGCGCGTCAATCTCGGGAAGTCGGGCGACACCTCGCTGCTCGAAATCAACGTCGAGATCGACGGCGCCAAGATCAAGCCGCCGGTCAAGAACGGGGCCGCCGCCGAAACCAAGCCGAATCCGGTGCGGGTCGCGCGGCCCGATCCCGGATCGCACCCGCCTTGGGTAAAGCCCAGCTGAGCTCGGCCGCCCTATCGCACAGGAGGAAAAATGCCCGGCAAGGTCGGATTTATCGGGCTCGGCGCGATGGGCGGCCCGATGGCGCTCAACCTGCTGAAGCACGGCTTTTCCCTGGTCGTGCACGACATCGACCCGCAAAAGCTCGAACCGGCATTGGCCGCCGGCGCCGCGGTCGCGCAATCGCCAGAAGCGGTCGCCGCTGCTTCGCTGCGCACGATCGCGATGGTCGAGACCACCGAGCAGGCCGAATCCGTGGTCATCGGCGAGCACGGCATCATCAACGGCGCCGGCCCCGGCCACATCGTCCTGTGCATGAGCACGATCGACCCGTTCGCGGCGCGGCGTTTTGCCGATCGCCTGGCCGAGCGCGGCATCGCCATGCTCGACGCGCCGGTCAGCGGCGGCACGGTGCGGGCGAAATCGGGCGAATTGTCAGTGATCGTCGGCGGTGCGGCCGAGACCTATGCCGCGTGCGAGGATCTGTTCCGCGCGATGGGCAAGAACCTGTTTCACGTCGGGGCGCTGGGCCAGGGCCTGGCGATGAAGCTCCTCAACAACATGCTGGGCCAGGTCGCGACGGTGGCGATCGCCGAGGCATTGGTGTTCGGGGTCAAGGCCGGGCTCGACCCGCACCAGATCTACGAGGTCGTCCGGGTCAGCACCGGATCGAGCGTGCAGTTCGAAAACCGGGTGCCGCGCATGCTGCGCCGCGACTTCGCGCCGGGCGGCACGATCGACATCTCGTACAAGGACCAGGACCTCGAAACGTCCTTTGCCAAGCGGCTGGGCGTGCCGCTGCTGCTGGCCAATCTGACCCAGCAGGTCTACCAGATGGCGCGGGCGCAGGGTCTCAACAAGGAAGACGGGTCGGCGATCATCAAGGTGTTCGAGCAACTCGCTGGCGTCAAAATCGGCAAGGGAGATTGAAAGCCGGTGCGCGGGCGCGAATCCGCCATTACAATCCCCCTTGCCCAGACCGGTTCCGGGCATCCACGACTTGGAGACCGTTAAGACCGAGCAGAAAAGGCGTGGACGCCCACTGATCAAGTCCGTGGGCTTAAGGCCCACGGGAAGAGCCCGGCCGCGGGGAATAAGGGCCTGGTACGCAAGAAATTCCCTACGGACCGGTCCTGTAGTGAATGCCCGGCAATGACGAAAAAAGGAGAACGAGACATGGCGACATTCGTGCTGATCCACGGGGCCTATCAGGGCGGCTGGATCTGGCAGCCGACGGCGACGCTCCTCAGGGAAGCGGGGCATACCGTCTATGCGCCTTCGCTCGACGGCTGCGCCGAGCGGCGGCACGCGCTGCGGCCGGGGATCAATGTCGAGACCCACGCCGCCGAGATCGCCGAATTGCTGTTCTACGAAGATTTGAACGAGGTCGTGCTGACCGGCACCAGCTCCGGCGGCATGGTGCTGTGCCGGGCTGCGGAATTGGCGCGCGAGCGGATCGGGCGGCTCGTTTTTGTCGACGCGCTCGCATTGCTCGATGGCGAGCGGGTTGGGGAGATCGTCAACCGCCCGACCCCGCGCGTCACCACCGCGCTGGCGGTCGGGCCGTCGCGCGAGGACGCCGAAAACCGCAGCTTTGCCGATCTCGACCCGGCGGCGCGCGCCTTTGCGCTCGCCCGCTACACGCCGCACCCGATCGCCGCGATGGAAGAGCCGGTGTCGCTGAACAGCTTCTGGAGCGAGAGCTGGCCGGCAACGGTGATCCGCTGCCGTCGCGCCGCCAACCCTCCGGAGGCGCACCAACGCCGCACCGCCGAAAAGCTCGGCGGCAAATATCTCGAGATCGACGCCGGGCACTACCCGATGCTGTCGCACCCCGATGTGCTGGCGCCGCTGCTGATGCAGGGTTGAACGGGGAATAGATGCGAATGACCGCGGCATCGACCGAGAGGACGGCGGCCATGGCCGGGCCGACCGGCCCGATGACCGCCCGACGCTATCTCGCGAGCCTCAAAGACGGCCGCGAGGTCTGGATCGACGGCGCGCGGGTCGCCGACGTCACCACCCATCCGGCGTTCAAGGATATGGTCGCCGAGCTGGCGCGGGTCTACGACCTGCAGAACAGCCCGCAATACCGCGACGAGATGACCTGCGTCGACCCGGCGACCGGCCGGCATATCAGCGTCAGCTGGCTGTTGCCGCGCTCGCGCCGAGGATCTCCGGCGCAAGCGCCGGAACAGCGAGCTGTGGAACGAGCTGACCTGGGGCCAGCTCGGCCGCAGCCCCGACATCCTGGCGCCCTACATCATCTCGGCCCTGCATCTCAAGGACGCGTTCAGCGCGGTCAAGCATCCGAAATGCGATTTCGGCGAGAATCTGGAGAATTACTATAAATACTGCAAGAGCCGCGACCTGTTCCTGACCCACGCGCTCGGCGACCCGCAGGTCGACCGCAGCACCCAGCCGCAGAACGAGCAGCGCACGGTCGGCGAGGACGAGGAGGTGGCGCTGCACGTCGTCGAAGAGACCCGCGACGGGGTCATCGTCAGCGGCGGCAAGCAGCTTTCCACCGCCGCACCCCACAGCCATGAATGCTACGTATCCTTGTCGGCGACTTTCGCGCGGCGCAGCAACCCGAAATGCGTACTTGCCTTCGCCATCCCGACCAACACGCCGGGTCTGAAGATCCTGGCGCGCGAGCCGGTGTCGCGCTGGTTCGGCTCGTGGGGGCATCCGCTGCAGATGCTCGACGAGCAGGATTGCATGCTGTTCTTCGATCGGGTGCTGGTCCCGTGGGACCGGCTGTTCATGCTCTACGATCCGGCGCCGATGGTGCGGATGCTCGGGGCCGACGGCGGCGGGGTCAATTTCAACTTTCTCGGCTGGTCCAATCTTTGCCGGGTCGAGGTGCGGATGCGCCTGATGACGGCGGTCGCGACGATGGTGGCCGAGGCGATCGGCGTCATCGACTATCGCGAGGTCGCCGCCAAGCTCGGCGAGATGGTGACCTATTGCGAAATCTGGCGGCACGCGATGGACGGGGTCGAGCATCAGGCCGGCCCGACCCCGACCGGGCAGTGGACATTGGGGCCGGCGCGCGATTTGCACATCTGGTTCACCCAGGTTTCCGGCCGCATGGTCGAGCTGATGCGCGAGATCTGCGCCTCCGGCATCATCATGCAGCCGAGCGAGAACGACCTCGCCAGCCCGAGATCCGTCCCTATCTCGACCGCTACATGCGCGGCAAGGATGTCGATGTCGAGTACAAGTCGCGCCTGTTCCGGCTGGCGCACGACCTCGCCGCCTCGTCATTCGGGCTGCGCCAGGAGATCTACGAATACTGGCATGGCGGCGATCCCAACCGCAACCGCATCAACCTCTTGCGCAGCTTTGACCAGCGCGAGATGAGGGGCCGCATCCGCGAGCTGCTGAAACACCCGCTGCCACACGGCGAGGTGCTGTGACCTTCCGATTAGCGCCCGACTGTAAAAGAATTACAGAGACCCCAATTATTTGAAACTCGTCTTGCGCGGGCTTGTCCCGCGTATCCACGTCTTCTTTTCGGACGCCGGAAGACATGGATGCCTACGGATCAAGTCTGTGGGCTGAAGGCCCACGGGGCAAACCCGGCCAAGACGAAATGGGGGCTGATCGTGCTTTTTTGCGATCCCAAAATTTTTCCCGGACAGCGCTGCGCGAAAGCAGGGGACGACGAGACCGCTCGCCTCATTTCAGGTTAGACATTTAAACCTTCACCGTGCTGATCTGGATCGTCGGCTCGATGTCGGTGTAATTCGGAATGTCCGCCATAATGGCCTGCGCATGTGGGCCGAACGCGGCTTGAAACGCTTCCGCTAAATCAAAGTAAAGATGGCCCATTGCGATATAGGCTGGCCGCGATCCGGGTGTTGCGCCGGACAGGCCATGCTCGACGGCAACGCCTTTGCAGGCCGCCCCCACTTTCTGCTGAACCATCGGCATATGGCTCTTGCAGTAATAATCCATATCGAACTTGCTGCCGTCTTGGTTGGCGTAGAGCACGCTTACTTTGATCATGTTGATCTCCTCGGTTGCACCTCGATGCGGACAGCCGGGGTCCGCTGATCAAGCCATGGTCAGCAGCCGGCCGTAGCCGAGGATCGGCTGGCGCACCCCGGCCGTGCGCAGCGCGTGCCACATCATCGCCGAGGCGCTGGAGATGACGGGCTTGCCCAAATCGCCTTCGAGCGCCTCCAGCACCGGCAGGGTCGGCATGCCGGTGCCGGTCAGGAACACCGCCTCGGCCTCGGCGGTATCGACCGTGCGGCCTAGCCGGTAGGCGCGTTCGGCGGTCTCGTCGTAAATGTTGGTGACGCCCTCGAGGTTGTCGAAGCTCACCACCTGCAGGCCGTGGGCTTCGAGATGCGCCTTGGCGGCCAAGGTGGTGTCGCGCGAATAGGGCGCGCCCAACGCCAATTTGCGCACCTTCAGATGTTCGAGCGCGCGCAGCACCGAACCGAACGCGGTGACCACCCGGGTTTCAGTCGATTTCTCCAGCCGCACGATCAGCTCGGCTTCGCGCTCTCGGCCGAGGTGATAGCTGGTCGCGGTGTGCGCCAGAACGATCGCGTCCGGCTGCACCAGCGCCAGCATCTCGATAGGGGCGTCGATATTGTCGATCATCATGCGGTTGCGCTCGTTCTGCCCGTCGAGCGAGCCCGTCAGGCCGCGGGCGATCATGCGGTTGAAGTGCACGGAGACGCCAGCCGGCGCCAGGGCCATCATTTCCGCCTCGACGGTCGGGTTTCCCGGCGGCACCAAAAACCCCAACCGCGCCCGCCAACCGATCATCGCGGCCCCCGCGACAGGTTCAGTTCATGCCGGAGACCGACACCGGCTCGATCTGGTACATGATGCGCATTTCGCCCGGCTGGCGAAACGGATACTTGTCCTTGTCCAGATACTTTTTGGCCAGCGCATCGATATGCGCGTCGGCGCCGTTTTCCTGGGCGGTGATGACCCGGCCGCGGATCTGGACATAACGGTAGGGGTTGTCGGGGTCCATGATCGCCAGCGCCACCGAGGCGCCGGGCTTCAGGTTGCGCGCCTTTACCCGGCCCTTGGCGGTGTTCACCCGCACCATCCCGCCATCGTAGTCGAACCACACCGGCGTCACCTGCGGGGTGCCGTCGGGCATCAGAGTGGCGAGATTGGCAAACGCCTTTTTCTGCTGCAGAAGATCGCGGTAGTTGTCGAGGTTTGCTGCCATCCGACGATTTCCTCTTCGAGCTGAACGAAGCAACGGAAAACCCGCCGCGCGTCGGGCGGCGACGCTCCCGCTCCCTAACGGCGATCCACCGCCACGGTTCCGCCGCGGCCGACCATGGCCTAGCTTTCCGAAAGCGCCTTCTCCGCGGCGCGAGCCAGAAAGGCTGAACGGTTGCGCACGCGTGCGTCGATGCGTCTGAGCAGGGGCTCCGGCAAGGTTATGTTCACGCGCACGCTGCGCTCGGCGGTCACGGGCAACGTCACGAGAAAGGCTACGGCATCGCCGTTGTCCGGATCGGCCATGATCGCATCCAGCGAGGAGGGCACCGGCAACACGTCCCCGTCCTCGGCCATGCCGTGCACATGCAACTCCAGCGCCTCCTGCGCCATCCCCCGCGCTGCCTCGAGCGTGGTGCCGGCGCTTGTGCAACCCGGGAAGTCCGGGAAGTCCACGCCGAAGTCGCTGTCCAAGTCTTTTCGGATGAGTCCAATGTAACAGATCACGGTCGTCGCCTTACTTGTTGATGAGGCCGGCCTGACGCTCGATGCTTTTGAGGTGCCGATGGGAAGATCCTTTTTCGGATGCGGAACCGTTACCCGCCCGGAACGGTGCGGATTCTTGAGCTGAACATGGGTCCCCTTCCGGGCGACCTCATACCATCCCTGCGCCATCAGCAACCGCAGAGCGTCCGTGCTCGTCATGTGTGTATCAAATACGCATGCCTCTTTGTTGTTCCAAGGTGGAGCTGGCCTGTCGGCTCATTCAGCTTCCTCCGGGCGCGCTGTCAGCCCAGCGCTTCATCAGGCTGTTCGAGGGGCGGGTCTCGTCGCGCAGCTTCGCGGCAGTCTCGCTCCCGGCGACCGGGAGCCCCTTGGGGTCGAGCAGCCCGATCTGGACCAAGACGCTCGCCTGATCCCAATAGATGTGCTCGTGACACAGCTTGTCGCCGCGGAAGCCGACGATGGCGACGAGCGGCACCTCGACATGACGCCCGGTCGGCGGCACGCCCGGCAGCATCCAATCGATCTCGACATCGTGGGTGAACGAGACCACCATCTCGTCGACCACGCGGTCGGCGCCGACCGTGCGCGAGATCGGCACCATGGCGATGTCCTTCGGGCATTTCGGGATGAAATGGTCGGCGTAAAAGCGGGCGAGGTCGCGCGCGCCGACGCCGCCGGTCATGACCGGGACGTGGTTGACATAGGGGTCGGCCACCATCGTCCGCATCGTCGCGTCGACGTCGCGGGTGCCGAACTCATAGGTCGTGTGCGCCTCCCACAAGGCTTCGAGGTCGTAATGCGGGCCGATGACCCTGCGCAGCAGCGCGATCGAGCGCGAATGGGCGAGCCCGGCAGCCGGCTTGTCGTAATCGCCGCCGTCCGGGCGATTGAAACCGTGTCTCGCGCCCGGATAAGTGTGAATCTGGATATCGGGCCGGCCGGCAAAGGCCGCCCTCGCCCGTGCAGCCGCCGAAGCCGGCACGTAATCGTCGTGCTCGGCGAAATGCAGGACCATCGGGCAGGCGATCGGGGGAGCTGGATCGAGGGCCGCCTCGATGCCGACGCCGTAATAGGCAACGGCGCAATCGATGCCGGACTGTGCGGCGGCGCGATAAGCGAGGCCGCCGCCGAGACAAAACCCGATCGCCCCGACCTTGCCGGTGCATTCGCCGCGACTCCGCAGCGCCGATACGGTCCGGGTGATGTCGGAGAGCGCAGCGGCGCGGTCGAATTTCTCGTAGAGGGCGAGCATCCGCCGCCGGTCCGCCTCGTTTTGGCCGAGATCCAGCCCCGGCTGGAGGCGCCAATAGAGGTCGGGGCAAATCACGACATACCCTTCGTCGGCATAGCGGTCGGCCATGTCGCGCATGTGCCGGTCGAGGCCGAAGGCGGTGTGCAGCAGCACGATCCCCGGCCCGCTGCCGACCCTCGGAACCGCGAGATAGGCGGCGAAGACACCGCCGTCGCCGGCGGGAACCCGAATCAATTCTGATGTCATCCCGGTCGAGCTCCATTGGAGGCAGGCAAGCGGCCGCGACGAGAGCTAGAACTCGCGGCTGCGGTAGGCGTCGTAGAGGCGCTCGGCGTCTTCGGCGGAGGGCTCCTCCCAAGCCTCGCCGCGACGGCGCAGCGCGCCGGTGAAGTTGGGCGGGCGCTTTTGATTGAAGGCCCGGCGGCCTTCCTCGCCATCGGTCGTCGTCTGGATCAGCAGCGAGTTGATCAAATTCTGGACATGCCACGCCTGGTCGGTCGGCAGGTCGCCGAAACGGACCACGAACTCCTTCATCATGCGCACCGCGACCGGCGGCAAGGTGACGATATGGCGGGCGATCTGTTCCGCTCGCGCCATCAGCTGCGCATGGGGGACGACCTCGTTGACCAGCCCGATCCGCAGCGCCTCCTGGGCGTCGAACGGCTCGTCGGTCAGCAGGATCTTCATCGCGTCGATATAGCGCAGCTGGCGGGCGAGCAGGGTGGCACCCGGCCCGTGACCGAGCCATCCCTGGGTGGTCAGGGCAAACTTGAACCGCGCATGCTCTTGGCTGGCGACACGGATATCCGTCGACGCCAGCAGGATATAGAGGCCCGCCCCTGCCGCCCAGCCGTTGACCGCGGCGATGACCGGCTTCCACACCCGCGGGTAATGGTCGCCCATACGCCCGTCGACGCCGGTCCTTTGACCGTGCACCGTGCCGGCGAGCGGCCAGAAGATGCGCTGCGTGCGCAAATATTCGCGTTCCTCCTCGGTGATGTTCGGGCGCGGCGCCAGATTGTGCCCGCCGCAGAAATGCCGGTCGCCGGCGCCGGTCAGGATCGCGCAGCGGATGTCGCGGTCCTCCCACAGGTCGATCCATGCCGCCGAAATCTCGTCCGATGTCGCCTTGTCGAGGATGTTCGCCTTGTCGGGGTTGCTCAGGGTGATGTAGGCGACCCGATCGCGCTTCTGATAGTCGATGGCCAATTCGCTCTCCCCGGTTGGAATGCGCCGATCCTGGGCGCGTGGCGCCGGCAGTCGGCAGCGGACTGCCGGACTCCAGATTGCGCGGCTCAGTACCCCGATTTCAATCGGGTCCAGGCGCGGGTGCGTGCCCGCTCGTAGTCGGCCGGCGCCGGCAGGTCGACGAAAAAGCGGCGGTGGACATCGGCGGGCGGGTAGATCGCGGGGTCGTCGCGGATCCGCCGCTCGACCAGCGCCGTCGCCGGCAAATTCGGGTTCGGGTAGGGCACGCCGTGAGCGTTGCCGGGATCGGCGGCGGCGACGAGCTCGAGGACGCGCGGGTCGAGGTTCTTCCAGGTGGGCAACGCGGCCTTGTCGAGCTCCTTGTAGACCCTGGCCGCGATCTGCCGGGCCATGAACGGGCTCGCCGACGGAACCGCGATGTCGTAGCCCGACCCGCCGGCGAAGAGCTTCGCTTCCAGCACCTCGTTCCCCTCTCTGACATTCCGGTCTCGGCCTCGAATTTCGGGATCGTGTCGGGCGCGATGTAATCCGACCAGTTGCGGACGTCGTGGCGCGGCTCCTCGGCCGCGGTGCCGCGCGCAAAGCCGCCGACCACCGCCATCGCCAGAACGAGGATCGAGCCTGCGCCCGCCGCCATTCTCATTCGCGCGGGCCATATCACAATCGCGCGTCCGGTTGTCAACGCCCGCAGAAAACGAGGTGCCCGGCCCGGCGATCGGATGCTAGCATCGGCCTTCTGCGGGGACGGGGGACGGGGGTCGGGGGACATGACGGTGTTTCATCTGGTGCGGCACGGCGAGCATGTGCTGGCCGGCCGGGTGCTCGCGGGGCGCACCTCCGGGATCGGCCTTTCCGAGAGGGGCCGCGCCGAAATCGCCTCGGTCGCCGACCGCCTCGCCGGCGAGAACATCGCAGCGCTTTATTCGAGCCCGTTGCAGCGCACCAAGGAGACCGCCGAGATCCTCTCCGCCCGGCTCGGTCTGCCGATCGGCTATCGCGAGGATGTGATCGAGCTCGATTTCGGCGAGTGGACCGGGCTGACCTTCGACCAGGTCCGGGCAGACCGGCGCTGGGAGCCGTGGCAAAAGCACCGCAGCATCGCGGCGGTGCCCGGCGGCGAAAGCATGCGCCAGGTCCAGGGCCGGATCGTCAACGCCTTGTGCGACCTGCGCCGGACCCACAGTGACGGGACCGTGGCGATCGTCAGCCATGGCGACGTGATCCGCGCGGCGCTGCTGTTCGCGCTCGGCATGCCGCTCGATTCCTATTCGCGCATCGAGGTCGCCCTCGCCTCGATCAGCACGATCCGCATCGACGATGCCGGGATCCGCGTGCCGACCCTCAACGAGCGGCCGCGGCTTGCCCTACCCGCCTAGCGATATGCATCCAAGGCTTGCTGCCGTCGGGGTCGGATCGAATGCGGCCGGCTCGCTCGCGCTTCCGTCTGAAGTAATCCACCAACATCCCTCTTCGTCTTCCCGGCGCAGGCCGGACCCATGTCCGCCGTGGGCACCGGCCGGAGCCCGTCCCCTGTTCGAGCCAGGGGCAGGCTCTCGGGCCGGCCGACGGCCGGGCCCGTGGGCCGGTATGGCCGGAAGAACGGGTGGGATCCGTCGAGGTGTTCCCTAGACCGAGATCAGGCTGGCGAGGGCGGCCTCGGCGGCGGCGACCCCGGTCAGGTAGGCGCCGTGCGCGGTCGAGAAGAAATTCGGCGACGTTGCCTCGCCGGCGAAGAACAGCCGGTCGTCGACCGGTGCGGCGAGAATGGCGCGGTCGTCGGCATGGCCGGGCATGGCATAGGAATAGGAACCGCGCGACCACGGATCGTGCAGCCAGGCAGTCGCGGCGAGCGGCGAGATGTGCTTGCGGATGCCGCTGCCGAGGATGCCCGCCAGTTCGTCGGCGGCAAACGCGAACATCGCCGTTTCGCCCTCGCGTTCCATCGCCGCGGCAAAGCGCCCGCCGAAAAAGCAATAGATCGCCGGGCGGTCGAGCGGCCGCAGCTGGTAGCTCATGGTTTCACGCCGCGTCGTCGAGCCGACCAGGAAGCCGTCCTGGCCGAACTCCGCCCACTGGCCGTCGAGCGCGATGAACAGCTTGTCGTCGACCCCGAGCGGCAGCCCCGCCGCTGCGGCGACCTTGTCGCTCAGCGGCGGCTCGAACCGGATCCGCTCTTGGGCAAGGATCGAGGCCGGCACGGTGACGATGACCCGCGCCGCGGTGACCGTGCCCCGCGCGGTCTCGATCCGGATCGCCCGCCCGCGATGGTCGATCCGCGACACCGGCGTCTCCAGCGCCACCGGCAGCCCCTCGGCCAGTTTTTCGAACAGCCGGCCGTAGCCTTCGCCCACGCGCCAGTTGATGTTGGTGCTGTTGTCGTCATAACGGACATAGTCCTTGACCGAGACCCGATCGAGCTCGGCGCCGTTCCCCCAGGTGCTGGTGGCGTCGAGCAGCTGGTTCCAGCGCCCGCCGGGGACGAGAAGGCTCGCCAGCGAGCGGTCGACCGGCTCCCCCGCCGCCTTCCGGCGCGCCCGGCCTTGCGCCTCGCGGGTCGCGAGCCAATCGGCTTCCGCCTCGGCGGTCTCGCCGCTGCGCATAAGCCGGCTCGTCCATTCCGGCGGCCGGTGATGCACAGAAAATCCCAGGCGCTGGGCGATCGCCGACAACGGGTTGCGGTCGGCGGAATGGAGCCACTCGGCGCCGCGATCGAGCGCAAACCCGGTGGGCATGATGGTGTGGACCCGGCCGCCGACCCGGCCGCGCGCCTCCAGCACCAGCACCCCCGACGTGCCGTCTTCGACCAGCCGGCGCGCGGCACCGATCCCGGCGGCGCCGGCGCCGATCACCGCGACATCGACCTCGGATCGGAAACCCGTCATCCGCGCCCTCGTTTGATAATGGTTGCGTTGGCTGATCTCGCTTGCGGCCGGACCCGCGGCCAGAAGATCGCCGGCGGCTCAGCGCAACTGCTGCCCCGCCGCATCGCCGGCGAGAAACTTGTTCGGTTTCAGAAAAAACGACAGCACCAGCGCGCCCTTGGGCGAGCGCGCCAGGTGCCGGTTGCCCTTGGGGCGCCATACATAGCCGCCGGCGCGCACCTCGCCCTCGTCGTCGACGAGGCTGCCTTCGAGGACAAAGGTCTGCTCGATCTCGACATGCTCGTGCAAAGCGAGCTCGGCCCCCGGCTGCCAGCGGAACAGCGCCGTCATCAGCCCGGTCTCGGGCTCCTCCATCAGGACTTTCATGTCGATCCCGGCGCACGGGGTCGGCTTCCATGGCAGGCCCTCGACCTCGACATAGCGCGAGGCCAGCGGACCCAGCTTTTCCGCATTCTTCAAAAAGGGCGTAGTGGCGGTCATCGGCAATCCTCCAATCTGGAGGCTCTGATCATAGCGCAAAATTCGGGCGGCTGATCGACGAAGGACAGGTCCCGGATCAGCGTGAAAGCGCTCCGCGAATGTGGTTGCAAAATGGAACCGAATCGGAGCGCGAAGGTTGTCTTGACGCTTTTTGAATTCAGCGTCCTCGGCGCAACTTGCCTTAGAAAAAAATCGACCCGCGTCCAAACTAGAAATAATGGTTAAGGACAGTTGAAGCAGCCGGTCAAGATTCCATTCTCAACGTGGGATACCCGGTTTCGCGTCCCCGCCATGCGCGCGACCTGCAAGGACCACCGCCGATGACCCGTCGAACCATGCGATCGAAGCTGCTGATCGCCGCCGCAGCCGCGGCGGCGCTCGCGATCGGCGCTCCAGCCGAGGCGAAGCACGGCGGCGAGGGCGGTCACGGCGGCGGAGGCTGGCACGGCGGCGAGGCGGCACGGCGGCGGAGGCTGGCACGGCGGCGGAGGCTGGCACGAAGCTGCGGGATGGCATGGCGGCGGAGGCTGGCACGGCGGTGGAGGCTGGCACGGCGGCGGCGGCTGGCACGACGGCGGAGGCTGGCACGAAGCTGCGGGATGGCATGGCGGCCAAGGCTGGCACGACAACGGCCGGCATCTCGGCTGGTACAAGCACGGGTGGGCCGGTCCTGGATGGAGAAGCAGCTTCGCCTCGGCCCAATTCGGACACGGTTGGGGTGGTCCGGGGTTCGGCGGTGCGGGCGGCGGCGAGGGCTGGTGGGATTGGCGCCGCGCCTGGGGCTGGAGCGATTTCGGCTGGGGATGGGGCGCGGGCGGATGGGCGTGGGGCGGCCTGCTGGCCGGTGCTTCGTTCGGGGTGATCGTCGCCCCCCCGCTGATCGTCGTTCCGCCGCCGATCTACATCGCGCCGCCGCCGGTCGTCGTCGGACTTCCCGCGATCTACCCGCCGCCGATCGCGGCCGCCGCTCCGCCACCCGTGGCGGCCCCCTTCGCTGCCGCAGCCCCGCCGCCGCCATCGGCCGGCGCGCTGCTCGGCGCGGCGCTGCCGCCGCCGATCGTGGTCCTGCCGCCGCCCGCGATCGTCGTGGCCGGGGCGCCGCCGCTCGCCATCTTTGCGCCGCCCGCCTTTGCCTTCGTTATCGGTCCGCCCGTCCTGGCCTTCGCGACCATCGGACCCGGCTGGTGGAATGGCGGCTACATCACCGGCGGCGTCGCATATGTGGGCGCGGGCGTCGGGATTGCTCATTTCGGCTGGCGGGGTGGCTTCCACGGTCGACCACCGGGGCGGTACGCCTGGGGATCCGGCTGGGGTGGGCACTGGCGCGAGGCCCGCGGGGGCTACGGTTTCGGCGGCCGGCACGGCGGCGGCTGGCAAAACGGCGATGTCGGCGGCCGGCACGGCGGCGGCTTTGGCGGCTGGCACGAGGCCCGCGCAGGCGCCGGCTTCGGCGGTGGGCACGGTCACGGGCGCTGAATCGATCAATTGGAATAGAGGTAGAAATGTCCGCCTCATCAATTATACGCGGCGTCGCCTTGGCGGCATTGCTTGTCCCGTCCACCGGCCTCGCGCAGTCGGCGGCGCCGCCGGCCCCGATCCCCCAGACCTCGACCTCCGCCGCGGCACCTCCGGCAGCCTCGCCGGTCGCTGCGGAGCCGGCCCCGCCCGCGCCTTCGGCCGCGACCCGAGCCGCCGTAGACCAGCGGATTCGCACATTGCAGTCGCAACTCGGCATAACCGAGGCGCAGATGCCGCTCTGGTCGGCTTTTGCCCAGGCGATGCGCGACAATGCGGCGAGCACGGACGCGCTCTTCGCCCGACGCGCCGGCGCTGTGGCGGCGATGAGCGCGGTCGACAACATGCACTCCTACGCCCAGATCGCGCACGCCTACGCCGACAACACCGAACGGCTTGCGACCGCTTTCGACAGTCTTTACGCCAGCCTGTCGGATACGCAGAAGCAGGCCGCCGACACCTTGTTTCGCCAGCAGGCGACCGCTGCCGCTCAGCCGCGGACCAGACGCTGACGGGCGCGGCGCGCGGGACGCGCTCCCTGCCGTCCGAGCGGATTTGCTGGCAACGGCGGCGGGTCTCGGGGATGATGAGCCGGACCTTTCGGGAGGAAGCGATGGCAAAGGGCATTCTGATCGCGGCGATGGATTTCTCGGCCGCGCCCGAGGACGAGTTTCACGACTGGTACGATCTCGAGCACATCCCCGAGCGGCTGCGCGTGCCCGGGTTTGTGAACGCCGACCGCTGGATCGGCACGGACAACCCCAAGATTGCGGTCGCGACCTACGATCTCGACAATGTCGATGTGCTGAAAAGCCCGGCCTATCTCGCGGTCGGCGGCGACAACGGGTCGCCTTGGACCAAGCGCACCGCCAAGTTCCGCAAGGGCCTTCTGCGCTACGAGGGCGAGCAGCTGTTCCCCGGCGACCGCGCCGCGCCGCGCGACGCCGCCGCCTTATTGCTGATCGGGATGAACGTCGCCCCCGAGCACGAGCACGAATTCAACGAGTGGTACAACACCGAGCACATCCCGGCCCTGGGCTCGGTGCCCGGCACCCTATGCGCGCGCCGCTACCGCGGCACCGGGGGGACCCAGCGCTATGTCGCGCTCTACCACCTGACCTCGCCCGAGGTGGTGCGCTCGGACGCCTGGAAAAGGGCGGCAGACACCCCCTGGACCCAGAAATTGCGCCCGCATTTCCGCGACCATCTGCGCATCGAGTGCCGCCGCTACACCCGCGCGCGGTAGGCCCACTCCCGTCGCTGCCGCCGCTCACCCCCGGATCGGGTCCGGGGCAGGCTCTCCCAGCCCTGCGGGCCGGGTCCCTCCCTCTCCCCAGGTGCGGGCGAGGGTCTGTTCGTGCGCGTCAGCGTCGCGGTGGTGCTGCGCGGCCCCCTCACCCCTCCCTCTCCCCCGGCCGGCGGGGGTTCCTCGCCGGCGGGGGAGAGGAGAGGCGCGGTCACCGCGTATGACGGCGGCGCCGTTTTCCCCTCCCCGCTCATCAAAGCGGACGTACGGGTTTCCCGCATCCGGCCTTCCGACCGGCTTCATCTCGCGGCATACGGCGGCGGGCCGAGATGGACACGCCGGAGGTGGAGCATCCCGAGCGCGCCGAAAACCGCCTCGTGGGTGAAGCGGTTGGTGCCGCGCGTCGGCGCCTTGTGACGCCGAACCAGGAAGTTGCGGACTCGGTCGTAGACGTGGTTGTCGACCGCGCGGTACGAACAGCCTGACGGTCCTGGTGATGGGCATCCCGAAAGCCGGCATCGTTGTCGCGGACCGCGGTCGTGTCCCTTGGGGTGGTGTAGGAGCTGTGGGTAAGTAGCCCGCCGACGTGGACCGCCACGAGTCGGGCGGCGGCGGGCTACTTATCCACAGCGGTGGTCACCGCGGATCTCTCCGGTAGGGTTTGGTCGCCAAACCGATCAACCTGACGGAGAACCCGGTCCCCGGACTCGATCCGGGGATGACCGATGAGATGATCGCCCTTCGCGCACTCGTGGAGAAGAGCCCTGACACCGACCTGCTGCGCGAGATGATCGGCTTTGCCGCGCACCGGCTGATGGAGCTGGAAGTCGAAGGGCTGACCGGCGCCGGGCACGGCGAGCGCAGCCCCGATCGGATCACCCAGCGCAACGGCTATCGCGAGCGCGACTGGGAGACGCGCGCCGGCACGGTGGAATTGCGCATCCCCAAGCTGCGGAGGAGGAAGCTACTTCCCGGCTTTCCTGGAGCCGCGGCGGATGGCCGAGAAGGCGCTGACCGCGGTCGTCCAGGAAGCCTATTTCCACGGCGTCTCGACCCGCTCGGTCGACGAACTGGTGCGGGCGATGGGAATGACCGGCATCTCAAAGAGCCAGGGCCTGCCCCTGCGAAGGCGGGGGTCTCCCGGCTGTGCGCCGAGATCGACGACAAGATCGAGGCCTTCCTCAATCGGCCGCTCGAAGGCGATTGGCCCTATCTGTGGCTCGATGCCACTTACGTCAAAGGCCGCAGCGGCGGGCGCGTGCTCTCGACCGCGGTGATCCTCGCGATTGCCGTCAATAGCGACGGCCGTGGGCCTTCAGCCCACGGGCATGACCCGTGGGGCGAGGTGCTGGGGATGGATATCGGCCCGTCCGAGGCCGAAACCTTCTGGACCGAGTTCCTGCGCAAGCTGGCCCGCCGCGGTCTGCGCGGCGTCAAGCTGGTCATCTCGGACGCGCATGAGGGCTTGAAGGCAGCCGTCGCCAAGGTCCTGCACGCCTCCTGGCAGCGCTGCCGGGTGCACTTCATGCGCAACCTCTTGGCCCATGCCGGCAAGCAGGGCCGGCGCGTCGTCGCCGCCTTCGTCGGTACCGCCTTCGCCCAGGAGGACGCCGAGGCCGCCCGCGCCCAGTGGCGCCAGGTCGCCGACCAGCTGCGGCCCAAGGTGCCCAAGCTCGCCGGGCTGATGGACGAGGCCGAAGCCGACGTCCTCGCCTTCATGAGCTTTCCCAAGAGCCTGCCCTCGCGAAAGCGGGGGACCATCGCCTCAAGATCCACTCGACCAACCCCTTGGAACGGCTCAACGGCGAAATCAAGCGCCGCACCGAGGTCGTCGGCATCTTCCCAAACGAAGCAGCCATCACCCGCCTCGTCGGCGCCATCCTGCTCGAGCAGAACGATGAATGGGCGGTCCAGCGAGCCCGCTACATGACCCTGGAAACCATCGCTCCGTTGAGCCAGGATCTGATCGTCAACCTGCCCGCCGTGGCGGCCTGACAAAAACCGGCCAGCCCAGCCGGAGAGCGCAATCCTACCGCGCTCTTACACCACGTCTCGGGACACGATCCGCGCGCTTCCGAACTGCCGTCTTTTGTGGCGGTCGAGATCTCCAAGGACGTCCTGTCGTTGCAGGCCGTGGTTCCCGAAAGCAAGGCGGCCGCGGTCAATGACGCGCCCCGTCGCCGGCGGCGCAAGAAAGCGGGGCTGATCGAGATCGAGCTGGCGGATGGGCACCGGGTTCGCGTTGACCGCGACGTTGACGCCGCGGCGCTGGAGCGGGTGCTCGACGTGCTGGCGCGGCGATGATCCCGGTTCCCTCCGGCGTGCGGGTGTGGCTGGCGGTCGGCCGCACCGACATGAGGCGCTCGGAACCCACGGTGCGGCTGCTCGATCAGATGCAGCTTGCGCTCGAGGAACTCGAGAGTTCGGCCAGCGAGGATAAGATCGCCGCCGAGCGCGCTGTGGCCCAGACCACGAATGTCATGGCCTTTACCCGCAAGCGTCCGACGCGCCAGCCCTTTGCAAGCATCTGCTGCGGGAGCGGGTGGTCGAACCGCGGCCGACGGTTTGCCTTTGCTGCGGCAGCGCGCGGCGGCGCAAGTTGGGCGAGGACATCACCGAGACGCTGGAGGTCATTCCGCGGCAATGGAAGGTGATCCAGCATGTCCGCGAGAAATTCACCTGCCGTGAGTGCGAGAAGATCACTCAGGCGCCGGCGCCATTCCATGTGATTGCTAGGGGTTAGGCCGGTCCCAGCTTGCTGGCAATGATCCTGTTCGAGAAGTATGGGCAGCATCAACCGCTGAACCGCCAGGCCGAACGCTACGCCAGGGAGGGCGTACCGCTCAGCTTGTCGACCCTGGCCGATCAGGTGGGCGGCTGCTGCGCGGTGCTGGCGCCGCTCCTCCGGCGGGTTGAGGCGCATGTCTTGGCCGCCGCGCGGCTGAACGGCGACGACACCACCGTGCCGGTCCTGGCCAAGGGCAAGACCGACACCGGGCGATGTTGGGTTTACGTGCGCGACGATCGTCCGTTTGGCGGGCAGGCTCCGCCGACGGCGATGTTCTATTACTCGCGCGATCGGGCCGGCGAGCATGCCCAGGCGCATCTGACCGATTATGCCGGGATCTTTCAGGCCGACGCCTTCGGCGGATACAACAAGATGTACGAGGCCGACCGCAAGCCGGGCCCGATCATCGAGGCGGCGTGCTGGGTGCATGCCCGCCGGCCCTTCTTCATCATGGCCGATGTCGCCGCCAACGCTCGCCGCAAGGCGCAGGGCAAGACCACGAAAGTGATCTTGCCGCTGGCGCTGGAGGCGGTCCGGCGCATCGACGCCCTGTTCGACATCGAACGCTCGATCAACGGCCAGAGCGCCGAGCGGCGCCGGGCGGTCCGGCAGGAACAAAGCGCGCCGTTGGTCGCCGATCTGCAAAGCTGGCTGCGCGAGCAGCGAGCGAAGCTGTCGCGTGGCAACGATCTCGCCAAGGCGATGGACTACATGCTCAAACGCTGGCCCGCGTTCACGCGGTTCCTCGACGACGGTCGGATCTGTCTATCGAACAACGCGGCGGAACGAGCTCTGCGTGGTATTGCCCTGGGCAGAAAGTCATGGTTGTTCGCGGGTTCCGACCGCGGCGGGCAGCGTGCCGCGGCGATGTACAGCCTGATCGGCACCGCGAAATTGAACGACGTCGATCCGCAAGCCTGGTTGGCCGACGTGCTGGCCCGGATCGCCGAGCATCCGGTCCACAGGATCGACGAACTGCTACCGTGGAACCGGCGGCCGCGCTCGGCACCGCGCAGCCAAGCGGCCTGATCTTGGCCGCCATCGCATCGGTCTTCACGATCGGCTACGTCGCCAACCTGCTCGGCGAGAGCGAAGACTGGCTGTTCGAGCTGTCGATCGACATGTCCCCTGACGATGACTCCCTTTGGGTCTACGGTGTCGGCGATGATGGCCTAGTCGCCTTCACCCAGTACGGCATCGAGTGCCTGCAGCAGATCATCACCGACGAAAGAGCCGCCGGCCGCGCACCGCCGCAGGTCAAATCGCCCGAGTAGCCCAGCCTGCGGTGCTCACCGGATGCTAACCTTCCGACAACGGTAGATGCCGATGCGCGGCGATCGCAGACCCTTGCAGAACCGGGTGACCCCGTTTGGCGATGTCGTCGCGATCTCGCAGAGAGGGCTTTTCATGGGCAATCGCGGGATCATCCATGACCCGGCAACCAAAACGCTGCTCGGGCGACGCTGGACGACCAAGGCGTGGCTCGTCTGTGTCCTCGACTACAAAGGGCGGCACCGCGAGGTGATGGGCGGACGCAGCTGGACCGAGCTTTTCTTTCTCGACGAAGCGGTGGCGCTCGCCGCCGGTCACCGCCCGTGCTTCTTCTGCCGCCGCGGGGATGCCGAAGCATTTCGTGCCGCCTGGGGCAAGGCTCAGGGAGGGAAGGCGCCTCTGGCGTCGGAGATGGATGCGGTCCTACACGAAGAGCGGCTCGACCGAGGCCGCAAACGGGTCCATGCCATACCTGGTCCTATTGGCGAGCTCCCGGACGGCGCCGTGATTGCCTCGGCCGGCGAGGCCTATACCATCGCGCAGGGCCGCGCGTTCCGCTGGAGCGAGCAAGGCTACCAAGCAGCGCGGCAAATCCCTCACGCCGACGGGCTGCTGACCCCACCTGCCACCTTCCTCGCAATCCGCGCCGGCTATCGGCCGGCGTTACACCCCGATCTTCAACCAAACCCTCAATCTGATCTTTGCGACGCCGCCGGTATTGTCAACCGCTCGCCCTACGAGACATGAGCTTAATCGTCCGGATCGAGCCGTAAGCAGACCTGCATCACTGACGAAAAACTTGCGGCGAACTCCTCATTCATATCGCGTTGCTCTCGACCATTCGAGGGTCGTCGAGATCGTCCTCGATCGTCTCGCTGGGAAAGGGCGTCGCGGTCATCAGCGTCACGCCCTCCGCAGAGCGAAACCGGTGCCACGTCCCTTGCGGGATGACAGTCATCATTCCCGCGCGGAGCGCGAGCGATTGCTTCCCATCCTCGGCCGCGACGTCCAGCGTCGCCATGCCGTCGAGGATGTGGATCAGCTCGTCAGCAATGTGCTTTTCCCAATGACCTTTCCCCGCGAACTTCGTGGCGGTGAGGGCGCCGTCACGGTAAGACGCCAATCGAGCGGCGCTCCCCTGTCGATCGGCCATCGTCGATCGCGGGGTCCGGCCTTGGAACATCGTCAGCTTCGCGACCTCGGCGTTGAGGTCAACGATGTCGGGCGCTCTGCTTTCCGTTTCCCCCTCGGGCTTGCGGCCTCGCCGAGGGTCGTCGACATCGCGCTCGACATGCTCGCCAGGAAAGGGCGTCAGGCCGAGATGCGTGTTGCCCTCGGAATGGCTGCGGTGCCATGCGCCCTGTGGAATGACGGCGATCATTCCGGCGCCGAGCGTAAAAGACTTGGGCGGCCCGTCGTCGCAGACGATTTCCAGGATCGTCGACCCGTCGAGGACGTGAACCAACTCGTCACCGGTGAGATGACGTTCCCAATGGTCGGTCCCGGCGGATTTAAGCGCCAAAAGCAGCCCGTCGCGATAGGAAGCCAATCGCGCGACGCTTCCTTTTGTCTCTTCCCGCGTCGAGTGCGGCGTTCGTCGAAACATTGTCAGCTTCGCAAGTTCCGCGTCGAGATGGATGACGCTGGGCATTCCGCTTGCCATTTTCCGCTCCTTTCTGAGTGGCGACGTGCTAGGAAGCATAACGCTACGGATTATTTGCGGTGATCTCCGTTTTTGAAGCTGAGCGGAACGTTTTCGTGGCACCCGATTGTTGGTACGAATGATCGTGAGCGGTAAGGGAGGGTGGCATGGCTGCTTTCAACGGATTAGAGGTTGCGGTGCGCGAACCGCGGCATGAGCCGGCGACCCGCGTGCAAGGATCGAGTCACGGCGCGATGGACTGGAACGATGTCCGGGTGTTCCTCGCCGTTGCTCGCGAAGGGTCGATGCGCGCCGCCGGACGGGCGCTCGGGCTGAGCCAACCGACGATCGCCCGCCGTTTGGCCGCGTTCGAGGCCAGTTTTGGCGGACCGGTCCTGTTCGAACGCCTGCCCGAGGGGCTACGCCTCAACGTCGCCGGCGAGCAGTTGATCTCGGCGGCCGAGAGCATCGAGGATGCAGTGCTAACATTGGAGCGCCGGAGTGCGGCTGCCTCGCCGGTGTTGAGCGGCACAGTGCGGGTATCGACCGGCGAGTGCGCCGCCGGGTTTCTCGCTCGCTGCCTGTCGGAAGTGACAACGACGGCGCTGCCGCCCGGCATCACGTTGGAGCTTGTCGACGAGTTGCGCCAGACGGCAAACCTCCTGCGACGCCAAGCCGATATGGCGTTGCGCCACGAGCCGCCGGAAGGCGGGGACTTCTACATTTCCAAGGCTGGCACCTTCGCCTGCGCGGTCTACCGGCGGCGCGACGCTGGTGCCGGCGGATGGGTCACCTATACCGACGAGCAAGCGCACTATGCGCCTGCACGTTGGGTCCGGCGGCAGGTGGAAGAGACCGGGAGTCCGGTGACGCTGCGCGCATCATCGATGCTGATGCATTTGGAGGCGATCCGCGCCGGTACAGGGCGCGGCGTGCTGCCCTGTTATGTGGGGGACGGCCATCCTCTGCTTGAACGACTGACCCCACCGATCCCAGAAATCGCCGCCGAATACTGGATTATTGTCCACCGTGATCTGCGCCGCTCCGCCTGCGTGCGCGCTGTAATTGATTGGGTCAAGGCGCTCTTTGCCGAGCAACGAGACCTTATCGCCGGCGTCGTGTAAGTCAGCATTGGGGAATCTTGAGCCGAAGACGCGGGCAGGCGCGGCGAGCAGCTCCAGGGGTGATCGATCGCGCGTCCGGCGCGCATCTGAACGGTTGGTTTGCGCTAACCCGACCGTCGGCCTACTTCTCTGCTCAGTAATATACCGACCGCCCGGCCCCACCGCTTGCCGCGACCAGCTCGCCGGAGACCGCCCAGGCCTTTTCCGAGGCCAGGAAGACCGCGACGAACGCGACCTCCGAAGCGTCCACCATGCGGCAGATGGCATTGCCGCGCGGAGAGTCCGGAGCGAAGTCCTGGCGCTCCGCCTCTTCCGGAGATACGCCCAGCTGGGTGGCGCGGGCCGCGAGCAGGCTCGGCGTGCGCTCGGTGCGGGTCGTGCCGGGATGGATGCAATTGACCGTGATCCCATGACGGCCCAGTTGGACTGCCAGTGTTTTTGTCATGTGCACCAGGCCGGCATTGCGGGCGCCCCCGCTGAGATTGCCGGCGTTGCGGGCGTTGCCGCCGCTGATGTTGATGATGCGGCCCCAGCCCTGCCGTCTTCATGAACGGGATGACAGCGCGGGAACAGCGCAGCGCTCCCACATACTTCACGTTGAAATCCTGCAGCAAATCCTCGTCGATGACGGTTTCGATCGGGCCGGTCGCGGTGGCCGAGCCCCCTGGTGCGGACCCGCTGTTGACCAGGATGTGCAGGCCGCCCAGTTGCTGCGCCGCCGCGGCGACCATGCGGTCCACCTGCTCCTTGCTGGTGACATCGGCTGCGAGCGGAACGATGCGCCGGTTCGTCTCGGCAGCCAGCTCCCGCGCCGTCGCCTCCAGATCCACCTTGTTCCGCGCCACGATCGCCACATCGGCCCCTTCGCGAGCCAATTCCCGCGCAATGGCCTTGCCAATGCCCCGACTGCCGCCAGTCACGATCGCATGCTTGTCCTGCAATCCGAGGTCCATGGCATTCTCTCCCTCGTTGGAGCGCCGCGATTTTGTTGTTCCACCGCTCATTGTTCTCTCTGAGGGAACCTGGCGCAAGGGTGTTGCCAGACGCGGGGTGACGCATCGAACGTGATTCCAGGCCTCCGACTATGCGGATCTCCGGCGCCGCGGCGACGTTCCCCTGTGCCCCATGGGTGTATTTCGATCCGGCGAAATGCATGACATCGCGCGCCGATCATGGGGTAACGTCAAAAGGTTTGTGTCAGCAGGAGAGGGGTGCTGAGGCCCTGGTTGCGGTTTTCATGATGGAAGACGGCGAACAGGATGCGGTCCATCGAGGTGCGGTCGGAGAAGACCCGCATCGGCCAGGTTCGTCGGCGGACCTCGCGGAAGCGGCGCGCGATGGCGTTTGTGGTGCGCACGCGCTTGCGCTCGGCTAAGGATTTGTAGCGCCAGCGGGTCAAGAGTTCGTCGAGATCGTCGCGCAGGCAGGCGACCGCCTTGGGGTAGGCTTGCTGCCAACGATCGGCGAAGCGGCGGGCGGCGGAGCGCGCCTGGGGCAAGGTTTTGGCATTCGTCACCGCCTGCACATCGGCCTTAACGGTCGGCTGGTCGGCACGGCGCACCTCGGCCAGCACCTTGCGCATCTTGTGTGCCCAGCAGCGCTGCGCGGGGGTGCCGGGGAAGGCGGTCGGCAACGAGGCCCTCAGCCCGCTGCCGCCGTCGACGCAGATCATCTCGAGATGGTCGCCAGCCAGGCCGCGGCGGATCAGATCGCCGAGGAAGCGCTCCCATTCGGCGGCGCTCTCGCTGTGCGCTAGGCGGAAATCGATGACCTCCTTCTTGCCGTCGGGCCTGGGGCCGAGGGCGACCAGCACCGGTCGCCGGATCGCGCCGGCGCCGGTCTTACGAACGAGCACCACCCCGTCGAGCATCAAGACGCGGTAGCGCTCCCTGAGCGGCCGGGCATGGAAGGCGGCGACCACGCTATCGAGCTGCTTGGCTATTGTGCTGACGGTCGCCGGGCTGATCGGTCGGCCGAGCACCGGCAACAGCGCTTCCGAGACCTTGCGCACCGACAGCCCGAGCACGAAACAGGCCAGGATCATGCGGTCGAGTGGCTCGGCCCGCCGCGCGTAGGCGCGCAAGACGGCGATCGGCGCGAAGCGCCGGGTGCACGGCACGGCAAGCTCGATCTCGCCCAACTCGGTCAACAGATGCCGCCGGTAGGAGCCGTTGCGCCGGTCGGCCCGGTCGAGCGCGGCCATGCGATCGAGGTGATCGTCGACCGACTGAGCCATCTGCCCGGCAAGAATGGCGGCAATCGCCGCGCGGCCGAGACCGCGGTAGCCCTCGCCCCATTCCAGTCCCTGCGCCTGCATGCCCTTCACCAGCTCGAAGGCTCGCGGTAAGCTGCGGATCGTCGCCGACTGTGGCATTGGGGATGCTCCTCTGTTGCGGACATCAGCAATCCGCCGAGTACCCCCTCTCACCGCCCTGACACAAATCTCCGTACATCACCCGATCATGGCTGGTTGTTGACCGCCGAACGGCCGGAGACTATGGGTTTTATCCCTACGGTGGCGATCAGGGAGCGTCGGGCAATGACGGCAATGGTGCAGAGAGCGACACGCCGCTCGATGCACCGCGGCTCCAGTGCTCCCGGGCCTGTCGACCGGCTGGGGCAGCCTACCCGGAAAGGGCGCAATCGCGCCGATAGAAGCCGTCGGCGATAGCACAGCACGCGGAGGACTGGTGGGAAGGAACTCGCGTCCCTCGGCGGAGTTTAATCTTGTGCAAATTTCGCAGTCTGAGAGGGCAGCGCAGTCGCATTTTGTTCGGTGCCTATTTGGGTACGCGCTTTGAGGCGGGTTCTGGCCGCATGACCCTCGGTTCGCCGCAGTGCTCGGATAAAATCGAGCCGATCAGGCCCCCTACGCCGCCGCTTTTAGGAGGAAAATCTCGATGTCAGGCATAACCCCGTGCCTCTGGTTCGATGGCAACGCCGAAGAGGCCGCCACGTTCTATGCCTCCTTGTTCCCTAACAGCCGTGTTGATGCGATCCATCGGGCACCGAGTGACTACCCGTCGGGCAAGGCAGGCGACGTGCTGATGGTTGAGTTCAGACTGATGGGGCAGCCGTTCACCAGCCTGAATGGCGGACCGCAATTCCAGTTCAATGAAGCGATCTCGTTCCAGATACCGGTAGAGAACCAGGCCGAGGCCGATCGTTTCGCCAACGCGCTCTCGGCGGTCCCCGAGGCTGAGCAATGCGGCTGGGTGAAAGACCGCTTCGGCGTGTCGTGGCAGATCGTTCCCCGCCAGCTTATCAGGCTGATCGGCGATGCCGATCGCGCCCGCGCAAGACGGGCCTTCGGCGCGATGATGCAAATGAAGCGCATCGACATCGCCGCACTCGAGCGCGCCGCCGACGGCATCGCCCCATCCTCCTAAACCGCCAAATATGCGGAACTGCCGTTCGGTAAAACGGCCCTTCTCACGGAGGCGAGGCAACGGGCGAGACGCGCCGATTCCGGCCGTTCGCGGAACTGCTATCGAACCGCAAGATTCGACCCCTCTCGGCCACTCAGCCCTCGCGCTGGGAATGGCCCTCCTGCCCCATCTGGAAGGCCTGTTCCAAGCC
>CAVPFW010000021.1:0-244590 GCA_963703855.1 uncultured Alphaproteobacteria bacterium
CCAATGCCGCTGGGTCGGCCAGGCCTCAGTCTGAACGGGATTTTTAGGGCGCTGCACGCGTAAGCCCGCACAAGCGTCGCGGGCGGCAAGGTATCGAGATAATGCGTCAGTAGCGATCGTCGTCCCGCATTCGGCGCGCGGCCTCCTTTTTGCGGGCTCGCCGGCAGCCGTCGGCTCGACGGGCGTTGCGGATGCCGCGGCCGTAAATCACATGCAATTTAACCAAGAAAAATTCTGTCGCAGCTTCGACCGCCATCTACTATGCGGCCGGTTCAAGACGCGGGCACGCGCTTACAGCCCAAGGGGCTGACGCACGTATGTTGCCCGTCAGGGCCGGTGCCTCGGTCGTGACGGCCAAGTCACAGTCGAGTTCGACGGCAACACTATTTGGCTCGGTGGTCACGCCGTAACCTGTGTGTGGAGGGTTGGCTGCTACCCTAACGAGAGCGCGACGAACCGGGCGGCGCGGTGGCGGCTGTTGCCTCACAGCGGATTAATTGGGTTCCACCAATAGGGTGATTGGGGTCGCCATGACATCGGAATCCTCCGGCCCGTTTCACACTACCTGGGCACGCTTGGCGCCTGAGCTACTCGTGACCGACATCGACAAAAGCCTGCATTTCTGGCGCGACTTGTGCGGCTTCGCGGTGCTCTTCGACCGCCCATACGAAGGCTTCGCGTACCTCGATCTCGACGGGGCTCAAATCATGTTGGATGAGCGCAGCCGAACCCGGAATTGGGAGACGGGACCAATGGAAATTCCGTTTGGGCGCGGCGTGAACTTTCAGGTCAGCGTGCCGGCAATCGAGCCGATCATTGCGGCGCTGGCGAGCGTCGGCTGGCCCCTGTTCATGGAGCCCGAGCAGAAATGGTATCGCACCGGGAAGGTCGAGACGGGCGTGCATCAATTCTTGGTGCAGGACCCGGACGGGTATCTAATTCGCTTTTCAGCCTACATCGGTGAACGGCGTTCGGGTCTCACAGGATGAGGAAGCAAATCGATGGAGCTTACGGTACGGTCGACCCGGACGGAGGATGCCCATGCTTGGCATGCCCTCTGGCGCGCGTATTGCGCGGCGCTTGATGGTGCGGTCTCCGACGAGGTCACGGAGGGCGTCTGGCAGCGCATTCTTGCCTCGAACGAGCCGGTTTGGTGCCTTCTCGCCTGCCGTGCCGGGAACGAACCAATCGGCTTCGCCAATTACGTCCTCCATCCCCACACCTGGAGCCTCCAGCCCGTCTGCTATCTTGAAGACCTGTTCGTCGCGCCGGAGGCACGCAGTAGCGGAGCAGGCCGGGCGCTGATCGAGGGGATCGTCGCGCTCGGGAGGCGGCACGGCTGGCGGCGCGTCTATTGGCACACGCATGAAGACAACCACCGCGCTCGGACGCTGTATGATCGGCTCGCCCCACGAACCGATTACGTCCGCTATGATATCGACCTCTGATGTCGAGCCCCAGGCCCATAGACCGGCCACCCACACTGGATCGACACGCAGAGAAGAGGTTATGCGCAATATCGCGAGGTAGGCGTTCTGCACCGTCAGCTTCGCTAGGTCGACGGCGATGGCGGGGTATTTGTCGGTCCAGATGTTGCCCGGCGGGTGTGGAATCGCACCCGGCCGGCATCGAGCCGAGCGTGCATGCGGTAGCAATCGAATTTGATCTCGTGCAGCCAATCAGGACTGCTCGGGGCGGTTTTGACGAGCGCTGCAAGCTGCGGTTTGATCCATGCAGGCGGCGATGCCTCCTCACTTCTTCCTTGCGTCGGGAGCCGGGTTGAGGGCATCGGATTCTTAACGCGCCGTGAGAGAAGGGATTACCATGGAGCTTCCGCAGACCGGCGGCTGCCAATGCGGCAAAATCCGATACGAGATCATCGAAGCCCCGACGTTGGTCTACACGTGTCATTGTCGGGATTGCCAGCGTTTGACGAGCAGCGCGTTCTCGTTGGGGATCGTCGTGAGCGAGGCCGGCTTTCGTCTCAGCGGAGTCGAGCCGCGACCGCTCCAGCGCATGCCCGATAGCGGGCAACTCAACACCCGGCTGGTGTGCCCGGAATGTGGTTCCTGGGTCTATAGCCCTCCGAGAGATGGCGTGATCCGGGTCAGGGCGGGCACCCTCGACGATACGTCATGGCTGCGTCCGACCCGGCACATCTGGACCCGCAGCAAGCAGCCCTGGGTCTCGTTCGCCGAAGGCGACGAGGTCTTCGAGAAAGCACCACCTGCGTAGCTCGCGCCGCTCCGGGGATTGTCAAATGTCGCTGGTTCTTCACGGTTTTCGCTATAGCGTCTATGTGCGGATATCCCGTATCGCGTTGGCCGAGAAAGGGCTGACTTATGAGCACGTCGAGATTGATCCGTTTGCGACGGACGTGCCCATCGAATATCTCACCCTACATCCGTTCAAGCGTGTTCCGGTGCTCGTAGACGGCGACTTTGCGCTCTACGAGACCGAGGCGATTACGCGGTATATTGACGAAGCCTTCCCTGGCCCGGCGTTGCAGCCATCGGAACCACGCCAGCGCGCTCGGATGGCGCAAATCATCTCGGTCATCAACTCCTATGGATATCTGTCGATGGTGCGGCAAGTCGCCGGGGAGCGAGTGTTTGCACCTCTCAGAGGTCGGCAACCTGACGAAGCGCTAATTCGGGCCGGCCTTGAGGCTTCCCGCCGCGTCCTCGATGCGCTCGAAACCATCGTTCCCGGCGATGGCCCCATCGCCGGAGGAAAGGTCTGGTCACTCGCCGATTTTCACCTGGCTCCCATGATGGCCTACTTCACGACAGCCCCCGAGGGCGAGGAAGCTTTGGGCCGCTACGCAAGGTTATCCGCATGGTGGCAAGTCATACGCGAGCGGAATAGCGTCCAGGAGGTTGCTACGGGCCTACCGACTTCGCGACCGAGCTTACCTTGACTGATCCGCAAAATTCTCAACGCGGGCGTGTCAGCGCCATCCGGCGGAAACATGCAACGCTGGCGGTTCATCGTCGTCTGAAACGCGAAGGTCAAGCAGTAGGTAGGATGGGTTGAGCTAAGCGAAACCCATCGTGCGGCCCCTCGGGTTGGTGGGTTTCGCGTTGCTCCCCCCACCCTACGCGTGATCCTGCGCGGCTTCGTAACGCGTTGGCTCAGAGGCCGAGCTGCACGTAAATCGCGCGTTCGACCGCCGTTATGTCCTCCCGGCTGAGGCCGGCCGACTTTGTCGCGCAGGCGGAGCTTGGACATGCTCCGCGCTCCTTGTTGTCCAGAGGTGCGCCGTCCAATGCTACACTGCAAGATTTGGCGGTTGACGATGGCGTGGAAGCTGCGCGACATGCGGCTAAAGAGGCAACTGGCGATAGGGGATGCAAACGATGGCGATTTCCGAGGTGAAGGCGCTGACCTTCGACGTGTTCGGGACGGTGGTGAACTGGCGCGACAGCATCGCGCGCGAGGCCAAGGCCATTCTCGGACCGAAGGGATATGACAAGGACTGGCACGATTTCGCCGACAAATGGCGGGCGCGCTACCAGCCAGCCATGGCCAAGGTGCGCAACGGCGAACGGCCGTGGACGCGGCTCGACGATTTGCATCGCGAGAATTTGGTCGAGCTATTGCCGGAGTTCGGGATCGCGGGGCTCGGCGCGGCCGAGGTCGACCATCTAAACCGCGCCTGGCACCGGCTAGACGGCTGGCCCGACACCGTCGAGGGGCTGATCCGGCTCAAGCGCAAATACATCCTCGCCACCCTGTCGAACGGCAATGTCGCGCTGATGGTCAACATGGCGAAATATGCCGGGCTGCCGTGGGACGCGATCCTCGGCGCCGAAGTCGCACACGCCTACAAGCCGCAGCCCGAGGCCTATGACCGCACCGCCGCCTTTCTCGACCTGAAGCCCGCGGAATGCATGATGGTCGCGGCACATAACGGCGACCTCGTCGCGGCGCGCGGGCGCGGCTTCCATACCGCCTTTGTCAGCCGGCCATTGGAGCACGGCCCGAACAAGACCCGCGACGTCAAGGCCGAGCACGATTTCGACGTGATCGCCGACAGCTTCACCGACCTCGCCGCCAAGCTCGGCTGCTGAGGCGAGCGGTGCCCGCCGGGGCAGCTCACCCCCAGGCAACCTCAGACGCAGCGAGCTGTGCCGGTCGAGGCAATCCACGTCTTCGGGCGCCTGGCAAGCAGACGCGGATACGCGGGACAAGCCCGCGCAAGATAACCTTGAGTTGTCCAGGGCCGACCTCAACACTGCTTCCTTGCCGTCGCAATTCCCCGGGACAGCTTTGCCTTACAGGCGGAGAGACGGGGGCCGTGGAACCAGGTCATCGCGGGCGAGATTTAGCGGGCGGGCGGCTCAGTTGATCGGCACCGCCGCTTCGATGTCGCGCGGGGCGGCCGTCCACGAGCTTTCGAAGCTCCGGGCCAATTCGGGCGCGAGCCCGCTGCGCCCGCGCACCGAAATAAAGAACGCCAGCACCTGCTCGGTCAGCTTGCGTTGCTGCGCCAGCTCGTGCGCGGTCAAATCGGCGAGGTAGCCGCGGTCGATCTCGATATGTTCGGCCGGCGTCCGCGCCACGTGGTCGAGCGCGGCGCGCAAGGTGTTCAGCGCATACCCGTTGCACCGCGCCGTCAGGCTGTGCACGTAGGCCCGGTCGAGCGCCGCGAAGCTGCGATAGCCCGGCAGCTTCAGATGCGCCTCGAAAACCAGCGCGCGCAGGATATGGCACAGTCCGCCATTCGAGAAATTGCGTTGGCGAAAGGCGCCCAGCATCCAGTCGTAGAAGCGGTCGAGGCGGGGATCGAGGAAGTCGTAATCGGGCTCGAACGGCGTCCCCTTCAGCCGGCCTTCGGCCTCGAGCTGGGTTTTCAGCGGCGTGCCCGCATAGGGCAATGTCCGGCAGAAATTTGCCACGCTCCACCCGTCGCCGACAAACGCGTCGAGGAAATCGACGTTGGCCACGGCGCTCTCGATCGTCGAATAGGGCTCCAGCAGCATGAAGCCGAAATCGAAGGACAGGTCGAGGGCGCGCAGCACGTCGCCGGCCGCCAGGTGCTGCGCCGGCTTCAGCATCTTGTTCATGTGGCGCAGGCCGTCGGCGTCGCCGCTCTCGACGCCCATATAGACGTGGGTCAGGCCGGCCGCGATCAGCTGCTCGATGATCGGCGCCCGTACCTCGTCCGACCGGCAGCTGATCTTGAACGCGATCCTGCCGCCGAGCCCGGCCCGCAGGATTTCCTCGGCAAGGGCGGCCGCCCAGTCGCGCGCCCGCGTTCCGGTGGCGAGAAAGTCGTCGTCCTGGAACAGGAATACGCGCGCCCCCTGATCGAGATGAACCCGCCGCATCTCGTCGGCCACCGCGCGCGGCGCACGCAGCCGGCGCAGTCGGCCACCCTGAGCCTCGTAGAACGGCCTGATCGAGCAGAAGCTGCAGTTCCATGGGCAACCGCGGCTGCCGAGCAGGGAGGCGGTCGCGAGATCGCGGCTGCGGTAGTCGATATCGGCGCGGTCCGGTTCCGGCAGGCTGTCGAGATCGTCGATTGCCGGCCGCAGCGGGTTGGCGGCGACCTCCGCCCCGCGGCGGTAGGCGATGCCGAGGATGTCGCGCCACTCGCGGCCGGACGACAGCCGGTCCATCAGCTCGACCAAGGTTGCCTCGCCTTCGAAGCGGACAATCGAGTCCGCGCCCGGGATGCGCTGCAGAACCTCGGCGTAATCGAAGCTCGGATAGTGGCCGCCGATCGTGACGTGCGCCCGGCAGCCGGCCGCACGCAGCGCCTGGATGACCCGGCCGAACTCGGGCGCCATGTATTGGAAGATCAGCGAAAATCCCACGACGTCCGGTTCGAGCCGCGCCACTGCGTCACAGATCGGGCCGGGATCGGCGGTGTAGGTGGCGATCTCGCCACGAAAGCCGGCGTGGCGGACGGCGGAGAGCAGGTAGCGCAGGCCCAGATTGTCCTGGTCCTGGAAGCCGATCAGCAGGATGCTCGCGGTCATTTCGCGCCAGCGGGCCTTTCCCGCATCTCCTTAAGCCGCTCGTTGAGCAATCCCTCGATCGATCTCAGGCGAACGATGTCCTCGGCCACGGCCCGTGCCGTCGTCTCGATTTCCCCCGCGGTCAGCCGGGTGATATCTTCCGGCGGCGGATCCGACCCCGCCAGCAAGCGGGCGATCCATTCGGCCAAGATCGGGTCCAAGCCTTCGAGGCGGACCCGGTCGCTCGCCGGGGGATCGCCGTGAGGCGGTCGGCGCAGCAGCAGTTCGGCCAACCGCACGCGATCGCTGACGGCGGGGTCGCCCGGATGCGGGCGGCGCAGCAGCAGTTCGGCCAGGCGCACCCGGTCGGTCGCCGCGGGGTCGCCCTGAGGCGGCCGGCGCAGCAGCGACTCGGCCAGCCGCACCCGGTCGGAAACCGCCGGGTCGACGATCGGGCCGCCCGGCCGACGAAAGGCTTCGAGCTGTGCCGCGCCGAACCGCGAGAACTCCGAAGGGGGCGGATCGCCGGGATTGATCAAGCCCAAGGCAGCGAGAACCTGCTCCAGGTAAGAAATTCGGGCATCGATTAAGTAGAGATCGCGCAAGGTTGGCACCGAAACCTCCGTTGATCGTCACGCGTCCGACGGAAGGCATGTGCGATCATCGCACCATCGGCGAGGTAGCATCATCGCCGGAGTTGATCAGGGTATCGCCGCGGAACCGAGTTCACAACGGGTTTTGCGCTGTGCCTGTCCGAGGCCGTCGGGGTCAGGTTCGAGCCTCGATAAAGCCCTTGATCAGCCGGGCGACCTCGCCGGCTTTTTCCAGATGGGGCAGGTGGCCCGCCTGCTCCAGAATGTGAACCGGGAACCGCGGAGCGAGGGCTCGGCCGTGGGCGACCGGAAGGATCCGGTCGTCGCGGCCCCAGATCAGCTGCACCGGCATGGCGAGGGTTGCGATCCGCTCGCGCAGGTCGAGCGACTGCCGCCCGCCGGAGAACCAGGCTGCGGCGATCGTCGCCAGTGCCGCGGTGACGCCATCGACGCGCTTGTAGCGCAAAACCTCCTCGACCATCGCGCGGCTGACCAGCGCGGGATCGTGGACCAATTGGTTGAGCGCCTCGACCGCCTCGCGGCGGCGCCCGGCGCGGACAAAGCCCTCGATGAAGGTGCGGTTGATCTCCGGCCCGAGCCCGGCCGAGGCGATCAGGGTCAGGCTCGCGGTGCGGTCGGGTCGGCGCAGTGCCAGCAATGCCGCGACCGCGCCGCCCATCGAGTGCCCGACGAGATGCACCCGCTCGACGGCGAGTGCGGCGAGCGCCGCCTCGGCGGCGTCGGTCAGGGCGTCGGGATTACCCGAGCCGACCTCCTTGACCGAGCCGCCATGCCCCGGCAGGTCGAAGGCGATCGTGCGGCGCCGCTCGGACAAAGCCGGTTGGGTGAACATCCAGGTGTTCAGATCGCCGCCAAAGCCGTGGATCAGCAACACAGGGACGCGCGGACCTTCGCCCAATTCGAGATAGCGCAGGCGCCGACCGCCGGCATCAAGGTCGCGCGATGCCGTCGCTTCGGCTTGTGCCGCATTCTCGGCGGCCGGTTCGGGGATCGCGAATTCGGCGACAAAGGCGTCGAGCTCCGCGTCGGAGACCGCTTGCGGTGCCACAACCGCCAGCAACGCGCCGACCGGCAAGGTGGCACCCGCCGCGGCGACGATGCGGCGCAAGATGCCGGCTTCCTCGGCCTCGACCGTGTTGGTAATCTTGGTCGTTTCGATTTCGAGGATGTCTTCGCCCGGTGCGAAGTCCTGGCCCTCGCGTTTGAGCCAGCCCACAACCTTCCCCTCGGTCATGGTCAAGCCCCATTTCGGCATCGTGATGGGGATAATGTTGGCCATCGGATTATCAGCTCATCTCACTCCGCGTGCATCGCGGAAGCAAAGGTCCTTGGATCACCGTCGTCGACGATTCTGATGCTGTAGGACTGTCGCCAGTGCCGCGCGACAGTGCGGTCCTCCCGCAGGAGTTCCCAGCTGACCGTCGCCAATAGGCTTCGGCGGCCCATTGGTATCGTTTCAAGCCGAGACCAGCGGGCGCTTCGACAACCCTCACCGCGATAACGATCCAAGGCCGCTTGGTAATAGCGCACCAGGTCATCCCTTGTGGTCAGGGCCACAAGAGAGCCGTCCCGGCCCAATGCAACCCCCGGCGCCACGAAGAGATCGGCCACTTGGCTACCGTCGAAAGTCGTGAACGCTTTTGCGAAACGGTCAAAGTAGGCTTCGGCCGTCGCGACCTCGGAGACCCCGCTCATCGCGAATACCCGTGTACCTCGCGTACTGCGGCCGCAATCTTCTCTGGGCTCGGGATGTAGAGCTTTTCGAGCGCGGGCGCGAACGGCACCGGGGTGTGCGGCGCGGTCACTCGACGGATCGGCGCTTTGAGTGCCGCAAACGCCTTGTCGGCGACGAGGGCGGCGATGTCGGCGGCCATGTTGCAGCGCGGCGTCGCCTCGTCGACGACGACGAGCCGGCCGGTGCGCTCGACCGATTCGAGGATCGTGTCCTCGTCGAGCGGCGAGGTCGTGCGCGGGTCGATCAATTCGCACTCGATCCCTTCCTTGGCCAACGCCTCGGCCGCCTCGTTGGCGTAATGCACCATGCGGGAGAGGGCGACGACGGTCACGTCGTCGCCGTCGCGGACGATGGCGGCCTCGCCGAACGGGATCGCATAGGGTTCGTCCGGGACCTCGGCCCTGAGGTCGTACATCAGCTTGTGTTCGCAGAAGATCACCGGGTCGTCGTCGCGGATCGCCTGAATCAGCAGCCCCTTGGCATCGTAGGCGTTCGACGGCACCACGCATTTGAGCCCGGGGATCGAGGTAAAGATGTGGTAGGGGCTCTGCGAATGCTGGGCCGCCGCGCTGCGCCCGGCGCCGATCATCGTGCGGATGACCAGCGGGGTCGTGGCCTTGCCGCCGAACATGTAGCGAAACTTGGCCGCCTGGTTGAAGATCTGATCGAAGCAGACCCCGAAGAAATCGGAAAACATCAGCTCGGCGACCGGCCGCAATCCGGTCATGGCCGCACCGGCGGCCGCACCCATGATCGCCGATTCGGTGATCGGGGTATCGATCACCCGCGCCTCGCCGAATTCGGCGAAGAGCCCCTTGGTGACGCCGAGGACACCGCCATAGGCGTCGCGCTGGCCCTCGGTGCCGGCGCCGCCGGCGACATCCTCACCGATCACGACGACGCGCGGATCGCGCCGCATCTCCTGGGCCAATGCCTCGTTCAATGCCTGGCGGATCGATTTCTGCGGCACCACGCCCTCCCACTACATTCCTGCTTAACTCGTCACCCCAGCGGAAGCGAGGGCCCCAGGGCAATAGACGGAACGATTGCCCTGGGTTCCCGCTTTCGCGGTAATGACAAGAGAAAATCGAGCACCTCAATAGGAGACGTAGACGTCGGTCAACAGATCGGCTTCGGCCGGGGGCGATGCCGTTTGCGCGGTCTCGACCGCCCGGCCGATCAATGCTGCAACCTCGCGGTCGACCATGTCGAGCTCCGCCATTTCGAGCAGCGCGGCCTCGCCGACCCGGCGGCGGAAATTCTTCAGGCAATCGCGCTCGTCGCGCAGTCGCCGGACCTCGTCCTTGCCGCGATAGAGCTGGGCGTCGCCCGAATGGTGGCCGTAGAAGCGGCAGGTGTCGACCTCGATCGCGCTCGGCCCGCCGCCGTTGCGGGCGCGTTCGACGGCTTCGCCCGCCGCCTCGTGCACCGCGAAAAAATCGTCGCCGTCGACCTGGACCGCGGGCAGGCCAAAGCCGCGCGCACGACCGGCGATGTCATGGCTGCCGACGGCGTAGGCGACCCCGGTGCCTTCGCCGTACTGGTTGTTCTCGAACACGAAGATCGCCGGCAGCTTCAGCACCACCGCCAAATTCATCGCTTCGAAGGTGGTGCCCTGGTTCGAGCCCCCGTCGCCGGTGAACGATACCGCGACGGTGCCGCGCCCCAGGGTCTTGGCGCTGAGCGCCGCACCCACCACCAAGGGCGGCCCGCCGCCGACGATGCCGTTGGCGCCGAGCATGCCTCGGTCGAGATCGGCGATGTGCATCGAGCCCCCCTTGCCGCCGCACAGCCCGCCTTTTTTGGCGAACAATTCCTGCATCATCAGCACCGGGTCGCAGCCCTTGGCGATTGAATGTCCGTGCCCGCGATGGGTGCTGGCGATGTAGTCCCGGTCGCCCAGATGCGAGCAGACGCCGACCGCCGAGGCTTCCTCCCCGGCATAGAGGTGGACAAAGCCGGGGATGGCGCCCTTGGAGAACTCCTCCTGCACCCGCTCCTCGAAGCGCCGGATCGTCGCCATCGCGCGATACGCCTTGACGAGCTCTTCGCGGCTCAGCTGCACGTCACCCTCCCTGTGCTGCGGCGCAGGCTGCGATACTGCATGCTCCGCCGAGGTTTCACAATCCCGGCCGGGCGCGCCCTTTTTTCTGCAGGATTTGGGCGAGAGCGACCGGGCGGAAATCCCGGACGTCGACGCCGACATCGAACTGGCGCGGCTGCGGCGTGAGGCGGCCGTGGCAGTGGCCGTGCAGATTGACCGAGCCTTTGCCGATGCCGTTCCAGGTGCGGAACGGGTAGTGGCACAGCACCAGCGCGACGCCTTCGACCTCGATCTCGACATAGGGCTGCACGCTGGCCCAGCCCTCGAGCGCGGTCACCGCGGGAGGATCGTTGTTGCCGGCGACGAGGTGCTTGGTCCCGTGCAGCCGAGCGAGCAATTCCGCCGCTGCCGTTGCCGGCTGGCGGATCGCGAAATCGCCGAGATGCCAGACCTCGTCGTCGGGCCCGACCCCGTCATTCCACCGCTCGACGATCGCCTCGTTCATCGCCGCGACCGAAGCAAAGGGCCGGCGGTAGAGGCCGAGCGCGCCGCCATGGCCGAAATGCGTGTCGCTGGTGAAGAAAATTGCCATTCCGCCCGACGCACCCTGCGAGCTAGAGGTCGCTTCGCGGCGGGGTCAGCGGGTTGGGGGGCGGCCGCCGCAGCAACAAGAGCAGCAAAAGACCGGCGGCCAATACCCAGGCGATGATCCAGAACCCGTCGATATAGGCCAGCACATAGGCTTCCCGCCGCAGCAGATCGGCGCCCGTGGCAATGCCCTGCAGGGTCGGGTCGCCGGCCCCGGCCGGGCGCGCCGCGAATGGGGCGGCGAGCTGGGCGCCGACCGCGTCGGCGCGTTGCGACCCGGTCATCAAATGCAGCCCGATCAGGTTCGAATAAACCTGCTCGCGCACCCGGACATAGGTCTGGATGAAGGCGCTGCCGATTTCATTGCCCAGCAACCGGGCGATCTGGATCGTCGCGGCGATCGCCGCCGCCTGCGGCGGTGTGATGTTGGCGACGGCGAAGACGATCAGCGCGGTGATCCCGAAAGCAAGCCCGACCGCCTCGATTATCTGGGAGGGCAGAAAATCATCGCCCGCCCAGTCGTGGGTGAGACCGGTGTCGAGCCAGCTGCCGCAGGCGATCAGGGCGAAGCCGACCGCCAGCAGCAGGCGGGCATCGACGCGGCCCAGCAGGATCGCGACCAGCGGCACCAGGAAAAATTGCGGCAGCGCGACCCAATTCAGCACGTCGCCGATCTGCATGGCCCGCAAGCCCTGGACCCGGCTCAAATAGTCGGGCAGCACGAAAGAGGTCGCCGTCCCCCCGAAGCCGTAGATCGAGATCAGCAGGGCCGGCACCGCGATATTCGGCTGGATCAATACCCGCAGGTCGATCAGCGGGTATTCGGCGTAGGCCTCGTGCATCAGAAAAGCGGCTACCAGCAGCCCGCCCGCAAGCAAGAGGCCGGTTACCTCCCCGGAATTGAACCAGTCGAGCCGGTTGCCTTGATCAAAGCCGGCATAGATCAGCCCAAAGCCGGCACCAGCATAGACGATGCCGGCCCAATCGGTCCGGCGCAGCAATTCGCGGTCGACGGGCCGGCGCGGCATCGCGACGGCGGCGAGCAGCATCATCACTGGGGTCAGCGCCGTGTTCTGCCAGAAGATCCATTGCCAATGCCCGGTGTCCGAATACCATCCCTCGATCGCGCCGCCGACATTCTGCGAAAACACGAAGCGGAACGCGTAGGCGGCGATGCCCCAGATCCACCATTGCGGCGCCAGGCTGCGCAGGATGAAGCCGAGCGCGGCGGGGATGAAGGCGCCGACCGCGAGCCCGCGGATGAATTGCAGGGCGATCAGCGTGTCGTAATCATGCACAAAGGGCGGCAGCAGCGAGGCCGCGGCAAAGATCGTGCCGGTCCACAGCAGCACCCGGCGGGTGCCGAGCACGGTGCTCATCCACGCCGCCGCCGGCGTCACCACCATTTGCGCGGCGTTGAAGATCGTGCTGACCCATGACCCCTCGTCGAAGCCGAGGCTGAGCGCCCCGCGGATGTCGGCAAGGCCTGTCGTCGTCAGCCGTACGTTGAGGGTCGAGATAAACGCGCCGACGAGCACCGCCACGACGCCGACGACCGGATACTCGCTGCGACGGGTCGCGGGCAGCGGCCTCGGGGCTGCCGCTATCGTCGCCGGCACGGTCATGGCGGCGGCGTGGTGTCGGTGCGGATTGTCGCGACCACCGACATGCCTGGGCGCAGCCGTCCCGCGAGCGGGTGGCCGGGATCGAGCGTGATCTTGACCGGAATGCGCTGCACGACCTTGGTGAAGTTGCCGGTCGCGTTGTCGGGCGGCAGCAGGGTGAATTGCGAGCCGCTGGCCGGCGAGACGCTGTCGACCCGGCCCATGATCGCGACCCCGGGGAAAGTGTCGACCTCGATTTCCGCCCGCTGCCCGATGTTGACACGCGTCAGCTGGGTCTCCTTGTAGTTGGCGATCACCCACACGGTCTTGAGCGGCACGACCGAGATGACCTGGGTCCCGTCGTGCACATATTGGCCGGCGCGCACCCCGCGTTCGCTGACCATGCCTTCAATCGGCGCCGTAATCCGGGTGTAGCCGAACTCGATCTTGGCAAGATCGAGAGCCGCCTGCTTTTCCTTCAGCTCGGCGCGCAGTTGCGATTCCTCGGTGTCGAGGACCGCCATCTGGCGCTGCGCGGCTTGGAGCGCGGCTTGACCATGCGCCAGATTGGCCTCGAAGCGCTGGGCCTCGGCATCCGCCTGCTCGACCCTCTGTCTGGTGCCGAAGGTGCTGGCCAGCAGCGCCTCCTGACGCGCCGCCTCTTCGCGGGTGCGGACGACATCGGCCTGGATCGCGGCGATCGCATCCTGTGCCTCGGCGACCTCAGCGTGCTGCAATTCCTTTCTGGTCTTCAGATTGGCGATTGCGGCATCGGCCCCTAGCAGGCCCGCCTGGGCTTCGTCGAGCCGCGCGCGGTAGTCGTCGTCGACGATTTCGACCAGCAGGTCGCCCTTTTTCACGTATTCAAAATCGTCGACCGGGACCCGGCGCACATAGCCTTCGATTTTGGCGCTGAGCGGAGTGATGTCGCTGCGGATGTAAGCGTCGTCGGTGGTCTGCCGGATGCCGGCGCCGACCCAGACATCCCAACGAGTGATGAACAGCACCGCCAGGGCGCCGGCCAACAGCAGGATTACGAGCGTGACCCACGCCCGGCCCAATCGGTGGAGGGTCCGCTGTCTCCAGCTCTCGGCCCTGCCGCGCAGCCGCGCGGGCAACGGCGATTCCGCAGGATTGAGCTGCGGTTCGGAGCTCGCCATCGCCGATCACCCTGCGAAAAGAAAGCGCCAGTCGTCGCGGCGAGCCTTTTATCAACGCCCCGCCGCGGCGGCAAGATAGGCGGATATGCTCGCATTAGCCCTGCGGGTTGGCCGTGATCGGATGTAAAATCCATTTACATGGAGGTGGAGGGGTTGCATGAGTGGTTCAGCAGCGATGAGCTGGTCGGGCAGATGGGGGCAAGGTGGTCGGCTGGTCGGGCCAATGAGCTGGTCGGGCCAATGAGCCGGTCGGGCCGATGAGCTGGTCGGGAAGAGGGCCGGACGGGCGCCGCGGCTATCACCACGGCAATCTGCGCGAGGCGCTGATCCAGGCGGCGCTCGATCTGATCGCCAAGAAGGGTCCGGGCGGGTTCACCTTTGCCGACGCCGCCCGCTCGGCCGGGGTCAGTTCCGCCGCGCCCTATCGGCATTTTCGCGACCGCGACGCGCTGATCGCCGACATCGCGCGGCGCGGCTTCGAATTGTTCGCGGCGCATCTCGACCATGCCTGGAACGACGGCCGGCCCGACCCATTCGCCGCCTTCGAGAATGTCGGCCGGGCCTATCTCGCCTTTGCCCGCGACGAGCCCGCCTATTATTCGGCGATGTTCGAGGCCGGGCTCTCGTTCGACGACGACCCGGCGTTGCGCCAGGCCGCCGACCGCAGCTTTGCCGTGCTGCGCAGCGCCTCGGAGACCCTGTGCGCGCGCCTGCCGCCGGAAAAGCGGCCGCCCTCGTTGATGATGAGCCTCCATGTCTGGGCCTTGTCGCACGGCATCGCCTCCTTGTTTGCCCGCGGCGACGGCGGAAGGCGACGGGTGCCGATGTCGGCCGAAGATTTGCTCGAGGCGGGGATGCTGATCTATCTGCGCGGCCTCGGGGTGATCGCCGAACCGGCAGCTCCCAAATCATCAACGCGCGGCGCTTGACAGAGCCAAGGGTCCGGGCTATGTGAATGTTAGATACATTTACATGGTGCGGTCATGCATCACCTCGCGGGACATCTCGACGACATCGGCAAGCCGGCGTGGATCGGGCTGACGATCCTGAGCTTCTTGCTGTGGTGGCCGCTGGGCCTCGTGGTTCTCGGGTTTCTGATAGGGAGCGGGCGAATGGCGTGCTGGACCCAGGGCGGCGGGAGTCGCTGGCAGCGGCGCATGGAGCGGATGCAGCAGCGCATGGGGCGGATGCAGGCGGCGGCCGAGCGCTGGGGCTGCGGTGGAAGCAGCGCCCGCGCGCGCTACGCGACCGGCAACCGCGCCTTTGACGAATACCGCGCCGAAACTCTGCGCCGGCTCGAAGACGAGCAGCGCGAGTTCATGGAATTCCTCGACCGCCTGCGCCACGCCAAGGACAAGGCCGAATTCGACGAGTTCATGGCCGAGCGCCGCCATCGGCCGGACGGCCCGGCCCCGCAGCCGCAGCAGGTCTGACCCGCGGCACCCTCCACCCGCTTGGCTGCCTCGGCATCCTCTCCCGCAACGCGGGAGAGGATGAACCCGGCCCGGAGGGCCCGGGTGGTAAGGGCGGCATTCCGAGCCGCAACCCGGCGCCCCGGGACCGCGGGCCGAGCCTCTACCTGCGAAGGCGGGGGGCGCCTGCGGGCGAGACACCCGCGCACCAGCTAAATCGCCCCACGCTCGCGCAGCATTGCAATCGCCGCAGGATCGTAGCCGAGCTCGGCAAGCACCGCGTCGGTGTGCTGGCCCTGGTCGGGGGTCGGGCATAGCTCGGCGGGTTGGGGGTAGCCGCTCAGATGGATCGGCTGGCCGACGACCTTCTGCGGGCCGAGATTCGGGTGGTTGATCGGCCGCGCGATGCCGAGATGCTGGACCTGCGGGTCGGCGAAGGTCTGGTCGATCGTGTTGATCGGGCCGCACGGCACCCCGACCTTGTTCAAGAGCTCGACCCAGTAGGCGTTCGGGTGGCGGCGGATGATCTCGTTCAGATGCGCGTTGAGCGCCGGGCGATTTTTGGCGCGCGCCACGACGTTGGCGAAATCGGGATTGTCGAGCAGATTCTTGGCGCCGGCCGCCTCGCAGAAGCGGCGCCACAGATTGTCGCCCGACGCGGCGATGTTGATGTAGCCGTCGGCGGTCTCAAACATGCCGGTGCCCGGCGACGTCGGGTGGAAATTGCCCTCCTGGCCGGCGACCTCGCCCTTCATCAGATAGCGCGCCGCCTGGAAGTCGAGCATGTAGATCTGCGCTTCCAGCAACGAGGTGTGGACCCATTGGCCTTCGCCGGTGCGCTCGCGGTTTAAGAGCGCCAGCACGATCCCGTAGGACAGCAGCAGGCCCGCCGAGGTATCGTTGATCGCGATGCCGACCCGCACCGGCCCCTGGCCCGGATGACCGGTGATCGACATCAGCCCGCCCATCCCCTGGGCGATCTGGTCGACCCCGGGACGCCCGGCATAGGGCCCGTCCTGGCCAAACCCGGAGATGCTGCCGTAGACGATGCGCGGGTTGACCCTTTTCACCGCCTCGTAATCGACGCCGAGCCGGTGCTTCACGTCGGAGCGATAGTTTTCGACCACGACATCGGCGCGCTCGGCCAGCTTGAAAAAGATCGCCAGCCCCTCCTTGCTCTTCAGGTTCAGGGTCATCGACCGCTTGTTGCGGTGCAAATTCTGGAAATCGGGGCCGTCGCGGCGGCTGCCGGTGGCATCGACCTGCTCGCCCGGCGGCTCGATCTTCAGCACGTCGGCCCCCCAATCGGCGAGCTGGCGCGCCGCGGTCGGGCCGGCGCGATGGGCGGTCAGGTCGAGCACGAAGAAATCGTTCAACGGCAGCGGGGAGGTCGGCATCGGCGGTCTCCTCTATCGTCGGCGTGAGGAACAGGGGGCGGGAGCGAGGTCGGTGCCGGAGGTCACTCTCCCGGACCCTGGCGAAACACCTGATCGGCGGTTTTCTGCTGCGCCGGCGTCAGGCTCGCGTAGAGCGCTTCGAGCGGCGGCAGCAGGCGTTTCAACCCGTCGAGCTCCTGGGCGCCGACCTGGATGGCGACTTGCAGATCGTCGACCGCGCTGGGGTTCGCTGCCGGCGGGCTGGCCGGCGTCATCCGGGCATTCGCCCTCATCACATTGGCGAGCGCGGCAAAGCGCGGCTCCTGCGCCGGCGTGATCTGCAGCCGCTGGTGAAGCTGGGCGATGTTGGCCTCGACATTCTGCGCGGGCGCCGCGGCGGACGGCGCCTGGACCGGCAGCACAGCGCGCGGCGCATGCCCAGGCGCTGCGGCTCCCGCCCCGGCGGCCCGAGACGGAGAGTTTGCGGCGAGCAGCAAGACCGCCGCCAAGCCGCTAGCGATCAGCTTCCGGCCGGTAGAAACCATCGACAGTGACATCGTGCAAAACCCTTTCGCTCGCCGTCCGCCATAGGCCTGCACCGGGCGAGCGGCGGTTACAAGACCCGGCTAGCCGGGGGCGGCGCCCTGGGTCTGCACTTCGAGCATGTAGAGGGACTGGCTCGCGGCCATGAACAGGCGGTCGCGCTTGGGGCCGCCAAAGGCGAGATTGGCGCAAACCTCGGGCAGGCGGACGCGGCCGATCAATTTGCCGGCCGGGTTGAACACCAGCACCCCGGCATAGCCGAGGGGTGCGTTCGAGCTGCACCACAGGTTGCCCACGACATCGGCGCGCATGCCGTCCGGCCCGCATTTGACGCCGTCCACGGTCATGTCGGTGAACAGCCGCATGTTGCCGGGCTTGGTCCCCTGCATGTCGAAGGCAAATATCACGCGGTTGCCGCCGGGCCCGGTGTCGCCCGGCCCCTTGCCGGTGCTGATCACATAGAGCGTCTTGTGATCGGGCGAAAAGCAGATGCCGTTGGGGTCGGGCAGCTGGTCTTCGGCGATCGCGACGTCGAGCGTGCCGTTGGGGTCCCAGCGGTAGACGTTGGTCGGCAACTCGCGCTTGCGCCCGCCGAGCGCCCCGGCGTTCTCGGCCCCGATGCGCGGGTTCAGGAGCCCTTGCGGGTTGGTCGGGCCGCCAGCCTCGTCGGGGTGGCCCTCGGGAATCAAATCGCCATAAGGCGGGTCGGTGAACCAGATGCTGCCGTCGGGATGGGGGACGAGGTCGTTCGGCGAATTGAGCGGCTTGCCCTGATACGAATCGGCGATCACGGTCATCGTGCCGTCGTGCTCCCAGCGCACCACGCGGCGAAAGAAATCCTCGGCCGACAATTGCCGGCCCTGATAATCGAACGAGTTGCCGTTGGTGTTGTAAGACGGGCGGCGGAACGGCGTGACCCGGCCGTCGTCCCAGATGTAGCGGTATTGCGTGTTGCCCGACACATCGCTGAAGACGAGGTATTGACCCTGGCTCGACCAGGCCGGGCCCTCGGCCCACAATGCCCCGGTCCACACTCGCTGGATGCTGGCGATCGCCCGCCTCACCTGGTTGAACGACGGATCGACGACGATCACGTCGGGATCGGGATAGATCGACGGATGACCGCGCGCCCAATCGCGCGGCGGGCTGGTGACGACGCTCGCAGGGGTCGGAAGCGCGGCGTTCTGCTGGGCCAACGCGGGGCTGCGCGCCAAGGTCGCCGCGCCCGCCAGCCCAGCCGTTCCCGCCAAGATGGTGCGCCGCGACAGCGATTGCCTGTGGTCCTTGTTTTGGCTCATCGTTCCCTCCCGAATATCGTTTTCGGCGAGATTGTGGACGCGCTTTCGCCGACAGGCAATCGATTGGCCTGTTGCGTTGCGGCTCAGCCATGCGGGAGGGGCAGCCCATGTCCTCGATTTCGAGGTGCGCGGCCGCGCTGCGCCGCATGCTAGACTTTATTTAGAAACGGGTCGATCTGTGATCCCGACAAGGAAAGGGGTAGCGATGGCGTATGATCTGCTGATCAAGAACGGCCGCATCGTCGACGGCTCGGGGATGCCGGCGTTCCGCGGCGATGTCGGGATCAAGGACGGCAAGATCGCCGAGATCGGCAAATTGAGCGGCCCCGCCGCGCGCACGATCGACGCCGCCGGCCGGGTTGTCGCGCCGGGCTTTATCGACAATCACTGCCATTACGACGCGCAGGTTACCTGGGACCCGCTGTGCTCGTTTTCGTGCGACCACGGGGCCACTTCGGTGATCTTCGGCAATTGCTCTTTGTCGTTGGCGCCGGTGCGCAAGGGCAAGGAAGAGCGGCTGTCCGAGTTCCTGTCCTATGTCGAAGCGATCCCGATGGAGGTATTGCGCACCCTCGAATTCGGTTGGGAGACGGTGCCCGAATATCTCGACCAGCTCGACCATCATCTCGGGGTAAATGTCGGCAACCTGATCGGCCACACCGCGGTGCGCTATTACGTGATGGGCGACGACTGCCAGAAGCGCACGGCGACCGACGACGAGATCAAGCAGATGCAGGATCTCGTGCGCGACGGCATGAAGGCGGGGGCGCTCGGCGTTTCGGTGTCGCGCAACCAGGGTCATTTCGACCCGCAGGGCGTCCACATCCCGGCGATCTGGGCGGACGAGAAGGAAATCTTCGCAATCGGCGACGTGCTCCGCGAGCTGGGCACCGGGCTCATTCAGTCGGGCGGCGGCAACGGCGCCGAGATGAAGGACGGGCTGATGAGCCGGCTCTCCGAAGCGACCGGACGCGTCGTCGTCTACAACAATCTCGGTCAGACGATGCGCCGGCCCGACCAGTGGCAAAAGCACATGGCGCAGGTCGACGCGACCACCGCCAAGGGCATCCGCGCCTACCCGATGTGCACGCCGAACCGCATCACCGACTATTTCACGATGCGCAACACCCAGACGTTCCGCGGGCTGCCGGTGTGGCACCCGATCTGCCTGTCCTCGCCCGAGGAGATGCTGAAGGCCTATGCCGATCCCGAAATCCGCCGGAAGCTTCACGAGGAGGCGATCGAATTCAAGAACGGGCCGGCGATCGGCATCTGCAGCACCTGGTGGGATTACATGGTCCTGCAGAATGCGGTGTTGCCGAAGAACAAGCAGTATGAAGGCAAGACCCTCGGACAGATCGCCAAGGCGCAGGGCAAGGGCATCATCGACGCCTTCCTCGACCTGGTCGTCGAGGAAAATCTCGACAGCGAATGGCTGCACGGCGAGAACAATGTCGACGAAGCCGCTGTCGCCAAGATCCTGACCTATCCGAACGCGATCATCGGGCTCTCGGATGGCGGGGCGCATGTGCAGTTCCAGAGCGGCTTCGGCTTCTCGACCCGGCTGCTCGCTGAATGGGTGCGCGAGAAGCAGGTCATGACCCTGGAGCAGGCGGTGCGGCGGCTGACCTTCGAACTCAGCCTCGACCTTCGGGCTCTACGACCGCGGCCTGCTGCGGCCAGGAATGGTCGCCGACATCGTGATTTTCGATCCGGATACGGTGCGCCCGCTGCCGCTCGAAGTGCTGCACGACTTCCCGACCGGCGCCAAGCGCATCAAGGAGCCGGCCGAGGGCATTCACATGACCATCGTCAACGGGCAGGTGCTGCTCGAAGACGGCAAGCACACCGGCGCATTGCCCGGCCGGGTATTGCGCAACACCTACTATCAGGGCATCCGGGCGTAAAGACCCGAGCCGGCCCTCACCCTTCCCATCGCCGTCGCGACGGGCCCCTTCCCTCTCCCGCAATGCGGGAGAGGGTGGCTCGCGCTGCGAGACGGGTGAGGGGAGAGCGCAGTCCCTCGCAGGGCGGATCTCGATCCGCGTAGTTGGCGGGTCAAGACCCGCCCTACGGCGACTCTCTCTGGGGGCGACGAAAAGGGGCTAACTGTTTAAGAACGAACGAGGGAGAACAGTGATGCCGACATTCCGCCCGACCCCCGATCTCGAGATGTATTACGAGGTCCGACGACTTCACCGACCCGTGGGTTCGGGCGGAAACGATCCTGATGCTGCACGGCAATGCCGAAAGCGGGGCGGCGTGGTACGGCTGGGTCCCGGCGCTCGCCCGCAAATATCGGGTCGTGCGGCCGGATATGCGCGGTTTTGGCGCGTCGACGCCGATGCCGCGCGAGTTTCCGTGGACCCTCGACACCATTATCGACGATTTCGTCCGGCTGATCGATCATCTCGGCGTCGATCGCTTTCATCTGGTCGGCGCCAAGATCGGCGGCACCGTCGCCCGCGCCTTTGCCGCGCGCCGTCCCGAGCGGGTCAAGACCCTGACCGTGGTCGGCACGCCGCCGCCATTGCGTGCCGGCGCCGCCGAACGCGTCCCCGAACTGAACGCGGCGTTCGAGCGCGACGGGGTCGAGGCCTGGGCGCGCCAGACCATGGGCGGCCGCCTCGGCAGCGATTTTCCGGCCGAAGGCGTCGAGTGGTGGATCAAATTCATGGGCCGCACCGCGGTCTCGACCCAGCTCGGCTTTATGAAGACGATTGCCTGCGCCGATATTCGCGCCGATGTGCCGAAGATCCGCTGCCCGACCCTGGTCGTCACCACCGACGGCAGCGGGCTCGCCTCGGTCGACGACACGCGGGCCTGGCAGCAGCAGATCCCGAACTCGACCCTGCTGGTGTTGCCCGGCAACTCCTATCACGTGGCCGCGACCCACGCCGAGCGCTGCGCCGCGGCGACCCTCGAGTTCATCGCGCGCAACCCCGGCGCCTGAGCCGCGCCAGCTGGGGTCGCGGCGCGAGGCGGCGCCTCGCCCGTGATTCTATGCGTCAGCGCGCGCGAGGGCGATGCTGCCGCAGTTTTTGTTTTTGAGAAACCAGCCATGGCAGTGCGGTTGCGCACGCCGGCGTTGTTGGCGTAACTCTGGGCTCGCGTCATAAAGTATGGTCGACGCGCTCCCCTTCACGACCAGAACGGACCGACGGATTTCGTCCGATGAGCATTGGAGAAAAGAGTTTTGCCGAGGCCGGCATCCCGCCCGCAATCGCGGACCTGCCGGCAACCGAGGCAGATGTCTGCGAATTCGAGGCGACTGTTCTGGCCAAGCTGACCTTGGCGGTCGGCAAGGACGCGGCGGCGGCGACCGATCGCGACTGGTTTGTCGCTACCGCGCTCGCCCTGCGCGACCGCATCATCCATCGTTGGCTGGCGGCCGACCGCGCCAGCCAGGCTAAAGGGCGAAAGCGCGTCTATTACCTGTCGCTCGAGTTCCTGATCGGGCGGCTGTTCAGCGATGTCGTCGAAAATCTGCGGCTGACCGAGATCGTCCGGGTGGTGCTCGGCGATCTCGGCGTGGATCTCGGTCGGATGCGCGCCGCGGAACCCGATGCAGCACTCGGCAATGGCGGTCTCGGCCGGCTCGCGGCCTGCTTTATGGACAGCATGGCGGCATTGGGGATCCCCGCCTGCGGCTATGGCATCCGTTATGACCACGGCCTGTTTCGCCAGGTCATCAAGGACGGCTGGCAGCACGAGTATCCCGAGCATTGGCTATCGTTCGGCAATCCTTGGGAATTCGAGCGCCCGGAAGTGGTCTACGATGTCCACTACGGCGGTCGGGTCGACCGGGCCGCCTCGACGACGGGCCGGCCGCGTTCGGTCTGGCACCCCGCGGAAACCATTCAGGCGGTGGCCTATGACACCCCGATCGTCGGCTGGCGCGGGCGGCACGTCAATCTGCTGCGGCTGTGGTCGGCCCGCGCGGTCGATCCGCTGCGCCTCGACATGTTCAACAAAGGCGATCATATAGCAGCGCTCTCGCAGCAGGCGCGCGCCGAAGCGATCTCCAAAATACTCTACCCGAGCGACGACACGGCATCGGGGCGCGAACTGCGCCTGCGGCAGGAGTATTTTTTCGTCGCGGCGTCGGTCCAGGATCTCGTGCGCCTCCACGTTCGCAGCTACGGCAGCGTCTCGGCCTTGCCGCAGCAGGCCGCGATCCACCTCAACGACACTCATCCGAGCATCGCTGTGGCCGAGCTGATGCGCGTCCTTGTCGATCTTTATCACGCGCCCTGGGACGAGGCGTGGAGGATCACCCAGGCGGCCTGCTCCTATACAAACCACTCGCTGTTGCCCGAGGCGCTGGAAAGCTGGCCGGTGGCGCTGTTCGAACGGGTTCTGCCGCGCCATCTCGAAATCATCTACGCGCTCAACGGCGATCACCTCGCCGCGGTGCGGCAGCGCGAGCCGGGAAATTCCGCCCGCCTCGCCGCGGTTTCGCTGATCGACGAAGCCGAGGGCGGGCGGGTGCGCATGGGCCAGCTCGCATTTTTGGGCTCGCACCGGGTCAATGGCGTGTCGGTCCTGCACACCGAGCTGATGCGCGCGACCGTGTTCAGCGATTTTCACGGGCTGTACCCGGACCGCATCGTCGACAAGACCAACGGCATCACCTTTCGCCGCTGGCTGCACCAGGCGAACCCGCTGCTGACGAAACTGTTGTGCGAGGTCTGCGGCGCCGACATCCTCGACGATCCGGCTTTCCTCGGCCGCCTTGCCGATCATGCCGATGACCGCGACTTGCAGCAACGGCTGGCGGCGGTCAAGCACGCCAACAAGCGCGCGCTCGCCCGGATCGTTCGCGACCGCCTCGGGCTGCGCCTCGATCCGGCCGCGCTGTTCGACGTGCAGATCAAGCGGATCCACGAATACAAGCGGCAATTGCTGAATTTGCTCGAAACCATCGCCCGCTACCAGGCGATCCGAGCCGATCCGGACCGGGACTGGATGCCGCGGGTAAAGATATTCGCCGGCAAGGCGGCTCCCAGCTATCTGCAGGCAAAATTGATCATCAAGCTCGCCAACGACATGGCCGCGGTGATCAACAACGATCCGCTGGTGCGCGACCGGCTCAAGCTCGTGTTCCTGCCGAACTACAATGTCAGCCTGGCCGAAGCGATCATTCCGGCCGCCGATGTGTCGGAGCAGATCTCGACCGCGGGACTGGAGGCTTCCGGCACCGGCAACATGAAGCTGGCGCTGAACGGAGCCTTGACGATCGGGACCCTCGACGGCGCCAATATCGAGATCCGCGACCGGGTCGGCGAGGAGAACATCGTCATCTTCGGCCTGCGCGCCGGGGAAGCGGCCGAGCGCTGCCGCGCCGGGCTCGACGCGACGGACGCGATCGACGCGTCGCCCGAGCTCGCCCGGGTCATCGAGGCGGTGCAGACCGGCATGTTTTCGCCCGAAGAACCGGACCGCTTCGATCGCCTGACCAACCGGCTGCGATATGCCGACCGCTACATGGTGGCGGCGGATTTCACCGCGTATTGCGCAGCGCAGCGGCGGCTCGACGAGCTGTGGCGCACGCCGGGCGGCTGGGGCCGCGCCGCCATCATGAACATCGCCGGCATGGCCTGGTTCTCCTCCGACCGCACGATCGGCGAATACGCCCGAGACATTTGGCACGTGCCGGTGTGATGGAAGCGGCCGGCCCCGCTCGATCGGCAGCTCAGCGAAGCCGCTTCGGCACTGGGCGTGACCACGGCCCTGCTTCGAGCGCCAAGCCGGGAACGCAGCGCAGTGCCCGGTGCATCGCGTAGGGTGGGTTGAGCAACGAGGCTGGGCATTTATAGTCGAAGAGGATGGATCGAGGCCGTGCGTCCTTCGAGACGGCCGCTTGCGCGGCCTCCTTCAGGATGACGTCTTTCCCAATGCCATCAAACACACACGGTCATGCCGACGAGCACTTCGGCGAAGCCGGAGCGCGTCTCGAAGCACGCACGATGGCCGATGCAGCATGATTTTTGCCCAGCCTCAGCAGTGACACCCGCCCTAGGTGCTGCGTGCTCATGATGACGCGCGGAATTCGAGGCGCTGGTCGGTCAAAAAGGTGGCGTAGAAATAGAGCTCGGCGTCGAGCGCGCGCTTGATGTTGTCGGCACGGCGAAACCCATGCTGCTCGCCGTCGAACAGCAGATAGAGCGACGGGATCTGCCGTCGGCGCAGGGCCTCGACCATCGCCTCGGCCTGTTGCGGCGGGACCACCCGGTCCTCGGCGCCCTGGAAAAAGGCGACCGGCACCGACAACAGCCGCGCGCTGTGGACCGGGGAGCGGGCAACGTACAGATCCCGGCATTCGGGGTAGGGCCCGATCAGGCCGTCGAGGTAATGCGCCTCGAATTTGTGCGTGTCCTTGGCCAGGGCTTCGAGGTCGCTGACTCCATAATAGCTGGCGCCGGTCTTGAATTCCTTGCGGAAGGTCAGCACCGCGAGCGTGGTGTAGCCGCCGGCGCTGGCGCCGCTGATCGCCCATCGCTCCGGATCGACGACTTGTCGCGTCTGCGCCAGATAGCGCGCGCCGTTGACGCAGTCGGCGACGTCGACAATGCCCCAATTCCCTTGCAGCCGCAGGCGGAACTCGCGGCCATAGCCGGTGCTGCCGCCGTAATTGACGTCGAGGACGGCGAAGCCGCGGCTGGTCCAATATTGCGTGCCCCAGCTGAGCATCGCGGATGCCGCGGCAGTCGGGCCGCCGTGGCAATGCACGATCAGCGGCGGCAATTCGCCCTCGGGTGCGGTGAAATCGACGTTGCGCGGCGGGTAGAACAGGCCGTAGGCCTGCAGGCCGCCGTCGGTGTCGAAGGTCACCGGTTCCGGCACGGACAGGCAGCCGCGATAGGCCTCCGTGTCCTGCGTGGTCGAGAGCTTCAGGGCCGTGATCCGGCCCGAAGCGAGGTCGAGCTCGACGATGGCCGGCGGGCTGGTCGGCGAGCCGCCGCGGAAATAGACATGTCCCGCGGCGGCGCACACCGAGGAAATGTCCTCATAGGGTATCGCGATCGGCCGGGCTTCCAGTGAGGCCGGATCGACCGTGCTCAAGCTGTGGACGCCATTCTGCACATAGCAGCAGACCAGAAGCTGCGCCGAGTCGAAGGCGAATGTCGACATGCGGAAATTCCACTGCGGCCGGCCGAACTCCGCCGCCAGCGGATAGACCGGCTCCAGCGCGTCGCCGCGAGCGCGGAACAAATTCCACCACCGGCCGGCGCTCCCGTGCTGGGCGCGGTCGCAAACGAAATAGAGCGTGCCGTCCGGCGACCATTCGGGCTGGAAGATCAACTCGTCATCCCCGCCGGCGACCAGCCATTTGCGCCCGACCGAGCCGTCCCGGTCGAGGTCGGCCACCCACAATTCGCAGCCGACCCAGGGCATGCTCGGGTGGTCCCATTCGAGCCAGGCGAGCCGGCTCCCATCCGGGCTGAGGCGCGGCGCCGCGTAGAAATCCCGGCCCGACTGTAAGATGCGCTGCGCCGGCGATCCGTCGAGCGGGATTTCCACCAAGGTGTTGACCGGTTCAAGCGCTCCGGTGGTGTGGTCCTCGCGCACCCAGATCATCCGCGCGCGTCCGCGATCCATTACCCCGTCCGCGTAGCGCAGCCCGCGCGGCCGGCCGGGCTCGGGAGTGATCGCCGCGGGTGCTGAGCCAAATTCCTGGCGGTAGAGGCGCTGATCGGCATCATTGCAGAAATAGACGATCCCAGCGCTGACCAGGTAGGCGCCGCCGCCATATTCGTGGACCCTCGTGCGCACATTGAAGGCGGGCTGGCCGCCGCTCGGCACGGGCGGGGTCACGTCGGCCAACGTGCCGTCTGCTGCGCGGCGGACGAGAACCGATCGCCCGCCCTCCTGCGGGCGCGATTCCAGCCAGTAGACATCGCCGCTGTCGAGCAGGGTCTCGCCGAGCCCGACCGACGAGGCGACGATCAGGTCGGAGGTGATCGGCGAGGGCCAGGATCCATACGGCGCTGTCTTTGGTTCGGGCATGACGGCTTCGGCCGGCGGATTGCGAGGCTCAGTCGCCGGCGGCGGCATGCTCCCGGTGGCGCTCGTAGCGGCGGGCCGGGGTGTTGACGGGCTCGGTCAGCGTGGCAGCGCCAAAGGAGGCGGCTCTGCGCGCGGCGGGCGCGTCGCCGTAGAGCGTCGTGCGCTGGCGCGGCTCGCGCCCGATGTCGCGGATCAGCGCCTCCATGCTCTCGGGCGGCATCTCCTGGCCGTGCACCGCGCCGGCGGCGCGGGTGATGCTCTCGTTCATCAGGGTGCCGCCGAGATCGTTGGCGCCGGCATCGAGGCAGAAGGCGGCACCGCCGCTGCCCATCTTGACCCAGGAGGTCTGGATGTTGGCGATGACCGGGTGCAATGCCAGGCGCGCGACCGCATGCATCAGCACCGCCTCGCGCCAGGTAGCACCGCGGCGGGCGCGGCCCTTCAGGTAGATCGGCGTCTCCATCGGCACGAACGGCAACGGTACGAACTCGGTGAAGCCGCCGGTCTTCGCCTGCAGCGCGCGGATGCGCAACAGGTGCCGCGCCCAATGCTCGTAATGGTCGACATGGCCGTACATGATCGTGACCGTGCTGCGCAGGCCGACGCCATGCGCGGCTTCCATGACTTCGAGCCACTGCCCGGTCTTGATCTTGTCGGGGCAGATCACGGCGCGGATTTCGTCGTCGAGGATCTCGGCGGCGGTGCCGGGCAGGGAGCTTAGACCCAACTCCTTCAGCTCGTGCAGAAAATCGGGGAGGGTGCGGCCGAGGGTCTTGGCGCCCTGCCAGATCTCGAGCGGTGAGAAAGCATGGATGTGGATGCCGGGGACTGCCTCCTTGATCGCGCGGCAGACCCCGAGATAGGTCGCCCCGGTATATTCGGGATGGATGCCGCCCTGCAGGCAAACCTCGGTCGCGCCGCGCTCCCACGCTTCCTCGACCCGCCGCTGGATCTCAAGGAGGTCGAGGTCGTAGGGGCGGCCGCGCAGGTTTTCGCTGAGCTTGCCCTTGGAAAAGGCGCAGAACTGGCAGCGGAAATAGCACACGTTGGTGTAGTTGATGTTGCGGGTCACGACATAGCTGACCGTGTCGCCGTTGACCTGCCGGCGCAGCCGGTCGGCCGCCCGGCACACCTCGGCGAACGCTTCGCCGCGTGCCTGGAACAGCTGCACGACGTCGGCCTCGGCCAAGGTTTCGCCGGCGGTGGCCCGGTCGAGTATCGGTGCGAGCCGCCCCTCACCCCCGGATCTGGTCCGGGGCAGGCTGTCCCGCTGCGCGGGTCCCTCCCTCTCCCCGCTAAAGCGGGGCGAGGGGCTTCCCGCTGTCTTCTCCCTCGCCCCGCGTGCGGGGAGAGGGCCGGAGTGAGGGGCTGCCGCGCGAGGCGGCTCGCTTCCTGACCCCGCCACCCAACCGTCGGGCCGGGCGAGGCCTTCGGCGTCCATCGCCCGCAGCACGGCGCTGCGCAATGCCGGATCGAGCCAACGCTCGGGGTCGCGCGTGTATTCGGGGTAGATCGCCAGGCGCGGAACCAGATGCTTGCCGGCGGCGGCGGTCTCTCGGGCCAATCGGTCGAGCGCCGGCCATGGCGCCTCCGGGTTGACGTGGTCGCGGGTGATCGGCGAAACCCCGCCCCAATCGTTGATCCCGGCGGCAATCATCTCGACGAGCGCACCGGGGTTCAGATTGGGCGGCGCCTGGATATTCATTTCCGGGCCGAAGATCAGCCGCGCGGCGGCGATCGTCCACAGATGATCATTGAGATCGGGCTCGGGCGCATCCGCCATGCGGGTCCCAGGCTTGGCGCGGAAATTCTGGATGATGATTTCCTGGATGTGTCCGTAGCGGTCGTGGAGATCGCGCAGGGCCAGCAACGCCTCGATCCGCTCGCGCCGGGTCTCGCCGATACCGATCAGGATGCCCGACGTGAACGGCAGCGCCGCCTCGCCGGCGGTCCGGATGGTATCGAGGCGCAACGCCGGGTCCTTGTCGGGCGAACCGAAATGCGGGCCGCCGCGCCGGCGCAACCGCTCGGAGGCGCTTTCGAGCATGATCCCCTGCGATACCGAGACCGGGCGCAGCATGTCGATATCGGTTCGGGTCATGATGCCGGGGTTCAAATGCGGCAGCAGCCCGGTCTCGCGCAGTACCAGCCCCGCCATCTCGGCGAGGTAAGAGAGGGTCGTCTCGTGCCCGAGCCGGCCCAGCGCGTCGCGGGCCGCAGCATAGCGCAATTCAGGCTTGTCGCCCAAGGTGAACAGGGCTTCGTGGCAGCCGGAATCGGCCCCGGCGCGGGCGATCGCCAGCACCTCCTCGGCGCTCAGATAGACCGGCTCGCCCGGGCGCGGCGGGTGGGCGAAGGTGCAGTAGTGGCACACGTCGCGGCACAGCTGGGTCAGCGGGATGAACACCTTGGGCGAGTAGGTCACGAGGCCGCCATGGCCCGCGTCGCGCAGCGCCGCTGCGGCCTCCATCAATGGCCCCGGATCCCGGCTGTCGCTATCGGCGAGCGCCAGGGCCGCGTCGGCGGAAAGACGCCCGCCTGCCCGCGCCTCTTCCAAAACCGCGTCGACAGTCATTCTCGAATGATCTCCTAACGGTGGGCCGGCGCCAGCGATGCCGGCAGCATAGCATTCTCGCCGAGGAACGCGCGCGTGCGGGTCGGCGACCGCTGGCGCGCAAAGGCGGCGAGATCCTCGGGATTGTCAATGTCGAGGGCGATCCCCGGCAGGTGCAGCACGGTGGGCCTTATGCCCAGCACCTCGGCGGCGCGCAGATGCGGGAAAAAGCTGTCGACGCCAAAGCGCAATGGCACCGCATCGGGCGGCGACAACAGGATTGCGTTCGAGCCGCCCTCGTCGTGCGAGGGCACGATCGTGAAGGAGGGTGCCGGACGGTGCGCCGCGACGACGCGGCCGATCTCGTCGGAAGTGACCAGCGGGACGTCGCTGGGCAGGGTCAGCATGCCGCCGCACCCGTCCGCCGCGAGGAGCCTTGCCGCGGCGGTGACGGCGCCGGTGTGGCCGTCGCGGGCTCCGGTCTCGACAATGCGCGCCCCGTATCCCAGCGCCACCCGGCGCGCGGACGGGTCGACGGTCACGACGATGAGCCCGGCGAGCTCGGTGGCGGCGGCGAGCGCCGCCAGCACGTCTTCGAGCATCGCCAAGGCCAGCGCCTGGCGCAGCTCGGATGGCAGCAACGGGGCGAGCCGCTCCTTGGCCCGATCGCGCTCCTTGACCGGCACCACCGCCCACAAATCCATATTTAGAAGCCTCGGCCGGCGGCCAGCACCACCCGCGCCAATGCCTCGCGGTCGGCGATGGTCTCCATCAGGGTGCGGGCCGCGGTCAGCGGCAGGTCGAGGCCCGTCACCGCATCCGCGTCCGCCTCGTCGATCACATAATGATCGAGGAGATCGCCGTAATGACGCGCTACGGTGGCTGCCCCGGCGGGCAGGCCGAGCTCGGCCATCATCTTGCCGGTCGGGCCTTTGACGGCCTTGCCGCCGATGATCGGCGAGACCGCGACGACCGGCGCACGGCATGAGCACAGTGCCTCGCGCACACCCGGAAGGCTCAGAATCGGGTCGATGCTGATGAACGGGTTCGACGGGCAGATCACGACCACGCGCAGGGCCGGATCGGCGAGCGCTGCCAGGAAATCGGGGTGCGGGTGCGCGGTCGAAGCGCCGGCAAAGGCGATTTCGCGGATGGTGGGGCTGCATTGCCGGCGCACGAAGTAGTCCTGAAAATCGAGCCAGCCCTGTGCAGTCAAAAGCCGAGTGCGGACGCGGTCGTCGGTCATCGGCAACAGCCGCGCCGCAATCTCGAGCCGACAACGGAAATCATCTGTGATCTGGGCCAGGCTTTCGCCGGCGGCGAGGCGGCGGGTGCGCTCGACATGGGTGGCGAGATCGCCGTCGCCGAGCTTGAACCAGGTGTCGCCGCCGAGGCCCTCGAGCGCCGTCATAAAGGTCCAGGTCTCGTCGCGTCGCCCCCAGCCGGTCTGCGGGTTGTCGATGCCGGCAAGGGTGTAAAGCAAGGTATCGAGGTCGGGCGACACCGCGAGGCCCAAATGCTCGAAATCGTCGCCGGTATTGGCGACGACGGTCAGCGTTCCCGGCGGCAGGATGCGATAAAGACCGAGCGCCAGCTTGGCGCCGCCGATCCCGCCCGACAGCGCGACTACGGAGCCCCCGTCCCAGGTCATCGGAACAAATCGTGCTCGGCCGGGCGGATCAACGCGGCGGCCGGCGCTTCCGGAGCGGACCAACGCAGCCCACGGAGGAGCACCATCGGCAGGGCCTCGTCGGCTTGGCCCATCAACAGCCCCGCGGCGGCGGCGATCTCATCGGCAAAGCCGGTTTCGGTTACCAGCAATTCGCGCCCGAAAAGGTCGGGTTGCCCGCGCATGTCGATTACCGCCGGCAAGCCCGCGGCGCCGAGGGCGATGCCGACCGTGCCCTTTCGCCAAGCCCGGCCAAAGCTGTCGCTGATCACGACGCCGACCCGCACGCCGAACGCGCCAAGGATGTGCTGCCGCAAACTGGCGGCCGAGCCGTCCGGGTCTTGCGGCAGCAACAGCACACGTTCTATCCCTTCCGCCATGGGCACGTTCGAGTGGTCGATACCGGCATTAGCCATCACAAAACCAAGACGATGCTCGACAATCAGCAACCCCGGACGATGGCGCACCACCCGTCTCGATTCGCCGAGGACGACTTCGACGAAGCGCGGATCCTTGTCGGTTTCGGCGGCTAACCCGATCGCCCTTTCCGAAGGCTGCACCTTCGCCACGTCGACATAGCGGCCCTCGGCTTTGGAGACGATCTTCTGCGCGACAACCAACACGTCGCCTTCTTCCGGCGCCACACCGTTGGCGGCGAACGCCGCTACGGTAATCGCGCCGAGATCGTCGCCCGGCTCGACCAGCTTGATGCCGGCGAGCGGGATGAGGGTTAGTGCGGCCGGCATCCTCGCCCACCTTCCGCGAATGCCCCACCAATTCCATCATCCCCGCAAAAGCAGCGGTCGAGAGTCGTGAAGCGCGGTGCCCGCGGCCCCTGGACCCCCGCTTGCGCGGGGGTGACGGAGGGTTGGGGATGGAGGTCGGAACGCGGCGTCATCAGCCGAATTTGGCGCGCAGCAATGGCAGGACCCGCTCGGCGTAGAGCTTCAGGAAGCGGGGCTGGTCGGGCCCGGGTGCGTGAAACACGAGATGGGTGAAGCCGAGCTCGACATAGGGGCGGATCTGCGCCAGCTGCTCTTCGGGATCGGCGGAGACGATCCACCGGCTGGCCGCGCGGTCGAGCGGGAGCGCCGCGGCGAGCCGTTCCATCTCGACCGGGTCCTCGACCCTTACCTTCTCCTCCGGGGTCAGCGCGAGCGCCGCCCAGTGCCGGGTATCCTCCTTGGCCCGAACCGGATCGGTGTCGAACGAGACCTTGACCTCGATCATCCGCTCGATGGCGTCGTCGGGACGCCCGGCGCGCTTCAGGCCCTCCTCGACCTTGGGCAGCAGGGTCTCCCGGTAGAGCGACGGCGCCTTGCCGCTGGTGCAGATAAAGCCTTCGGCCAGCTCGCCGGCCATCGCCGCTGCGGTCGGGCCCGAGGCGGCGATCCAGATCGGCACCGGCTGTTTCGGGCGGTCGTAGATCGTCGCGGCGAGGGTGCGGTAATACTGGCCTTCGAAGGTGACGCGGTCCTCGGTCCACAGCCGCCGCATCAGCACGATCAATTCACGCAAGCGGCCCTGGCGCTCTTTGAACCCCGGCCATTTCATGCCGGTCGCCGGCACCTCGTTCAACAACTCGCCGGTGCCGACGCCGAAGATGACCCGGCCGGGATACATGACACCGAGGGTCCCGACAGCCTGCGCGACGGTCGACGGATGATAGCGGAAGGTCGGAGTGGCGACGCTGGTGCCGATCTCGACCCGCGAGGTCTTGGCGCCGAGCGCGCCGAGCCAGGCGAACGAAAATGGCGCGTGCCCGTCGGTGTGCTTCCACGGCTGAAAATGGTCGCTGACAAAGACGGAATCGAACCCGACCTCCTCGGCCAGGCACGAGAAGTCGAGCAATTCGCGCGGGCCGAACTGTTCGGCCGACGCCTTGTATCCGAGCTTCAGCAACAGCTGCTCCTTTAGCAAGGGTTCACCACGGAGGCACAGCGATCACCGAGACAGGCTTGTCATTGCGAGGAGGCCATAGGCCGACGAAGCAATCTCGACGGAGCGGTCGTCGGCCCGATGGCTTCGCTCCGCTCGCAATGACAGCTCTCTCTCCGTCCTCCGCGCCTGCCGCGGAAAAGTTTTCATACTTTCGCCAGCACTTCCTCGCGGAAACGGCGCATGTTGGCGATCATCGCCTCGGCGGTGGCTCCGTCGAAATTGAAATCGACATGGCCGACGCCGAATTCCTTGAAGGCCTTCAGATCGGCGACGACATCCGCGGTTTCGCCGGAGAACAGGCGCCGCTCGCCATCGTCGGCGCGGGCAGGCAGCGCCTTGCCCCAGCTGGTGACGCGGTAGGCGAGGGCGATCTTTGACGGATCGCGCCCGGCTTCGCGGGTCAGCCGGCGCAACCGCTCGACCCCGGCCTGAAAACGCTTCATCGAGTCGAGCCGGTGCTGCGGGTTGGTGCCGATCGGGTACCAGCCGTCGCCGAGCCGCGCGGTGCGGCGCAAGGCCGGCCCGCTCTCGCCGCCGACCCAGATCGGCGGATGCGGCTTCTGCACCGGCTTGGGCTCGAACAGGATGTCGGCGAACTTGACGTAGCGGCCTTCGAAGCGCGGCTCGTCCTTGGTCCACAGCTCTCGGCAGGCCATCAGATACTCGTCGGTGACAGCCCCACGCTCGGGGAACGGCGGCACGCCCAACGCCGCGAACTCCTCCTTCATCCAGCCGGCGCCGATGCCGAAGGTCAGCCGGCCGTTCGAAAGCACGTCGATCGTGGCCAGCATCTTGGCCTGCAGCACCGGAGGCCGGTGGGGCACGACGGTCACCGAGGTCACAAGCCGCAGCCGCGAGGTCTTGCCGGCGATAAAGGCGACCGCGGTCAGCTGCTCGTGGCGGTCGCCGCGCGAACGGCCGGGAAACTCGCCGGTGTCGCTGTAAGGGTAGCGAGCCTCGATGTCGCGGGGGATCACGACATGGTCGCTGATCGTGACGTAATCATAGCCGATCGCCTCGCCCTCGACGGCGATGCGGGCGAGATTCTCCGGCGTGGAGAGCGGGCCGCTGACCGGCGCGCCGAACCCATACTGCATTTCTGGCTCCCGGCAAGAGTTGGCAATCATCCCAAGCCTAGCAGGCTGCAAGCGGTTTGGCTCGGGAGGAATTTGGGCGTTCTTTCAGCGAACGCAATTCTGCGTCCTCGGCGAGAACGGGGGGCGCGACATCACCCGCCAGAATGAGGTAAGTTATCGGGCTTGCGGGCGGACGGGCCGCAGACGGTCCCAACGGATCGGTCCCGCTCCGCTTGTGACAAAAGAAAGGCAAACCAGCGCTGCCGGCTAAATCCCCGCGTAGCTTTGACTTGTTTCGGAGTGTGCCAGGGCTCCCTGGAAGTGTAGTTCGTGATATATTAATGAAATTAATGACTTGTTACCTTGGTTTACAAAAATTTACGCCGGTGTTAGGGGTGGGCGGCGCATTCTGCCCGCGCAATCCTGGAGCCTCGGGGGAGAACGGTTTGGAAATCCAGCATTCGCCGAGTTCGGCCCACGACACAGCGCCGGATTATCCGCAAAGCATGACGATCGAATTCGCCGAGCCCGTTCGGCGCCATCTGGCGATCGTCGATCAGAGCCGGCTGCGGCGCGATTGCCTAAAACTGGCGCTGAGCCAGCAGCCGCGGCGCTGGCGCGTCACCGATGTCCCGATGACCGCGGATCTGGTGCGATTGTTGCGCCAAGGCGAGAAATTCGCCGTGATCCTGCTCGGGGGGTCGACCTGCGGTCAGATCGACTTGGTCGATCTGACCCTGCTGGCCGCGGCGGCGCCGCAGACCCCGGTGCTGGTAGCCGCCGATTGCGACGATCCCGCGCGCGCCCGCACGATCCTTCGCTCGGGCGCCCGCGGCTTCCTGCCGACGAGCCTCAGCCTCAAGGTCCTGGTCGCCGCCCTCGAGCGCATCCGCGCCGGCGGGACCTATGTGCCCCTGGTGCTGACCGAGCCCGCCTCCGAGGCGGCGATCCCGGAAGCATCTCAGCCCGTGTGGCAGAAGCTGACCCGACGCCAGCGCGATGTCCTGGCGCAGATCTCGGAGGGCAGGTCGAACAAGCTGATCGCCGACGCCCTCACCATGTCCGAGAGCACGGTCAAAGCCCATGTGAAGCAGATCATCAAGCGCCTTCATGTGGCCAACCGGACCCAAGCGGCGTTGCTGGCGACCAGTGCCGCCCGCCAGGGCGGCTCCCCTTCGTCCGGCCGCTCGCCGAACGGGTATTGTAGCCGCCCGGCCCGGCGGAATAATCTTCGGCAGCAAGGCGGCGCATCGACCGGCGCCGCGGCCGAGGAGGAAAGCGCGCCATGTCGAGCCGGACCGTGATCCCGATCTCGGCCCATCCGCAAGTCGGCAGGATCAGCGAGGCCGAGTACTTCGGGCTTTATCGGCAATCGCTCGCCGATCCCGAAGGGTTCTGGGGCGAGCACGGCAAGCGGCTCGACTGGATCAAGCCGTTCACCACGGTCAAGAATGCCTCCTTCGAGGGCGATGTCCGCCTTGCCTGGTACGAGGACGGCACGCTCAACGCCTGCTGGAACTGCGTCGACCGGCATCTCGCCCGGCGCGGTGATCAGACCGCGATCCTGTGGGAAGGCGACGATCCCGGCGAGGACCGCCGCATCAGCTACCGCGAGCTGCACGAGGCGGTTTGCCGCTTTGCCAATGTGCTGAAGGCGAGGGGGGTCAAGAAGGGCGACCGGGTCACGGTCTATCTGCCGATGATCCCCGAGATCGCGGTCGCGGTCTTGGCCTGTGCCCGGATCGGTGCCGTCCATTCGGTGGTGTTCGGCGGGTTTTCGCCGGACAGCCTCGCGGGACGCATCCGCGACTGCCGCTCGACGTTTCTCGTCACCGCCGACGAGGGGCTGCGCGGTGGCCGGACGGTTCCGCTCAAGCGCAATGCCGACCTCGCCCTCGCAAGCTGCCCGGACGTGCGCGACGTGGTCGTGGTGCGCCGCACCGGTGGCGCCGTCGACTGGGTCGCGGGCCGCGACATCTGGTATCACGAGGCTTGCGCCGCGGCCTCGCCCGACTGCCCGCCCGAGGAGATGTCGGCCGAGGACCCGTTGTTCATCCTCTATACCTCGGGCTCGACCGGGCAGCCCAAAGGGGTGCTGCATACCACCGGCGGCTATCTCGTCTATGCGTCCTTGACCCATGAATACGTGTTCGACTACCGCGACGGCGAGGTCTACTGGTGCACCGCCGATGTCGGCTGGGTGACCGGGCACAGCTACATCGTCTATGGCCCGCTCGCCAACGGCGCCACGACCCTGATGTTCGAGGGGGTCCCCAACTACCCCGACGCCTCGCGCTTCTGGCAGGTCGTCGACAAGCATCAGGTGAAGATCTTCTATACGGCGCCGACCGCGATCCGCGCCTTGATGCGCGAGGGCGAAGACTTTGTCCGGAGCACCAGCCGCCGCTCCTTGCGTATCCTCGGCACGGTCGGCGAGCCGATCAACCCCGAGGCTTGGCTGTGGTACTACAACCATGTCGGCGAGCGGCGCTGCCCGATCGTCGACACCTGGTGGCAGACCGAGACCGGCGGCATCCTGATCACCCCGATCCCGGGTGCGACGCCGCTGAAGCCGGGCTCGGCGACCCGCCCGTTTTTCGGCATCGAGCCGGTGATCGTCGACGGTGACGGCAAAGTGGTCGAAGGCCCGGGCGAGGGAAATCTGTGCCTCTCACGCCCCTGGCCCGGCATCATGCGCACCGTCTTCGGCGACCACCGCCGTTTTGTCGAAACCTATTTCGCGGCCTTCCCGGGGCTGTACTTCACCGGCGACGGCGCCCGCCGCGACGAGGACGGATACTATTGGATCACCGGGCGGGTCGACGACGTGATCAATGTCGCCGGCCACCGGCTCGGCACCGCCGAGGTCGAGAGCGCGCTGGTCGCCCACCCCAAGGTCGCCGAGGCGGCCGTCGTCGGCTATCCGCACGACATCAAGGGCCAGGGCATCTACGCCTATGTCACTCTGAAGGTCAGCGAGGAGCCGAGCGACGAGCTGCGCGGCGAGCTGGTCGCCTGGGTGCGCCGCGAGATCAGCCCGATCGCCGCCCCCGATTTGCTGCAATGGGCGCCCGGTCTGCCCAAGACCCGATCGGGCAAGATCATGCGCCGCATCCTGCGCAAGATCGCGGCCGACGAGCACCACGCCCTTGGCGACACCTCGACTCTGGCCGATCCCGCCGTGGTCGACGATCTCGTCGGCAACCGGCTGAACCGGGCTGGGTAGCTCACCCCCATCCCTACCCCAGCGCCTGGCGCAATTGGCGGGCGGCAACGACCAGCAGGGCGAGGTCGGGGGTGGCGGTGGCGCGCAGTTCGCGGGCGAGGGCCTCGGGCGGGGCGAGCGCCGTGGCGCGGGCCGCAGCCCAGGCGGCGAGCGGATCGGGTTCGCCGACGTGCTCGCTCGTCAGGATCCGCAGCGCGATGTCGGTCTGCAGCGCCAAGAGATCGTCAACCGTCGCTTCGAGCGCGAGCTTCTGCCATTGGGTCTCGGCCGGCAGCCGGCGCGCCGCGGCGCGCATCTCGTCGAGCGCAAAGCGCACGCCGGCCCCGTAATAAGCCCGCGCCGCGCGATCGAGCGGCTGCGCCGAGCGGTCGGCCAGCTCGGCGATGTCGAGCGCCGGCGCCAGAAACATCATTGCGCCGATCCGCGCGGCGAGTGCCGCGGGCACGCCCGTCTCGGTCAAGCGCAGGCTGCGCTCGGCGGCGAGGCTGGCGTCGCGCGGCGGCAACAGATCGGCGAGCAATACGGCAAGGCTGCGCACGCACGGCGCGAGCCGCGCGGTGTCGGCGGCGAGATCGAGCCGGTGGTGGCGCAACAGCCAGGCGGACGCGTGCTCGACGACGAGCGCGATCTCCAGCAGCATCTCCATCTGCGTCCGCGCTGGGACCTTGCCGTCGAGCGCTTCGATCTCGGCCCACAGCCGCCGCAGCTCGAAGATCTCGCGCACGACCAGGTAGGCCCGGGCAATCTCGGGCGCGGGCCGCCCGGTGCGTGTCCGCAGATCGCTGACAAAGGTGATGCCGGCGCGGTTGACGAGGTCGTTGGTGACGATCGTAGCGGTAATCTCGCGGCGCAGCGGATGGGCCGGGATCAGCGCACCGAGCCGTTCGCGCAATGCCGCCGGAAAATAATGGCGCAGCTCCTCGGCCAGCTCCGGCGCGTCGGGCAGATCGGAGGCCAACAGCTCGCCGTCCAACGCCATCTTGGCGTAGGCGAGCAATACCGCGAGCTCGGGGCGGACCAGTCCCCCGTGCTCCGTCGCGCGGGCCGCGAGGGTCTCGTCGTCGGGCAGGAACTCCAGCGCGCGGTCGAGCCGGCCCGAGCGTTCGAGATCGCGGATCAGTCGCACCTGCCGGTCGAGGGCGACGGCGCCGCGGGCCTCGGCGACCGCAAGAGCCTCGCCTTGCAGATAATTGTCGCGCAGCACCACGGCCGCGACATCCTCGGTCATGCCGTGCAGCAGCGGCTCCCGCTCCTCGGCCGGCAACGCCCCGACGGCGATCGCCTGGTCGATCAGGATCTTGAGGTTGACCTCGTGGTCGGAGGTGTCGACCCCCGCCGAATTGTCGATCGCGTCGGTATCTATACGGCCCCCGGCCAGAGCATAAGCGACCCGACCGCGCTGGGTCACCGCGAGGTTGGCGCCCTCGCCGATGATTTTTGCCCGGACCTCGTCGGCGTTGACGCGCAGCGCGTCGTTGGCGCGGTCGCCGACTTCTGCGTGGGTCTCCCGAGGCGCCTTGACATAGGTGCCGATCCCGCCGAACCACAAGAGGTCGACGGGCGCCGCCAGCACCTTGCGGATCAGCTCGGCCGGGGTCAGGCGGTCGGCCTCGATGGCGAAGACGCGCTTCATCTGCGGGCTGATCGCGACCGACTTGGCGCTGCGCTCGAAAACGCCGCCGCCCTGCGAGATCAGCACCCGGTCGTAATCCGCCCAGCTCGAGCGCGGCAGCCGGAACAGACGCTGGCGCTCGGCAAAGCCGCGCTCGGGATCGGGATCGGGGTCGACAAAGACATGCCGGTGATCGAAGGCGGCGAGCAGCCGCAGACGGCGCGACATCAGCATGCCGTTGCCGAACACGTCGCCGGACATGTCGCCGACCCCGACCACGGTCGGATCGCCCGCTTCGAGGTTCCGCCCGAGCTCGCGGAAATGACGCTTGACGAGCTCCCAGGCGCCGCGGGCGGTGATGCCCATCGCCTTGTGGTCGTAGCCGGTCGAGCCGCCCGAGGCAAAGGCGTCGCCGAGCCAGAACCCGTATTCCTCCGCGATCGCGTTGGCGCAGTCGGAAAAGGTCGCGGTGCCCTTGTCGGCCGCGACCACCAGATAGGGGTCGTCGCCGTCGTGCCGGACGACACGCGGCGGCGGCACGATGCGATGGCCGTGATTGCCGTCAGCGACGATGTTGTCGGTCAGGTCGAGCAAGCCGCGAATCAGGATCTTGTAGCATTCGACGGCTTCCTCGCCGAGCCGATCGCGCGCCGCGGGCGGCTGCTTTACGACGAACCCGCCCTTTGATCCGACCGGCACGATGACCGCGTTCTTGACCGTCTGCGCTTTCATCAGGCCGAGGATCTCGGTGCGGAAATCCTCCTTGCGGTCGGACCAGCGGATGCCGCCGCGCGCGACTTTGCCGGCGCGCATGTGGATGCCCTCCATCCGCGGGCTGTAGACGTAAATTTCATAGAGGGGCCGCGGTCGCGGCAGCAGGTCGATCTCGCTGCTGGCGAGCTTGACGCAGAGATACGGCTTGGGCGTGCCCGAAGGCAGCCTTTGAAAATAATTCGTCCGCACGGTCTTGAGGACGAGTGCGAGGTAGCTGCGCAAAATGCGGTCCTCGTCGAGGCTGGCGACCGCGTCGAGCGCGTGGTCGATCGCCTGGACCTCGCCGATGACCGAGAGCGAGGGGTCGGCGGCGCCTGCGGGATCACAGCGGATCTCGAACAGCCGCACGAGCCGGGCCGCGATCCCGGGATGGGCGCTCAGCGCGTCTTCCATATAGGCTTGGCTGAACGCGGTCCCGGCCTGCCGCAGCACCTTGGCGTAGAGGCGAAGCACGGTGACCTGGCGCGCCGAGAGCCCGGCGCCGAGGACGAGGCGGTTGAAGCGGTCGTTCTCGACGCGGCCGGTCCACACCGCGACCAGCGCCTCCTCAAAGCGCGCGCGCAGCACGGGGTCAGCTGCGGCCGGGGCGGCGGCGCCGGCGAGCTGTAACTCGTGGACCCAGACGACGGCGCCGTCGACGCTGTCGATTTGGAAAGGCTCTTCGGCGACCACGCGCAAACCCAGATTTTCGAGCATCGGCAGCACGTCGGAAAGGGTCACCGGCTCCTGCGCGCGATACAGTCGCAGCCCGGGCCGCCCGTCCTCCGCAGCGGGATGGAGCGAGACTTCGAGCGCCGAGCCCGCCAGCGCGCTCTCGATCCGCGGCAGATCGGCGACCGCCTGGGCAGGCTGGGTCAGGGCCTGATAGGCGATCGGGAAAGGCCTCAGGCGGCGCAGCCGGGTCAGCCCCTCGGCCTCGCCGAAAGCGGCGGCCGCCGCCTCTTCGAACCGGTCCGACCACCTCCGCCCGGCCTCGGCCAATTGTCTTTCGAGCGCGGCGGCGTCGACCGCCGGCACCGCGCCGCGGGTGGTGTGGATCACAAAATGGACGCGCGCCAGCACCAATTCGTCGAGATGCGTGTAGAAGGCGGAGAGCCGGCCGGCGAAAGCCTGTTCGAGGATTGCCGCGAAGCGCTGGCGCAAATTGCTGTCGTAGCGCTCGCGCGGGACATAGACGAGGCAGGAGACAAAGCGTTCGAGCGGGTCGCGGCGAATGAACAGCGCGATGCGCTGCCGCTCCTGCAGATTGAGGATGCCGATGACCGTATCGAACAGCTGGTCTTGGCTGCTCTGAAACAGCTCGTCGCGCGGCAGGGTGTCGAGGATGTGTATCAGCGCCTTGCCGTCGTGACTCGTCGGCGACAGCCCGGCGCGGGCGACGACATGGCGGACCTTGAGCCGCAACAGCGGGATCGCGCGCGGGCTGCGGCTGTAGGCGAGCGAGGTGAACAGCCCGAGGAACAGCCGGATTCCGACGATCTCGCCGTTGCTGCCGAACCGGCGCAGCCCGATCGCATCCATATGCGCGCTGCGATGGACGGTGGCGCGGCGGTTCGATTTGGTGACGACCAGCAGCTCGCGCCGGCGCACGAAATCCTGCACGTCGGGCGGCAGCGAGGACAGGTCGCGCAGCCCGTCGAAGATCGGATAGCCGGGATCGCGCAGGATCCCGAGCGCCGGTCGCGTCGGCTCGGCCGCACCCTCGAAATCATATTCGCGGTAACCGAGAAAGGTGAAGTTGTCGTCGTCGAGCCAGCGCAGAAAGTCCCGGACTTCGGCGAGCTCGACGGCTGATGCCGGGGGAACCGGCGGGCTGGACAGCTCGTCGAGCACCGCCTTCAGGGTCTGGCGCATGGCCTGCCAGTCGCCGACCGCGGCGCGGACATCGGCGAGGGCGCCCGCCAAGGCCTGCGTCAGCAGCGCCAGGTTTGCCGGATCGGGTTCGCGGGTAATCTCGACCTGCATCCACGATTCGCGCGCGCCTGCGGCCCCGAGCTCGCCGATCTCGCGAAGCCGGCCGGCCGGGTCGCGGTCGACGCTCAGGATCGGATGAATCACGAGATGAACGATCCGGTCCCCGGCATTGATCGCGCCGGTCACCGAGTCAACGAGGAAAGGCATATCGTCGTTGACGATCTCGACGATCGTGTGCGGCGACGACCAGCCGTCGGCCATCGGTTCGGGATTGTAGATCCGGATCTTGGCCTGGAGGGCGCGGCGGCGCCCGGCAAAATGCCATAACGACAGCGCGGCGCCGGACAGGTCGCGCGGGGTGCGCCCGACGACATCGGCGGGCGGCACATGCTGATAGAACTCGGCGATCACCCGCTCGGCGGTGCCGCGCTCTCCAGGGTCGAGCGCCTGCTCGGCCAACGCCACGGCCTTACGGACGAGTTTTGCCTTCTTCTCTTCGCCCGGCGGCCCGGCGGCGGCGGCCCGCTTGGTCTCGCCTGGGGAGGAGAGTTCGATCGTTCCGGTCATCGAGCATCAAACACTGGGCACTCGGCGGCGTTCGGGCAAGTTGTTTGATGTGTCGAGGGTGGAAAGTGCCGCCGGACTCGGCGATGATGCCGAGGACGGGTCTCGGCCGGGCCGACAGCGATGCGCCTCTTCTCCAATCTCCGCCGCGGTGTCCTCTATCTGCTGCCGCTCGCCGTCCTGTTCGTTGCGATCGGCGCACGGATCGTGGCGCCGGATCTGCTCGACCGGCTGTCCTTGATCACCTTCGACCTCTATCAGCGCGCCTCGCCGCGGGCGCCTGGGAATTCGCCGATCCGCATCGTCGACATCGACGACAAAAGCCTGGCCAAGATCGGCCAGTGGCCGTGGCGGCGCACCATCGTCGCGCAGCTGGTCGAGCGCCTGGCTGCCGCCGGCGCCGCGGTGGTCGCGTTCGACATCGATTTCGCCGAGCCCGACCGCACCTCGCCCAAGATGCTGCTGGAGTTGATCGCCCAAAATGGGACCGCCCAAAATGGGACCGCCCAAAATGGCGTCGGCGCGGCGGAAGCCGAAAAGCTGCTGTCGACGCTGGCCGATCCCGATCAGCGGTTGGCGGCGGCGATGCGCAAGGTGCCGGTGGTGACCGGGTTCATCCTGAGCGATCGCGGCGGGACGCGGGCGCCGGCGGCGAAAGCGGGGTTCGCCTTTGCCGGCGACGATCCGCTCGGCCATGCCGAAAATTTCGCCCGCGACATTCCCGACCTGCCAGTGTTGGAAGCGGCCGCCGCCGGCGACGGATTTCTCAACGAGTATCCCGATTGGGACCAAGTCGTCCGCCGGGTGCCGCTGATCCTGACCTTGAACGGCAAGCCGTACCCGTCGCTCGTGGCCGAGGCGCTGCGGCTCGCGTTCGGCGCCACGACTTATGTCGGCCGGGCGGCCGGCGCCAACGGCGAGCGAAACTTCGGGCAGCACACCGGCTTGACCGCGCTCCGCATCGGCCGGCTGACGGTGCCGATGGACGCGGCCGGGCGGGTCTGGCTGCATTACGCGCGGCGCGACCCCGGCCGCACCGTCTCCGCCGCCGATGTGCTGGCCGGCACCGTCGATCCGGCGCGGTTCGCCGGCGATATCGTGCTGGTCGGCACCTCGGCCGCGGGGGTGATCAACGATCAGCGGGCGACCCCGCTCGGGCCCGCCGTCCCGGGTGTCGAGATCCATGCCCAGCTGCTCGACGAGATTCTGCAGGGGCAGTTTCTGACCCGGCCCGATTGGGCGCTCGGCGCCGAGATCCTGTTTGCCCTGCTGATCGGGGCCGGGCTGATCTTCATCCTGCCGCGGATCGGCGCGCTGCCGAGCGCGGCGTTGGGCGGCGCCTCGGTCGCGATTGCCCTTGGGGCTTCATGGTTCGCTTTCAAATACGCGCACTTCCTGATCGACCCGGTCTATCCGTGGGCGGTGATCACCCTCGTCTATCTGGTCGCGAGCCTGCTCGGCTACCTGCGCACCGAGGCCCGGCAGCGCGAAATCCGCAACGCCTTCTCGCGCTACATGTCGCCGCATTACGTCAAGGAGCTGGCCGCGCACCCCGAAAAGCTCGTCCTCGGCGGCGAGACCCGGATCATGACGATCATGTTCTGCGACATCCGCGGCTTCACTACCCGCGCCGAGGGCATGAGCGCCAAGACCCTGACGCAGTTCATGAACAGCTTTTTGTCGCCGATGACCGAGATCATCACCGACGACAAAGGGACGATCGACAAATACATCGGCGATTGCGTCATGGCGTTCTGGAACGCCCCGCTCGACGATCCCGACCACGCCAAGAACGCGGTGCGCGCGGCGCAGATGATGCGCCGTAAGCTCGTCGAGCTGAATCTCATATGGACCGATGAGGCGGCGACCGCCGGCAAGCTGTTTCGGCCGGTCCAGATGGGCATAGGCATCAATACCGGCGAATGCGTCGTCGGCAATTTCGGCTCGGAGCAGCATTTCGACTACTCGCTGCTGGGCGACCCGGTCAACCTCGCCTCGCGCCTCGAAGGCCTCGGCAAGGTCTACGGCATCGACCTGATAATTGGCGAGGAAACCGCGGCGCGGCTCGACGAGCCGGCGCTGATCGAGGTCGATCTGGTCGCCGTCAAAGGCAAAAGCCAGGCTGGCCGCGTCTATACGTTGCCGCCCGAGACGATCGAGGAAGGCGAGTTTGGTGACCGTCATTCGGCGCTGCTGCGCGCCTACCGCCTTCAGGATTGGGCGGCGGCATTGCGGCTGCTCGACGACGGACGCCTGCTCGCGGCGCGCCACCTAGCTCCGGTCTACGACCTCTACCGGCGGCGAATCGCCCATTTCCAAATCGAGGCTCCGCCGAGCAACTGGGACGGGGTGTTCACCGCCGAGGAAAAGTGACCGTTACATTCCGGTAGGGTTAACCCTTTGACTCCGGTGGCCTGTGCCGAAAATTAACTCAATTTGTGTCGGTTCGTAACGGAAATTGACTTTATTTGAGGCGCCTTCTCGATGATAATCGCGCCATTGGCAGCAGCGGGCATCGGCGATGAGACCCGCCGCGGCGGCCGTTGTCGCCCAAGGAGCGCATGCGAATGAGCGTCATGGAGTTTCAGGTGTGCCGGCGCGGCCGCGAAGCGCGATGGGTGGTCACCTTGGGAAATGCGGTCTACGGCGCCTATCTCGACCGGGAGCAGGCGTTGCTCGATGCGGTGGATGCCGCCCGCGACGCGCTCCAGGCCGGGCGCGAAGCGCAAGTGTGGGTTAGAGACCGCGCGACTGCGGCGCGGGTTTTCTGAGCCCGCCGGCCCGACGCCTCCGCCCGGTAAACCGGACTCCAGTCTCAAATCGCTGGCAGGTTTCGGATCTCCTCCGGCACACCTTGCGCTGCAGGGACCGGCCGTCTTTGAGGGTCGCCGGCAAAGGCGCCGCCCTCGACGACGATCTTGCCGCGCAGCATGGTCAAGGACAGCGTGCCCGTTTTCGGATATAGCCCAAAAAACGGTGTCAGCGGCGATAGATCTGATGGGTGCCGATGTCGACCGCGGCGAACAGCTCACCGGCCTCGTCAGCTTCGCGCTTCAACAGGATGCGATAGCTCCTGGTCACGCGGATGCTGTAGGTGTCATCCCATCCCGGCAACCGCTCGAAATTCAGGCCCGGCCGGTCGGGAGTTTCCATGAAGGTCGACAACGCCTTGCCTGCCTGGAGGCGGATCCGTTGCGGGATGCGGCGTTCGGCCTTCCGGTAACTGTCGGCGATGCGGATCCGCGTCAAGAGGCGAGGTAACGGCGCATCTCCGCCGGATCGTCGAAAGTCGGCCCGGTGCGGGAATCAGGCTCGAAATGTGCCCGCAACGCCATCATCTGCCATCGCGCATCCCGCAATGCTTCGACAAACCGCAGGACCGCATCTTCCTGGCGCCGTGCCAGGGCGCGCGCGCGTCGGCCGATTGCCGGATCGGCGTCGCGCGCGCCTGCCAAGATCCGGTCGATCAGCCGGCGCATTCGGGATATGTCGCGCGCCGCCTCGGTTTCGTAGAATTCCAGCCTCTCGATACGATAATCCCAATCAAGCCGGCCGCCGCTCTCCGCGGCCGCGCGATCATTGGCTACCATCCGGGCAATCGCCTCGATCCCACGATTTATGGCGGCTTCACCTTCGCCAAGAGTGATCTCTGCTTCCGCCAACCGCGCCTCCCCAGTCGCTCTAACATTGGCGAGCGCCGCAAAAAAGCCCATGAAGGCCGGCGAAGGCTGCGTGCCGATGGCAGGGTCGAGGTGGAGCAGTCCGTCCATCCCGCAGAAATAGGGCATTATTAGCTGGTCAGCAACGTCGCCCGCGAGAGGGTGGTATCCTCATTTGAAGTGCCGCTCGCAACGGGGCTCCATTTCAGAGCGTCCCATCGATCTTCATGTTGCTCAACGGCCAGTCCAGGTCCCAATTCTTAGCGATAAAAAAACGAACTGGCTTCATAGTTACTCGATCAAGAAGTTCACCATCAAAGTCTGCGGTGTTTACATACCACGGCTGCGCCCGAACCGTTTTCACCTGGACTTTCCTCAGCGTAGGTTCTTTCGAGCGGCCAACGAGCAAATCGTATCCCTGCGTGTTGCGATCTGCGAGTTGCGCGTCGAACCCCCGCCTCAACAACTCGCCCATAACAAAGTATTCGCCGGCGTTCCCGGTTGGGGTGCCGGATTTTCGCTTCTTGGGCTTCGTGGGGCCACCCCCTGTTGCGTCGTCTCCAGGAATGCTCATCGGCGATGTCCTTTTTGCTAAGGCTCCTCGAACGATCGCCTGTCCCCCGCGCCGTAGATGGCTTTTTGGCTTACACCGCCGGCCGGTTTCTGATCTCGTCCGGGACTTTGCGGGGCAGGAACTGGCCGTCTTTGAGGTCGGCCGAGAAGGCGCCGCCCTCGACGACGATCTTGCCGCGCAGCATGGTCAGCGACGGCCAGGCGGCGAGGTCGCGGCCTTCCCACGGGCTGTAATCGGCCTCGTGCATGTCGGCGGCATGCACAATATTGCGGCGGCGCGGGTCGAGCACCACGATGTCGGCGTCGGAGCCGACCGCCAGCGCGCCCTTTTTCGGGTAGAGGCCCATGATCCGGGCGGCGTTGGCCGAGACCAGGCCGACGAAATCGACGAGGCTGCGCCCGCGCTTTTCGACCGTCTCGGTGTAGATCAAGGACAGCCGCGGCTCGACCCCGGCATTGCCGCCGGTGGTGTCGTCGATCCGCCTTCCCTGCAGTTTGATGCGCAGCGGACAGCAGATCTCGTCGGTGGCGACGGTTTGAATCGCGCCGTGATCGGTCGCCGCCCACAGCGCGTCATGATCCGCCTGGAATTTCAGCGACGGATAGGTGTGGTAGATCTGCCCGTTCGGTCGCCTGTAGTCCTCGGCGGTGTACATCAGGTATTGGTGCAGGGTCTCGCCGTAGATCGGGACGCCGTTGGCGCGCGCCGCCGCGATCGCGCGTACCCCGGTCGCGGCCGAGGTGTGCATCATGTAGACGGCGGCGCCCTCGATATTGGCGGCGAGCCGGATCACCCGATTGAACGCCAGATCCTCCGACAAGGTGGTGTGCACCTCGGCCATGTTCTCGAAGCCGACCCGGTCCTCGCGGGTCAGCTTCTCGTACATGTGCATGACGAGATCGTTGTCCTCGGCATGGATCGCGGCGATGCCGCCGGCCTGGGCGAGCACCTTCAGCACCTCCCAGATGTCGCCGAAATCGACCATGCGGCCCTTGCGGCTGGGGGTGATGTCGGTGGTGAAGATCTTGACCGATGGGTGACCGGCCTGGACCGCCTCGGCCAATTGCGGCAGCAATTCGGGCGCGAGCTTGCCCTGCACCATCGTGTGAAAGGCGTAATCGCAGTGGCAGTCGCCGGCCCATTCGCGCTGGCGGCGCTCGATCGCCTGCTGCACGGTGTCGCCGTCGCCGACCAGGGCGAAATCGATGATCGTCGTGGTGCCGCCATGGAGCGCCGCCTCGCTGACCCGCGCCGGCCCGTCGGTCATCTGATGCTGGGTGGTGCCGGGCACGACGATCGGCCAGCGGCAATGGACATGCGGGTCGATCCCGCCGGGGATGACGATCTGGCCCGCGGCGTCGACAGTCCGGCCAGCGCCGAGCACAGCCAAGCTCCCGGTCGCGCCGATCGCCGCGATTCGCCCGCCGGCGATGCCGATATCTGCCGGCTCAGCCCCCGAAGGCAGGACAGCGAGGCCATTCGCGATCAAGGTGTCCAGCATGCAAACCTCCTCCGGGACGGCTTCGCGCAGGCCTCCCGCCTTCTTTGTCTCACCGGCGAAGGCCGGCGCCCACAGCGGATGTAGGTCCCGGCTGGAGCTTGTCCTCGGGCCGGCCGAAGGCCGGACCCGTGGGCCGGGAAGGCAAAGGCAGCATTGTCATGGTCGGGCCACTATCTGTCGGCTTGCGACATCACCCTGATCTGCTCAACCGACGCGATACCGGTCGATTGTCGCCCTGTCGAATTTGAGCCCGAGGCCGGGAGTGGTCGGCAGCACCAGCTCGCCGTTCTGCTGCCGCGGAACTTCTTCGAACAGCGGGGCCAGCCACGGCATGTATTCGACGGTCAGCCCGTTCGGGATGGCGCCGATCAGGTGGACATGAACCTCGGGGATCAGATGGCTGACCACCGGCAGGTTGAAGGCCTCGGCCATGCCGGCGACCTTCAGCCATTGAGTGATCCCGCCGACCCGCACCAGGTCGATCATCACGACATCGACCGAACGCGCCTCGACCATATGGCGGAACGGCACGATGCCCCAGACATATTCGCCGCCGGCGATCGGCGTCGACAACGCCGCGGTGATGCGCGCGAGCCCGGCGAAATCGTCGGCGGTCGTCACGTCTTCGAGCCAGAACAGCCCGACCCCGGCATCCTCTACCCGGCGGCCGATGTCGATCGCCTGCTCCGGGCGCCAGCGCTGGTTGATGTCGCACATCAGCTTGATGTCGGGGCCGATCGCCTCGCGCACCCGGCGCATGCGCTCGATCTCCTTCTGCGGCGTCGTCTCGCCCGGCAATGCCATCTGCGTTTTCATCTCGCGCCAGCCGCGGTCCTTCAAGGTGGCCGCGGCCTGCACCACCCGGTCGAGCGTCAGGCCGCGCATCAAGGCGCCGCTGGCATAGGTCGGAACCCGCTCGCGCGCCCCGCCGAGCAGTTTCCACAATGGCAGGTTCACGGATTTGGCGCGCAAATCCCACAGCGCCGTGTCGATCGCGGAGTGAGCCAGGTTGAAGATGCCGCCGGGCCCGGCCGAACCCGCCGCCGCGCGTAATTTGGCGGTGACCGCCTCGACCCGCACCGGGTCTTCGCCGAGGCACAGCGCGCCCAATTCCTCGACCGCGCTCTTCAAGGTGCCGGTCAAGGCGCCGCCGAAATAGGTCGCCCCGACCCCGACCGCACCGTCGTCGGTCTCGACTTCGAGGGTGACGATCGGCCTTGTGCCGTTCGGGTTTTCCGCGGCGCCGGCGAGCGGCTCGTCGGCCGGGAGCGCCACGATATTGGCGCGAACGCCGGTGACTTTCATCGAGCGGCCTCCCGGTTAATGCTTATAGCCGGGATCGAGCCGGTCGAGCATCCGCAGCAATGCCGGCCATTCACGCTGACCCTGAAGGCGGGGCATGTTGCCGGTAAATTGCGCGGCTTGGCGCTCGCAGGTCTCGGGCGACGGGACCACCATTTTGGCGCCGGCGGCGACCGCGGCCTGGATTTTCAGCTGCGCCTCGGCCGAGCGCTCGAAATGGTAGGTCAGCGAAAAGGCCTCGGCGACGTTGCGGCCGGTGGCCAACAGGCCATGATTGCGCAGTACCAGCACTGGGTGATTGCCGATGCTCTGCTGCAGCCGCTCGCGCTCGTCCATGTCGAGAGAGACGCCTTCGTAATCGTGGTATCCGAGCCGGTTGTAGAAACGCATCGCCCATTGGGAAAGCGGCAGCAGCCCCTCTTCGAGCGCGCCGACCGCGATGTCGGCCTCGGTGTGGGTGTGGACAACGCACTCGACATCGCACCGGCCGAGATAGATCGCGCCGTGGATGACGACGCCGGCGTTGATCGGGTCGTATTTGGACGGCTCGATCAGATGGCCGTCCGAAATATCGACTTTCAGCAGGTTCGAAGCGGTGATCTCGCCGAACATCAGCCCCGACGGGTTGATCAGCATTTGGTCGGGATGGCCCGGCACCCGCGCCGAATTATGGGTCAGCACCAGATCGTCCCAGCCGAAATGTGCGATCAGCCGGTAGCAGGCGGCGAGATCGACCCGGACCTTCCATTCCTCCGGGCTGATATGCGCCGGCCGATGCGAGATATCGGCTTCGAGTGTGTCCATGATTGTCTCCTCTCGACTGCGTTTGCTTGATCAGGAGCTGGGCGCCCGGCGGATCCGAACGCCGCGATTGGTGACTACAATGACAGCGCTTGCGAGATGATCAAGATCCAGCCGTTCAAACGCGGCTGCGGCAAGCCGCAGATATGCAGCACGGCTCTCGACCTCGGGTCTCAACAAGATCACTCCGGCATGAGTACCGGGCGGATGGCGGCGCAGATCCGCAAACCCTTTGTCCGCTGTAATCAGCCAGCGACCTTCAGCCTGGATTCTCGGCCACAGAACATCATCAGGAGCGCCCTGCCATCCCTGACCGAGCACCGATACCGCCTGGTGACCTTGCATGCTCAGCATCTCGACGATCTGGCGCGGCAGGTCTTCATCCACCTTCACCCGCACATTTGTTACCTGAGATGGAGGCCTGGGTGATTCCGCGCGTATCTGCGGAGCGGGCCGAGCTATGCCCCTCATACCCCTGATCACCCGCGACTTCATTCGCGCGGCAGCTAGACTGGGTAAAAAGGAATGAAATCAGCATTATTTACCGCCTCTGCTGCGAACCTCAGAGCTGCCTTTATGTCCTCGCCAGTGAGTTGCGGCCACGAGGCAATCACCTTCTCAGGGGTATCGCCTTCAGCAATGCTGCCGATGATCACGCTGACCGGAACTCGGGTACCTCTGATGCACGGATCGCCGTGATGGATCTTCGCATCAATAACGATCCGCTCTCGCCAGCTCATGCAGCATCTCTCTACACCGGGGTGAACATCGGCACCGGGGGGCCGCCTTCGCTGGGCTTGAACACCAGCTTTACGGCCTGGCCGATGCGGATGTGGTCGAGGTCGCAATCGACGATGTTGGTCATCATCGTCGGCCCCTCGGCCAGGGTCACATAGGCGATCGCGTAGGGGATCGGGGCGCGGCGCATCACGCTGTAGGTATAGATTGTGCCGTTGCCCGAAACCTGCTGCAATTGGGTCTGGTCGCTGAAGCAGAAAGGACAGTGCGCGCGGGGATAGTAATGCGTCTTTCCGCAGGCATTGCACTTGCCGACCATCAGCTTGCCCTCGGCGGCGGCGTCCCAGAACGCCCTCGTTTCAAGATTGGGCTGCGGGGCTTGGATTTTGCGTTCCTGGCTCTGCATCACCGTCACTCCCGCTCCATGATCACGGTCGCCGCCCCGTGCCTGGTGCCGAGCGAGCCGCCGGTGCCGTGCGCCAAGGCCAGATCGCAGTTCGGCACCTGCACCTTGGGATGGGCCTCGCCGCGCAGCTGGCGCACCGCCTCGACCACTTTGGTCAGCCCGCCGCGGTTGGACGGGTGGTTGTTGCACAAGCCGCCGCCGTCGGTGTTGAACGGCAATTTGCCGGTGCCGGAGATCAGATTGCCGTCCGACACGAACCGCCCGCCCTGGCCTTTCTCGCAAAAGCCGAGGTCTTCGATCTGCATCACCACGGTGATCGTAAAGCTGTCGTAGATCGAGGCGTATTTGATGTCGGCGGGTTTGATCCCGGCCTCGGCAAAGGCCGCCGGGCCCGACCACACCGCGCCCGAATAAGTGAGGTCAATCTGACCGCCCATCTGGTGCTTCGGCGCCTCTCCGGCGCCGATGATCTTGACCAAGGGCCGCTTCAGGCTGCGCGCCACCTCGGGGCTGGCGACGATGATGGCGCCGCCGCCGTCGCTGATCACGCAGCAATCGAGCCGATGCAATGGGTCGGCGATCATCGGCGAGTTGACCACGTCCTCGACCGTGACCACGTCGCGCAGCATCGCATGCGGATTGTATTGCGCGTGGTGCGAGGCCGCGACCTTGACCCAGGCGAGCTGCTCGCTGGTCGTGCCGTACTGGTGCATGTGGCGCATCGCGCACATCGCGTACATGTTCGCGGTGGCCGGCGCGTAGGGGTTCTCGAACGCAGTCTCGGCCGATTGCACGGTCGCGGCGCGCGGCGCGGTGCCGGTCGCCACCCCCTCGGTGCGCGGCCTGCCGGCGAGCGTGATCAGTGCGACCGAGCATTTGCCGGCCGCAATCGCCTCGGCCGCGTGGCCGACCTGCAACAGATAGGACGACCCGCCGGTGTCGGTCGAAATCCCAGTGGCGCAATTTCAGGCCGAGATAGTCGACCATCGACAGCGCGCCAAGCCCGGGCGTGTCGCCGGAAGCGCAGAAATAGCCGTCGATGTCGTTCTTGCCGAGCCCGGCATCGGCGAGCGCGCCCTGCGCGCATTCGGCGTGCAGCTGGAACAACGATTTGTCGTCGGCCTTGCGCGTCGGATGCTCGAAGATCCCGACGATATTGGCCTTCCCTTTGATGCTCATCGCCGGCTGGTCCTCCCCGTGGCGGCTTGCTGCGTGTAAGCTGCCAATGGGATACCGTCCGGCGCCTGCGGTCAATCCCGGATTGCGGGACGGCTTCTTGCAGCTGGGCTCATCGCGGCTTATCTTGGTCAAGTCGACCAACTTAGGTTTCGGGCACCGCATGCCTACCGGTGGGGAATATGAGCGAGACCGTAAATCTCTACGAGGCTAAGACGCACTTGTCGCGGCTGGTCGACCGAGCCGCGCAAGGCGAGGAAATCATCATCGCCAAAGCGGGTAAGCCGAAGGCCAAGCTGGTGCCCTTCCGCGAGGCTACGGCACGGCGCACACCCGCCAACCTGCTCGGGATCACCTTCCTCGCCGAGGATTTTGATGAGCCCTTGCCGCCGGACATTCAGTCCGCATTCGAGGCGGATTCCTTCGGGCGGCTTCTCCGCCGTTGAATTGCTCGCTCCGATCGAACACCGGCTCACAGATGGGCTACGCCACTATGAGTGTCGCGTCGCTGACTCCCCCACTGAATTTACATTCTATTTGGTGCCAGACACAGAAAGAGCGGACGCTGGGCAATCGGCATCAGCGGCCGTAATGGGGTTAGAAGGGTTCGTGCAGCGGATTGTCGAGGCTGGTCTCGTAGACCGGTTTCAATACATCTGCATTTGAAGCACGGCGAGGCGTGCTAATAACGCTAGCCGCAGCTCTCACAGCATCAAACAAGAGTCGTTCCAGCCCGGAAATTTGGCGAGGGAAGATGAGGACATTTTCAGGTTGGAACGTATGCCGCTAGAGACGGAGGCCCTTCAAGATAAACCACATGGGTAAGACAATGGAGTCATTGCCGGAAAACAGCTCGCATGGTATTCGGACACTTCTTCCACTCTTAACGACCGGCTTGAATTCAAATTCGCAGATGGAAATCATCACGGAATATTTCCCTAAATTCGGGCTGATAAGAGATCGAGTTGCACATTCTGTCTATGAGATTGCCCCTACTGCGAAACGCTTTCAATCTCATTTGCCAGACCGGATCGACATACCCGGATTTGCGAGAGGATCAGGTTTTTTTATCGCTGATCTAAACGGGAACAGTTACACCATAACCAAAGACAAAAAAGTCGCGTCATACGGGATCAGCGCGGCGTCGCAGTCTTGGATTAGAGTCCGTTCGGGCCCGCTTCCTGCGAGGATTGACCCCGCCCTCGCTGAGGTGATGAAGAGCTGGCCGAAACGCGGCGCTATCGACGAGTCGGCGGGATCGTAAGGACGTGCCGAGGGCATTGTAATTGACAGCTCCGAGATTTAGGGAGATGAGTCGTGGGACCGCTCGCCGGATCAGGATGGTCGAATTGGCCGGGATCGGGCGGGGTCCGATGTGCGCGATGCTGCTGACCGATATGGGCGCCACGGTGCTGCGCATCGAACGGCCGGGGCCGAGCGATCTCGGTATCGAGCGGGCACCGACACTGCGATTTCCTGCTGCGCGGTCGCCGGTCCGTGCCGCCCGGCCTCAAATCATCGCGCGGCAACGACGACGGCGGCACGCGTCAGGTCGCCACCACTAGGTCCCGCTGTGCGCCTCGAGGAAAGCGGTCAAGCGCTCCCAGGCCTGGTTGGCGCAGGCGACGTCATAGGCGGGGCTGCGCTCGTTGGCAAAGGCGTGGGCGGCGTCGTAGCGGTAGATCTCGTGCTCGACCCCGGCGGTTTTCAGCGCCCTTTCGAGGTCGTCGACGGCGGCGGGGGTGCACCAATCGTCCCGGTTGGCGAAATGGCCCTGGAACGGCACCCGGATCTTGGCCGGGTCGGCGAATTCCTTGGGCGGGATGCCGTAGAAGCAGACTGCGGCATCGACCTCGTGCACATGCACCGCCGCGGCGATCGTCAGCGCCCCGCCCATGCAAAAGCCCATGACCGCGACCTTGTCGCTTTGCCCCTTCAGCTCCAGTGCTGCCCCGCGCACATCCTGATATGTCGCGTCGGCGAAGTCGAGGCTGCTCATCAGGTGATTGGCCTCGTCGGGCACGGTCGTGAGCCGGCCGTTATAGAGATCGGGCGCCAACGCGTTCCAGCCGGCGCGCGCGAAACGATCGGCAACCCCGCAGATCTGGTCGTTGAGGCCCCACCACTCCTGGATCACGATGATGCCGGGACGCCCATGGCCCGCCATCGCCAGATAGCCCTTGGCCGCCACGCCGTCGGGGCGGGCGAAGTCGGTCATGATACCCATCGATCTTCCTCCTGATCAGGCGTCGGCAAAGGCCGGCATCACCTGCTGCGTGAACAGCTCGATCGAGCGCATCGCTTCGTCATGGCTGATCGTGCCGAAGGCGAAGTCGCAGACATAGTAATTGACGCCGGTCGCCTTGATCTCGTCGGCGATGTAATCCCGGACTTGGGCGGGCGTGCCGGCGATCGCGTCGCCGCTCTTCTGCAACACGCCCCAATCCTCGGGCAACGCCGCTTCGAGCGGGAACGGCACGTTGAACTGATGCCACAACTGCCCCATGTGGCGCCGCCACGCCGGATAGCCGCGCCGTGCGGTGTCGAGCGCCTCGGCTTCGGTGTCGGCGATGATGATGTGCCGGTTGACGCCCATCATCGGCAATTCGGCTTCGGAGCGGCCGAGTTTCTTCCACTCGGCGCGATAGCTGTCGGTGATCGCGCGTACTTGCTCCGGCGGCCGCCGCGTCACCGTGTTGGCGGCGTTCGTTGCCGCCCAGGCGACGCTCGCCGGGTTGCCGAGCCCGTACCACACCGGCAAGGGCTGCTGGAACGGCTTCATGACGATCGGCACATGGTCGAAATCGTAGAACTCGCCGTGAAAGGTCAGCTCATCCTCGGTCAGGCCGAGGCGGATGACCTCGAACGCCTCGCGGAATTGCGCCGCTCCCTTGGCGAAATCGATGCCGTAAAAGCCGACCTCGACCGGCGAGATGCCGCGTCCGACGCCGTACAAAAACCGGCCGCCGCTGATCTGGTCGAGCATGCAGATCTCGTCGATCAGCCGCAGCGGGTGATAAAGCGGCAGCAAATACACCATCGGCCCGAAGCGCAGTTGCCGGGTGCGCTGGGCAACCGCGGCCAGAAACACCCCCGGCGACGGCGCGTAGCCGAGCGGCGTGTTATGGTGCTCGGCCAGATGATAGCCGTAGAACCCGGCGCGGTCGTAAGCCTCGGCCAATTTGAGCCGATCCTCGAAATGCCGGGTCAGCGGCTGCCCGCTGTCGTCGAGATGGTCGAAAATCCCAAACCGCATCTGCCTCTCCTCGATCCCGTTTAGCCCACTTATCGTCGCCGCCGCACCTACCTCGTCATCCCCGCGAAAGCGGGGACCCAGGGCCACGCCTACGACACCAAATCATTGTAAAGGTCACGCCGCCGCGGGTTCTGTTGCTCGATCATTTCCAGCTTCCAAGTACGGCGCCATTTCTTGATTGGCCTTTCGCGCAGAATCGCGTCGGACATGGTTGCGTGAAACTCGGCGAAAACCAATTGATACACTCCGGACTCCCGAACAAATCCGCCGACGCTCTCCGATCGGTATTGCCAAACGCGGCGGGCCAGGTCGTTAGTGACGTAGAGTGTACCGTTGCGCCGGCTTGCGAGGATGTAGACGCAGGGTGGTCTCTGACTAGCGCCTACGACCGGCGGCCCTGGGTCCCCGCTTTCGCGGGGATGACGAGTATTATTCGCATCGGCGCCGTATGCATTCCCAGGTATTGAAGTCACTGGGTCGTCTCACGAGTAATGCTTAATCCATTCGGCGGCTTGGACATTACTGGGCCACCATCGCGTCGCTGATCTTTTCGGCGGTCATCAGAGTCGGGAAGTTGGTGTTGGCGCAGGGCACCACCGGGAACAAGGAGGCGTCGACGACGCGCAAGCCTGCGACCCCGCGCACCCGGCCCTGGTTGTCGGTCACCGCCAGCGGATCGTCCTCCGCGCCCATGCGGCAGGTGCAGGTGGCGTGCCACACCCCGATCGCAGCCTTGCGGATGAAGTCCTCGAGCGCTTCGTCATCGCGCATCAGCTGGTCGAAGCGGTAGCCCTCGACGATGACCCGGTCGATCATCAGCCGCCGCAGCCAGGCCGGGCCGTCGAGCAGCTTGGCGATGACATCGGTGATCCGCTTGTTCCGGGGGTTGACGACGCCGATCTTGCGGACGCGTTCCGTGTAGCTCGCCGGAAACGGGTCGCTGGTGGCGTCCTGCAATGCGGCGCTGATCTGCATCGCGCCGAGCCGCCGGAACGCGTCCATCAGCCGTTCGAGGTCGCGCCGGTCGGAGAGCAGGTTGAACTCGACGATCGGCTCGGCCCGCCAGTCGCGGGAGGCGAGCCTGACCTGCCCAGTTTCCGAAAACGTCTTGTAGACGGCCGCCAGCAACGAGGCGATCTGCTCGCCGACCGCGTGCCAGGCCGATTTGCTGACCCCGGCGACGAACATGTCGCCGGCGGGCGCGCCGCCGATCCCCGACGAATAGCGCAAGGCCAGCAGGATGTGGCGGCGGGTCAGCTCGTTGAGCCGCGCCTCGGGCTTGATGAAGGAAGATACCGAGATCGACGGATGATCCATCAGCCGCTGCCCGACCCCCGGCACGTTCGCGACCACCTCGATACCGAGATCGCGCAGATGACCCGCCGGCCCGACCCCGGCGCGCAACAGATGCGCCGGCGAATGGATCGCCCCCGACGAGACGACGACCTCGCCGCGGGCCTCGCCGACGCGGAACTCCGTGTCCTTGCCGTCGACCAGGGCCTTGACCCCGACGCAGCGAGTCCCTTCGAACAACAGCTCCTTGACTTGGGTCAGAGGCGATATCGTCAGATTGTCGCGCAGCCGGGTCCCCGGATCGAGATAGCCGATCGCCGCCGACACCCGCCGGTCGTAGAGGTTGGAAATCGTGATCGGGAAATAGCCGTCCTCGAACGCCGCGTTCTGGTCCTGGATATAGGAAAACCCGGCCTCCTCGAATGCCCTGGCGACGGCCTTGGCGTGACCGTTCCACAGATCGGGAAAGATGCGCCGCACCGGGATGCGGCCGTCCTTGCCGTGCCACGGCCCGTCGAAATCCATGTCGCGCTCGACTTTTTTGAAAAAGGGCAGGACGGCGTTCCAGTTCCACCCGGCGGCCCCTCTCGCCTCCCACTCGTCGTAATCGGAGGGCGCCCCGCGGTTGGCGAGCTGGCCGTTGATCGACGAGCCGCCGCCCAATACCCGCGCCTGCTCGTATTTGCGCAACGGCGGGCGGTTCTCCTCCGGGCGGTTGTGCGAGACGATCTCGGTGTGGACCTTGAGCTCGGTCCAGTGAAAGCGCGGGTCGAAATAGGCGGTGCCAGGGTAGCTGTCGAGGATCTCGGGCGGCACCTTGCCGTGCGGCGTGTCCTGGCCCGCCTCGCACAGCAATACCTTGTTGGCGCTCTTGGCCGACAGCCGGTTGGCCATGACCGACCCGGCCGATCCGCCGCCGACGATGATGTAATCGTAGGTCATCTCCTCCCTCTTTGCGTCGCGCCGGGGGGCCTACCCTCAATTCGTCAGGCGCGGGCTCGACACCCGCATCCACGACTTTTCTCCGACATTGATGTAATGCAGTCGTGGCCGGCCGGGTCAAGCCCGGCCGTGACGTAACTGACACGAGCCGCTGATGAGCGCATCGCAGTTTGCCGTGCCTATCGAAGACCGTTGGTTCGAGGACTATGTGCCGGGCGCCGTCTACGAATTCGGCAAGATCGAGGTTACCGAACCCGCGATCATCGAATTCGCCGGGCGCTTCGACCCGCAGGGCATGCATGTCGACCCCGACGACGCAGCACGCGGACCCTTCGGTGGGCTGATCGCCAGCGGCTGGCACACCGCCGCGATGATGATGCAGCTCTTTGTCGAGCATTTCCTGTCCCATGTCGCGAGCCTCGCCTCGCCCGGCATTGATGAGCTGCGCTGGACCCGGCCGGTGCGGCCCGGCGACGTGCTGCGCATCCGGGTCGCGGTGGTCGAGGCGACGCGGTCGCACTCCCGGCCCGACCGCGGCATGGTGCGCACCCTGGTCGAGGTGCTCAACCAGCACGGCGAGGTGGTGATGAGCCTGAGGCCGATGAACCTGCTGCGCTGCCGTGGCCCCCTGCCATCCGCCCCCCCGAAAGCGGGGGAGGGTTAGGGTGGCGGGCCCCTCGTGAAGATCGGCATCGTCTCTGACCTGCACTGCAACCATCGGGGTCTGTTGCGGGCGTTGGACATCATCGGCGAGGTCGACGAACTGATCTGTCTCGGCGACAGCATCTACGAATACCGGTTCTCCAACGAAGTCGCGGGCATCCTCAAAGACCGCGGCGCGTTGACCATCCTCGGCAATCACGACGAGGGTTTTCTCGGGCCGCACGGCGCCCGCGCCCGCCAGTCGGAGTGGATCGACCGGGCATTGCTCGACTGGCTCGCCGAGAGACCGCATCGGGTCGAGCTCCAGGTTGCCGGGAAAAAGCTGCTGGCGGTCCACTCGACGCCGTGGGAGCCGCGCGGCGCCTATGTCTATCCGCACAGCTCGCAGCTGGCGCGGTTCGCCGAGGCCGGGGCGGATTTTGTGCTCTACGGCCACACCCACCATCAGCTGGTGCGCCGCGTCGGCCGGGTGCTGGTGATCAATCCGGGCTCGGCCGGCGAGGCGCGCGACCCCAGCAATGGCCGACAATTGAGCTGCGCCGTGCTCGACACCGTCACCGAAGATGTCGTGGTGACGGATTTTCCCGAATATCCGGGGGTAGCGGGCGCGAGGGCTATCGGCGATCCCAGGTGAAGACCGACGAAACGGCATAATTCCAGACCACGCCGACGGCGGCCCCGGCGAGCCCCGACACCCACCAGGTGTAATGATGCGCAAATGCCGCCGAGGCGATGCCGACATTGGCCACCGCGCCCAGACTGCACACCGCATAGAATGAAAGGAGGCCGGTGACAAAGCGTCTCCCGGAGAGGCGCCGATCGCGATAGGTCAGCGTATTGTTCAGCGCAAAGTTGCTGGTCATCGCGACGGCGGTTGCCAGCGCCTGCGCGATCGGGAACTCGACCGCCTTCAGCGCAAAAAAGAGAGTGAAAAAGTGGACCGCGATACCCGAGGCGCCGACCGCGGCGAACAAGACGAAACGGACCGGGACATGCCGGCCGATCAGCTTGTCCAGCACCAGCATCAGGTATTCCCAAACGACGAGGCTGTCGAGCTTGCTGTCGCCGCGCAAGCGCTGGCCGAAGACGTACGGGATTTCCTTAAATCGATAGGGGACCGAGCGTCGACGCAAACAGATCGACAAGTATCTTGAAGCCGTGCCCGGAGAGGCGCCTGACGGCGCGCTCGAAGGCCGGGCGGGAAATCAAGAAGAACCCGCTCATCGGGTCGGCGAGATCGGCGCCGACGATCAGCCGAGCGAGCCGCGCGGCAAATCCGCTGATCGTCGACCGGCGGCGACCCCAGTTGCCGACGCTGCCGCCGGCGACGTGCCGGCTGCCGACGACCACGTCGACATCTTCCGCCTTGATCGCCGCCAGCATCTGCGGCAGCAGTTTCTCGTCGTGCTGAAGATCGGCGTCGATGACCGCCAGATACGGGGCGCTGCTCGCGAGCATCCCCTCGATCACCGCGGTGGACAGCCCGCGGCGGCCGATACGCTGCAGGCAGCGGATGCGGGGATCGGCTCGGGCAAGCTCGCGAACCTTGGCGGCGGTGCCGTCGGGGGAATCGTCGTCAACATAAACGACCTCCCACGCGATCCCGCGCAGCGCGGCATCGAGGCGCGCGAGCAGCGGCTCGATGTTGTCGCGCTCGTTGAAGGTGGGCACGACAATGGTGACCTCGGCCCCCCTTGGCGAGGAACCGATGTCGATAAGCGCGGCTTCGGACCCGGCGCCGACCGCGCCGGCAGCCATATCGTGTGGCAATCGCGACAACATCAGCGTCAAAAACGATACGGGCCGCGCCTTAAACGAAGGTGTGGCGGCACGCCGATCGGCGCGCCTCGTTTTAGGCGGCGGCCGGTTTGCGGGCGAGGAAATCCTTGAACCCCTCGCGCGGATGGCCTGCGGCGAGCGAGGTGGCGCGCGCGTCCTCCTCGGTGGCATAGCGCTCGCGCCAGCCCATGCCGATCTCTTCGTGCAGCAGCCGCTTGATGCCTTGGACCATGCGGGCGTCGTTCTTGGCGATCATCTGCGCGGTTTCGACCGCAGTCTCGATCAGCCGCGCCGCCGGCACGACCTGGTTGAGGAGCCCGATGCGCTCGGCTTCCTCGGCGGCGACGACCCGGCCGGTATAGAGCAGCTCCTTTGCCTTGGGCAGACCGACCAGCAACGGCAGCGACCAGGTCGAGTTGACCCGGCCATAGCTCGCGGCCAGAAAGCGGAACTGGGTGCGCTCGCAGCCGATGCGCAGATCGAGGGTCGAGGACAAGAGTGCCGCGCCGCCATAGGCGAGCCCGTTGATCGCCCCGATCAATGGCTTGGCAAAGCTTGCGACATGCCAGGTCGCCTCGCTGCGGAAGGCTTGCCGTGCCGCCAATTCCTCGCTCGACAGCCCGGCCATCTCGTGGATGTCGGCCCCGGCCGAAAACGCCCGCTCCCCGGCGCCGGTCAGGATCACCGCCTTGACCGCGTCGTCGCTCTCGTACTCGGTCAATGCCTCGTCGAGCTCGCGCACAAGTCCGAAGCTCAGCGCATTGAGCTTTTCCGGCCGGTTCAACGTGATCAGCGCAACGCTGTCGATCCGCTCCGTCGCGATGAATTCATAGGCCATGCCCGGTACCCCGCTGCGGTTTTCCCGATCGTTTGACACTACGCGGGACCGGGTGTTAGCTCAACCCCAGTGCCGATTTTGGCACAGCGCAGTTACTGTGGAGGCGACGATGAGCGGGGCCCTCGACGGCGTGCGCGTGCTGGAGCTGGCGCGCTATCAGGCCGGTCCGCGCGGCGGCATGATCCTCTCCGACCTCGGCGCCGAGGTCATCAAGATCGAGAAATTGGGCGGCGAGGAAACCCGGCAGTCGCCGCCCTTGGTGCGCGGCCAGAGCGTCTATTTCTCGGTCTATAATCGCGGCAAAAAGAGCCTCTGCCTCGATCTGCGCAACAATCGCGGCAAGGATATTTTCGCCGCGCTGGTCAAAACCGCCGATATCGTGCTGCAGAATTTCCGGCCGGGGGTCATGGACAAGATGGGCTTCGGTTACGAGCGGCTGCGCGAGTTGAAGCCGGACATCATCCTCGGCTCGGTCTCGGGCTTCGGCCAGTACGGCCCCTATCGCGACCGCCCGGCCTTCGACCCGTTGGGCCAGGCGATGAGCGGATTGATGCACCTGACCGGGATGCCGGTCGGCCGGCCGCTCGGCACCGCCTCGTCGATCGTCGACCGCTATACCTCGTTGCACGCGACGATCGGCATGCTGGCGGCATTGCATCACCGCGACCGCACCGGCGAGGGTCAGGTGGTCGATGTCTGCCTGATGGATTCGGCATTGACCATGGTCGAGATCCCGACCTCGTATTATCTCGCCACTGGCGAGGAGGGCGGGGAGGGCGGCCGACCGCCCTACCAGGCCAAGGACGGGCACGTCGTGATCTCGGCCTCCGGGCGCGAGATGGGCTCGCGGCTGATGCGGATCGCCACCGGGAACCCCGACGCGGTCGCCAATACCGGCGCCTTCACCGGGCGCATGAGCCTCGGCGACTCGCCACGCCAGGCGGTCGCTGCCTGGTGCCTGGCGCATACCGTCGATGAAATCGTCAGCACCTTGGTCGAGGCCGACATCCCGGTCGCCCCGGTCAAGACCATCCCGCAGGTCGCCGAGGACCCGCATCTGTGGGAGCGCGAGATGCTGGTCAAGATGGCGGACCCGGTCGCCGGCGAGATGTACCTCCCCGGCGCCACGATCAAGATGTCGAAGACCCCCGGCCGGATCGGCCCGGTCCCGACCCCGGGCCAGCACACCGACGAGGTGCTCTCCGGCATTCTCGGCTACGACCGCGCGATGTTGGGGGAATTGCGGCAAGCAAAGGTGATCGCGTAAAGCGAATGCGACGATTGCCAAGCCGGTATCGAATCCCGATCTTACGAATGTTGCCCCGAAAGGAGGCCGTACTTCAGGGCCGTGATGCTTTCGAAAACCTACGACGCCCTGCTCGCTGCCGGTGCGCCGGAAGAAAAGGCGCGCCCCGCGGCGGAAGAGTTGGCCGGGTACGAAAGCCGCTTCGTCAAAATCGAGCAGGACCTCGCAGTCATCGAATGGATGCTCGGCGTCACCGTCGGCGGGGTTTTATCGCTGTTGGTCAGCGTCGCCTCACTGGTGATCAAGGCTTTCGCCTAAATCGCTGACTATGCGAGCAGCCAGCCGAGCCACTCGCAAATCCCGCGGCCCATCACCCACTCCTGGTCGGCTGGCGACAGCCAGGGCAATTCCTCGGTAAACAAGGTGATCGACTGGCGATAGGTGCAGGGCAGGCGGGTCAGATCGGTTCCCCAGAACATCCGGCGCGGTCCGAAGGCGTCGAACACCCGGCGGACATAGGGGTGCAGGTTATAATAGGGATAATCCTGGCTCGAATAGGCTGGCAAGGCCGAAGCCTTGACCGCGACGTTGGGCAGCCTGGCCAAGCGCAACAACTTTGGCAGATCGTCAAAGGCGGCGTTGTCCTTCGCCCGCAGCAGCGCGAGATGGTCGACGACCAGCCTGAGGCCCGGATGAGCCTCAGCGATGCGGTCGACCTGCGGCAGAAGGCCCGATGGCGAGACCATGACCGGCAGCCCGGCGCGCTCGGCCTCGTTCCACACCCAGCCCGCGGGATCGTCGAACAAGGCCCGCGCCTCCGCCGTGTTCGAGGTGACCCGCAGCCCGAGCATGCCCGGCTGATCGCGCCAGTCGCCGAGCGGGCGAGGCGCCGCCGGCGGTCGCCCCATCACCGCAAACCGGTCGGGGCGGAGCCGCGCCGCTTCGAGCGCCAGATCGTTGCGGTCGCCCTCCCATGAGGGCGGCACGATCACGACGCGCGCGACCCCGGCGGCGTCCATCTCCTTCAACAGATCGTCCTGCGAGAAGGGCCGCGCCCGGTGCGGCTCGCTGCGCCCCGTGGGCCAGGGCCGTTGCGGCGTATCCGCCGCCCAGATGTGGACCTGTGCGTCGACGATGAACATCAGCCTACCCTCTCGCCGCGATTGTCTCACCCCTGCGCGAGCACCCCAAAGATGCCGCCGATTAGAGTTTGATGATGCCGGCGAGCACAGCAATCACTGCCGCTAGCATGACCCCCATGCGGAGGGTGAGCCGAAGCGACAGATTGTCGACCTTTGCTTCAAGCTCGCGCCGCAGCACGTCGAGATCGTATCGGGTCGCTAATTCAGCCATGATGAACTGTCTCGCGGCTTAGGCGTGCGCCTCGGCCTGATCCTGCGGCACGCCAGCCTCTCGAAGGTGTTTGACGTAGCTGAGCGTGTCGAAGGCGAACGCCATCGAGTCCTTCCAAATGGGTCGCCCTTCGAGATCTTCTATCACGCATCGAGCGAGCGCCTGCCGGGCAAGGCCGGTGGCCCTATCGCGGTTTGTCTCCGGCGCTCGGCCCAGCCGAGAACGACGAGCACCCGGTGGCACATCGCCGCCCAGGAAAGCGCCGGCCCGTAATGCGGATCGATCCCGATCGCCTGTTCGAGCAATCCCAGGGCCGCACAAATCCGCTCTTTCATCGTTACCGGATAGAAAATCGCAAGCGCGCAGGTAGAGATCGTAGGCGCCGAGGTCGGTCGCCGGCTGCGCGGTGGAGCGGGCGCATCTCGGCCGCCTGCAATGCCGGCTCGATCACGCCGGCAACGCTGAGAGCGATTTTGTCCTTAAGCTCGAACACGTCTTCGAGCGAGCCGTCGAAGCGGTCCGCCCACAGATGCGTGCCCAAACCCTCACCCCTCGCCGGCTATTCTTCAGCTCATCGCTCGGCCGTCGCGGCCCTCACAGTTTGAATGACCTCGAAGCCTTCGAACTCCGGGTGGCCGAGATAGAGCGGCCGGTTCGAACCGGCGTCGCGGTGAGCGGCGCGGAACGCCTCCGAGCGGGTCCATGCTTCGAAATCCTCTTGGCAGCGCCACAAGGTGTGCGACGAATAGAGCACGTGGTCCTCCCGCTCCGGCCCGCGCAGCAGGTGGAAAGCGATGAAGCCGGAGATCTCGCGCAGATGCGTGTCGCGGGTCGTCCAAACCCGCTCGAAATCCACCTGCGACCCCGGAACGACTTTGAAGCGGTTCATCGCGATGAACATGCTAATCTCCCAAAGCGGCGATACCCAAAGCAGTGGCGGCGGCGCGCCGCTGCCGGTGGAGCGAGGCGAGCGGCAGGCGGTGGCGCCCGAGCTCGAGCTCGAGATAGGGGTTCGGGCAGCGATTGCGGAGGCGGGATCATGGAAGTCACGCGGATCGGCGATTTCGAGGTGCGGCGCATCACCGAGTTCGAGGGGCCGTTCATCGGCCCGCAGGATTTCTTTCCGGACTTCGATGCCGAAGTGCTGCGGGCCAACCCGGATATGACCGGGCCGCGGCTGATCGATCCGGCGACCGGCAAGCTCGTCTTCAGCTTTCACAGCTTCGTGGTCAAGACCGGGCATCATACGATCCTGATCGATTCCTGCCTCGGCAACGACAAGGAGCGCCCGACCAGACCACAATTCCACCGTCTGCACACCCCCTATCTGGCCGATCTCGCCGCCGCCGGGGTCGAGCCCGAAGCCGTCGACTATGTGATGTGCACGCATCTGCACTGGGATCATGTCGGCTGGAACACCCGGCTCGAAAACGGCCGTTGGGTCCCGACCTTCCCCAATGCGCGCTACATCATGGCGCGGCGCGAGTTCGACCATTGGCAGGGGGTGCAGCGGCGCGGCGAGGAGACGCCGCATCGGCTCGCCTTTGAGGACAGCGTCTTGCCGGTGGTGCGCGCCGGGCAGTCGCAGCTGGTCGACGACGATTTCGCGCTCGAAGACGGGCTGTGGTTCGAGGCAGCGCCGGGGCATACGCCGGGTAATGTCGTGATCCACGCCCGCTCGCGCGACGAGCGCGCCGTCTTCCTCGGCGATGTGCTGCACCATCAGCTGCAATTGGCAAAACCGGAATGGTCGACCGCAGCCTGCACCAACCGCGAATTGTCGCGGCAGACCCGCACCCGGCTGATCGAAGAGCATGCCGAGCATGGCACCCGGCTGCTCCCGGCGCATTTCCCGGCGCCGACCGTCGGACGAATCGTCCGCCACGCCAGCGCCTACCGTTACGCGTTCGAATAACGCCGGAGTACCCTCACTCATCATCCCCCTCCCATCCCCTCCCCCCATACGCGGGGGAGGGTTAGGGTGGGGGCCGGGCGAGCGCAGCAAGGCGGGTGAGGGCAAATCCGCGCGGAAATTCGAGGAGGAAGCGATGACCAGGATGACGGGGGGCGGGGCATTGGTCGAGATGCTGCGCCGGCACGGCGTGGATACGATCTTTGCGTTGCCTGGGGTGCAGAACGACGCGCTGTTCGTCGCCTTCTACGACGCCGGCGAGGCGTTGCGCGTGATCCATACCCGGCACGAGCAGGGTGCCGCCTATATGGCCTTCGGCTATGCGCGGGCATCAGGCAAGGTCGGGACCTATGCGGTGGTGCCGGGGCCGGGCTTGCTCAACACCACGGCGGCGCTCGCCACCGCCTATGCGACCAACGCACCGGTATTGTGCATCAGCGGCCAGGTGCCCTCCGACATGATCGGGCGCGGCTTTGGCCTGTTGCACGAGATCCCCGACCAGCTCGGCATCCTGCAGCGGCTGACCAAATGGGCGGCGCGCGTCGACCATCCGACCCAGGCCGGAAAGCTCGTCAACGAGGCGTTCCGGCAATTGCGCGACGGCCGCCCGCGCCCGGTCGGGATCGAGATCCCGCCCGACGTGCTGGCGCTCCACGGCGAAATCGCGCTGCCCGCCGCGGCAGGCCCGCCGCCGGTCACCGAACCCGATCTCGAGCTGATCGACAGGGCGGCCGCCCTGCTCGCCGCTGCCAAAAAGCCGCTGCTGTTCGTCGGCAGCGGCGCCGTCGATGCCGGCGAGGAAGTGCTGGCGATCGGTGAAATGCTGCAGATGCCGGTGGTCAGCTTTACCGGCGGCAAGGGCATCCTCAGCGACCGCCACTATCTCGCGCAGTCGGCGCTGGCCGGGCACGAGCTATGGCGCGAAGCCGATGTCGTGCTGGCGGTCGGGACCCGCCTGCATCAGCCGCAATTGCGCTGGGGCGTCGACCGCGACCTGAAGCTCGTCCGCATCGACATCGATCCGGTCGAAATCACCCGCTATTTCAAGCCGGCGCTCGGCATCGTCGCCGACGCCAAAGCAGCACTCGGCGCCCTCCACCGCGCGCTCGGCCGGCACGCCCCGAAGCGTCCGTCGCGCAAGGACGAGCTCGAAGCGCTGAAATCCGGGACGCTCGCCAAGCTCGACGAGCGGCTCGGTCCGCAATGCGAATATTTGCGGGCGATCCGCGCCGAATTGCCCGACGAGGGCATCTATGTCGAGGATCTGACCCAAGTCGGCTATGTCGGGCGGATGGCGTTCCCGGTCTACCACCCGCGGACCTATATCCACAGCGGCTATCAGGGCACTTTGGGCTTCGGCTTTGCGACCGCGCTGGGCGCCAAGGTCGGACGCCCCGACCGGCCGGTGGTCTCGGTCTCCGGCGATGGCGGGTTCATGTTCAACGTCCAGGAACTCTCGACCGCGGTCCGGCACGGCATCGACATCGTCGCCATCGTCTTTGCCGACGGCGCCTACGGCAATGTCCGCCGCATGCAAAAGGAGGATTACGGCAACCGGCTGATCGGCGTCGATCTCCTGAACCCGCAATTCCCGAAAATGGCGGAAAGCTTCGGCGCAGCCGGGGTGCGTACGACGACCCCCGACGGCTTGCGGCGCGAGCTGGCGGCGGCGTTGAAGCGGCGCGGCACGACCCTGATCGAGGTCGCGGTCGGCGAAATGCCCGACCCCTGGAAGGTGCTGATCCCGCCGCGCATCCGCGGCGTCAGATAACGGTTAGCAGCGAGCTTTTCGCCGCGGCAGTAGATTTCTCGTGGCACGGCAACCCCCGTAGCCCTCTCCCCTCGATGGGGAGGGTTGGCTATAGGGGTAGTGCTGCTCGTCCGAATCCAGCGCGGACAAAGAGATTCTGGCCGACGCCGACCGCAACGAAGAGCCCCAATCGCAGCGGCATGCAGAGCACGGGAAGCCGCCCCCTTTGTGTTCAGGCCAATCCGAGGATCAGACAGCTTCCCGGCAGATTTCCGCACCAGCGACGAGGATCACGCTACCATGTTCGACAAGGCCAAGCTCGAGGCACTGCGCGCCAAATACGAGGGCGCCAAGGAGACCGAGGTTGCGCCCGAGCGGTTCCGCAAACCGCTGTCCCTGGTGTTCGGCGGCGCCTACCGGCGGGCGATGCCCTATGCCGGGGTGTCGACCCTGCTCGACGAGCCGTATCGGCCGGACGCTGCCCGACCTGCCCGATTTCGGCGGGCTCGACGTGGCGCTGGTCGGCGTGCCGATGGATCTCGGGGTCACCAATCGCGCCGGCGCCCGGCTGGGACCGCGGGCGGTCCGCGAGGTCGAGCGCATCGGCCCCTACAACCACGCGCTCGAGGTCACGCCGCGCGGCGAATGCACTGTCGCCGATATCGGCGACGTGCCGTTGCGCTCGCGCTTCAGCCTCGACGCCTCGATCGAAGACATCGCGGCGTTCTATGCGCGCATCCATGCGGCCGGGGTGCGGCCGGTCTCGGTCGGCGGCGACCACTCGGTCACCTACCCGATCCTGAAGGCGCTCGGCGCCGAGCGGCCGGTCGGCCTCGTCCATATCGACGCCCATTGCGACACGATGGGCGAGGTCGACGGGTCGAAGTTCCATCATGGCGGCCCGTTCCGCCAGGCCGTGCTGGCGGGCGCGCTCGACCCGGAGCGCACGATCCAGATCGGCATCCGCGGGCCGGCCGAGATCCTCTGGGGCTTTTCGTACGAAGCCGGCATGACGGTGCTGCATATCGAGGATGTCGACCGGCTCGGCATTTCAGGCGTGATCGAGAAGGCGCGCGCGGTCGTCGGCGACGGGCCGACCTACATCTCGTTCGATGTCGACGGGCTCGACCCGGCGTTTGCCCCCGGCACCGGCACGCCCGAAGCCGGCGGGCTCACCCCGCGCGAGGCCCGGGCGATCCTGCAGGGTCTCAAAGGCGTCGACGTGATCGGCGGCGATGTCGTCGAAGTTGCCCCGCAATACGACGCGACCACCAATACCGCGATGGTCGGCGCCCAGATGCTGTTCGAGATCTTTTCGCTCTTGATCCTCGGCCCGAACTTCAAACGGCGCGCCGGCGCCTGACCAGGACTGCCGCTCGACCCCGTCATCCCCCGCGAGCCGAAAGCGCGGCCGGCCGCTTTTACCCCGCTGCCGGCGGGAGCTTGCGCAGGAAGCCTGTGCGCTGCGCCGCACCTGCCGCCATGAAGGCCGCATCCTGGCCGCCCAAGACGAAACGCGCGCCCATCCCGATGTAGCGCGGCATGATCGTCTCGCTGTAGATCCCGGCCATTCCCGGAAATTTTCCGTGCTTGCGCGCAGCGGCGATCATCGCACCATAGGCGTCGGCCACGCGCTCGTTGCCGAAATCCCCGTGGATGCCCATTTCGGCGCACAGATCGTTGGTGCCGATCAGCAACACGTCGACCCCCGGCACCGCGGCGATCTCGTCGGCATTGGCGATCGCGGTCGGCGTCTCCAGCATGACGATAGTCAGGTTGGCGGCGTTGAGCGCCATCGCCGCCTCGCCCGAACTGGCCGAGCGCAATCCGTAATGCGGTCCGATACCGCCCATCGAGCGGTGGCCTACGGGCGGGTATTTGAGCCGGCCGACGACCTCGCGCGCTTCCGCCGCGGTGTCGACATGCGGCATGACGATGCCAAGCGCGCCATTGTCGAGCGCGCGCGTCGCAATCGCGTATTCGCCGTTCGGCACCCGCGCGATCGGCGCGATGCCGGCGTCGAGTGCGGCGGTCGAGATCTGGGCGCAGGCCTCGAGCGACATGACGCCGTGCTCCATGTCGAGAAACAGCCAGTCGAAGCCGGCGACCGCCATGGCCTTGGCGATCTCGACGCTGCGCGTCATGCGCACCCCGACGCCAAGCGACAACTGGCCTTGCTCGAGCTTTTCGCGGGCGACATTGCGGACGGCGGCGGGCATGGGCGTGTCTCCCCTATATCAATATGACATGGCGGCCGAGCGGGAAGGTGCGCATTCGTCATCCCTCTTTTCGTCATCCCGGCGCAGGCCGGGACCCGCGGCCGTGGGCACCGGCCTTCGCCGGTGTGGCGGTAAGCGTAGGCGTATTTATTAGAAGTAATCGATTACGAGATGGGCCAACTCGTCACAGTTTCGTTTGCCGCACGATATTCAGCACTGGCGAGGTTGATCAATAAACTACGACGCTGCGGATCGATTCGCCGGAGTGCATCAGGTCGAAACCCTGATTGATGTTGTCGAGGGTCAGCTTGTGGGTGATCAGGTCGTCGATGTTGATCTTTCCGTCCATGTACCAATCGACGATCTTGGGAACGTCGGTGCGCCCCTTGGCGCCGCCAAAGGCGGTTCCCTTCCATACCCGGCCGGTGACCAGCTGGAATGGCCGCGTCGCGATCTCCTGGCCGGCGCCGGCAACGCCGATGATGACGCTGACGCCCCAGCCGCGATGGGCGCATTCGAGCGCCTGCCGCATGATCTGGACATTGCCGATGCACTCGAAGCTGAAATCGGCTCCGCCCTTGGTCAGGTTCACCAGGTAGGGGACGAGTTCGCCCTCGACCTCCTTGGGGTTGACGAAATGAGTCATCCCGAACTTTTCCGCGAGGGCGCGCCGCTTCGGGTTTAGATCGACGCCGACGATCATGTCGGCGCCGACCATGCGGCAGCCCTGGACGACATTCAGCCCGATCCCGCCGAGGCCGAAGATCACGACATTGGCGCCGGGGTGGACCTTGGCCGTGTTGATCACAGCGCCGATCCCGGTGGTGACCCCGCAGCCGATGTAGCACACCTTGTCGAACGGCGCGTCCGCGCGGATCTTGGCGACGGCGATCTCCGGCAGGACTGTAAAGTTGGAGAAGGTTGAGGTCCCCATATAGTGGAAGAGCTTCTCCCGGCCGAGCGAGAAGCGGCTGGTGCCGTCGGGCATCACCCCCTGGCCCTGGGTCGCGCGGATCGCCACGCACAGATTGGTCTTGCCCGACAGGCAATACTCGCACTGGCGGCATTCCGGGGTGTAGAGCGGGATCACATGATCCCCCTTGGCGAGGCTCGTCACCCCGCGCCCGACATCGACGACGATGCCGGCGCCTTCATGGCCGAGGATCGCCGGAAACAGCCCCTCGGGATCGGCCCCCGACAAGGTGAACTCGTCGGTATGGCAGATCCCGGTCGCCTTGATCTCGACCAAGACCTCCCCGTCCCTTGGACCATCGAGCTGAACCGTCTCTATCGTGAGCGGTTCTCCAGCCTTGCGAGCGACGGCGGCGCGAGTCTCCACAATGGCCCCCAATTTCGCAGTGGACGCGAGAGAAAGGCGGTCAGGCGGCTAGAACCTGCGCGTATCTATCGCATTTAATCCCACCCTCGACAAGAGCCGGTGGTTGCCCTGTGCGCAGCGGAGCCTTGTTCGAGCCGAGCTTTCGTGCCGAATATGGACGAATATGAATGACGGCTGTCGGCGCCGCCGACGCAGAGGCGGTTGGGAGGAAGAATGGGGTTTGCGGTCTCCTGTCTCATGCTCGTCGTGGCTGTGCTGCTCGCAGCGACCGGTCCCGGCAGCGCCGCCGATGTCGAGGCCGGCAAGACGGTGTTCAAGAAATGCGCGTTGTGCCATACCGCAGAGGCCGGGAAGAATAAGGTCGGCCCAAGCCTGTTCGGCATCGTCGGACGTAAATCCGCCAGTCTCGACAGCTATAATTACTCCGACGCGATGAAGAATTTCAAACATACCTGGGATCCGCAGACGCTCGACACCTATCTGAGCGACCCGCGGGCGACGGTGCCGGGAACCAAGATGATTTTCCCCGGGATCCAGGACAAGACCGAGCGGGCCAACGTCATCGCCTATCTCGAGACCCTAAAATGAGCGAAGCTCGGCGATGATCGGCAACTGCCGCAGTCTCTGGTTGCTGCTGGCGGTCTTGGTCCCGTGCGCGGCGGCACCGGCGGCTGATCTTACCGCCGCTGGGCAGACGGTGCAGATCGGGTGGTTGTCGCAGACCAGCAAGCGGACATTGCCGCTCTCCTACCTCGACCAGCCGCCGGACGACGAAGGTATCGAGGGCGCTCGCCTCGGCATCGCCGACAACGACACGACCGGGCATTTCACCGGGCAGTCCTTTGATCTCGTCGAGTCGATCGCGCCCGAGGGCGGCGATGTCGCCGCCGCGTTTCGCACTTTGACGGGGAAGGGAATTCGTCTGGTCGTGACCGATCTCGCGGCACCCCAGCTATTGTCGCTCGCCGGTCTCCCCGAGGCCGCGCAGGTGACGATCTTCAATACCGCGGCGCCCGACGACCGGCTGCGGGCAACGGATTGCCGCGCCAATATCCTGCACCTGCTGCCAAGCCGAGCGATGCTTGCCGACGCGCTGGTGCAGTATCTCGTCGTCAAGCGCTGGCCCGACCTGCTGCTGGTTGTCGGCCACAGCGACGGCGATCGTGAGTTCGCCGCCGACATCCGCCACGCCGCGCTGAAATTCCAGGCGCATATCGTCGAGGAGAAGCCGTGGACCTTTATTCCGGGGGCGCGGCGGACCGATACCGGCCATTTCGCGATCCAGGCCGAGGTCGCGCGCTTCACACAGGGCGTCAGCTACGACGTGCTGGTCGTAGCCGACGAGGATGACGAGTTCGGCGATGATCTCTCTTATCGCACCTTCGACCCCCGGCCGGTGGCCGGGACCCAGGGCCTGGTGCCGAGCGCGTGGGCGCGGCCGCATGAGCAATGGGGCGCGACGCAGCTGCAGAACCGCTTTCTGCGCCAGGCCAAAAGGTGGATGACCGACCGCGATTACACCGCATGGATGGCGCTGCGGGCGATCGGCGAGGCGGCGACCCGGTCGAAATCGACCGACCCCGCGGTGATTTCCGCGTTCATGCGCGGCAGCCGTTTCGATCTCGCCGCCTATAAGGGCGCGCGGCTGACCTTCCGCTCCTGGGACGGGCAGCTGCGCCAGCCTATCCTGCTCGCCGATCCGCGTTCCTTGGTCTCGGTCTCGCCGCAACCGGGTTTCCTGCACCAGTTTTCCGAGCTCGACACGCTCGGGATCGACCAGCCGGAGACCAAATGCCATATGGGCTGACCCTCATATTGCGGGGGGCGGCGGGCCGCAGCGCGGCGGCGCTCGCATTCCTCTGCCTGGCGGCCCCGCTCGCAAAGGCCGAGACGATCTATGTGTCGAACGAGAAGGACAACACGATCACGGTCGTCGACGGCGCGAGCCTGACCGCGGTCAAGACGATCCCGGTCGGGGAGCGGCCGCGCGGCATCGTGCTCTCCAAGGATCGGAAATCGCTCTATATCTGCGCCAGCGACAGCGACCACATCGAGGTGCTCGATCTCGCCGCCGACAAGGTGGCGCGCACCTTGCCGAGCGGCACCGACCCGGAGTTCTTTGCGCTCGATCCGACCGGCAAATTGCTCTATGTCGCCAACGAGGACGACAACCTCGTCACCATCGTCGATATCGGTCGCGGCGAAGTCGTGACCGAGATCCCGGTCGGCGTCGAACCCGAAGGAATGGGGGTCAGCCCCGACGGGAAATACTTGGTCAATACTTCCGAAACCACCAACATGGCGCACGTCATCGACACCGCCAAGCGCGCCGTCGTCGCCAACATCCTCGTCGACAGCCGCCCGCGCCGCGCGGTATGGACCGCCGACGGCGCTCAATTCTGGGTCTCCGCCGAAGTCGGCGGCACGGTCAGCGTCATCGACGCCGCCAAGCGCCAGATCATCAAGCGGATCACCTTTGTCGTGCCCGGCGTGCCGACCGAAGCGATCCAGCCGGTCGGGGTAGCGATCACCAGGGACCGCAAGCTGGCCTTCGTGGCGCTGGGGCCCGCCAACCGGGTCGCGGTGGTCGATGCCCAAACCTACGAGGTGCTGCGCTACCTGCTGGTCGGCCAGCGGGTGTGGAGCCTGGCGTTCAATCAGGATCAGAGCCGGCTCTACACGACGAACGGGGTCAGCAACGACATCTCGGTCATCGATGTCGCCGCGCAGAAGGTCATCAAGTCGGTGGCGGTCGGCCAAGCGCCCTGGGGTGTGGTCTCGCGCCCATGATCATCAGCCCATGACCATGCTCGGCACCAGCGAGCGCGCGCCGGCCTTCTCGGTCGAGGGGCTCGGCCATCGGTTCGGGCCGCGCCGGGTGCTGAACAACGTCAGCTTCGAGATCGCCCCCGGCGACTTTACCGTATTGCTCGGGCTGAACGGCGCCGGCAAGACGACCCTGTTCTCCCTGGCGACCCGGCTTTACGCGCAGGGGGAGGGGGTGATCCAGGTTTTCGGCATGGACATCCGCAAGCGCGCCTCGGATTGCCTCGCCCAGATCGGGGTCGTGTTCCAGCAGCCGACCCTCGACCTCGATCTGTCGGTCGAGCAGAACCTCTACTACCATGCGGCATTGCACGGGATTTCCCGGCGTCAGGCGGCGGCGCGGATTGCGGTCGAGGTGCCGCGGGTCGGGCTCGCCGAGCGCCGCCATGACAAGGTGCGGCGCCTGAGCGGCGGGCAACGCCGGCGCGTCGAGATCGCCCGGGCATTATTGCACCAGCCGCGCCTCCTGCTGCTCGACGAGCCGACCGTCGGGCTCGACATCGCCAGCCGGCAGTTCCTGCTCGATCATGTGCGCCTGCTGTGCCGCGAGGAGGGGCTCGCCGCCCTGTGGGCGACGCATCTGATCGACGAGGTCGGCGCGGATGCGCGGGTCGTCGTTCTGCACAAGGGCGAGGTGCTGGCGTCAGGCGGCGCCGGGCAGGTGCTCGGCGAAAACCGGCCGGAATCGATGCGCGCCGCGTTCGAGGCACTGATCCGCGAGAACGAGGCGGCATGAGGCCCATTCACTATCTGCGCTGTCTATTGGGGATCGTAACCCGCGAGGGGCTGCGCTTTCTGAACCAGCGCGGCCGCTTTTTCTCGGCCTTGGTACGGCCGCTGGTCTGGCTCGCGATCTTCGCCACCGGGTTCCAGTTCGTGCTCGGCGTCTCGATCATCCCGCCTTACGAGACCTACATCCCCTATTCCGTCTACATCGTCCCTGGCCTGATCGCGATGATCGAGATGTTCAACGGCATGCTGAGCTCGCTGTCGATGGTTTACGACCGCGAGATGGGGAGCATGCGGATCCTGATGGTCAGCCCGTTGCCGCGCTGGTTTCTGTTGACCGCAAAGCTGCTCGCCGGGGTCATTGTCTCGGTCGTGCAGGCCTACGGCTTTCTGGCGATCGCGCTCCTCTGGGACATCGAGCCGCCGTGGTACGGCTATATCGCGGTATTGCCGGCGCTGATCCTCTCCGGGCTGATGCTGGGGGCGCTCGGGCTGCTGCTGTCCTCGGCGATCCGCCAGCTCGAAAACTTTGCCAGCGTGATGAACTTCGTGATCTTCCCGATGTTTTTCGCGTCCTCGGCGCTCTATCCGCTGTGGCGGGTCAAGGAGTCGAGCCTGCTGCTCTATTATGTCTGCCAGATCAACCCATTCACCCACGCCACTGAGCTGATCCGCTTTGCGCTCTACGGTGAGGTCGAGCCGGTCTCGGCGGTCGTGCTGGTGGCTGCGACCGCGGTCTTTCTGACCCTCGCGGTCTATGGCTACGACCCGGCAAAGGGGTTGATGGCGCGCCGCGTCGCCGAGTGAAACCGGTCATGGATCGGGTGCGGTGCTTCACTCGGTCGCTGGTAGTGGTGTTCGCGCTTGCCGCGGTCATGACCATCGGCCCAGCGGCGCGGTCGGCTCCGCGCAGCGAGGACCCGGACTGGCCGTGCCAGGCGCCGCTGGTGCCAAAGCTCGCAGCTGCGACGTATTGGAGCGCACCGCTCGACACCAAGGCCGATTGGCACGCCGACCCCACGATCGTGGAGCTCGTCGCACGTCTCGCCCCGAGGCGGGTGACGACCGAAGAGGGGCTGGACGCGATCGCCGGGTTTGCCAAACCTCTGTCGGCGGATCGCTCGCGACGCCTCGCCCTGGTCTTTCGCGGCTTGCTCGACGAGACCGACCGGGAGCGCGCCGCGCTGATCGAGGAACTGAAAGAGATTGGCCGGCGTCAGCGTGAGCTCGCCGATCTCGTCGGCCGGCTCGGCGCCCAGCTCAACACGATCCCGCCCGGCGCGGTCGGGGAAGATGCCGCTCGCCGTGTCGACCTGCAGCAGCGGTACGACTTCTCGGCGCGCAATTTCGACGAGATCCAGCGCACGATCCGCTACGCCTGCGAGACCCCGGTCGAGCTCGACGCGCGGCTCGGCGCCTGGGCCCGCGCCCTGCAGCAGGCCGCTACCCGATGACCTGGCAGGCTGAGATTGCCTGATGCGCCTTTGCCAGACAGCTTTGATTCCCGGCGGCCGGGCTTGTCCCGGCCATCCACGCTTTCTTTAGTTCGCCACGCAGTTTCCAAGACGTGGATGCCCGGATCAGGTCCGGAGAAGGGCATGATTTAAGTTGTTATAGACAAGACTGGCCAAAGCAGCTTTGGATTCTACTGGCATATTGATACGCAGCCCCCCGCAGCCCGCAAAGACCAGAGCGGTGGGACTACCGCCCTTGTTGGCGCAGCGGAAGCTTGAGCCCTCTTACGGTATCCAGGCCGCGAGCGTTGGTCAGCACCGCGCCGCCGAAATCGGCTTCGGTTGCGTCGGCGTCGGTCAAATCGGCGCCGGTCAGGTCGGCGCCCGAAAGATCGGCCCCGGACAAATCGGCGCGCTTCAGGACGGCTCCGGTCAAATTGGCGAAGCGCATCAGCGCGCGACCGAGATTGGCCCTGGTAAAATTGGCTCCGGTGAGATCGGCGCCCGAGAGATCGACCCGCATCAGCCCCATCGACTGGTTGGTCATGTCGGCACCCATCTTGGCGCCGGTGAAATCCGCTCCGCTCAGATCGAACTGGCTCAGCCGGGCGATGATGTGCGCGCCGGCGAACCGGGCTCCTCGGAAAATCGGCGCCTCGGCGACCGAAACCTCGAGACCGGACGAGACGACAAGGCCGAGCAGGCTCGCGTGCGACAGGTCGGCATTGGTGAAGTTCGCCCGCATGATCCAGGCGAGATCGAGTTTCGCGCCGGACAAATTGGCGCCCGAAAGATCGGCATCGACCAGCTTTGCGCCAAAGAGGTTCGCCCCGGACAGGTTCGCCCGCTTGAAATCGAGTTTCGACAGGTCGAGGTTTGCGAGATTTTCCCCGGAGAGGTCGGCCGGCTTGTCGGGCGTCGCCGCAGAGAGGATCTCGCGAACCCGCTCGGCGCTGAGATCGCCGCCCGGCGCAGGCGGCATTGCCGCCAAGACCACGAGACACGCGTAGGTGAGCACTCTGCCCATTCGGCTTCCTCGCCGACCCGCACCAGCCTTCCGAGCGGCCGAGCCGGTCAGGGCCCGGGCACCGGCTCTATCTTCGCCGACGGCAATTTCGCTGCGTCCCACCCGTCGGTGCCGTCGCGGTACCAATAGACCCGTCGATAACCCCAGCTCGCCGCGCGCTTGGCCGCGTTCCAGCTCATCCAGCAATCGGCCAGACAGTAGAACACGATCGGCATATCCGCTCGCCCTTTCGTGGCCCTGGCGAGGTGCACCCGAAAATATTGCTCGACCGCGGGGCTGAGAGCGCCGCGTCCGACATCCGGCAGCCACAGGCTGCCGGGGATGTCGCGCCTCGGCATCGGCATCCACAGCGCCTGAGACGGCAGGTTGGGCGGTCGTCCGGGCGCGGCAAGCACGTCGATCCATACCGCGCCGCCGGCTCGCCAGAGGGTTTTGGCAGCCTCGGTCCCGAGCGCGGTGCCCCCCGCGACCGTGCCTGGTGTCGGCGCCCGGTAGTCGTCCATCCGGTAGCCCGCGGGCTCCGGCACTTGGGCAAAAGTCGCGGTTGCGCCGATCACAAGCGAGCCGAGAAGGACGGCTCCAGCCGTTAGGCCGGCGGCGAAAGCCTTCATCGCGTGACGAGCTCGCCCTGCTCGTCGAGCAGCGGGACGCCGTAGTCGCGCAGGATCGCGGTGATCCGCGTCTGCTGCGTGACGATTACGGCGCTGATGCGTCGGCGCCATTCGGGCTCGTTGGCGCGCACGCCCATCGCGATGTGATACTCCATGCGCGCAGCACCCGGCTCGCTCTTGAGCGGAACAAGGGTCAGCGGCAGCTTGTCGTGCTTGCGGTAATAGCCGGCGATCGGTCCCCACAGAAAGCCGACATCGATCGTCCCGTCGACGACATCCTGCACCATCTGATAAGTCGGGGATTCGACGCGAGTGTCGACGGTCAGCGCGTAAGGCTTGGTGTGGGACATCAGATTGTAGCGCACCAGCAGGTCGGCAGGCGGGGTCCCGCCGACGACGCCGAGGCGCAACCTCGCCAGTTGCCGATCCTGCGGGCCCTGCAAGGCAAGCCCCTTGTCGGAGCGATAGAGCATCACATAAGTGGTGAAGTAATAGGGGTTCGTCGTCTGCATCAGATCGTCGCCGGCGACCGTGCCCATCACCAGGTCGCAGCGATTGGCGCGAAGCGTGTTGCGCACAAAGCCGATCACCTGCGGGAACCAGACATAGTCGACCTTGAGCCCGAGCTGCGCTCCGATCAGTTCGGCGATCTTGTTTTCGAACCCTTCTCCCTTTTCGTCGGAAAAGGGGAGGTTGCTCGGATCGGCGCAGACCTTGAGCTTGCTGCGGTCGACGATTTCGCCGGTCGAGGCGGCCATCGCCCCGCTGCCGCAGAGAAGAAGCGCGCCGGCCACCGCCGCCAGGGGACGCGGCCGCCTTCTCGAAGAGCGGCTGCGCACCTAGTCACCGATCCGCGGCGGCCGGCCGCGGCCCACGACACCATCGGCACGCGCCTCCAGATAGGCCCAGATGTCGTCGAGATAGGTGACCACGTCCTCGACCGTGCCGAACGGCGGCATCACGTTCTCGTTGGCCGCGTTGACGTTGGTCCGCCCGTTGACGACGATGTCGTTGAACTGGTCCTGGGTCATGTGCTTGACCGAATCGACGAGGTCAGGCGCATACGAGCTGCCGGCGCCGTCCGGCCCGTGGCAACGCATGCACAATTCGGTGTAGCGACGCCAGCCATTGTAGGTCTTCTTGTCGACTTTGCCGTTGGTGATCGTGTAGGGCTTTTCGCTCGACTGGGCGCTCTCCGCTGCAATCGCGAGCCGCGGCACTGATACGAGCGCGGCAACGATGCACACCAGCGGCGCGAACGCTCTCACCCGGCCCCCTCCCGATTTTTCACGACGACGAACCGTCCGCACGAAGAAGGGCCGGCATCCCGGTTGCAGGATGCCGGCCCGGCGTTTCGGTCAACCCTGCCCGAGGGTCATCAGGGCAGGCCGAACACCGTCAGCACGCCGCCGAGCTGGGTGTAGTTGGCCAAGGCCTTGTAGGCCCCGACCGCGCCGAGCCCGTCGGTGTCCTTGGTCAGACCGGCCGCCATGCCGATGCCGGCCCAGCCGCCGACCCCCGACAGCACCGCGATGTACTGCTTGCCGCCGTGGGTGAAGGTGTTGACGTTGCCGATGATCCCCGACGGGGTCTTGAACCGGTAGAGCTCCTTGCCGGTCTGCATGTCGACCGCCTTCAGGTAACCCTCGAGCGTGCCGTAGAAGACGACGTTGCCGGCGGTCGCCAGCGCTCCCGACCACACCGAGAAGGGCTCGGGATCGGACCACACGATCTTGCCGGTGCTCGGGTTCCAGGCAATGAAATTGCCGAGGTTGTTGTCGCCCTGCGGCGGGTACATCGACAACGTCGCCCCGACATAGGGCTGGCCGGCGGTGTACGACACTTTGAACGGCTCGTAATCCATGCAGACGTGGTTGGTCGGCACGTAGAACAACCCGGTCTTCGGCGAGAAGGCGGCCGGCTGCTGGTCTTTCGAGCCGAGAGCCGCCGGGCAGACGTTCTTGCTGTTGTGGTCCTCGCCGTTTTGTCCCGGCGCATATTGCGCGACTACTTGCGGCCGGCCGGTCTTCATGTCGACATTGGTGGCCCAGTTGACCTTGGGATCGTACTTCTCGGCGATCAGCAATGCCCCGGTCTCGCGATTGAGGGTATAGCCAAAGCCGTTGCGGTCGAAATGCACCAACGCCTTGGTCGGATGGCCTTTGACGTTGATGTCGGCGAGGATCATCTCGTTGACGCCGTCATAGTCCCACTGGTCGTGCGGCGTCATCTGATAGACCCATTTGGCGATGCCGGTATCGGGGTTGCGGGCAAAGATGGTCATCGACCATTTGTTGTCGCCGGGGCGCTGCACCGGGTTCCACGTGCTCGGGTTGCCCGATCCGTAATAGACCAAGTCGAGTTGCGGGTCATAGGAGATCCAGCCCCAGGTCCCGCCGCCGCCGATCTTCCATTGGTCGCCCTGCCAGGTCTTCAGCGAGGAATCCTTTCCGACCGGCTTGCCGAGCTGGGTCGTGTTGGCATCGAACAGGATCTCGTTGTCGGGCCCTTCGGAATAGGCCTTCCAAGCCAATGAACCGTCCTTGATGTTATAGGCGGTCATCCGCGCCTGGACCCCAAACTCGCCGCCGCTGATGCCGACGAGCACCTTGTCCTTCACGACCAATGGGGCGCTGGTCCCGGTTTCGCCTTTCTTCGGGTCGCCGTTCTTGACGGTCCACGCGACTTGGCCGGTCTTGGCGTCGAGCGCCACCAGCGTCGTGTCGGCTTGGTTGAGGAAGAGCTTGCCGTCGGCATAGGCGACGCCGCGGTTGACCGTGTCGCAGCACATCACCGGAATCACCGTCGGATCCTGCTTCGGCTCGTATTTCCACAGGATACGGGCGTTGTGGTTGAGATCGAGCGCGAACACGTCGTTAGGGAACGGCGTCACGACGTACATCACGTCGCCGATCACCAGCGGGCCGCTTTCATGACCCCGCAATACCCCGGTCGAAAAGGTCCACACTGGACGAAGGTTCTTGACGTTCCCCTTGTTGATTTGGTTGAGCTCGCTGTAACGCCAGTTCGCGTAATTGCCGGCCGGCATGACCCACTGGTTGGGGTCCTTCGAGAGCTTGCTCAGCTCGTCGTTGGCGCCGGCCGCGCCCGAGACGAGAGCGAGCACGGAGCCGAGTATCCACGAACGGCATGCTTTCATCGCCTTCATCTCCTCCCCTCCTATTGTTTGGACAGTGTCTTCGGTCACGCAATGCCGCCGCCCTTCGGGGTCGCCCGGCACCAAAGCCAGAGTGCAGCGGAGAACCGAGCCGCGGAGGTCCGCCCGGATTCTGGATCGCTTCAATGCTATTTCACTTCGCCATCTTGCACAAGCGCGCGCCCGCGCGGCAGACGCGCCCAAACCACGCCTCAGGCCGGTTGCTGCCGCGGCACATTGTGCTCGCATCGCCAGCCCGACAGCATCCATTTGGGATGTTCCGACAACCATTCGATGGCGTATTGCTGACCGCGCACCAGGCAGGCCTGCGGCGACAGATCCGCCAGCGGCCGCTGCTCGGTGCACGAGGCGGGCATCGATTGAAGACAGAAAACGAGCACGAGAGCGGTCAACGGGAAGCCCTTTTCGAAGGCGCATTCGAGGATCGGATCGTGGGGGCGGGCGCCGGCGGCGCCCTACATAGATGGCGATGGCCGGATGATCTACGGCGGCGGAGAGGGGCATGACGGGTTCGCGCTCGGCGGCATCGGCGCTCGGCCTCCCGCTGATCGTCATGGCAGCCTCGGGCTTCACCTTGGCGCTGACCTTGGCGGCCGGCCCGGTCCGGGCTGGGGACAACGACTATCCGACCTCGACCCGCGCCGATTATGTGATCGGCTGCATGGCGGCAAACGGCAACACGCGCGAGGCGCTGCTCAAATGCTCCTGCGCGATCGACACGATCGCCGGGCTGATGCCTTATCCCAAATACGAGCAGGCCGAAACCGCGCTCAGCCTCCAGCTCGGCGGCGGGGTCGGCGGCCGGGTCGGCCTGTTCCGCGATCCGCCACAGATCAAGGCCGTGATCGAACAGTTGCGCAGGGCCCAAGCCGAGGCGAACCTGCAATGCAGGTGACGCGCCACCGCTGGCCGGCTCACATCTGCGGCGCGGCCGGAACCGGCCAGCTCCGAGTGAAATGCCGCTGATTGCTGTCAAGGATTTCCGCGGTTATCACACCGGGGCTGCCCGAATTCGAGGGACGGAAGGTGAAATTGAAGGCCGGGTCCTCGCTGATCGCAATGTCCGATTCGAGCCGAAACACCGATTGGCCATTATAGGCGACCTCGAGGATCTGGATGAAATCGGCCGGGATGTAGTTGCGGGTCAGCTGGTCCATCTGCAGACCGGAATTGTTCGGGTGGCTGATCAGGAGCTTCGCGCTGACTGGCATGTCGGGCTGCGAACGTTCGCCCAAGGTCAGCTTCATTTTCCCGAGCCGCTGCAGCGCCAGCGCCGGATCCTTGCTGGCCGGCGACGAACAGCCGCCCGCGGCCTTGATGAACTGTGCGGCCGCATAGAGCCGGCCGTCGGCGGTTTCAGCGACCGCATGTAGATAGGTGTAGTCGTCGATCCGGACCCGGGTCGCGAACTTTCGTGCGTCCGCGAGCGGCCCGAGCACGAAATGCGCCGCCAGCGGCGAGGGGTTGTCGTCGATCACGAGATAGAGCCCGCGGATTTCCGGCGCGAGCGCTTCGCTCACGCGGATCGCCACCGGCACGATCGCCGCATCCTCGGCCCGCGCCGGCGCGTCGATCGCGACCCGGTCGCCGGCATCGGCAACCGCGCGGTCGCCGAAGATCGCATGGCGCAGATCGGCCCAGCGCGCGGCGCGCTCCGCCTCGGTCGGCTGGGCGCGGGCCGTTCCGCCGAGCGCCAGCAGCAGGATCAGAAACGCGGGACCGGCCCGACCGAACATGGGTTCCTCCTCGGCTCTGCGCGACGGCTGGATCGGCCGCCGTCATTCCCACTCGAGCTCCTTGTAGCTCGCGGTCACGTTGCGCGCATGATAATCGTCGAACAGCAGCCAATGACCGCGCTCGGACTGCCCGACATGCTGCGGCGCATCGGCGATGCCGATGCCGGCTTTGATCGCGGCGCGGGTGTCGCGCGCGAGGGTTTCGAGATAGCGCCGCTCCGGGACAGCCGCGGCCGGCCAGGCGACGACCACCGGGCCGTGTCCCGGAACCGCCCGATCCGCCGGGATCGCCGTCACCGCCGCGAGCTCCTCGAGCCAGCCGAGCAAGCTGCCGTCGACGACCGGGATGCGGCCGACAAACAGCAGATCGGCGAGCCAGAAGGTCCGCGTCTTGTCGTCGAAGATCGTCAGGTCGTTGTCGGTATGAGCCGGGCCGTGCGCCCACAAGACCAGCCGCCGTCCCCCGAGGTCGAGGTCGAGCCGGCTCGAAACCAGAAGGGTCGGCGGCACGACCTCGCTGCCTTCGGCTTTGACGCCGAGGGCTTCGCGCAGCCGGCGCAGGTAATAATCGCCGCGCCGAGCCAGAGCGCCGGGGAGCCGCGCATGCCCGACGAAAACGGGATGGTCGGAGCGAAAGGCGGCGGCGCCGAAAATATGGTCGGGATGCATATGGGTCATGATCACATAGCGGATCGGCAGCCCGGTGCGCGCCCGGATCGCGGCGCGGAGCTCCCTTCCTTCCTGATAGCTGCCGCCGGGATCGATGACCGCGACTGCCTCGCCGCCGAGGATGAAGCCGATGTTGGCGATCTCGTCGCCATTCGCGGGCGACGCGTCTTCCTGAACCCCGTTGTGAACGAACACCCCGGCCGCTATTTCGGTCATCGTCAGCGGCACGGTTTCGGCGCCGCTCGCGGCCGCGGCGACAGTCGCAGCACCAGTCAAAAACGCCGACAAGGCGATCATCCGAAGCAGATGCGCCACCAGTCGGGTCAATTCGCAGCCGAACTCGCAGGCACGATGCCCCCGTGCCGAGCGATCGTCAATGCGCCGCGCCCGGATTCGCCGGCTCGGCGCTCCGGCGCCGGCACAGCGTCTTTACATAGGCGGTCTTGCCGATGTCTGCGGCCATCGCCGAGCGGGCGACGACATCCTGCCAGCCCATGACGCAGGACAGCTCGTTTTCAACGCCGGTCGACAACACGTCGGCAGCGGTGGACTCGTCGCATGTCGCGGGAGCCACCGTATTGAGGCAGATCAGGATGATGGCTATGAAGGGGTTCATCCGAGAAAGGGTTCATCCGGCAACTCGCCGACAATGGGCGAGCGACCCTGCCAATTCTCCCGAGCCGCGCTGACTACGATATGGTTTCGGGCAACTGTCGCGTGGCGCGCGAATATTGACGGTAGACGAAATCGGGCGGGGCAGCGGCGGCCTCGCTGCGGGCCTCTGCTAGCAGCGCATGATCGGGCGACAGGGCGCAGGCGGGGTCGGTGAGCGCGGCATCGCCGAGCAGCGCGAAGGCCTGGCAGCGGCAGCCGCCCCAGTCGATCTCGCGCCGTTCGCACGACCGGCAGGGCTCGGCCATCCAATCGGTGCCGCGAAACCGGGCAAAGGCCGGATCGCTTCGCCAGATCTCGCCGAGGCTCGACGAGGCGACATTCGGGAAACGCAATCCCGGCAGGGTCTCGGCCGCATGGCAGGGCAGGACCTTGCCCGCCGGAGTCACGTTCAGAAAGCGCCGGCCCCAACCGCCCATGCAGGCTTTCGGGCGGCGCGCGTAATAGTCGGGCACCACATAGTCGATCGCCAGCACGCCTTTGAGCCGGGCGCGTGCGGTCTCGACGAGCGCCGTCGCGGTCTCGAGCTGCTCCCGGCTCGGCAACAGGGCGGCGCGGTTGCGCAGCGCCCAGCCGTAATACTGGACATGGGCGACTTCGAGCCGGTCGGCGCCCAGCGCCTGGGCGAGCTCGACCATGTCGCCGAGCCGGTCGAGATTTTGCCGGTGCACGACGGCGTTGACCGTCAATGGCAGCCCTGCTTCGCGCACCAGGCGCGCGGCCTGGCGCTTGTGCGCCTGCGCCCCCGGCAGGCCGGCGACACGGTCGCCCGGCACCGGGTCGGCATCCTGAAGGCTGAGCTGGACGTGCTCGAGCCCGGCCTCGGCCAGCGCCGCCATCCGTGCGGCGTCGAGCCCGATCCCCGAGGTGATCAGATTGCCGTAAAGGCCGGCCTCGGCGGCATGGCCGACCAGCGCCGCCAGATCGCGGCGGGCGAGCGGCTCGCCGCCGGAGAAATGCACCTGCAAGACGCCCAACGCCGCCGCCTCGTCCAGCACCCGTTGCCAGGTTGCGGTGTCGAGCTCGGCCCCGCCGCGTTCCAGCGCCAACGGGTTCGAGCAGTAGGGGCAGCGCAGCGGGCAGCGATGGGTCAGCTCGGCGAGCAAGGCCAGCGGCGGCTCGACCGCGGGGGAGCCCGGCGAGGTCATTCGCGCAGCACCTTCTTGTCGACAAGATCTTGCAGCATCGCCAGCACGTCGCCGGCGATCACCTCGCGCGGCGCCTCGTACTGCACGCTCAGCGCGTCGATGATCGCGTTGCCGTCGCGCTCGCCGTCGACGAGGCGAAGGATCGCGACCGCCTGCTCGTCAGGCAGCAGCAGCCGTTCGGGCGCGAGCACGATCCAGACCTGCCGCACTTCGTCGAAGCGAAACCGGGCATGCGGGGCGAAGCGCAGCACGGAGCCGCCGGCTGTCCTCCCGTCATTCATCGCCGCGACTTTTCCGGCGCGAAGGCGCCGGGTGGGATCAGACCTGGCTCGACATATGAAAAATAGAGGGCGTCGAGCTGTGCCCACAGCACGTCGCATTTGAAGCGCAGGGTGTCGAGCACCTGAGCCTGCTTCTCCGAGGTGTCGGCATGCTCCTTGACGTAGCCTAGGGCGAAGGCGACGTCGGTCGGCGCCTGGGTCAGGCGCGGGGTGAAATAGGCCAGGGTGTCGCGGCTGACGAAGTCGTAGTTTTGCAGCATCCCCGAGACCCGCTCGGCGATGATCTCGGTCGAGAACATCTCGGTCAGGCACGAGGCGACTGCTTCCAACAGCGAGCGGTCGCGCACGAAATTGACATAGGCGTCGACGGCAAACCGGGTGCCGGGGAGCAGGCCGGCGGTCGATATGACATAGTCGCGGTCGAGGCCGAGGCCATCGGTCAATTTGAGCCAGCGCGCGATGCCGCCGGTATTCTCGTCCTCGCCGTCATGATCGAGGATGCGGCGGCGCCATTCGCGCCGCAGCGCCGGGCTCGGCAGCCGGGCGACGAGAAACGCGTCCTTGGCCGGGATGCGCGCCTGGTAGTAGTAGCGGTTCAATGCCCAAGCCTGGATCTGGCCGCGATCGAGCCTGCCATCGCGCATCAGGTGATGAAACGGATGATTGTTGTGATAGCGCTCGGCGCCGATCTCGCGCAGCCGGGCCTCGAGCTGATCGGGGGTCAGCGGGGCGGTGGTCACAGCCTCACCTCCATCCCGTCATGGGCGATCTCCCACCCTGCCGCCTCGGCCTCGCGCCGCTCGGGCGAATCCTCGAGCAGGACCGGGTTCGAGTTGTTGATGTGGATGAAAATCCGCCGCCCGACCCCGAGATCGCGGAAGGCGGCGATCGCACCCGCGGCGCCGGTCATGCTGATGTGCCCCATGCGCTGCCCAGTCTTCTCGCCGACGCCCATGCGGATCATCTCGTCGTCCTGCCATAAGGTGCCGTCGAAAAAAACCAGCGCGCTGCCGGCGAGGCGGCGGCGCAGGTTTTCGGTCACCGTCGCGCAGCCGGGAATGAAAAAGAAGCTGCGCCGGGTTGCGCCATCGCTAATTTCGAGACCGACGGCATCGCCTTCGTCGCTGAGCCCCGGATCGACGCCCGCCTCTTCGAGGTAGAGCGGCACCTTTCCAGGAACGGCAAAGGCGGTGACGGCGAGACCAGCGTGCTCGATCGGCGCGTCCAGCGGCAATTCGACCCGACCGACGAATTCGGGCGCCAGGACGCCGAAGATCGGGTTCGCCGCGATGATTTCGAGGACCCGGCGGGGTGCGTAGACCGTGAAGCGGTGCCGCTCGCGCAGATGCAGCAGACCTGCCACCGCATCGACATCGCCGCCGGTCAGGACCACCCCGGCGATCGGCGACGAGCGCAGCCCGGCGCGGGGGTGCAGGGCCGGAGCCGCCTCGATCTGCAGACGCAGATCGGGGGACGCGTTGAGCACCAGCCAATCTCGCCCGTTCGCCGAAACCGCGAGCGACGCCTGGGTGCGCGGCCGCGCGCGGCCATCGCGCCGCCGAGCCTCGCGGCAGGCCGGCGCGTTCGAATTCCATTGCGGGAAACCGCCGCCGGCCGCAGAACCGAGGACGACCGCCTCAAGCATCGGGCCGCCTCGCCGGCCGGGCCGGCGTCAGCGGGACAGAAACTTAGTCGACCTCGGCGCAGGCGTACGCATTAATCTCCAGGCCCACGGCGATCTCGATGATGACCGGTGTTTTCCACTTCATGGCCGTTCCTCCCGATGCAGTGCACTTCGGATAAACCCTAAGGCCGCGGCGGAGCCCTGTCAACTTGAGACGCTGCGCGCTCCCGCGGACCAAGCCGCGCGGCCCGGTAAGGGTTCCCGGGCTGCGGTGGGCCAGGGGATGGGCCGTCGCGGCGCTGCTGTGCCCGCACCTCGCCTTGGCGCAGGCCGCCGCCCCGGCAGGCCCGTCGACGGCGACAGTTCTTCCGACGGTGGAGGTGGTCGGTGCCACGCCGCTGCTCGGATCGGGGGTCGACCGCGCCAAGGTGCCGGCCGAGACGCAGGTGCTGACCGGTCAGGACATCGCCCGCGACGGCAATGCCGACGCGCTGCGGGCGTTGAACGAGACGGTTCCCGGCGTCACCCTCGACGCCGCCGCGGGCAATCCGTTTCAGCCGAGCCTGTTCTATCACGGCTTTCAGGCTTCGCCGCTGCAAGGCAACCCGCAAGGGCTCGCGGTCTATCTGAACGGCGCGCGCTTCAACCAGGCGTTTGGCGATACGGTCAATTGGGACCTCGTCCCGGATCTCGCCATCGATCGCATGAGCCTCGTCGGCTCGAACCCGGTCTTCGGGCTAAACGCGCTCGGCGGGGCGCTGTCGGTGCAGATGAAGAACGGGTTCACCTATCACGGCGCCGAGGTCGACCTGCTCGGCGGCTCGTTTGCAAGGTATCAGGGGGAACTGCAATACGGCATCGAGAGCGGCAATGTCGCCGCCTATGCCGCGGCCAGCGGATTGCACGAGGGCGGCTGGCGGGATCTGCAATCCTCCGACCTCGAGAATTTCTATGGCGATATCGGCTGGCGCGGCGCACGCGGCGAGGTCCATGTCAATGTCACCGCCGCCGACACCCGGCTCAACGGCCCGGGGACGGCGCCGGTCCAGCTGCTGGCGGTCGATCCCGCGGCCCAGTTCACCGCGCCCAACCTGATCACCAACAACTATACGCTTGTCAACTTGTCGGCCACCTACGATATTTCCGACAACACGTCGTTGCAGGGCAACCTCTACTACGATTACTTGCTGCAAAAGGTAGCGAATGGCAACGTTCCGACTGTCATGCCGTGCGATAACGGGTCCGGTTTTTTGTGCGAGGCATCCGGCGTGGTGGCAACCGCTCGAAACGGCGGCCCGATCCCCGACTTTTTGCAGGGCGGCCCGTATTCGGATCTCGACCGGCAGTCGACGGACACCAACGGTTACGGTGCTTCCCTCCAGGCGACCAACCACCGGGATCTGCTCGGGCGCCCCAATCAGCTGGTCGCGGGCCTCAGCTTCGACGGCGCGCAGACGCTTTTTGGGGCCAGCACCGAGATCGGCGGGCTGTCATTGGCCGATCGCGTTTTCGCCGGCCCCGGCATCACCATCGATCAGGCCGACGGGTCGATCGCGCCGGTGCGCGTCGGCATTGCCAACGCCTATTACGGTGCTTTTTTCACCGACACCTACGAACTCACGCCGCTGCTGTCGGCCAATATCGCAGGGCGCTTCAACTTCGCGCAGATCAACCTCGACGACAAGCTCGGCAGCAGGCTCGGCGGCGATCACACCTACAGCCGGTTCAACCCTTCGGCCGGTCTGACCTACAAGCTCTTCCCTGAGCTGAACGCCTACGCCAGCTACGCCGAGGCGAACCGGGCGCCGACTCCGTCGGAGCTGAGTTGCGCCAACGCGGCGAGCCCATGCAGCCTGGCCAATTTCTTTGTTGGCGACCCGAACCTGCAACAGGTCGTATCGCACACGGTCGAGGCGGGGCTGCGCGGTCGATTTCATCCTTTCGGCGGGGCGACCTTGTCCTCGGACCTCGCGTTTTTTCATACCACGCTCAGCAACGACATCCTGTTCGTCAACAGCCCTATCCAGGGGCGGGCGTTTTTCCAGAATGTCGGCAGCACTCTGCGGCAAGGCGTCGACATCAATCTCTCGTTGAAGACCGATCGCCTGCTCGCCTGGGCGAGCTACTCCCATATCGACGCCGCATTTCAGACCGGCTTCAGCGAATTGAGCGAGAACAATCCGGGCGCCGATGCCAGCGGCAATATCCGAGTCCAGCCCGGCGACCGTCTGCCCGGCATCCCGGCCAATCTGTTCAAGCTGGGGATCGACTGCCGAGTGACCGACGGTTGGACGGTCGGCGCAACGGCGATCGCCGCTTCCGGTCAGTTCCTGTTCGGCGACGAAGCCAATCTGACGGCAAAGACGCCGCCTTATTTCGTGCTGAACCTGCACACGAGCTATCAGCTCACCAGCCGCTTGCAGGTATTCGGCCTGATCGAGAACGCCTTCAACGCGACATACTATACTTTCGGCACCTTCTCGCCGACATCCTCGGTGCCGATCGTCCAGGCGCCCGGCGCCGCCGACCCGCGCAGCTACAGCCCCGCCGCCCCGATCGCCGCCACAATCGGCATCCGCGCGACCTTCTGACCGGGATCCGCCCGATCGAGCTCCGCCGAGGCTATCCGGCTGCGCGTGACGGGGCGTGGGCGAAGGCCTCGGCCATCGCCGTGAACGCCGGTTTGGGGCGAAGGGCGGCGTCGAACGGCAATGGCCGGGAAGGCAACCCGTCCGCGCGCCATTTCACCTCGTTGGTCTCGCGGCGCACGATCCAGCTATGCCGGTCCGACAAGCCCCAGGTCACGACCATCTTGACCGCCGGCTCGTCGAGCGCCGCATCGAGAAACCGCCGATAGGCGTCGGCGACCAGCTGGTCGCGGAGAGCGGTGTCGGCGGGCGCATGCTCGTCGGTGACATCGAGCTCGGTGATCTGGATGCTGAGGCCGAGCCCGGCGATGTCGGCCAGAAACCGCCGCAGCCGCGCCGGCGAAAACGGCGGCCCGCCGACCGCGCTCAGATGCGCCTGGATGCCGACGGCGTCGACCGGCGTGCCGGCCCGCCGCATCCGCTGCAGCAGATCGAGCAGCGCCGTGCGGCGAGCTTCGTGGTCGGGCGTGTCGAGCTCGACATCGTATTCGTTGACGACCAGCCGGGCCGTGGGATCGGCTTCATGCGCGGTGCGGTAGGCGAGGTCGAGATATTCGGGCCCGAGCGCCTCGAGAAACACGGCTTTGCGCAACCCGTCCGACCGCCCGTCCTTCGGCTCGATCGGCTCGTTGACCACGTCCCAGCTATGGACGATGCCGCGATAGCGTCCGGCGAGCGTGCCGATGTGATCGACGACCGCGCGCCGCTGCGCATCCTTGCCCGGCAAGGCGAAGAACCAATGCGGCGTGCGGTAATACCACAACAGATTGTGCCCGCGCAGCGCGAGCCCGCCCGCGACGGCGAACCCGGCGACCGTGTCGGCAGGGCCGTAGTCGTCCCGACCGGGGGCGCCGCGGTTCATGTCCTGCCATTTCATATCGTTCTCGGGCACGACCAGACCGGCCTGCCGCAGCACCAGATCGACAAAGGCGGGGTCATGGGTGATCTGCGCGGCTGAGATCGTGGTCCCGTAAAGGAGCCCCTTTGCCGCCGCGAGGCGGCGCAGCGCCGCGGTCTCGGCCGCGAGCGCGGACGACCCGAGCGCGGCGGCGACGCCGAATCCGAGCACTGCCGCGCCGCCCGCCAGAACCTGGCGCCGCCGCGCGCCGCGCGCGCGAAGCTCCTGGGCGGTCATGCCGTTCGGGTCACGGCGTCGGCCCTTTGCCGATCGGCTTGGCCGGCGGGACGGTGCCGCCGCCGAGCGCCAGATGCTCGAGATTGGCCCTTGCCGCCATGTCGGCCTGGCTGCCGGGGGCGAGACGGCCGACCTCTTCCCAGTCGCGGCCGGCGCCGGCGGCATCGCCCTCGAGGCGCCGGATATTGCCGCGCTCAAGCAATGCCGCCGGCGAATTCGGCGCACGCGTCAGCGCCCTGTCGATATCGGCGCGCGCCGGGTCGAGGCGGTCGAGCGCGCGATAGGCCGAAGCGCGGTAGACCAGCGCATCGACCCGGTTCGGATCGGAATTCAGGACGCGGTCGAGGTCGGCGACCGCGCGGTCGAGATAGCCGGCGGAAGCAGCGGCCTCGGCCCGGTCGATCAGCAGGTCGGGATCGCCGGGCCGCAAGGATACGGCGTTGCCGGCCGCAGCGTAGGCCTGGATCGGGTCGCCGGCCAGCAGCCAGGCCTGTCCGGCCTGGTCGAGCACATCGGCGCGCAGCGTCGCCGGCGCTGCCGTCATCGCCTCGGCCAATGCCTGGAGGCGGGTCGCGCCCTCTCGGTACTTGCCGAGCGTGATCAGCGCGACCGCGGCGCAATGATCGGCCGGATGCGCCCCGCCCCGCTCGTGCCATGCCCGCGCCAAGCTCTGAGCCGTGCGGGGTTCCTGCCGGGCGAGCTTCAGGCAGCGCGCATAAGTCTCGGCATCGGCCTCGGCAGAGCGCGGCGCCGCGGCCCTTCCCTGCTGCGCAACCGGCCCGGCCGCATCCGCGGCCGCCGCCGCGCCGATGAAAAGCACGGCAGGAAACAAATAAAGAGCCCGGCCCCTCCGCACCCTGTGCCCGCCTCCCCGCGGCGTCTCCGCTGAGGGCATCCATAGCACGGCGCGCGTTGGCGCCCAACCGTGCGAGGCGTTACGATCGGCCGCGTCATACCTGCTGTCCCGGTTGAGCATCGCTTGAGCTTCGATCGCAGTCGTCTGTTTCCGGGCGGGATCGGCAATGCCGGGCTCGCCTTTGCCCACCGCAACTACCGCGTCTATGCGAGCGGCAACGCGGTGTCCTTGGTCGGCATCTGGATGCAGCGGGTGTCGGTCGGCTGGCTCGCCTGGACCCTGACCCATTCCGGCACCTGGCTCGGTATCGTCTCGATGGCCGAATTCTTCCCGGTCGTTTTCCTGAGCCCGCTCGCCGGCACTCTCGCCGACCGCCGCGACCGGGTCAGGATCATCCGGGTGACGCAGATCGCCGGCAGCGTCGAGGCGAGCCTGCTGGCGGTCCTGGTCTATACCGGTGCGATCTCGATCTGGCTGCTGTTCGCGCTGACCTTCCTGCTCGGCGTGTTCAATGCGATGGCGCAGCCGGCGCGGCTGGCGTTGATCCCGACCCTGGTCGACCGGCCGGCATTGGCCTCGGCCTTGGCGGTCAATGCGATCATCTTCAACGCCGCGCGCTTTATTGGGCCGGCGGTCGCCGGGATCGTGATCGCCAAGATCAGCGTCAGCGCCGCCTTTGCCGTCAACGCGGTGACCTATATCGTCTTTCTGGTGGCGATGACCAATCTGCGGGGGCTCCCGCCGTTGCCGGTCGCGGCGATTCAGAGCGTGCTGCGGGCTTCGGCCGAAGCCTTTACCTATGCCAGCCGGCATCCCGGCATCGCGCCGATGCTGCTGCTGTTCACGGTGACGACGATCGGCACGCGCGGCTTTGTCGAGCTCTTCCCCGGGTTTGCCGACCGCGTCTTCGGGCGCGGGCCGGAAGGCTTGTCGATGCTGACCTCGACGGTCGGGCTCGGCGCCATCTGCGGCGGCGCCTGGCTCCTGGTGCGCCCCGGAATCGCCGGGCTGACCGGGGTCGTCCTCGGCAACACCTTGATGATCTCGCTGGCGATCCTCGCCTTCACCGCGACCGACCGGTTCTATGTGGCGTTGCCCTGCGTATTTATCGCCGGCGCGGCGATGACGATCACCGGGATCGGCGCGCAGACCCTGATCCAGGCCGCGGTCGAAATCGGCATGCGCGGCCGCATCATGGCGCTCTACGGCATGATCTTTCGCGCCGGCCCGGCATTGGGCGCGGTGCTGATGGGCTCCTTGAGCGAGCGTTTCGGGCTGCGCCTGCCGCTCGCCGTCGGCGCCATTATCTCCTGTGGCTTCTGGGCGCTGACCTGGCTCAAGCAGAAGCGCATCGCCGCGACCCTCGAATGCGATCCGGCGGTTGCGCCGGCCGACGGCACGTCGGCGCCGGCTCGGCGCACGTCATGAACAGGATAACGCCCCCTGTGGCCGGACCTGATCCGGCCATCCATATACCCGACACCGCCTCGATCGGGGCAGATAAAGGCGTGGATGACCGGGACAAGCCCGGTCACGGGGAGCTTGGCGACGCAATCGGCCGCGCGCCGCGGTCAACCTCGCATCTTTTCTGCTTTGGCTTCGGCTACAGCGCGCTGGTGCTGGCGCGACTTCTCGCCGCCAAGGGGTGGCGGGTGAGCGGCACCTGCCGCAGCGCGGAACGGGTGGTGGCGCTGGATGCGCTCGGGTTCGACGCGTTTCTCTTCGACCGCGGCCGGCCGCTCCCGGCGGCGGCGATCAGCGGGACTACGCATGTGCTGGTCTCGGTTCCGCCCGATGCGGCGGGCGACCCGGTGCTCGACCGCCACGGCGAGGACATCGCGGCGCTGCCCGGCCTCGGTTGGCTCGGCTATCTGTCGACGACCGGGGTTTACGGCGACCACGGCGGCGGCTGGGTCGACGAGACCTCGGCTTTGCTGCCGAGCGGCGGGCGCGGCCGGCGCCGGCTCGCGGCCGAGGCGGGCTGGCTCGATCTGGGGCGCCGCCGCGGCGTGCCGGTCCACATCTTCCGGCTCGCCGCCATCTATGGCCCGGGCCGCAGCCCGTTCGACGCATTGCGCGCCGGCACCGCCCGGCGGGTCGACAAGCCGGGTCAGGTGTTCTCGCGCATTCATGTCGAGGATCTGGCGCGGGTGCTGTGCGCCTCGATGTCGCAGCCGCGGCCGGGCGCGGTCTACAATGTGTGCGACGATGACCCCGCCTCGCCCGAGGCCGTCGTGGCCCACGCCGCGGCCCTGCTCGGCGTGCCGGCACCGCCGCTGACGCCGCTCGCCGAAGCCGGACTGTCGCCGATGGCGCGGAGCTTCTACGACGACAACAAGCGGGTCCGAAACGCGTTGGTAAAACGAGAGCTCGGGGTGGCGTTGCGCTACCCCGACTATCGCTTCGGGCTCGCTGCGATCCTCGCCGCTGAGGCTTCGGACTTGCCTAGATAGTCGCCATCCGGCAAGGTCGCGCCCAATTCGATAAGCCGCCGGCGATCGCGCCCGGTTTGGGAGGGAAGGTCATGACGACGTACAACGTGCTGATTTTCAGGAGCCTCCTATGGCTCGCTTCTGGCAACTAAGCTGCTGTTCGGCGGCCACAAGATAACGATGGTGTGCCTGCCTGCCGAGGTCGAGGCGTTCAACACCGACGGCGCCCGGGTGCGCCTGCCGATCAGGGGCAGGAAGGACCCGATCGAGCTCGATTTCGCGCAAGCTGCCGGGCAGCCTGTCCGCGGCGGGCACCAAAGACGTCAACCCTACCGACTTCGACCTCGTGGCCCTGGCGATGCAGGAGCCGCAGTACCGCTCGCCCGGCGTTCGCGAATTGCTGGACGCGGTGGCGCGGGCCAAGCTGCCCTGCATGTCGATCATGAACATGCCGCCGCTGCCTTACCTGAAGCGCATCCGCGGACTGGCGACCGACGGGTTGAAGGCTGCCTACACGGATGCGAGCGTGTGGGACCATTTCGAGCCAGGGCTGGTGACCTTGTGCAGTCCGGACCCGCAGGCCATCCGTCCTCCCGGCGAAAAAATCAACGTGCTGCAGGTCACCTTGCCGACCAACTTCAAGGTCGCCCGCTTCGACTCCGACGGGTACACCGCCGTGCTGCGGCAGATGCAGGCCGACATCGAAGCCGTCCGCTGGGACCCCGGCGACGGCGCGATCGAGCTGCCGGTCAAGCTCAAGGTGCACGATTTCGATCTTCGTCCCGCTGGCCAAGTGGGCCATGCTGCTGACCGGCAACTACCGCTGCGTCCAGAAAGACCGCGCCATCGACATCAAGGACGCGGTGCATGCCGACCTCGCCGCGTCGCGTTCGGTCTACGACTGGGTGTGCGGGGTGTGCGAGAAGCTGGGGGCATCACCCGACGATCTGGTGCCGTTCGAGAAATACGCCGCCGCGGCACGCGACCTGGTGCGGCCGTCCTCGGCCGCGCGCGCGCTGTTCAATGGCGCGCCCAATATCGAACGGACCGATCGGCTGGTGCAGGCGATTGCGGCGCAGCACGGCTTGCGCAACGCCATCGTCGATCAGACGGTCGCTACGGTCGATGCCCGCCTGATGGCCAATCGCAAGGCGGCGGCCTGATTTCGCGGCGCTGATCGCCGTCGCCCTCGGGCGCGGCGGCCTCAGCCGCCGGCACCGTCGAAAAACCCGTGGAAGAGCTGGTCGGGATCGTGCTTTGCCCGCAGTTCCTGCAGGCGGCGCCAATGGCTCGAGGCGAAGCAGGCGGGGGCGCGGGACGGCGCCTCTGCGATGTCGGTCTCCCCGATATAGTGGCCCTGGGTGAACGGCTGCAGCAATGCCACCGCCCGCTGATGCCAGGCGCGGTTAGCCTCGTCCTCGGCCTGATCCCGCCAGATCGTCCACGGGCCGCCGTAAGCGCGCGCAACCTTGGAGAAGGCCGCATCGAAACCGGGGTTGCCGTCGGCCCAGCCGGGATAGAGTGCGAACAGAACCACCGTCTTTGCCGATGGCGCCTGCGCGATATGTTCGCCTAGCGACGGCAAAATATCGCAAGGCCGAGACTGGGACCACAGCGCCTCGACCAGGTAGCGATGATCTTCCGGCCACATTTGACCCGAAGTGTCGAACAATGTCTTGAACGGGGTCGCGACGGCGAGCGACTTGCTCAGACAGTCCCGCAGAGCGGGGCAGGTCTCGAGCGGCGCGAGGGCGGCGGCCGCCTGCGCTTCCGTGTCGCCGAAAGCGGTGGCCGACAGCATGCAGAGCTTGCCGCCGGAAGCAGCGCATTGGCGCGCGAGCTCGCGCGGGGCGGATACCAGAAAGACGGATATTTCGACAAACCGCGCCAATCGCGGCAACAGCTCGGTCAACTCCTCCATCGCCTCCCGCAGCCGGGCGAGAGCGCAATAATAGGTGCTGGTCAGGATTCCTCGCGGCAGATCGTACAACTGGAGATGGTAACGTACCGCGACTGCGGCGGCGCCCGGTCCGCCGCCGCGTGCCGCCCAGAACAAATCCTGGTTTTCGGTTGCGCTGGCGCGAATCAGCTGCCCGCCTGCCGTCACCGTGTCGATCGCGGTGATGCTCTTGCAGGCAGGTCCCCAATATCCGGAATTCCAGCCGATCCCGCCGCTCAACAGAAAGCCGCTGGCCTTTACGTCGGGACAGTGCCCGACCGGAAAGGCCAAGCCGTGCGGCTCCAGCTGCTTGATCAGGGCGCGGTTGCTGATGCACGGCTCGATCGCAGCGGTGCGCGACGCGGGGTCGACTGCGGCCGCATCGAGTTGCGAGAGATCGATCAGCATCCCGCCATCCCGCAGCGGCAGGCCACACCAACTGTGGCCGCCGCCGCGGATCGACACCTTCAATCGCCGTGATCGGGCGAAGTCGATCGCCTTTACCACATCGTTCTGGCTCCCGACCCGGACGATCAGGTCCGGACGGCGATCCGGCTTCAGGGCATTCCACACCATCGCGCCCCGCACCCGCTCGTAATCGGGGTCGCCCCGCCGAATGATCTCGCCGTCGAGCGCGGGAGTGATCGAGATGCCGGACAAGGCGTCGCCCTAATAGGGGATTTTGTCGGGCTTTTCCTTGTACTTCTTCCAGATCTCGACGGCTTCGGCGCGCAGAATTTGTTGCGCGGGAAGCGTGCGTTTTTGCGTCGGATTGCGCAGTTGCACAAAGATCATGGTGTCGTCGAACCCGCCATATTCCAGCGCATCGTCTACCGTTGCGCCGTAGAAGATCCGCTCGATGCCGGCCCAATATGAAGCGGCGGCGCACATCGGGCACGGCTCGGCGCTGGTGTACAAAGTGCAGCCCGTCAGCTTGAAGCTTCCGAGCGTTTTGCAGGCCTTACGGATCGCCTCCATCTCGCCATGCCAGGTGGGGTCGTTCTCGGCGACGACGCGGTTGGCGCCCTCGGAAATGATCTCCCCATTCCGGACGATGACCGCGCCGAACACGCCGCCGGCATTGTCAACGAGCGACGTCTTTGCCGAAAGCTCGATCGCCCGCCGCATGAACTTCTCGTGTTGCACATTGTCCGGCATGATATATTCCTCCAAATCCGTACGCGTCCCCACGCGCTGATCCGACAGTTATACACTGCGATCGATCACCTAAAATAAGGTTAAGATCAGCCATCGCTTCAGGTGAACCAGAGAAACACGACAAACTCGATGATGTAGAGGCCGAGGAGAAGCGCGACGCCGGCCGACGTGATCCGTCGCGTTGCCAGGGGCACTGGCCGCAGCCACCAATTGAGCGCGGTTGGCGATCGGCATCATCGGCCAGGCCAACAGCCACACGCTGATCAGCGTTCCGAGGAAGGTGCCGAAGACCGGGTCGAGCCCGCGCAACCGCGGAACCAGAAGCGCAGCTCGACCATGACGATTGGGACAGCATCAGCAGATCCCAGTGGCTCCGGCGCTGCTCGGAGGTTGACAGACACCGTGCCCGTCGCTAACGGGGATGCCCGCCGTCAGCCTCGCGAAAGAACAGCCGTGCCCGCTGTTGCCGAGCCTTCCCCGTCGCTGCGTCTGCGGCCGGGCCATCTGCGCCGTCTCGAAGCGGAATCGATCGGGATCATGCGCGAAGGAGCAGCCGAGTTCCGCCACCCGGTCATGCTCTATTCGATCGGCAAAGATTTCGAGCGTGATGCTGCATCTGGCGCGCAAGGCGTTCTTCCCCGGCAAGCCCCCTTTTCCGCTCCTCCACATCGACACCTTGTGGAAGTTCAGCGAGATGATCGCCTTTCGCGACATGACCGCGCGCCGCCTCGGGCTCGAGCTGATCGTCCACACCAACGAGGAGGGCGCGCGCCGCGGCATCAATCCGATCGCCTCGGGCTCGGCGTTGCACACCGCGGTGATGAAGACCGAGGCGCTGAAGCAGGCGCTCGACCGCCACGGGTTCGATGCGGCCTTCGGCGGAGCGCGGCGCGACGAGGAAAAAAGCCGGGCCAAGGAACGGATCTTTTCGCTGCGCGGCGCAAACCACGGCTGGAACCCGAAAAACCAGCGGCCGGAACTGTGGCGACTTTACAATACGCGCCTGTCCGAGCACCAGACGATGCGCGTCTTTCCGCTGTCGAACTGGACCGAGCACGACGTCTGGGAATACATCGCCGCCGAAGAAATTCCCGTGGTGCCATTGTATTTCGCTGCATTGCGGCCGGTGGTCGAGCGCGGCGGAACCTGGATCATGGTCGATGACGACCGCTTGCCGCTGAGGCCCGGCGAAATGCCCGAAGAGCGCCGCGTGCGGTTTCGCACCCTCGGATGCTACCCGCTGACCGGCGCGATCGAATTGGCGGCGGCAACCCCGGCCGAGATCCTCGCCGAATTGCGCGACACCCGCCGGTCCGAGCGGCAGGGCCGGCTGATCGACGGCGACGAAGACGCGGCAATGGAGCGCAAAAAGCGCGAGGGCTATTTCTGATGGCCGTTTGCGAGGCGACTCGAATGTCGCGCGAGCGGGACCTGCTGCGGTTTTTGACCTGCGGATCGGTCGACGACGGCAAGTCGACTTTGATCGGCCGGCTGCTCCACGACTGCGCGCTGATCTTCGACGATCAGCTGGAGGCGCTCGAGCGCGAGTCGCGGCGGTTCGGCACCACCGGCGATGCGATCGATTTTTCACTGCTGCTGGACGGCCTCGAAGACGAGCGGCAGCAGCGCATCACGATTGATGTGGCCTACCGGTTTTTCGCCACCCCCGCGCGCGCGTTTGTCGTCGCCGACACGCCGGGGCATGAGCAGTACACGCGCAACATGGCGACCGGCGCGTCGACCTGCGATCTCGCGGTCGTCCTGGTCGATGCGCGCAACGGCGTCCTCGCGCAGACCAAGCGGCACGCTTTCATCTGCTCCTTGCTCGGCATCCGCCACCTCGTGCTGGCGGTCAACAAGATGGATCTCGTCGGCTTCGAGGAACACCGCTTTGCCGAGATCGCCGCGGATTTTTCAGCTTTTGCCGCGGCGTTGAACGATGCAGCGACCTGCGCCATCCCGCTCTCGGCGCTGTCGGGCGCCAACGTGACCCGGCAGTCGGACAGGATGCCGTGGTATCGCGGGCCGACCCTGATCAAGCATCTGGAATTGGTCGACGTGTCCGACGGCTGCGGCGGACGGCCGTTCCGCTTTCCGGTGCAGTGGGTCAATCGCCCCGATGCCGCGTTTCGGGGCTTTTCGGGCACGGTCGCCTCGGGCTCGATCGCGCCCGGCGATCCGGTGCTCGTCGTCGGCTCGGGCCGATCCACCCGGGTCAAAGAGATCGTCACCTTTGGCGGCGCGCTCGATCGCGCCGGCGCCGGCGACGCCGTGACCCTGACCGTGGCCGACGAGATCGACATCGCTCGCGGCGATGTGCTTGCGGACCCCCGCGATCCGCCCGAATTCGTCGACCAGTTTGCAGCCCAGGTGATCTGGATGAGCGAGCAGCCGCTGGTCCCCGGCCGCTCTTACCTACTGAAGATCGGCGCCCGCACCGTGCCGGCCACGATTACCGCGCTCAAGCACCGCGTCGACGTGGAAACCTTGGCCCATCTGGCCGACAAGACCCTCGGGCTCAACGAAATCGGGTTCTGCAACGTCTCGACCGCAGCGCCGGTCGCATTCGATCCCTATTCGGTCAACCGCACCACCGGTGCCTTCATCCTGATCGACCGCTTCACTAACGAGACCGCCGGAGCGGGGATGATCGCCTTCGGCCTGCGCCGGGCCAGCAACATCCACTGGCAGGCCCTGACCGTCGGACGCGAGCAGCGGGCGGCGTTGAAGGAGCAGGTCCCCGCGGTGTTGTGGTTGACCGGGTTGTCGGGTGCCGGGAAATCGACGATCGCCGATCTGGTCGAAAAGCGGCTGCTCGCCTTGGGCCGCCACACGATGCTGCTCGACGGCGACAATGTCCGGCACGGGCTCAACCGCGATCTGGGCTTTACCGACGCCGACCGGGTCGAAAACATCCGACGCGTCGGCGAGGTCGCCCGGCTGATGGCCGAGGCCGGGCTGATCGCGATCTGCTCGTTCATCTCGCCGTTTCGCGCCGAGCGCCGGATGGTGCGCGAGCTGACCGGGCCCACCCCGTTTCTCGAGATCTTCGTCGATACGCCGCTCGAGGAATGCATCCGGCGCGATCCCAAGGGCCTCTACGCCAAGGCCCGGGCCGGGCGGATCGAGAATTTCACCGGCCTCGACTCGCCCTACGAGGTTCCGGAGACGCCCGAGCTCCGCCTGACGACGGTCGGCGCCACGCCCGAGGACGCGGCCGGGCAGATCATCGACGACCTGCGTCGGCGTCGGATCATTTGACCGGCAGCGCCGCCGCGCGCCCGCCGGCGCGTCGGGTCCGGGTCGGTGGCCGCCCGGCGTCCGAGTTGCGCGGATGCCCCCGCGCGGACAGCAGCTTGTCGAAATAGCCGATCGTGCGCGACAGACCGTCCTTGAGCTCGGTGCGCGGTTGCCACCCCAAGACGGCCCGCGCCTGGGCGATGTCCGGGCAGCGCTGGACCGGGTCGTCGATCGGGAGCGGTCGGCGGGTGATCGTCGAGCGCGAGCCGGTCAGCGCGATCACCAGCTCGGCGAGCTCGGCGACCGAGATCTCGACCGGGTTGCCGAGGTTGATCGGTCCGGTAATGTCGTCGGGGGCGGCCATCAGCGCGAGAAACCCGCCGATCAGATCGTCGACATAGCAGAAGGCGCGAGTTTGGGTTCCGTCGCCGTAAAGCGTCATCGGTTCGTTCTGCAACGCCTGCATGATGAAATTCGAGACCACCCGACCATCGTTCGGGTGCATGCGCGGCCCATAGGTATTGAAGATGCGGGCGACCCGGATTTTCAGATCGTGCTGGCGGAAATAGTCAAAGAACAAGGTCTCGGCGCAACGCTTGCCCTCGTCGTAGCAGGCGCGCGGTCCGATCGGGTTGACGTTACCGCGATAGCCTTCGGGTTGGGGGTGCACGGTCGGATCGCCGTAAACCTCTGAGGTCGAGGCCTGGAAGATCTTGGCCTTCAGCCGTTTCGCCAGCCCCAGCATGTTGATCGCGCCGAGCACGCTGGTCTTGGTCGTCTGCACCGGGTCGAACTGGTAATGGATCGGCGAGGCCGGGCAGGCGAGGTTGTAGATTTCGTCGACCTCGACAAACAGCGGATGGGTAATGTCGTGCCGCAGCGCTTCGAAATGCGGGTCGCCGAGCAGCTGCGCGACGTTGTCCTTGCGCCCGGTGAAATAATTGTCGACGCACAGCACGTCGTCGCCCTGGGCGAGGAGGCGCTCGCACAGATGCGAGCCGAGAAAACCGGCGCCGCCGGTGACGAGGACGCGCTTGGCGACGACGCTGCCCATAATAGAATCCTCTCAGATAGTGGAAGAGCGCCCTCACCCCAACCCTCTCTCCGCGCGTGCGGGCAGAGGGAGGGACCCGCGCAGCGGGAGGGTGAGGGGCAGCCAGCGATGGACATTTGCAACCTTCTCAGGCAAGTGCGCGCAATTGCGGTCGGGCGGTCCGCGCCGGGCGGCCGATGCTGACATAGGAGAGGCCGGCTGCAAGCATTTCGTGCGGCTGGTAGATATTGCGCAGATCGATCACGAGCGGGTTTACCAGCAGGTTCCTGACGCGCAGCAGATCGAGCGCGCGAAACGCGTTCCACTCGGTCAGCAGGACCAGCGCGTCGGCCCCTTCCATCGCCTCGTAAGCGTCGGCGCAGTAGACAAGCTCGGGCAAAAGCTTTTTCGCCTCGTTCATGCCCTCGGGATCGAAGGCGCGGACCGTCGCCCCCGCGGCCGCCAGGCGGGGCAGGATCGACAGGCTCTGGCTGTCGCGCATGTCGTCGGTGTTGGGCTTGTAGGTCAGGCCGAGCACGGCCAGGGTCTTGCCGACGACATCGCCGCCGCAGGCCGCGATGATCTTGTCGGCCATGCGTTCTTTGCGCCGATCGTTGACCCGCATCATGGTCTCGACGATCGCCAATGGCGCTTCGGCCTCGCGTGCGGTGCGCACCAGAGCGCGGCAATCCTTGGGAAAACACGAGCCGCCGAACCCCGGTCCGGCATGCAGGAACTTGCGGCCGATGCGGCCGTCGAGACCGATGCCCTTGGCCACGTCCTGGACGTCGGCGCCGACCCGTTCGCACAGGTCCGCGATCTCGTTGATAAACGTGATCTTGGTCGCGAGAAAGGCGTTGGCCGCGTATTTGATCAACTCGGCGGTCTCGATGTCGGTGAACAGCATCGGCGTCTCGAGCAGATAGAGCGGGCGATAGAGCGCCTGCATCACCGTCCGAGCCGGCTCGCTGTCGGCACCGATCACCACCCGGTCGGGCCGCATGAAATCCTCGATCGCCGAGCCTTCGCGCAGGAATTCGGGGTTGGAGGCCACGTCGAACCCGCCCTGCGGCCGTATCCGGCGCAGGATCGCCGCGACCTCGCGGCCCGTGCCGACCGGCACCGTCGACTTGGTCACCACCACCGCGTAATCGGTCAACGCATGCCCGATCTCTTCGGCGGCGGCGTAGACGTATGAGAGATCGGCATGCCCGTCGCCGCGCCGCGAGGGCGTGCCGACCGCGATGAACACCGCCTCCGCCCCGGCGAGCGCCGCCGGCAGATCGGTGGTGAAGGCGAGGCGTCCCGCCGCCGTGTTCCGGGCCACCAGAGCTTCCAACCCGGGCTCGAAGATCGTCATCCGGCCCCGCTGCAGCCGCGCGATCTTGCCCTTGTCCTGGTCCACGCAGGTCACGTCGACGCCGAACTCGGAAAAGCACGCTCCCGAGACCAGCCCGACATACCCGGTTCCGATTACTGCGATGTGCATGCTGTCCGACCCCGCGCGAATGCAGCGAAAAACGGTGGCGACACCGGCTTATTCCACCACCACGGGCCGCGGCCAGTCGCCGCGCCTGGAAAACGGCCCGTCGGCGGAAGAGGTGCCCGGCGTGTCGCGTTGTGCTGGCATCGGCGCGATCCGGACCGGCGGCGGGCATGTCACAATCGATCCTGGTAACGGGCGGGGCGGGATATATCGGCTCGCAAACCTGCAAGGTGCTGGCGGGCGCCGGCTATCGTCCCGTCGTCTATGACGATCTGTCGCGCGGCCACCGCGAGGCGGTGCGCTGGGGCCCCTTGGTCGAGGGCGACATCGCCGACCGGGCGCGCCTTTGCGCGGCGCTTGCCGACCACCAGGTATCGGCGGTCATGCATTTCGCCGCCTATGCCTATGTCGGCAAGTCGATCGAGGATCCGGCGCTCTACTACCGTAACAATCTCGGCGGCACCCTGACGCTGCTCGAGGCGATGCTGGAGGCCGGCGTAGGCGAGATCGTCTTTTCATCGACCTGCGCCACCTACGGCACGCCCGATACCGTGCCGATTCGAGAGACCGCACCGCAGCATCCGGTCAATCCCTATGGCGAAACCAAGCTGGCGATCGAGCGGGCATTGCACTGGTACGGGCAGGCCTACGCGATGCGTTCGGTGTCGCTGCGCTATTTCAATGCCGCCGGGGCCGATCCCGAGGGCGAGCTCGGCGAGCTTCATCAGCCGGAAACGCACCTCGTTCCGCTGGTGCTGCAGGCGGCGCTCGGGCAACGGTCGGCAATCGACATCTACGGCACCGACTACCCGACGCCGGACGGGACCGCGATCCGCGATTACGTCCATGTCCACGACCTCGCCATCGCCCACCTGTGCGCGCTCGAACGGCTGCGCGCCGGCGGCGGCAGCGTTGCCGTCAATCTCGGCACCGGAAGCGGTCATTCGGTGCGCGAGGTGATCGCCGCGGCCGAGGCGGTCAGCGGCCGCAAGGTCCCGGCGCGGGCCGCGCCGCGGCGGCCCGGCGATCCGCCGGCCCTGGTCGCCGACCCGGGCCTCGCGGCCGAGATTCTCGGCTGGCACGCTCGGCACTCGGACCTCGACACGATCATCCGCACCTCGCTCGCCTGGCATTCGCGCCATTCGCGGTGAGCACCCCCGCATTCTCGCTCGCGGCCGGGCCGATGCCGCCGCTGGAATGAATCAGGCGACCGTCCGTTGTGCGAGCGCTGCCCCGGCCGGGAATGGGCCGCGCGGCGACAGTCCCGGGAGCTTCCGACGATGACCCTGGTCGAGACCGACGAGGCGGCGACGCGGCCCGCGTCGATCCCGGTGGAGCGGGTCGCGCCGCCCGGTCCGATTCGGGTGAGCGGGAAGTTCTTCTTCGCCGGCGAGCATAAGCATTTTGTCAAGGGCGTCACCTATGGTCCGTTCCCGGCGGCCGGCCATGGCGCTCCGTTCCCGGAATCGGCGACGGTCGACCGGGATTTCGCGCTGATGGGCGACGCCGGGATCAATACGGTCCGGGTCTTCACCGTGCCGCCGGCGTGGCTGCTGGACGCCGCGCACGAGGCCGGATTGAACGTTCTGGTCGGGCTCCCCTGGCCGCAGCACGTTGCGTTTCTCGACAGTCAGGCGACCCAGGCGGATATCCGCGGGGCGGTGGTTGACGGGGTGCGAGCCTGCGGCCGCCATCCTGCGGTCTTCGCCTACCTCGTCGGCAACGAGATCCCGCCGGATGTGATCCGCTGGCACGGCGCCGAGCCGGTGCGGCGGTTTCTGCGCAGTCTCGTCGCCTGCGTCAAAGCAGAGCATCCCGGCGCGCTGGTCAGCTACGCCAATTTTCCATCGACGGAATACCTGACGGTCGACTTCACCGACTTTGTCTGCTTCAACGTCTATCTCCACGATGAGACGGCATTCCGCCGCTATGTCGCGCGGCTGCACAACGTCGCCATCGACCAGCCGCTGGTGCTGACCGAATTCGGGGTCGATTCGCTGCGCGAAGGCGAGGAGGAGCAGCGCCGGATCCTGTCCTGGCAGGTGCGCACCGCGTTTCAGGCGGGTGCCGCCGGCACCTGCGTGTTTTCGTGGACCGACGAGTGGTTCACCGGCGGCCATCTGGTCGAGGACTGGGCGTTTGGCCTGGTCGACCGCGAGCGGCGACCCAAACCGTCGCTGGCCGAGGTCGAGCGCTGCTACCGCGGCGCCCTGCCGCCGCCGCTGCAGCACTACCCTCGCGTCTCGGTGGTGGTCTGCGCCTACAATGCCGAGCGCACGATCGATCCGTGCCTCGCCTCGCTCGCGGTGCTGAACTATCCCGATTACGAGGTCATCGTCGTCAACGACGGCTCGCGCGACCGCACCCTCGAGATCGCCGAGAGCTATCCGTACTGCCGGATCATCAGCCAGCCCAATAAAGGCTTGAGCGTCGCCCGCAACGTCGGCGCCGAGGCCGCGACCGGCGAGATCGTCGCCTATACCGACAGCGACTGCGTGGCCGACCCTGATTGGCTGACCTATCTCGTCGCCAAGATGGAGGCGAGCGGCCTCGCCGCCTGCGGCGGCCCGAATTTTCCCCCACCCGAGGACAGCCTCGTCCCGGCTGCGGTCGCGGTGGCGCCCGGCGGCCCGACCCATGTGCTGCTGAGCGACGAGGTCGCCGAGCACATCGCCGGATGCAACATGGCCTTTCGCCGCGAGACCTTGCTCGGCCTCGGCGGCTTCGACCCGGTCTATCGCGCCGCCGGCGACGATGTCGACATCTGCTGGCGCTTTCAGGATGCGGGGCATGCGATCGGCTTCAGCCCGGCGGCGATCGTCTGGCATTTCCGCCGCAACACGGTCAAAGCCTATTGCGACCAGCAGCGCGGCTACGGCAAGGCCGAAGCCCTCGTCTACGCGAAGCACCCGTTCCGTTTCAACCGCTTCGGGCAGGCCAAGTGGCTCGGCCGCATCTATGGCGATCTGTCGACCTCGCTGTTCCTGTCGCGTCGTCCGGTGATCTATTCCGGCGTGTTCGGGCGCGGTCTGTTTCAGACGTTGTACGAGCCCCCGTCGTCGTTGACCGCGTTTCTGCCGCTGACCTTCGAATGGAGCGCGGCGGCGCTGGTCCTGGCGCTTGGCGGCATCGTCGGCGGCGGGTGGTGGCTGCTCATCCTCGCCGTCCCGCTCCTGGTCACCTGCGCAATGTGCGTCAACGGCGCGCGCAAGGCGCCGATCGACCAGCGGTTCACCGGGTTCAAAGCCCGGGCATTGGTGGCGCTCTTGATCTATCTCGGCCCGCTGCTGCGCGGCTGGGAGCGGATCAGGTGGCGCATCCGCGGAATGCGCGCGCAGCCGCACATCGCTGCCGTCGAGACCGAGCAGCGCGCGCGAATCTGCTGGCCCGACCGGGCCCTGCACCTGGCCTATTGGAGCGAGGACGGAGCCGAGAAGGAGGTGCTGATCGGCGGGCTGATGGATTTTTTGGTGCGCCAAAAGTATTTCGTCGTGCCGGATACGGGCTGGAGCCGCTGGGATCTCGAAATTGCGCGGGGGCTGTGCTGCCGCAGCCTGGTCGTGGTCTGCACCGAAAATCACGGCGGCGCCAAGCGGCTGCTGCGCGTCCGCTGCACCATGCGGCTGTCGCGGTTCGCGCTGTTGACCTTGCGCGGCTATGCGGCGCTCGCGGCGTTTGCACTGATCTTCGGCTGGCCGCTGGCGGCGGCGACGGTCGGCGCCGCCGGTTTGGTCAATTTCGCGGTGATGGGTTGCGAGCTCGCCGGCTTTGCCAAGCTGATGCACCGCATCGTCGAGGCCGTCGCCAAACCCGCCGGGCTCATTCCGATCGAGCCGGCGGGGCGCCGACACCGGGCGGCGGCCGCGTCGCAAACGGCCTGATGCGGCGAGCATTCCCGGCGCCGTGCCATTGAGACCGCTGCCGCCGGGCGGGGCGCGATGCTGAGTAAGCTCCTCCCTTATCTGCGGCCCTATCGCGGGCGGGTCACCTGGGCATTGGCGCAGGTGTTTCTGATCACCGGCTTCGAGCTGTTGAAGCCGTGGCCGCTCCAGGTGGTGATCGACAACGTGCTGGGCGGGAAGCGGTTTCGGCTCGCGGGGCTGGAAGCTGCGCCGCCTGGCCGCCTGCTGCTCCTCGCTTGCCTCGGGATCGTCGTTGTCCACCTCGGCAGCGGCGCGCTGACCCTGTTGCACAACTACACGACGATCGGGGTCGGGCAGAACATGGTCAACGACCTGCGCGGCGCCCTTTACGGCCATCTCCAGCGCCTGTCGCTCGCCTTCCACGATCGCCAACGGGTCGGCGACCTGCTCTACCGGGTCACCGCCGACAGCTTTGCCGTGCAGACGATGGTCATGAACGGGGTATTGCCGATCCTGTCGGCCGTGATCTTGCTGGCCGGCATGCTGGTCATCCTGTTCCCGCTCGATCCGACCCTGACGTTGCTCGCGCTGACCGTCGTGCCGGTGCTGTTCGCGCTGATTTCGATGTTCAACCGCAAGATCGTCGATGTCGCCACCGAGGTGCGCACGACCGAGAGCCGGGTCTACTCGCTGGTCCAATGGGCGATGTCGTCGATCAAGGTGGTGCAGGCCTTTACCAAGGAGGATGACGAGCAGCGCCGCTTCATGGGGGCGAGCCGGGAAAGCCTGCGCGCGAACCTGCTCCTCTACAGCTGGCAGACGCTCTATTCCGGGGCGGTCAACGGCGTGATCGCCGCCGGCACCGCGCTCGTCGTCTATGCCGGCGCACGGGCGGTGATGTCGGGCGCGCTGACCGTCGGGCAGCTGATCGTGTTCATCTCCTACCTCGCGCAGCTCTATGCCCCGATCAACCAGATCACCCAGAGCTGGGGGTTGATCGCCGGGGCGCGGGTCGGCGCCCGCCGGGTGTTCGAGGTGCTCGACACCGAGCCCGATCTCGCGGACGGGACCCGCAGCTTTCCGACGCCGGGCGCTCGCGGCGAGGTCGCGTGGCGTGGCGTCGCTTTTCGCTATCGAGCGGACACCCCGGTTCTGAGCGGCATCGACATCGCGGTCCCGGCCGGCGCCAAGATCGCCATCGTCGGCCCGACCGGCGCCGGCAAGTCCACCCTGCTCGGCCTGTTGCCGCGCTTTTACGATCCGACGGCGGGCGCCGTGGAAATCGACGGGGTCGATCTGCGCCGATACACGCTGAAAGCCCTGCGCAGCCAGATCGCTTTGGTCCTGCAGCCGCCGCTGATTTTCCCACTCTCGGTGCGCGACAACATCGCCTATGGCCGGCCAGGAGCGGGGGATGCGGCGATCGAGCGGGCGGCGGGGCTCGCGCAGATCGGCGATCTGATCGCCTCGCTCCCCGCCGGCTACGACACGGTCATCGGCGAGTTCGGGCGTGTCGTTGTCCGAAGGCGAAAAGCAGCGGGTGACGATCGCGCGCGCACTGCTGCGCGACGCACCGATCCTGATCCTCGACGAGCCGACCTCGGCGCTCGATGTCGCCACCGAGGCGCTGGTGATGGCCGGGATCGAGCGCCTGATGGAGGGCCGCACCACCTTTGTCATCGCCCACCGCCTGTCGACCGTGCGGCGCTGCGACCGCATCATCGTGCTGCAACGCGGCGAAATCGTCGAAGAGGGGGCTTGGCGGAGCTGTTGCGGCGCGACGGCGTCTTCGCCGGCTACTACCGCAGCCAGTTCGCTCCGGAGCACGCTTCGCCAGCAGGCAGCATCGGCTGACCCGAACGCAGGTTTCGGAGGAACAGACTTGCTCGACGCTGCGACAATTGCCGATAATGGCGAGATTGTGTCCAATGACAAACCGGCCCGCGTCGTCATCAGGCCTGATTTGACGAGAACGCGACGCCCGCACCCAACCCAAGATACTGATGTATCACTGGATAACGGTGTCTCCCTCGACGGAGGATTTGTGCGGTCAGGTTCTGAGACTGGCGATTAGGGGTCAGGTTAACGATTGAATGTTGTCAGTATCTGATTGAATGGCTATAGCGTGCCGCCGTTGAAGAGCGCTGTCGGCCGGACTTTTGCAGAATAGCCGGGCGGAACCCCGTGGCTTGGCCAGGAGGTCAGCCCATCCGCCCTCCCAGGGGGTAATCGACAGTGCCGCTTCGCTGACGGAGCCGCAACCTGGTCCGGTTTGGATTTGCCGGACACCCACGGTTCGGCCGCAGAGGGGGAGAAATGACCACGGAAACCTCGGGCTGGGGAAGCAAGCTGTTCCCCGAGATACGAATTTGCGTCGGTTCGAAAGCTCCGCTAGCGCTGCCGCGCTGGGTGCAGGGGCTCGTTCTTTCGGCTCTGGTCGTGGTTGCCGGCGTGCTGTCTCATCTGGGCATCCACCGGATCGGCGATAAGCGTCTCGTCGCCGACGAGGAGACAGCCGTCGTCCGCGCCCAAACCGCCAACGCCGCCCTGCGGGACGACATCCATGCGCTGCAGGACGAGGTCGCCGCCTCGGCCCGCGAGCGCGACCGGGCGGTGGGCCGGGTTGGGGCGCTGGCGAGCGAGGCCGACGGCTTGCGCGGGCTGCTCCGGAACACTGAGACAAAGCTGCAATCCCTCGATCAGACCCTGCACCAGGCGCAGGGGGAGAGCGCCGCCCTGGCCACGCGCCTGCGCGAGAGCGAGGCCGATCGCGCTGCGGAAGAGGCGCAATTCGCGCAAGCTAAGGCCAGCTTGGAGCAGTTGGCGAAGGAGCTTCAGCGACTGGGCTCCGCTCGCGGCAAAGGAGCGACCCAGCGCGCCCGGGTGCGGGTGCAGCTAGGCGAACTGTGGCAGAAATTGTCGCAGGCGCCGATCGCGCAACCGGCGCAGCAGGCCGCCGCCGTCGCGCCTGCGGCGACCTTGTCGGCGCCGCCGAACGGGGGCGTCTCGGCGGTTGCCCATTTCGGTCGCGAGGAGATCGCCGCGTTCGAGCGCGTGCTCGCCTCGGCCGGCGTCGATGTGTCCCGCCTGTTCGCCCTGTTTGGCGTCAGCGGCGCCGAAGGCGGCCCTTTTGTGCCGCCGCCGAAGGGCGGTCAACCGGTAGAGGCGGTCGAACCCGAAAAACTGGCCGCGATGCGCGGTCTGGCGAAAGTGCTGCCGCTCGCGGCGCCGCTTGCGCAGTATCAGGTCGGCAGCCCGTTCGGTCCGCGCACCGACCCGTTCAACGGAAAGGCCGCATTTCATACCGGCATCGACATGGACGCGCCCTATCTGACGCCGGTCTACTCCACGGCGCCGGGAACGGTGATCTATGCCGGCTATCTCGGCGATTACGGCCGGGTAGTCGAGATCGACCACGGGTTCGGGATCGACACGCTTTACGCCCATCTTCAGCGCTGCCTCGTCGCGGTTGGCCAAGAGGTTGCAGCGCACGCCGAAATCGGCCTGCTCGGCACGACCGGCCGCAGCTCGGGACCCCATGTGCATTACGAGGTCCGGGTCAACGGTCAGCCGCAAGACCCGGAAAAATTCATCGACCTCTCCCGCCTGATCCCGGTCGGCGAGCTCAGTCCACAGGCAAGTGCACCACCAGGAAATAACCGTTGATCATCAGCAAGGCGGCGACGATTGCGAGGACCCCGCTCAATCTCACCAGCGGGCGCGAGGCAGCCACGATGCTGACCGAGCCGAGCACGATCGCGATCTGAAACAGGGCTTCGGCAAAGTCGAAATTGGGGTCCCGTTCGGCGGCACGGTCGCGTTTGCTCTCCCAGCCCTTGGCCGTAGCCAGCAATTCCTTCTTGCCCTGGCCGCTCGCCGGGTCGGTTTCGTAGCGCTCGGCCGTGGCCCGCCAGCGCCTGACCGCGTCCGCGCTTTTCGCCTTGGCCGCGTCCGGCATCCCCGGCTGGGCGGCGAGCTCGGCTTCGAGCTGATCGGCGGCCAGCCGGTATGCGGTCTGCCGGATATATTTCGACTGGTAATAGGCGTAGACGTCCGAGGCCTGGATGTTCGCGTTCAGCATCACCTTGGTCGCGTTCGACCCGCCGAGGCTGGTGATCGCCAGCAGCATCGCGATGATTTCGAGATAGATGCCGGTCAGCTTGCGGAAATTCGCGTCCTCCTCGATGTGGCGCTCCGTGTCTTCCCCCCGTATCGTCTCGGCGATCTCGCTCGCTTCCACCCGTCCCTCCATGGGTAAACGAGCCGCGACATTCGCCGATTCGAAATCGGGGTCAAGCTCGATGCGGTTCTCGTGGGCGGCATGAGCCAAACGAGCATAGAATTGCGACCGGTTTCAAACGCCGGCCGCGAATTCGCCGCGACCGCGGCAACCCGACCTCCGGCAACCGAGGCCGGGCTGGAACGCCTGGGCGGCCGCGCCGCCGCCCATCAGCCATTATCGGTAGTCGTAGGGCGGGTACCCGTAAGCCGCTGATCCGTAATAGGGCTGCGGCGGGTTATAGTAGGTCGGCGCGGCGTTGTAGTAGTAGCCCTGCTGCGGGTCATAATAGTAGTTCGGTGCCGCAGCATAGCCCGGAGGAGCTGTCGCGGCGATGGCCGCGCCGGCGATGACGCCGCCGAGGATGCCGAGGCCGATCGCGGCGCCCACGCCCGGGCCCCCGGCCTGCGCCGTCATCGGCGCGGCGGTCAGCGATGCTGCGGTGAGCGCCCCGGCCATGACCACCCCCCGGCTAAGCTTGACGACGCGGGCAACCAGGGAAGGCTGCGGCGCGAGTTGAGTGTCGGTCCGGGTCTGCATTTGCTTGGTCGACATGGTCCTCTCCGGGTGGCCGGATCCAACGCGGTTGTGTGTTGGCGATCCGAAATCTCACCGCTGTGATATCGGCAGGTCGCGCTCGAAGCGCCATCTCGGAGAATCAGTTGCCGGCCTCGTCCATATGCCCGCGATGAGGCTGGTTGATATGCCCGCGGCGATGCTCGGGCAGGTACCCGATACGTTCGCGATCCGGGTTCAGGCTCTCAGGCGGCCGGCGCGCCGGGCATGGCTGGCGCAGCGTCGTCGATCGACAGCTGCACGGCGTCGCCGCCGCGCCAGGCGTCGCGGCGCAGATGGCCGGCCACATGGATCGCCACACCCCGGGTCTCGGCGAGGAATTGGCCGAGCGACGTTCCCGCGACGCGGAAGGCGATCGCCCGCAGCCGGGCACCATCGAGCGGATCGGCCAGGGTGCAGCGCAAATGGTCGGCGCCGACCGCCTCGGCGTGGACGACGCGCACCGCGGGAAAGACAAAGCGCGGCTCGGGATTGGCCGCGCCGAACGGCGCCAGCCGCTCGACATGGCCGACCAGATCGGACTGCGCTGCGGCCACCGAGAGCGCGCCGTCGATGGCGAGCTCGGGAACCAAGATCTCGCGGTCGAGCCCATCGCCCAGCCGCTCGACGAGAAACTCCCGCAACGCGTCGAGCTTGTCCGAAGCGACCGTAAAACCGGCCGCCATCGCATGCCCGCCGCCGTTGATCAGGAGCCCTGCCTGACGTGCCGCGATCACCGCGGGGCCGAGCGGCATCCCCGGGAGCGAGCGGCCCGAGCCGCGGCCGATGCCGTCGGCGAGCGCGACGACCAGGGCCGGGCGCTCATAGCGCTCCTTGAGCCGCGCGGCGACGATGCCGATCACCCCGGGGTGCCAGTCGGCCGCCGCCGCAAACGTCAGCACCGGCGATTGCGGCGCGCTTTCGACCATCGCGATCGCGGCCGCCAAGGTGCGCGCTTCGATCTCCCTGCGCTCGCGGTTGTAGCCGTCGAGACGCTGGGCCAATTCAGCGGCCAGTACCGGGTCGTCGGTCGCCAGCAGCCGCGCGCCCAAATCCGCGGCGCCGACCCGGCCCCCGGCGTTGACGCGGGCCCCGAGGACGAAGCCCAGATGGTAGGCGTCGAGGGGCTCCTTGACGCCGGCGATGGCCGCCAGCGCCGCCATGCCCGGATTGGCGCCGCGACGCGCGACTTTGATCCCCTGTGCAACCAGGGCCCGGTTCAGCCCGGTCAGCGGCACGACATCGCACACCGTGCCGAGCGCTACCAGATCGAGCCAGCCGAGCAGGTCGGGCTCGCTGCGTCCGGCCGCATACCAACCCGCTGCGCGCAGCGCGCGGTTGACCGCGACGACGAGCAGAAAGACGACGCCGACCGCGGCCAGGCCGCCATGCGGGCTGTCCTCGTCGAGCCGGTTGGGGTTGATCACCGCGATCGCGCGCGGCAGCAGCGGCTCGGCGACGTGATGGTCGACGACGATCACGTCGAGCCCGCTGTCGGCGGCTTCGGCGAGCGGCACATGTGCGGTCGTGCCGCAATCGACGGTGACGACGATCCGCACTCCTTCGTCGCGCAGCCGCAGCAGCGCCGCGGTGTTCGGGCCGTAGCCCTCGCGCAGGCGGTCGGGCACGTAAATTCGGGTCGGCGTCCCGATCGAGCCGAAAAACCGCGCCAGCAGCGCTGCCGACGTCGCGCCGTCGACGTCGTAGTCGCCGAAGACCGCGATCGTCTCGCCTTTGCGTACCGCGCGGACGAGCCGTGCGGCGGCCGTTTCCATGTCGCGCAGATGCGAGGGGTCGGGCAATTGGTCGCGCAGCCGCGGCGCGAGGAAGCCCGGCGCATGGTCGAGATCGACCCCGCGCTGGTCGAGCAGCCGCCCGACGATTTCGGGCAGGCCGAGCCGCTCGGCGATCCCTCGGCCGGCCGGCGAGTCATCCCCGCGCGAACGCCAGCGCCGCCCGCACACCGAGCGGTCGACCCCCAAAACCCCGCTGCGAACGGCGGCGCCCCCCGCGCCGTCGATCATGCCGGGTCAGCGCGCGAACGAGGCGAGGCTCGGCTTGCGGGTAAAGTCGTGGCGAGCCTCGATGTAGCGCACCGTGCCGGTCTTCGATCGCATGATCACCGAATGGGTCAGCGCTCCGCCGGCAAAACGGCGCACGCCCTTGAGCATCGTGCCCCCGGTGACGCCGGTCGCGGCGAACATTACGTCGCCCGCGGCGAGATCCAGAAGCTTGTATTTGCGGTCGAGGTCGACGATGCCGAGACGCCGGGCGCGGCCGCGCTCGTCGTCGTTGCGGAACAGGAGCCGGCCCTGCATCTGGCCGCCGATGCAGCGCAATGCTGCAGCGGCCAGCACCCCCTCGGGCGCGCCGCCCGAGCCGACATACATGTCGATCCCGGTCTCCGGGCTCGAGGTGGCGATGACCCCGCTGACGTCGCCGTCGGAGATCAAGGCGATGCGGGCGCCGGCCTCGCGCACCTTGGCGATCAGCTCGGCGTGGCGCGGCCGGTCGAGGATGCAGACGACGAGGTCGCCGACCTCGGTTTTTTTCGCCTGCGCCAGGTTCTTGAGATTGGCCGCCGGCTGCTCGTCGAGATCGACCAGATCGTCGGGCAGCCCGCCGCCGACCGCGATCTTGTCCATGTAGACATCGGGAGCGTTGAGGAAATGCCCGGCGTCGGCCATGGCGATGACGGCGAGCGCGTTGGCCCCACCCTTGGCAGTGATCGTGGTGCCTTCGAGCGGGTCGAGGGCGATGTCGATCGGCGGGCCGTTCCCAGTGCCGACCTTCTCGCCGATGAACAGCATCGGCGCCTCGTCGCGCTCGCCTTCGCCGATGACCACGGTGCCGTCGATCGCCAGGCTGTTCAAGGCTTCCCGCATCGCGTCGACCGCGGCCTGGTCGGCCGCCTTCTCGTCGCCGCGCCCCATCAGGCGCGAGGCCGAGAGCGCCGCCGCCTCGGTCACGCGCACGGCCTCCAATGCCAGGTTGCGGTCCATTCGCGACGTCTCGGGCATGGCCTTCCTCCTTGGCGCTCGTGAGCAATGATGATTGTCGGATCCGAACCGATGTTCCAACCTGTCGGCTGAAAGCGTTGCCCCGGCAGGCCGCCGAAGATCCGGCGTGCACGGGCGAACCGGTCGCACGCTCGGCCGATTCGGCCGCCACCGCGAATTCGGCCTCAGCACCAGCGATCGGTCCGCCCGGACCCTAAGCGCCGGGTTCGATGCCGTCAATCTGCCGCCGCGGACGCGCGGAACGAGCAGGCGGCGACGAACCTGGATGATGATCCGGCGGGCGGTCGCGGAAGCGCCGCTGATCACGCGAGGGAGGGACCGAAATCAAGACGATCATCGTCGCGGCTCTGCTTATCGCGGCGGCGGCTGCGATCGGCGGCAGCGGTTCGGCGGCGGCGGCAGAGCCCTGCAATCCTGCGGGCAAGCTCGATTTCGTGTGCGGGCCGCTGAACTCCGAGGATCGGGTCCAGGTGCCGGGGACCGAGTGGATCGTGGCCAGCGGCATCGACGGCGGCGCCGCCGGCCTGCGCGGGGATACCGCGGCGATGACGGTGAAGTCGGTGGTCAGCGAGAAAGGCAATTCAGAATTCGGCGCCGCGACCGTGGGGCTGCAGATCAGCGACGAGATGTTCGTCGGCACGTTCCGCGGCGACCGGATCGCCTATTTCCCGCTGAAATAAGGCACCGGCCACGGATGCCGGTGGCGGCGCGGTGCCGGCATCGATAGCGATGCTGCGCACAGATCGTTTGCGCCCGCACCGGGAAGCGCCCATGATAATCCCGATCGATGGTGGTGGCGGCGATGCTGAGGATCGAGATCGAGCGCGAGGCGGATGGCCGTTGGCTGGCCGAAGTGCCGGCGCTCCCCGGCGTGCTCGCCTACGGCGCTTCCCGCGCTGAAGCGCAGACCAAGGCGACCGCGCTTGCCCTTCGCGTGATCGCCGATCGGATCGAGCATGGCGAACCGGTGCCGGTCGATCCCGCCACCATGTTCGTCGCGGCGTGAGCAGCGGCAAATCCAGAGGGGTTCTGAGAGCGCTTCACCGTATCGGGTGGACGGTTAAGCGGCAGGTTGGTTCGCACCGCACCCTGCAGAGGCGAGGTTGGCCTGATTACGTCTTCGCGTTCCACGACGAGGACGAGCTTGGATCGCGGATGCTCGCGCGGATCGCCAAGCACACCGGGCTTCGGCCAGACGATCTCTAGCACCACTTTACCGTCACGTTTAGAAATCTTCGATGCGGATCATGTGCGGCGGCTCGAGCACGGTGTCGAGGGCTTCGATCCTGGCCAATGCCCGGCGCATCGAGGCCTCGACCGTCACATGGGTGGTCAGCACCACCGGCACCGCCTCGCCCGGGGCGCGCCCGCGCTGGATCATCGATTCCATCGACACCTCTTCGTCGCGCAGGGCGGCGGCGACATCGGCGATGACCCCCGGCTGGTCGACCACCATCAGCCTGATGTAATAGGCGCTCTGATGCCGTTCGATCGGCACGCCAGGGATTTCCCGCAGCTCGGCGGCGGGGATCCCGAACGCGAACACCCGGCGCCCGGCGGCGATGTCGACAATGTCGGCGACGACCGCCGAGGCGGTGGGCCAGGCGCCGGCGCCGCGACCTTGCAGCACCACCCGTCCGACAAAATCGCCCTCGGCGACAACAGCGTTGTAGACGCCCTCGACCGCCGCGATCGGGCTCGCGCGCGGCACCATGCAGGGGTGGACGCGCTGCTCGAGCCCGTCTTCGGTCAGCCGCGCGATGCCCAGCAGCTTGATGCGGTAGCCGAGCTCCTCGGCGAAATCGATGTCGAGGCGCGAGACGTGGCGGATGCCCTCGGCATGCACCCCGGCGAGATCGACCGGGCGGCCGAAGCCGACGCTCGCCAGGATGGCGAGCTTGTGCGCGGCGTCGACGCCGTCGATGTCGAAGCTCGGATCGGCCTCGGCATAGCCGAGCTTCTGCGCCTCGGCCAGCACCTCGGCGAATTCGCGACCGCGCTCGCGCATCGTCGTCAGGATATAGTTCGAGGTGCCGTTCAGGATGCCGTAGACGCGTTCGAGCCGGTTGCCGGCGAGACCCTCGCGCAACGCCTTGATCACCGGGATCCCGCCGGCGACCGAGGCCTCGAAGGACAGGGCGAGGCCCTTTTCCTCGGCGCGCGCGGCGAGCCGGGTTCCGTCATGCGCCATCAGCGCCTTGTTGGCGGTGACGACGTGCTTGCCGTGGTCGAGCGCCGCGTCGACCACCCGCCGGGCGATCCCGTCGGCGCCGCCGATCAGTTCGACGACGACATCGATCTCGGGGTCGGCCGCCATCGCCGCCGCATCCTCGTACCAACGCGCCGCGGACAGCTCGACGCCGCGGTCGCGACGCCGGTCGCGCGCGGAAACCGCGGCGACGACGATCCTGCGGCCGGCACGCCCGGCGAGCAGCTCGGCCTGGCGCTGCAGCAATTGCAGGGTTCCGGCACCGACCGTGCCGAGGCCCGCGACGGCGATCTTCAACGGCGGCTTCACGAGCGCGGCAACTCCGATGCGACACGCCCGAAATGTGTCCGGGCACACTCGGATGCCGCCCGCGACGGCACCCCCGACGCGGGTTGTAGCCCGCGACCCTCAAAGTTTCGATAAGTTTTCTGCGGGGCCGCGGCTGGAGCGGACAGCGGCCGAACTCAGTGCTCGAGCAGGATCTCGGCCCGGGCTTGGCCCGACGCGGGGTCGGCCGGCGCCGCCTCGACCAGGATCTTGTCGGAGGGTATGCCCGCCTGGGTCAAGCCGGCGGCGACCGCCTGGGCCCGGTCGAGCGCGATTTGGAACCCGCTCAACTGCTGGACGGCGCCGTTGCCGACCCCGGCATAGCCGATGACGCGCACCTTTCCGGGATCGCGGCGGTAGAGCGGGACGATGGCGCCGAGATGCTGCCGGTCGGCATCGCTGAGCGTGGTCGAATTGGCGGCGAAGTCGATTTGGGCGACCTTTACTGCGGCCGGCGGGACCACCGGCTTGCCCGCGCTCTTGCCGGGTCCGATCGCGGCGGCGGTACGGGTCGGAGCGGGCGGCGGCAGAACCGGCGGCGGCGGCGGCGGCTCGAATTTTGCCGAAGCGATCGCCGCCGGCAGCGGCGCGGCCGGCGGGAGGCGCCGGCAGATGCGCCGCGCCCGGCGGAGCGCCGGCGGGTGCCGCGGCCGGCAACCTCAGCTCGCGCGGCGGCGGCGGCGCCGGCTGGCTCTGCTGCGGTTCCGGCAGCGCGGAGATCTGCGGCGATTGCAGGCTCGATTCGATCGGCCCGGGCTCGGGCGGCTCGCCGGCTTTGCGTGGCCCTTTGGCCGCCGCTGCGGGCGCAACACTCGCCACAGCCGCGGCTGCCGAACCTGGAGGCGGCGCCGCAGGCGCCGCGGCCCCCGCCGCGTGCGACGAGGAGTTGACACCCGCCGCGGCCGCGGCGGGTTTAGCGCCCGCCACGTTTGCTGCGGCGGCGGGTGCGGCTGTTGCTTCCTTCGGCTCGTCGGCGGTGGGAGCGCGCGGCGGGCGGAGGCGGAGGCGGGTTCGCCGCGGCCTCGGCAAACCCGGCCTGCAATTTCTCGCTGGTGTATTTCGCGTGTTCCCGGTCGGCGATCAGGCTCTGCGTCAGCTTATCGCGCTCGGCCGTGGTCAGCGCTCGGGAGGGCGGCGGCGGAACGGTCGCGAGGTTGGGATAGTCGGAAGCCTCCCCGGCCGCCAGGTTCTTGGTGTTCGGGGTCGTCTGCGGGTTGGGGTCGTTCTTGCTGGCGCCGGCCAGGTGGCGATACGCCTCGACCGGACTGCACGCTGCGAGGCCGATCAGCAACGCCGCGAGCGCCAGCCGCCGCGCCTTCGCACCGGTGCCGCAACGGCATGAAGGGGCTTTGCCCATGACCATGACCACATATCCGGAGAATGAGCCGCGGCGCGGCGCCGACGGCATATCCCCGGCCGCTGCCCTTTCGTTGGGCGCTGGTGTATTAGATCCGGGCCGGCGCGTCACCACATTTTGACCAGGCGAACGGGCTGCCGCCGCTGCAGGGGCTGCTCGGTTCTCGCCGGCGCTCGGGCCGGCGGGATCGCAACCCTCCATATCGGCGAGGATACGGCGATGAACGACAATGGCCCGACCCTGCCGGGTAGAGACGGTCCGCCACCCGCGGACGCACAGGTGAGCGACCCGCCTCCCGATGCCGACGAATTGACCCGGCAGATCGCCGCGATTGCCGAGAAGAGCCAGCATCTCGTCGCCGAATTTCTCAACCGGCAAACCGCGCATGACGGGATCGGGATGGCGAGCCCGCTGGCCATCGGCACCGCCTTTTTTGAGATGACGACGCGGATGATGTCGGACCCGTCGCGGCTGGTCCAGGCGCAGCTATCCTTGTGGAACGACTATCTGACCCTGTGGCAGCGCACCGCACAGCGGTTTCTCGGCGGCGACCCCAAGCCGATGATCGAGCCTCAGGCGGGCGACCGGCGCTTCCGCGACGCCGCCTGGAGCGACAACACGCTCTTTGACTTCATCAAGCAGAGCTACCTTTTGACCGCGCGCTGGCTGCAGGGCACCGTGCGCGAGGTCGAGGGGATCGACGAGCGCACCGCGCGCAAGATCGATTTCTACACGCGCCAATTCGTCGACGCGATCGCCCCGTCGAACTTTCTGATGACCAATCCCGAGGTGCTGCGCGCGACGATCGAGAGCCGCGGCGAGAATTTGTTCAACGGCCTGAAGAACCTGCTTGGCGATCTTGAGCGCGGCAAGGGCCGGCTGGCGATCAGGATGACCGACTTGGCGGCCTTCCGCATCGGCGAGAACATCGCGGTCACGCCGGGCAAGGTCGTCTATCAGAACGATCTCATTCAGCTGATCCAATACGCGCCGACCACCGAGACCGTGAAGCGTCGGCCGCTGTTGATCATCCCGCCCTGGATCAACAAGTTCTATATCCTCGACCTGCGGCCCGACAATTCGTTCATCCGTTGGGCGGTCGGCCAGGGGCACACCGTGTTCGTGATTTCCTGGGTCAACCCCGACGCGCATCTCGCCGCCAAGACCTTTGCCGACTACATGCGCGAAGGCCTGCTCGCCGCCCTCGATGCGATCGCGCAGGCGACCGGCGAGCGCGAGGCCAACGTCATCGGCTATTGCCTCGGCGGGACCCTGCTCGCCTGCACTCTCGCCTATATGGCCGCCAAGCGCGACAACCGGGTCAAGAGTGCCACCTTCCTCGTGACGATGGTCGATTTCGCCGAAGCCGGCGAGCTTTCGGTCTTCATCGACGAGGAGCAGCTCGCGGCGCTCGAGCAGCGGATGAACGCCAAGGGCTATCTCGAAGGCCGCGACATGGCCCAGACCTTCAACATGCTGCGCGCCAACGACCTGATCTGGTCCTGCGTCGTCAACAATTACCTGCTCGGCAAGTCGCCGTTTCCTTTCGACCTGCTGTATTGGAACGCCGATTCGACGCGAATGCCGGCGGCGATGCACAGCTTTTACCTGCGCCGGATGTACCAGGAGAACCTGCTGGTCAAACCGGGCGGCATCACGCTCGACGGAGTGCCGATCGATCTCGGCAAGGTGCGCACGCCGGCGTTCCTGTTGTCGACCCGCGAGGACCATATCGCCCCCTGGCGGTCGACCTACGCCGCGACCCGGCTTTACAAGGGGCCGGTCAAGTTCATGCTGTCGGCCTCCGGCCATATCGCCGGCGTGATCAGCCCGCCCGGCACCAAATACGGGCATTGGGAGAACGGCAAGAACCCGCCGACCGCCGCGGAATGGCTCGCCAGCGCCACCCAGCACCCCGATTCCTGGTGGCCGGCATGGCAGCGCTGGATCGCGAAATACGGCGGCGGCGAGGTCCCGGCGCGGCGCCCGGGCGAGGGCCAGCTGAAAGCGATCGAGGACGCGCCCGGCTCCTACGTGATGGTGCGCGCCGAGGATTGACTTTAGGGCGTTGGTCCGCCGGCGCATTATGGCCCAGCGCAACCTCGCCTCAATCGAATTAAACCCAATCCCACAAGCGCCGCGCCGAGCAGGGTAAAGCTCGCCGGCTCCGGCACGGGTATGCCGGTCAGCGAGAACGTCGCATTGAAGGTCGGCGCCGGCATGCCACCAACGATGTCGGTGCCGACGCGCAGCCAATCGGGGGAGAGGTCTTCGTCTCTTGTCCAGCTCTGCAAATCGGTAAAACCCGCCGGGAAGGGGGTGCCCGGCGGCACGATCGGCTTAGGCGCCGACAGCCAAAAGAAATCGCCGCTCGGATCCGCGATCTCGACCTGCGGGACAAAGAAATAGTGGTCGGCCGGCAGATCGAACGGCGTTGTGAAATTGACGCGCAGAGCGTTGATGATGCGGAACGGACCACGCGAGCGATCCGTGGCGCCACCGGCAAGCGGCTTCTCTACAAAATACCTCGTAGCGCAGCGTAAGAGGCAGAAACCACCCGCGCCTCTCGCGCGACCGGGCGAGACTACCCCGAGCCGGTGCAGCTGGAATTGGAGTTTTTCGTCAAAAAGCGCTCATAGCAGTTTGATCCAGGAGGGGCCGCGGTCCGTGTCGAAGCCGACTATATCGCGCCCCGCGGGGCGGTCTGGCATCGGATGTAATGGAACTATCCATCAAAACTGTTCAGCCAGGTCTCTCTCGAAAGGAGCAAAGCCGTGAGCGCATTTGAACCGCATGCTGTCTATGTCGGCCCATCTTTCCCATGCAGTAGATGCAAAATCCTGTGCCAGTAAAAGCAGTTCCCTCCCGTACCGGTAGTCCACCGCTTCTGACTTCTCGGTGAACCGGTCTAGCGTGATCTTGGGATCGCTGTCACATTGGTCGAGAAGTAAGGCCATTGCCAAGCGCCGTGTCGCGTCTTCTCTGGACAAGGCTAACCACGCTAGGGTTTGGGTCTGATCGGCTAGCCACCACGCTTCAATTTCCTCGATTGCCACGCCTATCACAACCCACTCTAAACTCTTTGTTAATCGGCGAATTCTTGGACATCTGACGGCGAATTGACCCGCGTCGCACACTACTAGCACCTGGGCTGTCGAGAATGTCGTGTCCGTCATTTGCTTCACAATGAAGCGAATTTTCTCCAATACGCCTCCATGACCAGTTTTCCGTATCTGCGCGAGCTGAAAATCTTCTTCGTAATTGATCGGCCAAGTAACCCCGGCCCGTCCGCCATCCGACTTATCGACAAGGAATCAATACATGGTAGATCCGACCCTCTGGCAGTCAAGTGGCTTTCATGCGCCTAACAGCAGATCGGTGTACCAGGTCGCGCATTGGTGATTTAGGAACTCCATTCGGAAAGATGTGGTCCAACCGCCTAAATTCTGCGGCTGCGCGGGGACCTCGGCGGCGAATGGTATATACGGCCTCCGGCGTATCACGAAAAAAGTCGAGCAAATATGGACTATGGCTCGTCATCAAAACCTGTGTTTGGTGCGGTTCTTTCCTTTGGGTCATTGCCCTAAACATTTCTATCATCTTCATCAGCAATCGCGGATGGACACCATTCTCTGGTTCTTCAAACAGCAAAATTGATGGCGGTTTCGATGAATATAACATAACTATGATAGCAAGAATGCGCAGAAATCCATCACTTACCTGCTTGCCGTTAAAAACAGTCTTCCGTTCGGACACCTCTAGAATTTTGGACGCTGCCACAGAATTATGATCGCGTATGTTTATGTCGGTTATATTAGCAAATAGGGACGTGAGCAGATTTCGCCATCTTTTAAACGTATCGGGATTGTTGTTTTGGATATTCGCCAGAAACGGCAACAACGCCTCGCCCTTTGGGCCTAATTCGTCTGCATACCCGCGCTGTGGTTCCCGCAGATTGTCAACGTCAAATATTGATGCGAATCGAATATTTCTGATGTATGTTAGGAAATGGATTATTTCGGGATATTGTGCAGTTTGTTGGGGTGACCTCTCAAGATATGTCGCGACGCTTGAGGGCAGTTGGTAAAAGTGGACCTGTTCGCTTTTGCCTGTAGAGGGACTGTTCAATCTAGTCCTTCGGCCGAGACGCCGGATAAGGGGAACGGTGGAGTTGTCTAGCGCTACCGCCGATAACGTTCTCATCGCGTTGATATGCCAAAACCTCTTGGCCGACATTCAGATAGCGGCGCTTCATTGCTGTAATTTGGAAGTCGTATCTACCTCCATATAATCCGGTATCATTGGGCGGCAGCGTAAATGAGCAGTCCCACAAAATTCTCTTAGTCGTTTGCCGTAAATTGGGGAGATCGGCATACTCCCATCGGTGATTTGTCAGGTACTCATCAATTGATAGGGTGAAAAATGCTTTCAAGAAATCTATAGATTGCAATAGGGAGGTTTTCCCGACCGCATTTGGTCCGACGATCAGCGTCAATGGGGCGAAATGTAACGGCTTACCGTCCTCCATAGCATCTGCAATGTTTTTGAAGTTCGTAACACGGTAGGTGCGGAGCATGGGGTTGCTGACCGCTTACAGTCGAGTTGAGTGGCGGATCGCGGCACATCTCTCCCACGCGCTCGCCAGCGATGCACAGTTGCGGAAGATGGCGAGGTTCAGCGCGCGCTGTAGGCCGCGCTGGAAGCGCTCGACCATGCCGGGCTGGTCAATGATTTTCGGTTCCTCCGGCGGTTTGGCTGGGCGCTTCATTCGTCATCCTCAAGCCGTATATAGCCCCTGTGCAATAGCGTCGCGCATCCCCGCTTCGATAAATGCCGTCATGATGGCTGCCGCGATTGGGCGATGCGTCGCTCGCTTAGCCAAACGTTCCAAACGGCGGAGGGAAAGCACGGCGATCGTGCAGGTCTTCCGTGTCGTTTCGGCTGTCTTATAACGGCTAGCCGTATCATAGCTGGTTGAAACAGACTGAAAACGACTTTGACCTGCTTCAGCCGAAGCGTTCCGCGAAATTTGTAAAAAATCCCGACGTAGCTCGCGGGGACAAAAACAGAATTTCGGGAAGACCGCTTACGTTGGGCTGAACGCGACTGTAAACTTTTCCGACATATCCCTATGGCTCGGAGTCGGAATCGCAGGCCGGTGGTCCCGCCCGAGGCTCTGCTAAGATGGTTCCGAACTCCAAGCCTCCGGCTGTGATGCCGGACCCGCGCGGGAAGAACAACGAGGGAGAAACGCGATGCTCGCCTGGTTCGGCGAATTGAACATCAAGGAACGGCGCACGATGGGCGCCTGCTTCGGCGGCTGGGCGCTCGATGCGTTCGACGTGCAGATGTACAGCTTTGTGATCCCGACGGTGATCGCGCTGTGGGGGCTGTCGCGCGGCGAGGCCGGGCTGATCGGCACCGTCACCCTCTTGATCTCGTCGTTGGGCGGTTGGTTCTCGGGCACGCTCGCCGACCGCTTCGGCCGGGTGCGGATGCTGCAGATCACGATCCTGTGGTATTCCGTCCTGACCTTTCTGTGCGCGTTCGCCCAGAATTTCGAGCAGCTGTTCGTGCTCCGCGCATTGCACGGGTTCGGCTTCGGCGGCGAGTGGGCGGCCGGCGCGGTGCTGATGGGCGAGGTGGTCCGCGACAAATACCGCGGTCGCGCCGTCGGCATCGTCCAGACCGGCTGGGCGATCGGTTGGGGCGCCTCGGCGCTGGTCTATACCGCTCTCTACGCATTCCTGCCCGAGGCGATCGCCTGGCGCGCGCTGTTCGCGATCGGCCTGCTGCCGGGGGCCTTCGTGTTCTGGATCCGCCGGCATATCGACGAACCCGAGATTTTCCGCGAGCAGCGGCGGGACCGACCGGCGGTCGGAATCGGGCATCTGTTCTCCGCCTTTCGCGGCCCCCATCTGTGGACCACGGTCAAGGTATCCTTGATGGTGGCTGGGGCTCAGGGCGGCGGCTATGCGCTCGGGATCTGGATGCCGACCTATCTGCGCACGGTGCGCCACCTGTCGGCGACCAGCACCGGCGGGTTTCTCCTGGTCCAGATCCTGGGCGCGCTGTTCGGCTTCCTGCTCGGCTCTTATCTCAGCGACGCGATCGGCCGCAGAGCGACGTTTCTCGTGTCGGCGGTCGGGTCGTTCGTCATGATCCTCGTCTACATGTTTGTGCCGATGGGGAACACGGCGCTGCTGCTGGTCGGGGTTCCGCTGTTCACCGTGTTCCTGATCAAGTTCCCGCCGATGGGGCCGTTCATGACCGAGCTCTATCCGACCGAGGTCCGCGGCACCGCCCAGGGCTTCTGTTACAATGCCGGGCGGGCGATCGGCTCGTTCTTCCCGACGGTGGTCGGGTTCGTCAGCCAGAGCCTGCCGCTCGGCGCGACGATCGCGGTGTTCAGCGCGGTCGCTTCCGGCATCATGATCGTGATGCTGATGATGCTGCCCGAAACCCGCGGCCGCAGCCTGGCGAGCCTGGAGACCGAGCCCGCCCGGGTATCGGGGGCCGCGCAATGAGCTTTAGCGGCGCCCGCTGTCGTCTGTGGTGCTGCGTCGTTCTTGTCGCAGCCATATCCGCGGTCGCCTCCTCTGCCGCGAACGCCTAGCACCCCTCATCCTTCATCGAGGATGCGGAGCAGTACCTCGCCAAGGGAGATCTGAAGGCCGCCGAGATCGAGCTGCGCAACGCCATCCGCAAATCGCCGGATAACCCGGCCATCCGGGCCCGACTCGCCCAGGTCTATCTGCAGCTCGGCGACGCCGCTTCGGCGGAAACCGAGGCGAGAGCCGCTCGCGAACGCCACGGCATCGAGGCGGAATATTTACCGGTTTTCGCGGACGCCCTGCTGCGTCAGGGAAAATTCGCCGACGTCCTGCGGCTGATCCGGCCGGGCAATCGTGTCCCGGTTCTCGAAAGCAAGGTCAGGTTGGCGATCGGTGCCGCCGCAGCCGCTCTGCGCGATCGGGAACACGCTGAGGCGATGCTGCGCGATGCGCTCCGGTTGGAGCTGGATCAAGCGGGGCCGAAGATCGCGCTCGCCCGGTTTCTGACCGGGACGGATCCCGACCAGGCGGACAAGCCGATCGATGAAACGATTGCCGCCCACCCGCGTTCGGCCGAGGCGCTCCAGGTCAAGGGGGAAATTCTGCGCGCCCGCGGCGACCGGGACGCGGCAATGCGGCTGTTCGACCAGGCGCTCGAGATCGATCCCGAGAATCTGCCGGCCCGCCTGAGCCGCGCAGACGCCAATATTGCTCAGGGTAAATTTACCGCCGCGGACCAGGACCTCGATCCCATTCTGCGGACCGCTCCCGACAGTTTTCTGGCGAATTACCTGCGCGCCTCGGAACTCGTCAAAGAGCAGAAATTTGCCGCAGCCGATCTGCTATTCGACCGCATCGGTTACGCTTTTGCGATGCTGCCCGAGGGATACTATCTCCAAGGGGCAACCAAGCTGGCGCTCGGACAATACGCGCAGGCAGAAAGCATCCTGGGCGAATACCCGCCGCCATGCTCCCGGCGATCCGAGAGGGGCACGGCTGATCGCGACCGCCGCGCTGAAGCAGCATGCCGCGGCTCGGGCGATCGACTATGTCAAATTTGTTATCGATAAGCAGCCGGCGGATGCCGCGACATTGAGCCTGCTCGGCAATGCCTACATGGCCGACGGCAAGCCCGAGCTTGTCCTGCAGCAGTTCGAAAAGGCTGTGGCTCTCGATCCCCAAAACCCGACGATCAAAACACGGGTCGCGATCTCGGAAATCGACGCCGGCCAGCGGGAACTGGGTCTCGCACAGCTCGAGCGGCTGTTCGCCAGCGGATCCGCGGTAAGCGCCGCCGGACCGACCTTGCTGCTGACCCACCCTGCGCGCCGGCCGGGTCGACAAGGCGGCGGAGATCGCCGCAGCCCTGATCAAGCAGGACGCCGATAACCGCCTCTATAAGACTTTGCTCGGCGAGGTCCGTGTCGCCCAGAAAGATTATCCCGAGGCGGAAATGATGTTTCGCGCCGCGTTGGCGCGCCACGAACGGCCTCTCGCAGAGCGCGATGGGTGTTTCGAAGGACGCTGTCGGGGCCGAACCCCCGGCGTCGAACAAAGATAACGAGGTTACCGCCCTTGTCGGGCTCGCGGATATCGCGATCGCACGACAGAAATGGTCGGAAGCGACGGATCGCGGTCGCGCAGATGAAGTGGCCCGAGGCCACTGATTACATCGCCCGGGCGCGGGCCGCGGCGCCGGACGACCCGGCGCCGGGGCTCTTGCTCGCTGACATGTACGCGTCGCGTCAGGACTGGCGGAACGCTTCGGCGACCGCGGCCGAGCTGGTCGAGAAATTTCCGGCAAATCTCGACGTGCTTGACGCGAGGGGCCGCGCTCAGAGCGGCCAGGGCGATGCGGACGGCGCGGTTTCAACCTACAAGCGCGCCTACGAGCTCGCTCCCAATTCGCCGTCGGCCTTGTCCCGCTACGCCGCCGCGCTCGACAGGGTGAAGGATTTTCCCGCGGCGCGCACCGTCTTGAGGGCTGCTCTCGAACGCGATCCTCAGAATGCATCTCTGAAAGGCGACCTGATCCGCGTTGAAGCGCTAATCGGCGGTTTGGACGGCGGCCTTGCCAAGGCGCGCGACTTGGCCGCCAGCGACCCCGGCGACAGCCTCTACGATGTGGTTTCGGCCGAGCTCTACGAGAAAGCCGGGCGCGGCGCAGAGGCCGTCGGTCTGCTCGAGAGCGCGGTGGCGGCGCGGCCCTTCGACAACGCTCTGACCGCCGCGCTGTCGCACCTGTGCGTGCGAATGGGCAAGCCCGCCAAGGCGGAGGCGGTCTTGATCGCCCGGCTCAACACTGACCCTAAAGATCGCGCCGTCCGCTCGGCTCTAGCGCTGTTTTATCTGGAGCAAAAAAGCATCGGCAGCACGGGAGGCAGCTTTAGTCCAAACCTGCCGAGCCGTGGCGTACGTCGTCGGGTTGACCCCGAGGGGCTCAGGCGCGATTGCGACGGCCAACAGCGGCGCGTTGCTGGTAAGGAAAGTGCCGGAGCCCACCAGCCTCGTTCTGCTCGGAGTAGCCCTGACGGGGCTCGGGGTCTTCGCCCGCCGCCGGCCGCGCGGCTGACGGGGGGCGACGCTCGCGAGCCCGCTCGGCTCCGGCGTCTCCCTGGAGAAAGTTGATTCCAGCCGCGACCACGCTTACGCTCCCGCGGATGCAGGGCATAAGGCCACGCCCGTCCGGTTTAGAAGTCGCTGGAACGAATTCGCCAAGGCACCAGCACTTCAATTTCAACATGACCCCGCTCCGGCGCTGGCCTCGATGCGCCGCTTCGCCCATGAGGTCATGCCGCGCTTTACCGATTCCGCCCGATCTGCCACCATCCGCGCCGCGAAAAAAGGGAGAAGGATCATGCGCAAATACATCATCGAGCGCGAATTGCCGGCGATCGGCAGCGCCGAGCGGCAGGCGTTGCGCGAGGCCGCGCAGAAATCGAACGCGACTCTCAAGGAGCTCGGCCCCGACATCCAATGGGTCGAAAGCTACGTCGCCGGCGACAAGACTTTTTGCGTCTACCTCGCCAGGGACGAGGCGATCATCCACGAGCACGCCAAGCGCAGCGGCTTCCCGGCCAACAAGGTCACCGAGATCCGCCGCATGATCGACCCGACCACCGCCACCGAAGCCTAAGAGCGAAATGCTGGCCTGAAGCCAAGACGCCTCCAAATTCGTCATTGCCGAACTTGTCAGGCTTAGAAACCATCACAACCTTAGGGCGGCCGTCGCGAACAATGACACAACCGAGACGCCTTTGCCCGGACTTGGTCCGGGCATCCACGTCTTGGGAGGTCGCCTCGATCAAGTCACAGAAAGGCGTGGATGGCGGGTCAAGCCCGCCCACGGGGATTGAGGGTTGCATTGGTGCGCTCTTCTGAAACCGGTTTTGCGAACCGGACGGCCGTGGGACACGCCCGTCCACGGCCAAGCGATGGGTGGCGAGCACCTTCTTTGCTCCCCTTTACGCGGCCGAAAGCGTGCCGTGTGACAGGGTCGATTTCCTCATAAGCCTCGTCACCGTTGTGATCCAAAACCCAGATTTCGTAAGTTTGACCTTTAAATTCGCGCGCAAAGGCCAGCGCTGAACTTCGGTTGTGGAAGTAGCCCGCCGTCGACGGTGACCGCCGGGAGTATCCCGCCAAAAGACCATGAAGAGGCGACCCATGTCGGGCCGCCCCCTCATGCCTCTCATTACCTACTGGTCCAGATGGTAGAGCCGGGTCACGTTCTCGCTGGTGATCTTGCGGCGCACCGCGGGCGAGATCGCCGCCATGTTGCGGTCGAGGGTCGCGCGCGAGCCCGGCCAGATGCAGTCGGGGTGCGGGTAGTCGGCGCCCCAGATGATGTTGTCCTCGCCGATCAGCGGGATGATCGGCTCCAGATACTGGTCCTGCTGATAGGTGACATAGCCCTGGCGCCGGAAATAATCGCTGGGCTTTAGCTTGAAATTGAGGCTCCGCCCGCGATCGGCGTACTCGGTGTCGAGCCGGTCGAACACATAAGGCAGCCAGGTCACCCCCAATTCGCCGAGCACGAAGTTGAAGTCCGGGTATTTCTCGCAAGCGCCCGAGGCCAGCACCGAGACCAGCACCTCCATCGTGTCGAGCTGGAACAGGGCCGAGCGCACCAGCCGCCACTGAGTGAAGTATTTCTGCTCCTGCTCGGGCGTGTCGGGGGCGCGCAACGCCTTGAACCCGGTCGAGTGGAACGAGATCGGGAAGCGGCATTCGGCCGCGGCCTCCCACAGCGGGAACCACAGATCGGTGTAGAGCGGCGGGGTCATCCGCTTGAACGCGAGGTCGCCGCCGCGCAGCCCCATCCGCGCACAGCGCCGCACCTCGGCCGCGGCCTCGGCCGGGTTGGTGTTCGGGATGATGGCGAGCGGATAGACCCGGCTCGGGTCGGCGCGCCGGGCGAAATCGGCGACCCAGTCGTTATAGGTCCGGTCGGCCCAGGCGCGCAGCGGCGCGTCGGCGATCAGATCGTTGATCATCAGGCAGCCATAGATGATTTCGGCATCCTGGCCGTCGCGGTCGAGATCGGCGAGCCGCAATTCCGGGGTGGTCGGGCGCGGCTTGGCGCCGGGCTGGGAGCTCCACTCGAAGCCGAGATCCTTCATCTCGTCGATATGGCCGAACGCTCCGCTCTGGTAGGGCAGGAATCCCGGGCCGATGCCGTTCCACATCCCCTTGTCCTGGGCCTCGACGAACCAGTGCAGCCCGTCCTCCATCTCTTCGACGCGCGGTGCGGAGAGCTTCCATTTGTTGGGCGCTTCCGACGACCACAAATCGGGCGGCAGATAGGTCAGGTCGATGTGGTTGTCGCCGGAGATCAGTTTTTCTGGCATGGGGGCTCCTCTTGCTCCTCCGCGAGGATGTCGGACCAGCGTTGCCCACGATCCTACGACTGCATCCGATCGGCGCCAGACAAATGCGGCGATTCGCGGAGCTGCTACTGCCAATGGCGCCCGGTTGCGCGGGCCTCGTACTGCGCGATCCTTGTACATTAAACGTCTGTGCGGTCTCGCCTTGACCGGAAATATTCGCCAAGCCGTGACCGGCATCAGCGGATCGCCGTCAAAGTTCTGGACAGATCTCCTCTACGATCGCGATGCCCGCTTGCCCAGATTACGCACCGAGGTGGATTGGCCAATTTGGGCGGCAGTGTCGGCCAGCATCGGGCGATTACGTGGAAGTAGATCTGAAACATCGCGCCTCGCCCGACCGGTCGTTCTTACCTCTCAAAACGGCCGGAGCTGGCAGAGCCGATTTTTGGCTCTTCCGCATACTCGATGAGCAAACTATCCTCTTCGGTGGTAGGATTTCAAAGCCGATAAGTTCTTCTCTGAAAGCGGGCTGACTGCGTGGCGACAAGAGTTCCGTACGAATCATAGTCTACCGGTTTGGTGGATTTCTTACCGCACTCATATGCGACACCTTTTGCATGCGGCTGCGATGAGCAGCGACAGAGAGCGGCGCACAATAACAGACGGCGGGATCGACGGCCGCTGATGTGTTGTCGACCGACGCCGGCAAACCGCGAGGCGCTCGCGCGATTCGCACGCCGGCTCCCGGTCCTATGATGCCTCCTGCGAAATCTGCGTGATCGGGGAGAGGGCGCATGGCGGTAGAGCTCGGCGGCGGCCAGTACACATTTGCGGTGCGCGAGCATTGGGCGAAGGTGCCCGACGAGATCATGCTGGGCGATGTCGCGGCGGTCGGCGTCGATCGGCAGGACCGGGTCTACGCCTTCAACCGCGGCGAGCACCCGGTCGCGGTGTTCGATCGCAACGGCAATTTCCTGCGCTCCTGGGGCGAGGGCGTCTTCACCCGCGCGCACGGCGTCCATATGGGCCCGGACGACACGATCTGGCTGACCGACGACGGCGACCACACCGTGCGACATTGCACGCTCGACGGCACGGTGCTGATGACCCTCGGCGTCCCCGGCGAGCCCAAACCCTATATGAGCGGCGAGCCGTTTCATCGCTGCACGCACACTGCGATCTCGCCCCAAGGCGAGCTTTATATCTCCGACGGCTACGGCAATGCGCGCATCCATAAATACACGCCGGACGGCAAGTTGCTGATGTCGTGGGGCGAGCCCGGCACCGATCCCGGCCAGTTCAACGTGCCGCACAACATCTGCTGCGACCCCGACGGCTGGGTCTATATCGCCGACCGCGAGAACCACCGGGTTCAGGTGTTCGACGGCAATGGCCGGTTCGAGACCCAGTGGAACAACCTGCACCGGCCGAACGGCATGTGCATGGCCGCCGGCCGCGATCCGCTGATCTATATCGGCGAAGGCGGCCCTTCCGGCGAGATCAACCGCGACTGGCCGAATATCGGCCCACGGGTCAGCATCCATACCTCCAAGGGCAAGGTCTTGGCCCGGCTCGGCAGGATGCATGCCGGGCTGGAGCCGGGACACTTCACCTCGCCGCACGGCATCGCCGTCGACCAGCACGGCAACATCTTTGTCGGCGAACTGTCCGGCCGCAGCTGGGGTCGGTTTTCGAAGGACCCGCCGCCCAAGCGCATCCGCGTTCTGCACAAGCTCGAAAAAATCACCGCCTGAGGGGCCGAGGAAAACAACCTCAGCATCGGTCGCTTGCCGCCCCTCACCCCCGGATCGAGTCACGGGGGCGGGCCATCGCCCGCTGCGCGGGGCCCTCCCCTCCCCGCCGTGCGGGGAGAGGGCCGGGGGGAGGGGCCCTCGGCACGGTGCTGCTAAGCCGGCAACACTGTGCTGAGGCGGGCGCCTTGCGCCTGGCGCAGGACCAGAAAGCCGACGATCGCGAGATTGCCGAGGTTGAACAAGGCCCCGACGGCGAAGGCCGGCGCATAAAAGCCGAAGCTGTCGTAGAGCGCGCCGGCAAACCAGCCGCCGAACGCCATCCCCGACATGCCGGCGAACAGCAGGGTCGGCACCCGCCACGACGCCTCGGAGGATGGGAACAGCTCGCGGATCGCCACCACGTAGGCCGGGATGATCCCGCTGAAGCCGAGCCCGTAGGCGGCCGAGACTGCGAACAGCCCGGCCTCGCTTTTGGTCACCGCAAACGCGGCCACCGCCAATGCCTGGCAGGCCGAGCCCGCCAGCACCGAGCCGAGCCCGCCGATGCGGTCGGCCAGCCACCCCCAGAACTGCCGGCTGACGAAGGCGCAGCCGAGCAATACCGACAGCATCGCCGCACCCTGCGCTGGCGAGATCCCGAGATCGCTGCATAATGCGACCAAGTGCCCGGCCGGCATCGCCATCGGCACGCAGCACAGGAACGACGCCGCGCATAAGAGCGCCAGCACCGTGTTGGGCCGCAAGCCGAGCGCTTGGGTGCCGCGAACGACGATCGCGCCCGAGCCCAGGGCGCGCCCCGGCTGCGGCGCCGGCCGCAGCAACAGTGCCAATGGGGCGATAGCCACGACCGCGAGGGCATAGCACAGCATCGTCGCCTGCCAGCCGAACCAGCCGAGCCAGTGCTGAAAGACGGTCGGCCAGATCACTCCGGAGACGTATTGGCCGGACGAGATCAGCGCCAGCGCCGTGCCGCGGCGTCGATCGAACCAGCGGCTGACATGGATCAGCAGCGGCGGGTAGAGCGCGCCGCCGCCGAGAAAGCCGATCAGCAGCGCATGCCCGACATAAAGCGCCCAAACCTTGCCGATTGCCGAGACCGCGAGGCCGAGTGCCGTCATCAGCGCGCCGAAGATCACCGTCCGACGCATCCCGACGCGGTCCGCCACCCAGCCCATCAGGATGCCGCCGGTCCCGGTCCCGACCCAGACCAGCGCCGCGGCCAAGGCGACCACCGAGCGGTCGCTGCCGAGCGCCGCGGCGATCGGCTTGAGCCCGACCACGACGATCAGCGGAGCGCCGTAGGAAATCGACAGAATGCCGATCGCAACCGCCGCCGCCGCCCAGGACGAGCGGGTCTCGACGCTGTCCGGGAAACGCGCGGCGCGTGCGGCCGCGCCGCGTCCGTGGGCGGCCGTCTCCGCCGCGTCGACCATCCGCCTTGCTCCTCCGACCCCTTCGGTTGCCCAATTTAGCAGCAAGGGCAAGATTTTGAGTGCAATTCGCTGACGCCGACGGGCAAGATCGGCCGCAGAGGTCTGGCCACGGAGCGTGCAATGCCGGTGCTCTACGAAAAGCGCAATCATGTCGGCTGGCTGACCCTGAGCCGGCCCGAGGCGCGCAACTGCTGGGGCGAGGATTTCAACGACGAGATCGCGCGGCATTGCGACGCGATGACCGCCGACGACGAGGTCAGGATCGCGGTGCTGACCGGCGACGAGGCCGGCGGCGCCTTCTCGGCCGGCGCCAATTTGAAGGACCCGCGCACCCACAACCAGGCGTCGATAGCCGAGTTCATCGCCGGGTTGCCGCAGCGCCGCCGCACCGCGGGCCAGGTGCTGAGCGAGTTTCCCAAGCCGGTCATCGCCGCGGTCAACGGCTATGCCGTCGGCATCGGCTGCATCGTCACTTATTGCTGCGATCTGATCATCGCCTCCGAGCGCGCCGAGTGGCGCCTGCCGCAGGTGGCGCTCGGCATATTGCCGAACCATGGCGGCATCGTCCGGCTGGCGCGCTGGGTCGGCAAGGGCCAGGCGATGAAAGTGGCGATGGGCTTTCCGATGAACGCCGAAGAAGCGTTTCGTTTCGGCCTAGCGCAGTGGATTTTTCCGCATGACGAGTTCCGCGCCCAGACCGCGGCGATCGCCGAGCGTCTGGCGGAACTGCCGCCGCTCGCCTCCCGGCTCGCCAAGGAATCCTTGAACCGCGGCCTCGACATGCCGAATGTCGCCGATGCCGCCTATATCGATCTCTACCGCTTCATGGCCCTGTCGATGACCGAGGACGCCAAGGAAAGCCACAACGCCTGGCGCGAGCGCCGCCGTCCCGAGGTGCGTGGCGCGTGATTGAGCTGGAACCGGGTCCGGGCCAAGCCTAAAGTTTGAGCCCGTGCCACAAATGAGGGAGAAACGCGATGACCGCCTTCACCTACGACCATATCCATCTGCGCAGCCCCGACGCGGAGGAGACCGCGCGCTGGTATGAACGCATGTTCGGCGCCGAGATCATCCGCTCGGTACAATCCGACGGCAGGCCGCGCCTCGACCTCAACCTCGGCGGCGTTGCGGTATTCATCGCCCAAGTGCCGCAGGAGCAGGCCATCGCCCCGCCGCCCGAACCTCCCTATCTCGGCCTCGAGCATCTCGGGCTGCGCGTCGAGGGGATCGACGCGGTGGTCGCCGAGCTGAAACAGAAAGGCGCCGAATTCACCGTCGAGCCGAAAACGATCCGCCCCGGCGTGCGCATCGCCTTTCTGCGCGGCCCGCAGAACGTCCACATCGAGCTGCTCGACAGAAACGCCGCCTGACCGGGCTGCCCTGACCCGCTGGGCCGCGGGGCGAGGCGGGCGCGGGCCATGGAGAAAGACGGACGATGACGATTTTCTCCAACGCGTTCGGCCTCGCGATGCGCAATTTCACGACCTGGCCGGAGATGCCGGACCCGCGGGCGCTGATCGATTACGCGGTCGAGGCCGAGGCATTCGGGTTCGAACTCGGTCTGGGTCTGGGACCACATCTTTCTCGGGGTCGACCCGCCGTTCCCGGTCATCAATTCATTGACCCTGTTGAGCGCGGTGGCGGCGCGCACCAGCAAGATCAAGCTCGGCACCGGCGTTCTGGTATTGCCGCTGCGCAATCCCGTGGTGCTGGCCAAGGAATTGTCGAGCCTCGACCTGATCGCCAATGGGCGGCTGCTGCTCGGCATGGCGTCGGGCTGGTACAAGCGCGAGTTCGACGCGGTCGGGGTGCCGTTCAACGAACGCGGCCGGATCATGGACCGCAACCTCGAAATCCTCCGCCGGCTGTGGACCGAGGACCAGGTTAACGGCGAGTACCCGCCGCACCTGATGCGCGGCTCCAACATGTCGCCAAAGCCGGCGCGCCTGCCGCCCATCCTGATCGGCGGCTACGTCGACCGGGTGCTGAGGCGCGCGGCGCGGAACGGTGGCTGGCTGACCTATTTCTACACGCCCGACGGTTTCGCCCAATCCTGGGCCAAGGTCTGCAATTTCGCCAAGGAGGCGGGCCGGGACCCGGCGAGCCTGCTGAACGCCAACCAATTGCCGATCTATGTCGGCCCGTCGCGTGCCGCGGTCGAGCCGGCAATGATGGAATGGCTCGGCCAGGAATGGGACTACGCCGCCTGGAGCCAATCGACCAAGGATGCGGCGATCATCGGCACGGTCGAGGAATGCGTCGCCCAGCTGCAGGCCCAACTCGCGGTCGGCGTGCAAAAGCTGATCTTCATCCCCTACCGCTACCAGCCCGACCAAGTCGAGATCATCGCCCGCGACATCATCCCCCGCCTGCGGGGCTGAACTCGCTGGATCAATTCCCGTCGTCACCGGGCTTGGCCCGGTGATCCACGCCTTCGTCGCTTCGGTCGGGAGACGTGGATAGCCGGATCAAGTCCGGCCAAGACGGGTTTGGGTTACAAACCAAACCGAACCAGACAGCGCGAGGCTCAGGCCGGCCATGACGGCGGCGTGAGAGCCGACGGGCCAAAGTCTTCAGGCCAGCGTCATCTCCGGCAACGTCAGGATGTCGACGCCGGCTGCTTCGAGTCCCTGGCGCACGGCGCGCGCGGCGGTCACGGCCGAGGGCTCGTCGCCGTGCAGGCACAGGGTGTCGAGGCGAACCTTCAGCCGCTTGCCGGTGCGCGACACTATCTCGTCGTCGACCACCATTCTGACGACGCGGTCGCGGATCTCATCGGCATCGTGCAATACCGCACCCGGTATCTTGCGCGACGTCAGGTTGCCGTCGTCGTCGTAGAGCCGGTCGCAAAACCCTTCGCGCGCCAGAGGGAGCCCCAGCTCCTGCGCCGCCTTCTCCATCTGCGAGCCGGCCAGCGCCACATAGATCAGGTCGCGATCGACGGTCTTCATCGCCCGTCCGATCGCCAATGCCAATTCGATATCCTCGGCCGCCATGTTGTTGAGCGCACCATGCACCTTCACATGCGTGACCGCGGCGCCGGCATAGGCCGCCATCGCCCGCAACGAGCCGATCTGGTAGGCGATCATGTATTCGAGCTCGCGCGGGTTCATGTCGATGCGCCGCCGGCCAAAGCCCCACAGATCGTTGAACCCCGGATGCGCGCCGATGCTGACCCCCTCGGCGGCGGCCATGGTCACGAGCCGGTGCATCGTCACCGGATCGCCGGCGTGGAACCCGCAGGCGATGCTGGCCGAGCGGATGATCTTCATCAGGGACCCGTCGTCGCCCATGTCCCAGGCGCCGAAGCCCTCGCCCATATCGGCGTTCAGGTTGATCGCTTTTGCCATGCCCGATCCCTCGTTCTATCGTGCCCGCACTTAGTCATATCGGCCGATTGTACCAAGGGAAATTATGCCGGTGCGCTTTCTGTCGGTCGGCGACCGCGCGCTCGCCGTCGAGTTCGGCGACCGCATCGACCGGACCCTCAGCCGCCAGGTGCTGCGTCTCGACCGGGTCATCCGGGCCGAACCGCCGAAGGGCGCGGTCGAGACCGTGCCGACCTTTCGTTCGCTGCTGGTCCATTATGATCCGCTGCTGACGACGCGGGCCGAGCTCGAAACCGCGATTACCGGGCTGCTGGCGCGCAGGGACGGCGAGCATACGGCCGGCAGATTGTGGCGGATCCCCGTGTGCTACGAGGGCGAGGTCGCACCGGATCTCGCCGAGGTGGCGCGGCTGACCGGGCTCGCCTGCGGGGATGTCGTCGCCTTACATAGCAGCACCCGCTATCATGTCTACATGTTGGGGTTTCTGCCGGGGTTCCCCTATATGGGCGATCTGCCGGCAGCGCTGACCTTGCCGCGGCGGGCTGACCCGCGGGTGCGGGTTGCGGCCGGATCGATCTCGATCGCGACCTCGCTGACCGCGATCTATCCCTATGAGAGCCCGGGCGGCTGGCATTTGATCGGGGCGACCCCGATCCGCCTTTTCGATACCGCGCGCACCCCGCCGGCCCTTCTCGCAGCGGGCGACGCGGTGTTGTTCGAACCGATCGACCAGGTCGGTTTCGCCGCGATCCGCAGCGCGGTCGAGCGCGGCGGCTACCCGGTCGAGAGCGAGCCGATCGCCGGATGAGCGCCGGGCTGAAGGTGCTGGCCCCGGGCCTGCACACGACGGTGCAGGATCTCGGCAGGATTGGCTGGCAGGCGCAGGGCGTGCCGGTCTCGGGGGCGCTCGACGGGTTCGCCTTGCGGCTCGGCAATGCGCTCGTCGGCAACCCGCCGGGAACCGCGGCGCTCGAAATGCTGTACAGCGGGGCGACATTCGAGGTCGCCGCCAACTCGGCACGGGTTGCCGTCGCCGGCGTCGGCATGGGCTTGACGATCGGCGGCGAGCGCGGGCGCGCCGTGGCCGCATGGCGGAGCGTCACCCTCGCACGCGGCGAGGTGCTCCGGATCGTGCTTGGCCCGGAATCGGTCTGCGGTTACCTGGCCGTCGAGGGCGGCGTCGCCGTGCCGCCGGTTCTCGGCAGCGCTTCGACCTATGCCCGCGCCGGGCTCGGCGGGTTCGAAGGGCGCGCGCTGCGGCAAGGCGACCTGGTGCCGTTGGCGACCGGACGCGCGCCGCAGCGGCCGGAGCGGCGCCTGAGGATGCCGAGCCCCGCCGCGAGCGACCAGCCGATCCGCATCGTCCTCGGCCCGCAGCAGGAATATTTCACCGACGACGCGGTGGCCGTGCTGTTCAACGCCGAATTCCGCGTCTCGAAGAGCGCCGACCGCATGGGCATGCGCCTCGACGGCCCGAGGCTGGGCCACCGCCGCGGCTGGGACATCGTCTCCGACGCGATCGCGACGGGTGCGATCCAGGTGCCTGGGTCGGGCCAGCCCATCCTGCTGCTCGCCGATCACCAGACGACCGGCGGCTACCCGAAGATCGCGACCGTCGTTTCCGCCGATCTGCCGCTCGTCGGGCGCCGCCGGCCGGGCGACCTGTTGCGGTTCGCCGCCGTCACGGTTGAAGAAGCCGAGCAACTGGCGCGCGACCAGGAACAACTTCTCGCGGCGCTCGCTGCGTCGCTGGAGCCGGTGCCGGCGGATGGCGGGATCGACCTCAACTCGCTTTATGCCGGCAATCTGATCAGCGGCGTCGTCAGCGGCCGCGAATGAGGCACGGCGCTCCGGCATCCCGGCCGTGCGCCGCGCCAGCCTCAGATCGCGCCCCGATCGTTATGACGGCATCGGGCCCATGAAGTCGCGCTTGCCGATCTCGACGCCGAGCGAGCGCAGGATGTTATACGCTGTCGTCGTGTGAAAGTAGAAGTTCGGCATCGCCAAGTGATAGAGATAGACCTGGGCGCGGAAATTGCGAGGCTGACCGCCCTGAGTGATTGTGACCTGCGAATCTTCCTTGCCGTCGAGCTGATCCGGCTTCAGGGTCTTGAGGAAGTCGAGGGTCTTGTCGATCCGGGTCTTCATCTCGGCAAAGCTGGTGTCGATGTCGGGCAGTTTGGGCACCTCGACACCGGCGGCGCGCCCGGCGCCCAACGCATGCTCGCTCGCCTGCCGCACCTGGCGGGCAAAGGTGAACATGTCGGGATAGAACCGCCAATTCAGCACGGTGGCGGTATCCCATTTCTTTTCGGTGGCGTGCTTCTCGGCCTTCTCGATCACGCCCTTCAACCCGCTGAGCAGCTGCAGGAACGTCGGCACCGATGCGTGATACATGCTGATCGCCATGAAACGGTCCTCCTGGTGTTGGTAAAGGTTAAACCGGCCGCATCTTAACCGCGCTCGCGGCGGGCGTGAAGGTGCGATCGGGCGCAGCGGGCGGTGCGGCGGGCGGCGGCGCCCTCGACGGTGACGCGGGCGGGATCTAATCTCCCGCGGACAGAGCGAGAGGAGGCGCGGGCGTGGCCATCGAAAGGCGTCTCGGAGCGCGTCAGGTCGAGGAGATCTTTCTCGCCTTTGCCGAGGCGATGCGCGAATTGCCGCCCGATATCGACGCCGGCTGGCTCGACGCCCAGGGCGACCTGCGTCTGGCCCCCGACATCGCCCGGAAATTGCGCACGGCACGCCGGGTGCGCCAATTGCTGCAGGAACTGCGGCAGCGCGACACCGAGGCGGACGGATCGGAGGGCGGCGCGGTCTAGCTAGCGTCCGTCCGGGCCGGCGACGATCCCGCCATCGTGCAGCCGGCCGATCTCGGCCGAGGACAGGCCCAGTATCTCGGCGAGGACGACATCGCTGTGCTCGCCGAGACGCGGCGCCGGATCCGGCGGCAGGCGCGGCACGGCGCCGAAGTCCAGCGGCAGGCCGGGCGTCAGATAACGCCCGATCCCGGGCTGCTCCACCTCGGCGAAGAGCGGATTCACCGCGGAGCAGCGCGGGTCGTCCTGCACCAGTTGGCGGAAATCCTGGAACTGGCCCCACAGCACCCCGGTGCCGGCGAAGGTCCGGCGGATCTCGTCGAGGCTATGGCCGGCGCACCACCGGGCGAGCAAGGCGGCGATCATGTCGCGCGCCTCGTAGCGCCCCGCCTCGGTGTCGAGATCGGCCTCCATCATCGCTCCGACCATCGCCAGCCGGTCGGCGAGCCCTGTCGTCTCCCCGAGCGCCCGCCATTGCCGCGGGGTCAGCGCGATGATCATGACCCGCCGCCCGTCGGCCGTCGCAAAATCGCGGCCGAAGCTGCCGTAGAGATGGTTGCCGATCGCCGGCCGGGCACGCCCGTTGACCTGAACGTCGCCGATATAGCCGAGATTGCCGACCGTCGCGAGCATCACGTCGGAGAGGGCCATCACCACCTCCTGTCCCTCGCCGGTGCGCGCGCGATGGCGCTCGGCCGCCAACAGGCCGGTCGCGAGATAGAGCCCGGCGGCGATGTCCCAAGCCGGCAATACGTGGTTGATCGGCATGCCGCCGCCCGGCCCGGTGACCAGCGGAAACCCGCTCGCCGCATTGACCGTGTAATCGACCGCCGCCGAGCCGTCGCGATTGCCGAGGAGGCGCAGCACGATCACGTCGGCGCGCGCGGCCTTGAGGCCGGCGAAATCGAGACCGCGCAATGGCGGCAGGTTGGTCAACAGGATGCCGGCGCCAGAGCCGGGCGCGGTGACGAGCGCGCGGGCGATCTCGCGGCCCTCCGGCCGGTCGAGCGCCAAGGCCAAGGAGCGCTTGGCCTTGTTGAGCCCGGCCCAATAGAGGCTGGCGCCATCCTCGGTCACCGGCCAGCGGCGATGATCGATGCCGCCGCCGATCGGGTCGATGCGGATGACCTCGGCGCCCATCTGCGCCATCGTCATGCCGCCCAGCGGGGCCGCGACAAAGGCCGAAATCTCGACGATGCGCAAATCCTGAAGCAGCCGGTTCATCGCCCCTCCTGTCCGCGCACGGACGGCGCCGCAACCCCCGCAGGAACGGCATGGCAAGCCGGCGGAGCTGGCGCAGCCGACCCGCAAGCCGCAAGAGCTGCGGCCGCTTCACGGCTCACTGCTCCGCCTGTTCCTCCTGTTTTATCAGGTTTGAGATCAGGTATCCGCGAACTCCCGAGATGACAATCCCGCACCCGCCGATGATTCCAGTATTGTCAAATTACACCGCCATTGTGGCATTTGCATGGTTCTCATTCAGCGCCAAGCAAATCGCCGCTGTTGTCGGCCTGGCGCCGCAGACCAGGCGGAGCGGCACGATCCGATACCGCGAACCCACCGGTCATGGTCGCCTCGGGGTGCGCCAAGCCCTGTTTAAAGCTGCCCGTGCCGGGATCCGCCATCCCTTGCCCTTCAAAGACTTCTACGACCGGCTGGTCACCGAAAACCGGCGGCCCGGCAAAAGCCTGCCCCCAGCGAAGGCGGGGGGTCGCGCTGACCGTGGTCATGCGCAAACTCCTGAATGCGGGCCGGTTGTTCGTCGGGAGAAGGCGCCAAGCTTGTGCCGCGGCGCGCCGGGATGGATTGTGGAACCGACTCAAAGCGGGCGATCGGCTGCCGATCCCGGAATCCCGCTATGACCGGAAAAGGCGAACTGTCTCCGGCTAGCGTCAAACGGCGATGGGTTTCGCCACGCTCAACCCATCCTACGCCTTACTATTTTGCGCAACTGCGTCGATGACGAGGCTCCGCCGCAACTTTGGCTGGGGTTCCTATTTCTTCACGCTCACACATGGCGATGTGGAGCGCTCGGGGGCCGCCCGTTTCAGCCGTTCCATCGCATAATGATGCTCCTTAAGTGCCGGTGCTGGGTGGGCGGGCGACCGACCGGCGGAGGGTGGTGCGAGCGGTGACGGGTTCGTTCCGCTCAACCCATCCTACGAGCTCGAACGTGATCCCGGCGCGATCCTTCGGCGGAGGCGTCAGTTCGCGGCGGCGAGGTCGAGGATGGTCAGGGCCAGGGCTTGGGCGCGGGGGACCATGGTGTCGATGCGGCACCATTCGTCGTCGGTGTGGGCGTTGCCGCCGATGGGGCCGGTGCCGCACAAGGTGGGGGTGCCGAGGGCGGCGGTAAAGCCGCTGTCGGCCGAGCCGCCGGTGGCTTCGCCGGCGACCCCTTGCATGCCGAGGCCGGCGGCCGCGCGGGCGTAATGGTCGAGCAAGTCGCGGCTCGCCTGGTCCTGCTCCAACGGCAGGAAGTTGCCCTCGTGCAGGATGCGGCTGTCGCTGCCCGGCAATTCGCAGCAATTGCAGATCTCGCGCACCTCGCCGAGGATCTTTTCCATGATGTTCAAGGTCGGGAAACGCACATCGATCGCGGCGGTGGCGCGCGGGGCGACGGTGTTGACCGACTGGCCGCCTTGCATCAGCCCGACATTGACCGTGGTCCCGAGATCGTAATCGGTCAGCTTGTGGAGGCGCTGGATCTTGCGGGCCATCGCCTCGATCGCGCTGACGCCCTGCGCGTGCGCGGCACCGGAATGGGCGGCGCGGCCGGTCACTTCGAGCTCGATAAACGCCGCACCCTTGCGCCGCGAGACGAGGTTGCCGGAGGGCCGCCCGGGCTCGGCGTTGAACACGGCGCGCGCGTTCTTGGCCTCGGCCTCGATGACCGGGCGCGACGACGGCGAGGCGATCTCCTCGTCGGCGGTGTAGAGGCCGGTCAGCGGGCAGGGCGCGCCAAACCGGCGCAGCGCGTCGAGCACGAAGGTGTTCATCACCAGGCCCGCCTTCATGTCGCAGACCCCCGGTCCGAAGGCCTGGTTGCCGTCGATCCGAAACGGCCGCTGCATGACAGTGCCGTCGGGGAACACCGTGTCGCAATGCCCCATCAGCACGATCGGCCGATTGCCGCCGCCGTTCCCGGGGAGGCGCGCCGCCATGCAGCCGCCGAACCGGTCGTTCGGGAAAGTCTCGCAGGCGATCCCGGCCATTTCGAGCCAGGCGCGCAGCCGCTCTTGGACGGCGTCGACCCCGCGCTTGTTGTAGCTGCCGGAATCGATGCTGACGAGCTCGGCAAGCGAGTGCCACCATCGCCTGATATTGCCGGCCGAGATGCTCGAGAATGGCGGTCTTCGTCTCGACGCTCATGACGGTGCTCCGATCGAGTGGGAAGCGCGGGCCGGGTCCCGCGATGTGCCCGCAATCCGCAAGATAGCTCGCGCGTCTGTGGCAAGCGAGTGGCCGCGATCGGCAATCGGGGCTGCTCCGGCGTTGTCCCCGAAGCATGCGCCGCAATCCGGCGCCGAGATCGGCCGAGCCGAAGGGGTTAATTTGATGGCAGCGATCCTCTCCTGGATACCGCCGTGGGTCATGGGTGCGATCGTCATGATCGTACCCGCGCTGATCGTCCTCGCTCTGTACCGCTGGTTCACCCGCCGGCTGATCCGGCTGGCCGGTCGGTTCAGCCCGTTTCTGCAGCGACTGATGGAGCGCGGGCAGGGCCCGGCGAGCGCCTTTGTCGTGATCCTCGCCCTCGGCGCGGCGCTGCCCGCGGCACGATTGCACGCCTCGGCGACGATCGCGATCGGGCGCGGCTTGCTGGTCGCCTTTATCCTGACGCTCGGCTGGGCCGCGGCGATCGCGCTCGACATCGGCACCGAAATCTATCTGCGCCGGTACCGCACTGACGTGGAGGATAATCTGCTCGCCCGCAAGCACATCACGCAGATGCGCATCCTGCAGCGGGTAGCGAGAACCCTCCTGGCGATCGTCACTGTCGCTGCGGCGCTAATGACCTTCACCGCGGTTCGGCAATACGGGGTCAGCCTGTTGGCCTCGGCCGGTGCGGCCGGCATCATTCTCGGTCTCTCGGCCCGACCGGTGCTCAGCAACCTCTTGGCCGGCATTCAGATTGCGGTGACCCAACCGATCCGGGTCGAGGACCAGGTTGTTGTCGAGGGCGAAACCGGCTGGATCGAAACCATCACCAGCACCTATGTCGTGGTCCGCATTTGGGATTTGCGGCGGATGATAGTGCCGCTGACCTATTTTATCGAAAAGCCGTTCCAGAATTGGACCTATGAGAGCGCAGAGCAGATCGGCTCGGTCTTCCTTCGGGTCGATAATGGAGTGCCGGTCGATCGCGTGCGGCAAAAGCTCGACGAGATCCTGCGCGAGAGCAAGCTGTGGGACGGCAAGGCGTCGGGCCTGCAAGTGACCGACATGCCCGACGGCAAAGTCGAGTTGCGGGCTATCGCCAGCGCGCGCAATCCAGGCCACACCTGGGATCTGCGCTGCGAGGTGCGGGAGAAGCTGATCGCCTTCCTACGCAACGAATTTTCCGGCGACGCGCGCATCTCGTCAGCAAGCCGAACCCGAACCTGCCGGACCGCCGGGCGCCGACGCCGGGCGGTCCGCCGGGGAAGCGCAAATTGCCGCGGCGCGAAGGCCGGACGGCGGCGCCGATCTGGAATCCCGGCATTAGCGCCGGCCGCCTTTGTCGTCGTCAGCCGGACCGAATAACATGAAGCCACCCCGCCGCTGCGGGTTCGAAGAGAGGATGACCATGGCGATGAAGCCTATTCCCGACGGGTATCACTCCGTCACGCCCTATCTCGTCGTCGAGGGGGCGGCCCGTTTGCTCGATTTTCTGAACCGGGCTTTCGGCGCCGTCGAAACCGAGCGTCTTGCGGCGCCCGAGGGACGAGTCGGTCATGCCGAGGCCCGGATCGGCGACTCGGTCGTCATGATCGGCGATGCGCACGGCGAATCGAAGCCGATGCCGAGCACGATCTATCTCTATGTGGCCGATGTAGACGGCACCTACCGGCGTGCGCTCGATGCCGGGGCCGTCTCGGTACATGCCCCTGTGGATCAGTTTTACGGCGACCGCAGTGCCGGCGTCATCGATCCGGTGGGGAACCGCTGGTGGATCGCCACCCGTATCGAAAATCTGTCGCGCGACGAGCTCGCCCGGCGCGCCGAAGCGGCGATGAAACGCGCATCTCATGGCTAAAAGCGATGGCGTGCCGTGACCAAGCAGCGTGCCCTATTTCGAGAAATGCGGCGTGGAAACACGCCATGATGGCGGTGCATGCGGGATATCGCAACCTGGTCGTTGAGCAAGGCGAGTGCTGGCCGCGTCACTGTTTACGCCGCCCGAGCGGGTCGGGGACGAGTTCTCTGCCGTCGAGCGCGCCCAGCCAGTCGAGCCCGGCGCGCAGCCGCACCACCTCGCCGACGACGACGACGGCGGGCGTTTCGACCCCAATCGACGCCGGTGCGACTTCGCCCAATGTCGACACCAGCACGCTCTGCGCCGCAGTGGTCGCTCTGCTGATGACCGCCACCGGCTCGTCTTGTCGGCGCCCGCCCGCGATCAGTCGCTCGACGATGTTCGGCAGATGCTTCAGCGCCATGTACAACACGAGGACCGGGGCGCCGCGGGCGATGGCGTCCCAGTCGAGCCCGTCGGGCACGGCGCCATTGCTGTTGTAGCCGGTTACGAAAGTGACAGCCGAGTTGGTTTCGCGATGGGTAACCGGGATCCCGGCATAGGCGAGCCCGCCGATGCCGGCGGTGATACCAGGAACGATGCGGAACGGGATCCCGGCAGCGACCAGGGCGAGCGCTTCCTCGGCGCCGCGCCCGAAGACGCAAGGGTCGCCGCCCTTGAGGCGCAAGACCCGGTTGCCCGCCTCGGCCAGGCGGATCAGCCGCGCCGAGATGTCGGGCTGGCTCGGCGACGGCCGCCCCCCACGCTTGCCCGCGTGGTCGAGTGTCGCCCCCGGCTGTGCCAGCCGCAGGATGCGGGGGTCGACGAGCGCGTCGTAGACGACCTTGTCGGCGCGCGCCAGGGCATGCAGCGCCAGGGCGGAAAGCAGCCCAGGATCGCCGGGCCCGGCCCCGACCAGCCAGACCTGGCCCGGCTTGAATTCCGGCAGACCGAGACGCGCGCTGTCGATCACCAACGATCTCCGCAAAGCCGCGAGCTGGATCACGAAAGTCAGAAGGTGGTCATCCGCGCCGGTTTTGCTAAGATCCGTTTATGGCAAGGCGAGGCGCAACGTCGCCGCGGCGGCGGTGAAAGGCCGGCACCTGGGCCGCACCTGCTGCTGACGGTAGCAGGCTGAGCGCGTGATCGCCGAAAAACCATGAACGCGCAGGTCGGGCAGAGTGACGGCAAAAAAGCTCATGATCCTGGGCGGGACGACCGAAGCAGCAGCCCTGGCTCGTGCGGCGCTCGCCCGCTTTAGCGACACGATCGAGGTCACCACCTCGCTCGCTGGGCGGCCCGAGCGGACGGGCCCAATCCCGGGCCGGGTCCGGATTGGCGGCTTTAGCGGGCCCGCTGGCCTCGCTGCCTATCTCACCGCGCATGGCGTCGACCGGCTGGTTGACGCGACCGATCCATTCGCCGTCGGTATCTCGGCCGAGGCACGGCTGGCTTGCAGCGAAGCTCGAGTGCCGCGATTGCTGTTGCTGCGTCCACCCTGGCGCCGCCATCCGCTCGACCGCTGGATCGAGGTCGACAACATGGAGGCGGCGGCCCGGGTCGTCGGCCGCATCGCGCGGCGCGCGTGGCTGACCGTTGCCGCCAGCGAGGTCGCCTGCTTTTCGGCGGCCACTGGAGTTCATTTCCTGGTCAGGCTGGTCCATCCGCCGCGCCAGCGCCTGCCGCTGCGCTTTTATGAGTTGGTCGTCGGATGCGGACCGTTCACCATTGCCGACGAACAGCACCGGATCGAACGCCATGCGATCGACGTGCTGGTGTGCAAAGCGAGCGGGGGCGCTTCGACCGAGGCCAAGATTATCGCCGCGCGCGAGCTCAGCCTTCCGGTCGTCATGGTGCGGCGTCCGGCCCCCGAACCGGGAGAGGTGGTCGATTCCGCCGAGGCGGCTCTCGATTGGCTCGCCCGGGCGAATCCGTTGCCGGAAGAGAAGAGGCTCTGATGAGGACGCGCAGAATGGCGCTTCTGGGACTGGCGGCGCTCGCTCTGGCGGCTCGTGGTTCTGCCTCGCGCGCCGATATCAACATTTTCGGAGATTATTATGAGAATGTGGCCCGCGCCGCGGCGCAGAACGACGCGGATCTCGTCAGGCAACTCGTCGGCGGCGGCAGCGGCAACCCGAACCAGGTCGACGAGCAGTCGCGCACCGGGCTGCACTACGCCGCACTGAACGGCAATCTCCAGATCATGGCGATCCTGATCAAGGCGGATGTAAAGCTCAACGTGACCGACAAGCTCGGCGACACCCCGCTGCATCTGGCGGCCGATCGGAATCAGACCGAGGCGGCAAAGCTGCTGCTCGACGTCGGCGCCGAGGTCGATCCGCAGAACAAGGACGGAATGACCCCCCTGATGATCGCGGCGAGCCGCGGCAATCTCGAGCTCGTCCGCGCGTTGCTCGGCAAAGGCGCCAGCGTCACCAGAACCGATTATACCGGGCGCGACGCGTTGGGCTGGGCGCAGGACGGGCATCGCCCGGCGGTGGTCGAGGCGATCATGCGGGCTCAGGGTGGGAAAGCCTCCTGAGCAGCCCACCGCGCAGCCAGCTATAGCCGATCCATTCTGCCTTCCGAGCTCCAAAGGTGCGATGGCATTCGATCTCGTCGAGCCGGAAACGCTGAGGGATGGGGTGTCGTTGCTGGACCCGGGAGATCCCTCGGTGCGACAGATCGCCGGAGGCACAACGCTGATGCTGATGATCAAGCCGGGGTTTTTCCACCCGAAGCGCTCGTCCCTGCGCCGGGTCGAAGCGCAGCTTTCGTCTATCCCAACGACTGCCGGAGGCGGGCTGCGCATCGGCGCGATGGCGCGTCTGGTATCTCGAGCATTCCCGCGAAATTCGCGATCTGGTCCCGGTCGTCGCCAAGGACGGCGCTGATCCCTTGCGCGGGCCTTTGATTTCGGCAGGCCCGTACGGATCAGGTGGCGAATTGCTCCTTAAACACGCGCTCTTCCAGATTGGCCTCGTGATCGAACAGCAGGGTCATCGAGATGTCGCGGTTCTCGCGGATTTCGACCGTCACCACGTCGCGCGCCTCGGTGAAATCGGCGACGGCGCTGACCGGGCGCTTGTCACTTTCGAGCACATCGATCCTGACCTGCGCCTCGTGGCGCAGCACAGCGCCGCGCCAGCGCCGGGGACGAAAGGCGCTGATCGGGGTTAGCGCCAAGACCCCGGCGCCGAGCGGGATGATCGGGCCGTGCGCCGACAAATTGTAGGCGGTGCTGCCGACGGGTGTGGCGACCAGGATGCCGTCGGCCATCAGCTCGTCGATGCGCACGACCCCGTCGACCATGATCCGCAATTTTGCCGCCTGGCGGCTCTCGCGCAGCAGCGACACCTCGTTGAAGGCGAGGGCGCGGCGCCGGGTGCCGTCATCCTCGCGCGCGATCATTTCGAGCGGGTGCAGGACCACCGGCTGCGCCTGGGCGAGCCGCTCGAACAGCCCGTCCGGCCGATAGGCGTTCATCAAAAAACCGACGCTGCCCCGATGCATGCCGTAGATCGGCACCCCCAGCGGCAGAAAGCGATGCAACGTCTCCAGCATGAACCCGTCGCCGCCGAGCGGGATGATGATTTCGGCCCCTTCGGCGGCAACGCAGGGATAAAGACGGCAGAGTTCCGTGAACGCCTGCTGTGCGGCCTCGGTCTCGGCCGCGACGACTGCGATCCGGGGTGCGATCCGCGGCGGGGCGGCGCTCACCCGCCGGTGACGCTCATATGGCGGGCGACGGCGGGCCGGTTATGGCGGCGGTCGATGATGAAATCGTGGCCCTTCGGTTTGCGCCCGATCGCCTCGCCGATCGCCGCAACGAGCGTCTCGTCGCCTTCGGATTGGCGCAATGGCGTGCGCAGATCGGCGGCATCCTCCTGGCCGAGGCACATGTAGAGCGTGCCGGTGCAGGTCAGCCGAACGCGATTGCAGCTCTCGCAGAAATTATGGGTCAAGGGCGTGATGAAGCCGAGCCGCCGGCCGGTCTCGCGCACCGTCGAATAGCGCGCCGGGCCGCCGGTGCGGTAATCGGTCTCGTCCAGGGTCCAGCGCCGCTGCAGCCGGGCGCGGACCAAGGACAACGGCAAATATTGGTCGAGCCGGTTCTCGCCGCCGATATCGCCCATCGGCATGACCTCGATAAACACCAGATCGAACCCCTGGCCGCCGCACCAGGCCACGAGATCGTCGAGCTCCTCGTCGTTGACGCCGCGCAACGCCACGGTGTTGATTTTGACTGCGAGCCCCGCCGCCTTGGCGGCAGCGAGCCCGTCGAGGACCGTCTCGATCCGGCCGCGACGGGTGATCGCGGTGAATTTTGCCGCATCGAGCGTGTCGAGCGAAACGTTGACCCGGCGCACCCCGCACTCGGCAAGCTCGCCGGCATAGCGGGCGAGCTGGCTGCCATTGGTCGTCAGGGTCAGCTCGTCGAGCGCGCCCGTGCCGAGGTGGCGGCCGAGCGAGCGGAACAGGCTCATGATGTTGCGGCGGACCAGCGGCTCGCCGCCGGTCAGACGCAGCTTTCTGACGCCGAGCCGAACGAAAGCGCTGCACACCCGGTCGAGCTCCTCGAGGGTCAGCAGCTCGGCCTTCGGCAAAAAGGTCATCTCCTCCGCCATGCAATAGACGCAGCGGAAGTCGCAGCGGTCGGTTACCGATACGCGCAGATAGGTGATGGTCCGTCCAAACGGGTCGATCATGCTGTGCTCGTCCGCGTTCTCATGTCCTTAAGATAGGGGTGCGTCCGGCAAATGTCGCCCTCGATCTCGTCATGGATGGCCCGGCGCTAACCCCGCGGCTCTTCGGGGAACCAGTCGCCGAGCACCTGCTCTTCGGTGTAGACGGTGGCTCGCAACGCCGCGATCGTTGCGGCGTCGATCTCTCGGCGGCGTCCAAGGTCTTTCAGCGCAAGATCGATACCGCGCCGCGTCCGCCGCTCAACATCGCGGTCCAGCCCTGCTCTCAGGCTTGGACTGGCTTCCAGCAAGTCCTCGATCTCAGCCCTGGCGTCCACTATCGATTCCGCCCAGCCACGGCGCGATTGTTGCGCCGGCGAGCGCTCGAGCTTGAAGGGATGGCGGACGATCCGCCGAATTTGGCTTTGCAGCTCGCGCCTTACCGATTTACCCGAATCCTCGATCTCCTCCGCCAGGTTTGCCCAGTCCAGGCGTCGGTTCGAGCCATCGTGTACCGCGGCGCGGAGGGCTTCGGCCTGCTGTCTCGACCAGGCGAGGAAGTCCTTGTCGTAGAGCGACTTCAGTTGCGCCATATCGGCTCCCTTCGATCCCGATCATACCATAAAACATGGGATTTGCCGGCTTGCGGCGGAAGCCGCTCGCACCCATCATCGGTGCATGCAGGAATTTACCGTCCGACCCCAGCCCGACGATCCGAGGCTGACCCGCACCGTCGCCGGCGTCGACCAGGAAGGCCGGGCGATCGAGACCGCGGTCGTCATGGAACGGCCGCTGACCCTGTTTCTGAACGGGCGCGAGATCGTGACGATGATGACGATCGGCGATCATGCCGACTGGCTCGCGGTCGGCTATCTGCTCAATCAGAACATGCTGAGCTCCGATGATCGGATCACCGGCATCGATTACGACGAGGAGCTCGAGACCGTTGTCGTTCGCACCGACCGCGAGACCGATTTCGAGGACAAATTGCGCAAGAAGACGCTGACCTCGGGCTGCGCGCAGGGGACGGTCTTCGGCGACCTGATGGAGAAGTTCGAGGAGGTCCGGCTCGACCCCGGCGCGGTCTTGCGCACCTCGTGGCTCTACGCGCTGTCGCGCAAGATCAACACCGCGCCGAGCCTCTACCTCGCCGCCGGCGCGATCCATGGCTGCGTGTTGTGCGAGGAGGACCGGCCGCTCCTCTACATGGAGGATGTCGGCCGCCACAACGCGATCGACAAGGTCGCCGGCTATATGCGCCTCCACGGTGTGTCGCCCTTGGGCAAGATCTTTTACACCACCGGGCGGCTGACCTCGGAGATGGTGATCAAAACCGTGCAGATGGGCATTCCTATCCTGATCTCGCGTTCCGGCTTTACCGCTTGGGGCGTCGACCTCGCGCGCAAAGCCGGCCTCACCCTGATCGGCCGCGCCAAGGGCAAGCGGTTCGTGGCCCTCGCGGGCGGCGAGCGCATCGTTTTCGACAGCGATGTCCGGGCCGTCGACGACGAGCATCCCAGGCTCGCGCGCAAGGCGAGCCTGGCCGAGGACGCGGCGTGAAGGTCGTCGGGCTGTTGCTCGCCGGCGGCCTGTCCCGGCGCATGGGCGGCGGGGACAAGGCGCTGCGGCTGCTCGGCAGCATTTCGCTGCTCGACCGGGTCGTCGAGCGGCTGCGGCCGCAGGTCGAGGCGCTCGTGATCAACGCCAATGGCGACCCAGCCCGCTTTGCCCGGTTCCGGCTGCCGGTGGCGCCCGACAGCGTTCCCGATTTCGCCGGCCCGCTGGCGGGAGTGCTGGCCGGGCTCGATTGGGCCGCGTCGTATCGCCCGGATTGCCCGTTTGTGGTCAGCGTTGCGACCGACGCGCCGTTTCTGCCGAGGGATCTCGTCGCCCGGCTCGCCGCCGCGCTGGACGAGGCCGGCGCCGATCTCGCCTGCGCCGCTTCGGGCGGCCGTTCGCATCCGGTCTTCGGGCTGTGGCCGGTGCGGCTGCGCGAGGATCTGCGCCAAGCCGTCGGCGAGGACGGGATCCGCAAGGTCGATGTGTGGACCGCGCGCCACAAGCTCGTGACCGTGTCCTTCGCCGACCAGCCGGTCGACCCGTTTTTCAACGCCAACCGGCCGGAGGACTTCGCGGCCGCCGCGGCGCTGCTCGATCTCAGCGAAAGGCCTTGAGCGCGTTTATCAGGGTCTGGATCACGCCCCACGCGAGCGGGATGCCGACAAATCCCCACGCCAGAATGAGCTTCGGACCGTAGCCGCTGCTGCGCGCTTCCTGGTTGCTCGCCATCATTGACTCCCCAATACCGGTGCCCCTTCGACCTCGGCATCGGCCTCGACCGCGTGCATGTGAAATCTCTCGTGCACAGATTTGACGCAGACGTTGCAGATGAAGCCTATGATCAGGAGCCCGGTCATCACGTACATCGTCGTGTTGTACGCCTGCGCCGCCGCGACGCCGTGGGTCACGTTGTACTCGCGGATGTAGTTGACCAGCACCGGGCCGAAGATCCCGGCCATCGACCACGCCGTCAGCAGCAATCCATGGATGGCCCCGACATAGCGGGTGCCGAACATGTCGCGCAGATAAGCCGGGACAGTGGCAAAGCCGCCGCCATACATGCTGAATATCAGCGCATAGCACAGCACGAAGAGCGCCACGCTGCCGATCGCGCCGGCATAGGGCACCGTCGCATAGAGGACGGCCCCGAGCGTGAAGAACACGAAGTAGGTGTTTTTGCGGCCGATGTAGTCGGAGGTCGACGACCAGGCGAACCGCCCGCCCATGTTGAACAGGCTGAACAGCCCGACGAGACCAGCAGCGGCGACCGCGGTGACCCGGCCGCGGAACATCTCCTGGCTCATCGCAGAAGCCTGGCCGAGCACCCCTATCCCGGCGGTGACGTTGAGACAGAGAATCCACCAGATCAGCCAGAATTGGGGGGTCTTCAAGGCGTCGTAGACAAAGACGTTCTGCGTCGTCACCAGCCGTCTCGGCTGCGTCGGCGCGATATAGCCGGAGGGCGCCCAGCCCAGTGGCGGAACGCGCACGATCGCGGCGCCGACCATCATGAAGCAAAGGTAGATCAAGCCCATGACGATAAAGGTTTCGGCGACTCCGATATGGGAGGGTGTCGAGAACTTGCCCATCAGCCAGACCGACAGCGGTGCGGCGATAAAGGCGCCGCCACCAAACCCCATGATTGCCATGCCGGTCGCCATGCCGGGCCGGTCGGGGAACCATTTGATCAGGGTTGACACCGGCGAAATATACCCGATGCCGAGCCCAAACCCGCCAAGCACGCCATAGCCGAGATAGATGACCCAGATATTGTGCAGATAGACGCCGATCGCCGATAGAAAAAAGCCGCCGGCCCAGCATAGCGCGGCGGTGAACATTGCCCGGCGCGGACCGCCCTCCTCGACCCAGCGGCCGAGCAGCGCCGCCGAAACGCCGAGGAAAAAGATCCCGAGGCTGAAGATCCAGCCGAGCTCGGTCAGCTTCCAATCGCCCGGTGCCGATCGCGTGACGCCGATCAGCTTGCTCATCGGCAGGTTGAACACGCTGAACGCGTAAGCTTGGCCGATGCATAGATGGACGCACAGTGCCGCCGGCGGGATCAGCCACCGGCTGTAGCCGGGCGGCGCGACAATGCTCTCCTTTTCGAGCAAATAGAAACTCGGCACGAGGCACCTCCCTACCCGTTTTTTGCCGCGCCTTTAGAGCGGCGGGACCGGTCGCTGGAGTTGTTGATGCGTGGCGATCAGTCGTTAGGTAAAGCTTATCACTTTGGTCCGCTCGGCACCGCCGAAATCGGCACCTGGTCATAAGGTGCCGCGGCCCGCGTGGCGGTGGCTTCATTGGGGGGTGGGCGCGAGCTCGAGAATGTCAGACCGACACCGATGTCCGGATTGGCTGCGGCAGACTGTCACACCAGCAGGGCGGTCGCGGCCGTCAATCGTCACCGGGCGGCAGCCCCCAGGAGCCGAGTTCGTCACCGCACCGACTGCCGGGTTGCACGCCTCAGGGCGCAGTGGCAGCATTAGCCATGAGCGGTACGCTCGACATGCGCATTCTGGAGTTGCTGACAGCACGGTTGTGCCATGAATTGAGCGGCCCGATCGCCGCTGTCGGCAACGGGGTCGAGCTCCTCGGCGAGGACCACTCGGATTTTGCAGCCGACGTCTTGGCGCTCGTCGCGGACAGCGCGCGCCGAGCCGCCAATCGGCTGCAGTTTTATCGTTTTTCCTATGGCTTCGGCGGTGATCTCGCAGTTGCCGGACCACCGCCCTTCGAGTTGGCGGCCAGGTTTTTCGAAGGAACGCGGATCGTCTGCGCTTATGCCGATGCCGTCCGCGCGCTGCCGCTCGATCGGCAGAAGCTCGGCTGCAACCTGCTGTTGGTCGGGGCCGAGGCGCTCGCCCGGGGCGGCCGGCTCGCTTTAGATGCCGACCGCGCCGGTCTGCGGCTCGACGCGGTCGGTGAGGCCGCCTCGCTTACCGCCGAGCAAGCTGCGGCGCTGATGCTGGAAACCCCGGTTGCGGCACTCACCCCACGGACGGTGCAGGCTTATTTCGCGGCCCTCCTCGCCCGAGCGCGAGGCTGGCACCTGGTCGGCGCCCAGGTGGAGCCCGGATATGTTCGACTGCTTTCGATCGAGTCCGCCTAAGCCGCGGCGGTGCCGTGGCGCGGCTCGACACCGTCCTGGCTCGCTCCCTGAGTGGCAACACTCGAAATCGTGGAGGATTCGGGGGTGTCCCGCAATACATAACCCCTTCCCCAAACGGTCTCGATGTAGTGCTTACCGCCGGTGGCCTGAGCCAGCTTCTTGCGCAGTTTGCAGACGAAGACGTCGATGATCTTGAGCTCGGGCTCGTCCATCCCGCCATAGAGGTGATTGAGGAACATCTCCTTGGTCAGGGTGGTCCCCTTTCGCAGGCTGAGCAGCTCGAGGATGCCGTATTCCTTGCCCGTCAGATGCAGCGGCCGGTCTTCGACTTCGACAACCCGGGCATCGAGATTGACGACGAGCTTGCCGGTGCGGATGACCGATTCCGAATGCCCTTTGGAGCGGCGAACGATAGCATGAATGCGCGCCACCAACTCGCGACGATCGAACGGCTTTGTCAAGAAGTCGTCGGCGCCGAAACCCAGGCCCTTGAGCTTGTGATCGAGCTCGGCCAGGCCCGATAGTATCAGAATCGGTGTATGCACACGAGCCGCGCGCAACCGCCGCAGCACCTCATACCCGTCGATGTCCGGAAGCATCAGATCGAGGAGGATGATGTCGTAATCGTAGAGTTTGCCTATCTCAAGCCCGTCTTCGCCGAGATCGGTTGTATCGCAGATGAAATTTTCTTTTCTCAGCATCATTTTGATGCTGGCTGACGTGGCCAAGTCGTCCTCGACGAGAAGCACGCGCATAGGAGCCTCCGGGGATGTGCCGGCAACTGTGGCCGGCGCTGTCTTGGTTAATCATCATCGTAAGTAGTTAACATACCGTATAGCGAGAGTCCATACCATATTTCTCGCGAAATACGGGGTAGGGGTGATGGCTGTCATTCGCTGACCTCCACCGCTCGCTAGTTAATCACCGGGCTTGAACCGCGCCACGGCGAGGTTTGCCGAGGTATCCTGCAGAATTATGGCGCAATGGGTTTCGCGAATATCCCCGGCGGTTTGATCAGCAGGGCGGCGGGGCGGCGGCGCAGCGGTGGTCGGCAGCGACAGCCTCGAGAATTCCCGTATTGTTCTAAACCGGCAACGGCGACTAAACCAGGCCGCGGACAGTGAGCCATGGCGAACCTCCGGGTTGTGCGGCCTCTACTGCCGCGCCAAGCCGAACAACGTTAGAGGGGGGCCTCGGAAGCCGGATGTGAACCAGTTCACACGGCGCGAAAAAATTAACGTTACCGCGAAAGAGCACCCGGCTTTGCGTCGCAAAGCCCTCTAAGCTGTTCACGAACCCGGTCACCTGGGTCTACATGGAGCGGCTGAACGAATGGCTCGGTGATTTCGGCGGGCGAACGCGCCACGCGTCCGATCTGCCGCCCGACCCATGCTCTGCCCGGCCGCCGACTATCTGCCACCCGCGGTCATCCGCAGGAGGCCGCCTAGATGCCGTAATGGGCCTGCGCCGGAATCCTTGGCAGGGCGGCTGTCCTGCCGAGCGATGGTGAAGCGGGGTCCGAACGGGTCGGCCCCAAGCATCATCGGAGGACAGTCATGGAGCATTTTGCCGGGATCGACGTGTCGTTGGAACAGAGCAGCGTGTGCGTGGTGGACGCCGCGGGCAAGATCATCCGGGAAGCGAAGGTGGCAAGCGAGCCGGAAGCGCTGGTTCGATTTTTCCGCGAGTTCGGGATTGAGCTGAGCCGGATCGGGTTGGAGGCCGGCCCTCTTTCGCAATGGTTGCGTGCCGGTATGATTGCGGCGGGGTTCGAGGTGGTGCTGCTCGAGACGCGGCACGTCAAGGCGGCGCTGTCGGCGATGATCGTGAAAACCGACCGGAAGGATGCGCGCGGGATTGCTCAGCTGCTGCGAATGGGCTGGTTTCGGCCGGTGCATGCAAAGTCGCCTGGCGCCCAGGAGATCCGGGCCCTGCTGGTGGCGCGCAAGCTGCTGCAAGCCAAGCTGCTGGACATCGAGTTCAGCATCCGCGGCATCCTGCGCGGGTTCGGGCTGAAGATGGGCGAGGTGCGCAGAAGCCGATTTGCGGAGCGCGTACGCGAGCTGGTGGCGGGGCATGCGATGCTGGAACGGCTCAGCGAGCCGATGCTGCGGGCGCGGCAGACGCTGCGGACAGAGTACGGCCGGCTGCATCGCGAGATGTTGGCGATCGTCAAGCCCGATGCCGTGTGCCGGCGGCTGATGACGGTGCCGGGCGTCGGGGCATTGGTGGCAATCACCTTCAAATCGGCGGTCGACGATCCCGCACGGTTCGCCAAGTCGAGAGCCGTGGGCGCGCATTTCGGACTGACCCCCAAGAAGTATCAGTCCGGCGAGACCGACGTGACCGGCGGGATCAGCCGGGTTGGCGATGCGATGGTGCGCGCCACCCTCTACGAGGCGGCGCACATCATGCTGAGCCGGACCACCCGGTTCTCCAGCGTGAAGCGGTGGGCCATGGACGTGGCCAAGCGGCGCGGTCTGAAGCGCGCCAAGGTGGCGCTCGCCCGCAAGCTGGCAACCATTCTGCACCGCATGTGGCGGGATGACGCCGACTTCCGTTGGGGCAAGCAAGCCGGCGCCGCCGCGTAACCACAGGAGACAACTTGCGGGGCGGGGCCGACAGGCTGCCGCTTCCCCGAAGTCCCGTCGCCGGGACGCGGATCCGGTGAAGCCGTAAATCGGGCAGTGGCCGCCGACCGGCAGGACCACGTTTTCTAGATTGGCTCGCCGGCTCCGATCTGATGGCATGATGTGGCGGCCGCGTGCCGACCACGGACGGAAGCACGATCCCGGCGGCGAGATGATCATTCGGGGGACTTGACACCCAACGGCCCATTACGGAAGCCCGGCTTATTCGCCGCGGTGGCGGGGTGGCAAGCGAGCCGCGAGGCTGGCGCGGCAAGGGCACAAGCCACCGAGGCGTCTGTTTCGCCGCTGGCTTTGGTCTTTGGGTGGGCGTTGGAGGTTTTCGGGAACGGGTTGACGGGGCGATTGCGGCCCCGCCGTTTACGGGCCCGCCGGCATCAGGGCTGCCGCGATGTGGCGGATCAAAGGGGCGTCCGGGCAGGCTGCGGCAAAGGCGAGGCGGACGCGCGATGCCATCTCGATCACGCGGGCACCGAGTTTCAAGAGCCGCAGTCGAATGGTGGTGAACTCGGCCGTGGCGAGCGCATGTGTCTTCGGGATGGCGTCTCGGACGGTGAGCATCAACCAATAAGCCGCGGTGTGCAGGATCAGCCGCATCTGGTTGGCCAGCGGGCTGCGGCAGCTGGTGCGGTCGGAGGCGAGCTGCGCCTTGTGCAATTTGATCAGGTTCTCGGCCTGCCCTCGGGCGCAGTAGAGCGTCTGGTAGAGATGCTCGGCCGACCCGGTCTGGATGCGGGTGACGACGAAGCGGATGTCGAGGCCCTTTGTGGTGGCCTCGATCCGGGCACAGGCGCGGCGATCGGTGTTCCAGGATTTCGCCCGGCAGCTGGTCTCGGCGAAGCCGCGCACACAGGGTTTGTGGTCGAGCGCGCGGCGGGTGCGAAGGTCGTCGGCGCTCTGATCGACCAGCCGGTCGAGCACGGGGTTGCCGGGCAGGCCGAAGATAAAGTCGACCCCGTTCTTGTCGCACCATTCGATGACCTCGGGCCGGCCCCCCGCCTTCGCCGGGGCAGGCTCCATGGCCGTCACCGCGAAGGGTGATCTTGGTCGTCGGCCAGTGCCGCCGGATGCGGCGGACGAGACGGCGCAGGTGGCCGCGCACCTCGATACCCGAGGGCGTCTTGCCGGGGCGCAGCAGCACGGCGACCGGCCGGCTCGTCGCCGTGTCATAGACGTGGATCGGCAGGAAGCAGCGCTCGTCGTAATGGGCGTTGAACAGCGAGAGCTGCTGATGGCCGTGAACGACATCCCCCGTATCGTCGATGTCGAGCGTCACGGCCTCCGGCGGAGTCGCGTAGCTGGCGCAGTAGAGATCGACCATCACCCCCATCAGGCGGATCAGATCGCGCAGGTTCGGTGCATTCTCCCAGCGCGAGACGGTCGGCTGCGAGCACAGGTCCCGGCCGCTATCCGGCAAGCGGCCACAGGCCAGCTTGAACGCCGGATCGAACCCGAGCCGATCGAGGTCGTCGGCGTCTTCGCAGCCGCAGGCAATGGCGAAGATGCGGGCGCGCAGAATATCGGGCAGCAGATGGGTGACCCGGTCCGCATCGCGCCCGTCGGGGATTACTCGGGCGAGTTGGTCGGCGATGCCCAGCCGCCGCTCCGCCTGCGCCAGCAGCATGACCCCGCCATCGGAACTGATCCGTCCGCCGTCGAAGGCGGCGGTGATCGTCTTGCGGCGGACGGCGGGAAAGCAGAACGGCAGAAGGTTATCCTCGGTCATGGCGGGCGTGGCCCGCCCCGATCCCGGCAAAGGGTTGGCTTCCGCAACCAAATCCTCCGCCAGATCAAAAGCTTACGCTACTTCCGCCACCCCAAATCTACCCCCGTCATGAATACGATGGGCTAGATCGTTAGAACGATCCGCATCCCGCGGACCGGCCGCTCAAATAGCCAAAGAATGCCTCCGGGCCGCCAAATCAGTGCTCACCAGCCCCCACGATGGAATGCGGCCCGGTCACGGGTAGCCCCACGGGCCAAAGTCCCACGCCTCCTGGTTCATGATCGCGGTCATCTGGTTCTGGTCGGCGATCTGCTTGGCGAACATCTCCTGCTTGTACATGTCCCAGTTCTGCTGATTGCCGAAATAAACGCAATTGCAGTCGAGCGGGTCGGCGTAAAGGTAAACGGGATTGCCGTTCACCACCTTGGTGACGAATTTGTTCGGCGGCAGCCTCTTCATCGCCTCGAGCCGATGCGGCGAATCCGCCGGCCTCACCTGAAACCCGGCAGCGGCGAGCAGGTCTTCCTTCTGCCCGACCTGCGCCTGCTGGCTGACGCACCCGGCAACCCCGAGCGCCAAACCGGCCGCAGCCCACAGGCAAGTCAATTTCCCCACGGCGATCTTCCCCCCAGAAACACCATCGGACGCTACCCGATGGCACCCGCCCAGCGCAACAACGCGGGCAACAGCAAGGCCACACCGGCCCTCGTCAGGCCCGGCTTTCCGATCGGCCCTGGGCACGCCATATAGAGACCATGACCAGGATACACCCTCACGCTGAGGCTACCTACCGCACTGTTCGGTTGAACGATGGGACCTTTGGCGTTGAGATCGCCATACCGGGAACCTCTCCGACCACCATGAGCAGCTTCGGGACCGAGGCGAAAGCCGGAGAATGGATTGCGGAGCATAAGAGCTTCGTAGCATCGAATGCCCCTTTTAACCGCGTGTGGCGGCGAAAGGCCGACGGGCCTCGTGGCTGAGCGCCGCCTCGACTGACCCACTGCCGCGTCCTGGCCTCGTTGACACTGCGGGGTGGGCTCGATCATGGTGCGGGCGCCTCAGCCCCTCTCAGCCCGTTCGGAAATCGCCATGACCGACGCCGATCTCGCCGCTGCCGTCGACGCCGCTTGGGAGGCGCGCGACGGGGTTTCGCCGGCGACCCGCGGCCCCTGGCGCGAGGCGGTCGAGGCGGCGCTCGACGGGCTCGACGGCGGCAGATTGCGCGTCGCCGAAAAGACCGCGCGCGGCTGGCAGGTCCATCAATGGCTGAAGAAGGCGGTGCTGCTGTCGTTCCGCCTCAACGACATGGTCGAGATCCCCGGCGGCCCGACCGACCCCGAGCGCGGGGCGTCCAGGTGGTGGGACAAGGTGCCGTCGAAATTCGCCGGGTGGTCGTCGAACCGCTTCCGCGACGCCGGGTTTCGCGCGGTGCCGGGATCGATCGTGCGCCGCTCGGCCTATATCGCGCCCAATGTCGTCCTGATGCCGAGCTTTGTGAATGTCGGCGCCTATGTCGACAAGGGCACGATGGTCGATACCTGGGCGACGGTCGGCTCCTGCGCCCAGATCGGCGCGAACTGCCACCTCTCGGGCGGGGTCGGCATCGGCGGCGTGCTCGAGCCGCTGCAGGCCGAGCCGGTGATCATCGAGGATGACTGCTTTATCGGGGCGCGCAGCGAGGTCGTCGAAGGGGTCATCGTCGAGCGGGGCTCGGTCTTGGCGATGGGCACCTTCATCAGCGCCACCACCAAGATCGTCGACCGCAATACCGGCGAGATCCATGTCGGCCGGGTCCCGGCCTATTCGGTGGTCGTGCCGGGCTCGCTCGCGGGCAGGCCGCTCCCTGACGGCAGCCCGGGCCCCAATCTTTACTGCGCGGTGATCGTCAAGACCGTCGACGCGCAGACCCGCGCCAAGACCGCAATCAACGAATTGCTGCGCGAATGAAAAACGCCGCCATCGACCCGGCCGCACTCGCCGCCGAGCTGATCCGCCGGCCGAGCGTCACTCCCCGGGACGAGGGCGCGATCGGGATCGTCGCCGGTTATCTGGAGGACCTCGGATTTACTTGCCACCGGCTGGTGTTCGGCGGCGACGGCAGCGACCGGATCGCCAACCTCTATGCCCGCCTCGGCCGTGGCCGGCCCAATCTGTGCTTTGCCGGGCATACCGACGTGGTGCCGCCGGGGGCGCGCGAGGCCTGGTCGTTCGATCCGTTCGGCGCGGATTTGCGCGACGGGGCGCTGTGGGGCCGCGGCGCCGTCGACATGAAGGGGGCGATCGCCGCCTTTATCGCGGCCGCGCAGCGCTGGCTCGACGAGCGGGGCTCCGGCTTCACCGGCTCGATCAGCCTGTTGATCACCGGCGACGAGGAGGCAGCGGGGCTGAACGGCACCAGGAAGGTGCTCGAATGGCTGGCTGCGCGCGGCGAGACGCTGGACGCCTGTCTGGTCGGCGAGCCGACCTCGGCCGCAATGCTCGGCGACATGATCAAGATCGGCCGGCGCGGCAGCCTGACCGGGCGTCTGAGCGTCCATGGCGTGCAGGGGCACACCGCCTACCCGCATCTCGCCGACAACGCCGCCCATCGCCTGGTCGCGATGCTGCACGCGCTGAGCACGGCCGAGCTCGACCATGGCTCCGAGCATTTTCAGCCCTCGACCCTGCAAATCTCGACGATCGACATCGGCAACCCGGCCGCGAACGTGATCCCGGCCGACGCGCGGGCGGTCTTCAACATCCGCTTCAACGATCGCTGGACCGGCGAGACCTTGAACCATTGGATTATCGAGCGGCTCGATGCGGTCGGCGGGCGTTATGCGCTCGACCTCTCGGTCAGCGGCGAGTCGTTTCTGGTTCCGCCCGGCATCGTCAGCGATCCTCTGGCCGAGGCCATCCGCCGCGTCACCGGACGGGCGCCCGAGCTCAGCACGACCGGCGGCACCTCGGATGCGCGCTTCATCCACGCCTGGTGCCCGGTTGCCGAGTTCGGCCTCGTCGGAGCAACCATGCACAAGGCGGACGAGCGGGTCGACCTCGCCGACCTCGCCGCCCTGACCGAGATCTACCGCACCTTCCTCGAGCTGTTCTTCGGCAGCCCCTGAACCGGCGACGAGCGTTTGATGGCGGCGGCGACATGGGAGGAGGTGCGCTCGGCGCTCGTTGGCAGCTTGCGGCTGGCGCGCGGCGATCGCGGCGGCCTCGGCTGCTTCGACCGTTCGCTCGACGGGTTCTGGCGCTCGTTTCTGGCCGCGGCGCTCAGCTACCCGTTGTACCTCGTGCTGCTGACGATGCGGGTCAGCCTCGCGCAATGGCAGGCTGCGGGCGGCCCGCGCATCATTCTGATCGAGACGATCGGGTATGTGATTTCCTGGGTCGCGTTTCCGCTGCTCATGCTGTCGGTCGTGCGCTGGCTCGGCCGCGAGCATCGCTTTTTCGACTTCATGGTCCCCTATAACTGGTGCCAGCTGCCGCAGAGCGTGCTGTTCGTGCTGGTCGGTCTCAATTCGGAGAGCGGCATGCTGGGCGATCCGGCCGCGCAGGGGATCGAGGTCGCTGCCGCGATCGCGGTCCTGGTCTACGAATGGTACATCGCCCGGGTGGCGCTGGAGACCACCGGTGCCGCCGCAACCTTGGTTGTCGTCGTCGATCTCGTCCTTGGGATCATCATCAGCCGAGCCGCCGGCAGCCTCTACTGAGCCGACGAAGAGCTTGCCGCCGGAACCGCGGCGCTCGCGAGGCTCGCGGACGCGCCGGCTATCTAGACCGCGGGCCTCCGGCCCGCATGCGGCCGGGACGGCCGCGCTCCGCAGGATTGCGGCCGGCGCCGACTATCTGTGCGAAACGCCGGGGCCGGAGGGGTCCGCCGGGGGCGGGGTCATCGACTGGCGAGCAGATTTGGGCTGCTCCGTCAACTGGGTCAGGAGCTGGTCCATCGGGCTCATCGCTCCCGCCTGCGGCGGCGTCAGGGCCTGGGCGAAACGAGGCCGCCTCGCTGCCGGCGACCGGCCGTTGCGGGCGGATCGATGGTGCCAATGCCGCGACGCCGGTCGAGCGCGATCGGTTGATGCATAACGGGTCGGCGGGCTCGTCGCACCCTGAAGAGCGGCCTCCTCCGGGAAGGATGGCGGCCGAGCCGCCGTATCCGTCCGAGCGGCGGGGGAGATCGGGGCGGCCGATGCCGGCCCGGGCCTATGATCGGCGAGGTCGGGCCTCGATGCGGGATCGGGTGGCGAATTGGGCGCCGAAGCGGCCTGCGCCGGCGGTTTGCCGACCGGGGACGCCGGCAGCAGAGCTTGCCCGGTCGTGCTCTGCGGCAGCGGCGGCGCCTCATCCGCAATCGGATCCACGGCCGGATGCGGCGCCAGGGACGGGCCTGGGATGGCGGCCGGCGCGGCCGAGGGCGGCATCCCGGCTTCGAGCGAAATCGGCGCCGAGGGGCGCGCGGCGTTGCGCTCGGAAACAGCGATGGTCTGGTTGGCGGGCGCCGCAAGCAGCAAAAATCCGATGCCAAAGAACGCGGCGATGGTCATGGTGGCGACCAGCCCGATCAGAATGAGGTACAGCCAGGTGCCCGCCGGGAGCTCGGCAGCAGCCGCGGCAAGGCGGCGGCCGAGTGCCGGGGTCGCCGGCCACGTCTCGGGCACAGGGGCTTCCTCCCAAGCCGCAGAACCCGCGCCCTCACTCGCGACGGCCGGAGGATCGGCCGATGCAGACCCGTCTCCTGGAAAGAGCCGCGGCTCTGCGCTGTCCGGTCGGAACTCTCGCGCCGGCGTCCCCAGCGACAGGCTTCCAAATGTTTCGCCGCCCATGTCTCGCCCCATTCTTGCTGTATTCAAATCATCTGGCCGCCCGGGCCTGTAACAACCCGTAACAAATCCCGGTTCGTTGTCTCCGGCTCTATCCCCGCGCCACCTGATGCCGAACGGCGATTTCATTATCAGCTCGGAATTCTATAGCGCAACCCGGGAGATCGAGGGCGGGGGCGGTGGGGCTATGTCATTTACGAGGCCTGAGAGCCGTCGGGATACTTGACCTCGATCAGATAGAGCCCGGCGGCCGGGGCGGTCGGGCCGCCGGCGCGGCGGTCGCGGGCGGCGAGTGCCGCGGCAACGTCGTCGGGCTGCCAGCGGCCAAGCCCGACCAGCTCCAGGGTTCCCGCCATGTTGCGCACCTGGCGGTGCAGGAACGAGCGGGCGCGCGCCTCGATGCGGATCTCGTCGCCGATTTGGCTGATTTCGAGCGCATCGAGCGTGCGCAATGGCGATCTCGCCTGGCACAGCCGGTCGCGAAAGGTCGTGAAATCGTGATGCCCGACGAGATGCCGCGCGCCGGCGCGCATCGCCTCGGCATCGAGCGGCGGCGCCACCCGCCACACCCGGCCCCGCTCCAGCGCCGCCGGTGCCCGCCGGTTCAGGATGCGGTAGACATAGACGCGCAGGACGGCCGAGAGCCGCGCGTCGAATGCGGCGGGCGCCGGCGCGGCAGTGAGCACGCTGATCGCGGCCGGGCGCAGGTGATGGTTGACGGCGCTGCGCAGCACCTCGGCCGGCACCGTGCGCGCGAGGTCGAGATGCGCCGCCTGACCCAGCGCGTGGACGCCGGCGTCGGTGCGGCCGGCGCCGTGCACCGTGACCTGCTCGCCGCAGAAGCGCGCGACCGCGGTTTCGAGCGCTTCCTGAACCGACAGGCCCTGCGGCTGGCGCTGCCAGCCGACGAGCCCGGCGCCGTCATATTCGATGGTCAGCCGGTAGCGGGGCACGGCAGCAGGGTGCCGGGCGGGATCGGCCAGCCGCGCAGAAACTCGGCCGCGTCGAGCGCCGCGCGTCCCGGCCGCTGCAGCCGCAGCAGCCGCAGCAGGCCCGACCCGCAGGCGATCGACAGACGGTCGTCGAGCACGGTTCCCGGCGGGCCGTCCGATGTCGCGGGCAGCACGGCCGAGGCGTGCACGCGGACAAGCTCGCCGCGATGCTCGAAATAAGCGCCGGGCCAGGGGTCGAGCGCGCGCACCCGGCGCTCGAGCTCCGCCGCCGGGCGGCGCCAATCGAGCCGGCCCTCCTCGCGGGTGATCTTGGGCGCATGGGTGACGCCCTCTCGCGGCTGCGGAAGCGGCGCGAGCTTGCCTCCGGCAAGTGCGGCCAGGGCCGTGACGATCAGGCCGCCGCCGATCCGGGCGAGCTCGGCGGCAAGGCCGGCGGCGGTCGTCTCCGGGCCGATCGGCACGGTCTGCTGCATCAGGATCGGGCCGCTGTCGAGCCCCGCTTCCATCTGCATGATCGTGATCCCGCTCTGCTCGTCGCCGGCGAGCAGGGCGCGCTGGATCGGGGCGGCGCCGCGCCAGCGCGGCAGCAGGGAGGCGTGCACGTTGAGGCAGCCGAAACGCGGTGCGCCCAGCATCGCGCGCGGCAGGATCAGCCCATAGGCGGCGACCACCGCGGCCTCGGCGCCGAGCGCCGCAAATGCCCCCTGCGTCTCCGGATCGCGCAGGCGCGCCGGGCTGCGCACCGGTAGCCCCCGCCGCTCCGCCGTCTGCTGAACCGGCGAGAGTTGCAGGCGGTGCCCGCGCCCGGCCGGGCGCGGCGGCTGCGTATATACGGCGAGGATATGGTGCCCGGCCGCGATCAGCGCCTCGAGGATGGTTGCCGCAAAACCCGGGGTGCCCATGAAGACGAGGTCCAACACGGCGCTCCCGGCTGAGACGGTCGTCGCCCGGCTGTCGGCGTCAGGCGGGGACGGGGGTTCGGCTGCGCTTTGCCTTGGCGAGCTTGCGCAGGATCATCCCGCGCTTGACCAGCGAGACATGGTCGACAAAGAGGACGCCGTCCAAATGGTCGATCTCGTGCTGAATGCAGGTCGCGAGCAGCCCCGACGCCTCGATCTCGCGGATCTCGTTCTGGTAGTCGAGATAGCGCAGGCGGATTTCGGCCGGGCGGGTGACCTCGGCATAATGCTCGGGCAGTGACAGGCAGCCCTCGCTGCCGGTCGTCAGCTCCGGCGAGCGCCACAGGATCTCCGGGTTGGCCAGCATCATCGGCTGCGGCTGCTCGCCCTCGCGCGCGACATCGAGGACGATGATGCGTTTCGCCACCCCGATCTGGGGGGCGGCGAGTCCGACGCCGATTGCTTGGCGCATCGTCTCCAGCATGTCGTCCATCAGCCGCCGGACCCCGTCGTCGACAGCGGCGACGGGCCGCGCCTTGATCTTGAGCCGCGGGTCGGGGGCGGTGATGATCGGCAACAGAGCCATCGGACGCAAATTTAGATAAGAAACCCGCCGCGCAAGGTCAATGCGCCGGCGGGCGACCGCGGCCGAAGCTCAGCCAGGCCCGATCGCATCGACAAAATCCGCGGCGATCTGCGCTGCCGGGCGGCGCAATACGGTCTCGTTGACGACGAGCTCGAACTCGGCCCCGGCCGAGGCGGCGAGCAGCGGCGGGCGGATCGAGATCCCGCGCGCGATCAGCCGCTCGGGCAGGGACGCGGCGGCGCTGCCGCGGATGCGCAGACGGGTGACGTTGGTCGATGCCGGCGAGCGCAGCACGCAAACGCCGGGATGCTCGGCCAATGCGCAAAAGAGGGTGTCGGCCGCCGCAGCCGCCTGCGCGAAGCGCTCGGCGAAGCCGTCGAGGTAGTGCAGCGCCACCGCGGCGTAAGGCCAGGCCTGGCGCAGCCCGCCGCCGAACATGCGGCGCTGATGATAGAGGCCGTCGAGCAGATGCCGCGGGCCGGCCAGCACGGCGCCGCCGGCGGCGTTCAAATATTTGTAGAGCGATACATAGACGGTGTCGAACGGTGCGGCATAATCGGCCGGCGCGATCCCGGTATAGGGAGTGGCGAGGAGCAGCCGGGCGCCGTCGAGATGGAGCCCGATGCCGCGCTCGCGCGCAAAGCTGATGATGCGCTGCATCTCGGCATAGTCGAAGACCTCGCCCGCGAGGCGGCGAACCGGGCTTTCGATCGAGATCGCGCCGATCGGGGTTCCGACCCGGCCCTGCTCGGCGCGCGCGGCCTCGGCCAAGACCTCGGCTAAGGTAAAGCTCGCCTGCTCCGCACCGAGCGGCACAAGAGTTAACCCGCTCAGCTCCTGCGCGCAGTCCCCGCTGTCGGAGTAGATGTGGCTTTCGCGCTGCACCAGCACGCGGCGGCCATGCCGCGCCAACAAGCGCAACGCGAGGTGATTAGCCAAGGTGCCGCTCGGCATGAAGACCGCCATCTCCTTGCCGAGCAAAGCCGCCATGCGCGTTTCCAGCTGCTCGACTACGCCGCCCAACGAGAACTCGTCGGCGGCGATCCCGCCCTTCTCGGCGAGCCGGGCCAACAGGCGCGCGTAACCGGCCGGCGACAGCGCCAGCCCGTCGGAGCGGAAATGGATGGCGCAATCCTGTGGGTTCATCCTGCCCCCGCTTTGCCGCTCGCCCTGAGCGGTGGTGCCTGCTGCCGATCTTGGCTGCTTTCCGATGCACGCCGGCCGGCCGCCGCTGACATTGGCGTCGCGGCGATGCTAGCATCAGGATCATCGGAGATCCGCGATGAAATCGTCCGGTCTGTGCGTTGCCGTCGGCTGCCTGGCGCAGCTTTTCGCGCTCGCGGCGCCGCGCGAGGCATCGGCCTGGGGCGCCGAGGGCAACGCGATCGTCGCCCTGGTCGCCGACCGGCTGCTGGCGGCGCACGACCCGGCAATTCAGAAGAAGGTTGCGGCGATCCTTGCCACCGACAAATCCAACGAATGGACCAAGACCGACATCGCCGGCGAGGCGAATTGGGCGCAGGCGCTGCGCGAGCGCAGCCCGGAGGGGCGGCTCGCCACCTCGCAATGGCATTACGTCAAGCTCGACGCCGCCAGCCCCGATTTGGCCAAGGCCTGTTTCGGCCGCCCCGATCTGCCGGCGATGACGCCGGCGAGCCACGGACCGCAGCAGGACTGCATCGTCGACAAGATCAATGAGTTCGCCCGTGAGCTGCGCGATCCCGCGACGTCGGAGGGCGAGCGGCTGATGGCATTGCAGTTCCTGCTCGATCTCACCGGCGACCTGCACCAGCCGCTCGACGCGATCGAGCACGGCGACCAGGGCGGCAATTGCGTCGCGGTGCTGCCGCCCGGCGCCAAGGCCCCGGTCCGGCTCAGCGGCTATTGGAACGATGTTCTGGTCGCCGAGGCCGAGGGCAGGGACCCGGCGACGGCGGCCGACCGGATCGCCGCAGCTCTCAGTCCCGCGGACATCGGCAAATGGTCCGGCGGCACGATCGAGGACTGGGCGCGCGAATCCTACGATGTCGCCAAGACGGTCGCCTACGGCTATCCCGCCGACGCGGTCGCCGGCAAACGCGCGCTTGCGGCGCGCAAGGGCGAGAAGGACCCCTGCGGTGCTGCCCCGGTCTATCGCATCGACCCGGCTTATCAGGACCGCGCGGTCGCCGCCGTCAGGGAGCAATTGGCCAAGGCCGGGGTGCGGCTCGCCTTCCTGCTGCGCGAAAATCTGAAGTAGCGGCCAGCCGGAACATTCGCACCGATCACCGCTCGCGGGTCGGCCGGGCCTTGATCAGGGCGGCGGCGATTTCGACCGGGTCGTCGTCGGCGCCGGCGAGAAAATCGACCGCGCGCCCGACCGGCGGATGGAGGCGGTCGCCGAGCTCGGCGATCTCCGAGATGCGCACCGGGCGGCCGTCGAGGTCGCGGGCGCATTTATGCAGAACGCGTTCGAGCACAAAGGCGACGGTGACCTGCCCCGAGGACAGCGAGGAGGCGATACAGCCGCGGGCATAGATCGCCAACTCGTGCAACGCCTCCAAGCTGGCGAAGCGGTTGCGCTGCGTCTGGTAGAGAAATTGACGCTTGAGATGGATTGCGGCCAGGTCGACGATCGACCGGGTCAACTGAAGTCACGCCAGGTAAACAGCGACTCGAACGCGATTCCCGCGGTTTTGAAGGTCTCGTAGGCGCCCTCGAGGCGGTCGACGATGGCGATGATCTTGACGATCGTGCAGTCAAGTTGTCGGGCCGCGATCGCCGCCTGCATGACCGAGCCGCCGGTGGTGGTGACATCCTCGAATAGAATCACCCGCGATCCCGGTTCGAGCAGCCCGTCGATCCGCTGGTCGGTGCCGTGGCCCTTTGTTTCCTTGCGCACGAAAAAGCCCTTGATCGGCTTTTGCGGCCAGCTCCGCGCGCATAGAGCGGCGACGATCGGGATCGCCCCGCTTTCCAGCCCGCCGATGTAGTCGAAATCCTCGTCCCTGACCCGGTCGAACAAGAGGTCGGCGGCCAAGGCCGCACCCTCGGGTTCGAACATCGTCCGCTTCATGTCGAAAAAAAAGCTGCTCGACCGCCCCGAAGCGAGCACGAAATCCCGATTTTGCAGCAGGGAGTTGCGGCGGATGATGCCGAGAAGCCGCTCTTTTTTAGCCGGCAGGTCCGCTCCCATCGAAACCCGTTCCTCTTTGCCCCCCGCCAACCTGCATTTGCGCGTGTTCAGCGAAATTATGCCGGCCGCTTGTCAAAATTAAGCCTGAAGTGCAGCCGAGTGACAAGGGGGCAACGCACGGGCGGCCCCTCGGCTCAGAACGGGTCGAGCTCGGTGTCCCAGTAGAGATAGTCGCGCCAGCTCTCGTGCAGGTAGTTGGGCGGGAAGGCGCGGCCGTTCTGCTGCAGCATATGGGTGGTCGGCTGCACCGGGCGATGGCGCGGGTACATCCCGCTCTCGCGCGGCAGGCGGTTGCCCTTCAGGAGGTTGCAGCTGCCGCAGGCGGTGACGACGTTGGCCCAGGTGGTGCGCCCGCCGCGCGAGCGCGGGACCAGATGATCGAAGGTCAGCTCGTGCGAGGGATAGGGCTCGGCGCAGTACTGGCACGTGAAACGGTCGCGCAGAAACACGTTGAACCGGGTGAACGCCGGATGGCGCGCCGCCGGCACGTATTCCTTGAGCGAGACGACGCTCGGCAGCTGCATCTCCAAGGACGGGCTGTGCACCCGAACGTCGTAATGGTCGATGATGTTGACGCGGTCGAGAAACACCGCCTTGATCGCATCCTGCCACGACCACAAGGACAGCGGAAAATAGCTCAGCGGGCGAAAATCCGCGTTGAGCACCAGGGCCGGGCAGTTGTCCAAGCAGGCCGTCACCGACAAACCAGTCCGCCGATCATTACGCGCAAGCCCGGATAGCATGCGATCGTGACAGCTTGATAACGGATCGGACTTTTGGGGACAAGATTGCGGGACGCGATTTTGCCGGTCAGCGGGTCGGGATCGGCTTCAGGCCGCGGTAGTCGTAAAAGCCGCGGCCGGTCTTGCGGCCGAGCCAGCCGGCCTCGACGTATTTGACCAGCAGCGGGCAGGGCCGGTACTTGCTGTCGGCGAGCCCCTCATAGAGCACCTGCATGACCGAGAGGCAGGTGTCGAGCCCGATGAAATCGGCGAGCTCCAAGGGGCCCATCGGGTGATTGGCGCCGAGCTTCATCGCGGTGTCGATGGCCTCGACCGAGCCCACCCCCTCATAGAGCACATAGACCGCCTCGTTGATCATCGGCAACAGGATGCGGTTGACGATGAAGGCCGGGAAATCCTCGGCCGCGACCGGCGTCTTGCCGAGCTTCAGCGCCAGGTCGCGGGTCAGCGCAAAGGTGTCCTCGTCGGTGGCGATGCCGCGGATCAGCTCGACCAAGGTCATCACCGGCACCGGGTTCATAAAGTGCATGCCGATGAACTTGCCGGGCCGGTCGGTCGAGGCGGCGAGCCGGGTGATCGAGATCGACGAGGTGTTGGTGGCGATCAGGGCGTCGGGCCGCAGCTGCGGGGTCAGCTTTTTGAAGATCTCGCGCTTGACCTCCTCTTTTTCGGTCGCGGCCTCGATGACCATGTCGCAATCGCCGAACAGCGCGTAATCGAGCCCGGCGGCGATGCGCGCCAATGCGGCGTCCTTTTCGTCCTCGCGAATCCGGCCGCGGGCGACCTGGCGCGACAGGTTGCGCTCGATCGCCGCGCGCCCGCGCTGCAACGCCTCGTCGCCGACATCGGTGATGACGACATCGAGCCCGGCGAGCGCGCAGATATGGGCGATGCCGCCGCCCATCTGCCCGGCGCCGATCACGCCGATGCGGCGCAGCCGGTCGAGCGCCAGCGGGGCGGGTGACGGGGCGGCGGCGCTCACTGGCGGCGCTCGAGCTCGGCGGCGAGCTCGGGGAGGATCTTGAACAGATCGCCGACCAGGCCGTAATCGGCGATCTGAAAGATCGGCGCCTCCTCGTCCTTGTTGATGGCGACGATGACCTTCGAATCCTTCATCCCGGCGAGATGCTGGATGGCGCCGGAAATCCCGACCGCGATGTAGAGCTCGGGGGCGACGATCTTGCCGGTCTGGCCGACCTGGTAATCATTCGGGACAAACCCGGCGTCGACCGCGGCGCGCGAGGCGCCGACCGCGGCCCCGAGCTGGTCGGCGACCTTTTCGAGCAGGTGGAAGTTGTCGCCCGACTGCATGCCGCGCCCGCCGGAGATGATGACCCGGGCGCTGGTCAATTCCGGCCGCTCCGATTTCGACAATTCGGCGCGCACGAATTCGGAGAGCCCGGCCGCCCCGGTCGGTGCGATAGCCTCGATCGCCGCCGATCCGCCGGTCGCAGCACCCGGCGGAAACGCGGTGCCGCGCACGGTGATGACCTTGATCGGGTCTTTCGACTGCACCGTCTGCAGCGCGTTGCCGGCATAAATCGGGCGCACGAAGGTATCCGGCGAAACCACCGCGCTGATGTCGGAAATCTGCATCACGTCGAGCAGGGCCGCGACCCGCGGCATCAAATTCTTGCCCGCGGTCGTGGCCGGCGCCAAGAGATGCGTGTAGCCCTCGGCGAGCTTGACCAGCAGTGGTGCCACATTCTCGGCGAGCCCATGATCGTAGGCCCCATCGTCGGCGAGCAGCACCCGCTCGACCCCGGGCGAGCTGCGCCGCCGCCTCGGCCACCGCGCGGCAATCCATGCCGGCCACCAGCACATCGACCTTGTCGCCGGCGATCTCCTTGGCCGCGGCCAGCGCGTTGAGGGTCGCGGGCTTCAACGCCCGATTGTCGTGCTCGGCGACGACGAGGGCCGCCATCAGATCACCCGCGCCTCGGTCTTGAGCTTGTCGACGAGCTCTTCGACCGAGCCCACCTTATGCCCGCCCTGGCGCTTTGCCGGCTCCTCGACCTTGAGCACGACGAGCCGCGGGGTCGGGTCGACGCCGAGCGCCTCCGGCGTCGTCGTCGCGATCGGCTTTTTCTTGGCCCGCATGATGTTGGGCAACGAGGCATAGCGCGGCTCGTTCAATCTGAGGTCGGTGGTGACCACCGCCGGCAATTTGATCGAGATCGTCTCGAGCCCGCCATCGACCTCGCGGGTGACCTCGGCCTTGCCGTCGGCGATCGCGATCTTCGAGGCGAAGGTCGCCTGCGGCCAGCCGAGCAGTGCCGACAGCATCTGCCCCGTCTGGTTGCAGTCGTCGTCGATCGCCTGCTTGCCGATGATCACGATCTCGGGGTTTTCCTGGAGGATCACCGCCTTCAGCAACTTGGCGACGGCGAGCGGCTGCAATTCGGCGTCGGTCTGCACCAGGACGCCGCGATCGGCCCCCATCGCCAGGGCGGTGCGGATCGTCTCCTGGCATTGGGCGGCGCCGAGCGAGACCGCGATCACCTCGCTGACGGTGCCGGCTTCGCGCAGCCGCAATGCCTCCTCGACCGCGATCTCGTCGAACGGGTTCATCGACATCTTTACGTTGGCGGTCTCGACCCCGCTCTTATCCGCCTTGACCCGGATCTTGACGTTGTAGTCGATGACCCGCTTGACCGCGACCAGCGCTTTCATCCCGTCCTCGCAATTGCCGCGGCGCCGGCCCGCCGCCCAAAGGGGGCGGAATTGTGCACGTGCCAAGGGCGAAGGCAAGAGCCTCCTCCGCGACCGGACCGGCGAGGCAGCTCGCGATTGAAATGTGTACGCCGATGGTTGTTAATAAAGACAAACACCAAGGGCGACCCGCGCCGGAAGCGATAGAACGGGAGGGCGTCATGACCCACAGCTACAGCATGGCCGGCGCGCCGGCCCCCGATTATCGGCTGGCCAAGGTCCTCGGCGTGCTGGCGGTCACCGCCTCGGCCGTCGCCGCCGAATACGGCGCCGGCATCAATTTCGTCTCGACCCAGAGCCTCGCCGTCTATCCCGGGGTGCACGGCCTCGTCCCGTTGGCAATGTTCGTCACCGGCGTTCTGATGCTGCCCAAGACCTACCTCTACGTAATGTTTTCGCGGGTGATGCCGCGCGCCGGCTCGAAATACGTGTGGATCGCGCGCAGCCTCGGCGTGCCGGTTGGGTTCCTGGTCACCTTTGTCTGGTGGGCGACCGGCCCGGCCGGCGCGGGGGTCCTCGCCTTTGCCTTCGGCTCCTTCCTCGGCCAGGCGGTGGTGGGCTTCAGCCCGGCGCTGGGTGCGGCGATGCTGACGCCGACCGGCCATCTCGTCTGCGGCATCGCGGCGATCTGGATCACTTATGGCGTCAACGCCGCCGGCATCCATCGCTATGGGCTGTTCGTCATCGTCCTGATGTTCGTGATCGTCGCGGTGGCACTGGTGATCTGCGCCATCGGCTTTTCGACCTCGCAGGCGGTGTTCGTGGCTGCGGCGAGCAAGGTGGCGAAGGTCGCCCTCGCTCCGCCCGCGGTGCCGCCGGCCGACAGCTTTTTCAACTTCGTCTCGGTCTGCTCGCTGTTCGTCTTCGCCTATGCCGGCCTCGGCTCCGGGCCCGCCTTGGGCGGCGAAGTCGGCGATCCGCAGCGCAAATTGCCGCTCGGCATCGCTTACGGGTTCGCCATGGCGCTGGTGCTGTTCACGGCGGTGGCGGCGGCATTGTTTCACGCCGCCCCGTGGTGGGCGATCACCGGCCTGATCAAGGCCGGAAAATCGGCTTACGCCACCGCGCCGGGTCTGGTCGGGCTGGTCGCGCCCGGCTGGGCCAGCGCGCTGCTCAACCTCGCCGTGGCGATCATCGTCGGCAAGACCCTGGCGCCCGGCTTCATGGTGTCCTCGCGTTTCGCGTTTGCCTATGGCCAGGACCGCATGCTGCCGGCAATCTTCGCCGAGACCTCGAAACGCAAGGTGCCGCTCGCCGGGCTGATCCTGCACGCGCTCTTGAGCACGGCCTTTCTGGTGCAGGCGGTCTATGTCGGCTGGGCGATGGGGGTGGCGGTGCGCTCGATCGCCGTGCTGCTGGTGTGGCTGGCGATCGCGGTCGGCGTGTTGAACCTGAAATGGCACCCGCGCTGGCGCGAGGCCGAATGGGCGGCGCCGGTCCTCAACCAGCAATTCGCGACCTTTACCGCGATCGTGTCGATCCTGATCGCGGTGCCGTTGATCGCCTCGATCGCGATCGTGCCCAAGACCGCGCTGATCTTTCAGCCGCTGTTCCAGGGAGCGGTGGTGCTGGCGATCGGGCTCGTCTGCCTCGGCCTCGCCGGCAAGTATGCCAGGGCGCGCGGCGACAGCTTTGGCGCCATCGCCATGCGCGTGCCGATCGAATGAGTTGGAGCGCGGGCGTCCCGCCCGCAGGCGGGTCAGAGGCAAGCGGCCCCGAAATCGGAGACGACTGAATGAAGATCACCGACGTTACCCTGACCCTGTTCGCTTGGGAGAGCATCCCGTCGACGATCTATGGCCACCACACCGCGCGGCCGACCGGCAGCAGCGATCTCGGCCTGCTCGCGGTCGTGACCGACGAGGGGGTGACCGGCCACGCCTTTCTCGGCACCTCGTCCAACCCGGCGAGCCTCGACGGGCCGGGCCTGATCCGCTTTCTGAAGCCGATCCTGATCGGTCAGGACCCGCTCAACCGTGAATACCTCAATCGCCTGCTATGGGCGCGCGCCCGGGTCGCGACGGTGCGCGCGATCGGCGCCTGCGACATCGCCTTGTGGGACATCCTCGGCAAGGCCGCGGGAATGCCGATCCATCGCCTCCTCGGCACCTGCCGTACCAGCATCCCGGCCTATGCCAGCTCCGAGATCCATGCGGCACCCGAGGCCTATTCCGAGCAGGCATTGTACTACCAATCGACCGGCTGGGCCGCCTACAAGATCCACCCGCCGCAGCGCTGGCGTGACGACATCAAGGTCTGCGAGGCGGTGCGCCAGGCGGTCGGCGACGATTACACGGTGATGCTCGATTCGACCTGGAGCTACCGCTACGAGGAAGCGTTGCGGGTCGGCCGGGCGATCGAGGAGATGGGGTTCTACTGGTACGAGGACCCGCTTCACGAGCAGGACATCTACAACTACGTCAAATTGAAGCAGAAGCTCGACATCCCGATCCTCGCCACCGAATACCCGATCGGCGGGCTCAATTCCTATATCCCGTGGATCACCGAGCGCGCCACCGACTTCCTGCGCGGCGATGTCGCGGTCAAGGGCGGGATCACCACCCTGATAAAGACCGCCCACCTCGCCGAAGCCTTCCGGATGAATTTCGAGACCCATCACGGCGGCAATTCGTTGAACAACTTCGCCAACCTGCACGTGATCATGGCGATCCGGAACACCGAGTTCTTTGAGGTCCTGTTGCCCGATGCGATGCAGAAATACGGCCTCGCCGAAGACATCGCCGTCGACCATGACGGCCTCGTCCACGCCCCCACCGCCCCCGGCCTCGGCGCCCAAATCGACTTCGCCCTGATCGAACGGAAGAAGATGGGGGTGTTGAGCTGACGGATCACCATCTCCTGCTAGCTAATGGTAACACCAGGAGGCATCGGGTGCCGTCCGCAGCCACCACTAGCCTGAAGCTTGACGCCGAGATCAAGGCCCGCCTGCTGCGGCTCGCGCAATCGCGCCGCCGCTCGCAGCATTGGCTGATGCGCGAGGCCATCGAGCAATATGTCGACCGAGAGGGACGCCGCGAGCGGCTGCGGCTCGACGCGCTCGCCGCCTGGGCCGAATATCAGGAGTCGGGCCAACACGTGACCGCCGCCGAGGCGGATGCCTGGCTGGTCCGCCTGGAAGCGCGCGAGGACGCCGAGCCACCGTCACCCCACGACTGACCGGTGCCGCGTCTGATCTGGACGCCGCCGGCGCTGCGGGATGTGGCGCGTCTGCATGCATTTCTAGCACCAAAGAACCGAGATTCAGCACAGCGGGCCGTTCGAGCGATCCGGTAACGCGTGAAGCTGCTCGCCACGCACCCCGAGATTGGTCGGCCGGTCGAAGAGATGCCGTCGGAGTTCCGAGAATGGTTCGTCCATTTCGGCGACAGCGGCTACGTGACGCTCTATCGCTACGACGGCGACCTCATTGCGATTTTGGCGGTGCGACACGGCAAGGAGGCCGGCTATTGACCCGTCAAGTGGTCTCACAGGGGGCGCGACGTGGAGAAATACGGCCTCGCATCGGCGATGAACGCGAATGTCGGCGACCGCGGTATCGTCCTCGGATAGCAGAGACCTCGTCCCACGGTTTCAGCTTTGCGCATCATTCAAGCTCATCCGGCCCGGGACTCGGCGTCGGCGATGGGCTCGCTGCCGGTGACGGCGATATTGAGGACACCGGGCGCGGTGTGGCGTCTGAGCGGAGGCGTCCCATTTCTCCGCGTTGCGCATAATTGCTAAACAGATAGCCATATAATTGCCATATTAGCAGCATACTTTGGCGACTTTGAGGGGTACCCCAGACCGGCCCGATTGTGGCCGAAGGGAGTTCCCGAGTGCCTGATCTCGGCCTGATAAAACAGGTGGAACAGGTAGAGACGGGGGACCGTATGGGCGGTTCGCCAGGCCCCTCCGGCAACCGTGCCGGCTGCCCCGACGATATCGCCCAACCCCGGCTGTTGCTCGCTTATTCGGCGGCGTGGGAGCGCGGATAAAGTCGGGCAGCTCGGCGCCGAGATGGCGGGCGAGGGTATCCATCCCGGAACGGCCGGCGCGGACCTCGGCGTCGGGGTTGTAGTTGGTGTTGGTGTTGACGTCGTAGATGTAGACCGTGCCGTCGCGGTCGGCGATGAACTCGATGCCGGCGACCTCGATGTCGTTAGCGGCGAGAAACGCCTCGCAGCGGCATTTCAGCGACGGGTCGATGTCGTCGATGATCGTGAACTTCGCGCGGGGCTGGCCAGGCTCCGCCCCTGGGTCGGCCGGGCAGAACGCGTCGCCGACAGCGCAGGCGTCGGCCGGGCACAGCTCGAACCCGTCCTGGGTGTCGACTCGACCGCGTAGAGGAACCGGCCGCCGATGAATTCGGCGCGGGTGATCAGCGGCGAGGATGCGCGCACGTATTGCTGCAGCAGATGGAGGCCGTCGACCGGCGGCTCGTAATCGGGGCTGTCGAGGTGGTCGCCCAATGCCTCGGCTGGTGTGAAACAGCCGCACGCCGAGCCCCTTGCCGCCGCGGTTCGGCTTGAGGATGAACGGGCCGCCGCCAAAATGCCGCCGGGCCGCCTCGACCAGCAATTCCGTGCCGGCGACGAGGACCGTGTCGGGGGTGCGGATGCCGGCCTTTTCGAGGGCGGCGTACTGGCGCGCCTTGCTGATCTCGAGGTCGAGCGCGCGGCTGCCGTTGACGACCCGGCGCCCGTGCCGCTCGAGCCAGGCCAAGACCGACGCGGTCAGCTCGGCGGCATAGCGATGATTGCGGGTGTGCGAGGAGGCGCTCATCCGGTTGTAGAAGACGCCCTCGGGCGGCGGGCGCGACAGATCGAAGACGCCGCGGTCGAGAAACCACTCGCGCCACGGCAGCCCCTGCCGATCGAGCGCCTGGGCCAACGGTTCGAGCCAGGCCGCATTCTCGTGGATCACATGGATACAGGTCACCACCGCCGCCTTTCCGCTGCGCTATGCGCAGGTTAGTTGCACAGGCTATGCGATGTCAAAGGGTCATATTTCACATGAGTAGTTCGCTGATGATCCGGTTGGCCCGCGGACCGCTGATTTGGCCGGCGCACGGCGAGGGTAAAATGCCGGATTTGCATCGTACCATCGCGCTGTCGGAGCAGCCGAGAGCGGCTGCCTATGCTGCAGAGGAGATGTTCGTTTGCTGCAGATTTCGCTGCGGAATCAGCCAGCACCGGGCGAACGTGTCCCGACGAGCGTGCCGTACCGCGTAGAGTGATCCGATGTCTCTTTCGTCTTCCGATGCTGCCGGCGGCTCGTTCGAGATCGGCTCGTTGCGTCGCGCCTTTCTCGATGGCGCGGCGACCGCAGGCGGGCTGCTCGACCGGGTGATGGCACGCATCGCCGGATGCGATGATCCGGCGTTGTGGATCTCGCGGGTCGGCGAGGCCGCGGTCCGGGAGCGGGCCCGCGCGCTCGACGCCGCGGCGGCGGCCGATCCGGGCCTGATCGCGGGCCTGCCGCTGTTCGGGGTTCCGTTCGCGGTCAAGGACAATATCGACGTCGCCGGGATGCCGACGACCGCCGGCTGCCCCGCCTTCGCCTACACCCCGGCGCAATCGGCCGCAGTCGTGGATCGGTTGCTCGATGCCGGCGCGGTGCTGGTCGGCAAGACCAACCTCGACCAGTTCGCCACCGGCCTGGTCGGCACCCGCTCGCCCTATGGGGTGCCGCGCAACCCGTTCGACGCGCGTTTCATCCCCGGCGGGTCGAGCTCGGGCTCGGCCGTGGCGGTGGCGGCCGGCCTCGTCGGCTTTGCGCTCGGCACCGATACCGCGGGGTCGGGCCAAGTCCCCGCCGCCTGCAACAACATCGTCGGGCTGAAGCCCACTCGCGGCCTGCTCAGCACCCGCGGCGTCGTCCCCGCCTGCCGCTCGCTCGACTGCGTCTCGGTGTTCGCGCTGACCGCCGCCGATGCCGCCGCCGTGCTCGAGGTCGCGGCCGGCTTCGACCCGGAGGACCCGTTGAGCCGGACGCCGGGCATTTCGGGCATTTCGGGCGCGCCCGGCTGCGGACCGCGCTTTCGATTTGGCGTGCCGCCGCCGCGCGATCTCGAATTCTTTGGCGACGCGGAGGCGGAGGCGCTCTTCGGCGCAGTCATTCCGGTCCTCGAAGAAGCCGGGGGAACTCGAGTGGAGATCAGCTTTGCGCCGTTCCGCGAGGCAGGCCGGCTGCTCTATGACGGCCCTTGGGTGGCCGAGCGCCTGCATGCGACGCAAAAGCTGCTCGACGACAATCCCGCAGCGCTGCTGCCGGTCACGCGCGCGATCATCGAGCGGGGCCGCGGCTATAGCGCGCTCGACGGCTTTCGTGCGCAATACGAGTTGGCGGCATTGCGCCGGGCCGCCGACGCCGTGTTGGCCGCGGTCGATTGCCTGCTGCTGCCGACCGCGGGCACGATCTATCAGATCGCCGCAGTCGCGGCCGAGCCGCTGCGGCTCAATGCCAACCTCGGCCTTTACACGAATTTCGCAAATTTGCTCGATCTGTCGGCGGTGGCGCTCCCCGCCGGATTTCGCGCTGACGGGCTGCCGTTCGGGATCTCGCTGGTGATGCCGGCCTTTGCCGAGCGCGCGCTGCTCGATCTTGCGGCACGGCTGCAAAAACTGACCGGTCTGCCGCTCGGTGCGACCGGTGCTGCGTGAATTCCGACCTCTTTGCCCGTTTTGTGTGCGCCGCATCCTTGGCTATATTAGCCAATTGTTCAGACGCCGAGATTTTCCTATTGCAGTGCAGCAAAACCAGTGGATAATCGGACCCGAGAGGTGGAGAGGTCCGACATGACCGACACGTTGTTCACTCACCAGAAAGCGAATGCCCCCGAAGCCGGGTATGCCGAGGAGGGTCTGCGCGCGTTCTTTGCCTACCGCGACATGGGGATCATCGAGGCGACCCGCGGCAGATTGCGGGTCCAGCTGGTCCGCGCCGCGCGCAAGGCCGCGGAGGCCAAGGGCGGCACCGGCTTTCACATGCATACCGCCGATGTGCATGTCGTCTACATGGTCCGCGGCTGGGCCAAGTTCGACTATGACGGGGTCGACACCCTGGTCGAGGCCGGCGATTGCGTGCACCAGCGCCCGGGCATCGTCCACAACCTCTACGACTGGTCGGACGACATGGAGTTCATGGAGATCATCGCCCCGGCCGATTTCGCGACCACCGAAATCACCAAGCCGGCGGTCGTCGCGGCGCGTCAGTAAAGCGATTCTGGCAGATCCCACCCGCTTCTCGCGGACCCCGGCGTATGCCGGCGCCGCCGGCCGGGATGGACCCGGCCGGAGCCCGTCCCGGCACCTGTGCGATGCCGGGTTTCTTTGCCCCGCCCCGCCTGCGTCCTGCGACAGACTGAATCTAAGATCGCGGCCTGCTGAACTTGCCGTGATCCGGGCCGCAGCGCCGCCGACCATCTCGCCGTGCAGAAGCGCGGCGGCTTGCCGGCCTACCTTCCCGCGCTCACCGCGGCCTATCGGTTTGGCAGCCCGGTCGTCGAAGAGATCGTCGCGCATTGGGACAAATATGCCGGCACGATGCCGACCAAACCATGATGCTCGTGCAAGCCGCCCGAAGGGGGCGGCCCCAGTCATTGCCACCCGCCTTGCGTATCAAATTGGGGTAGTATCTTCTTTGTATAAACATTTCTGCTGGAGGGTGCGGTGATCGTGCAAATCGCGAAATGGGGCAACAGCCTCGCGGTGCGGATACCGGCGGGCCACGCCAAGGAGATCGGGCTGGCCGAGAATGTCAAAGCCGAGCTTCTTGTGCGGGACGGCAAGCTCGTCCTATCCCCGCTGGAAGCAAATCCGAGCTTTGATCTCGACGATTTGATCGCGGCGATCACCGACGACAACCGCCATGAGGAGATCGGCGCGGGGCCGGCGACGGGGCATGAATTCCGTTGATTTCCGAGCCGTATTGCCCGGAAGCGGGCGATCTCGTGTGGATCGAATTCGACCCGCAGCAAGAGCGGGAGCAACGCGGCCGGCGACCGGCCTTGGTGCTAACTCCGCGCCGCTATAATCAACGCTCCGGGCTTTGCGTGTTGTGTCCGATAACCAGCCGGCAGAAGGGATACCCGTTCGAAGTCGCGATCCCGGCTGGGCATTCGGTAGCCGGTGTCGTCTTGTCCGATCAGGTCAAGAGCCTATCGTGGCAGATGCGCGGAAGTGAATTTGCCGGCCGCGCCCCGGCCGCGGTCCTGCAGCAGGCAAAGGGCAAGATAAAGGCGCTGCTTCAGCTGACCTGAACGGCCGCATCCGGTTGCGAGGAGAACACATGGACGCCTGGTTTCATTGCGAGAACCCATACCCTTTCGTGCCCGAGGACGTGCTCGACAGCGCCAATTCGGTGCGCGCCAGCCTGCCCAATAAGCATTGCGACCCCAAGATCGCCGCGCAGCTGTTCGAGGAGACGCTCGACGAATACCTATTGTGCGACGAGCTCGGCCTCAACATCACCTCGAGCGAGCACCATGCCGGGATCAACTGCCTCTATGGCGCGAGCCCGGTCATTCTCGGCATCGTCGCCCGGCAGACCCGCAACATCCGTCTGCTGAGCATGGGGACCCTGGTTACGGTGCGCCAGGACCCGGTGCGGGTGGCCGAGGAATACGCGACGGCCGACGTGATCTCGCGCGGGCGGCTCGAAATCGGCTTTGTCAAATCGGGCGGCACCGAGATGGCCTCGGGCAACGCCAACCCGATCGGCGTGCGCGAGCGTTTCTGGGAGGCGATCGACCTGATCGGCAAGACCCTGACCCACCAGGAGGGGCCGTTCAGCTGGGAGGGCAAGCATTTCACCCACCGCCACGTCAACATCTGGCCGCGGCCCTGGCAACACCCGCACCCGCCGATGTGGGCGGCGACCTCGGACCCCGAGGACACGGCCGAATTGGGCCGGCGCGGCATGGTCAACATCATGGTCATGCGCGGGGTCGACGTGACCCGGCGGGCCTGGGCCTCCTATCGCCGGGCGCGGGCAGAGGCGGGCCTCGCCAAACCGGCGACCGACCGTTTCGGCTATTCGGCCTTTGTCTATGTCGGCGACACCGACGAGGAGGGGGTGCGGGTCGGCTCGAAGCTCTTATGGTTTGTCAACACCAGCATGAAATCGGCCCCGCAATACGCGAAGTTCCTGCCCGGCCAGACCTCCGCCGAATTCGCGCCGCTGCTGTACCGCAGCCCCGCCGCGGCGACCGGGATCGGGCGGCCCGGGCGCGACTCGGCATTGAACCGCCCCGGGGTCACCGCCGAGATGGCGATGGCCGGCGGCCGCATGTATGCCGGCAACCCCGACACCGTCTACCGGCAGATCATGGAGTTCTACGACAAGGTCGGCGGCTTCGGCCATCTGATCATGGTCGGCAAGACCGGCTTCATCACCCATGACGAGGCGATCAAAAACATTACCCTGTTCTCGAAGGAAGTCCTCCCCCGCCTGCGCGAGATCAAGCCGGTGGTCGCCGATTGAACTGTGCTCGATCAGTTCGTGCGCGGCTTTAAATCAAGCAAAACGAAGGGCGGGCGCCCGCCTCGGGCATGGGTCCCGGCTTTCGCCCGGCTGTCGAGGTCGGCCCAGCGGGGCTTTTCTCAACCGGTCGGTTCCAGGTTGCCGGCATCGCTCAGCTGCGGGCCTCGGCCGCGAGCAGCCCCAGCGCCATCTGCACGGCCGCCTCGCGCACCGTTGAGCGGTCGCCGGGAAAGATCCGGCGTTCGGTCCGGGGGGCCTTGCCGCGCCGGGCCAGGCCGAAATGAACGAGCCCGACCGGCTTTTCGGCGCTGCCGCCGCCGGGGCCGGCGACCCCGGTGACCGACACCGCGAGATCGATCGGGGCATGGGCGACGGCACCTTGCGCCATCGCCGCGGCGGTTTCGGCGCTGACCGCGCCGTAAGCGGCGATGGTCTCGGGCGAGACCCCGAGCAGCTCCGCTTTGGCCTCGTTCGAATAGGTCACAAAGCCGCGCTCGACCACGTCGGACGAGCCGGCGAGCGCAGTCAGCGCCGCGGCGACGAGGCCGCCGGTGCAGGATTCGGCGGTCGCGACATGCCACCCTCGCGCGCGGCACAGGTCGAGCACCGATTGCGCCAGGGTCAGGGTTTCAGCTGCGAACACCGAACGCTCCGCCGATTGCCGCGAGGGCGGACAAGGCGAGGGCAGCGTAGACCGCCGCCAGGACATCGTCGAGCATGATGCCGAGGCCGCCATGGATATGGCGGTCGGCCCAGCGCACCGGCCACGGCTTCCAGATGTCGAAGATCCGGAACAGCACAAAGCCGAGGCCCCAGGCAATGGGGTCGAGCGGGGCGGCCAACAGCACCAGCCATTGCGCGGCGACCTCGTCGATGACGATCATGCCGGGGTCCTCGACGCCGCTCGCCTCGGCGACGACGGCGGCGGCCCACCAGCCGACGACGAACACGATCGCGGCGGCGGCAGCGAGCCCCGCCATGCCCCACAGGCTGCGGATCGCCCAGGCGAAGGGCAGCGCGGCGAGCGATCCCCAGCTGCCCGGCGAGATCGGCAGCAGACCCGCGCCGAACCAGGTGGCGAGCACCGCCGCCGGATGCCGGAGCCGGAGACGCGAATGGGGCGGCGCGGCGGTGCCCCTCGGTGTTCGGCGCGGCGCCCAATGGAAATAAAAAATTCCGCGAAATGTCATGACGGCAACGTTGCTCATCAATTCGTCATGGTCAAATTGATGCCGCAAAGGTTTGGATTGATCGAGTCCTTGGATGCGCGGGGTATCGCCGGCATTCAAAAGACCAACAGGGGAGACACGACGATGACCTATCGAATCTCGTATGACGACGGGGTGCCGATCTCGGTCAAGAAATGGCGCAACGAGGGCCTCGCCCGGACCGAAACATACGACACCGAGCGCGCGGCCCTGGCGCGTGCGCGCGAGCTGCTCGATGACGGCGATCACCGCGGCGTCGTGCTCTGCGACGGCTGCGGCAACACCTTGGGCGGCATCCGCCTGCAGCTCAAGCTCGGGATTTTCTCCGAATAGACGCCGCCCTGCACGAGCGGGCGGCCGGGCGGCCCGCTCCGGCGGATTTGGGCGAGGCGGCTGCGATGACGCGCTTTGCCCCCGGCCCGGGACCGGCGCGCCTGATGATCATCATGCCCGTTGCAGCCGCCCCGTGCCGGCGGCATTTCAGCGGAACCAGGCGTCGGGCGCGGCGGTTTCTCACCGAGAGATACGGCGTTTGCCGTGGGTTTGTGGAGGGATATCCGCAATGGCCGAGCTGGACAAAGAAAAAGCCGTGGGTCTTCTCAACCGGATTCTGCAGGAAGAGCTGGCCGGGGTGGTTCGCTATACCCACTATTCGTTCCTGGTATTCGGACACAACCGGATTCCGATCGTCTCATGGCTGCGCGAGCAGGCCGCCGAGTCGCTGACCCATGCCCAGCAGGCCGGAGAGATGATCACCTTGCTGGGGTCCTACCCGTCTCTGACGATCGGGCGCCTGCTCGACAATCATCAGCACGACATCCGCGCGATCATGCGCGAATCGCTGGAAAACGAAGCCACGGCGCTCGCCCTCTATCGCGAGCTGCTGCGCTGCGCCGAGGGGGGCTCGGTCCTGCTTGAGGAATATGCGCGCCAGATGGTCTATGCCGAGGAGCTGCACGCGAGCGAGGTCGACAAGATGCTGCGCACCCCCGGCGAAGTGGCCGCGTTCACCGACAGGCGCGCCTCCGCCTGAGGCTGCCGCTGCTGTGCCGATCACGCCGCCCTCCGGCGTTGTCGCAGCGGTGCGGCGCGGTCTGTGGCGCCGGCGCAGCCGGAAGATCCCGCGCGAGACCGGAAATGGGGTACGCTGTCTCAGCAGCTCAGCGTCACCCCAGCGCGAGCGGCCCAGGGGCGAGGGCTCATGCCGTTGGCTTGTGGGCCCCGCTTTCCGCGGGAACGACGAAATAGGGGTTGATGCCGAGCGGCTCGTTTTGGGCCAGGCTCCAGGAGAAGAACCGCCATGCTCCCGACCCCGGGCTTTCATCATCTGCACCTGAACTCGGTTGATCCCGATCGGGCGATCGGCTTCTACACCCGCCAATTTCCGACACGGCAAAGGGCGAATGGGGCGGGTTTCCGGCGCTCCAATCGCCGAACGACGTTTTGGTGCTGTTCACCAGGGTCGACACGCCGCCGGCGATGACGCCGCAGAGCGCGATCTGGCATTTCGGCTGGCACGTGACCGACGCCCGCCATAGCCTCGACACCTACCGGAGCCGGCCCGAGGTCGAGCTGCTGCCGCTCTACACGACCGACGAAGGCGGCTCGGTATTGATCAGCAGCGACACCTGGCCCAGCATCGGCAACGTGCTCGGCTTGACCCGGGCGCAGATCGCCGAATCCAAGGCGAAAGGCGTCGAGCCGGCGGGCGGCGGCGGGTTCGCCTATATGCGCGGCCCCGACGATGCGCTGGTCGAATATGCCGGCAACCACCCGAGCGAGCGCTTCAACCACGTGCACCTCTATCAGCAGGACCCGATCGGCGCGCTCGAATGGTATCAAAAGCACCTGAACGCGCCGCTGCGGCCGGGCTACGCGCCGACCTCGGGCGGCGCCGACGGCAACGCCGCCCGCGGCCCCGACCGCACCTGGCCGGCATTGAACCGGGAAGGGATGTTCCGCACCCCGCGCGCCGGGGTCGAGTTCGGCGACGTGTCGATGATGTGGTACGCAAACCAAGGCGAACGGCCATTGGTCGGCTCGCGCGGGCAGTTGCAGGACCACATCGCGCTCAAGGTCGCCGATCTCGACGCCTGGGCCGACAAGCTCCGCGGCGAAGGCGTCACTTTCCTCGAACAGCCCTATCCGCTCGGCGACACCCGTGCCCTGATGATCGAAGGCCCGAGCCGCGAAGCCATCGAGCTGGTCGAGATCAGATAGCGGACCGCGGGCGTCCCGCCCGCAATTCCGCCGCCGCAGCTCAGCCGAGCGCAAGCATCAGCGGCGCCGCCCGCGCCCGGATCGCTTCGGGCAGCGGCGCCGGCCGCCGCGCATCAAGGTCGAGCTGCACCCCGAACTGGCCGAGGCGGGCGAATTCGCCGCCGCCGCGCGGGTCGGTCATGCGGTGCAGAAAGCGGATCGACGAGCTGCCGAGATGGCCGATCCCGGTCTCGACCAGATACGGGTCTCCGGGAACCGGCGCGCCGCTGACGTGCAGGGCCAGCTCGAAGGTCGAGAAGCCGCGGCGGCCCGCCTTCATGTATTCGCCGGTCATGCCGATCGCCGCCGTGGCCTGGAGCAGTGCGTCGGTGAAGCGGTGCACGAACGCGGCCAAGGAGAACCGGCCGTGCTCGTCGAGATCGCCCGGCCGCACCCGCCCCCGCGCGCTGGGGATGGCGCCCGCCATCGACTGCGGCTCGGGCCGCTCTTCGGCCGCGGGCCCCTCCCACGCCGCGAGCCGATGCCCGATCACCTCGTGCGCCGCCGGCAGACGGCCGGGCGGCAATTCCCAGATCTCCTCGACCCAGGTCACGGTTTCGCCGCCGACCGAATTGACAAAGCGGTGCCCGAGCCGCAGGCCCGGATCGAGCCCGATCGCGGCGCTCTCGACATGAAAGCTCGCCCCGGCGCGCAATTCGCGGACAAAGCCGAGGTTGAACCGGCGCGCAAACCCGCCGGCGCGCAGAATGTCGGCGATACCGAGCGACTCGGCGATCGTCGCCTCCGCCTGGTCGATCCGGTCGAGATAATAGGCGATCGTGAAATGCTCGGTAACGTCGCACTCCCACGGCGCCACCGTGCCGCGCCAGGTCTCGGTCCACTCGGCCATCTCAGGTTCCCGGACTGTTGCTGCCGGTCGGCAGCCAGGTTGCATGCCACCCTAACGGATTGCTCGTTACGGATTATATCCGAAATCCCTGTCACACCGGCCCACGGGTCCGGCCGTCGGCCGGCCCGAGAGCCTGCCCCTGGCCCGAACAGGGGCCGGGCTCCGGCCGGTGCCTATGCCGAAATGGGTCCCGGCCTCCGCCTGGCCTCGCCGGGATGACGAGGAGGGGGACGCCGCGATGGTAAGCGTCAGATGCATGCGGCTGGACGCCTGCTCGCGCGACCGCAATTTTTCTCGACGCTCGCGCGGTCTCGCCCCAAAGGCTGGTGCCGCGCCGGCCGTAAACCCGGCGTAGAGCGCGACCTCACGCCCTGCCGCGGAGAGCGCGAGATTGCTTCGCGGCGCCGGCAATGACAGCTGTCATGCGAGGAGCCGGGGCGGCGACGAAGCAATCTCGGGCGTGCCGGCGCGCACCCGCGAGGGCCGGCGGAAGCGGGCGGGGATATGGGAAACGCCTTGTATTACGGCGACAACCTCGCGGTGCTGCGCGACAGCATCGCCGGCGACAGCGTCGACCTCGTCTACCTCGACCCGCCGTTCAACAGCCAGGCCAACTACAACGTCCTGTTCAAAGGCCCGTCGGGCAAGGGCGCCGACGCGCAGATCGAGGCCTTCGAAGACACCTGGCACTGGGGCGAGGAGGCCGAGCGCGCTTTCTCCGAGGTGCTCGCCTCGCCCTCGACCCAGGCGGCCGAGCTGCTCCGCGCGATGCGCCCGTTCCTCGGTGTCACTAGTGGCGCGAATTTGACGCTTGGTAGCCGTGCCCTCCGTCGTCACGCCCGCGAAAGCGGGCACCCAGGGGCAACAAACAAGTCGCCCGCGGCCCTGGACCCGCGCTTGCGCGGGGGCGACGATGCAAAGCAAATCGGGAACCATCCGTCAGGTTCGAACCACCAGCAATCTTGCGAGCCGCGTCCGGCAACACCGATCTAATGCCGCGGATGGCTTCGTTCGGGATTGCGGGCGTGCACAGGCTGGTTTTCGTCCAAATTCACGAGACCATGGCCGACGCGATCCTGCGCGAAAAGCGCGTCAAAAGCTGGCGGCGCGCTTGGAAGCTCGAGCTGATCGAACGCCATAATCCGCAATGGCGGGACCTCTATGACGAGCTGATATGGCAGCGCTCGCCCCCTGTTCAGGCCAGAGCCTGGCCCCTGGCCCGAACAAGGGGACAGGCTCTGGGTCCCCGCTTTCGCGGGGATGACGACAAGTTGGGCACGAAAATGTGTGCATGCCGCGGCGCAATGATTAGGAACGAGGGCGAGCGGGAGCCGGCGCTTGCCGGGAGGAGAAACGCGGCTATATTCCGCCGCCCCGCTTTCCCGCCGAGGTCTCGCCCGCGCATGACAGCAGCCCCGATCCACGTCCTCGGCATCGGCAACGCCATTGTCGACGTGATCGCCCATGCCGACGAGGCGTTCCTGGCGAGGGAGGCGATGGTCAAGGGGGCGATGGCGTTGATCGACGCGGACCGCGCCGAGGCGCTCTACCGGCTGATGGGGCCGGCGATCGAGGCCTCGGGCGGGTCGGCCGGCAACACCATGGCCGGGATCGCCTCGCTCGGCGGCAACGGCGCCTATATCGGCAAGGTGCGTGACGATCTGCTCGGAGAGGTGTTCCGCCACGACATGACCGCGCAGGGCGTGCATTTCGACACGCCCTCGGCGACAAAAGGCCCCGCCACGGCGCGCTGCCTGATCCTCGTTACATCCGACGGGCAGCGCACCCTGAACACCTATCTCGGCGCCTGCGTCGGTCTCGGCCCCGCCGACATCGACCCCGCGGTGGTGGGCGCCGCGGAGATCACCTATCTCGAAGGCTATCTGTTCGACCCGCCGCAGGCGCAGCGGGCGTTCGCCAAGGCCGCCGCGATCGCCCACGCCGCCGGGCATAAGGTGGCGCTGTCATTGTCCGACCCGTTCTGCGTCGAGCGCCATCGCGCGGCGTTCCGGGACCTGGTCGCGGGGCATGTCGACATCCTCTTCGCCAACGAGGCTGAGATCTGCTCGCTCTACGAGACCGCGGACTTTGCCGCCGCCGCAGCAGCGGTGCGCGGCCATGTCGCGATCGCGGCCTTGACCCGCAGCGCTCTCGGCAGCGTGGTGCTGGCCGACGGCGCCGAGCATGTGGTCGCGGCGGCGCCGGTCGCCCGCGTCGTCGACACCACCGGGGCCGGCGATCTCTACGCCAGCGGTTTTCTCTACGGCTTGACCCACGGTCTGCCGCTCCCCATCTGCGCAGAGATCGGCGGCATTTGCGCGGCCGAAATTATCAGCCATGTCGGCGCCCGGCCCGAGCGCAGCCTTTCAGAACTCGTTGCCGCAACCGGACGGCGTCGCCATCAGCTGTAGATCCGCTGCCGAAGACAGCGAAACCCGCGCCCGAGCTCGAGCCCGCGCCCTCAGGGGCGCGGATCTGTGTTGGAATCATGGATATCCGCAACATCGCGATCATTGCCCATGTCGACCACGGCAAGACCACCCTGGTCGATGCGATGCTGCGCCAATCGGGCGCCTTTCGCGCCAACCAGCAGGTCGCCGACCGCGCGCTCGATTCGAACGAGCTCGAACGCGAGCGCGGCATCACGATCCTGGCGAAATGCACCTCGGTCGTGTGGCGCGGCGTGCGCATCAACATCGTCGACACCCCGGGCCATGCCGATTTCGGCGGCGAGGTCGAGCGCATCCTCAGCATGGTCGACGGCGTTCTGGTGCTGGTCGACGCCGCCGAAGGGCCGATGCCGCAGACCAAGTTCGTGCTCGGCAAGGCGTTGCGCCGCGGGCTATGCCCGATCGTCGTGATCAACAAGGTCGACCGCCCCGACGCCCGCGCCGGCGCCGTCCACAACGAGATCTTCGACCTGTTCGCGGTGCTCGACGCGAGCGAGGCGCAGCTCGATTTCCCGACCGTCTTCGCCTCCGGGCGCAACGGCTGGGCGGTTGCGGATCTGGCCGCCCCGCGCCGCGACCTGGCGCCGCTGTTCGAGCTGATCCTGGCGCATGTGCCACAGCCCGAGGCCGATCCCGAGGCGCCGTTCGCGATGCTGGCGACGACCTTGGACTACGACCCCTATCTCGGCCGGGTGCTGACCGGGCTCATTCATTCGGGCGTGGCGCGGCTCAACATGCCGGTCAAATCCCTGGCCCGCGACGGCCGGGTCATCGAGCAGGCGCGGCTGACCAAACTGCAGGCGTTCCGCGGGCTCGACCGCCGCCCGATCGAGGAGGCGCAGGCGGGCGACATCATCGCCGTCGCCGGATTGGCGCTGACCACGGTCGCCGACACGATCTGCGCGCCCGAGGTGACGGCGCCGCTCCCCGCCGACCCGATCGACCCGCCGACCCTGGCGATGACCTTCTCGGTCAACGACAGCCCGCTCGCCGGGCGCGAGGGCACCAAGGTCACCTCGCGGATGATCGGCGAGCGCCTGCACCGCGAGGCCGAGGGCAACGTCGCGATCGAGGTCACCCAAAGCGCGCAGAAGGATGCGTTCGAGGTCGCCGGCCGCGGCGAATTGCAGCTCGGCGTGTTGATCGAGACGATGCGGCGCGAGGGCTACGAGCTGTCGATCTCGCGCCCGCGGGTGTTGTTTAAGACCGATCCGGCGAGCGGCCGGCGGCTCGAGCCGATCGAGGAGGTTCTGGTCGATGTCGACCAGGAGTTCGCCGGCATCGTCGTCGACAAGATGAGCCGCCGCAAGGCCGAGATGCAGCAGATGCGGCCTTCCGGCGGCGGCAAGCTGCGGCTGACGTTTCTCGGGCCGACCCGCGGGCTGATCGGCTACCAGGGCGAGTTTCTGACCGATACCCGCGGCACCGGGGTCATGAGCCGGCTGTTCCACGGCTACGCCGCGCACAAGGGGCCGATCGAGGGCCGGCGCACCGGCGTCCTGGTGTCGACCGCCAACGGCGCCGCGGTCGCCTATGCGCTGTGGAACCTCGAAGAGCGCGGGCCGATGTTCATCGACCCCGGGGCGCAAATCTACGAGGGCATGATCATCGGCGCCCACACCCGCGGCAACGACCTCGACGTGAACCCGGCCAAGGGCAAGCAGCTGACCAACATCCGCACCACGTCGAAGGACGAGGCGGTGCGGCTGACCCCGCCGCTGGTCATGAGCCTCGAGCAGGCGATCGCCTATGTCGGCGACGACGAGCTGGTCGAGGTCACCCCGAAATCGCTGCGGCTGCGCAAGCGGCTGCTCGACCCCAACGCGCGCAAGCGCGCGAGCCGCGCCGCCGCCGCGGCAGCGGAGTAGGCAACCGTAGTCCGGAGGAGCGATCTTAGGTGTGCGTGCAAGTCCTAACGCAGATCGTTTTCGACCCAGTTCAAGGTGACAGCCGAATTTAAAGTTGGTGGCGCATGATCATTTGCTCACACGGTAATATTAACGAAAGGAACTTTAGGCATGAATAGAGGACAAATATTTTTGGACGATCAAAAACTACTCGATCTGTATGCGCAATTTGGAGAAACACGGCGGTCTCTCGGCGAAATTTATCCCAGTGCACCCTACGACGACTTCGTTGACCGCGGTAACTACCAAGGAGCAGCTCTGCCGGTTACAATGATGGCGTCCGAGCATATCCTGTCAGCCAGCAACGCCGTAAACAGATTCTGCTACGATCTGCACGGACTGACGTCGTGGGCGAAAATACTTGATACCCTTACTGACGACGAAAAACTCCCGGTACTATTCGAATTTGTATCGCCGACCGCAGCTCATTGTCTTTCGGCGCCCTACTCTACCAAGCAAATGTTTATGAAGTCAATTTGCCATATATCTCATCAGACAAATCACTTTTGCGCCGAGAATTGGAGCGAATGGTCGCTCAAGCCCGATAAGCAATTAGATTTTAAAAAAGCGAAGAAACTTACATCGCACTTCGCTTCGTGGCCGGCATTGTGCACCGCTCTCTCCCGCCTGAACGATGAACAATTTGCTGTTGCTACGGATGACTACCGAAATCGCCTCAACCATGGGTTCCCACGGCGTGTTGAGTTCGGCCATACGATGACAATCCAACGAGATCCTGATTCGCGGCGATACGTGATCATTAACGCGCCGCCGCTAGGTATTAGAGAATTGATCCCTCTCCTTGCTAAACAGTATGGAGCCGCGCTTGATTGCTATTACAAATACATCGAGCTCATCAAAGAACAACACAAGATATGGCCTGCTGTAGCGCCAGCAAACTGATTTCAGCTCCCGGACTCGATCCGGCGCGCGATCCATTGATTGAGGCTGATGCCTTCGGCTTGGGCGCGCAGCGCTGCGCGGCGGTGGGCCTCCGGGCTCACGCGAAGCAGGATTTTGCCATTGTGCGGCCGGTCCGGCGGCTCGCCGCGTTCCGCGCAGAAGGCGAGGTAATCGTCGACGCTGTCGCGGAAGGCCTGCTCAACCTCGGCGAAGGTCGCCCCCTCGAAGGTAATTATGTCGCGAAGCCCGACAATTCGACCCAGGAACGTCCCGTCGTCGGCCTCGACGGTTCCGAAGTAGCCCTTGTATTCGAGCATCGGCGTTACCTCTTCTCCGGTTCGACAGCGGCGGCGGCTAGGAAATCGCGGACGGCACGCACCAATCCGCGCCTTGTTTCAGGGCTTGGATGCGGTCGATGGAACACGGCCCGCGCACCTCCGAGCGCAATCCGCACGCAACTCCCCGCTCCTTCGCTGATCTCGGCTCCGACGGCCCGCAATAGCGTCTCGATCTCGCTCCAGCGAAGATCGGCAGGGGTCGGTTCCGCAAAGATCCGACCGAGGGTGCGGCGGTGGCGGCGGTTCATTTGATCATGATATCGAAAATAGATATCGCTACTCAGCGGGTCAATGCCCGCGCCCCGGATCGCGGTTTGACTTTGGTGTGCCGCCGGCTGTAGCTTTGAGCTATTCCCGAAAATGCGGGCGAGCCGCCCCGGCCCCGCCGCTTTCGAGCGCGGACGGCCTTATCGGGACAACAACAACCTAACCCGGATCGATATCGGATGAGCAGCAAGCGTCAGGAACCGAAATACAAGATCAACCGCCGGCTCGGGGTCAATTTGTGGGGCCGGCCGAAAAGCCCGCTCAACCGCCGCGAATACGGCCCCGGCCAGCACGGCCAGCGGCGCAAGAAGCCCTCTGATTTCGGCACTCAGCTCTCCGCCAAGCAAAAGCTGAAGGGCTATTACGCCAATCTCGGCGAGCGCCAGTTCCGCCGACTCTACGAGGAGGCGGTGCGCCGCCGCGGCGACACCGGCGACAATCTGATCGAGCTGTTGGAGCGCCGGCTCGACGCGGTCGTCTATCGCATGAAGCTGGTGCCGACCCCGTTCGCCGCGCGCCAGCTCGTCAATCACGGGCATGTCCGGGTCAACAGCCGGCGCGTGACCATCCCCTCCTATTCGGTCCGCGACGGCGACGAGATCGAGCTCGGCGGGAAGGCAAAGGCGATGGCGCTCGTGCTCGAGGCGTCGAAATCGGGCGAGCGCGACGTTCCCGATTATCTCGAAATCGACCACGACCGCATGAAGGGCCGCTTCATCCGCGCGCCGAAGCCCACCGACGTGCCCTATCCGGTATCGATGGAGCCCAACCTCGTGATCGAGTTCTATTCGCGCTGAGCGCGTTCGCGCCGGCGGAACGTCGTGATTTGCCGGTCGAAGCCCCGCCGCGCAGCTGGCCTGCCGGCTGACAGCCGCGCTCCGGGGCGGCAGTTTCTGCTGCGCGGCGGTCGTCCCTGTTGACCTTGTCGCAGAGGCCGACCATGCCGGCTCGCGCTGCGATCCATCGGGGCGGTTGCGATGCTGATTCTGCCGATCACGGTCGTCTTGTTTCTGATCCTGCTGAACGGCTTTTTCGCGATGGCCGAGATTGCGCTGGTCTCGGCCCGGACGGCGCGGCTGAGGGCGCTCGCGGAGGCCGGCAACCCCGGCGCGCTGGCCGCGCTCGAGCTGAAATCGGACCCCTCGCGCCTGCTGGCGACCGTCCAGATCGGGATCACCGTGATCGCGGTGCTGTCCGGCACCTTTGGCCAGGCGACCTTGGGAGAGCGCCTGCAATCCGCGCTCGGGAGCTATCCCGGACCTGTCGGCCGTTACGCGCACGCGATCAGCATGGCGCTCGTGGTGATCGCGATCTCATATCTGTCGCTGATCATCGGCGAGCTGACGCCGAAGCGCATCGCCCTGGTCCATCCCGAGCGCATCGCCGCAGCCTTGGCGCGGCTGATGCGGACATTGGCGCGGCTGGCAACCCCGATCGAATGGTTTCTGAGCGCCTCGACCGATCTGGTGCTGCGGCTTCTGCCATTGCGCGGCGACGGGGCGGCGCCGGTGACCGACCAGGAGATCAGCTTTATGCTGCGCGAGGGGGCCGCGACCGGTCACATCCCGCTGGCGGAGACCGAGATCGTGGAGATGGCGCTGCGGCTCGGCGACCGGCGCGCGAACACCGTGATGACGCCTCGGACCCGGATCGAATGGCTCGATCTCGACGATCCGGAAGATGAGAACCGGCGCAAGATCCGCCACAGCCCCTATTCTCGCTTTCCGGTCGTGCAGGGCGGTTCGCAGCAGGTCATCGGCATCGTCGAGGCCAAGGAGCTGCTCGGCCGTTGCCTCGGCGGGCTGCCCCTCGATCTGCGCGCCGCGACCCGCCCGCCGCTTTATCTGCCGAACACGGTCAGCGTGCTGCGCGTGCTCGACGTATTCAAAAGCTCGGGCGAGCCGATGGCGCTGATCGTCGACGAATATGGCGACCTCGAAGGGCTGGTCACGCCGAGCGACATCCTCGAGGCATTGGTCGGCGACATTCCCGGCTCGGGCGACGCCGATCAGCGGGTCGTGCATCGCGAGGACGGCACCTGGCTGATCGACGGCATGGTCGGCCTCGACGAGCTGAAGCAGGTGCTCGGGCTTTCCCACCTGACCGGTGAGGAAGCCGATTTTCACACGCTCGGCGGCTATCTGATGGCGCACCTCCACCGCGTGCCGATGATCGCGGACCGCGTGACCACCGACGGCTACCGGTTCGAGGTCGTCGACATGGACGGCCGCCGGGTCGACCGGGTGCTGATCTCGCCGAACGACGCCAAGGGGCGAAGTTGAAGCATCCGCGCGGCTGGCCGCCGATGCAACTTGGCGCTCGCGATCCTATATCCCGCGGCATGGAGGCGCGAGCTGGAGGTCAGGAGCGGGCGGCGAGGCGGTCGCCATGACCGGCGTCGCGTTCGATACCCTGAAGCTCGCCCCCCGGCTGCGCGAGCAAGCGGGGTTTACGCCCGAGCACGCCGAGGCCGAGGCGGAAGCCCTGGCCGAGGCCGTTGGTAGCACGGAGCTGGTCACCAGGACCGATTTAGCGTCGGAGCTGCCGGATCTGAGAGCCGAATTGCGGGAGCTCGAGCAACGCCTGACGATCAAGTTCGGCAGCATGCTTATCGTCGCTGTCGGCATCATCCTGGCGGCGCAGCGGTTTTTCCCGGCGCCGCATCCGTGACCGTCACCCGCGCCTTACCCGCGCTTGCCGGGGTGTGGGACAAGGCGTCGTTGTGGCAGTCGTTCGCCGCCGGGCTCGGCGTGTTGGCGCTTGCCCTCCTGGTCGCGGCGTCGGTCGCCCGCGCCCCGCCCGATTTCTCGGCGCGGCCGATCATCGCGGTGGTGCGCGACAACGGGCAGCGCCCGCTGTGGGCGATCCGCCTCGCCGGCAGCGCCCATCGGATCGCCGCGGACAGCTTGGCCCCGCCGCCGGTTCCGCCCGGCCACGCCTATCAGCTCTGGCTGCGGCCGCCGGGCGCCGGCACCTTGCGTCCGCTCGGCCTGCTGCCGCAATCGGGGCGCAAGGAGATCGCCGAGACCCCGGCCAATACCCGCTTGCTGTCCGGCCGCGGCGCGCTGGTCGTCACCATCGAGCCAAACGGCGGGTCGTCCGGTCCGGGGCCGAGCGGGCCGGTCCTGTTCCACGGCAGCCTCGATGGCCCGGGCTGAATGCGCCGACCGGCCGGCGCATATTGAAACGCGTGAAACGCGCGCCGCTTAAGCTTTTTTGAAACAGAAGCGGTCAGCATGGCGCGGATCTTTCACGCAAATCGGCGAGTTGCAGCTGTCATATTACCTGCATGAATATCGGGTCGACCGTCGGGAACGCCCGATTTATAGTGAAGGCGCCGAGCACGGGAACGGCCACAGGTGCAGCAGACGCGTGACCACCCGTCGTTTGCGGTCTTGGGCGGCGCCGCTCTCTCGGCAGTGCCGGAACGCTGTTCATGAACCGCGTTTCCCATTGACGGAGAGAAGATGATGGCGCCTTCCGGCTCGATCGACGAAATCTGCGTCAACACGATCCGCACCTTGTGCATCGACGCGGTGCAGCAGGCCAATTCCGGCCATCCCGGAACGCCGATGGCGATGGCCCCGGTAGTCTATACCCTGTGGCAAAATTTCTTGCGCTTCGACCCCGCCGACCCGATCTGGCCCAACCGCGACCGTTTCGTGCTGTCCTCGGGGCATGCCTCGACCCTGCTCTACTCGCTGCTGCATCTGACCGGCGTGACCTCGGTCGACGCGGAGTACGAGCGGCTCGGCACGCCCTCGGTCGCGCTCGACGATCTGAAGCATTTCCGTCAGCTCGGCAGCAAATGCCCGGGTCATCCCGAATATCATCTGACCTCGGGGGTCGAGACCACGACCGGCCCGCTCGGCCAGGGCATCGCCAACAGCGTCGGCATGGCGATCGCCGCCGATTGGCTCGCCCGGCACTTCAATCGGCCGGGATTTGACATTTTCAATTACGATGTCTTCGCCCTGTGCGGCGACGGCTGCATGATGGAGGGGGTGGGCAGCGAGGCCGCGTCGCTCGCCGGCCATCTGCGCCTGGGCAACCTCTGCTGGATCTACGACAGCAACCACATCACGATCGAAGGCCACACCTCGCTCGCTTTTTCCGAGGATGTGGCGGCGCGGTTTCTCGGCTATGGCTGGCAGGTATTGCGGGTCAGCGACGCCAACGACCGTGAGAGGATCGCCGATGCGATCGCCGACGCCAGGCGCACCGGCGACCGCCCGACCCTGATCATCGTCGAGAGCCATATCGGCTATGGCGCGCCGCACCGGCAGGATACCTCGGCCGCGCATGGCGAGCCCCTCGGCGAGGAGGAGGTCAGAGAGACCAAGCGCCGCTACGGCTGGCCCGAGGACGCGAAATTCCTGGTGCCCGAGGGGGTGTGCGATCATTTCGCCGCCACCTTCGGCGCCCGCGGCAAAAAGCTGCGGGCCGAATGGCTGGCCTTGTTCGAGCGCTACCGCACCGAATACCCGGACCTCGCCGGGGCCTGCGAGCGCATCCAGCGGCGCGATCTGCCCGAGGGCTGGGACCAGGACATTCCGGTCTTTCCGGCCGACCCCAAGGGCATCGCCAGCCGCAACTCCTCGGCCCGGGTGCTGAACGCGATCGCCCCGCGGGTGCCCTGGCTGCTCGGCGGCGCCGCCGATCTCGCCCCCTCGACCAAGACCCGGCTGACCTTCCCCGATGCCGGGGATTTCGAGGCCGACCACTTCGGCGGGCGCAATTTTCATTTCGGCATCCGCGAGCACGCGATGGGCTCGATCTGCAACGGCATGTCGGTGTCGAAATTGCGGCCCTACGGCTCCGGGTTTCTGATCTTTTCCGATTACATGAAGGCGCCGATCCGGCTCAGCGCGCTGATGGAATTGCCGGTCGTCTTTATCTTCACCCACGATTCGATCGGGGTCGGCGAGGACGGCCCGACCCATCAGCCGGTCGAGCAGGTAGTCGGGCTGCGCGGGATCCCGGGGTTGATCGTGCTGCGCCCGGCCGACGCCAACGAGGTCGCCGAAGCCTGGCGCCTCGTCGCCGCGCTGAAGCATCAGCCGGCCTGCCTGATCCTCAGCCGGCAGAACCTGCCGACCCTCGACCGCGCCCGCTATGCCGCGGCGAGCGGGGTCAGGCGCGGCGCCTATGTGCTCGCCGACGCCGGCGACGGCCCACCCGAGGTGATACTGATCGGCACCGGCAGCGAGGTCTCGCTGTGCGTCGGGGTCTACGAAAAGCTCGTGGCCGAGGGGGTCAAGGCAAGGGTCGTCAGCATGCCGTCGTGGGAATTGTTCGAGCATCAGGACGACGCCTACCGCGCCGCCGTGCTGCCGCCCACGGTGACCCGCCGGGTCGCGGTCGAGCAGGCCTCGACCTTGGGCTGGGAACGCTACACCGGGTTGCGCGGCACGATTATCGGCATGAAGACCTTTGGCGCCTCGGCGCCGTTGAAGGAGCTTCTCGTCAAATTCGGGTTCACCCCCGAGCACGTCTACGCGGCTGCCAAGGAGCAGCTCGCCCGCAAGGAGTAACGGCGATGACCAATCCGCTGAGGACGCTCAACGAGTACGGCCAGTCGGTGTGGCTCGACTTTGTCAGCCGCGAATTGCTGAAGACGGGCCAGCTGACGCAGCTGATCGCCGATGACGGGTTGCGCGGGGTCACCTCGAACCCGTCGATCTTCGAAAAGGCGATCGGCCACGGCGACGATTACGACGAGCTGATCGCGGCGGCGCAGAAGAACGGCGATCTCGACCCCGGGGCGCTGTTCGAGGAGCTCGCGGTCCGCGACATCCAGGAGGGTGCCGACGCGCTGCGCCCGGTCTATCACCAGACCCAGGGCCGTGACGGTTTCATCAGCCTCGAAGTCTCGCCCTACCTGGCGATGAAGACGCATGAGACGATCGAGGAGGCGCGCCGGCTGTGGCGCGAGGTCGGGCGCGAGAACCTGATGGTCAAGGTGCCCGGCACCAAGGCCGGGCTGCCGGCGATCCGCACCCTGATCGGCGAGGGGATCAACGTCAACGTCACCTTGTTGTTCTCGCAGGAGGTCTACGCCGAAGTCGCCGACGCTTATGTCTCCGGGCTCGAAGCCTTTGCCAGGAAAGGCGGCGATCCGCACAAGGTGGCGAGCGTCGCGAGCTTCTTCGTCAGCCGCATCGACACGCTCGTCGACGAGGCGCTCGACAAGCGCATCGCCGCGACCTCCGACCCCGCTGAAAAGGCGCGGCTCGAACAGCTTAAGGGCAAGGTCGCGATCGCCAACGCCAAGCTCGCCTATCAGCTCTACGGAAAGATCTACGGCGACGAGCGCTGGCAGCGCCTGGCACAGCAAGGGGCGCAGAGCCAGCGGCTGTTATGGGCCAGCACCGGGACCAAGAACAAGGCCTACAGCGATGTGCTCTATGTCGACGAGCTGATCGGCGCCGACACGGTCAACACGATGCCGCCGGCGACGATGGACGCCTATCGCGACCACGGCCGCCCGCGCGCCAGCCTCGACGAAGACATCGAGAGCGCCAAGGCGGTGATGGCGGCGCTGCCGGCTGCCGGGATCTCGATCGATGCGGTGACCGCGAAGCTGGTCGAGGACGGGGTGCGCCAGTTTGCCGATGCCGCCGACCAGCTCTATGCCGCGGTCCAGAAAAAGCGCCGTGCGGTGCTCGGTCCCAAGCTCGACGCGATGACTTGCAAGCTGCCCGCGGCATTGGACAAGGAGGTCCACGACGCGCTCGAGGAGTGGCGCCGCGAGGGCAAGGTCAGGCGGCTGTGGGCCGGCGACGCCTCGTTGTGGACCGAGACCGACGAGGCGAAATGGGTGGGCTGGCTCGGCGTCGTCGATCGGCAGCTCGATGCCGTCGCCCAGCTGCAGGAGTTCGCCGCGGATGTCAGGCATGCCGGGTTGCGCGATGTTCTGCTGCTCGGCATGGGCGGATCGAGCCTCGGTCCCGAAGTGTTTGCCAAGACTTTCGGCGCGAAACCCGGGTTTCCGGCGCTGCACGTGCTCGATTCGACCGACCCGGCGCAGATCCGCCGTTTCGAGCGCCTGATCGACCCCGCGCATACTCTCTTCATCGTGTCGAGCAAATCCGGCAGCACCCTCGAGCCCAACATCTTCAAGCAGTACTTTTTCGAGCGGGCCAAAGCCGCGGTCGGCGCGGCCGAGGCGCCCAAGCGCTTTGTCGCGATCACCGATCCGGGCTCGTCGCTCGAAAAAACGGCTCGCAACGAAGGCTTCCGCGCCATCTTCCACGGGCTGCCGAGCATCGGCGGGCGCTATTCGGTGCTGTCGAATTTCGGCATGGTGCCGGCGGCGGCGATCGGCGTCGATCCGCGCGCCTTTCTCGAAAGTGCTGCCGAGATGGCGCGCTCCTGCGCGCCGAGCGCGCCGCCGGTCGAGAACCCCGGCGTGATCCTCGGCGCGATCCTCGGCGTCTGCCAGCGCCACGGGCGTGACAAGGCGACGATCATCGCGTCCAAGGGCATCGCCGATTTCGGCGCCTGGCTCGAGCAGCTGCTGGCCGAGTTCGACCGGCAAGCTCGGCAAGGGGATCGTGCCGGTCGACGCCGAGCCCTTGGGCACGCCCGCGGTCTACGGCAATGACCGCGTCTTCGCCTATCTGCGGCTCGCCGCCGACCAGGATCCGGAGCAGGAAAGCGCGGTCGCGGCGCTCGAGACGGCGGGGCACCCGGTGGTCCGAATCATCGTCTCCGACCCGATGCAGCTCGGCCAGGAATTCTTCCGCTGGGAGATGGCGACCGCGGTCGCCGGCTCGATCATCGGCATCAACCCGTTCGACCAGCCCGATGTCGAGGCGAGCAAGGTCAAGACCCGCGATCTGACCACCGCTTATGAAAAGACCGGATCCCTGCCGCCGGAGAAGCCGTTCTACGCGGCGGCCGGGTTCAAGCTCTTTGCCGACCCGAAGAACGAAGCAACGCTGGCGCCGCGGGCGACGAATCTCACAGCCGCGCTGAAGGCCCATCTCGGCCGCATCGGCAATGGCGATTATGCCGCGCTTCTCGCCTATATCGAGCGCAACCCCGCCCATATCGAGCTGTTGCAGCGCTGGCGCGGCATGATCCGCGACCATGCCAAGGCCGCGACCTGCCTCGGTTTTGGCCCGCGCTTTCTGCATTCGACCGGACAAGCCTACAAGGGCGGCCCGAACAGCGGGGTCTTTCTGCAGATCACCTGCGACGATCCCGAGGACCTGGCGGTACCGGGGCAGAAATATACCTTCGGCGTGGTCAAGGCGGCGCAGGCGCGCGGCGATTTCGAGGTCTTGGCCGAGCGCGGACGGCGCGCGCTGCGCGTCCATGTCTCGGGCGACCTCGAAGCCGGTCTCGCCGCGCTCGGGCTCGCCCTCGAAGAGGCCCTGCAATAAGCCGCCGGTTGCGGCGCGAACACGGGAGATTTCAGATGCAACTCGGAATGATCGGCCTCGGCCGCATGGGCGGCAACATCGTACGCCGGCTGATGAAGAACGGGCATAGCTGCGTCGTCTACGACAAGAGCGCCGAGGCGGTGCGCGGTCTCGCCGGCGAGGGCGCCAAGCCCAGCCGGGATCTCGCCGATTTCGTCAAGCAGCTGGAGGCGCCGCGGGCGGTCTGGGTCATGCTGCCGGCCGGCGGGATCACCGACCAGACGATCGTCGAGCTCGGCGGCTTGCTCGCCAAGGGCGACATTGTCATCGACGGCGGCAACTCGTTTTATCAGGACGACATCCGCCATGCCGAGATGTTGAAGCCCAAGGGCATCCATTTTGTCGATGTCGGCACCAGCGGCGGCGTATGGGGCTTCGAGCGCGGCTATTGCATGATGATCGGCGGCGACAAGGCGGTGGTCGATCATCTCGATCCGATCCTGAAGACCCTCGCTCCCGGCACCGGCAACATCGACCGGACGCCCGGCCGGCACGGCCTCGATCCGCGCGCCGAGGAAGGCTATCTCCATTGCGGCCCGGTCGGCGCCGGGCATTTCGTCAAGATGGTGCACAACGGCATCGAATACGGGGTCATGCAGGCCTACGCCGAGGGCTTCGACATATTGCGCAACGTCAGCATTCCGGCAGTCCCGGAAAACCGGCGCTACAATCTCGACCTTCCCGACATCGCCGAGGTGTGGCGGCGGGGCAGCGTGATTGCGTCCTGGCTGCTCGATCTGACCGCGATCTCTCTGGCGAAAGACCCCGAGCTCTCCAAATTCACCGGCCAGGTCGCCGATTTCGGGCGAGGGCCGCTGGACCATCCAGGCCGCGATCGAGGAGGCGGTGCCGGCCGAGGTGTTGTCCTCGGCGCTCTACACCCGTTTCCGCTCGCGCCAGGACCACACCTTTGCCGAGCGCATCCTGTCGGCGATGCGCAACGAGTTCGGCGGCCACCAGGAACCGGGAACAATGGTAAAGGACTGAACCATGGATGCTCGGACCGAGGCAAAGGAGAAGAGCACGGCACAACGCGCGCCCCAGGCGCCGCCCTGCACGATGGTAATTTTTGGCGCCGGCGGCGATTTGACCAAGCGCCTGCTGATGCCGGCGCTCTACAATCTGGCCAAGGACAAGCTCTTATCGGAAAATTTTGCGATCGTCGCCGCCGACCGCACGCCAAAGCCGGCCGACGCCTTTCGCGACTACCTGGCCGAAGGAGTCAAAAGCTTTGTCTCGGACACCGGGTCGGGCGGCGACAGCGAGCCGTTCGACGCCAAGACCTGGGAATTCATCGCCGCCCGCATCACCCATTTCGCCGGCGACTTTACCGCGCCCGACACCTATAGCCGGCTGGCCAAATTGCTCGACGACATCGACGCCAAGAACAAGACCGGCGGCAACGTCCTGTTCTACCTCGCCGTCGCCGAGCAATTGTTCGGCACGATCGTCGAGCGCCTGGGTGCCGCCGGGCTGGTGCAGGAAAAGGAAGGCAGTTGGCGCCGCGTGATCATCGAAAAGCCGTTCGGCCGCGACCTGCCCACGGCGCGTGCGCTCAACGCCCGCATCCTCAAGGTGCTCGACGAGCCGCAGATCTTCCGGATGGACCATTTCCTCGGCAAGGAGACGGTCCAGAACATCATGGCGCTGCGCTTTTCGAACGCGATCTTCGAGCCGTTGTGGAACCGTGACCATATCGATCACGTGCAGATCACCGCCGCCGAAACCGTCGGGGTCGAGCGCCGCGCCAATTTTTACGAGGTGACCGGCGCATTGCGCGACATGGTGCCGAACCATGTCTTCCAGCTGTTGAGCCTGACCGCGATGGAGTCGCCGAACTCGTTCGCCGCCGACGCCGTGCGCAACGAGAAGACCAAGGTCCTCGAAGCGGTGCAGCCGCTCGACGACGAAGCCGTCCGCCGCAACGTCGTGCGCGGGCAGTACGCGGCGGGCGCGATCAACGGCGCCTCGGTCCAAGGCTATCGCGAGGAGCCGGGGGTCAACCCGAACAGCCCGACCGAGACTTATGTCGCCTTGCGGCTCGGCATCGAGAATTGGCGCTGGGCGGGCGTGCCGTTCTATCTGCGCACCGGCAAAAGGCTGACGCGACGGACGACCGAGATCGCGATCCATTTCAAGCAGGCGCCGATTGCGCTGTTCCGCGACACCCCGGTCGACATTCTGACCCCCAATGTGCTGATCCTGCAGATCCAGCCGGACGAGGGCGTTTCTTTGCAATTCGGGGCCAAGATCCCCGGTCCGCGGATCGAGCTCGGCAAGGTCAGGATGGATTTCCGCTACAGCGACTATTTCCATACCGAGCCCAGCACCGGCTATGAGACCCTGGTTTACGACTGCATGATCGGCGAAGCGATTCTGTTCAACCGGGCCGACGGCGTCGAGGCCGGGTGGGAGGTGGTGCAGCCGATCCTCGACCTGTGGTCCGAGGACAAGACGGTGCCGCTCGAACTCTACCCCGCCCGCAGCGCCGGTCCCGACGGGGCCGACAATCTGCTGTGGCGCAGCGGCCGGCAGTGGCGGCCGCTGAGCCCATAGATGGCCCGCCCGGTTGTTGTCGCCCCGTCGATCCTGTCGGCCGATTTCGGCCGCCTCGCCGAGGAGGTGCGCGCGGTCGACTCTGCGGGAGGCGACTGGATCCATGTCGACGTGATGGACGGGCGGTTCGTGCCGAACATCACGATCGGGCCGGTGGTCGTCGCCGCGGTGCGCAAGGCGACCGCAAAGCCCGTCGATGTCCATCTGATGATCGTCGAGCCCGAGCACTACCTCGACGATTTCGCCAAGGCCGGCGCCGATCACCTGCTGGTCCATTGCGAGCCCGGCGCGACGATCCACCTGCATCGCACCCTGTCGCATATCCGCAGCCTCGGAAAGACCGCCGGGGTGGTGCTGAACCCGGCGACGCCGTTGTCGCAGATCGAGTATGTGCTGCATCTCTGCGGCGTCGTGCTGATCATGACCGTCAATCCGGGCTTCGGCGGCCAGGAGTTTCTGCCCGAAATGCTGCCCAAGGTGGCCGCATTGCGGCGCCTCTGCGACGAGCGCGGGCTCGACCCGGTCATCGAGGTCGATGGCGGCTTGAGCGGCGACAACGCCTGGCGCGCCATCGATGCCGGTGCGAACGCGATCGTCGCCGGGTCGGCGGTGTTCCACGCTCCCGACTACGCTCGCGCGATCGCCGCGATCCGCACCTCTGGCCGCCGCTGATCCCGAGGAGCGCCGATGCCGACCCAAACCCGCAGCGAGGCCGTGAAGGATCTGGAGGAGCTGGCCCACCGGGCCGCGCGCTGGATTACCGAGATTGCCGGCAGCAGCCGCGGCCGCTTTGCGATTTGTCTGTCCGGCGGCTCCACCCCGCGTCGCCTCTATCAGCTGCTGGCCGAAGCCCCCTATCGCGACGCCATGCCGTGGGACCGGGTGCATTGGTTCTGGGGCGACGAGCGGTTTGTTCCGTGGGACCATCCGGACAGCAATTACCGGATGGCGCGGGAGGCGCTGCTGGCGCATGTGCCGGCGCCGGCGCCGAATTCCATGGCATCGAGACGACGGGCGATCCGGCCGCAGCGGCGCATGCCTATGAGCGTGTGCTCAAGTCCTATTACGGGGCCGAGACGCTCGACCCGGCACGCCCGCTGTTCGACATCGAATTGCTCGGCCTCGGCCCGGACGGCCACACCGCCTCGCTGTTTCCGGGCACGACGGTGCTCGAGGAGCGGCAGCGCTGGGTCGCCGAAGTGGTCGGCGCCAAGCCCGAGGTGCGGATCACCTTGACCTACCCGCCGCTCGAAAGCAGCCGGCACACGGGCTTTCTGGTGGCCGGCGCCGATAAGCGCGAGGCGCTGGCGCGGGTGCTGGCGGGCGACCTGGAACTTCCAGCGGCTCGGCTGCACCCGGTCGGCGAGCTCGTCTGGTTTGTCGACGAGCAGGCGCGCGCTGATCGATGATCGACCGCGACCGGCTGAAGCGCGCGGCGGCATTGCGCGCGATCGAGGAAGTCGAGGACGGGATGATCCTCGGGCTCGGAACCGGATCGACCGCGGCCTTTGTCGTCGAGAGCCTGGCGTCTCGTGTCGCGCAAGGGCTGCGGATCGTCGGCATTCCGACCTCCGAGCGTACCGCCGCGCAGGCCCGCCGGCTCGGCATTTCGATCGCGACCTTCGCCGAATATCAAAAGCTCGATATGACGATCGACGGCGCCGACGAGGTCGAGCTCGGCACGCTCGATCTGATCAAGGGTCTGGGCGGCGCCCTATTGCGTGAAAAGATCGTCGCCGCGGCGAGCCGGCGGCTGGTCATCGTCGTCGACCAGGAAAAGCTCGTCGAGCGGCTCGGCGAGCACACGCCTGTGCCGGTCGAGGTCACTCAGTTCGGCTGGCAGGCCACCGCCGCGGCGCTTGCGGCGCTGGGTTGCGCCCCCGAGCGCCGTTATGCGATCGGAGAGCAGCCTTTTGTCACCGACGGAGGCAACTTTATCCTCGACTGCAGGTTCGGGCCGATCGGCGATGCGGCCGGGCTCGAGGCGCGCATCGCGATGACCGTCGGCGCGGTCGAGAGCGGGCTCTTCGTCGGGCGCAGCTCGGTCGTCGTCGTGGCCTCGACCACGGGGGTCGAGGTCTTGACCCCACCCTCGAGGGACCCGTCATGAGAAAATTTTCGCTCGTCGTCTCGGATGTCGACGGCACCCTCGTCACCACCGACAAGGCGCTGACGCCGGGCGCGATTGCCGCTGTTGCCAGGCTGCACGAGCGCGGGATCCATTTCTCGATCTGCAGCAGCCGCCCGCCCTTTGGCCAGCGCATGCTGATCGAACCGTTAGGGCTCGCCCTCCCGTTCGGGGGCTATAACGGCGGCTCGATCGTCAATCCCGATCTTTCGCCGGTCGAGCAGAAACTGTTGATGCCCGACGCGGCCCGCGACACTGTCGCCATGCTCGAGGAGCACGGCATCACCAGCATCTGGGTGTTCACCGACGGCGCCTGGCTGATCCGGGACCGGGCCGGCGATTACGTCGACCTCGAAATTCACACTATCCGGACGCCGCCGACCCTGGTTCCGTCCTTTGACGGGCATTTCGATGCGGTGTCGAAAATCGTCGGCGCAAGCAAAGACCACCAGCGGATCGCAACTGCGGTGGCGGCCGGCCAATTGTCCCTGCGCGGTCGCGCCACGGTCGCGCGCTCGCAGGCCTATTACTGCGACGTGACCCCGCCAGGCATCGACAAGGGCCGCCTTGTCGACCTGTTGGCCCAGCGGCTCGCTGTGCCGCGCGAGGAAATCGCGGTGCTGGGCGATATGGGCAACGACGTCGAGATGTTTGCCCGCGCCGGGTTCCCGATCGCCATGGGCAACGCCACCCCGGAGGTCAAAGCCTTGGCGCAGGCGGTCACGGTCTCCAACGACGAGGACGGGTTCGCCCTCGCGATCGAGCGCTACATCCTCGGCGCCTGAGCGGAGGCCGCCCGGTTCGGCGGCCTCCGACACGATGATCCCGGATCAGCGTCCGTAATTGCTGCGATAGCGGTGCGGCGCGGTCGACGAGCCGGACATCGCAGGTTCGTCCTGATTGAAGCTCGCGACGCATTGCGCATGGAGGTCAGGATCGGTGACCGGGCTGCACTCCTTGGTCATCCGCGCCCGGCGGAAGGCAGGGCTGCTCTCCACCAGCCGATCGTAGCGGTGACTCTCGATGACGTTCCGCCGCGCCGACCACGCGCCCGAAGCGCCGACTCCGCTGCTCTGCGGACCGTTGGTCACCAACTCGTCCCCTGGCCCGGGCGCCATCTGCGCCTGAGCATTCGGGACGCCCGCGACCGCCGTCAGGCAAGCCGCCGCAAAAGCCAAGCTCGTCACAGTCTTCAACATCATGACCGTCGCCTCCTTGCCTTTGGTCATGCGCGGCTAACGGGGGCGCCAGGATCATCGTTCCGCACAACCGTCCTTAACCGGTCGGGTCCGGAATTTTTACGACGGCGGGTCGGCGAACCCGCGGCGGCGGCAGGCCGCGACCACGGTGTTGCGCAGCAGGCAGGCGATCGTCATCGGCCCGACCCCACCCGGCACCGGGGTGATCGCGCCGGCAATCCGGCACACCGCCGCAAAGTCGACATCGCCGACGAGCCGGTTGCTGCCGTCCGGCCCTGCGATCGGGCTGATGCCGGCATCGATCACCACGGCGCCGGGCTTGACCCAGTCGGACCCGACCATGAGGGGGCGCCCGGTCGCGGCGATCAGGATGTCGGCGCGGCGGGCGATCGGCGCCGCATCTCGGGTCTTCGAGTGGACCGTCGTGACCGTGCAGTCGGCCGCCAGCAGCAAGGCCGCCATCGGCCTGCCGACGATGTTGGAACGGCCGAGCACGACCGCTTCGGCGCCGCAGAGATCCCGCCGCACCGTGCGCAACAGCATCAGGATGCCCTGCGGCGTGCACGGCACGAGGCCGGTGAGGCCGGTCCACAGCCGCCCAACATTGATCGGGTGAAAGCCGTCGACGTCCTTGACCGGATCGATCGCCGAGATCACCCGATGGACGGCGATCTGCCCGGGCAGTGGCAGCTGGACCAGAATGCCGTCGACTCGGTCCTCGGCGTTGAGCCGTTCGATTTCGGCGACCAGAGCCGTTTCGGAAGCCTCAGCCGGCAGGCGGCTCTCGAACGAGGCAAGCCCGGCGGCGGCGCAAGCGCTACCCTTGGCGCGGACATAGGCGCGGCTCGTCGGGTCGTCGCCGACGAGGATCGTGGCGAGCCCGGGGATCAGATCATGCTCATCGCGCAGCTCAGCCGCGGCGTCGGCGACGCGCCGGCGCAGCCCGGCCGCGATTGCCCTCCCGTCGATGATCCGCGCATCAGGCACGCCGCTCTCCTTCCCGGGGTGGCCCCGAGCGTATTGGAAATTTATACCGGCTCCGCTCGCCGAATGCCGACAATATCCGGTGATCGGCCACCCGGCCGGCCGACGGACGGCAAAGGGGGAACACGCATGACGATGCGACAGAGGTGACCCTTCCGACACCGTTCGGAGGCCCTGGGTATCTCAGCGGGAGAATGTGATAGGATGCACTAGATGCATCCCAGGCGTGATCCGGACGCATGCACAACGGTTCAGCAGACGCCACTCTGTCGGTCCCCCGCACGATGCCGCGTGCGGGCGGTCGGGGGGCTGCGCTGTCGATCCGGCTGAGCGCAGTCATTGTCGCCGCCAGCGTCGACGAGCCGCGCGTGCTGACGGTGCTGATCGGGCACGAGCCGGTGGAGGCGCTGCCCTCGGGCCCGCTCGAGGTCGAGCATCGCACTCTCGAAGTCGGGCTGCGCGCCTGGGTCGAGCGGCAGACGAGCGAGAAATTGGGCTATGTCGAGCAGCTCTATACCTTCGGCGATCGCGATCGGATCGAGACCGACAATGCGCGGCCGGGCCGGGCGCTCACGGTTGCTTATCTCGCTCTGGTGCGCGAGGTGCGGCCGGGCGGGGCGGCCGCGGCGGTGTGGCAGAACTGGTATCGCCACTTTCCATGGGAGGATTGGCGTACCGGCAAGCCGGCGGCGCTGACGCCGATCGAGGATCGCCTCGCCCGGTGGGCGCAGAGCGCCGCGGGCGACGCCGAACGCCGCTTGCGGGCCGAACGTCTGGGTCTCGCCTTCGGCGCCTCGTGGAACGAGGAACTGGTTCTCGAACGTTACGAATTGCTCTATGGGGCCGGTCTGATCCAGGAAGCTTGGAGCGATATCGGCCGCCCGATGCCGCCCGCCGACGGTCCGGTTTTCGGGGTCTCGATGGCGGCCGACCACCGCCGGATCCTCGCCACTGCGATCGGCCGGCTGCGCGGCAAGATCAAATATCGCCCGGTTGTCTTCGAGCTGATGCCGCCCTCCTTTACTTTGCTGCAGCTGCAGCGCACGGTCGAGGCGCTGTCGGGGGTGCGGCTGCACAAGCAGAATTTCCGCCGGCTGGTCGAGCGGCAGGGTTTGGTCGAGGAAACCGGCGGGATCAGCGCCGAGACCGGCGGGCGGCCGGCACGGCTGGTGCGCTTTCGGCGCGAAGTTCTGCTCGAACGCCCGGCGCCGGGCCTGCGGCTGCGCCCCGGACGCCGCGCGATGGGTGCTTGAGGCGAGAAGGCAATGTTGCCGCGGTCGTCCTCGCCGAAAGCCCAATATCCGCAGATTTTAACCTTAACAGCAAAACAGGCACGATTGCACATCGCCCGGGATTCTCGTAAATTCTTCCGCTGATTTACTGCTGCCAACCTGCCATGCCGGTAATAAAATCCGCTGCTCGGGGGGAAACATTCATTGTGAACAGCGCGGATAGAGCGGTCGAGGCGTCGATGATCGGCTCCGAGTTGGCGGCGGCCACCGCGACGGCGGGCGGTTCGCCGGCAGAGAGGGTCGAGCTCCTGCCCATGATCGAAGATTTCAGCGCCCTGCGCGCCGAGATCGAGTGCCAACGCCGAGAGCTCGACTGCTGTCATGCGACAATCGGCAAATTACGGCGGCGGGTGGCACGGGCGAAGGCGGCGAGCGCCGCCAAGACGGATTTGCTCGCCGAGATGAGCCACGAGCTGCGCACCCCAATCAACGCCATCATCGGCTTTTCGGAGATCATACGGTCGGAAACCTTGGGCGCGATCGGCAACCCCGCCCATCGCAGCTACGTCGACGACATCATATTTTGCGGACGGCATCTGCTCGGCATCGTCGACGACACGCTCGAGCTCGCCCGGCACGAAGCCGGCAAGCTGGAACTGCGCGAGGAGCATGTCGCAATCGAAACCGTCGTTGCCGAAGCCTTCCGCGTGATCGGACCGCAGGCGGAGCGAGGCGGCGTCGCGCTCATTTGGCGGCCGGCGATGGCCGAGCTGCCCTGGCTCTATTGCGATCGGGCACGATTGCGCCAGATCCTGCTGAACGCCTTGTCCAATGCCGTCAAATTCACCGAGCCGGGCGGGCGGGTCGAGATCACCGCCGAGTTTTCGGACGGCCTCGCCGTTCTCGTCACGGATACCGGCATCGGTATCGAGCCTGAGAACATCCCGGTGGCTCTCTCTCGTTTCGGGCAGATTGCAGCGAACCGGGCGCAGCACGATCCGGGAACCGGCCTGGGATTAACCCTGGCGAAGGCAATGGCCGAACAGCACGGCGGCAGCCTCTCTCTGCAAAGCACGCCGCAGGCAGGCACCCTCCTGCGCGTTTGGTTCCCGGCCTGGCGGGTGCACCAAAAGATCGGGGCGACGCTTAAAGGCGGGATGCCGCCGGCGGTCTGACGCCGCGGTCAGGGCGGCGGTGCGCTGTCCGGCAATGATCGTTGCCGGCGATAGCTCAATGCTTCGGCCACATGCCGCCGCCCGACGATTGCCGCCCCTTCGAGGTCGGCGAGGGTACGAGCTACGCGCAGCACCCGGTGATAGCCGCGCGCCGACAGCCGCAGCCGGTCGGCCGCCCGAACCAGCAGCGCGCGACCGTCCGCGTCGGGCCCGGCGACGTCGTCCAGCAATGCGCCATCGGCTTCGGCATTGGTACGCACGCGCCGCTCTGCGGGCAGATCGGCGTAGCGCGTCGCCTGCCGCTTGCGCGCCGCTGCGACCCGCCCGGCGACCGCGGCGCTGCCCTCGCTGGGCGGCGGCAGGGCGAGATCAGCGGGCGAGACCGCGGGCACGTCGATATGCAGATCGATGCGGTCCAACAGCGGGCCCGACAGCCGCCCCTGGTATTCTTCGGCGCATCGCGGCGCGCGCCCGCAGGCGAGCTCGACGAAATGGCCGCAGCGACACGGGTTCATCGCCGCGATCAGCTGAAAGCGCGCCGGATAGGTGACGTGGCCATTGGCTCGGGCGATAGTGACGCGGCCGGTCTCGAGCGGCTGGCGCAACGCTTCGAGTGCCGCGCGGTTGAACTCGGGCAGCTCGTCGAGAAACAAGACGCCCTGGTGGGCGAGCGAAATCTCGCCGGGGCGGGCGCGCATGCCGCCGCCGACGAGGGCGGGCAAGGAGGCCGAATGGTGCGGCTCGCGGAACGGCCGCTCGCGCGACAGCCCGGTGCTGCGCAGCCCGCCGGCGACCGACTGGATCATGCCGAGCTCGAGCGCCTCGGCGGGTTCGAGCGGCGGCAACAGCCCGGGCAGCCGCGCCGCCAGCATCGACTTGCCCGATCCCGGCGGACCGACCATCAACAGATTGTGGCCGCCCGCGGCGGCGATCTCGATCGCGCGCTTGGCGCTTTCCTGGCCCTTCACATCCTTGAGGTCGAGCCCGGCGGTGTGCGAGGCGGCAAGGCGCGGCTCGGGCGGCGGCAGCAGCTGGGTCCCTTTGAAATGATTGACGATCGCCAGCAAGCTCGGTGCGGCGATGATTTCGATCTCGCCGGCCCACGCCGCTTCGCCACCGCAGGCGGCCGGGCAGATGATGCCGCTCTCCCGGCTGGCGGCGGAAAGGCCGGCAAGCAGAACCCCGGCGACGCTGGTCACCGAGCCGTCGAGCGACAGTTCGCCGAGAGCCGTGTAGGGGCCGAGCTCGTCGGCCGGCAGCGCTTCCATCGCCACCAGCAGCGCCAACGCGATCGGCAGGTCGAAATGGCTGCCTTCCTTCAGCACGTCGGCCGGGGCGAGGTTGACGGTGATCCGCTTTGGCGGCAACGCCAACCCGAGCGATTGGAGTGCCGAGCGCACCCGTTCGCGCGATTCGGCGACCGCTTTGTCCGGCAGGCCGACCACCGTGAACGCGGGCAGCCCGGAGGCGATCGTCACCTGGGTTTCGACCTCGATGACTTCGATCCCATGGAACGCCACGGTCCGAACCTGCGCGGCCATATCTCCGCCCGCCCCTTAACCACAAGTCGAGTGTAGGTGCGCGCGGGCAACGGCGCCAGCACCGCGGCGATAGAGACCGAGGCGATAGTTGTGCGACTGCCACAACGAGGGTTAACCTAACTGGCAGCCCGGTGATCAACCGGCCGAGGAATTCATGCGAGGGAGAGCGCGCCGTGCCCGACATCGCGAGCTTGCGGCTCACCTGGGAGCCGCGCCTGCTGAGCATCCTGCGCATCGTGATCGGGCTTCTTTACCTGGAGCACGGCCTCAACAAACTATTCGATTTTCCGCCGACCTCCACCCATGCGCCTTATCATCTGTTGAGCCTGGTCCCCGGTCTCGCCGGGCTCTTAGAGCTGGTCGGCGGCGCGCTGATCGCGCTCGGCCTGTTCACCCGCCTGGTCGCCTTCATCTTGTCGGGGGAGATGGCCTTCGCCTATTTCATCGCGGATTTGCCGATGGGGTTTTTCCCGTTGTTGAACCGGGGCGAGTTGGTGGTCCTGTATTGTTTCCTTTTCTTTTATTTCTTCGTCGCCGGCGGCGGATCGTGGAGCCTCGACCGGCTGCGCGAGACCAAATCCGTGCGCGCCTCATGAGGCGTCGGCGTCCGGGCCTCAGCGCTGCACCAGCAGCTGCGTGACGAAGTCCGCGAGGTTGCCGCCGCGAAACAGGTGGCTCGCGATCCCGGCCGCGGCGGCAGCGGCGCAATCCGACGGACTGTCGCCGATCAGAAAGCTCGCTTCGCGATCGACTGGCCAACAGCCCAGCAGGTCGGTTATCATCCCCGGCGCGGGTTTGCGCCAATCGCTGAGCCGCCGGTACTCCGGGATGACGGCCTCGGGATGGTACGGGCAATAGCGGATGTCGTCGAGATGGGCTCCGGACGCCGCGAGCTCGACCGCGATCTGGGAATGCAATGCCCGCACATCGGCTTCCGAATAGAAACCGCGGGCGACCCCGGCCTGATTGGTGACCACAAAGACGAAAAACCCGGCGTCGTTCAGCGCCTTGACCGCCGCCGCGGCGCCCTCGATCCAGCGGAAGCGCGCGCGCGAGCCGACATGCCCGTCATCATGGTTCAGCACCCCGTCGCGATCGAGGAAGGCGGCCGGCCGCCGCCGGCGTCGTGGCACCTGATACTGCGCACACGCGTATGAGTGGGGGATGCCGATGTCGACGAAATAGCCGTCGAACGCCACCCCCAGCAGCAGCCCGTCTCGGGCCAGATGCGCAAACGCGTCCGCTTCGAGCGAGCAGCATGGTGCGAGACGATCGACCAGAGCACGGCGGCAGACATAAACGCCGCCGTTGACGAGCCCGGGACCCGGGCGGTCCGGGCGCACGCCGAACCGAGCGACCCGGCCTTCCTCGATCTCGACGGCGCCATAGCGGGACGCGTCCGCCAGTCCTCTGACGGCAATCGCAGCGATCGCCGAAGGCTCGGCCATAGCCCGGACGGCGAATGCCGACAGGTTGATGTCGAACCATGAATCGCCGTTGAGCAGAAAAAACATCGGGTCGAGACGGTCGCGCGCATGCCACAGCGCGCCGCCGGTCCCGGCGCGTTCGGGCTCGACCGAAACCTCGATCTCGATCCCGAACCGGGCCTTCATCGGGGTCGCGGCCGCATAATCGACGATCCGGTCGGCGGCGAAACCGGCGAGCAGCAGGATGCGCCTGACGCCGTGACGGCCGAGCTCGAACAGCAGCACGTCGAGAAATGGCTCGCCGCGCAACCGGCAGCAGCGGCTTCGGCGTCTCTGCCGTCAGCGCCCCGAGCCGGGTTCCGAGCCCGCCGCACAGGATCACCGCCTGGCCGATCACCGGCGGCCCTTCGGTCAGCGCCGGCGCGGGAACAGGCGCTCTTCGACGAGGCCGCAGACGATATGCCCGGCGATGATGTGGATCTGCTGGATCAACGGGGTCGAATCCGAGGGCGCGTGCAGGCACAGATCGCAGCGGCCCGCCATCTCTCCGCCGGTCCGGCCGGTAAAGCCGATTACCGCCAGCCCCTTGTCGCGAGCGGCGTCGATCGCGCGCAGGATGTTCGGCGAGCGCCCCGAGGTCGAGATCGCGAGAAACACGTCGCCGGCCGCGCCGAGCCCGAGGATTTGGCGCTCGAACACCCGGTCATAGCCGTAATCATTGCCGATCGCGGTCAGCACCGAGCTGTCGGTGGTCAAGGCCAAGGCCGCGGCCGGAGCGCGGTCGTAATTGAGCCGCGACAGGAATTCGCCGGCGATGTGCTGGGCGTCGCCGGCGCTGCCGCCATTGCCGGCGAGCAGCAGCTTGCGTCCGCTGCCGAGCGCATTTGCCGTCAGCTCGACGATGTCGGCGATTACGGCGGAAAAGGCCGGGTCGTCGATCGCCGCTTGGACGGTATCGCGCGATTGCGCCAGGTAATCGAGGATCGCGTTCACCGGCGCACCTGCCAGGTCTCGCAGCCGCGCTCGGCGAATTTGACCGGCCCGGCGACGCCGCCGGCGGCGTTCAGCGCTTCGAGCAGCGCCAGGCGGTCCTCGGGATCGACGATGAACATGACGAAACCACCGCCGCCGGCGCCCGATACTTTTCCGGCGAGCGCGCCATTGGCAAAGGCGGCGTCGCAGAGCGCATCGATCCGGTCGGTGGAGATGCCGGAGGCGGTCATTTTCTTTGCGCGCCACGAATCCTCGAGGATGCGGGCCATGGCTCGGACGTCGCCGGCGAGCAGCGCATTCTTCATCTCGATCGCGTCGGCCTTCAGCCGGTCCAATGCGGCGAGCGCGCGAATGCTGTGATCCATCATGCCGGCGGTCTGCTGCTCGATGATCTCGGAGGCGTCGCGCGAACGCCCGGAAAAGCAGATGACGAGCGAGGACTTCGAACTCGTTGCGCGCCGCGTCGGACACCCGCAGCGGGTTGACGATGACCCGGTCGTTGGCGAGAAATTCGATAAAATTGGTGCCGCCGAAGGCGGCCGCATACTGGTCCTGCTTGCCGCCGGAGAGCTCGAGATCGATGCGCTCGATCTCGAACGCCAGGTGCGCTACGTCGTATTGCCCCAGCGGTGCCGCGAACAGCAGCCGGAAGGCGTCGACCAGGGCCACGACGAGCGCCGAGGACGAGCCGAGACCCGAGCCCAAGGGCGCATCGACGGTGGTGGTGATCGTCGCCGCGATCGCCTGGCCGGCATTGTGGTCGCGCACCATGCGCTCATAGACGCCGCGATGCAGCAGTAGCCGGGCCTGCGGCAATTCCGGTGCTGCCTCCAGCGTTTCTTCCCAGCTCAGATCCTTGGCCCGGAACACCACCTTGCCGTCGTCGCGCGGGCTGATGAAGGCGTAGGCGAACCGGTCGATGGTCGTGTTGAGGACGGCGCCGCCGAATTCGTCGCAATAGGGCGAAAGATCGGTTCCGCCGCCGGCAAGGCCGAGCCGCAACGGGGCGCGGGCGCGGATAATCGTGCGCAGGTCCGAGATCACGGCCGAACTCCCGAAGCGTCTCGCGGGGCCGCGAGCGATCCCCTGAACAAAAGATTAACCAGCTCGTCGGTCTGGTAAGCTGCAGTAAAGAGTACCCATGGCATACATGAAGACGCCGACCGTATAACATCATTAGCGGCGCGTGTCCAGTTTTTGAGGCGAGGGGGGTCCGAGGATGCCCGTTTTGCGATCACCGGCGAACTGCAAAGGTCTGATCGATGCGGAGCCCGCGCCGGGCGTGCGGCGGCGGCAGACCGATCGGAACGGGTGAGCCATGCGGATCTTCTTTGTCTGCCAGCGCGTCCCATACCCTCCGGATCGGGGCGACAAGATCACGACCTTTAACGAGATCCGCCACCTTTCGACGGCGCACGAGGTGCACGTCTTCTGCCTCGGCGACGGCTCCCGCGACCTCGACAACATCCCGGGGCTGCGGGCCTATGCGAAGAGCGTCACCGCGGTTCCGGTGCGCCGGTCGGCCAGCCGGCTGCGCACCCTCGGCGCACTCGTCACCGGCAAACCGCTGTCGGTCGCGGCGTTCGACGAGGCCAAGCTGCACCAGGCGATCCGGCGCCAATTCGCCGCGCTGCAGCCCGATCTGATCATCGTCTACAGCTGCAACGTTGCCCAATACGCCGAACATTTTGCGCAGGTGCCGCGCATCATGCAGTTTGCGGATCTCAATTCGTTGAAGTGGGGGCAATACGCGACAAGATCGCGGATGCCGTTGAATTGGATCTACGGGACCGAGCAGCGGCGGCTTCTCGCCTATGAGCGGCACATCGCCCACAGCTTTTCCCATGCGCTGGTATGCACGGCGGTCGAGAAGCGCGATTTCGAGTGCCTCATTCCCGGCGTGCCGGTCAGTCTCGTCGGCAATGGCGTCGATCTCGACTACTTTCGCTCCGCCGGCCGGCCGAAGCGTCGCGGATCGATGGTGTTCACCGGGGTCATGGACTATCTGCCCAACGTCGATGCCGTCCTGTGGCTGTGCGACGAGATCCTGCCTTTGGTGCAGGCGCAGGTCCCGGCAGCCAGCCTGACGATCTGCGGCAGCCGCCCGGCGGCGGCGGTGCTGCGCCTGGCCAAGCGGCCCGGAGTGCGGGTGACCGGCTGGGTTGCCGACACACGACCCTATCTCGACGAAGCCGAAGTGTTCGCGGCGCCGATGCGCCTGGCGCGCGGAATTCAGAACAAGCTGCTCGAAGGGCTGGCGATGGGCCTGCCCTGCGTCACGTCAACCGCCGCCTGGAGTGGCACGGTCATCCCCCGGGGCGAGGGGATTTCGGCCATCGACGATCCGAAGGCGTTCGCGGAGCATGTCGTCCGGCTGCTCGGCGACGACGATTATCGCGCATCGATGGCGCGCCGGGCCCGCGCCGCCGCCGAACATCACTACCGTTGGGAAGCGCAGATGGCGCATCTCGACAGTGTCGTCGCGGCGGTGACGGCATCACCGGCGCGGGCGCCGTCGCCCGCGCTCTCGGGAACATGAGGAGGAAGGCGAGCGATGCGGATCTGGCTCAACGGGTGCGGCGGGATGATGGGTTCCTTGTTGGCCGAGGCGCTCGCCGTTTCCGGTCACGAGGTCTGCGCGACCTTTTACAAGCCGACGATCGACATGCACGATCTGGCCGGCCTGCCGCTCGAAGAGGTCGATATCCGGGATTGGTGCTCGGTCTGGGATTCGCTGACCCGGTTTCGCCCGGAGGCGGTATTTCACCTGGCCGCGCAGAGTTATCCGACCGCGTCGTGGCAGCGCCCGATCGAGACTCTGGAGACCAACGTCATCGGCACGGCGAACGTGCTGGAGGCGGTGCGCCGCCTCGGCTCGGAGGTGCGCGTCGTCGTCGCCGGCTCCTCGGCCGAATACGGCGCGGTCGACCCCCAGCGGGTGCCGATCGCCGAGGACGAGCCGCTGCTGCCGCTGCACCCCTACGGCGTCTCCAAGGTCGCGACCGATCTGCTCGCCTACCAATACTGGGCCGGGTTCGGGCTCGACGCGGTGCGGGTGCGCATCTTCAACTGCACCGGCCCGCGCAAGGTCGGCGACGCGCTCTCCGACTTCGTGCGCCGCACGGTCTGGCTCGAGCGCCATTCCGAAGCGGATACGATCCGGGTCGGCAACCTCGCGACCCGGCGCACCATCGTCGATGTGCGCGATCTCAATCGGGGGCTGATGCTGCTGCTCGACCACGGCAAGAGCGGCGAGGTCTACAATCTCGGCGGCCCGACCGCCTATGCGATGCGCGAGGTGCTGTTGCGGGTGCTGCAGCAGGCAGAGCGGGGCGGCATCGTGCCCGAAACCGATCCGAAATTGCTGCGGCCGACCGATGAGCCGGTGATTTGGGCCGACTGCACCAAGCTCAAATTGGCGACGGCCTGGCAACCGGCGATCCCGCTCGATCAGACGATCGAGGACATGCTGGCTTATTGGCGGCGAAAGCCCGATCCCGCGCTGATCACTTAATGGTTCACTTCCAACGGATTGACCATCCATTGTCTGGTCACACCGGGCCCGGCCTTGGGTCGGCCCGAGGACAGACTTCGGCCGGTGCCTTTGGCAGGTATGGGTCCCGGCCTGCGCCGGGAAGACGAAGATAGAAGATGGTGAATTGATTTAGATGGGCGTACCGGCGAGCCGGACGGTCTCGATCGAACGGTGATAGCGGCAAGCGTTAGAGGCGTACCACGAGAGCGGGCGCGTTCGCTTAGGGGCTGAAGTATCGGCTCAGATGGTAGAAGGCGGGGACGTAAGTCTGGCAGCGGCCGTCCGCAGAGACGATTGTGCCCGGCGCCGCCTCCAACGATTTCTCGACCCGAAGCTCGTAAGGGGTGGCGCAGATCTGATCGGCCAGCAGGGTGTCGACCCGCGGATCGTAGCTGTTGAATTCGGCAAATTCGGGCGGGATGGTTCCCGTCGGCGCCAGCGCGCTGACGCCAAACGCGTCCTTGACCGGGATATAGGGGGTGCAGCCCGCGGCGATCAGAGAGATGAGCGCGAGCGCTGAGAAAGTTCGCATGCCGGGGTCCGTCGCTCTATGGCGGAGCCGAGTGTGCCGGGCGCGCGCAGCGAGCGCAACCGTTCTGCGCCGCCTGCGGGGTCAGGCTCGGCCGCCTCGCGTCCCATTCCTCGCGGACGACGGGGTCCCGCTCTGCGGCGAGCCGGCGGGTGCGCTCGGCCTGGTAGTGTGCCGGGGGCGTCAGCCGGGCGAAGGCCCAGACCGCAGCCGCGCGCACCAGCGGTGCCGTGTCGTCGAGGCAGCGCCGGGCGGCGGCAGCGAGCCCGGCATCCCCCGGCGGTGCATTCCCGATCGCGATCAATACGTTGCGCAGGAATCGGTCGCGGCCGATGCGCTTGACCGGCGACCCGGCGAAGAGCCTGCGGAAAGCGGCATCGTCGAGGGCCGCAAGATCAGTCAGTCGCGCCTGCGTCAGCTCGTCGCGCGCCAGAAAATCGGGCTCGTGCGCCGCCCGCGCGAATTTGTTCCACGGACAGACCGCGAGGCAATCGTCGCAGCCATAAATGCGATTGCCGATCGCCGCGCGAAACTCGATCGGAATCATCCCCTTGTGCTCGATCGTCAGATACGAGATGCAGCGCCTGGCGTCCAACCGATGCGGGGCGGGAAACGCCGCGGTCGGGCAGGCGTCGAGACAGCGCCGGCACGAGCCGCAATGATCCTGCTCGGCGGGGTCGGGCTCGAGCGCCAGGCTCAGATAGATCTCGGCGAGAAACAGCCACGAGCCGAAATTCCGCGAAACGAGATTGGTGTGCTTGCCCTGCCAACCGATCCCGGCCTGTTGCGCCAGCGGTTTTTCCATGACCGGTGCCGTATCGACGAACAGCTTGAGCGCGCCTGGCCACTGCCCGTCGATCCAGCGGGCCAAAGCCTTGAGCCGGCGCTTCAACGTGTCGTGGTAATCGCGCCCGCGGGCATAAACCGAGACGGCGCCGCAATCGGGTGGGTCGGCCAGCGCCAGCGGGTCGTCCTCGGGCGCGTAATTGACTCCGAGCACGACGATGGTGCGGGCCTCGGGCCACAATGCCCGCGGATCGCCCCGCCGGTCCGCGGTGCCGGCGAGCCAGCCCATGTCGCCGTGATAGCCGCGGGCGATGAACTCACGCAGCCCGGCACGCACCTCGGCACCAAGACGGGCCTCGGCAAAGCCGACCGCGTCGAACCCCCCGGCGAGAGCACGATCGCGGATCGCCTCGCGGATCGCATTGGAGGTTTGCACGCCCGCTTGTCCGTCATTCCCGCGAAAGCGGGAACCCAGGGGCCGATGCCTCGACGGCGGCCCTGGGCCCCCGCTTTCGCGCGGGTGACGATGCATTGCTGATTTCAGCGCGTGTCATTCGAGTGCGGGCTCAGCCGCGGCCGCGATAGGGTGCCACTCCGGGATCGGGGACCCACAACCCGGCGGGCGGGTCGCCGGTCTGATAGAAGACGTCGATCGGGATGCCGCCGCGCGGATACCAATAGCCGCCGATGCGCAGCCAGCACGGCGCGAGGGCGGCGACGAGCCGGCGGGCGATGCCGAGTGTGCAATCCTCGTGAAATGCGGCATGGTTGCGGAAGGCGCCCAAATAGAGCTTCAGCGACTTGCTTTCGAGGATCGCCGCCTCCGGCACGTAGTCGATGACGAGATGGGCGAAATCGGGCTGGCCGGTGACCGGGCACAGCGAGGTGAATTCGGGACAGGTGAAGCGGACGAGGTAGGCGAGCCCGGGATGCGGGTTCGGCACCGTTTCGAGCAATGCCTCGCTCGGCGACCGGGGCAATTCCGTCCGGTGCCCGAGCTGGACCAGGTCCGGCTTTGCGGTCATTCGCCGCACTCCCGCGGCGACCGTGACTGCGCTTCGGCAAATGCGGCGGCAAAATCCCCCAATGCGCCGCTCTCGATCGCCGCCCGCATCTGTTGCATCAGATCGGCATAGTGACGCAGATTGTGCGCGGTCAGCAGCATGGCGCCCAGGATCTCGCCGCAGCGGCAGAGGTGGTGGAGATAGGCTCGGCTGTAGCCGGTGCAAGCCGGGCAGCGGCATTCCGGGTCGAGCGGCGCCGGATCATCGGCATGCCGCGCGTTGCGCAGGTTCAACGGGCCCTCCCGGGTGAAGGCCTGCGCCGTCCGCCCCGAGCGGGTCGGCAACACGCAGTCGAACATGTCGATGCCGCGCAGCACCGCGCCGACCAGGTCGGCCGGCTTGCCCACTCCCATCAGGTAGCGCGGGCGGTCTCGCGGCAGGGCCGGCACCGTCGCGTCGAGGATTTCGAACATCGTCCGCTGCCCCTCCCCGACCGCAAGGCCGCCGATCGCGTACCCGTCGAAGCCGATCTCGATCAGTCTTGCCGCCGAGTGCCGCCGCAGGTCGGGATGGACCCCGCCCTGCACGATCCCGAAGACGCCATGGCCCGAACGCTCGACAAAGGCGCGGCGCGAGCGCTCGGCCCAGCGCATCGACAGTTCCATCGAGGTCCCGACCGCCGCGCGCGGCGCCGGGTAGGGGGTGCATTCGTCCAAGACCATCGTCACATCGGCGCCGAGCAGATGCTGGATCTCGACCGAGCGCTCGGGGGTCAGCACGTGGCGGCTGCCGTCGAGATGCGAGCGAAAGTTGACGCCGCCCTCGGCGATCTCGCGAAGCTTGGCCAAGGACATGACCTGGAACCCGCCGGAATCGGTCAGGATCGCGTACGGCCAGTTCATGAAACGGTGCAAGCCGCCGAGGGCTGCGATGCGCTCGGCCCCCGGCCGCAGCATCAAGTGATAGGTATTGCCGAGGACGATCCGTGCGCCGGTCGCGGCGACTCCCTCAGGGGTCATCGCCTTGACCGTGCCGGCGGTGCCGAGCGGCATAAACACCGGGGTGTCGATGGTCCCGTGCGCGGTCGCGAGCCGTCCGCGCCGTGCCGCGCCGTCCGATGCAGTCACGGCGAACGCGATCATCCGCCCGCCCGCGGCCGGGTTACGCGAGCTGGGGCGCGCCGGCCGGAGAACGCCAACTCGGCGGGTTTGAACATCCTCAAGTCAAAGTTCCGGCCCTGGCGCCCGGCCTTGTCGCCTGGCCTTGGCGCAGCGCAACGACGGTCCCGCCTACCACAGCGGATAAATATTCTTGGTCTCCTTCTCGCTGCGGCGGCGGCGGCTGGTCTTGCCGAGGCGGGTGGCCAGGCCGATCGCCGCCGCGGCGACCGCCAGTCCCAGCAATATCCATAATTCCATGCCCTAGCCTTTATGCACCTGCAGCCTGCCATGCCTGAGCGCGCTCGCCGCCGCGGCAACGGCGGGCAGCATCGCCTCGGCGACCGCGGCGTTGCCGGCCTCCGAAAGATGATAGAGATCGATGTAGACCGGGTCCGACCAATCGTCAAACAGCGCCGACAGGTCGACCGTATCGGCGGCATCCTCGATTTCGCGGCAGCGCCGGCGCTCGCCGAGGATCGCGGCGTAGAGGCGCCGCCGCGCCTCGGGATCCGTCGTGTAATCCTGGTCCCAGCGCTGCTCGTCGCGGGTCAGCACCCGCTTTGTCGCGATCACCGGCTGCCAGAAAAAGATCGGGTAAAACCCGCAGCCCCGCGCCAGCAGCCGGACCAGCCGCAAATTTGCCGCATAAGCGGCGATCACCTCGGCGGCGAGGCCGGCAATGTCGATATGCGAGAGATCGGCTTCGGCCGCCGGCATCGGCCCCCGCAGGCGCCGGCCGCTCAGCTGGCGCAATCGGCGCAGGGTGCGCGGTGCAGCACTCATCAGTGCGGCCACGAGGAGGTCGCGGCGCCGGTCGGGGTGCAGCAGGTTGAACTCGGCCCGCCGCCGCGCCTCGTTGAACAGGCCGTCGGCCCGCCCGGTCTGCTCGGCGCAGGCCATCTCGTTGACGCCGTCGTAGAACAGCGCGATGTCGATCCGCTGCCCGGCCTTCAACACCTGCTGGAGGGTGATCGCCTCCTGCGTGCTGTTGTGGCCGAGCTGACCGTAATTGGCGACCGCGACCCGGTGCCCGAGCTCGCCGAGGCGGCGGGCGAGCGCCGCCGGTATCGTGTGCGCGTCGCGGGCGCCCATGCCCATCATCGTCGAGCCGCCGAAGCACAGGATGCGGATTGCGCTTTCGTCTGCGCTCTGCTCGCCCGGTGTCGGCCGCAGCCCGCGCTCGTCGATGGTCACATAGATGCCGCGGAACGGGCGCTGCCACCATTCGACATAGGGTTTCCAATCGACCCGGACGGCGCGGTGGAACTCGTCGAAATAGGCGGCCGACCACTGGGCGCCGGCATAGGCGTCGGCGGCGGCCGAGCGGTCGGGCCGGGTCGCGCGGCGCCAGCGCAGCCAGCGGCCGAGCCGCCGCCATCCCTCGACCCCGAATTCGGTGGCGAGAACGGCGACCAGCACCAGCCCCGCGACATGCCACAGCGCGAGCACAAAGCGGAGCATCAGCCCCGGCCTCGAAGGAGGCGGGCGTTCTCGCCCGCCGGCAACTCGGCCATTTGCGCCTCGCCTTCGGCAGCGGAATTGGAGGATGATCGGCGCGAAGCGGGTTCGCGGACAAGGGGTGAGTGGCGATGAACGCGATCGACGAAACCCATGATCCAAAGCGGGATAGCTGGGTGGCCTCGGCCAGGGGCCACGACGAGTTTCCGATCCAGAATTTGCCGCTCGGCATCTTCAGCCCGCCGGGAGAGGCGGCGCGCGGCGGGGTCGCAATCGGCGACATGATCCTTGATCTGCGTGCAGCGCTCGAAGCGGGCGTGCTTTCCGGCGAGGCCGCGACGGCGGCCGAAGCAGCCGCGGGCCCGACCCTGAACCCGCTGATGGCGCTCGGCCGAGGGCCGCGGCTGGCGTTGCGCCGTCGGGTCTCGGCGCTGCTCGCCGCCGACCACCCGGAGCGGGCGAAGCTCGAAGGGATCGCCGGGCGGCTCTTGCATCCTGCTGCGGAATGCGCCCTGCACCTGCCGGCTGCGATCGGCGAGTTCACCGATTTCTTTGCCGGCATCCATCACGCGACCAATGGCGGGCGCCGGCGCGACCCGAACAATCCGCTCAGCCCCAACTACAAATACGTGCCGGTGGCCTATCACAGTCGCGCCTCCTCGGTGCGGCCGTCGAATGTGCCGATCCGCCGTCCCAATGGCCAGCGCAAGGCGCCGAACGAAGCGGCGCCCAGCTTCGGGCCGTCGCAAAAGCTCGATTACGAGCTCGAGCTCGCGGTTTGGATCGGCCCCGGCAACGCCCAGGGCGAGCCGATCCCGACCGCTCAGGCCGGCGACCACATCGTCGGCCTCGGCCTCGTCAACGACTGGTCGGCGCGCGACGTACAGGGCTGGGAATCGCAGCCGCTGGGGCCGTTTCTCGGCAAGAATTTCGGCTCGACGGTGTCGCCCTGGATCGTTACCAGCGAAGCGTTGGCGCCATTTCGCGTGACCCAACCGGCGCGGCCCGCCGGCGACCCGCGGCCACTCCCTCATCTGTGGGACGACGCCGATCAGCGCGAGGGCGCCTTCGACATCGCCCTCGAGGCCTTTCTATTGACCGAAGGGTTGCGGGCGAAGGCGCTGCCGCCGCACCGGATGTCGGCGAGCAACACGACCGACCTCTACTGGACCTTGGCTCAATTGGTGGCGCATCACACCAGCGGCGGCTGCAATCTCGGAGCCGGCGATTTGTTCGGCACCGGCACGATCTCCGGCCCGACGCAGGAAGGCTACGGCAGCCTGATGGAATTGAGCGCCGACGGCACGCGCCACACGACGCTCGCCTCGGGCGAGACCAGGACCTTTGTCGAGGACGGCGACGAGGTGATCTTCCGCGCCCATTGCCGCCGCGCGGGCCATGCGCCGATCGGCTTTGGCGAGTGCCGCGCGCGGATCATCTGAGCGGGCGAGGGCGGCGAAACGTGCCGTTTGGCCCGACCCGGCGCTGAGCGACACGCTAACGCCGCCCCCAGAGCTGGCGCCAGCTCGGGATGCCGCCCAATGCTTCGGCCGTGGTCAGCGCGCGCATGACCGCCCGCGCCAGGCAATCCGCGGCGGCATTGCCGAGCCGCAGCAGCATCGCCGGTGCCGCCGGCGGGCCGGTGCCGGTCGCCAGCGCGAACACGGTGTCGCCGTCGAACGGAGTGTGGATCGGGCGGATCGCGCGGGCGAGCCCGTCCTGCGCCATGATCGCCAGGCGCCGGCAGCCGCCCTTGCCGAGCCCGGCATCGGTGGCGACGACGGCGATCGTCGTGTTGGCGCCGGCGACGACGGCCTTGCATTCCGAGAAATCCTCCGGATCGAACGGCGTATCGGGGACCGCCGGCTGCGGATCGATCTCGCCGGGCAATGCCAGATCGGCCGCCCAAAATCGCCCGCAGCCCGGCCGCACCGCCGAGCCCCAGCTGTTGACAGCGACGACGGCGCCGACCGTGACCCCGTCGGCGAGCACGAGGGATGCGCTGCCGATCCCGCCCTTGATCCGCCCCGCCCTGGCGCCGAGCCCGGCTCCGGCATTGCCCTGGGCGAATTCCCTGGCCGCGGCCTCGACCGCGCTGCGGCCGAGCGCGCGATAGGGCGGCTCGCCGGGCCACATCCGGCGGCCGGGAAAACCGAGATCGAACAGGATCGCGGCCGGCACGATCGGGACCCGGATCGATGGCGAGCGCATCGTCGACCCGACGGCAAAGCCGCGGCCCACAGCGGCGAGCCACTCCATGACCCCGCCCGCGGCATCGAGGCCGAAGGCCGAGCCGCCCGAGAGCACCACGGCATCGACCCGGTCGACCAGCGTGTCGGCGCCGAGCAATTCGGTCTCGCGGGTGCCCGGCGCGCCGCCGCGGACATCGACCGACGCAATCGCCGGCACCTCGGCCAACACCACCGTCGTCCCGGTCACGCCGTCGCGATCCTCGGCCTGGCCGACCAGGATCCCCGGAACGTCGGTGATCAGATTGCGTATGCCGGTTTTCACCGCCGCCCACCATCCTTCCGGTTGAATTCCGGCCAATCGCGTTGAATTGGCTGCTGTTGCCGCTATCATAACCGGAGCGGGCTTTTCCGGTCGACAAAGGCAGCTGCGGGCAAGCAGCGAGAACCCGGTCCCGGCGCGCGTCGCTGCTCGACCGCAGGCGTCGGAGGTTGCGATCGCCGAAAGCCTGTCGCGCCTTCTTCCGCGAGCCGGCAGGGTCGACCGCCATGAACGACGATCAGAAGAAAGCGTTGTTCGATGTGTATTATCTCTGTCGCTTCAACCGCGAGGTGGCGCTCGCTTTGGGCGCAAGAGCAGAGCGCGGCGACGGCGCCGCCGCTGCGCTCGTGGTGCTGTCGCTGGTCGGATCTCTGATCGCAGGCGGCCTCACCTTTGCCGGCTCGGCGCTGTTGCAGCCGGTGTGGGCCGGCCTGAATATTGCCGCAACGGGCTTCGGCATATGGGCCCTGTTCAGATCGTTTTCACGAAGACAGTTTGAACACTACGATCTTGCGCGGCGTTTCGAAGCGCTTATGTTGCGCGTCGAAACCTACAGCGGCTACGCGGCCCGGGTGAGCGGCGTCAGCTCCGACCAGATCGACCAGAAAGCGCTCGAGCTGCGCACTGAATACGCCGCCTTGATGAACGACACCGGAAGCGATCACAAGCGGTACAGCGACAAGCACGAACAAGCAATTCAGCGCAGGTTGAACGAGGCGCTGCGCAACGCTCGACTGCTGTAATCTCCGACACAGGAGAAGACGATGCGATGCCGATTTTTGATCCCGAAGCCGCCGATACCGGGCGATAACTGGCCGCCTCCCCCGAGATTCCGCTTCGAGTGAGCAGGCACTCAGGATCGCGACCGTCGATCGGATAGAACCGAGCGTGACCACGACCGTCGTCAGGAACGCCGATTGGGTCGTCGCATGGGACGAGGGCGCGGGGCGCCACGTCTATCGCCGCGGGGTCGACATCGCCTTTGTCGACGACCGCATCGTGTTTGTCGGACGCAATTATACGGGGTCGGCGGACCGGGAGATCGACGGCAGCGACCGGCTGGTGCTGCCCGGGCTGATCGACATCCATTCGCATCCCGAGCACGAGCCGCTCTATCGTGGCGTGCGCGAGGAGCACGGGCTGCGCAACATGCACATGAGCGGGCTCTACGAACGCTCGCAGGCGTTTTCAGCGCCGGATGACGAGGCGCGCGCCGCCAGCGCCGAATTCGCCTATTGCGAATTGCTGCTGAGCGGGGTCACCTCCCTGGTCGACATCTCGCCGCCCTGGGAGGGCTGGGTCGACCTCTTCGCGAGAAGCGGCCTGCGCGGGTTTCTGGCGCCCGGCTATGCCTCGGCGCGGTGGCGGCTCGACAATGATTTCGAGCTGAAATTCGCCTGGGACGAGGCGCGCGGGCGCGCGGGTTTCGCCGCAGCGCTGGGGTTGATCGACCGGGCCGTGCGGCACCCCTGCGGGCGCCTTTCCGGCGTCGTCTCGCCGATGCAGATCGATACCTGCACCGCCGATCTGCTGCGCGACAGCCGCGAGGCGGCGCGCGATCGCGGTTTGCCCTTCACCGTCCATGTCGCGCAGAGCGTTGCCGAAGTGCAGGAGATGTTGCGCCGGCACGGCAAGACCCCGGTGCAGTGGGCGCACGAGATCGGCATTCTCGGCCGCGACACGATCCTCGGCCACGCCCTCTTTCTCGACACCCACTCCTGGGTGCGGTGGTGGACCAAGACGGATCTCGGGATCATCGCCGCGACCGGGGCCTCGGTCGCGCATTGCCCGACGCCGTTCGCCCGCTACGGCCAGATCATGGAGAATTTCGGCGACTATTTGCGCGCCGGCATCACGATGGGGCTCGGCACCGACACGACCCCGCACAATCTGGTCGAGGAGATTCGCAAGGCGGCGATATTGGCCCGCATCGCCGCGCGCGATATCGAGACGGTGACGACGGCCGATCTCTTCCACGCGGCGACGGTCGGCGGCGCCACCGCGTTGCAGCGCGACGATCTCGGGCGTCTCGCGCCGGGCAAAAAGGCCGATCTCGTGCTCGTCGATCTGATGGTGCCGCAGATGGTGCCGGCGCGCGACCCGCTGCGCTCGTTCATTTACCATGCGGCCGACCGCGCCGTGCGCGAGGTGTTTGTCGACGGCCATCAGCTCGTGGTCGGCGGCAAAGTGGTGACCATGGACCAGGCCGACGCCGGCCGGCGCCTCGCCGATGCGCAGCGCCGCATGCTGGAAATGGCGCCGCGGCACGATTACCGCGGGCGCAATGCGGAGCAGATTTCGCCGCTGAGCCTGCCGTTCCGCGATTGACCGGATTATTCGACGAAAGAGAAGCCTGCGACCCGATGCCCGCCGCTGACCTGGTCAACCGCCCGGAAAGTTGCTTAACGATTGACAACTTACCTATCACATTAGTTGCAAATAGGGTATCATCTGATGTCCAGCCTGCAAATGATCCGCGCAGATGAATTGAGGAACGCGCTTCGTTTCAAAGTCGGGCGGCAAGGGATTGGATCGGCGCGGGTGTCTGACATAGTGACCAAAACAGCCATAACGCGGTTGCACGAGGAGATCGAGGCGGTACGGCGGGAGGCCTTTGCCGAAGGATATGCCGCGGCCATGCGCTCGGTGCTCGATTTCGCCGCGCGCGGACCGTCTCGTGCGCCGATGACGACTTGGGACGGGGCGCCGCGACGGCCGGCGCTCGACGCGACCGCACAGGCCGAGCCGGCCCTCCCGCCTCGGCCGCAGCGCGGCACTAACGCTCGGCTCGTCGAATCGGTGCTGCAATCGATTGCGCCGCGCGCCGTCCGCCCGACCGAGATCCGCAACGCACTGCGGCGCGAGCAAGGGGTGGCTCTGGCCTTTACTTCGATCCGCCACGCGCTCGGCCAATTGGAAGCACGCCGGATAGCCGAGCAAGTCGCGCACAGCAGATCATGGCGGTATCTCTCCCAAGAAGGCAGCGCCGACGGGGACACCCCCTGAGCGCGCAAGCCGCAGGTTCAAACGCCCGTCGATCAGCCCCACCCCCGCCACGGCCCCCGATGCTCGGTGCCGGTCGCCAAGCTCGAGGCCGAACAGCGCTGCGCGGTCACCCCTTGGCGTGGCGGGTTCTGGTGCGCGGCCGGCCGCGCTTACGGCCGAGCCCGAGCTGCTTGGCCATCGCCGAGCGCTGCTCGGAGTAAGCCGGGGCGGTCAGCGGGTGGTCGCTGGCCAATTGCCATCGCCGTAAGTATTCCGCGATCTGCAAACCGTGCCTGGTGCCGAGATGCCGCCGCAAAGTCTTTCCCCTGAACCCGCATTCCAGACAGACGACGTAATTGTGCTGCACCGAGCGCTTTACCGGAACAGCAGGAACGCGGGGCGGTTGCGGCTGCGGCGCTGTTCCCAGATGCCGAAACGTTTGGTCTACTAGGACGATCAAGGCCGAAAGCTGATCGGGCGCCAAGGTATGATTTCCGAGATAGCTGGCTATGATCTTGGTTACCGGGCGCAGCCCGCCCTTGCTTGTCGTGTTTTCATCGTTCATGAGCGCGTGCTCCCGGCCGCTTGGTTTTGTCACCTCTCCTCATAAGGCAAACAGCACCCCGATCAACCATATTCTTGGAGGTGGCTGTCAAATTCTTCATTATGCATGCTCGGGCGCCTGAATTTCGCCGTTTGCCGCACCCCGTTATCCCGTTTTGCGGGTATCGGCTCGCGGTGTTCTCGTAAAAGCCGGCCGGGCTGAAATCGGCGACGATCAGCCTCGCGAATCGCTCCCGGCGGCCGCATCCCAAAGCGTTCCCCGCGCCTGCAACGGATTGCAGTTCGGCGCCCGGGTGTGTCGAGCGGCTGCCGGGTCCGCCGCGAGGCACGGGAGATCGGCACGACCGCCGCGCTAACCGGCGATCAATGCTCCCTGACGGCCGACCCTTGTCAGCACCTCGTCGAACTTGACGTCGTCGTCGGGATAATCGAGCGCCCGCGCGGTTTCGAGAAACCCGAGAAATTGCCGCGTCGGCGCGTTGGGATATTGGGCCTCGGAAGTCGCATAGGAATGCGTCCACGGCAATTCCTCGCGGGCCAAAACCCCAGTCGGGGCCGCCTCGCCGCCGTCGGACACGCGCCGCGCCGGGAACATCCGCGGGCGCCGTTCTGCTCGCGCGCGGCCCAGGGTCTCGGTCCAGCTCGCCCCGCCGAGAGCGGCGCCGCGCCCGCTGTGACCAGAGCCGCTCATCGCCCGCGCAAGCCGGCGCAGCATGCTCGACGCGGTCTTGTTGGTGACTTCGAGGCGCAGATGCAACCGATGGGCGCTGATCGCGTGGTTCGAGGCCGCCAGCAGAAAACAGGCCTGAAACCATTTGTGGAGCGGAACATGGCTGCCCTCGAACATGGTCCCGATCGTCGCGCGAAATTGCTTGCGGCAGGCGCAGCAGAATTTCAACCCGGCGCGCGCGCCCTTTCCGGTGACCGATCCGATCCGATCGGCGGCGCCGCAATGCGGACAGACCGGGCCGCGCGGCCACACGATTTCCTCCAGCTTGGCGTGCGCCGCCCGCTCGTTCCAAAGGTAAGGCTGAGAAATGCTGCTCACAGTAGCGCCTCGAGCTGTGGCGGGATGCTCCGCGACGGCCGCGTTCAGGCCGGGAGGCGACCAGGAGACCTGCTTCCGATTAATATTGTATTGAAAGCCCGATACCTCTTTGAAACCGCGGCGCCGGACAGCGCCAATCGGCGCGGAATAGACCGGGTCCGGCGATCATCGTAACGATATCGGCCGTCGCGATGACGGCACCGCTGTGCGACCGGAGGCCGCGATCAAAAAGCTTGCGCGGACCGCCTTGTATCTGACCGTCGTGGCCCTGGCGGCGTGCGCCCAGGGGACGACAGGCAACCCGCCGGTCCGCGCCGGCCCCGCCTACGACGGCAGCGACAAAGCCGGCGGTCACGGCGGTGGGGATGGCGGCGGCGGATCGATGTAGCGGGCCGAGCCGGCGGTTTCCCCCCCGATTGACAGGGCGGGTCTCTTTGGCAAGGGTGAGCGGGGTTGCCTTTGGCAGGAGGTGTTGCGATGGCCTTGCCGATGACCGGCGGATGCCTATGCGGCGCGATCCGCTACGAATCCGCGGGCCAGCCCGGTTTTGCCCTGCTGTGCCATTGCCGCGACTGTCAGCGGCAGAGCGGCAGCGCCTTTGCCGCGGGCTGGCGGGTTCCGGCGGCGGGGTTCCGCGTCACCCGGGGCGAGCCCAAGCTCTATGTCCGCACCGCCGACAGCGGCAACCATATCGCCCGCGCCTTCTGCCCGGAATGCGGCTCGATGCTGTTCCTGCGCGTCTCCGCCCGTCCCGATCTCGTCGCCATCCGCGCCGGCACGCTCGACGACCCGAGCCAATTCCGCCCGACCGCGGACATCTTCGTCAAGAGCGCGCAGCCCTGGGACCACATGAACCCCGATCTGCCGAAATTCCCGACCTATCCCCCGGGCGAGGCTTACGAGCCGTTGTCGTAGCCGCCGCGCGAGCACAATCACAAGAACGGCGGCTCCATTGCAGGAGCCGCCGTCGTTCGATCGGCCGGGATGCCCGGCTGGGCCGTCAGTTGGAGCGGCGCCGGCGGCGCGCGAGGGCGAGACCCAACAGGCCGGTCCCGATCAAGGCCAGGGTCGCCGGCTCCGGCACCGTCGGCGGCACGAACGAGCAGTTCGGGCAGGCCAGGCGGTCGACGCGCTCGAACTGCGACAGGAACAAGGTGCCGTTGTTGGTATCGGGGGAGACGAAGTCGCCGCGCGTGCCGCCGCTGGCGATGATGTCCTCGGTTGCTTTGGTCGGATCGATCAGGCCGACCGTGCCGTCATTGTTGTTGACGACGATGTCGCCGTTGAACAGGCCGCCGCTGATCACGCCGGTGCCGTCCGGACTATGGCCATTCCCGGAAAAGGTCGCGCCCGGGGTGCCGGTGGCGATGTCATAGGACAGGATGTTGCCGCCGGCCTCGGCATAGAGGGTCTTGCCGTCCGGCGACACCGATACGCCGTCGGCACCCGGATTGCTCGTGATCACGCGAAACGTGCCGGCCACCGGGTCGATGTCGATCAGCCCCTGTTCGGCCGAAGCGATGATGTGGCCGTTCACCGGGTTTCCCCAAATCCCCAGATAGTTCGTGGCTGTCAGGCCCGGAATGGGAGTGTGGGCGCCGCTGTTCTGAAACAGCTCGTAGGGCGCGTTGCCTTGGAGCTGCGCGCCGTAGGCCTGGCCGCCGGCTGTGGTCATCGCGTAATTGGGGTTGCCCGTGGTGGCAGTATAGGGCGTCGCGCTCACTGCGCTGGCGAGCGTCTGGTTGTCGACATCCTTGAAGACGTAAATATTGCCGTCGCCAACACTGCCGGTGACCACGTTGCCGTCCGGCAAAATTCCTTGAGCCAGCGGGCCATAGTTGCCGCCGAAATTGTAGCCGCTGACAAACGTCGTCAGGGTAAACCCGTCGGCGATGCCGTCCGGGGTTAGCGCCAGGGTGGCGTCCGCCGGGCTGGCGAAGCCGAGGCCGACGGCGAGCGCCGCACCTGCGGTGGCGGCGAGCGACATCGCGCGCAATCTATTGATCATCAACTAATCTCCCGTCTCTGCAACATCGTCGGAGATGGTTTCGATTACCGTGGCCGCAGCGACCGGAGCAAATTACATGCCAGTAGGTAACCTTACGTTTAATCAGCGGGTTGGGAGACAGGGACTAGCGTCGCAAAGGTTATTTGTAAAATTTTTCGACGCAGTCCGCGGCGATCGCCGCACGGTGAGTTTGGGATGGTTCTCGATGGCGGAACGTAACCATTTGAATCGCAAGCGTCGAGGTGCAAACCTGGCGGAATGCTGATGCCGCGCGGTTGTAAAGCTTTCCGACGTGCCCCACGAGCCCGGGTGCGCGGCAGGTCGGATCAACGTGGTGCGGGTTCGCGCTCCGCCAGGTAGGTGCCGGTAGGCTCGTGGAGCAGCAGCTCGCGCGCTTTGCCCTCGGCGGTGCGGCGGAATTCGATGCGGATCTGCTCGGTGTCGGCAAACCCGAAAATTGCGCCGTGGCGGGGCAGCAACCGTTCGGCCGCGCCCGCGTTGCGGGTGAAGGTGAGCCGACCGGCCTCGTCGAGCGCGATGCGAAACTCGGTGTTGCCGTAGCGGTAGACGCCGGTCAGCGGCTCCAGGAACGCGCGGGTCGCCATCTCCGGCTGGGGCAGGCGGCGAAATACGATCGGCGCCACCGCGGGCTCCAGCGGCACCGCCAAGGTTTCGACATGGCCTTCGACGCCAATGCCGAACTGCACGGTCTTGTTCGCGAACCACGCCATCGGAGCGGCGGCGATTTCGAACACATCGTAGTGTCGATGAACCATCGGCAGATCGAGGCCGAGGCCGTGCCAATGCAGCGCCTCGCCGTCGCTCGCGATCCGCACCGCGCCATAAGCGGGGTGAGCGTAGTCGTTGGCGTAATCGGCGAGCGCGTGGCTCGGCCTGGTGTCGCGGTGCCGCGCCTCGGCCCGCGCCGACCGATCCCTGGCGACGCGGTCGCGCATCCCGGTTCTGGGGCTGCGCAACCGATCCAGCCAAGGCAGCGCTTCCAGCCCCAACAGTTGGTCCAGCACGCTGTGGGCCAGCGCGGCGCAGCCGGGATCATTGCCGTTCGTCAACACCATGACCCCGCTGCCCTGGTCGGGCAGCAGCCGCAGATCGCAATTGTAGCCGATCCAGCCGCCGCCGTGGAGGATGCAGCGAGCCCCGCGGTATTGCCAGACATCAAAGCCAAAGCCGTAATGTTTGTGGCCGATTTCGGCGAAATCCGAGCGGCCGACATGGATCTGCGGCGCCGCGAGCTCGGCGGCCGCCCCGGGCGACAGGCGCAGGCCGCCCCGACCCGCCACCGGGTCCAGATGGAACCGCATATAGGCGGCCATCTCGGCGACGGAGGCGCAGATGCCGCCGCCGGGTCTGGTGTTGATCGGCCGCACCGGAATGCGCCGCTGGGCGCCGTCCAAGACCGCGTGCGGTGCCGCGTAATCCGAAGATCGCGCGACCATGTCCTCGAGCGAGGTCGTCGCCTGCGCCATGCCGAGAGGCAGCAGGATGCGGGCGCGGATGAAATCCTCCCAGGATCCCCCGCTGATGCGCTCGATCACCATGCCGGCCGCCAGATACATCAGGTTCTGGTATTGATAGGCGCTGCGGAACGGCTTGCTGGGTTCCAGATAGCGCAGTGCCGCAAGCATCCCGGCATTGTCGAGATGGCCGCCCATATGCACCCAGTCGTGGCGCGGCAGGCCGGTGCGGTGGGTCAGCAGGTCGCGCAGTGTCGCCTGCTCGGTCGCCACCGGGTCGTGCAGGCGGAATTCCGGCAGCACCTCGCGCACCGGCACATCCCATTCGAGCCTGCCCTCGTCCACCAGCAGCGCGAGCCCGGTCGCGGTAAAGGATTTCGTCACCGAGCAGATCGGGAACAACGTGCCGGGCCCGACCGGCGCGCCGGTTTCGATGTCGCGCAGGCCCCAGCAGCGCAGCAGCGGCGGCTCGCCCCTGCGCACCACCGCCAACCCCAGGCCGGGGATCTGCCACTCCGCCATGATCTCGGCGGCGAGGGGATCGAATTCGCCCAAAGCGTCCGACAGCGTCTCGGTCACGGATGCGCCTCCGCGATGCGGCCGCGCACTCGGCGCTACTCCGCGGCGAGCGGGCGGGCGGCGGGCGGCAGCTTGGCGAACGGCCGGTCGTGGTTCAGGGACGGCACCATCCGGCGCGCCTCGGCAATTCGCCCGGCGTCGATCCGGGCGGTGACGATGCCGACCCCCTCTGCGGCGTCGGCCAGGACCGCGCCCCACGGGTCGACGATCAGGGAATGGCCGTAGGTACGCCGGCCCTCGGCGTGCTCGCCGCACTGCGCCGGGGCAAAGACCCAGCAGCCGTTCTCGATCGCCCGCGCCCGCAGCAGCACGTGCCAATGCGCCGTGCCGGTCGGCACCGTGAACGCCGAGGGGATCGCCAGGAAATCGGCGCCCGCCTGGGCCAGCGCGCGGTAGAGCTGCGGAAAACGCAGATCGTAGCACACCGTCATGCCGAGTACGCCCCACGGGGTGGTGGCCAGGGCCGCCTCGCCGCCGGGCCGGAACGCGTTGCTCTCGCGGTAGCTTTCGCCGCCGGCGAGATCGACGTCGAACATGTGGATCTTGTCGTAACGGGCGACGATCCCGCCCGCAGCATCGATCAGATACGAGCGGTTGGCGAGCCGGCGCTCGCCTTCCGGTATCCCGGGCTCGCGCGCGATGTCGATCGCGACCGAGCCGAGCAGCAGCCACGCCCCGGTCTCGCGCGCGACCTCGCGCAATGCCGCCAGCACCGGATGGTTCGCCTCGTCGCGCGCTTTCTCGCGCCGCAATCTGCCGATCGGCTCCATCAGCCCGGTATTCTCGGGGGTCAGGACCAGATCGGCGCCGGCGTCGCGGGCGCGACGAACCAGCTCCGAGACCACCCGGATATTGGGCTCATAGTCGCGCGCCGCGGTAAACTGAACGCAGGCGGCGGTAAAGGTGCGGCTCATGCCGGGATGCCCAGCTTAGGGTCGAGCCCGCCGGCGCGGTCGAGCGCCACGAGCTCGTCGCAGCCGCCGATATGCTCGCCGCCGATGAAGATCTGCGGCACCGTGGTGCGGCCGCCGGCGCGGCGGATCATCTCGTTGCGCCGCTTTGGCTCCGCGGCGATGTCGATATCGACGAAGGCGACGCCTTTGCGCTGCAGCAATGCGCGGGCGCGCGTGCAATAGGGACAGAACATCGTCGTATAGAGCTCGACCTCAGCCATCGCCGTCGTCCTTCCCCGCGTCAGCTTCCGCAGCCCGATTATGCCCGGGGCCCGATTATGCCCCGGTCCGCAACGCCCGCGCCAGGGTCAGCACGCCGACATACGCGGCCCCGGCGCGCTTCAAGACGCGCGCGCACTCGTCGACCGTGGCCCCCGTGGTCATCACGTCGTCGACGATGACGATCCGCCTCCCGGCAACATTGCGGCCCGGCCGCAGGCGAAAGGCGCCGCGCACGTTGCGCTCGCGCGCGGTCGGCCCCAAATGCCCCTGCGACGGCGTTTTCCGATCCCGGACCAGCCAGTCGACGGCCACCGCGGGCCCGCCGGCGGCGCGGATCGCGTAGGCCAGCAGCGCCGCCTGGTTGTAGCGGCGCCGGACGAGGCGGGTCCAATGCAGCGGGACCGGAACGACGAGATCGGCGCCCGCGAGGACCTCGCCGCCGGCGCGGTGCATCCACCGCCCGAACGCGCCCGCCGCATGGGTGTGATCGGCGTGCTTCAGCCCGAGGATCAGCCGGCGGCTGTTCCGGTCGTAGCGCAGCACCGCGCGCGCCCGGTCCCAAGCCCGCCGTTCGCGGGCGCAATCGGCGCAGACCGCGTCCTCGCCCATCGGATGGGGAAACGGCAGGCCGCAGCCGGCGCACCACGGCGGCGCGAAAAAGGCGATCCCGCCCCAGCATCGCCCGCACAGCGCGTCCGGGTCTTCGACCGTCTCGCCGCAGCCGAGGCAGCGCGGCGGCAGCACGGCATCGACGAGCCCGCGGCCGAGCCGGCGCAATCGGGCGAAGCTCCCGGCGGGAAAGGTTGCCGACATTGCCATCGATGCACATGATCAGGTTGCCCGCGAGTTCGTCAACCCGCACCCGCTGAAAGGCCCGGATGGCACCCCAAGATTTCGACTCGTCAGCCTTGTTCGATCGCCGTGCGTGGCGGTTGCACCGCGAGCGCGCGGCGCGGCGGGGCTGCGTCGATTTCCTGCATGTCGAGATCGCCGAGCGGCTCGTCGACCGGCTCGACGATGTCGGGCGGCAATTCCGCACGGCGCTCGATCTCGGGTCGCACAACGGTGCGCTGTCGCGGGCGCTCGCAGATCGGCCAGGGATCGAGCACGTCGTCGCCGCCGAGCCTGCTCTCGCCTTCCTGGCGCAGACGGCGGCCATGCCGGTCGCCGCCGACCCGGAGCTGCTGCCGTTTCGCGACGCCTCCTTCGATCTCGCGGTCAGCGCCCTCGCGCTCCACTGGGTCGCCGATCTCCCGGGCGCCCTGATCCAGCTGCGCCGGGCTCTGCAGCCCGACGGGCTGTTTCTCGGGGCGATGCTCGGCGGCGTCACCCTGGCGGAACTGCGCACCGCCATGATCGAGGCCGAGCTGGCCGAGGAGGGCGGCGCCAGCCCGCGCGTGTCGCCCAGCGCCGATCTCGGCGACGCCGCGGCACTGCTGCTGCGCGCCGGCTTTGCGATGCCGGTCGCCGATGCCGACACGATCACCGTCACCTACCCCGACGCCGTGGCATTGATGCGCGATCTGCGCGCGATGGGCGAGACCAACGCGCTGTCGGCGCGCCGGCGCACAACCTTGCGGCGCAGCACTCTCGCCCGCGCCGTCGCTGTTTACAGCGAGCGGTTCGGCCTGCCCGACGGGCGAATTCCGGCGAGCTTCGAAATCCTGTTCCTGACCGGCTGGGCGCCTGCCGCGAGCCAGCCCAAGCCGCTGCGGCCGGGCAGCGCCGCGCACCGGCTTGCCGACGCGCTCGGCGCCGTCGAGATGTCCGCCGGAGACCGCGCTGCGCCGCCGGACGGAGCCGAGCGATGACCCCCGCCATCGACGATATCCGCGCCGCCGCCGCGCGGATCCGCGGGCATGTGCGGCGGACGCCGCTGATCGCGGCGGCGCCGGTCAAGGAGCACGCGGCAATCGCCGCAGCCCTGCTCCTCAAGCTCGAATCGCTGCAGATTACCGGCTCGTTCAAGGCGCGCGGCGCGGTCAGCGCGGTTCTGGCAGTGCCGCCGGAGCGGCTGCGGCGCGGCATCGTCACCGCGTCGAGCGGCAATCACGGCCTCGCCGTTGCTTATGCCGGGTGGGCCGCCGGAGTGCCGACGGCGGTGTTTCTGCCGCGCTCGGCCGCGGCCGACAAGATCGCCGGGCTCAAAACCTGGGGTGCCCGGGTCGCGATCGAAGGCGAAGCCTGGGACGACAGCAACCGCGCGGCGCGGCACCACGCCGAGATCGGCGGCCTTGCCTATGTCCATCCCTTTGCCGACCCTGACGTGATCGCCGGTCAGGGGACGATCGCGCTCGAAATTCTCGCCGAGGCGCCTGATGTCGACACCATCCTCGTCGCGATCGGGGGCGGCGGCCTGATCGGCGGCATCGCGCTCGCCGCCAAGGCGCTGAAGCCGGCGATCCGCATCGTCGGGGTCGAGCCCGCGGGTGCGCCGACCCTGCAGGCGAGCCTCGCCGCCGGCGGGCTGGTGACGCTCGCCCGCCTCGACACCGCCGCCGTCACCCTGGCGCCGCGGCGCAGCGAGGCGGTGAACTTGGCGATCGTCAGGGAGACCGTCGAGCGGATCGTGCTGGTCGAAGATGCCGAGATGCGCATGGCGGCCCGCTGGCTGTGGCATGAGCTGGGCATCGCCGCCGAGCTCAGCGGCGCCGCCGCGGTGGCGGCACTGCTCGCCGGCCATTATCGGCCGGCGGCGGGCGAGCGGGTCTGCGCCGTCGTCTGCGGCGCCGGCACCGACGGTCTCGGGTGAGCGTGCCGCGGCGATCCGGCAGGAACCGGCGGCACCTCCGGACGGTTCTCGCATTGCGGCATTCACCGCTTCCAGCATCAAGGGTTAGATCATGGCGACACAAGCGAAGACCAAGGCGAGCCGGGCCGCCGCAAGGGCATCCAGCCGCTCGCAGCCGTCAAATCGAGAGAAAGGGGCGCAGACCGCCGTCGCGAACGCATTCGATCTGTTGGAGCAGGATCATCGGGAAGTCGAAGAATGGTTCGACGAGTATGATGAGCTGCAGCAGGATGACGATCGCAAGGCCGAGCTGGCAGAAAAGATTTGCCTGGCTCTGAAGGTGCACGCCCGGATCGAAGAAGAGATTTTCTATCCGCAGGCCCGCGCAGCGACCAAGGACAACGACCTGATCGACGAGGCCGTGGTCGAGCACGCCACGGTGAAAAGCTTGATCACGGAAATCGAGGCGATGGAGGTCGGCGAGGAACTCTATGATGCCAAGATCAGGGTGCTCGGCGAAATGGTCAAGCAGCACATCCGCGAAGAGGAAGAGGAGCTTTTCCCGGAGGTCCAATCAGCCAAAATCGATATCGACGCGGTCGGCAAGGAGCTCGCCGAACGCAAGCGGAAGCTGATGTCGGAAATGCAGGCCTGAACGACGAACGCTGCGAGGCGCCGCGGAGCCCGCCATCAGGCAGGGGTTTCGGTCGCGCGGGCGGCCCGTCACCCTCCGGGGCTCGCGGCCGCCGTTCGCAGGCCGGGTCGTTGTCGGCCGGAGCGGACAATGCGAGCCGGTCTTGAAACATGCAGTGCGGAAAGCGCCCGCAGATCGGCGCGCAGGCGATCCGGGCCGGACCCGCCGAGGAGGCCTTCGATCGCCGCGTGCGCCCGCTGCCATATCGGGGCGGCCGCTGCCAGCAATGTCCGGCCGGCGGGGCTCAAGCTCAAGCGGCGGCCGCGCCGGTCGGCACCGTCGACCGCCACCTCGACCAGGCCGCGGCGTTCCAGGGGTTTGAGATTGGCGGTCAGCGTCGTTCGATCCATCGCCAGCAGGCTCGAAACCTCGCCGATGCGCGCCGGCTCGGCGCGATTGAGCGACATCAGCAGCGAGAACTGGCCGCTGGTCAGCCCCAACGGCCGCAGGGCCTCGTCAAAATGCCGCGCCGCCGCCCGCGCCGCGCGTTGCAGATGGAGGCACAGGCAGGTATCGCGGATGTGACGGGTAACCTCGACGGGCAGCTGATTGCGGGTTGACATCGCGCAATTATGTTGATATCAACCCACTTGTCAACCGGACCGGGCGCAGACAAGGGCCGCATCCGTCGCCGATCGCCGCAGGCCGCGTGGCCCGGCGCCGGGGTTTTCGGTCCGCAATCCGCAGGGTCCACCGCCCGGAGCCGAGGACAGCAGCATGGAACCGCACGAGATCGTTTCCCGAGAGGAATGGACCATTGCGCGCAAGGCGCTTCTCGCCAAGGAAAAGACGCTGACCCGGCTGCAGGATCAGTTGAACGACGAGCGGCGCGAACTGCCCTGGGTCCGGGTCGATAAGGAATACGTCTTCGATACCCGGGACGGCCGCAGGACCCTCGCCGCGCTGTTCGACGGCCGCAGCCAGCTCTTCGTCTATCATTTCATGTTCGCTCCCGGCTGGGAGCAGGGCTGCGTCGGCTGCTCGTTCTTCGCCGACCATGTCGACGGCGCGAACCTCCACCTCGCCCAGCACGATTTGACCTTCGTCGCGGTCTCGCGCGCGCCGCTCGCCCAAATCGAAGCCTACCGGAAACGCATGGGCTGGCGCTTTGCCTGGGTATCGTCGCACGGCAGCGACTTCAATTACGACTACCACGTGTCGTTCACGAAGGACCAGCTCGCGTCCGGCAAAGCCTACTACAATTATCAACCGAGCGAAGTCTCGATCGAGGAGCTTCCCGGCGTCAGCGTGTTCTTCAAAGACGAGACCGGGACCGTCTTTCACACCTATTCGGCCTATGCCCGCGGCGACGAGCGCGGGCTCGGCGCATACATGTACCTCGACCTGACGCCGAAAGGCCGCAACGAAACCGGCCCCAATCACAACCTGACCGACTGGGTGCGGCGCCATGACGAGTACCAGGATGCGCGTATCGAGCCGGCGGGCATGGGGAGCAGGCGATGAGCGTTGCCGGATTGTCCCAGGCGCGCCTCGCCCGTATGCACGAGGTCATGGCCGGCTATGTCGAGCGCGGCGAGGTGCCCGGCGTCGTCACCCTGGTCAGCCGTCGGGGCGAGGTGCATGTCGATGCGGTCGGCATTAAGTCTGTCGGCGGCAGCGATCCGATGCGGCGCGACACGATCTTCCGCATCGCCTCGATGACCAAGCCGGTCACCGCTGCGGCGGCGATGATCCTGGTCGAGGAATGCAGGCTGCGGCTGGACGAGCCGGTGGACCGGCTGTTGCCCGAAATGGCCGGCCGCCAGGTGCTGAAGCGGCTCGACGGCCCGCTCGGCGACACCGTGCCGGCGCACCGCCCGATCACATTGCGCGACCTGCTGACCTTCCGCATGGGCTTCGGCATCGTCATGGCGCCGCCCGGCACCTATCCGATCCAAGCCGCGACCGGCGAGCTTCTGCTCGGGCAGGGGCCGCCCCAGCCGCAGACGCCGCCGGCGCCGGATGAATGGGTCCGCCGCCTCGGGACCCTGCCGCTGATGCACCAGCCGGGCGAGAGGTGGATGTACCACACCGGGTCCGACGTGCTGGGAGTGCTGATCGCGCGCGCGTCGGGCCAGCCCTTCGAGACGTTCCTGCGCGAGCGCCTGTTCGAGCCGCTGGGCATGAAGGACACCGGTTTCTCGGTGCCCGCCGCCAAGCTCGACCGGCTGGCGACCAGCTATTGGACCAATTTCGCAACCGGCTCGTTCGAGCTCTACGACGCGGCCGAGGGCGGTCAGTGGAGCCGTCCGCCGTCATTCCCCTCCGGCGGCGGGGGGCTGGTCTCGACCGTCGACGACTATCTCGCATTCGGCCGGATGATGCTGAACAACGGCAAGCACGGCAGCGCACGAATCCTGTCGCGGCCATCGGTCGAGGCGATGACGGCCGATCACCTGACGCCGCAGCAGAAGGCGGTGTCCGGCATCGTCCCCGGCTATTTCGACAGCCACGGCTGGGGGTTCGGCGTGTCGGTCGTCACCCGGCGCGACGATCCGGCGCGGCCGGTCGGAACCTTCGGCTGGGACGGCGGTTTGGGCACCTCGTGGTGTTCGGACCCGCGCGAGGAGATGGTCGGGATCCTGATGACCCAACGCGCCTGGACCTCTCCCAGCCCGCCCAACGTCTGTGTCGATTTCTGGGCCTCGGCCTACCAGGCGATCGATGATTGAGGCCTCAGTGTCCGGCTCGAAATGTAACACGCTGGTTCAATAGGTGATCGTCGCCCCCGCGACAGCGGGGGTCCAGAGCCTGCCCCTGGCCTGAACAGGGGGCAACGGTTTGAGTCCTTGCGGCCCTCGGTTCCCGCTTTCGCGGGAATGACGAATAATCGGTTGAAATTATAAGAATCATTGTGGTTTGGGCTCTCAACCTTGGAAAGGAAGCAATCATGCAAGTCCAACCTTATCTGTTCTTCGACGGCAAGTGCGAGGAGGCGGTCGAGTTCTACCGCAAGGCGCTCGGCGCCGAAATTGAGATGCTGATGCGCTACAAGGACAGCCCCGATCCGCCGCCGCCCGGCATGGTCCCGCCCGGGTCGGAAAACAAGGTCATGCATGCGAGCCTGCGCATCGGCGACGCGACCATCATGGCCTCCGACGGCCACTGCCTCGGGCATCCGAGCTTTCAGGGTTTTGCGCTGTCCTTGACGGCGCCGAGCGAAGCCGAAGCCGACCGGCTGTTCGCTGCCCTGGCGGAAGGCGGGCAGGTGCAGATGCCGATGGGCAAGACCTTCTTTTCGCCGCGCTTCGGCATGCTCGCCGACCGCTTCGGCGTGTCGTGGATGATCCTCGTCGAGCCGTGAGCGGCGGGCCCGAGACAGGAGGAGCTGAAACGATGCGGTTCATGATGCTGATGATCCCCGAGGGCTACGGCACGGCCGCGCCGGGCGCGATGCCGGACGCCGAAATCGTCGCCAAGATGATGAAGTACAACGAAACCCTGCGCGAGGCTGGAGTGCTGCTCGCGCTCGACGGCTTGCACCCGCCTTCGATGGGCGCGCGCATCTCGTTCGACGGCGGAAAGCCCAAGGTGACCGACGGACCCTTCCCCGAGACGAAGGAGGTGATCGGCGGCTATTGGATGATCGAGGTCAAGTCCAAGGAAGAAGCGGTCGAATGGGCGACGCGCTGCCCCGCTTCGGGCGCGGTGATCGAGGTCCGCCAGGTGCAGGAGTTCGCGGACTTTCCTGCCGATGTGCAGGCGGCCGCTGCCAAGTTTCCCGAGCTGCAGGCGCAGTCGGGGCAGCGCACCGGGTCGTGACGCCCTGGGTGCGGCGCGCCTCGGCTTGCAATGGCGGCGCAGAGTTGATCTGATCGGAGCGTTTCTGGAGACCAGAGATGACGCTCCCCGGATCGAGCCGCTTTCAGTTCGCTGACGATCTGGCGATCTGCCGCATCCTGAACGGGATGTGGCAGGTCTCCGGCGCCCACGGCCCGATCGACCCGGCGGGCGCGGTCGAGGCGATGTTCGCCTATCACGAGGCCGGGTTCACCACCTGGGACCTCGCCGACCATTACGGCCCGGCGGAGGATTTCGTCGGCGATTTCCGGCGCCGATTCGCCGCCCGTTACGGGGCCGAACGGCTGCCGGAGATCCAGGCGTTCACCAAGTGGGTGCCGCATCCGGGGCGGATGACCCGGCGGGTCGTCGAGGATGCGATCGCGGTCTCGCTGTCGCGGATGGGCGTCGACCGTCTCGACCTGCTGCAATTCCATTGGTGGGACTACGGCGACGAGAGCTATCTCGACGCGCTCGGCCATCTCGCCGATTTGCAGCGCGAAGGCAGGATCCGCCACCTCGCATTGACCAATTTCGACACCGAGCGGCTGGGCATCATCGTCGGCCACGGGGTTCCGATCGTCTCGAACCAGGTGCAGTATTCGCTGGTCGATCGCCGCCCCGAGGCGCGCATGGCCGGGTTCTGCCATGATCGCCCGATGAGCTTGCTGGCCTACGGCACCATCCTCGGCGGGCTGCTTTCGGAGAGATACCTCGGCCGCCCCGAGCCGCAGCGGGCCGAGCTCGACACCGCCTCCCTGCAGAAATACAAGCGCATGATCGATGCCTGGGGCGGCTGGGCTTTGTTCCAGGAACTGCTCGCGGTACTGCACCGGATCGCCGCCAAGCATGGCGTCAGCATCGCCAATGTCGGCATCCGCTATGTCCTCGACCGTCCGGCGGTCGCCGGCGTCATCGTCGGCGCGCGGCTCGGCATGGCGCAGCACATCGCGGACAACGCCCGCGTCTTCGGCCTGGCCCTCGACGCCGACGATCTCGCGGCGATCGAGACGGTTCTGGCGAAATCCCGCGACCTGATGCTGCTGATCGGCGACTGCGGCGACGAATACCGCTGATGCGCTGAAGCATTCGGCAGAGTCCCGGCCGGATGGCGACCCGGCGTGCGGCCGCCGCTGGCATTATCCGATCAGGTTACACCATTCCTCGTCGCCCCCGCGCCAGCGGGGGTCCAGAGATGCTATGGGGCGAGCGGCGAGGACAAGGCACCATCGTCGCGGTGACAACCGACGGAGTGCCCCATGCCACAGTCGAATGAGCTGAGCCGATTGCTCGCTGCGGATTCCGACGGAAGTCGCCCGGGATTCCGGGATGATCTCGCGCCCCATTCCGATTTGATGTCGCTCGGCGTTCCGAGATGATTTCGCCCGCCGTCCCGGGATGATCTCGCCCGGTTAGAGGGGGTCTCTGCTGGCCCGCCTAGGGTCCGTTCCTTTGGCTTTTGCCACGGGAGGGGACGATGCCAGCAGAGAGGATCGCGATGCGCCAGGTGCGCGACGTGCTTCGGTTGAAGGCCGCCGGGGTATCCGGCAACGAGATCGCCCGCCGGGTCGGCGTGGCGTCGTCGACGGTCCGGCTGACACTGAAGCGGCTCGCGGTCGCCGGGCTGAACTGGCCATTGCCGGCCGAGCTGACCGACGCGGCGCTGGAAGCGCAGCTTTTTACAGCGGTCGGCAAGAAGCAGGGTCATCGCCGCCGCGCCGAGCCCGATTGGGCGGCGGTTCACCGCGAGCTGAAGCGCAAGCACGTCACGCTGCAGATCCCGTGGGACGAGTACATCGAGCGGCATCCCGACGGGTATCGCTACTCGCGCTTTTGCGAGCTGTACCGGGGCTGGGCCTCGCGCATCTCGGTGACGATGCGGCAGACCCATGCCGGCGGCGACAAGCTGTTTGTCGACTATGCCGGCGACGCGGTGCCGGTGATCGTCGACCGGCTGACCGGCAAGACCCGGCCGGCACAGATCTTTGTCGCGGTGCTAGGCGCCTCCAACTTCACCTATGCCGAGGCCAGCTGGACCCAGGCGCTCGCCGACTGGATCGGCGCCCATACCCGGGCTTTCGAGGCGATCGGTGGGGTGCCGAACCTGCTGGTGCCGGACAATACCAGGGTCGCGGTCATCAAGGCCTGCCTCTACGAGCCGCAGGTCAACCGCACCTACGCCGACATGGCGGCGCATTACGACACGGCGATCCTGCCGGCTAGGCCGCGGCGGCCACGCGATAAAGCGAAGGTCGAGGCGGCGGTGCTGATCGTCGAGCGCTGGCTGTTGGGCCGGCTGCGCCATCGCCGCCTCTACAGCCTGGCCGAACTCAACGCGGCGATCGGCGAGGTGCTGCGGCAGCTCAACGAGGAGCGGCCGATCCGCCGGCTCGGGGTCACCCGCCGCGCGCTGCTCGAGGAACTCGATCGGCCGAACCTCAAGCCCTTGCCCAGCGAGCCCTATGCCTTTGCCGAATGGCGCCTGCGTCGGGTCGGCGTCGATTATCACGTCGAGGTCGAAGCGCACTTCTACAGCGTCCCCTACCGCTTCGCCCGCCGCGAGGTCGAGGTGCGCCTCACGCCGCGCACCGTCGAGGTCTTTCTTAAAGGCGAGCGGATCGCCGCGCATCTGCGCTCCAGCGGCAATCATCGGCACACCACCGTCGCCGATCACATGCCGTCGAGCCACCGGCGCTATGCCGACTGGACCGTCGAACGCATTTCGCCACGAGGCCGCCGCGATCGGTCCCGCCACGGCCGCATTGTGCGAGCTGATCCTGGAGCGCCGGCCGCACCCCGAACAGGGCTTCCGCTCCGGTCTCGGCATCGTCCGCCTGGTGCGGCCGTTCGGCGCTGAGCGGCTCGAAGCGGCGGCCACGCGCGCCCTCGAGATCGGCACGCTGACCTACGGCTCGGTGCGCTCGATCCTCGACAACAAGCTCGATCGGCAGGCCGCTCACCGGCCGCCAGCCGATGCTGTCCCGGTCCTCCACCCCAACATCCGCGGACCCCGCTACTACCATTGACCCATTAAGGAGAATGGACATTGCTGACCCATCCGATGCTCGACCAACTCGGCAAACTCGGGCTTACCGGCATGGCCCAGGCCTTCGCCGAACTCGAAGCCTCGGCGAAGGCGAACCCTCACCCATGCCGATTGGCTCGGCTTGCTGGTCGATCGTGAGGTCACCCATCGCCGCGACAAGCGCCTCGCCGCTCGGCTGCGCTATGCCCGATTGCGCCACAACGCCGTCGTCGAGGACGTCGACTATCGCGCTCCTCGCGGCCTGGATCGCGCGCTGTTCCACAAGCTCACCGCCGGCGAGTGGATCGACGCGCACGACAATCTGATCCGGTGCGGCCCGACCGGAATCGGCAAAAGTTGGCTTGCCTGTGCCCTCGGCCACAAGGCCTGCCGCGACAACCGTTCGGTGCTCTATCAGCGCATCCCCAAGCTGTTCGCCGATCTCGCCCTGGCCCGCGGCGACGGCCGCTATGCCCGCATCATGCGCAGCCTCAACGGCGCCCAGCTCCTCATCCTCGACGATTGGGGTCTCGACCCGCTCGACGCCGGCGCCCGCCGCGACCTCTACGAGATCCTCGAAGAACGCTACGGCCGCCGCTCCACCCTCCTCACCAGCCAGGTCCCGGTCGACAAATGGCACGAGGTCATCGGCGATCCGACCTATGCCGACGCCATCCTCGACCGGCTCGTCCACAATGCCCATCGCATCGACCTCGCCGGCGACAGCCTGCGCCGCACCCGACCGAGACCAC
>CAVPFW010000022.1:0-697971 GCA_963703855.1 uncultured Alphaproteobacteria bacterium
AGCAAGCAAGTTTGCACCTTGACCTCTCTCTGCGAGAATGTTAAACTGTGTAAATGAATGTTATTAATCATAAATCGTCTCGCGCGACGGCTAATACGAGCGAGGGCCACGAGTGCGGAAATCAAAATTTGAGTGCGCACCCTTGCGTTCAACGAACCGCAAGCGACCAGTCTATGCGCGGCGAAGCTTCGCGAAGTCTCGACGGCCAGAGCGGGCGTAGTTAGCACACGGATAGCCAGCCGGCAAAATTTTGAGAGTCAGGATAGGACACTTATCCAGTATGGAGTTGTTGGCAGGCAACGCCCAGACTCTCCTAAACCAGCACGCAACCGATCCAAATTGAAGGGCGACAGTGATACAGTTTCTCGATTTGAAAGCGCAGTATCGAGCGATCAAGCCGGAGATCGATGGCGCGAGTCGAGCCATCGAAAGCGCGCAATTTGTTCTCGGCCCGGAAGTCGCCGCTTTCGAAGAACGGTTTGCCTCATATTGCGGAGTCCGACATTGCGTAGCGGTCAATAGTGGGACCGCTGCCCTTCATTTGGCACTTCTCGCGGCCGGAATTAGTCCCGGGGACGAGGTGATAACGGTCTCCATGACATTCGTTGCCACGACCGCAGCAATCCTTTATTGCGGAGCAAAGCCAGTCTTCGTCGACGTTGATCCTGACACTTGGACGATGGACCCAAATTTGCTCGAAGCCGCTGTAACGGCGCATACAAAGGGGATCTTGCCAGTCCATCTTCATGGGCTTATGGCGGACATGGGTCCGATAATGGAGGTCGCGCGCCGCCATGGGCTCGTCGTCATCGAAGATGCGGCTCAGTCGCATGGCGCAGAGTACAAGGGGTGCAGCGCGGGGTCGATCGGCGATATTGGCTGTTTCAGCTTCTATCCCGGGAAGAACCTCGGGGCCTATGGCGAAGGTGGGGCAGCTGTTACAAATGATCCTGATCTGGCGCGGAAGATAGCCTTGCTGCGCGATCGGGGAAGGGATCGAAATATAACCACATTGTGCCCGGCTATAATTACCGCATGGACGCAATTCAGGGCGCTGTCCTGAAGGTGAAGATGGAACACATTGAAGGCTGGACCGCGGCACGCCGCGGGGTGGCATCGGAATACGATCGTCTGTTGGCGAAGCGCCGCTGCCAACGGCCGGCGCCGCCGGGGCATAGTCGGCACGTTTACCATGTATACGCGATCCAGGTTGAGCATCGCGAGCAGCTGCAAAAGGCTCTCGATTTGGCGGGTATCGGGACAGGTATCCATTATCCTGTCCCGGTTCACCTTCAGAAGGCGTATGCAGACCTCGGATACGGGCCGGGTGACCTCCCGGTTACCGAGGCGTTGGCCAATCGGTTCCTATCGCTGCCGATTTATGCCGACTTCAGCCCGAGCAGGTGGCGGAGATCGTGCGGGAGCTGGAAAGAGTTTGCCTTATCGAGGCCGCATAGGCGACCCGGCTGGTGTCGGCCGTGCAGATGGTGCCGGGGCATATCGCGGTTTGAGAGCGTGGAAAGGGTCATGTCCGATCTGAAAGGGAAGCGCGTTCTGGTGACCGGTGGAGCGGGGTTTATCGGCTCGCATATCGTGGACCTGCTCACCGACGAGGGCTGCAGCGAAATCGTCGCTTTCGACAACATGGTGCGAGGCCGACCGGAGAATCTCGAACACGCCATGGCGCGGGGGCCCGTTCGTCTGGTGGATGGCGATATCCGCGACAGAAAGCTGCTGGCGTCGCTGGTGCAAACCGTCGACATCGTTTTTCACCAAGCGGCGTTACGGATCACGCACTGCGCGGCGGAGCCTCGGCTGGCGATGGAGGTAATGGTACAGTCGACCTTCGATCTTCTCGAATTGTGCGTCGAGCATGAGATCGAGAAGGTGGTTGCCGCGTCTTCGGCCTCGGTTTACGGCTTGGCTGAAGAATTTCCGACGACCGAGAACCAACATCCATATAACAATCGAACTCTCTACGGTGCCGCGAAGGCCTTCAATGAAGGATTGCTGCGCACCTTCAACGATTTAAGTGGGCTCGATTACATCGCATTCCGATATTTCAACGTCTACGGACCACGCATGGACATCCACGGTCGATACACCGAGGTGTTGATCCGCTGGATGGAGCGCCTGGAGGCCGGTCAGGCGCCCATCATTTTTGGCGACGGCCAGCAGACCATGGATTTCGTGCACGTTCGGGATGTTGCGCGCGCCAATATATTGGGTGCCAAGGCGAACGCCGGTGATGAAGTCTTCAATATCGGGAGCGGCGAGGAGACGAGCCTGTTGCAACTCGCCCAGTCCCTCGCCAGGGTGATGGGTCGCCGAGGGCTCGATCCCGAGTTTGCGCCGGAAAGGTCGGTCAATCCGGTGCCGCGCCGCCGCGCCTCGACTGCGAAGGCCGAGCGGTTGCTCAGTTTCCGCGCCTCCATTCCGCTCGAGGAGGGTTTGCGCGACCTCGTGGAATGGTGGCGAGTCGAGCGGCATCGTGATGCTGCCTCGACCAGGCTGAAGTCGGTCGCTTCGTGATTCCGATCGCCAAACCGGTCCTCGAGGAAGCGGAAGCCGAGGCGGCGCGTCAGGTCGTGCTGACCGGTTGGGTCACCCAGGGCCCGCAGGTCGACGCCTTCGAACGGGAGTTCGGCGCTCGTGTTGGCGCGCCCCATGCCTCGCCGTCTCGAACTGCACGACCGCGCTTCATCTGGCCCTGCTGGCTGTCGGCATCGCGGCCGGCGATGAGGTGATCACGGCTAGCCATTCCTTCATCGCAACGGCAAACAGCATCCGATATTGCGGCGCAACCCCGGTTTTCGTCGATATCGACCCTGCCACTTACAATATAGATCCGCGGCATGTAGCCGAGGCCATAACTCCCCGGACCCGCGCCGTTCTGGCGATCCACCAGATGGGGATGCCTTGCGACTTGCCCGCGCTTCTCGCCCTGGCAGATCGTCACGGCATCACTCTGATCGAGGATGCGGCATGCGCGGCGGGAAGCGAGATCCGGATGAGCGGAAATTGGCAGCCTATCGGCCGCCCGCACGGAGAGATCGCCTGTTTCTCGTTCCACCCGCGCAAGGTGATCACAACCGGCGACGGCGGGATGCTGACGACATCCAACCCGGATTTCGATCGCGCTTTCAGACTGCTTCGCCAGCACGGAATGAGCATCCCCGACACGGTGCGGCACGGCTCGCCGCAGGTGATCTTCGAGGACTATCTCGCGGTCGGCTATAATTACCGCATGACCGACATCCAAGCCGCCATCGGACGCAAGCAGCTCGAACGGTTGTCGCAGCTCGTATCCCGTCGTCGCGTCCTGGCCGCCCGCTATACCGAGCTGCTCGGCAATCTCGAGGGGCTCGGCCTGCCCGAAGAGCCTGAATGGGCGCGTTCCAATTGGCAGAGTTATTGCGTGCGCTTGCCGGACCGAGTCGACCAAAAGGCAGTGATGCAGAGGCTTCTCGATCAAGGGATCGCCACCCGGCGCGGCATCATGTGCTCGCACCGCGAACCCTGTTATTCAGATGAGAAGCCGCGTCACGAACTGCTCCAGTCCGAGCTCGCTCAGGATCACTCAATACTGCTTCCGATCTATACGCAGATGACGGAGGAAGATCAGGTCAGCATCGCCGATGCGTTGCGCAGCGAGTTGTGCAGCTGACCGGCTTCCAATCTGGCACTTTTGTCTCCTTGTCTATGCCGCCTATATCCCCTCCCGACCCGTGTGAACCGTCAGGCGGATTATCCGGCCATGTACCGAGGAGCGCGGTCCTCAGCCGCAAGCGTTGCCACCAACATGGAGATAGCGGCTGATAGCGTGCAGGAAGCCCTCGGCGCGGAGCTCGTGCCCGTGGGGAGGGTGACGACCGCAATCGCCGGCAGGATGAGCGGCCGCAGCGATTTCTCCTCAAATTCCAGACGTAGGTATCGGCTGGCAAACAGGGCCAGCGTCACGCTGCCTATCAAGAAGCCGATACCGACTTCGAGCGCACTGTGCACGTTGAGTACAAGGCGAGACCCGGCGATGCCGACGATGAGGCCCGCGCCCGCAGCAAATACAGAGACGCGTTGCCATCCTCTTCTTTCCGAATTGCGCAGCATTGAGGTGGCTTTGCCAATGCTCGCGCTCAGCCGCGTTCATGGTCGGAGCCGATGCGACGCCACCGATCAAACGGCGTACTCGAAAAGATCCGGTTGCTCGGCCAGCCGCGGCAGCTTGCGATCACGTTCGGAGGCGATCGCGATCTCGGCGGTGACCGGCCAAGTGATCACCAGCTCCGGATCGTCCCAGGCGATGCCGCGATCGTGCGGCGGAATGTAAAAATCGGTGACTTTGCATTGCACCTCGGTATCGTCCAGGGAGCCGAATGTGCGTAACAGGGAAGCACCAGAGAACTCGGCCCCAGGCGGCACCGTGATTCAGCGTTGGAAGCTCGTAACTGCTAAGTTTTGTTGATCGCGCTCGAATCGTTCCAACAACGGGGCGGGCGGCGCCGGCACTACCGCGCGGATCATCGCGAACGCGGTCTGCTGCCGCGGCGCCTGCCGCGACTATCTCGCCAGCACCGTGCCCCACACCACCTCGACGAGCTCCCGGGCGCATCCGCTTATGATCCTACTCGCGTCGGCTATGATCCGCTAGAATACTATCCGACGGTTTCTCAACATTCTCGGAGCGGCGTTAATACTTTGGCCAGTGCATCGGAAAAAACCGCCGGAATGGTGATGGTCGCCATCGTCTCTTATGGACGGCCCAATGACGTCCTCCGCTGCTTGACGGCTTTGACGAGGTCGCAGTTTGCGGAATTTGAAGTCGTGGTGGTCGAGAACGCCGGCGCGGCGGCCTTTGACGGTCTTACGGCCGCGCTCGAGGCGGCGTGGACCGCTACCGATCCAGCCGGAGCCAGCGAAATTACGTCGGTGGATCCAGCGTGGGCGCGGGAGGCGTTTGTCCGAGCCCGCCGCTTTCGGCTGCCGGGCGGACAGCCGGTCTTTGTCGTCGAAGCGTGTGATAATCTCGGCTACGGAGCCGGCGTGAATGTGGCGATCCGCTGCCTCGGCGACCGGCCCGGCTGGTGTGGCCTGTGGGTGCTGAACCCGGACACCGAGCCCGAGCCGACGGCCTTGCTGACCGTCGTCGAATATGCGGAGAGCGGCGGCTACGGCCTCGTTGGCTGCTGCCTGGCCTTCACTCGCCAAGACCGCATACAGATGCGCGGCGGCGGAAGCTGGCAGCCCCTGATCGGGCGCGCGGTAAGCCTCGGCTATGGTGAATCCGTGACTTCGCCAGCGGACGTCGCCGCCGTTGAGCAGCGACTGCGCTGGATTTCAGGGGCGGCCCTGTACGCAACCCGGGAGTTCGTCGAGACCGTGGGGCCGATGAGCGAGAAGTACTTCCTTTACTGTGAGGATGTCGAATGGTCGTTGCGCCGGGGCAGGTTTCGCCTGGGCTATGCGCATGGCGCAATCGTCCGTCACGAACACGGCACGACGATCGGATCGGCAGCTCGGATCGGCTCACGGTCGAACCTGTCGGTCTACCTGAGCCAACGCAATGCCCTCCTGCTCACACGCGAGTGCTTTCCTGCGCTTTATCCGGTGGTCGTGATGGCGGGGCTCGCTCTAACTCTCGACCATCTCGTGCGCGGCGGCCGACGGGTCTTTGCGGCGGCGTGTCGCGGATGGTGGGCCGGGGTGCGAGGAGAGACCGGGCGTCCGCGGGGATCTATGTGAAGCGATCCGCAGGCCATGTCGGCTCTCACTGCACAGTGATCTGGTACAGATGCACGCCGTAGCCGGCGAAGGCGTCCCGGAAGGTGCCGCCGGAGACGGTGAGCTGGCGGCTCTCGCCGAGGACCTGCACGCTGCCGGTCTGAATGTTCGGCAGCGTAAAGGTCGCCGTGCCGGCATTATTGAGCATGGCGACCGCGAAAACATAGGTGAAACCATTGTATTCCTTGACCATCGTGCTCATGGGTGTGCTTCCCGGGCTCGAGACGCTGACGCCGTTCGCAATAGTCGGACTGTTAAGGACGGGGGCGAGCGCGGCGATCTGAGCGTTGATCGAGGTCACCGCGCTGACCAAGGTCGGGAAGTTGAAGATGCCGTCTTCCCTGATCAGTGTGCCGTCGTCCGCACTGAACTGATGCACAAAGTACATGACGCCCTGCGAACCGTGGATGATCGACATCCACACTTCAGCCGTCGCCTGGGCTGCGCTAGGAATGGTGCCGCTGCGGATCGGCACCCCTTCGACGAAGTTCCAGATGATCTTGCTACTCCCGGACGCGGTGATCCAACTCTTCAGATTATCCACGCCGTTCGGCACCAGCTCTAACCGCCCATGGTAGTTTGCGACCGGGTAGATGTCGAACGAGATGATATCGCCCCCCGCTACGGCGAAGGGATAGTAGCTGGTGGTTTCTCCGGTACAAGAACCGCGTCCGCGCCAATTGATGTCAGAAACGCCTCGACCGAAGTTGAGAAATACGGGACGGGTGGTGTCGTTGGCGCGGATGGCGTTGTAGGCAGCGACGATCTGGGGCGGGGTCAGGCATGGACCGTAACCGCCCGTCCCATTCGGCTGGGCATTGTCGGGCTCGTCAAGCTGTCCCCAGCCGACGATCGCGGTCCTCTGCGGAGATGTGAGGCCCGCAGAATTCTGTGTCGGGATCAGCCGCATTCCTGCACGGGCAAACGCGGCAAGGCTTGTCTGATCCAGGTCGCGCCAGAGGCCGACAAACGTGTTCACACCGATTCCCTTGAACTCCGCGATATGGTTCGGGCTCTGATTCCACACCCCGACGGGGAAGAAGTTCGCGCTCGTCGACGGCCCGTTCGACCATTGGCTGTAAGGGCTGCCGCCGGAAGGGCTGCTGCTGCTGGCGACGGTTATGTCGGGGTTCTGCGATACGCTCGCCGCATGACCCCAGCTGGGGATAACGAGCGAAACGACGAGACATGAGAGTGCAAAACCCAGATGGCGCATCCCCCATGCCCTCGCTGCGTCGCTTCGACCCTAATATGCCCGGCTGAGATCTCCGGACCGAACTCACGCTGGGCCCGATCAAGCCGTTGAGACAACTTTTCCGTTCAACCTGACTCTACACCGAGGGTAATGGTAGGGTTGAGATGAGATCATATTGTTGCGGCTGATGCCCAGGATAAAGAGCGACGGCTGGCGAGCGCGGCGGGAGAAGCGGCGGATCATCGTTCTGATGTTCTGATGCCCTCACTGCGGCGTGATCACCGCGCCGGTGACCATGTTGATGTTGCCGGAACTCGTCCACGGTGTAATCATAGATTCAGGATAATAAACGCTATTGCTGTTCCCATCTACTGATCCGGTCGGATCAAAATAGTTTTGGCTGTTAGTCCCCGTCCCCGACAGGATGGTCGTTCCATTTCCTCCGCTATTTGTTGATCCGTGGACCATGTAGGACATATTACCGCCCGCTGCGACCATCGTATTATTTGCAAGCGTCGGCGTTGTTTCTGTCCCGCCGCCGTTGGAATAGAATTGAGGCCCCTCGCCCCCGGTCTCGCAACACGTCGCGGATTGATAGGTCGTATTGAATGCCCACAGAATATTGGCGTTGTTACCGCCCTGTTGCATGTAGTTCATATGGTTGCCGATCTTGTTGTCATACACCACATTATCCAAGAAATTATAGCGAAAATCATATGACGAGACACCGGCTACCGTAAACGGATGATTTGCGGTGTGGGAAATATAGTTATATTGAATAACACCTGTTCCACCAGCATTGAAAAGCACCGTATCCTGATTTCCGCCCTGCCAACCGCTGCTCTCGCACCCGATCCAATTCATCGTGTTGTTCTTTAGGGTAAAAGTAACGGCGTTGTTCAGATAGAACAGGTGATAGCTACCAGTCTGTGGACAGCCGAACTTGCTGTTCGTGACGGTAAAGGAGGTACACCCACCAGGCGGCACATAGAAATACTGGAATGTCCCGCCGACAGTGAAATCCACACCATTAAATGTCACAGAACCAGACTTACAGCTGATTTCTCCGGTACTGTCCCCACCATTTGTTATATTGACCCCTGATAAGGTATGCCAATCAGTCAAGGTCTGACCTGCGGGCATCCCGACATAGTAGTCGACCCCAGCCACGTTCCATGGCGGGCGGTTGGCTCCGTATTTTGCCAAGAGACTCGGATATTGGATCGTGCCGGCTGGCGTTGGCGCGCCAGAGCAGCCATCGGGGTAAGCCGTGCGCTTCGGACACGAAGCGGAAAGAGGATCCGTGCCGGTAATCGTCTCAGGCTGGGTGAACGGTGACCCAGTGGCACCAGCCTGGATAGCGACGACGTTGATTTTATACGTTCCGGCCCGGACCACGCCCGTCGTCTCGAGATTCCCTCTCGCGATCTGGAAACTTGGCGCATTCGTGCCGCTAAGCGACAGCGTTCCGGAAAACGGCGGCGACGCCGGCGACATCGTCACGCCGATAGTGCCTACGACCGTGCCCGAGGGCGCTCCTCCCGCGAAGCTGCTGTTCGAAACGCTGACCGCAGCGATCGCCTGTGAGGTGGTGACGGCGACGCCGAGGTTGGCCGAGGTGCGCGCCTCCCACGAGGTCGTCGGGACCGCGAGCGCGGCCAAGGAGAGAAAGAAGATCAGAATCCGGCGCATGGCGATGAGCCTCACTGCGTGGCAACGATGGTGACGAACTGGGTCGTGCCGCCGTCGACGGATAGTCCGGGCCCGGCAGGGTTGACAATCAGTAGATTTCCCGAAATCGCAAAAGTTGCCTTATCATTGGAATCCGGCGCTCCGAAGGAGAGCGTCCCGGTGAATGGGTTACCGTTGCTCCACTTTGCGGTTATGGTCGCCACCACGGTGCCGGCTGGCGCGTTATTCGCGATGCTCGGACTGGCCGGGTTAAAGCTCAACGTCAGATAGGGCGTCACCACCGTCGGGGTAAACAAGACATCGACAAAATAATTGCTGGCTTCCCACGTGCTGTTTGGAAAAGCCTGCCGATAAATGTAGACACCGTTCCCGCCGACGGTCGAACCGGCCGGGACATTCAGCGGGCCCGTCGTCACGCCCTGGGTCAGTCCATAGTATACGTCTGGATACTCGCCGGAAGGCACGTAATAGCCTGCCACATAGGTGGTGTTTGGTGAGATCGAGATCGGTGAGGCGAGCGTCGCCGTCTGCCAGCCCGGCACAGGACCGGATTCGTGGGCCATCTTCACCGATCCAAGGAGGCTGCCGCTCGCCGAATAGAGGCTGGCGACATAGCCCTGCGGGCTGACCGCGCCCCGGTAGAAGCGGATGGCTGAGATCGATCCCGCAGCAGAACTCCAAAATTTGACGCCAAGCGTTACCGCGGCATTGTCAGCCTCGACGGGGTTGTTCGGCACGGCATTGCCGAAAATGCTGACCGTTTGCGAAAGACATTCATTCACGCTCATCAATAGCGCGAATGGCAAGGCAGACAGCAGAAATGCGAGCTTTCTGTTCATCATTCCCCTCTCCGAGTAGATCGCCTCTACATTGACGAAGGCTACTCATCAGGTCCGGACACGTGTCGTTGATGGTCAGTAAATGTTAACATCTAATTTCCGACTTGGCGGTACTTCTTCCAAATTGTATGAAATGTGGACCGTTTACGGGAAATACCAGCGTTTATATTTACCGACTTGCGTCCAAAGCTTGTTTGTAGGCGGTACCGAGTACCTGTTTGTCATGGTGACGATCCCGGGCATTACGACATCTGCGCTAGCCTGTCCCCACATCCGGGGGTCCTCAGTGAGGCAGCTGTCTTGCGAGCTTCCGCCGCGGCATATGTCCTCGGCGGAGTTTTTATAATCGCCAGCCGTCCCAACGACCGTCTCACCGCCGTCCGTAGAAACATCAAAATTGATTCCTGGCCCAGCTACAAACGTGCCCCGCAATCCTCCTCTCGACTGTCCCCGCGCTTCTCAAGATGGTCGAGGACCATTGTCCGAGCCTGCCGGGCTCGTCGGGATGAGCGCGCGCCCGCGAATTGGGAGTGCCGGAGCTTTGCAACGTGGCAACGGTTCGACGAGGAAAAACGAGCAACTTTGCGGGCCCCGACGGCACGACCGCGTTCGATACCCTCACCTCGGCGTACGAGCGGTGTGCGGCGCGACGGAGACGGCGTCGAGGTGTTGATCATATAAGTTATAGGCATTAGGCATCATCCCGTTCTCACTGGCATCGTTTCGGTAAGGGCCAACAAGCGCCTCACTCCTATAGAAAATAGTAACTGGGCAGACGTGAGCATAGTGTGGTATGCTACCAAATCAGGAACGACGTGTTCGGCTGGTAGGCATTAAATTACGTGGGAGACGAGCCGATGTCAACCTGCCTTATTCCTAACATACCCGGTAGACTGCTAGCCGCGTTGACTACTGTTCCTGAGGCAACGACAGACATGCTTGATCTCATAGCCACACATACTCAAATATTAACGAATTTATCTCTCTAGCAAAAATCGTTAGCTATTTAGGGTTGAAATCGTAAGGCATCAGATTGCCTATTACGATATTACGGTGTTGGGCGCCGCCTTCGAGCCGTTATTTCACGGTCACTGCCAATCCGGGGATGCTGCATTGCTCGCAACGTCATGCAGCAACACTTGATGTGGCCGCGCCACAGTTTTGACACAAGCGCCGAGCAGAGGCGTGGACGATCCGCCTAACTGCGCCAGCACGCTGGGTCGCGCAACTCCAGTGCTCGGAGCGAGATGACGAGGGCCAGGCAAAGCCACGCGCGGCAAGTCCCGCTCCGAGCGTCAGCACACGCCGACGAGGAACGTGGAACGATGCTCTCCCGCATGGAGTAGAAATAGTATATCTGTTTGACAAACGGGCGTCGCCTGTGTTTTGAGGATGCTGAATTGGTCCGGCTCAAGCGATCGGGCTTGGCATAGTTGTCACCTTGCTACGCGCGAAACTTCGGGGCGCTTGGACCCGTTTTGTATGCAAACCCTCGTCACGCCCCTCACGTCGGGTCCTTCACTGAACATTGCACGAGCGGGTGCAAAGTTTAGGGGTGGTCCTCTGGTCCTCAAAGTGGTCGCCATCGCGATCCTGCTGCCGGACGAGGTAGGCTTCGAGATAGGGGCGCTGCGGTTTTCGGCGGCCCGAGTCATTTTGTTGGTGCTGACGCCTGTTCTGCTGATCCGATTTGCCCGGGTGCTGGTAGCGGGGCGGTACCGTTTCGTCTTTTCCGATCTTCTCGTACTGTTGACCGGGCTTTGGATGTTCGTCGCGCTGGCAAACATGGACGGCATGCAAGCGTCGCTAAACCACGCCGGCCCGCTCGCTCTCGAGTTTTGCGTCGGGTATATGGCCACCCGGTTTCTGCTGTCAGAGCACGGGCAGGCAATATCCTTTGTCAATTTCCTGTGCTGGGCGATCGCCTTCGTCGCATTGCTGGGATTGTCCGACACGCTGACGCACCGTTTTTTTGTACATGATCTCACGAGGGCGTTGATCGGTGGCAGGATATTTGGGGATGCCGGTGATAGGCTTGGCTTATTGAGAGCGACGAGTACGCTCGAACATCCTATCCTTTTCGGCATGACCTGCGCTGTCGGGCTGCTGTTGGCCGCATCCGTCCCAATTCGAGGGCGGAGCTTTGCAGTGTTCGCCTGTGGCCTCGGAACATTCTTCGCCTTGTCCTCGGCTCCTATTCAGGGGGCACTTCTCGGCTTGGGCCTTGTGATGTACAATCGAGGAATGGCGGGCATTCAGTTCCGGTGGGCCGCCGTTATGGGTTTGGCAGCGACCGGGGTCATATTTCTGTTCATGGTCACCAACCACCCATTCGGCGTTATTTTCGATCATCTGACTTTTACTCCTGAGGACGGATATTTCAGGTTGTACACCTGGCAGATGGCGAGCGCGGCCTTGGATCAGTCACCTTGGTTCGGCCTAGGTTTTGTGACCCCCGAATTTTACGAAATTCCAAGCACGGTCGATGCGTTTTGGCTGGAATGGGCGCTGTTGTTTGGCATCCCGGGTTCGCTCCTGGCGGCCCTCTCAATTCTAGGAGCCGTCTCTCTGCCGACGGATGGTCCACGCGCCCACTTGACGAACGCGGAATCGAAGCTCGGCACGGCTCTCGGCATCGTGATCTTCGTCATCCTCTTTCTGGGGTTCACCGTGCATTATTACGGGACGGGGTGGATCCTAATCCCTCTTCTGGTTGGGGTGAGGGCGCATCTCGGCGAACTTGGCAGGGTTAGCGCCAGCGCCTAAGCGCTATACCCTGCGCCACACGCTCAAGCTAATATCAGCTTGTTTTGAGGTGACGCCGTGAGCGGTTGGGCTACGTTACGCCTTAGCGGTGCGGAACGAGCGGCCAGGGGCCGTGCATTCAGACGTCGTCGGTTTGAGCGGTTCGTGCGCTTGGTCGACCACGTGCTCGCGCATCGTGACGGTTGCCGGATTTTGGATATTGGGGGTGAGCCCGACTACTGGGATGATGTCGCCGACATACTCGAAGGACGCCGGTGGCGCGTGACTTTTGTAAACCTTACAACCTTTTCGGTCGACGAGACGCGTTTCACGTCGCTCGCAGGCGATGCTTGCGACCTTAGCGCACTCGAAGATATGAGTTTCGATGTTGTTCACTCGAATTCGGTGATAGAGCATGTTGGACGGTGGAGCGATATGCAAGCGATGGCGCGCGAGGTGCGTCGCCTAGCCCCCATTTATTTTGTCCAGACGCCCTATTTCTGGTTCCCGATCGAACCTCACTGCGCCACCGCATTTTTCCATTGGATGCCCGAGTCGGTGCGGCTTTCGATGCTGATGCGGCGACCTCGCGGTCATTGGGGGAAGGCCCCAGATGTTGATACGGCCATGGGGCAAATCCACAGCAATGTCTTGCTCGACTACCGGATGTTGACCACCCTCTTTCCTGATGCTACCATTTATAGGGAGCGCTTTCTCGGCTTGACGAAGTCACTTATCGCAGTGCGTAAGGGTACGCAATTGACGCAGATGTGATCGCGCCTGAGTATCCGTTTAAACACGGACAGGGATGCCCCGGCTGATAGGCCGAAGGCGATTGATCCGTCGTTCAGCCGGCCATCCTATTGATAAGGGGGCAACTAGAACATTATTATCCAGGAATTCTGACTTTTTGTTGTGTTTGTGATCACGCCTCTCTACAATCGGTCTGGCTTATTTGCCAAGAATCACCAATGCGAAGGATAGCGTCTGGTGACTGTACAAGAAAAATTAGCAGATATCTCGTACAAGGGGCCGGGCTTCGACCGCATTAGGCTAATTGCTGCAATGATTGTCGTCCTACATCATTGTTCGATCTACATCGTTCCTCAAATCGCCCACGATTGGCTGTTCCGGTATAGCCATGGATTTATCAATTTTGGCTTATTTGCAGTCACTGTTTTCTTTTCACTCAGTGGGTTCTTGGTATCACCAGGTCTTTTTCGCACAGGGGACGTATTCACCTTTGCGGTGCATCGCTTTCTTCGCATAATTCCTGCACTGGCCGCGTCTGTTTTTGTGGCAATGTTTGTCGTAGGACCATTGTTAACTGTCGATCCTCTCCATCTATATTTCGCCGACAGAGAGACTTATCGTTACCTCAAGAATCTCGTGTTTTTGGTGGTAAATACACTTCCCGGCGTGGAGATGGCGAATGGCGAACTGATTATTATAAACGGCGCCCTATGGACTCTGTATTTCGAGGTCTTATGCTATGCTTCGTTGGTGATGATGTCGCTATCAGGAGTCTTGGCAAAGCGAGGCTACACGTTTGGCGTTTTCATAGCAATATATGTAGTGAACGCACTCCTGTGGTACTGTCCCTCATTGCATTCAGTTGTCCCCGACAGGATCGAAACCTTTGTTAACCTATTTGTCTATTTTGCGTCGGGAGTATGTATATTTCAACTCGCCAGCACCATTCCATGGTCCCTAGGCGCAGCGACCATGGCAGCTAGCTCGATGTTGGTTGGGTTGCCGCTGGGCATCGGCGTCCTGGTGATGCCGATATGCCTGCCCTATCTGGTCGTATATGTTGGGCTCTCGCGGGTATTTGGGCGAGCACAATACAAGAATGATTATTCCTATGGCATATACATTTTCCACGCGCAGGTATTGACGTTCGTTTTGATTATGTTCCCATCATTGCGGAGTTTTTTCGTAGCGGCGCCGGTTGTGGCGCTCGTTTCGCTATTCATCGCGGTCTTGTCTTGGAATTTCATCGAAGCTCCGGCCCTGAATTCAAAAAGATGGGCTTCCGCCATGGTCCGCAAAAACTTGGACCTGATCAGCTCGACGGTTGGGCACGACCGCGGCGATCGGCGGGCGTTCGATATTAAAGGCGAACGAGGGCCCGGTGCCAAGCCCGGAGGGTCTGGGGCAGAGTCGGCAGGGTCTGCGGAGGATTGATCCGGAACGGCGGTCCGGATAGGATGATTTTTCTCGTCAGGCCTCCGTGAAACAGGAAATTGCGATGACAGATGCCTCCGATGAGCTCGTCAAAACCAGTCACGTTGGGATGACCGCTTTCCCGGAGCTGCCCTCCTATGAGCGGCTGGATGAAATCGCCAAGAGCAGGGCCGCGGCCTATGCCTCGGCGCAGCCCTATCCGCACATCGTCATCGACAGGTTATTCGACGACTGGGTTCTCGAGACAATTCTTTCCGAGTTTCCCAGCCCACGCGAGAAGAATTGGATTGTGCACGATATCCCGCAAGAAATCAAGCTCCAGTCGAAGTCTGAACGAGACATCCCGCTGTTCACGAGGCACTTCCTATACGTGCTAAACTCCAACTCCTTCCTTAAGTTTCTTGAAAAGTTGACCGGAATCGAGAACCTGGTCGGCGACCCACAATTCGAGGGCGGCGGACTGCATCAGATCGTGTCCGGGGGCAAGTTGGCAATTCACGCGGATTTCAACAAGCATACTTGTTTCGGACTGGACCGCCGCCTCAACATGTTGATATATCTAAACAAGAATTGGAAGGAGGAATACCGAGGGCATTTCGAGTTGTGGGACCGCAATATGCGTGGGATGGTTAGAAAAGTCGCACCCGTATTTAATCGAGTTGTTGTCTTTACCACCTCCGAATATTCCTACCACGGCCATCCCGACCCGCTGTCTTGTCCGCCGGAGGTAACACGGAAATCCTTGGCGCTTTATTACTATACCAATGGTGGGGTGCGAGATAAGCAATCCTCCGGCCGGCACAGCACCTTGTTCCAGGCGCGGCCAGGCGAGCGCTTTAAAATCAACGTAAGGCAAATTGCCCGCGATTTGATGCCGCCGCTGTTGTGGCGCATGGCGTCCCGTGCGCTCGGCTCATCCCAGGATTAGCTGGGCCGGCCCGCCGGTTTCCTCGGCACTGAGGTCATGATTACGCTGCGACGCTGGTCGAACTCCCGCCGGCGTTTCATGACGTCCCTCAAGGAGCTTGGCTTCCGCATCGTGCGCCAAATCAGGGCGGACCGCGAAATACGTATGCGTCGTCTGCCGCGATTGCGTGCCGCCTCTGAGGCCCGCGTCACACCGGAGGTAGGCCGCGGTAGCGGCAGGCCAACCGTCTACTATCTCTGCGCCGGCTCCGACCGGCCGACCGGCGGGAATCGTACGATCTACCGTCATGTCGACGCACTCAATTCGGCCGGAATTCCCGCGGTGGTCGTTCACCATCAAAGCGGTTTCGCCTGTTCCTGGTTCGACCACAACACCCCGGTCGTGGGCGCGAAAGAGGTCGCCCTCAGGCCGCGCGACGTGGTCGTCGTCCCCGAGTTCTACGGCCCGGGTCTGCATACATTGGCCGTAGGGCCGCGCGTCGTGATTTTCAATCAGAACGCTTATCGGACCTTCGCCGGGATTCGCTCTGCGTCACCAGGCGCGCCCTATCGGGATGTCGCCGGGATTGAGGCCATTCTCGTCGTGTCGCACGACAATGCCGACTACCTGCGGTATGCGTTCCCCGAACTGCGGGTCGAGCGGGTTCGCAACGCCGTGGACGGCCGGATATTCCACCCATCGGCCACCCCAGCCGGCCGTCGGGTGGCGGTGATGCCGCGGCGCAGGGCAGCAGACTGCGCTCAAGTGCTGCACCTGTTGCGCGCACGCGGCTGCCTAGAGTCCTGGGAGGTTGTCAATATCCACGGCCGCTCCGAGCGCGAGACCGCGGAGGCGCTGCGGTCGTGCGCAATTTTCCTCAGCTTCAGTGAGCAGGAGGGGTTTGGTATGCCTCCCGCCGAGGCGATGGCCTGCGGCTGCTATGTGATCGGATTCACCGGTTTGGGGGGCCGCGAGATCTTCGACCCGGCTACGTCCACTCCGATCGAAGAAGGCGACATCCTCGCCTTTGCCAGGGCAGCCGAACGCGCCTTGCTCGCCGACGAGGAGGAGCTGCAGGCGATGCGACGGCGCGCGCTGGCAGCCTCGGTGCGTATCCTCGAGGAGTACTCGCTCGAGCATCAGCGCTCCGAGCTGCTCGCGTTTTTCGGCTCGCTCTTCTCGCGGGATACCCCGGGCGCGGTCACGCAAGAGCCGGCCGAGCGTGCGCTGCAAGCGATGGCCGCGTCGAGCGTTCAGGACGCCTAGCCGCTAAGTGGCGGTCAGCGGCAGCTTCATATCAGCCCGGTCTTAGTCCACCGCCAGTAGTCGAACCGGTACTGCAGCCCGCGTCGGATTATCCGCGGGTAGAAGATCGGTAGATAAGGCGCGGCTGCGGGTCCGACCCACCGCCGCCGCTCCAGCGCCCGCCACTCCGGCAGGTCTCTGGCCTTGGCGTAAGTCTCCAGCGCGAACTTGACATAGCCGTCGACGTCGACGGATCGCGTGCGGCCGCGATCATAGGCGCGGCAAGCCTCTTCGAGCGCCTCCGCCGCCAACGTCCGGTTCGCGGTCTCGTGCAGCTCGTCGGCGAACGGCAACTGCCCGCCGGGGCCGTCGAAAAGGGTCGCGAAGACCTCGCGACGTTCCCGGATGTCGCGCATGTGGCCCTCGCCAGCCGTCCAGCTGGCTGGATGATCGCGGTGCAACGCCTGGTCCGGGCCATCGATCCGACCAACGTCCGAGACGGCGGCGGCGCGCAGCCACATCTCCATGTCGTGCGCGAACCTCAGCGTCGGGTTCAATGGGCCGATCTGCTTTATAACGCTCGCGCGGATGACCACCTCCGGGGTGGTGATCACATTGCATCCCCGACGGCACCGCTCGGCGGCCCAGTCCACGCCCGACCAGATGCTCCAGCTTCGCACCGGTCCGACGCGGGGCTTGGGCGGGACCTTGGTGGTGAAATGCCGCGGATGGCCATAGACGAGCCCGACAGAAGGGAAGGCGTCGAGCAACGCCACCGAGCGTGAGAGTGACCCGGGAGTGAGCAGGTCGTCGGCGTCGAGCCGAACGATGAACTCGCCCGTCGCCGCGGCATACCCGTCGTTGAACGCGATCATCGGGCCACTGTTCTGGCGATGGCGTAGAAGCGCGACTCGCGAATCCGCATCAGCGAATCGTTGCGCCACCGCAGCACTGTTATCGGTCGACGCGTCGTCGACGACAACCACCTCCGGCTCGACCCCCTCCTGCGCGATCGCGCTGCCGATGCTGTCGGGCAGGAAATGTCCGTAGTTGTAGCACGAAACGATAATCGACACTTTGGGCACACGGCCCGTTTCTAGTTCAGGGACGGGGCTGCGAATGTACGCCCTTTTCACAAGCCGTTTCCCCAGCGGGTTCTGCGAAGATCTATCGTTGATCAAGCTGCTCTCCGCGGATCGCGGCGACACCCGGCCGTAGAGCGTGCCACGCTCTAGGACCAATGCGCCGTTTGCAGGTGAGTTTCATCCAACCCATCGATCTCTTGATGTGCGGGCACACGCCAAGTGCGAACTCGGCAAGCTGTTTGGACGCCTCCATCTCGCCCTCGTTGAATGCAGCGCTGGCGCGTCCAACGGCCATCGTACCAAGTGACCAGAACAATTGGCGGCGGAGCGATTCAGAGTTTGACAGGATGTCGCTGCAGGTTTCGAAAAAGCAGTCGAAAGCAGCTTTCCTCTGCTGCAGGTCCGTCAAGCGACCACTCGCCGTATAGACGAAGTTACCATTCGGCATATAATAATAATGTTCCGATGACATGTTAGCGTTATGGCGACGATAAATGCCCTGATATGCGGACACAAACCCAACTGAAGCATGTGCGGCAAATCGTAGCCACATCTCCATATCACCAGCATGTGGCAACTCCCGGCGATACCCTCCGACGCGCTTCTGTACTTCAGTCCGAACTACCGCAGTACACGTCGCCACTAGATCGTTAGCTCCGCTCAACTCGATGAATTCGAGCCCTCCCAAGATGCGTCGATCGGATCTATCGGTGGCCTCGACGACGCTTTTTACCAGCGTTTTGGTTCCGCTATCGCTGAGCTCGACAACATTGCCAAACGTAAAACCTACTTCGGGATGTGCATCCATCAGCTTTGCGGCGCGGCTGAGTGCGCCTGGCAACAAATAATCATCAGCTGAGAGAAGCAGCATATAGTCTGCCGAGGCCCATTCTATCCCTTCATTATAGGTCGAAATGTGGCCTTTGTTTTCGGTATGCCGGATGAAGGTCACCCGCGGGTCTTCGCGGGCGAGTTCCGTTGCCACTTCCGCGGTATTGTCCGGCGATGCGTCGTCGATGATCAGGACGCGAACATTCCGGACAGACTGGCTGAGAACACTTTCCACGCACGCGCGCAAGAAATGCCCGTAGCGGTAGCATGGCACGATCACATCCACAGAGCTCATCGCACGCTATCCCTGTTTTTTACATCGCTCAAACGGCTAATTCCGGCCGCTCGCTCAGCTTCGGACAGTCGCTGCACCCAGCTACAGTCTTCCAACTTCGCTTACACATCGTTTGGTGTTAGAAGCTACTAGGCGAAACCGCTCGAATACCCTCAACACCGGCGGCGGAATGCGGTCGAGGGAGACGAGATTGAGAAGAACTCGAAGTGAATAAACACTACTCACAATTACTGCGAGAATTCCAATGGCAACAGCCAACGGGTAAGGTAACTTATAAAAGCCACAGAATACCAACGCGGTAGTCGAAATGAATAATAGGCCCAATTTCACGTTCGCAGCTGACCAGCGGAATCCACTGAGCCGGCGAACGATCAAATAGATCATACACACATGGAAAATGTATGATACAAAGAAAGCAATACCGGCGCCGTTTAAAGCAAAAGCACTCACGCAGACCCACGCGAGACCGACGTAGACCACAGTCCAAGCCAGCTCGCTCCAAAAAAACAAACTCTGCGCGCCTCTTGCCACGATAATGAAGCCCATTGGCCATGATATTACGCGAAGGGCCATCCCAAGACATAGCCAACGAAGAACTTCGACAGCCTCTTGAAACCTTGAAGTGTAAAAGAGCGCGATGACCAATGGAGCGAGAGTGAGGGTGGCGGTCACCCCTGGCCCCGCCAACAAAATGCTGACTTGCGTTTGCTCGTTGACCAAGCGATTGCATGTGCTGTTGTCTTTAGCGGCAGCGGTCAGACGGGGATAGAAGTCGGTCCCCATCGCTCCAAGAATGATCCCGACATACATTCCGCCCAGGTTCCAAGCGGATTGATACAACCCGGCGGCTTCAAAACCGACTTTTCGGAGGACAAAGACCCTTATCGCGTAGGAAGCTCCCGTCATCATTAGGCCGGTGGCCATGAACGAGAACCCCAACTTTAACAAACCGGCCGCCTCGTTCCCTACTTGGGACATAGTCATTGAAGGCGTTCGGATCTGTATTTTCCGGCTATACCACCAGGAGGCGATCAGCGACATCGCGGCGCCGGCTACCAAGGATGGGACTACCCCATCTTCACGAAGAAAGTACACCAAGGGAATACTAATGATCGTGCCCGAAGCCGCACCCAGCACCCCCATTTTGACGAGATCAGATATGCGCCGCATACCTTGGATCAGCGCCGCCTGACCACCGGATAAACAACTGAAAAACACAGTGGCTGAAAACAACATTACAGCGATGGAATGTTGATCGCTGCCAAAAGTCAAGATGGACAGCTGTCTCGAAAACGCGATGAGGAAGACAGCGCCCAGCACGCCGAGAACGATCGCCGTCCTCCGCAGAACCACGGCGGTCCGCGCGATCCGCTCTGTGTCGCCCGAACCCACTGCCTCTGCAATCTGTCGAACGCCACTGCCGTTGATGCCCATACCGGCGATGCTCTGAGCAAGGTCGGCAATCGAGCTGTACAGACCCATCAATCCGAACCCGGCGGGACCCAGCAACACCGCCATGGCTTTGGTGCGAACGATTCCAATCGTGATGTTCACAACCGACGAGCCACCGATCAACGCCGAGGACTTCAGAATCTGGCCGTAGGTATGCTTGTCTGGCGTTACCTCTTCAACCGGCTCCGACGCGTCTTGCGGCTAACTCACGAGCACGTTCAAATCGCGAATTCCGAGCGTTCGGTCACTTCGGGATAGTCGCTCCGTCCCCCGAACGACCACAGGATCCATCCGAGCTCGTAGCTTCGGCATTCCTTACGCAGCACCAGCTGGTGATGGTTTCCGACGGTATCGCTTCGCCCCAGGGCGGCGTTGACGATGCTGCGACGAGCTCGCCGGCGGGTCGAGTTCGAGCTCGCCTTCGCGGGCTTGGGACCGGCAGAACATCCGCTCACCCGGGCGAAGCATCGAAACCCCCATCTCGTTGTCGCCAAATAGCCATCGGAACCCTTTCACCAGAGCCTCGCGTGCTCCGGGCACCCCGTGCGCGACAGCATGATGAAGGAATGCCGGCGCCATGCCGTGCTGATGAACCGCGTAGATTTCATAGAAATCGACGACCTGCGCTCGCGGCACGTAGTAGAACCAACCCCACTCCCCGCGCGGACCCTGCAGTGCGATCACTTGCGTCGCGGCCTGGTTGGCGAGGTCGACCGCCCAATCGCGATCGAACGCCTCGCCAAAATGATAGAGCGCCAACATCGAATAGACCTGGCTGGCAAAGGACGAGAAACGCCGGCGGTAGCCGCTGCCCTGATTATAGAAAATGCGACTGGAGGGATCGTGGTAGTGCTTCCGAAGATAGGTCGCGAGCGTCTCCGCCGCGGCGCGCCATTGCCGAGGCTCGCTCAGCGCCATGGCGGTGGTGCCCGAGACGAGCATACCGATGTCCTGAGCCGTCGAACGACGCAGGGCGCGAGGGCTCGCCAAAATGGCTTTGACTTGGTCGATCAAGGAGCCCGGCGGCTCAATGTCGAGCTTGGCTCCCGTCCAAAGAGCCATTCCCAACATATAGGTCCGAACTCTCGATGAGCGGAGCTCACGGCAGCATCCGTCGTAGGTGCGTTTGATGTCGACAGGCTCGTGAGCGACCGCGGGAAGCTGCGAGAAGCCCACCAGGACATTGAGCGTATAGAAGGCATCGCTTTCTGGGATCGACTCGTTTGACGGCCCAGGGACATCGAACCTGAAGCGATGCGAATACCGTCCGATATCCGGCATCCAGCATCGTCGCAAGCCTTGCATGGCGTAGGATACCAGACGGGATGTCGCGGGGCTCGCGCTCTTCACCGTTGGCGAAACCCCTAACGGGGATAGCCCTGCCGGAAACGCGAATTTTTGCGGCGGGCGCGGCGGGCAGATAGAGAGGCAGCATGCCTGCGCCGATAATGGATCATATTCATGCATCGCTAAAATATTTACCCAGACGGCGATAGTGGTAGCCGCTGCGATATCCATAACCCCGCAACTGCTTGAGGTCGACCTTGTTGAGCACGATACCGGCGACGCGATGTGCCTCCGGCCTCAGCACCTTGAACGCTTCAGAGACGCTGGCCCGCGGGGTATGGCTCCATTCGACGATCACCAAAATCTTGTCGACCATGGTTGCGAGGGCAAGCGCATCGACGACCGGCAGCAGCGGCGACGCGTCCATAACAACGTAATCATATTGGTCCCGGAGCTGCGCAATCAGATCGCGCATGCGGTGAGACATCAGCAAATCGGCCGGGTTGGGCACGATGGATCCGGCGGGGATCACATTGGCGTCCGTTGTCGGGTCTTTGATGGTCACGTCCGCAGGTCCAGCTGTTCCTCTCAATAACTCGGACAAGCCCGGCTGCTTCTTTCCGAAGACGTCAGAGGTCGACCGATGGCGCAGGTCGCAATCCACCAGCACAGTTCTGTGGCCCGACTTAGCGCTCGACGCGGCGAGAAGCATCGCGACCGCCGACTTGCCTTCGTCGGGAAGTGACGAGGTGATCATAATGACTTTCGGCGCCCGATCTGAACTTGAAATTTCCAGGCCGATCCGAATCGCCCGTACCGCCTCGCTGAATTGTGACAGCGGCGCATGAACGATGGAATGCACCAACCGATCGTGAGCCGTGCGGCGGAATCTCCGGTGCTGCACGAAGGGGATGACGCCGACGACCGGGTATCCAAACGTCTGCTCGACCTGCGCGCCGGTCTTGACCCCGGCCTGGAGAAATTCCATCAGGAAGGCGAGCAACAATCCGCTGCCGAGCCCGAGCACTCCAGCGAGCGCGTAAAACAGCGTGCGACGCGGGGAGCTGGGTGCACCCGGGAGCGCCGCTTGCGTAATGATCCGCGCGCTGGCATCCTGCAACGTGCGGCGCTGAGAGATTTCGTTGAACTGGGAAAGATAGCTTTCATAAAGCTTCCGGTCGGCGTCGGCGACGCGCCGTAGCTGCTGCAGCTTGATGGAGGCCGCGGAATTGCCGCGCGCCCCGGCGAGGCTTTGCAAGCTCGCCTCGAGCGACTGCTCCCGCTGCACGGCGATGTCGTAAGCATTCTTCATATTGCCAAGGATGTGATTGGCCTCGGCGCCGATCTGCTTGTTGATCCCCTCGAGCTGAGTGCGGATGGCGATAACCCCAGCGTGGCGTTCTCCGAAGTTCCTGCTCAATACCCCTGCCCGCCAGCTCAGCTCCTCTTGCTGTTGACGAAGCTGGCTCATGGCCGTGGAAGCCATCAGTTCCGGGATCTCCTGGATATTGCCATTGCTCTCGGTTAGGCGACGCGTCTGCTCGAGCTGCGCCTGCTTATCGGCGACTTCGCCCCGAACAGCCATCAGCTGGGTATTGAGCTGCGCGATCTGCTGGTCGCTGACGGTGGTGTCGGTTAGTCCGCTCTCGGCCTTTAGCTTCTCGATCGAGGCCTCGGTCTCCAAGACACGAGACTGAAGGTCGTCAACCCGGCCCTTCAGCCAGGTCGCCACTCGCTGCAACGCATCTTGCCGCGCTTCCCGCTGACTCGCCAAATAGTCATCAGCGATGGTCGCCGCTAGGCGCTGCGCCTTTACCGGATCCTGAGAGGCAACCGAAATGCTCAATATATAGGTAAGTCCTACTCGTTCGACCTTGAGTTTCTGACCCAGCGCCTCGGCTGCCCAGTCCATTCGCTGGGCGCTCATCTTGTCCGGATCGCCCGCGGATTGCGGTGCCTCATCGAACCAGTGGAGGTGGGGCAGGCCAAGCCGTTCCGTCAACACCGAAAGACGGCTTCGCGGCTGGAACTCCGGGTCCTTGTCGAGGCCTAACTCCGTGGCAACGCGCAGCGCCACCGATTTCGACTTGATGACCTCGATCTCGGTGGTCATGGCAACGTTGTCGACGATATCGATGAAAGGCGAGACCCGTTTCTGGACCGCATCATCCATCTGTCGCTGCGGGTCGAAAATCAGGATCTCGACTGTTGATTGGTAAAGCGACGGCACCACTCGCAAAAGGCCATACGTCGCTAGCAATGCCAACAGCAGGATGGCAATGATCAGCTTCCAGCGCCGCAGTACAGCAAGAAATACGGACAGCAGATTTAACTGCGGGACCTGGGCGTCCTCCGCCTGCGCAACAAAATTGACCGGCGCCGAAACTTGGCCACGCAATTAATGTATAACTCCTTGCCTAACAGGCCGATATGTCAGCCTTCCTCACCAGCGATCGCCAGCGCGCGATCCCTGAAATCAAATTCGCCTAGATTTTTAGCAGATTGCTCGTGATCGAGCAAGCAAAATGAGGGAAATGACGATCACGGAGACAGGCCCTTTTTCGAAAAAAGTCTTGCCGTCGACGCTTTCGCTATGATGCCGGCAAAAGCGGCATTGGTTAGGAGGTAGCGGGGCCCCAGCCGCAGCGGTTCCTGTACGGTGCGGAACAACCATTCGAGGCCGATGTGTTGAACAAAGAGCGGCGCCCGGCGAACGTGCCCGGCAAAAACGTCCAATCCACCGCCGACGCCCATGATGAAAGGCACGCCAAGGTCAGAACGATGGCGTGCCAGGAAGCGTTCTTTCCGGGGCGTCGGCATGCCGATGAACAGACAATCCGCTCGCGAGGATTTGATCGCCGCCACCACCTCGCACTCTTGCTCGAGGCTGAAGTACCCATCGTGCGAGCCAGCAGGTTCCAGTCGCGGAAATCTGCTCCGGATGTTGGTGATCGACTTCTGCAACACGTCCGGACGGGCACCAAGAAAAAATGGTCGATAGCCGTTGACCGCGCAAAGCCCGATCACGCCTTCCATGACGTCGACGCCGGCCACTCGTTCGGGGACGGTGATCCCCAAGAGACGGGCCGCCCAGACGATTCCCATCCCATCGACGCTGACGATCTGGCTCGACCGCACATCGCGATCAAGTTCCGCATCTCTTCGCATCGCGACGAATTTCGCCACATTGATGCAGACATGCTGAAGCGTTTGGCGGCTCTGAATCGCTCGATCCGCAGCCGCGATGGTCTCCGCCAAAGTCAAGCAATCGATCGGAACGCCAAGAAAATCCCGGCGAACATCCGGATCGATCGACACGAACGGTTTGTTGATGGATGAAGCGGCGGTCAACGGTTCGTCAACTTCCGGAGGGGGCGCCACACTCGGCAACGAAATGACGACTGTCATACTCCGTGGTAATCTGAGATGGCAAAGGCCAACCGCGACCGGCGGGCGACAACCCTGGCTGGGAGGCGCGTTACCGGGTCCTGTGAGGCGACTGGCGAAGCTGATCGCTCGAGGCGGACCATGCCTGAATCTTCTCCCCCGTTGGTATCAGTCATCATACCCCACTATAACGATCTCGACCATCTCGAGCGTTGCCTCGAGAGCCTGCGCCGTCAAATTTTGCCTCGGAAGCGCTTTGAGATAATCGTGGCCGACAACAATTCTGTCGGGGGGGTGCGTGCGGTCGAGCATATCGCCGGGGACGCCGTGGTGGTTCCGGCGCCAGAGCAGGGCGCTGGTCCCGCACGCAATGCGGGTGTCGCGGTGGCGCGCGGCACCGTCCTCGCCTTCATCGACTCTGATTGTCTTGCCGATGAAAATTGGCTCCTGCAAGGAATATCAGCCCTCGAGCGGTTCGATTATGTCGGCGGACAGGTCATCACAAAAATCGGCCAACCACGGGAGGTGACCCCGGCGGAGGCCGTAGAGGCTGTGTTTGCCTTTAACTTCAAGAAATACATCGAGAAGGACAGGTTTTCTGGCTCAGGAAATCTTTTCGTTCCGAAAGCGATATTCGGGCATGTCGGCGGGTTCCGCGCGGGCGTTTCGGAAGACATCGACTGGTGTCGGCGTGCCAACGCGTTGGGCTTCCGACTGGGCTACGCGGAGCGAGCCATCGTGTTTCATTCAGCGCGACGAGAATGGCAGGAGCTCAAGCGGAAGTGGGACCGCATGCTGGCGGAGACAATCCGCCTGGCGCGGGAGCGGCCAGGATGGCGGCTCCGCTGGATCGGCCTTGCTGCCGTCGTAGCGGCATCCCCGCTGGCACATTGGATCACCGTCGTTTGCAGCCCCCGCCTGATCGGCGTGCGCGCCAAATGCTTCGGCTTACTCGGTCTTCTGTGGATTCGAAGCTACCGCAGCTACCGGATGCTGTGTCTTCTTGTGCGACCACCACGCTAGTGCCGGCAGAAGGGGCGGATGACGTCATCAAGTTTCTATTTGGCCGCGCGCAATGCCCACTACCCGGGCCGGCACGCCGGCGACGACCGTATGCGCCGACACGTCCTTGGTTACGACAGCGCCCGCCCCGATCGTCGCGCCCTCGCCGATCGTGAGCCCGCACAAAATGGTCGCGTTCGATCCGATCGACGCCCCCCGGCAGACGCGTGTGGGTTCCAACTTCCAGTCGGTCTCCTGCTGTAGCTTGCCGGTATTGGTCGTCGCACGCGGATACCTATCGTTGATGAACATCACGCCGTGACCGATGAAAACTTCGTCTTCGATCGTGACCCCCTCGCAGATGAAGGTGTGGGACGATATTTTGCAGCGTAAACCGATGTTCGCGCCGACCTGGATCTCGACAAAAGCGCCGACCCGTGTGTCTGCGCCGATTATGCATCCGTAAAGGTTGACGAGTTCGGGATGGAGGATCCGCACTCCCTCGCCGAGCCGAACGTTCGCACTAATCGGCATCCTGATAAGCCTCCCTAGAAGCGTCATTTACAGTCTAGTTAAAGGGGCCGGCTCGGGCAACGGCGATGCGGGATCTTAAAGCCAATCGTTGACAAGCCGGAGTTTGCGCCCGGTCACGTCCCCCCAATTCAAGTCCCCGACTACCTTGACTCAGCTTTCTCGTTTACGCTGCTGTTCCGAGCTCTTGTCCACGCCCATTTTGTCTTCCGGGCGAATGGCTCCGGCGCGGCTAAGGGGCCATCTCGGCACAAGCGGGATGCCGGCCGCTGCCAGACGCATCTGGGCCAATAGTGGATGTCTGGTAATCGCCAATCCCAGGTACCAGCCGACCAAGCCGGCGATACCGCGCCGACGAACCCGACCATCGGGACGGCAAGGCTGAATTCATTGTTCGCGACGGCGATCATAGCGTAAGCGATGAGCCGTGGCCACCATCTGAACGGCTTGACGGGCCGGTTTTGTTCACCGCCGCCGGGGATCAGCGTGCGGCAGCCCAGCCCCAAGGCGTGAGTTCGGCGAGCCGGCTGTTGGGCCAGTTGTAGACGAGCTTGGTGAGCACGTCGGTTTGATAGGCTTCCGGATTGACGCCGTGCAGCTTGCAGGTCTCGATCAGCGAGGCCAGCATCGCCCAGCTTTCCGCGCCTTCGTCGTTGCCGGCGAATAGAGCATTCTTTCTGCTGAGGGCAATCGGGCGCATGCTGCGCTCGACGGTGTTGAAGTCGATCTCGATGCGTCCGTCACCGAGAAAGCGCACCAGCCCGTCCCAGCGGTTGAGCGCATAGCGGATCGCATGGGCGATCGACGAGCCGCCGGCAACCTGTGCCAGGATCTTCTCGAGCCAGGTCTTCAGCGCTTCGGCGAGCGGCTTGGTCTTCTGCTGTCGCTCCGCCCGGCGATCGTCGGCGCTCCTCCCGCGGATCTCGGCTTCGATCTGGTAGAGTTCGGCGATCCGCTTCAGGGCCTCGGCGGCGATCGGCGCCGGCGGCGATTTGGCGAGATCGAACCACTGCCTGCGCCAATGTGCCCAACAGAACGCCAGCGTGGCCGGCCCGCCGGCGCGCTTGGGATCGGCGAGGCTGAGGTAGGCGGCATAGCCGTCGGTTTCAGCACGCCGGTATAGCCTTGCAGCTTGAAGGGATTGACTGGAGGAACCCGGTACGAAGCTGGCGGCCGCAAGCGGCCGGCTGAGGGGTGCGACCGTTTGAACTCATCCTATGGTTGAGTGGCGGGCGGGTCTTGGTGCCGTGAGACAATCCGCCTGTGATGACCACGCCCGAGAGCTTGGCCGACAACATCGCCGCCTTGAAGCCAGCGCTGGCCGCCGAGCGCACCGCGCGCCAGGAGGCGGAGGCGCGTGCCTCCGGCGCCGAGGCAATGGTGGCGCACCTGAAGCTGCTGATCGCCAAGCTGCGGCGCGAGCAGTACGGGCAATCCTCTGAGCGCGGCCGCAAGCTGCTCGACCAACTGGAACTGCAACTCGAGGAAGCGGCAGCGAGCGCGGCCGAGGACGAACTCGCCGCCGCGGCACCGGCCGCGGGCACGACGGTAGGCCCGTTCACTCGCAGAAAGCCGGTGCGCGCGCCGTTTCCGGCGCATCTGCCGCGCGAGCGGGTGGTGATCCCAGGCCCGACTGCCTGCCCGTGTTGCGGCGGCAAGCTGGCCAAGCTCGGCGAGACGATCACCGAAACCCTGGAGGTGGTACCGCGCCAGTGGAAGGTAATCCAGACCGTGCGTGAGAAGTTCACCTGCCGGTCGTGCGAGAAGATCACCCAGCCGCCGGCGCCGTTCCACACCATTCCGCGCGGCCATGTCGGGCCGAGCCTGCTGGCGATGATCCTTTACGCCAAGTATGGCGAGCACCAGCCGCTGAACCGGCAGAGCGAAAGCTACGCCCGCGAGGGCGTCGATCTCGACGTCTTGACACTGGCCGATCATGTCGGCACCTGCACGGCCGTGCTGAGCCCGCTGCGTGAGCTGATCCGCCAGCACGTGTTCGGCGCCGAGCGCGTGCACGGCGACGACACGACGGTGCCGGTGCTCGCCCGGGGTAAGACGATCACCGGCCGGTTATGGACCTACGTGGCGACGACCGGCCGATTGCCGGGCCGGACCCGCCGGCGGCGGTGTTCTTCTAGTCGCGCAATCGCGCCGGCGAGCATCCCGCCCGGCATCTGGCCGGCTATGCCGGCATCCTGCAGGCCGATGCCTATGCCGGGTTCGGCGATCTCTACGATGCCAGGCGCAAACTGGGCCCGATCACCGAGGCGGCCTGCTGGAGCCATGGCCGGCGCCACTTCTTCGAGCAGGCCGATCTGCGCAAAGCGCCGCTGGCGGTCGAGGCGGTTCGGCGCATCGACGAGATCTTTGCCATCGAGCGCGGGATCAACGGCCAGCCGCCCGGCGACCGGCTAGCGGTGCGGCAGAGGGAAAGCAAGCCAGTCGTCGCCGATCTCGAAAAATGGATGCGCACCGAACGCGCCCGGCTGTCGCGCCACGCTGCGACCGCCCAGGCGATCGATTACATGCTGACGCGCTGGCCGGCCTTCACCCGCTTCCTCGGCGACGGCCGCGTCTGCCTGACCAATAATGCCGCCGAGCGCGCATTGCGCTGCATTGCCTTGGGGCGTCGGTCATGGCTCTTCGCCGGTAGTGATCGCGGTGGCGAGCGGGCGGCCGCGATATACACCCTAATCGCCACGGCCAAGCTCAACGGCATCAACCCGCAGGCCTGGCTCGCCGACGTGCTTGCCCGCATCGCCGACCACCCCGCGGCGCGGCTCTCCGAGCTTCTCCCCTGGCATTGGAGAAACCCATCACGCCCAAGCCGCCGCCGCGTGATCACCCGCCTTCCGCGGTCCTCGGCGGATGCTTACGGCAGAGCATGCGGACAAGCGGAACGACCTCGATCCACCCCGGGTGAAAACCAGATCCAAACAATGGGCTCCGCCATAAGGGGCATGAACGTCAGGAACGGCCATTGCGCCGCCGTGATCAACTCAACCGCCCGAAGGTAGACACGTTTCAAATCGGCGCCGGCTCTGGTCTGTGCGGAATTGATGGGCATGATGACGGGGCTGAGGACCCCGAGGAATAACCTGTCGAACAGCTGCGTTGCGCCGACGGCGCGGCCGTACGCCCCGACCGCAGTGAAGTCAAGGAGCCGTCCGAAAATCAGCTGCGGCAACGACTGATAGAAACATTGATGATTGCCCGGGCACTCGAATAAGCACCAAAGCCTATCACATCCCGGTACCCCTCGAGGTGCGGACAGAAGACGCGCAAGTCGCGCCGGCAGACGACAAAAAGCACGACAAGGGCAGCTTGGCCCACGACCGCCCCGAAGATCGGACCCATAAAACCGCAACCCAAGGCAGTGAGCACGATGGAGGTTGCCGTATTGACAAAAGCTGCGGTCAGACCACAGCCGGCGAGGACGTCGACAGCCATCTCGCGGCGTAGCAGCGCAGAAATCGTAGCCGCGAAGGGCGCCAGCAGAAAACTTATAGCGAAGATGGCGATTTCGGTCTTCAACCCTTCTTCTGAGTAGAAGGACGCTACCGCATCTCGGAACTCGAAAAGCACGGCAGCGACCAAGGCTGACATGCAAAAGGTTATCGTGAACAACAAGAAGAAAAAAGCGCTCCGTAACGTTCGACCCCGGAGAAGAAAATTGCCCGGTGTTCCCGATTCACCAAAGTCTGAGCGCAAAGACAGTTGCAGAGGCTCTGATTTTGGGCGCGGCACCGCTCTTTTCGGCGCCTGGTTTCGCACCAGGATCCGGCAGGGCGACGCAAGGGGCGATCCTGGCTGCCACTCGATCGGAGACGACATACGGACGCGCGACGATGCGATCCATCAACTCGGATCCGGGCTGGCTGCTTCGGTCAGATTGACCGTGTTGCCAACCGGTCGAGAATGCGGTAACCGACGAGCCCGGCTTCGCCCGCCGCAAAGTCCCAGGTCCCTTTTTCACGTCATAATCCACCGTCATTCTTTTGTGCTCATGAGCTTCGGCGAGGTTTCCTTGATTACTTGTTCTTGCCGCCAGCCGATCACCCGGGCGGGGACACCGGCGACCGTTGCAAAATCCGGTACGTCGGTGGTTACGACTGCGCCCGCCCCGACGATACTCCCGCGACCGACCGTCACTCCCGGTAACAGAACAGCGTTCACGCCGATATCCGCCCATGCGCAGACCCGGACCGGACGGATTTCCAGATCCGTGCGAATGGTTGGAATATCGACCGGCACACCGGTATGCTCGGAACCGAGCACCTTGGCGCCCGGTCCCCATCCGACGTAATCCTCGAGCACCAGATCACGGGCGTCGAAGTAGCTCTGGGGTCCGATCCAGACACCGGTACCGATTATGCATCGGCCGTCGAACCGGCCCTGTATGATGCTCTGCTCGCCGACGAAAACACGATCGCCGATCTCGAAGGTTTCCGGGTGGATCACGCTGACGTTTCGCCCGATGGTCGCCCCTGCACCGAGCTGCTTGGCCAACGCACGGAGACAGGCCCGTCGCATCAGCATGTCGACATAGGTTGAACCACCGGCGAACCGCGCGAAAGCCTCCAACAATTGCTCGCGGTTGAGACGTTCTCGCAGATCCGCCGCCAGGTCCAACTCGAATTGCGGATCCGTCGCCGCATCTCGCGAGCCGTGGACGGCCTTGACGACCCGCACGCCGCTGTCTCGCCTCGATCTTCGACCGGCAGCACCGGGGGTCATAACACTACCTCGCCAAGCCGATGCTCCACACGGACCGGATCAACCCCGTAAGCCGAGCGAACGCGAAACCGCCTCCAACCGTCGGTCCAACAATTCAATTCTACCTGTCGTGCTCCAGCGCACCCATTCTACGGCTCCCGTATGCTCTCGTCGAGGCCGCGCAGCAGCGGATAGAGGAAATACGAGATCACGCTGCGACGGCCAACCTTCATCTCGGCCGTCAGGGTCATCCCGGGGATCATCTTGAACTCCTCGGGCAACCCGCGCAGCCGCATGTCGGCCAGATCCACCAGCACCCGATAAAAGGGGTGCGATGGACGACCTACCTCCTCGCGCGAGGCACGACCCGCCCCCTCTGCTGCGCTGGCTTCGGGGGCGAACGAGTCCTGGCTGACGACGCGGACCGCTCCCGAAGCCGTGCCATATTTCTGGAAGGGAAAAGCGTCGAACTTCAGTCGCACAGGCTCGCCGACAGCCACCTCGCCGATGTCCTTGCTATCGACATTGACCTCGGCCCGCAACGGCACACCTTGGGGCACGAGGACAAATAACGTCTCCGCTTCCCGCACCACGGAACCAACGGAGCGGTGGGCAATCTCGAGCACGACCGCGTCGACCGGGGTGGTCAGCACCACCAGGTGTTGGCGAAGCAGCGCCTTCTTCAACTCCTCGGCAGCAGCATCGCGCTTGGCGTGGATGTCCACGAGTTCTTGCAGCGCGGTGCGCCGGAAGTCCTCGATAAAAGCCTGCCGTTCGGCGCGGGCCCTCTCCAGCTTGTGGGTAAGGTCGAGTTGATTGCCGCGCATATGCGAGAAAGTATCCTCAACCTCGAGACGCGCATCTTGCGCCTGAAGCAAATTGAGCCGTGATCCGACTTGCTTGTTCATCGATTCCCCGCGCATCGCCTCGATCGAGCGCAGTGTATCCAGCCGTTCGGCCGTCAGCGTCGCCTCCGCCTCGTTTGTCTGGAGTTCCGCCGCTATGCTCGCGATCTGCGCATCGTAATTGCGCAACGACGCCTGGTAATACGCCTTGCGGTCGGTGAACAGCCTCGCCTGCACCGTGCCCTCCGGGTCTGCGGGATCCGGTGCGACGAAATCGCGGCCGTTCAGCTCCGCGTTCAATCGTTGGATCGCAGCGTCTAGCGCGCTGACGCGCGTTCTCAGCGTGTCGACATCGGCTCTTGAAAACGTCGGATCGAGCGTCACCAACGCCTGCCCGTGGTGCACCACGTCTCCGACCGAGACACGGATGTCGCGAATAATCGAGGTCTCGAGCGGCTGTACGACAATATTTGGACGGGTTGTGATCAACTTCCCTTGCGCCGTCACGATTCGATCGACGCTGGATAGCGACGCCCAGATGACCGCTGCTGCAATTAACGCAGCGACGAGATAGAGCGTGATGCGCGTGATTTGGGGCGGGACGCGTTCCTCGATCTCGACCGCGTCCGGCTGGAACTCTGCAATCGCCTCCGGCATCGCCGGCGGAACGACCCGGAGCTGCCGGCGGCGATGCCGAGCAAGGGCGTTAGAGAGAACACGCGCTGCCAGATTGGTCCGAGTCATGCGACCTGCCTCGTCTGCTGGCCCCAGAGCTGCCGGTACGTCGTGCACCGCATGAGCAGCTGCTCATGGCGGCCGATGTCGGCGATCCGGCCGCGATCGATGACGAGGATCGTGTCGGCATCGGCGAGCATTGACAGGCGATGGGAGACGATGATTACCGTACGCCCCGACGCGATCCCCCCCAGATTCTGGCGGATAATCGCCTCGCTCTCGGGGTCGAGTGCGCTCGTTGCCTCGTCGAAGATCAAAAGCCGTGGATCGGTAATTAGCGCCCGAGCGATCGCCAGCCGCTGCTTCTGACCGCCGGAGAGGTTCTCGGCATTCTCCTCGATCATGGTATCGTAGCCCCGTGGCAAGCGCTCGATGAACTCATCAGCGCCGGCCATTCGCGCCGCCTGAGCGACCTCCTCGAAGCTCGCGCCGGGCTTCACGCAGGCGATGTTGTCGCGCACCGTGCCGCGAAACAGGAAATTATCCTGCAGCACGACCCCGATGCCTGCCCGCAGGTGAATGAGATCGAGCTCCCGGGCATCGAACCTGTCGATGCGCAGCAGCCCCTGTTGGATCGGGTAGAGACCCTGAATAAGCCGGGTGAGGGTCGTCTTGCCAGACCCGCTCCGCCCGACAATGCCAAACACGCTACCGGCGGGGATCGTGAAGGAGACATCGTCCAGCGCCGGCGCGCCTTCGGCGCCGTAGCGGAACGACACATTCTCGAATTCGATCTGTCCGGCGAGGTCGGGCCGAAGCCCAGGTCGCGCATCATTGCGCTCCGGCTTCTGGTTCATGACATCGCCCAGCATCTGCACCGCGAGGGCGACCTCTTGGTACTCGTGTACCATGGTAACGATTTGGACGAGCGGTCCTGACACCCTGCCGGCGAGCATGTTGAAGGCAACGAGCGCGCCGACCGTCATCGTGCCGTAAAACACGTCGAGGGCGCCAAAACCGATGATCCCAACGCTCATCAGCTTCTCGAGAAGCCCGGTTACGGACTGGGCGGCGGCCGATATCTTCTCGACGCGGAAACGCATCGAGACCGATTGAGCGGAGCGATCGTCCCAGACCCGCTTTTGTAGCGGTTCGATGGCCAGGGACTTGACCGTTCGCATTCCGTGCACGGTTTCGACGAGAAGCCCCTGTCGCGCTGCTTCCGCCTGGTAAAGGGAATAGAGTCGCCGCCGGAATGGGCCGACGAGCAGGGCAATCACGATACCGATCGATGCTGCAAATCCGAGGACGAGAAATGTCAGCTTGGCGCTGTAGAGGAAGAGGACAGGCAGGAAGACCACGAGCGAGACCGCGTCCAGCGCCGTCAAGAACAGACGGCCTGTCAGGAACTCCCGGATGCGAGATGCCTGTTGCATATGCTTGACCAGCACCCCAGCCGCGATTTGCTCGAAAAAGCTGATCGGCAAACCGAGCAGATGTCCGAAAGTCCTGGTCGCGACGCGGATGTCGATTTTGTTCGTCGCATAGAGCAACAGGTAGCGCCGCAGGAAGGTGAACATTGCGTCAAACGTCAAGGCGATTGCCACCCCGGCAGTCAGAACGTAAAGGGTGGTGAAGCTCTCGTGAACAAGTACCTTGTCGATCACCAGCTGGAAAAAGATCGGAACGACCAGACCAAGCGCGTAGAGAAGAATGGCGACGACGGTCACGTCGGCGAATAGGCGGCGTTGGCGCAGCAATTCTGGGATGAACCAGCGGAATCCGAATGGCCGCGCGGTGTCGGGCAGCGCACGGCTTCGTTTGACGAGCATGACCTCGCCGCGCCATTTCGCGCAAAGCACCGCCTTTGGGACGACCAGCGGTGCCGGCTGCTCGGCGAGCGGGTCGAAGACCTGGACAGCCTCCTCGCCAGCTGGGTTCTTGCCGGCGGCGGTCACGACAACCCAGTTGTCGTTGGTGAGCTGAGCCAAGGCTGGATAGGCCTCGCCCAGGCACATCAGCGCGTCCCCTGTCAAACGTGCGAACCGGGCGCGCAGCCCTGCCTCCTTGGCCATGCGTAGCAGCAGCCCGCGCGGGATAGGCACGTCACCAACAGCGTAGGTATGACGCAGATGCTCGACAGAGAGATCGATACCATGGTGGCGGGCAATGCTCACCAGGCATTGGAGGGCCGTCTCCGGCTGCGCGGTCATCCACCCACCGGGGGCAGGTGATTTAGACGCGGATCAGCGGAAATTAGGCGAGTTGTTCGGCGCTCGTGGCTTTTCCACAGCCGCTAGAGCGCGCTCGGTGCCGGGAGATGCTGCCCGGGTACCGGTCACCGGCTTCGGCTGGGTCCGCGTAACCGCTCCGGCCTCAACCAGCCCTTGGAGCGCTTTCTGCATGAGTTCCACCGAGTTCGCGAACCCCTCGATTGAGAAGATCAACCGCTGGCGAAAAACTGACTTGGGAGCATTGTTTGCATCGCGTTCGGTCGGCGAGAGGCTGACGAGGTCGACGCGCACGACCGTGCCGCTAACCGTGATCTCGCCTACGCCGTCGGTGAAAAATTCATCATGCATATTTGTTTCCTATCCGACCAACTGACCGTTGAAGACGACGTCGACCCAATAATTGGCAGCATTATAGGTGCTGTTCGGGAACAGGCTCGAGCTTCCGTAAGCATAAACGCCGTTCCCGCCGCTCGACGCGCTGGACGGAGCGGTCAGTGCGCCGTTGGTATGCGCGTTGGCGAAGTAGTTGCCGTCGGCCGAGTAGTTCCCGGTGTTCGCGTGGTAGGAGGCGACATAAGTCGTTCCCGCGGTGATCGCCACCGGGCTCGAGAAGTCGGCTTCCTGCCAGCCGCTCGCTGTCTCGTTGGTAAAGGTAGCGGTGGCGAGCAGGCTGCCCGAGGCGCTCCACAGATCGCCGACATGCGTGCCGGTGTTCAGCGAGCCCTTGTAGAAGCGGATGCCGGCGATCGACCCATTGGTCGAGGCCTGGAACTTGACCCCCAGCTCGGCCGCATTGGTATCGCCCGAATTGGCCGTGGCCGGTGTATCGCTGGGAAAGAACAGGCTCTGCGCCGTCACCGGGTAGTCGACGGCGAGCGACACGTTCGCCGATCCGGCTCCGCCGTTCCCGTCGGTAACCGAATAGGTGAAGCTGGCCGGCCCGACATAGCCGTTGGTCGGATAAAGCTGACGGTCTGGTTGCTGGAGTTATAGCTGACCGTGCCGTTGCTCGGGTTGTTGGCACCCGAGATCGACAGCGGATAGCCCTGGGAATCGGTGTCGTTGGCAAGCAGCGACGAGGCCGGAATCGACAGCGCGGTATTCTCCGGTGTGGTGAAGCCGTTGTCGGGATTTGCCGTTACGGCGCTGCCATTGGCGTCAAAGACGACATCGACCCAATAGTTGCTGGCGTTGTAGGTGCCACTCGGGATAGCAGGATTGCTGCTGTACATGAAGACACCATCGCCGCCGCTCGATGAGCTAGACGGAGCGGTCAGTGCGCCATTGGTATGAGCGTTGGCGAAGTAGTTGGGGTCAACCGAATACTCACCGCTGTTGGTGTGGTAGGAAGCGACATAAGTCGTCCCCGCGGTGACCGCCACCGGGCTCGAGAAGTCGGCTTCCTGCCAGCCGCTCGCTGTCTCGTTGGTAAAGGTGGCCGTGGCGAGCAGGGTCCCGGAGGCGCTCCACAAATCCCCGACATGCGTGCCGGTGTTGAGCGAGCCCTTGTAGAAGCGGATCCCGGTGATCGTGCCGTTGGTCGAGGCCTGGAACTTGACGCCGAGCTCCACTGCACTGGTGTCGCCCGAATTGGCCGTGGCCGGTGTATCGCTGGGGAAGAACAGGCTCTGCGCCGTCACCGGGTAGTCGACGGCAAGCGACACGTTCGCCGACCCGGCTCCGCCGTTCCCGTCGGTGACCGAATAGGTGAAACTAGCCGGCCCGACATAGCCGTTGGTCGGCACAAAGCTGACGGTCTGGTTGCTGGAGTTATAGCTGACCGTGCCGTTGCTCGGGTTGTTGACACCCGAGATCGACAGCGGATAGCCCTGGGAATCAGTGTCGTTGGCGAGCAATGTCGAAGTCGGGATCGACAGCGCGGTATTCTCGGGCGTAGTGAATCCGCTGTCGGGGTTCGCTGTTACCGCGCTGCCATTGGCGTCAAAGACGACATCGACCCAATAATTGCTGGCGTTGTAGGTGTTGATTGGGAAAGCTGGGTTGCTGCTGTAGATATAAACGCCGTCGCCGTCACTCGACGCGCTGGAGGGTGCGGTCAGTGCGCCATTGGTATACGCGTTCGCGAAGTAGTTGGTGTCGGCGGAGTACTCTCCGGTGTTGGTGTGATAGGAAGTGATGTACGTGGTTCCTGCCGTAATCGCCACTGGGCTCGAGAAATCGGCTTCCTGCCAGCCGCTCGCCGTTTCGTTGGTAAAGGTGACGGTAGCCAGGAGGGTGCCGGAAGCGCTCCACAAATCTCCGACATGGGTCCCGGTATTCTGAGGGCCCTTGAAGAAGCGGATCCCGGTGATCGTGCCGCTGGTTGAGGCCTCGAATTTGATACCAAGCTCCACGGCGCTCGGATCGTTGACCGTCACCGTCCCCGGCGTGGTGCTAAGAAAAAACAGGCTCTGCGCCGTCGCCGGGTAGTCGACCGTGACCGAGGCATTGGCAGACGCGGTGCCGCCGTTGCCGTCCGTGACCGAATAGGTGAAGCTGGCCGGCCCGGCATAACCGGTATTGGGGGTGAAGTTGACCGTCTGGTTGCTCGAGTTGTAGCTGACCGTGCCATTGCTCGGGTTGCTGACACCTGTGAATGATAGCGAGTAGCCGAGGGGATCCGTATCGGCGGCGAGAAGAGTCGATACCGGGATCGACAGTGCCGTGTTCTCGGTCGCAATAAAGCCGCTGACGTTGTTAGCTTGCGGATCGTCGACTGTGTCGTCGAAGACGACGTCGACCCAATAATTGTCGCCGGTGACCGAGACATTCGTCGGGAAGGTGCTGCCGGTGCCATAGGCGTAGACGCCGTTGAGGTTGCTCGCCTGCCGCAGTCAAAGATCCGTTGCTCTGACCCTGGTAGCGTTCGAAAAATAATCAGGGGTGTCGGAGTACTCCCCGGTGGTCGTGTGATAAGAGGCAATATAGGTCGCCCCTGCCGTGATCTGTACCGGGTTCGAAAAATCGACTTGCTGCCAGCCGCTAGCGGTCTCGTTAGTGAAGGTGGCGCTGGCGAGCAAAGTGCCGGTGGAGCTCCACAGATCCCCGACATGCGTGCCGGTGTTGAGCGAGCCCTTGTAGAAGCGGATACCGGTGATCGTGCCGTTGGTCGAAGCCTGGAACTTGACCCCGAGCTCCACGGCGCATTGGTGTCGCCTGAATTCGCTGTAGCGGGCGTGGTGCCGGTAAGGAACAAGCTCTGCGCCGTTACCTGGTAGTTTACCGTGAGCGAGACGTTGGCGACGCGGTGCCGCCGTGCCCGTCGGAAGTGGTATAGACGAAGCTGGCCGGTCCAGTATAGCCGGCCGTCGGTAGAAAGTGACCGTCTGGTTGCTCGAGTTGTAGCTGACCGTGCCATTGCTCGGGCTGCGGACTCCTGCGAGCGACAGCGAATAGCCTAGGGGATCCGTATCGGTGGCGAGGAGGGTCGATACTGGGATCGACAGCGGCGTATTCTCCGTCGTGACGAGAGCCGCTGACATTGTTGGCCTGCGGATCGTCGACTGTGTCGTCGAAGACGACGTCGACCCAATAATTGTCGCCCGTGACCGAGACATTCGTCGGGAAGGTGCTGCCGGCGCCATAGGCGTAGACGCCGTTGAGGTTGTCGCCTGCCGCAGTCAAAGATCCGTTGCTCTGACCCTGGTAGGTTGAAAAATAATCAGGGTGTGTCAGAGTACTCCCCGGTGGTCGTGTGATAAGAGGCAATATAGGTCGCCCCTGCCGTGATCTGTACCGGGTTCGAAAATTGACCTGCTGCCAGCCGCTCGCGGTCTCGTTAGTGAAGGTGGCGTTGGCGAGCAAAGTGCCGGTGGAACTCCACAGATCCCCCACATGCGTGCCGGTGTTGAGCGGGCCCTTGTAGAAGCGGATCCCCGTGATCAGGCCGGGCGTCGCCGGCGTGAACTTGACACCGACCTCGATCGAATTTGAATCGGCCTCATTAGCGGTGACCGGTGTATTGCTGGGGCTGAACAGCGTAAGGGCCGAGGACGGCGTGGCCGTGTACGAAACACCCGGACCCGGCGTCTCGAGATTGAGGCTGTCGTCGACGGCCCGCAACTCGATGCTGTAGGTGCCCGGAGCCGGCGCCTGGAAGGTGTAGGTCCAGCTTACGGTGACCGAGCCTTCCGGACTATTTGCCGGGTTCCAGGTCTTGCCGCCGTCCGTGGAGACCTCGACGACGCCGATCACGCCGCCGCCCGCGTCAGTCGCCGTCCCGCTGACGGTGACCGCTGTGCCCTCTACGAGGTTTGTGCTCGAGACGCTCGTGATTGTGGAGGTGGGCGGCGTATGATCGGTCGACTCGCTGGCGAGGGCGAGGCTCGCCTGAAGGGTTGCGGGCTGGACCCCCATGTCGGCAAGCAGGTTCACCGTCGCCTGCTGTACATTCGGGTCGGTCGTATCGTTTGAAAAGCCGTCGTCAGGGTTAGGAGAGTCGGCTTGAGCGGCGAGACCCCATGACCAGTAGACGGTCCCGGCTCCGAAGACAAGGGCACCGCTAGTCGGGTCGCGATATTCGACGAGATTGTGGGTCGCGGTACCCGACCTGTCGATGTTCCCGTAGTCGGTATTATACGTGGTGGGTTCTTGCACCGTCGTCGAGGAGAGGTCCACGAGGCCCGCCGGCATGAAGCCGTTGTCCGGCGATAAGTCCCACTCGTAGCCGAGGAGCCCGGGCTCCAAGGATGCAGTCTGGCCGGTCGCCGTGTCTGCGACGCTGGTGTTGCGCCAGAAGCGCAGCTGCGTATCGCCATACGGTATTGTGATCGTCGAACCATTCGAGTTCGGTCCATCGACCTCGAACAGCGTGCCGGTCAGCGCGTTCGAGGGCATGGGCGGAGACCCGAGGCGCGGGTCTTCAAAGGTGCCTGTCGCTGTCCCGGTTGGGTCGATCTCGGTGCCGTAATGCGTGTCCTTATAGCTTACCAGTGTGCGGTCAGTCGTTCCGCTGCCATCAATGCTCGGCTCCAGCCGCGTCTGCCAGAAAATCTCATTGCCGCTCAGGAATGCAAGGTTGACGCCCGCGTTCACCGCAGCTTGAACATTCGCAACCTGGCTGTCGGTCCAATACTCGTCATGGCCGGCATCCATAAAAACCTTGTGATTGAGCAGCAACGAGCCATTGGTCGCGGTATCGATGCCGGAAATATAGGAAACGTCGTAACCGTTCTCCTCCAGCCAATAGATCGCGTCATATTCGGCACCGAACAGCAGAATCCTGCGGACCGGCGTAGGTCCCGACGAAGTCCTGGGTCACGATGGGGCGATTGTAGCTGACCGCAAACGCCGCCCCGGCGCCAAATTCGCCACCTCCCTGTTGTGAGGGATTTGCCGGGCCATCGCCGCCGTAAAGATTGGCCCCGCCCCAGCCATTATAGGCCTGCCAAGTCTCGTCACTCGTTTGGAAGACAATGTCGCTGGTGGAACTGTCGTTGGTGACGATGAACGGGATTTGGAACACCTGAGAGCCGTCGACCACATTGGCGACGTAGACGCCGGAGGTAGTGTTGGCGGGGATCGCCCAAGAATCTGTAACCTGCCAATTCCCCGCATCGACCAGACCGGTCGTCGGGTCAACCAGAGCGGCCGGCTGGACGATGGCACTTGCCGACTGGTGGTTTATGCTGGTGACGAGGGTGGCCCCGTCGCCGCCGTAATAGCCCAACCGATAGATGTCGATCTGGTAGTTCGCGTTGCCGGTTGTGTTATCGATTTTGAAGTCGACGGTCCCCCCGACATTCGTGCTGATGTTCGTCGTGAAACCCTGGAGCTTTGTGGAATCTTGGCCCGGGGCGACCTGCCACACGCTCTGAGGCGTCCCCGGCTTCTCATTCTCGAGTACGATTGCATTCGGTCCGGTCGTCAATGTCACGTTGCCGGTGGCGCGGTTGCCTGCCGGATCGGACACGGTGTAGCCAAAGCTCGAGCTCCGGCCGGTGTTGTCCTGCGTCGGCTTGAACTCGAGCCCGGTCAGCTGCGCGACCGTCAAGGTTTCGTTCACCGTTACCGGCGTTGTTCCGTTGGGCAGCAGCACCGCTGCCGTCGGTCGGCAGCGCAGTTACCATGACGCTCAACTGCGAGGCGGTGTAATTGGCGTCGCTCGGCGCCACGATGCCGATCGGGGTCGCCCCGCTGTTCTCCACAACCGTCAGAGACGTCGGGGTCGTCACCAGCGGCGCATTCTGTGGCCCGATCGACAGGGTCGCACTCCCCGAAGCCGTCGATCCCGTCGGGTCCGACACGCTATAGGCGAAATTCGAGCTCTGCGCGAAGGCACTGGACGTCGCTTTGAACTCGAGCCCCGTCAACTGCGTTACCGTTAGGCTCTCACCGACGCTGACCGCGGTGCTGCCGTCCGACAGCACCACCGTCCCGTCCGTCGGTAGCCCTATCACCTTCACGCTTAGCGCAGACGCGGCGTAATCGGCATCGGTCGGCGGCGGGATGCCGATCGGGGTCGCTCCGCTGTTTTCGGCAACCGTCAGAGCCGTCGCTGTGGTGATCGGCGGGGTATCCGGCGCGACCTGCAGAAGTACGGTGCCCGTGGCGCTATTGCTGCCCGGGTCGGACACGCTGTAGGTGAAGGTCGAGTCCTGGTCAGAACTCGAGGCGTGCGGCTTGAATTCGAGCCCCGTCAGCTGCGCCACGGTCAAGATCTCGCCCGCGGTTACGGGCGTAACCCCATCCGCCAGCAGCACCGTCCCGTCGGACGGTAGCGCCGTCACCGTCACGGTCAGCTGGGTGGAGGTGAATCCGGCATCGGTCGGCACCGGGATGCCGATCGCCGTCGCCGGGGCATTTGCAGGCGCGGTGAGCGATGTCGGGGTGGTTACCACAGGTGTGTTGCTCGGCCCGATCGCCAATGCCGCGGTGGCGGAGACGGTATTCCCCACCGGGTCGGACACGGTGAAAGCAAAGCTCGCGCTTTGGCCGAAGATGTTGAGCGTCGGTCTGAACCTAAGCCCGATCAGCTGCGCAACCGTCAAGGTCTCACCCACGTATATCGGGGTGACCCCGTCCGCTAGCAGCACCGTTCCGTCCGACGGCAGCGCCGTCACGGTCAGCGTCAATTGCGCGGATGTGTAATTGACGTCGCTTGGCGTCGGGATGAGGATCGCCGTCGCTAAGCTATTTTCCGCTACCGTCAGCGACGTCGAGTTCTCAGTCAGGTTTGACACAATCGGCCTCCCGCAAATGAGCAAAATCCTTGGTGCCCGCAAGACGACCCAACATCGATCGAGCCGCTTTGCTGGGCGCAGGCGCCGAGGCTGCTCGGGCGATCACGACCGCTGAGATCACCCTTTGTTCAACTTTCGCTTTTCGCTAAAGTTAATACAAACATTCATTATGGTTAAAAGGCTCATATCGTATCGATTTAGCCCGATCCGCCCGCAAACCGGGTGAATGCCTCCAACAACTGCTCGCGGTTGAGACGTTCTCGGAGATCCGCCGCCAGGTCCAATTCGAATTGTGGATCCGGCGCAGCCTGGCGCAGGCCATGGACGGCCTTGACGACCCGCGCGACACTGTCTCGCCTCGACCTTCGACCGGCACCACCGGAGGTCATGACACTACCTCGCCGAGCTTGTGCTCGAGACGGACCGGATTACCCTGTGAGGCGATGGAACGGGAAGCCGCCTCAAGGATCTCGACGACGTACAGCCCGGTCGAGCCGCTGGAGATCGGGGAGACGCCCCTGCGAAGGCAGTCGATGAAATGTTCGGTTTCCGTCTGCAGCGCCTCCTTGGCGGGAAGATGCGGCGCCCACATGTCTCCGGCACGGTAGCCAATCCTGAGCTGGTGAGCGTTTTCCGATGATCCGTTCACCGTGATCCCCTTGTCGTACACCTTGACTTTCTCGGTTGGTTCCAAATCGTCATACACGATCATCTTTCGGCTGCCGCCGATAAGCGTCTGCCGGACCTTTACCGGCGAAAGCCAATTGACGCTGATTTGGGCGATGCAACTGCTGCGAAAGAACAGGGTGATATGCGCCATGTTCTCCGGGCTGCCCGGAACGTGGCTCGCCCCCGTCGCCGAGACCGCCACGGGGTCCTCGTGGAAAATGTATTGGATGATCGATATGTCGTGAACCGCAAGATCCCAAATTACGTTGACGTCATCCTGAAACAGACCCAAGCTGGCGCGCACCCCGTTATAATAATAGATGTCTCCGAGAACTCCGTCGCCGATGAGTTGACGGATCTTTTGGACCGCCGGCGTATAAAGGAAAGTGTGGTCCACCATCAATACTAGATTTCGCCGCGCCGCTTCTTCGATAAGATGACGCGCCTGTCCGGAAGTGTGGGCGAGCGGTTTCTCGATCAGAACATGCTTGCCGGCACTGAGTGCCGCGAGAGCCAGTTCATAATGCGTGTGAACGGGTGTGGCGATCGCAACAGCATCGATACGGCTATCCTTTAAAAGGTCGCGAAACTCGGTCGTTGCGGTGATGCCGGGGTGCCGACGTCCAACAAGCGCCAGCTTTTCCGGATCCAGGTCGCTGACGGAGACGACAAGCGCTCCCTCCGTGTTGGCGAAATTGCGGACCAGGTTCGGACCCCAGTAGCCGTAGCCGATCACTCCGATGCCGACCGCTGGTGATGACGACACGTGACGCGAGATCATCATGCGCGCACCACGATATTACCATGCCATCGGCCGAGCCGAGCGCAGGACGTCCGGCCAGCCGCAGGTTTGCTCCTAGCTTTAAAGGATCCCAACAATTTTGCGCGCTTCAACGGTCTCAACTGCTGTTGCGGGGCAGCAGTTGCGGGCCAAAAAAGCACCATCCGCTTCTCCTCAATATGCGTTGTCGCGGGATGCCAGAATTCCCACTGTCTTGAGCAAAATCTTCAGGTCAAGCCACGGGGACCAGTGCTCGATATAGTAGAGGTCATGCGCGACCCGGGCGCGCGCCTTTTCGAGCGTGTCGACCTCGCCGCGCAAGCCGTTGACTTGCGCCCAGCCGGTAATGCCGGGTTTGACACGATGGCGATGGAGATATTGCTCGACCGCGTCGCAATAAAGGCGATCGCCGGCCTTCATCGCAATCGCATGCGGGCGCGGACCGACCAGCGACATGTCTCCCCGCAACACATTGATCAACTGCGGCAACTCATCGAGGCTCAGCCAACGCAAGACGCGACCGACGCGGGTGACCCGCGGGTCGTTCTGCACCGTGCGCTGCGCCCCGGATGGGTCGCTCCGGTCGATATACATAGTGCGGAATTTGAAGACCCGGATCACCTCATTGTTGAAACCGAAGCGCCGTTGAACGAAGAATACGGGCCCTCGGCTGTCCAGCTTGATCAACAGCGTGACAATCGCCATCAGCGGGCCGACAAAGATCATCACCAGCGCGGCAAGAACCTTGTCCTCACTCCACTTAGAGACTGCGCGCCAATGCTTGAGGGGCCGGTCGGCGATCTCGAGCACCGGCACGCCGCCGACATAGCTCACGCCGCGAACCTGAAACCTCTGAGTCACTGGCTCCACACTGAGACGCAGGTCGAACGCGACCCCCTTCAGCTTGTCGAACAGCGTTTTGAGCCGGTCTTCGGCGTCGAGCGGCAGGGCTACGATCACTTCGTCCACTGGATTGCGTCGTGCAAAGCGGATCAAATCGTCGGTAGTGCCCAGTATATTTAACCCACTGATCGAGGCAGGCAGGCGAGACTTTCGGTCATCGAATACGCCAAAAATTGTAAAGCTCGGATCTCTCGATTGCTGCAGTTTAGCGATTAGACGCTGGCCCTCATTGCCACCTCCGACGATGACGATACTGCGGGCGAGAAAGCCGTCTCGCACCCCTCGAGCCAACGCGAGGTGGAAAATGCTGCGCCCAGTCGAGAGCAGAAATGCGGCAGTGATGAACCACGCGAGCGCCCAGCCGCGAGAATAGCTTTCGGACATCTTTCCGACAAAAGCCACCAGCAAAAAAAGCGAAACCGTAACGGCCCAAACCGTAAGGACGTAACTCAACTGCCAATGCAGCAGCGACAATCTCTTCAACCGATAACCGCCTAAGCGCTCGAACCCGATGATGAACACCGTGGCAGCAAGGAGCGAGGTCAAGATATAACGCCCCGGCTCCGGCGTGGGCTCGCGGCTCGTCCCGAAATAGACGACGAAGGCAGCCGCAGCGGCCGCGACCACTAGGCAGAAGTCAAGCGTGGCGAGGGCTCCGCCGACGATCTCAGGTGAGAGCCACGGGCGTCGCAGGGGGCCCTGATGCGGGAGCGAATGTCGGGGCTCGGCTGCGCGATCTTGCAGCGCCGTCGTTGAACCAGCGAGCGGCGCGTCCGACCACGCAAAAGTTTGGGTTCCTGCTGGATCATGGCGCGTCGAATGCATAAGTTTTCCGACCCAGCCTGGTACGGGTTGTCGCGAGCACGAGCTATGTGGCAACGTCGGGCCGAGTTTATCGACTTTGTTGGTATTCGCAATAGGAAAACACAAGATGGCACAATTCATATCTTAATTATGATAAAGTACTCGGATTGAAAAATGTTAAAATATAGGACGAGGCGGCAGTCCAGATTGAGAGAAAAGTTCCGAGGCCGAGCTGTTAGGCGAGATGGTCGGCTTTGCGGCGCAGCGGCTGATCGAGCTGGAGGTCGAGAGCCTGACCGGCGCGGCCCACGGCGCTCGCGATCCCGATCGGATCAACCAGCGCAACGGCTACCGGGATCGCGACCGGGAGACCCGGGCCGGCACAGTCGAGCGGCGCATCCCGAAGCTGCGCAGGCACAGCTACTTCCCGGCCGTCTTGGAGCCGCGGCGGAGAAAGCGCTCACCGCCGTCATCCGACCGATCGGGTGGAAACACCCTGGACATAGGCTTCCTGTGGACCACCGGCCGAAGCTTCACAGCACAAACCCGCGGGAACGGCTCAACGGCGAGATCAAGCGCCGCACCGAGGTTATCGGTATCTTCCCCAACGAGGACGCCATCACCCGCCTGGTCGGCGCCATCCTGCTCGAGCAAAACGATGAATGGGCGGTTCAGAGGGCTCGCTACATGACCCTGGAAACGATCGCCCCGTTGAGCCACGATCCGATCGTCAAGCGACCCGCCGTGGCCTGACACAATCCGGCCAACCCCGCCGCAGAGCGCGAGGGCAAACGCCGCTCTTACACCACGCTCGGGGAGACGATCCAAGGGGCGCACTCTGACACGGCACTCGGACGGACACGATCACACCGGGGGAAAATGCGCGCAGAATGCCCGCGCCAGTCGCGGTGCCTCGTCGAGATCGCCAGCCGAAAAGACGTGATTCCAGTTCTGCGAAGGGCCCTCACGCCCGTACAAACGGGATAGGGAGGCAAATCTGCGGCACTAACGCGGCCGGGCAGATCGCCAGCCGAAAAGACGTGATTCTCAGTTCTGCGAAGGTGCCCCCATCCTGAGCAAGCTGCCGCCCTTTCCGTGACTAATCAAAGACCAGAGTTTCGGCGGGCTGTAGAAATCGGTGACTTTGTATTGCACCTCGGTGTCGTCATCGAGCGTGCAGTAACCATGGGCAAAGCCAGGCGGCACCCAGAACTGGTACCAGTTATCGGCGCTCAGTAACCGCGTCGGCATCGCAGTCCGAAAGTGGGCGATCCGCGCCGGATGTCGACGGCAACGTCGAAAATCGCCCCACGTGTCACACGCACCAGCTTTCCTTGCGCCGCCGGGGGCATCTGATAATGCAGGCCGCGCAACGTGCCTTTAAACGGGCTGCGGACATGATTGTCCTGGACGAAAGCGGCGTCGATCCCAACTGAGGAAAAGTCGCGCGCGCTCCACACTTCGGAGAAGAAGCCTCGTGCGTCGCCGATGCGCCGCGGCACCACGATCTTAACTTCCAGTAACGCCGTGTCAACAACCTGCATATGATCTTACGCATTACGGATTGCCAGTCTTGCCAAGGAGCGCGGCGCCGGCTCGAACGCGACTGGGCGCTAAGGATCAGAAACAGCGAGTTGAAGCGGATGGTCGGGCCCGACCCGCTGCTCCACGTACGCGAACAGTTTTCCCGGCCGCTGGTCTGATTCCCGCATCGTTCCCCCTCGACGAGCACCCTCGTCAAAGGAGGTATGCCTCGAGCGCCAACGCCGCCAAATGCTTCGCCAGCCTGATAGGCCTGTACCAACCGGAATTCTCGACGGACCGAAATCACGATATCATCCGTAGGGCCTAACTGGCCAGGAGGGCCGGCTGATTCAGGGCCGCTCGCCAATGCCTGGAGCTGGGCCAATTATCTCCCTGTCTTGCGCCAATCTTGTAAGCTGCTCTAGGTTGAGTATCGTTACGCAGTGCTTTTCCAGATTGACGATCAGCTCGTCACGCAATGACCGAAGCACGCGATTGACGTGCACTATGGTGAGCCCGAGATAGCGGCCGATCTGGTCCTGGGTTAAAGGAAGATTGTATATCATCGACGTGATCAGTCGCTTTGTGTGGAGACGCTTGTAGAAATCTAACACCATCATCGCCAGACGTCCCCGTGCATCAAGGCTTGAGATAGCGGCGAGCAGACGATCTGCGCGTCGCTGTCGCTGGCAGAGCAACCAAGCGATGTAAAGTGCCGTAGCCCGCTGCGCCATCAGGTCGGTTAGCGCGCCCTCGACATCGATCGCCTGGACGGTAATCGAAGTAAGCGCCATGACCTCTTCCAACGGTCGGGTCCGCAAAACCGCGTCGAGCCCGATCACGTCGCCCGGCAAATAAATGTCGATGATTGCTCGACGGCCATCGGAGACGTCGCGAAATTGACATGCCCACCCGTCCTGCAGGCGATAGATGACGTCTCTCGATCTGGCAGCCGCTACCAGTGACTCGCCTGCTCTCAGAGTGCCCGGCGGCGAGTTGCTGAATCTCGCGCTCAGCTCGCGCCGGCCAAGGATCAAGTTGTCGTGGAGCCCAGCGCGATCGTTCAGTCGTGTCACCTCGAGAACCCGATGTAGCCGAAGGAGGGATTGGATAGCGGCCGCAGCTCCGCCTGAAGTGCATAGAGCGACATGCGTTCCGGATGCCTGGCGAGATGAGAAGGCGGCACCGCGCGCGCTGAGACCCGCCGGACCCGAACCTCCGAAAGTTGGGAACGCCTCTTCGCCCAGCCTACCGGAGCCAAAGCACCGGACCCGATAAGGCCTGCCGGCTGGCGTTGGCATCGGGCTACCTCAGAAAAACCGCCCGAGAGCGTCTTCACTTCAAGATCCCTTCGGCTAGATCCCGCTGCGAATGCGCGATTGAGTTCGTGCGGGGGCGACATTTAGACAACGAACGGAGCCGACGCCCGACCTAGGCCAAAATTCGACCGGAACACAATAGGCTGTCGTGCAGGGGGTCGGGGTGGGCACTCCTACGGGGACCGATTGCACGGACCTCAGCCGCCGTCATCGACATTCACGAGACGGCGAGGATGGCTTCGCCAAAATGAGGAAGCTCGGACAAAAGCCTAAATTATGCTCGAAGCGAGGGATATTGGGCAAACCCGCCAAGTTATCACGCATTACGAAAAGACAAATCGCTAAATGCAAATTGCTGTACATTCTGACCGAATTATCCAAAGTTGCTATGTTGCTTTCGTCGTAAGGCGGTCTCGGAACGTCGCGAGAATTCGCGCCATTTGAGATCGTATGTATGCATCAAAAATCCGCGGATTTTTTCCGCCATTTGCCTTAACTGACGGTTGTTAGTCGCCGTCCTGCTCGTATGTTCCGCGACTATAGCCAACTTCATTGCTGTCTCCGGCGTTAATTGCGCATACCCGTTACCAAAGCGCGGATTGTATTTAGAAAGACATGACAATGCCAGTTGGACGCGCACGAAATTTGCCTCTGCGTGCGGGCCACCCCGATAGATCTCTTCAACCACATTGGCGCAGGCCTCCGCAACAACCCTGTCGCGAAGCTCGTCAGCGTAGTCTCTGAGAAACTGCTCTATTTGTCGCCGCTCAAACGGGTAAAGGAGGCTAAACAATCGCCGGCTGAGCCGTGGCTGGGCATAATATGCAATGACGTATACGGCGCCAAAGAATGCCTCCGACTCACTGGGACGGTCGGCTTCTCCTTTTAGAACTGCTAAGCATTGCTCCCAGAATCTATTCCCTTCTACGGCAGCAGCTTCTTTTCCGGTGAGAGCATGAATCCGGTCGAGCAGGCGTCCTGTAAGTGGGTAGTCACCTGTATGCCGGTAGAAGTTTGATTTTAGCTCAGCGTAGCCGTCCGCCGCGACTTCGGGAGAGACGAGGGCTGCAGTTCTAAGCCAGGTATAGGAATCTTTGAACGCTTCTATGCCGCCTCGGTCGCGGACGAATGTCGAAAGTCGCTGTTCTGCTGCTTCCACTAGTGTTGCAGCAGTTTCTCGAACCCCGTCGAGGCCGCGAAACTGTGGGGCTACGGCGAGGATCTTTTCCCATGGCCCACCTCGAAGGCTCGACGATAGGCGCGAAATAAGCGAAGACAAAGGCTGTGGCGTTGGATACCCGATCAGAGCGGCGGCGCCGACCGCGAGCAAGCATTTGTTCGTTGCCCTTTGCATTCGCTTCTTGCCAGCGTCAGAGCCGCCACCCGTAGTGCCAAGAGCGGCGGGAAGATCGAAATCATCTAGATCGAGCGCTTCCGCAATCGCAGCGGGCAGCGACTTTCGGGATCTCTCAAATGCTGCGAACCATTGCCTTGAGGCCCTCTCGTCATTGGTTTCGGGGTCCACAATATCATATTGATCAGGAACCTCGGGAATGTACTCTTCCGGCAACGGGACGTATTTCCACGTCTGGCGCTTCTGGTCTATGCGCGCGTTTCGACACGCTTCATAAACATAACCGGCAAGATTCTCAGGTAGGGTTGTGAGTTGTCCCCTCCTAAGTTCATTCAGCGTCCGCACAACTCTCAAACAAACATCGTGACCAAGGTCGTCGCCAGCGTACGTCGTGGCAAATTTCCAAACAGCGATATGCAACTCGTCGTCGACGGGGCCGTTCTCGCCGTCGCGCCATTCTCGGTAACGGCGGCTGAGTTCCACGCGACTTGCGCCCGCGGAAGTTCTCACCACCACCCTGTCTCCCTCGCCCAGGCGGACAACGCTGTCAAAGGCGGGTCGGCGTGCTTGAGCCCGTGCTTCGAGATATCATGTTCGGTCATCGCGCGCTCCTGTCCGATACACGACCATCCCGAAACAGCATTTGTCAGATCGAGTGTGATCTCGTTCACACTTGAGGAAATTTTGTTCGGAGCCACGCTCCTCCAAAATCAACCGCTCAGTCGGCTGGCGAGTGATGGCGGCGCCTCCGAGATAGCGGCTTCTCGGAAGTGTCGGGCGCAAGGCGGACGGCGCTCGGTTAGGCCTGGCCCTTGCGGTTCCAGCTCTCACGAGTGGTCTACTGGAAGTGCTAGTTGGTGCGACCACCACCTAGCCTCATTCCATGGATATCCCGTTAGCTGAAGTCTCCGTTCTCGAAGTGACCCGCCGCGCGAAAGTGGACAATTAGACCAGGAGAATCCTAATCAGCTGCTTCGCGCAGGGAGCGCTCGCCAACGCTCGCAATCGGGCTCACAACTCCCCCTTTCCCGGCCAACCTCGTCAGCCGCTCGAGATCGAAAATCGTGGCGGTATGCTTTTCCAGGTTGACGATCTGCTCGTCACGCAAGGATCGCAACATGCGATTGACGTGCACCACAGTCAGCCCGAGGTAACTTCCGATCTGGATCTGTGTCAAAGGAAGGTTGTAACTCGGCACAGTGATTAATCTCTGACGGCGGAGTCGCATGTAGAAGTCCAGCACCATCGTTGCTATTCGCCCCCGTGCATCGAGGCATGAGATCGCGGCGAGATGGCGGTCCGCACGCCGCTGTCGTTGGCCGAGCAACCAGACGATGTAGAGCGCCGTAGGCCGATACGTCATCAGGCTGGTCGAGACGTCCTCGGCATCGATCGCCTCGGCGGCAATCGAAGTAAGCGTGATGACCTTTTCCAACGGTCGGGTCTGGAAAACCGCGTCGAGCCCGATCACGTCGCCCGGCAGATAAACGTCGTCAATTGCTCGACTCCCATCGGAGAAATCGCGAACTCGACATGCCCACCCCTCTTGCAAGCGATAGATGACGTCTCTCGAGCCGGCGGTAGCTACCAGCGAGTTGCCGGCCTTGAGCGAGCGACGGGATGCGCTAAGGAAGCACGAGCTTAGCTCGCGCTTGCCAATCAGCAGGTCTTCGTGAAGTCCGGCGCGACCTGCCGCGCGGGTCATGTCAACGAGCCGATGAGATCGGAGGAGGGGCTTGACCGCTTTCCCAGCTCCCTACAACCCTCAGTAAATGACCCCTCCGCCTCCCGCGCAGAGCAATTGTTGACCCGGCTCGCGGGAATGGCGTCCGTGAACAAGATCGTTGCGCAGCCGGTTACCTCGAATCGGCGGCTGGCCCCTGGCTTTGTGTCTGTGCGTAAACAAAACATGTGCCATATTACGTCATTTTTGCGGCAAAGCAACCCAAATCTTTGCCCCAAAAGGGTTAACTTGCTGACGCGACAATCTGTCTGGGCAAATTTTAACCCGGCGATCGTCGCTGGCGATCATTGGCTACAAAAAAAGCCCGGGAACTCCCGTATTTCGGCGACACGATCGACGCGCCGGCCGCATTGGCGCTGGGCTTGGTCAACCGTGTCGTCCCGCTTGCCGAATCGCCGGCGGCTAACCTGCGCTGGGCCAAGTGGGGCTTCGTCTATCTGGCGGCGATCCTCGACGCCGGGTCGCGCCAGGTGTTGGTGCTATGCGATCAGCCGCTCGATTCCCCGAGCCGCCCGCCGGTTTTTTCGCGGTCGGGTGCTGGCGAGATCTCCGAGTGCCTTTACGAAGGGCTTCCCCACATGCTCAGGGTCTTCGACCGCGCGGAGCCCGCGGACGGCTCGCGTATATCGCCGCCCTTTAGTGTTGCCTTCCGCAGAGGATAACAGCGTCGGCGCTCCAGACTTTCCGATTTCGCGGCTCAATGGCTTACCTCTCGGGTTCCCCTGTCAACGCTTCGCCCACGGCCTCACGGTCGTCGCCGCATGAACTTCGGGGCCAGAACGGGTCGCTACTCCTTATCTTGTGTCGGCGCGGGCGTACCGCCCGTCGTCGGTTTCTCTCAAACCGTCGGTCATGGAGTATTGACCGAGCGGCTAACGACGACGCCGCTGATCACCGGTCCGGTGACCGTATTTATCAGGGTGAAGACCTTTTGCAACTCGGTCAACGGCGCGTTGGCGACGTAGATTACATCCTTGTCTTCGATCGGGAAACGCTCCGCGTAAAAATAGCTCCCGGCCTCTTTGAGATTGAGGCGGTAGACGACCGGAGAACTGCCATCGGGCCCGGTGGCTAAAGCCGGAGCCTTGAGCGCGCCGACCACCGAAGAAGGCTCGAAGCGGAACAGAAATACGCCCTGCGGATCGGCGCGCATATCCTGCAACCCGCCAGCCTTGGCCAGCGCTTCGGCCAAAGTCATCTTCTCGGCGCTGAACGGGAGCTCGGCGTTCTGAGTGGTCGCGCCGAACACCGAGAAGGTCTGCGGCACCTGAACCAGGGTCAACACGTCCCCCGGCCATGCGTAGATGTTCTCCGCGGGGTCCGAGACCAACCTATCCATCGGGATCGTCACCGTGACTCCGCCGCGAGAAAGCCGGACCGAGATCTCGTAAATCGCCGCTTTTGCTCCGCCCGCGGTGGCGATCAGATCGAGCAGATGATCGCCGCCGACAGAGAGCGGCACCCGGGCGCCGTTTACGACCGATCCCGACACCGTCGCGGTATTGGTTACGCTCTTGGTCACGGTCACGATCGCCTGCGGTTCGATCGCCTTTTCGGCAAGGCGTCGCTCGATTTCATCTTGGACTTGAAGCGGCGTGCGTCCGACGACCCGAATGCGGCCAGCATAGGGTACGCTGATCGCCCCGTCGGCGGCCACCACCTGGTCCGGGATCGTCGTGTTTTTGGAGCCGCCGCCGGAAGCACCCCCCGTCGCCGGCGCCGTGAAGAGCCCTCCCCCCGCAGCCTCCCAGATCGACGCAGAGACCGTATCGCCGATCCCAATCGTAGGGCCGGGAGGCTTGCCGTATTTTTGAAACCGAGTGTGAAAGCTCTCGGTCGGCTGCGCCAACAGCGTCGCCACGACACGGTTGTCGACATCGACAAGGTCGAAATGCCGCTGCCCATCTGTTACCGCTTGATCGAAAACTTGGCTCACAGTCGGGCCTGCGGTCGGGATCGAGGAGCACCCGGTCAGCGCAACGCCGCCGAGGCAAACAAGGGTGATAGCGAATTTCATCGGCGCGGAACAGTTGTCAGACCCGGCGATATATTCTACTAACCCGACGATCGAATCAAGCGTTGGTCATGCGGAAGTCAAGTAAAGTAAAGTAAAGTCAAGTCAAGTCAAGTCAAGTCAAGTCAAGTCAAGTCAAGTGGCGCCAGGGTCCGCAGTCCAAACGCGCACGGAACGGATCGCCGCTGCGATCGTCCCCACGTCGTGGTCAGCGGTAGTGAACGTCTCCAACAACGAATCCGCCGCGGTGGGCACGTCATTGATGTAGGCGTAGACGAGTTCGAGCCCGCTCTTCGCGTCGACGTGTCCAACCTGGGTCTTCGCCGGGAGGTAGAGCTGTCCGTCCGACGACCCTCCGACGCGCGAGCCGCCTTTCACCCGGACGTGGCCCCACGGGAAAGCCCGGCGCTTTCAAGCGCCACCGCCGCAAGTGACAAATCCTCCCGAGAGAGCGCGGGACCGTGATTGGCCGGATCAGCCCGACACCTCGCGTCCTGGTCGTCAGGAAATCGACCTATGACATCCTAATCGTATGCGACAAGGACGGGTACCAGCAAACCTCCTACGTGAACGGTGCCGATGTCGCGGCCGCGACCGTCGGCAGCGCTATTCTCGGCGGCGCAATTGGCCGGGCGATCGACTCGACCACCGGGACGGCCAACAAATATGAGAGCCCGGTTACGATTAGTTTGGTTCCGACCTCAGGTTCGCACCAGGGTCCCGTTCAGTAGCCGCGGGAGGCCCAGATCGTTGCCGGGGACGGTCGCTTTCGCGGCATCCGCCATTCCGTCACCTGGGATGCGAGCGATGCGCTAGCCAAGGCGCGCACCAATCCGACCAAGGGATAAATGCTCGATCCGACCTGACGCGCCGGCTTTGCGCGTCTGTCGCCACTCAACCTTACCTTCGAGGCCCGGCTTTACCACCGCCAGCTCCCCGAGCTTGCCCGCGCCTTCCCGCAAACCACGATCATCCTCAACCATGTCGGGGGGCCAATCGGCAGCGGACCATACAAGGTCAAGAAAGCCGAGGGTCGCGTCGTGAACTTGGTGGAAATTGCCGATGGCGGTCATCTCCGGTGGTCAGGTTAGCGGTTCGAGCAGCCTGATCAAGTAAGTGCTCGGCAGGGGCAACGTGAAGGGTGTTCCAGCCGTCGACTTTGCGCAGCGTGATCTGGCCGCGGGCCAGCAACGCCCAGAACAGCATGCAGGCGGTCTGCGCGCAGGGCAGCATGCATTGGGTCTTGATGCGCCGCTCAAACTCCTCATGCAACCGCTCGATGGCGTTGGCAGTGCGGATCGATTTCCATTGGTCGCTCGGGAAGCGCAGGAAGGCGAGGAGTTTCTCGCCCGCTTCTTCCAGGCTGTCGGCGACCGGGCGGCAGCGGAGGCGCCATTTGCGCAGGAACGCCTTGCGCTTGGCCTCCACTTCCTGGGGCGTGTTGGCGTAGATCATGTCGGCGTAATCAGCGCTGACCTCGTCGTAGAGCTTCTTCGGCGCGTGGGCCGGCCGGTTGCGGTGCTTATGCACCGTGCAGCGCTGGACCGGCGCGTCGTTCCACAGGGCGGCGAATCGCCTTTTCCAAGCCTGACGCGCCATCGACGACGACCAGCTCAGGCGCTGCCGGGCCACCGGCCACCAAGTCGTCCAGGAGGGCCCGCCAGGCGGCCTCGCTTTCGCCGCCCCTGTTGCGCAAGGCGAGCAGCACCTTCTGGCCGTCACGCCGAACACCCAGCGCCACCAACACCGAGAGGCGGGTCGCCTTGCTGTCCGGGCAAACCCGGACGACCGTGCCGTCGAGGATCAGGCGGACGAGGTCGTCCCCGGCAAGGATCGCGCTTTTGCCAAGCCTCCCAGTCGGACTGCACCTTGTGCCGGGTCCTGCTGACGGTGTCCTTGCCAACTGCCCCGCCGAACAGCGCCGCCAAGGCGCGCCGGACCCGTCGCGTGCTGGTGCCGGCCCGATAGGCGCCGACGATCAGCCGCTCGGCCTGCACTGTCAGCCGCTTGTAGGCCGGAAACGCCTTGCTGCGCCACTCCGCTTGCTTACCATTGCCATCGGTCACCCGTGCCCGGGGAACCGACACCGTCATCGGCCCGAACCTGCCGAGCAACTGGCGGTCCCGGTGGCCGTTCCGATGCCCGGCCGCCGCGGCGCTGCGGTCACACCGGCCACGCCGCAAGGCCGCGGCAAGCTCTTCTTCCAGCATGTTTTCAATGAAGCCCCGGATGCGCTGGCGAACCCCGGCCCCCAGCGGATCAAACCAACCCGCTCCCAGCAATGGAACCTCGTCCGCGAACGCGATATCCTTCGTCATGGCGAGAGCTCCCCCGGCGGCGCTGACCGCCGGTTTTACGTTGCGAATTAGGAGATTACGCCCCCTTCAAATTTCCACCCGCGCGACGCGACCTCGAGCGCGATATGACGCGGATCAGGCTCACAGTCTGATCATCGCCAGCAGAGACCCGGAAGGCCTGCCGCTGGACATGCTCAGCCTCGCCACGTTTATCTATGAGGGTGAGGCGAAGACGGGCCCGCTCCTAGAAATCCTCGCGGAATTCACCGGCGAGGAATAATCCGTCCCGCCCCCTCAGCAGAAGTTGAGGGGGCCTCGGGCGGCGGAGCCGTCAGGCCATCGCGATCGTGCCCGGAACTAAGCAGGAACAGACCTGTGGTTCTGGGCACGGCCTCTGTCGGAGATCTGTCAGAGCCTGACTTATAATCGGATAGGTTGTATTGCTATTCTTGTCAGGGGCAGATGCGCATAACAATTCTCCTTGTGAGGAGCTTGACGCTGGCGATCATCAGCCAGGCAAGGGCGCTTTCAGGGAGGCTTCAAAATCTTTGGCCAGCCGGCGGTTGCGGTTGAGCCAAGCGATGGTGCGCTCGACCACCCAGCGCCGCGGCAACAGGGTAAAGCCCTTGGTGCCGTGGGGACGCTTGACGATCTCGACCGTCCATCGCCCGAGCTTGGCCAGCGCTGTTTCGAGCTTGGCGCCGGCATAGCCGGCATCGGCAAAAACGTGGCGCAGCCACGGGAAACTGGGGCGGATCGGGGCCAGCAGCGGAACCGCACCGTCGTAGTCCCCTGCCTGCGCCGGGGCAGGCTCTGAACCTCGGCGCCATGGACGATGGCCCCGACCAGCCGGCCGCCCGTATCGGTGATGATGTGGCGCTTGCGGCCGTTGATTTTCTTGCCGGCGTCGAACCCGCGCGGGCCGCCCGCCTCGATGGTTTTGACCGACTGGCTGTCGATTACCCCGGCCCCCGTTCTGCAACGGGGCAGGCTTTGGGCTGGCCGCGCGGCCCGCCGCCGCGCGCGCCTGCATCAGCAGCGTATGATTGATCCGCTCCCAGGTGCCGGTGTCGCGCCAGCGGTAGAAGTATCGCTGCACCGTCGAATAGGGTGGAAACTCCTTCGGCAGCATCCGCCACTGGCAGCCGGTCGTCGCGATGTAGAAGATCGCCTCGACCCCCGCGCGCAGCACCGTCGCCCGCGGCCGCCCCAGCCGCCGGTCCTCGGCGACAAAAGGGCGCAATCAACTCCCATTCTGCATCGAGCATGTCGCTTGAATACCGAAGCCCCTTGCGTCGATACTGCAGGCGAGTGGTTTCAGTCCACGACATCTTGTGGCCTCTTCGTCGGTTTGCACAACGATCATGCCACAACCGACTGAAATCACTCAATTCATTTTGGGTCAGGCTCTGAGCATAATAAAGCAGGGTGTCATCGCTCATCGCGAGGCTGCTGAAGGTCCGGGCCGCACCGTCCCCCTCCAGCATACCTAGGCTCGTCGCTGTCCGGATCATATCCCGGGCCGTTCGAATGATTCCGTACTCATTCAGGGTTCTGCCGGTCCGGCGGGATTTCCAGATCTCCACGACGAATGGGCGAACGTCGTCCGAGCGCACGAGGTAGCGGCCATCCTCTCGCTCGCGGTAGAGCCAATTGAGAGCGAATAACCGGAATGGCTCCTCAGTAGCGCCGATCCAAAGGCGACAGCAGTCGCGCCAATCGGCGAAACGCTGTCCGCCTTTCGCCATCACAATCAGCGGCCTGACCGTGTCGACGTCCCGCAATCTCCGCGACAGGGTGGTTATGACATCTTTCGTGCGACCGACATTTCTATATCGTGACGCCAGGCCGACTTCGAGGTTCTGTTCTACCGTCGCATCGAAGGACCAGCCAAGGAACAACTCGAAGGCTTCCTCGACCAGCGGATTATTGAGGAGCCGCTTCGACCAGACTGTCGTCCAGCTCATGCGCCCGACCTTCTGGCATAAGGAATGACCGGTTCGCTCACCTTCCCGATGCCAAATCCAAAGCCAGCATCGCGACAACCCCGCGTTGTCCGTCAAACAGGCCGGGAATCTGCACCGCGTGCCCGTCAGGCGGCCGTTTGAGCTGGTTCAGCGCGCTAATTTCGCCTCGCGTAACGAGATCCAGTTGCTCCAGCGTCGCCACGAGATCCGATGACCGGACGCCTGCGATAGCCTCGAAGAATGGTCTCCACCTTGCAGCCTCGTCGAGCCAACTTTCCCAATTTGAATCGAACGCGTCCTCGAATTCCTCCGTCAGGTTCCAAAGGGTGGCGCAGCCGGGGGGGTCGAAGAGTTGAGCGCAGCGATGCTGCGCAACTGCAATAACACTTCGAGCCTGGGCAAAAAGATGCGTCCTGGGGAACCCACGACCCGGCACATTCGCGCCGGAAGTCAAGTCCCAAGCTGCCTGTTTGTGTTCCACCAGCGCGCGAGATCCATCTCCCCGCAACGCCCGACGGCAACCCGCAGCTTAAATAGCCAATCGAAATCAATCTCCCCAATGCCCACTGCGTTCTGCGTTCGCCTGCCGTGATTTCTTGGGCTTGGACGACTTCCCGACGACCCTGCCGACCCGGGCTAGGAGATTCGGGCGGCGGTCCTTTTCGGCCTCGCTCAGCGGTGCCCGCCACGGGTTTGCACCCATGCGAAAAGGCCAAGCAGGGCAGGCGAGCGCCACGCACTTTCTGACCTCGTCGGCGGACCCGCCGCAGCAATCGAGGCAGCGCAAGCGCAGCGCAGCCAGCGGCGTCATCGGCACATGCCTGAGCGTGCGTAATTCGTCCGGTTGCATCTTCCGAGGATCGCGCCCGACGGATTGGCTCCTCGATGTTGTCTTAAGCGCCGATCGCGATTTCAGGCGGCAGGGTCATCTCCTCAGGCCGACGATTAGCCGGAGGCGGGCATCATGGAGAATGCCGCCGCTCGCGAACGGTAGGGACGTTGCGGACGCAAGAGGGCCCCCACCCGGCTGCGCCCGAATTACCCCATGATCCGAAGCGGACCCGCTCGACAATTTCACGGACGGCCACACGGTGAGGGCACATAGGGTCAATGGTTTTCACAAGAATGGCCGCTTTCCTATCGTTCTATGCCGCGATTGGTAGGTCTCGGGCTTTGCTCAAGCAGCCGTCGAAAATCTGGCTGCGGAGCGAGGCACATGGTTCGATATGTCTCCAGGAAGGGGAGCCACTTGAAAGAAGGGGGTTGGGTGAGAATCGCCTAGCCCCTTCATCGCGCTGGGTGCCACACAGGTACTGCGCGCATGGAAAACGGCGCTGCAAAGGGGGCCGGGACACCGCACCGCAAGCCAAGCTGGGGTGAGCATCAAGAAGACTGCTACAGTAATTCCGGCCTTGCCGAAGGTCCGCGAAAAGAGGGGTGAGGAATGCATCACGCCCGATTGCGATGGGTTCTCGCCCGCGGGTTCGGGGTTCTCGCGGCGGGGCTCGTAACCGCCATGCTCGCCGGCGGCGCACGATCTGCTGCGGCCGCGCCGACCGAGCAGGTGCTCTACGCCTTCTGCTCGCAGTACGGTTGCGCCGATGGCCGGGGCCCCACCGCCGGCCTGCTTTTGGACGAGGCGGGCGACCTTTACGGCACGACTGCTGGCGCCGGCGGCAGACACGACAACCCCGGCTACGGCGTCGTGTTCGAGCTGGCCCCGAACCCGAGCGGCCATTGGACCTATGCGGGGCTTCGCTATTTCTGCCAGCAGAATTGCGTCGCCGGCGCAGGTCCGTTGGCCGGTCTGATCATGGACCAGGCGGCGAACCTTTACGGCACGACCTTCGCCGGCGGCGCCAACAACAGGGGCGTCGTGTTCGAGTTCACACCGAGCTTGAGCGGCGGGTGGACCGAAACGGTGCTCTACAGTTTCTGCTTGCGGAGCGGCTGCCCCGATGGCTCCGGCCCCGCCTTCGGCAGCCTGATCATCGACAAGGTGGGCAATCTCTACGGCACAACCTTTTACGGCGGCGCACACGGCGCGGGTGTCGCCTTCCAGTTGAGGCCGAAGCGCAGCGGCCCTTGGACCGAGACGGTGCTGTACAGTTTCTGCTCCCAGAAAGGCTGCAGCGACGGCGCCGGCCCCGAGGCGGTTCTGATGGACGGGGCGGGCAACCTCTACGGCACGACCGGGCAGGGCGGCAACACCGCGAGCAGCCTCTGCAAGGACAGCAACCCGCCTGGTTGCGGCGTGGCGTTTGAATTGTCGCCGAACCGAGGCGGCGGCTGGACCGAAACGGTGCTGCACACCTTCTGCTCGCAGAGCAACTGTCTGGACGGAGACGGCCCCATTTCCGGTTTGATCATGGACGAGGCCGGCAACCTCTACGGCACGACCGTAGGCGGCGGCAACGGCAATAACATTTGCGATGTCAGCTCCACCTGCGGGTTGGTCTTCGAACTGACGCCGAACCGCAGCGACGGCTGGAGCGAGACGGTGCTGTACTATTTCTGCTCGCAGAGCAAGTGCAGCGACGGCGCCAACCCCGATGCCGGCCTACTGATGGACGGGGCAGGCAACCTCTACGGCGCGACCGACAGCGGCGCGAACTATTCCGGTGTGGTCTACGCGCTGACGCCGGGTCGGAACGACGCCTGGAAAGAGACGGTGCTGCACGATTTCTGCTCGCAGACCGGTTGCGCCGACGGCTACTTACCGTTTGCCGGCCTAATCATGGACAAGGCAGGCAACCTCTACGGCACCACCGAGGAAGGCGGCACGGGCGGTGGCGGGGTAGCCTTCAAGATCAGCGGAGCGGGGGCTCAGCCCGACACATTGTCGGTCGCGACATCCGGCAATGGCAGCGGCACGGTGACGAGTTCGCCGTCGGGGATCGACTGCGGCTCAACCTGCCGCGCGAACTTCAATTCGGGCGCGCGCGTGACGTTGACCGCGGGCGCGGCGAGTGGCTCGATCTTTGCCGGCTGGAGCGGCGGCGGGTGCAGCGGCACCGACCCTTGTACTGTGACGATGAATTCGAGCCGGCGGGTGGCGGCGAGGTTCGTGGCAGGCAGCTCGCGCACCCTCTCGCTGGCACTGCTCGGCGCCGGCGCGGTGGTCAGTTCGCCGAGCGGCATCACTTGCCCGGGCCTATGCAGCGCGAGCTTCGCGTCGGGGACCCGGGTCACGCTGACGGCGACGCCGGCGAGCGGCTACAGCTTTGGCGGCTGGAATGGCAAGACCGCGTGCAGCGGTACCGGAAGCTGCACGCTGACGATGAATTCGAACCAAAGCGTGAGGGCAAGGTTCGCAGTCATCACCTATTCGCTGTCGGCCTCGCTGGCCGGCAGCGGCACGGTGACGAGTTCGCCCTCGGGGATCAGCTGCCCTCGCAGATGCAGCGCGGGCTTCGATCACGGCACTCGGGTGACGCTCACGGCAGCGCCGGCAAGCGGCTGGAGCTCTAATGGCTGGGGCGGCAACAGCCCTTGCGCCGGCACCGGCGGCACGTGCACCTTGACGATGAATTCGGACCAGAGCGTGACGGCGAGGTTCTCGGCCATCACCTATTCTCTGTCGGTCGCGACCGTCGGCGGCGGCGCGGTGGCCAGCTCTCCTTCGGGCATCGACTGCCCCGGCGCCTGCGGCGCGAGCTTCGGTGCCGGCACCCGGGTGACCTTGACCGCGGCGCCCGTCGCGGGCTGGATTTTTTCGGGTTGGAGCAACCCTTGCAGCGGCACCGGAACCTGTCTGCTGACGATGAATAGGGATCAGAGCGTCGGGGCGACCTTCGAGGCCGGCACCCCCTGACCCGTCGAACACGTTGTGGCTGTTGCACTGGGTTTCGCGCTGCTTCCAATGCCAGGGCAGGAGCTCATACAGGCGGAAGACGGAGTGATCGGCGATGCGGCGCAGCACGTCGGCGAGTTAAGCTTGTGAGTTGACGCCGTTGAGTTTCGCCGTGGCGATCAAGGTATGCATCGCGGCAGCGCGCTCGCCGCCCTCGTCGCTGCCGGCGAACAACCACGCGCGGCATCCGAGCGCGACCCCGCGTAAAGCGCGCTCGGCGGCATTGTTGCCGAGACAGATCCGGCCGTCGCCGAGAAAGCGGGTGCAGGCGGGCCGGTTCGCCTACCACCAGTGTACCGACGATTCCGGCCGGTTCCCGCCCGATACGCGAAGCCGATGGAGGGAATCGGCTCCTAACCCGCCGCGACGGCGCGGCGGGCGGGCTTGCCGCGGCCGTTGGCGAAGCGTTCGAGCAGGCGCACGGCGACGCGCGGGCTGACGAAATGCGAGACCTCGCCGCCCAAGGCGCCGATCTCCTTCACAAAACGCGACGAGATGGACTGGTAGGGGTCGGAGGCCATCAGAAAGACGGTCTCGATCTGCGGGTTGAGGCGGGCGTTTATGGCGGCCATCTGAAATTCGTACTCGAAATCCGACACCGCCCGCAGCCCGCGGATGACCACCCCCGCCCCGACCGATTTCGGCAAAGCTCATCAATAGCGTATCGAAGGCCCGCACCTCGATGCGCTCGGCGTCGCCGTTTTCGAGATGGGCCACCTCGTCGCGCACGATCTCGACCCGCTCGTCGGTCGCGAACAGCGGCCCCTTGCCGTCGTTGCGGGCGACGCCGATGACCAGCCGGTCGACCAGCTTGGCCGCCCGGCGGATGATGTCGGAGTGGCCGTTGGTGATCGGGTCGAAGGTGCCGGGATAGATCCCGACGCGCGGCTGGATCATGGGTCCCCCTCATCGGTCTCTCGACCCGTCTCGGTCTGCTGACCGTCATTGGCTTGTTGGTTTTCTGCCGAATCCTCCGCCGCGGGGTCGCCGTTTTCGCCGCTTTCTTCGGCGACCTCCGGCAGGCGCGCCACCGAGACGACATGCTCGCCCTCGCTGACCTTGAAGATCACGACGCCCTGGCTGCGCCGGCGGGCGATGCGGATGTCGTGCACCGGGCAGCGGATCACCATCCCGCCATCGGTCACCAGCATGATCTGGTCGTTGCCGCCGACCGGGAACACGGCGACGACGGCATCGTCGCGCCGGCGCAGGTCCATGTTGTCGATGCCCTGCCCGCCGCGCCCGGTGATGCGGTAGTCGTAGGCCGAGGTCCTGACCCCGAAGCCCTTCTCGGTGACGCTCAGCACGCATTCCTCGCGCTGCGCCAGGTCGGCATAAATCTCTTCCGAGATCGCGCCCTCTGCCTCCTCAGCCGCGCCTTCGGCTTCCTCCGGCTCGGGCGGCAGCTCGGTTGTCGCCTCGGCCTCCTCGCCGATCGGACGCCGGCGCCGCGCGGCGAGGCTCAGATAGGCGTTGCGCACATCGGGCGCCACCTCCTCGTGGCGCAGGATCGACATCGAGATGACCAAATCGTCGCCAAGCAGCCGGATCCCGCGCACCCCGACCGAGGAACGTCCTGAAAATACCCGGACATCGCCGACCGGAAAGCGGATCGCCTTGCCGTTGCGGGTGGCGAGCAATACGTCGTTGGCGTCGGTGCAGGTGGCGACGGCGATCAGCCGGTCGTCGGCATCCTCGCCCTCGAATTTCATCGCGATCTTGCCGTTGGCCCGGACATCGCCGAAATCGCTGAGCGCGTTGCGCCGGACATAGCCATTGGCGGTGGCGAACATGACCGTCAGATCGGCCCAGCTCTCCTCGTCCTCGGGCAACGGCATCACCGTCGAGATGGTCTCGCCGGGCACCAGGTTGGGCAACAGGTTGACCATCGGCCGGCCGCGCGCCTGCGGGGTGCCGAGCGGCAACCGATAGACCTTGAGCTTGTAGACCCGGCCGGAGGAGGTGAAGAACAGCACCGGTGCCAAGGTCGAGGCGACAAACACCTCGTTCAGGAAATCCTCTTCGCGGATCGCCATGCCGGCGCGGCCGCGGCCGCCGCGGCGCTGCGCGCGATAGGTCGACAGCGGCACCCGCTTGATGTAGCCGGCGTGGCTGACGGTCACGACCATCGCCTCGCGCTGGATCAGCGCCTCGATGTCGGCCTCGAACTCGACATCCTCGATCTGGGTCCGCCGCGGGGTCGCAAAGCGCTCGCGGATCGCCAGCAGCTCGCCGCGCAATACCTCGATCAACCGCGCGCGCGAGCGCAGGATCTCGAGATAGCCGCCGATCTCGGCGATCAGCCCGCGCAATTCCTCGGCGATCTTGTCGCGTTCGAGCCCGGTCAGGCGCTGCAGCCGCAGATCGAGGATCGCGCGCGCCTGCTCGTCCGAGAGGCGGTAGGTGCCGTCCGCGGCGACCTCGCGGCCGGGCTCGCCGACCAGCGCCACCAGCGGCGCCACATCGGCCGCCGGCCAGGCGCGGCCGACGAGGCCGGCGCGAGCCGTCGCCGGATCGGGTGCCGCGCGGATCAGTGCGATGATCTCGTCGAGATTGGCGACCGCGATCAGCAGCCCGATCAGGGTATGCGCGCGCTCGCGCGCTTTACCCAGCAGATGGCTGGTGCGCCGGGTGATGACCTCTTCGCGGAACGCGATGAAGGCGACGATCACGTCGCGCAGGGTCATCAGCTCCGGGCGGCCGCCGTTCAAGGCCAGCATGTTGACGCCAAAGCTCGTCTGCAGCGCGGTGTGGCGATAGAGCTGGTTCAGCACGATGTCGGGCTCGGCATCGCGCTTCAGCTCGACGACGACGCGCACCCCGTCGCGATCGCTCTCGTCGCGCAGCTCGCTGATGCCGTCGATCAGCTTTTCGCGCACGGTCTCGGCGATGCGCTCGATCAGCTTCGCCTTGTTGACCTGATAGGGCATCTCGGTGAAGACCAGCGCCTCGCGGTCCTTGCGGATTTCTTCGATGTGGTTCTTCGCGCGCAGGATCACGGCACCCCGGCCGGTCTTGTAGGCGGCATGCGTCCCGGCCCGGCCCATGATGATCCCGCCGGTCGGAAAATCCGGCGCCGGCACGTACTCCATCAGCGCTTCGACGGTGATGGCACCATTGTCGAGATAGGCGCAGCAGGCGTCGATGACCTCGCCCAGATTGTGCGGCGGGATGTTGGTCGCCATGCCGACCGCGATCCCCTGGGCGCCGTTGACCAAGAGGTTCGGGAAGCCCGCCGGCAGCACTTTGGGCTCGCGCTCGGTCTCGTCGTAGTTCGGCTGGAAATCGACGGTGTCGTTGTCGAGATCGTCGAGCAGCGAATTGGCGACCCGGGCGAGCCGCGCCTCGGTGTAGCGGTAGGCCGCCGGCGAATTGCCGTCCATCGAGCCGAAATTGCCCTGGCCGTCGATCAAGGGCAGGCGCATCGCGAAATCCTGCGCCATGCGCACCATCGCGTCGTAGATCGCCAGCTCGCCATGCGGATGATATTTGCCGATCACGTCGCCGACGATGCGCGCGGATTTGCGGTAGGCGCGGTTCCACTCGTTGCCGTTGACCTTCATCGAATAAAGGATGCGGCGGTGGACCGGCTTGAGCCCGTCGCGGACATCGGGGAGGGCGCGCGCCACGATCACGCTCATCGCGTAATCGAGGTACGAGCGCTTCATCTCGTCCTCGATCGTGACCGCGGTGATGTCGGGGGCGGAGGGGGGCGCTGCTGAGGAAACGGCCAAGGGTGCTCGATCGACGCGGTGGCTGAAACTAAACCCGCGGCGGCGCTGGGTGGAACCGCCGCGTTGCTGTTATATGGGTGATTGTCCGCAGATTACCGCATTTCGCGGTGCAAACAAACGCTTGGGATACACAGGGCGAGCCACCGATTGCCGGGCGGCGGCGCTCGCACCCGGGTTACCTCGGACCGCCGACGATCGCCCGATAGATGACCAGGATCAGCACCGCGCCGACGATCGCGCCGATAAAGCCGGCACCCCGGCCCGGCGCATACCAGCCGATGCGCTGCCCGAGCCAGGTCGCAAAGATCGCCCCGACGATGCCGAGCAGTGTGGTGACGATGAACCCGCCCGGCCCGTGCACGAAAAACTTCGCGATCAGGCCGGCCAGAAACCCGATGATGATGACCCAAAGCCAGTGCAGCATGTCAGCCCCAGCACACCTCGGAACCCTGGGTTCCGCCGATCTCAGCGATTTACACGCCTTCGCCGACCGCGGCAACTCCCCTTGCTGCGGAGCGGCGCCGCGCCGACCGCGGCAACGCCCCCGTGCTGCCGAGCCGCGGCGCGCTGCGAGCGGTCACTCCGCCGGCCTTGCCGCGAGCAGCGATGGCGGATCGAGCTGCCGGATATCCCGACTGCAGACCACCAGCCGGGGGCTCGCCCGGCAAGGGCCGTCATTCCTGCCGGCCGCCTGCTGCAATTTCGCGAAGCCCGGCCACTCGGAGAGATAAACCGCGAGCTCGCCGCGCACCGGGTCGGAGGCGGCGCCGGCCGATTGCGCTTCGCCGGCGCAGTCGCTCGATCCGCGGCCGGCGTAAACCGTGTTGGTCGCAACGCCGGCGACACCTGCGACGAGCTGAAGCTGCACCGCGACCTGGCGGCTCCAGGTCCAGGTGTAAGGCGGCGCGTTCAGGCAGGCGAAGGACGGCACGATCCTGACCAAGCCATGCCGGGAAACCGCCCGGCGCCAGGCCCCGACGTCGATCAGCGGCGCTGCCGCCGTCGCGGCGCTGCTGGCAACGGCCTCTCTGAGCGGCGCCGTATCGAGCCACTGCAGGACGCAGGCGGCGAGCAGCATTGCCGCGCCGGTGCGCCGATAGCGCGAAGCCGCGGCGGCGACGGCGAGCGCGGCGATTGTATAGAGCGCCGGCCAAAAGAACCGGCCGCTCGACCGAAAGACCCCGAGCATCTGCAGCAGCCATGCCGGCAGCGGCACCGCGGCGACGTTCCACCGGCCGACGAAGACGGTGTTCGAGAGAGCCAATCCGGCGAGCCCCAGCAGAACCACCAACAGGCAGGCATGGCCATGCCAAGCCCGGCCCAGCCCCCGCCGCCATGCGCGCAGCACCCCGAGCGAGGACGGCTCGGAAACATGCAATGCCGCCAGAACGAGCAAAAGAGCGCCGGCGCCGAGGTAGCTGAAACCCTCGTATTGGCCGCCCGTGGCATCCAATACGAACGTTCTTGCCCCGGGAATCAGCCCGCTCATCTGCGGGGTGACCGGCGAAAGCAGGTTCATCGAGTAGTAGCCGAAGCCCAGAGCGCTGGCCGAACCGGGGACCGAAAGATAACCCGACAGCGCCATGACCGCGACGACGAGGGCCGCCAAAACGGCGAGCGCGGCGCAGCCGGCCCGCGGCGCCATGCTGCGATCGACCAGCGCCTGGCCGGTCGCGGCGGCGACAACGCCTCCCACGGCGACAAAAATGTACGGGTTGGTCCACAGCGCCAGGATCAGGAGCGGCGCCCCCCACCCCAGCCGGAACAGCGCAGACCGGCGCTGCGCGCACGCGAAGTAATAGACCAGCGCGAGCACGATTTCGAAATGCGCCATCAACGCCGGATTGCCCCAGCGCCACAGCAGCGGCGGCATGCACAAGCCGATCACGGTGGCGGCGACAGCCGGCAGGATGCTTCGTTGGCCAAGCACCGCCACCAGCCCCGTCAATGACATTCCCAGCAAGATGAAGCAGGAGGCGGTCCACCAGCCGAAGAGGTTCACAATCTCGCCGGTCAGCCGGTAAATCAGGCGCCCGACCGCGGCGAGCACGGGAATGCTGTCGGTAAAGATGATGGCGATGCCCCGCGGGGCGCCCAACTGGTCGACGTGGAACAGAGGCAGCTGCCACGGGCCGCGGACAAAGAAATAGTAGCCGCTGAGCGCGGTCGAGAGGTCGGCGCCGGGGATCCCGCGTATGCCGCGGGAGCTGACCCAAAACCCCGAGCTGCCGGCCAAGAACCCGATGTCGAAAACCCACAGGCAGTACACCACCCCGATCGAAAAGCTCGTCAGCAGCAACGCGACCATCGACCGGTCGCGGCCGAGGCCGGCGGCCAATGCCGCCAGGGCGCTCGCAGGATTGCGCCTCCGTCCCGGCGAGAGGCTTTCTTTGGCGGCGGCACGATCTGCCCAAGCCATCCGGCGCTCCACCAACGATCCGACCTTTCAGCTTTGTTCCGCCGGCTCGCCAGGGCGGCCGTCGGCTCCGCCGCACCCGGCAGCCGGTCCCGGCGCCCAACGCCGGGGCCGCGACTTTGACGAATACGATGCGGCCAGTTGCGATTTTGTAAATTCGGATCGGGGCGGCTGCCGCTCGCGACCGTGGACAGCCGCCGCGCCGCCATCGCTCATCGTCTCAACTCCGCACCTGGGCGCGGCGGTCCCGACCATGCGCTGCCTGGCGCCTCCTCCGAAACCGTCGAGGCTCGCCGCCGATCGCGAGCCGGCCGAACGGCCCAGCCTATTTCGAGAGCAGCGCCGAGAGTGCTGCGAACTTCGCATCCACCTGTTTCAGAACGTCGTTCAAGACCCGAATGTTATCCTGCTCGTTTCCCCCATCGGCCCCGTCGAAATGGCAGGCCGGGTCGGTCTCCTGGTACAATGCCCGGTATCGCAGCTTGTTGAGGCAGGTGTTCACCCGGTGCAGCAGCCAGTTCAAATCGGCGAGCTGCTTCTTGCTCTCGTCGCTGAAATATTTCTCGGTCAGCATCACGTTCAGCATGTAATTCTCATTCCACACGATGACGCTGTCGTTGTAGCGTTTCCAGGCGTCGTCCTGGTCCTCTTTCGGGAAACCGTCCGCCATGTCGCCGCTGTAGCGCTTGGTCCAGAAGACCCGCTCGGAAAGCAGACGCGTCATTTGACGCAGCAGATCCCCTTGCTGGCCCTGCTCCGCCAGCACCGCCGATTTGCTCTTCTTGAAGCCGAAATCCACCAGGATCTTGTCCCAGGAATTGAGCGCGGTCACGGTTGCGGCGCTGCCCGCCGCCAGCGAGGCGAGCATCACGCCGAGATGCGATCTCGTTGCTTTGGGCAGCCGAGCCTTCCGCGTCGCCAATCCGGCCTCCCGCTCAGCCCCACACCTCGCGCGCAGTCTCGGCGACGAGGCGCAGCTTGGCCATCTGCTCGGCGATGGTCAGCGCGTTGCCGTCGACGGTCGAGGAAAACCCGCATTGCGGGCTGAGGCACAGCTGGTCGAGCGGCACGTATTTCGCCGCCTCGTCGATGCGGCGCTTCAATTCGTCCTTGCTTTCGAGCGCCGCGCGCTTGCTGGTGACGAGGCCCAGCACCACCCGCTTGCTGCCGCGCGGGACGAAGCGCAACGGCTCGAACCCGCCCGAGCGCGCATCGTCGTATTCGAGGAAAAAGCCGTCGACCGCGAGCTCGCCGAACAAGGCCTCGGCGACATGGTCGTAGCCGCCCTCGGCCATCCACGACGAGCGGAAATTGCCGCGGCACATATGCGTGCACACGGTCATCCCAGCCGGCCGATTAGCGAGCGCGGCGTTGATCACCTTGATGTTGGTCAGGTGCTGCGTCGCGCCGTCGCCGCCAATATTCGTCACATAGGCGCGCTGCGCCGGGTCGTTCAGATAGGCGAGGCTGGTGTCGTCGAGCTGCAGATAGGTGCAGCCGAGGCCATGCAATGCTGCGATCTCCGCGGCATAGACCTGGGCGAGGTCGTGCCAGAATTCGTCCATTTCGGGATAGACAGCGGTGTCGATCACCGCCCGGCCGCCGCGGTAATGCAGCATCGAGGGTGACGGGATCGTCAGCTTCGGTGTCGCGCTTTCCGGCGCCGCCGATTTGAGAAAGGTGAAATCCTCAGCGAAGATCGTCTTGTCGAGTGTCAGCGTGCCGCCGATGCGGAAGGCCCCGAGCGCCGCTTCGACCGTGCCGCCCGCGTTCCTGAATTGGAGGCGCAGGTTCTGGTCGGTCTTGGCGACGCCGCCTATCCGATAGAGAAAATCCATATGCCACGACCCGCGGCGGAACTCGCCGTCGGTGACCCCTTCGAGCCCGACCTCCCGCTGCATCCGCACGACATCGCGGATCGCCCCGTCCTCGACCCCCCGCAACTCCGCGTCCGAAATCCGCCCCGCCTGCCGCTCCCCCCGCGCCCGCAGCAACTCCGCCGGCCGCAACAGGCTCCCGACATGGTCGGCGCGAAAGGGGGGATTAGGCATTCATGTTCTCCGCGTCTGGCTGGGACAGATCAATCCTCAGGTAAATCGTGGGTGAAGAATAAGGTATGGATGATTATCTCTTACCCATTTAGCAATAGAGCAGTATACAGTCGTATTTTTGAAATCCTCGTCGCTAAAGGTAAGTCTCAAATGCATTTCAACTTCGCTCCCCCAGGTGTGCACATCTCGGCGAGAGCCAAGATCGCCACGAAGGCATACTCCCAATGCGCGATGAAAATCGTGTCCGTTAGTAATCTGGTGAAGGTCATATTCCCGGCGGCTGGCGCGCTCAATCTCAGCCTTCAGCACAGCCCTCTCATGGTTCGAAATTCCCCCATCCGATAAGACGAGCGCCACATAGCGATCCACGTCTACCTGAAAGTTCAGAAAGCACGTTGTAATTTCGATATTAGAGAGGCGATATCCAATTCGCCTCATACGGTTGAGGAGCTTCGCCACCGAGATCGGCTTCAACCCGCTCATAATTTTCTCTATTACCTCAGTCGCGGTGCCGTGCAACTCACACTTTTCTGCATCCCCAACCTCAGCAAGATATCTCGCAACGACGCCCGGTCGCGCCCAATCAAGATCGAAATCATGTGCTTCGGAATAGACCAGCCCTTCATGTCCTTCCAACCTACCCGTCACCCGATCGAAGTCGGCATCAACGACCCCAAGCGCACCGGGAAAACCGTCATCATAAAGAAGCTTAATCGCCCCGATGGCGTTCCGCCTACCGTAGCAGTTGACCACTGAACACTGGTCATTGTCGATTAGAGGCGTGAACCGTTTTATATCTGTCGACCCCTCGAGCAGCAAAAAGGAGCCCTTGTGCACCCTCCTCTCCAACCTGACTTCTTGTGCAATATCAAATTCGTCAATGTGCTTGCCGATGGAGATCATCTTACGAGATCTCTTTCTTTGTCGTACTCGTCGCCCTCGTACACGTCGCCAAGCTCAACCACCAGATCGCCCCATCGTCCGATCAGTTGCGGTGAGTGGGTCGCCAAGATAACATCAAACCGATTTAAATCTATAATTTTCATCAGATCCGCGATGAATTTTTTTTGCCAAGCGACGTGAAGGGACAATTCCGGCTCGTCTATCAAGATTAGGGAGTTATGTTTTATTTCAAAAAGTAGTTCAAAAAACAAGACTAGTTGGTGTTGCTCACCGGACGACAGACGTTCGATCGGCACCTTGCGGCCGTTAAATTTTACCTCTATACCGGTTTGCCGATTTATTTGTACGTCTTTAGTTACGAATTGTTGGTCTATCAATTCTTTAAATAATTTGATCTTGGCGAGAAGGTCTGAGAGCGAAGAGAGCTTTCGCCCGGTATCATCTGTATAAACACTCAATACCCGTGATATTGCCGGTTCCAGGTCACCTTCCGGGAGAGCTACCGGATCATCGGTTTCGGTTTCTAGAATGCCTGCTTCCATCAACTCCCTTCGTTTTACGTCGAGTCCTTGGAGTTGTGCTCGTAGCTCCTCTGGGGAGAGCATGGTCGGTTGGCTAATGACACGTCGGGGAAAGGACCGATCCAATGATTGCGACAACGTCGCGTAGGCGTTAATTTGCTGCGAAATGATTTCCTTTAGTGCTTCGGCCTTTCTCGAAATCGCGAGCGTAGAGGGTGGTCGTCGAGCGTGGTAGTATGGCTCTGGCCCATCCTCTAAAAATTAGCAGGCGTTGCGTTTCTATCAAATGGCAATCAATTTGGCTTGTAATTGCACTTAACGCCTCGGGTTTTTTGCCGTAAAAATTTGTCTTCACTGCCTCGGGCAAAGAATCCCCAAACTCTTCCATTACCTCAGCTAAATTGTAAGCTTCGCCTGTGCGATCATCTCGCCAGACGGCGGGTCCGGCTCGGCGTAGAAACGGTATATAGCGCTCCATTTGCGAGACACGCCGCGGATCGATCGACAAGCGAGGCGTCCACTCTTCCACGACATTGCTGTGCGGGTCAGTGACTGTCAGGTTAAATGAAGGTCGATTTGGCTCCGGATCAGTGGTCACGTCTGGAAACACCTTGGTGATCTCTACCTTAGTGCCGTCTGTAAATTCGTAGGAAATGCGGGAGAAATCATTATCGGCAAAGACACTCCATCTCTGTTGGAAAAGTCCGGCAATCATACGCAGGCATAAGGTTTTTCCAGTGCCATTTGGCGCAATGATAGCCGTTACGTGATTAGTGAGGTTTAGTGGAATTTTGTAGGTGAATTCGTCAAATAGCTTTTCGATGTTGGATTCGGACAAGAGCCGTATACCACCGGAAGGACTAGCAATCGTTTGGGTGCCTTGCATTTCGGTTCCTCCCCGCATCGGCTGGCTCACCATCTCCGGTCAAGTTTGCGGCGCCGGCTTCCCGAGAGGGTCGGCGTGTTAGAACGGGATGTCGTCGTCGAGGTCGTTGACCGGCTTGCGGGCGGCGCCGCGGCCGGATGTGGCGGGGGCGGAGCGGGCGGGCGTTTCGTCGCCGAAGCCTTCGTCGTAGCCGGCGTCCATCGGGGGGCCGGCCGAGGCGCCGCCGCGGGCGCCGTCGAGCATGGTCAGCTCGCCGCGGTAGCGCTGCAATACGATCTCGGTCGTGTAGCGCTCCTGGCCTGAATTGTCGGTCCATTTGCGGGTCTGCAAGGCGCCCTCGACATAAACTTTCGCGCCCTTCTTCAGGTATTTCTCGGCGATCTCGGCGAGCCGCTCGTTGAAGATCACGACGCGGTGCCATTCGGTGCGCTCCTTGCGCTCGCCCGAGACCCGGTCGCGCCAGCTCTCCGAGGTGGCGATCGTCAGATTGGCGATGCGCATGCCGTCCTGCGTCGAGCGCAGTTCCGGGTCGCGGCCGAGATTGCCGATCAGGGTCACCTTGTTGACGCTGCCAGCCATGGGTCACCCACTTCCAATGGTCGCCGGGGATACCATCTTATCAAACCCTGCCAATGTTCCCACTTTATTCTTATCCACAGGGAACCCGCACATGTCGTTTCTGTCTCCGATCAACGATCCTACCGACAACGATCCGCTCGGCGAAATCCAGCCGACGTCATCCGCCGCCTCCGACGATTTCGCCCTGCTCGACGCCTATTCGCGCGCCGTCGTCGGCGCCGTCGACAGGGTCGGCCCGGCCGTCCTCCATCTCCAGGTCAGCGGCCTCAAGGACGGCGCCGGCGGCGCCGGCTCGGGCGTGGTCTTCACCCCCGACGCCTATGTCCTGACCAACAGCCACGTCGTCAGCGGCGCGCGCAAGATCGAGGCCGCCTTCCCCGACGGGCGCAGCCTCGGCGCCACCCTGGTCGGCGACGATCCCGACACCGATCTCGCCGTATTGCGGCTCGACGGCGAGGCATCGGCCTTTGCCCGCATCGGCGATTCGCGCCGGCTGCGGGTCGGCCAGCTGGTCATCGCGATCGGCAACCCGTTCGGCTTTCAGTGCACGGTCACCGCGGGCGTGGTCAGCGCCCTCGGCCGCTCGTTGCGCACCCGTTCCGGCCGGCTGATCGACAGCGTGATCCAGACCGACGCGGCCTTGAACCCCGGCAATTCCGGCGGGCCGCTGGTGACCTCATCGGGCGAGGTCGTCGGCATCAACACCGCGATCATCGGCATGGCCCAGGGCATCTGCTTTTCGATCTCAGCCGCGACGGTCGAGTTCGTCGCCGCGCGGCTGATCCGCGAAGGCCGGGTGCGGCGCTGCTATATCGGCGTCGCCGGGCAGAACGTACCGTTGCCGCGCCGGGTCGTGCGCTTTCACGAATTGCCGCGCGAGACCGCGGTGCGCGTCCAGTCGACCGCACCCGACGGGGCGGCGCGCGCCGCCGGGCTGCACAGCGGCGACATCATCGTCGCCGCCGACGGCGTGCCCATCGCCGATATCGACGAATTGCACCGGCTGATGACCGAGGAGCGGGTGGGCCTGCCGATGCCGATCACCGTGCTGCGCCTGTCGCAAAAGCTCGATGTGGTGGTGACGCCGCGCGAAATCCCGCCCCGCCCGGCGGCGTAGATGATGGTTCGTGGCTCACAGCGGTTTCTACCCCGTGGCCGGGCTTGACCCGGCCACCCACGCTCTTCAGGCGAGATGGTCGTAGAGATCGTCCCAATTCGGGCTGTCCTTTAGGATCAGCTGGACCTTCCAGGCGCGTGACCAATGCTTGATATTCCTCTGACGTTGCTTCGCTGCGAGAATATCATCATGACGCTCGGCATAGACGAGACGATGCAGCCTGTATTGCCTGGTGAAGCTATCGGCGACGCCGGATCGATGCTCCCGGGCACGGCGAGCCAGATCAGTCGTGGTACCGACATACAGTGTTTTGCCGATTTGTCATGATGTAGACCCAGCCGCCCTGCATTTTGCCAGTGTGCTCGCGGGACAGGCTTACCGGCAACGGCTTTGCACGACCGCCACGGCGGTCGTCGGCGGAGGAGGCGTGGGTGGCCGGGTCGAGCCCGGCCACGGGGAGACGATTTGAGTGCAGGCAACCGCCGGCTTCCTTTCGGGCGCGGTAGCGCCGGCCACGCTCCCGCGCTAAGTTCGGAGCCATGCAGCACATCCGGATCCGCGGCGCGCGCGAGCACAATCTGAAGAATGTCGACGTCGATTTGCCGCGCGACAGCCTGGTGGTGATGACCGGGCTGTCGGGCTCGGGCAAGTCGTCCTTGGCCTTCGACACGGTCTATGCCGAAGGCCAGCGCCGCTATGTCGAGAGCCTGTCGGCCTATGCCCGCCAGTTCCTCGAGCTGATGCAGAAGCCCGAGGTCGAATTGATCGAGGGATTGTCGCCGGCGATCTCGATCGAGCAGAAGACGACCTCGCGCAACCCGCGCTCGACGGTCGCGACGGTGACCGAGATCTACGATTACATGCGCCTCCTGTGGGCGCGGGTCGGAATCCCCTATTCGCCGGCGACCGGGTTGCCGATCGTCAGCCAGACCGTGTCGCAGATGGTCGACCGGGTCATGGCGATGCCGGAGGGCACCCGGCTCTATCTGCTGGCGCCGATCGCGCGCGGGCGCAAGGGCGAGTACCGCAAGGAGCTGGTCGATCTCAGAAAGCGCGGCTTTCAGCGGGTCAAGATCGACGGCAAGATGGTCGAGCTCGACGAGGTCCGGCCGCTCAACAAGAATCTGAAGCACGACATCGCCGTGGTCGTCGACCGCATCGTCGTTGCGGCCGATCTCGGCAACCGGCTCGCCGATTCGTTCGAGACCGCTCTCGACCTGGCCGACGGGATCGCCCTCACCGAAAACGCCGATTCGGGCGAGGAGACGATCTTTTCGGCGAAATTCGCCTGCCCGGTCTCGGGCTTTACCATCCCCGAAATCGAGCCCCGGCTGTTCTCGTTCAACAACCCGTTCGGCGCCTGCCCGGCCTGCGACGGGCTCGGCACCAAGCTTTATTTCGATGCCGGCCTGGTCGTCCACGACGAGCGCAAGAGCCTCGCCGAGGGTGCGGTCAGCCCATGGTCGCACTCGTCGTCGCAATATTACACGCAGACCCTCGAAAGCATCGCCCGGCATTTCAGACAGAGCATGCACACGCCGTGGGCCGAGCTGCCGGAAAAGATGCGGCATACGATCCTCTCGGGCTCCGACGGCGAGCCGGTCAAGATGACCTATGATGACGGGCTGCGGAAATACTCGACCGAGCGCCCGTTCGAAGGCGTATTGCCGAACATGGAGCGGCGCTTTCGCGAGACCGACAGCGCCTGGGTCAAGGAGGAGCTCGGCCGCTACCAGAGCGCGCGGACCTGCGAGGTGTGCCAGGGCGACCGGCTCAAGCCCGAGGCATTGGCGGTCAAGATCGGCGGCCGCAACATCAGCGAGGTCGCACGGCTGGCGATCGCCGAAGCCTTGCGCTGGTTCTCCGGCATCGACCAGGAGCTGACCCCGAGCCAGCGCGAGATCGCCCAGCGCATCCTCAAGGAAATCAACGAGCGGCTCGGCTTTCTGCAGAATGTCGGGCTCGAATACCTGACCCTGTCGCGCGCCTCGGGCACCCTCTCGGGCGGCGAGAGCCAGCGCATCCGCCTCGCCTCGCAGATCGGCTCGGGGCTCACGGGTGTGCTCTATGTGCTCGACGAGCCCTCGATCGGATTGCACCAGCGCGACAACGGCCGCCTGCTCGTGACCCTGAAGCGGCTCAGGGACCTGGGCAACACGGTCATTGTCGTCGAGCACGACGAGGAGGCGATCCGCACCGCCGATTGGGTCGTCGATATGGGGCCGGGCGCCGGGGTCCATGGCGGCCATGTCGTCGCCGAGGGCACCCCCGACGCGATCATGGCCAACCCCGACAGCATCACCGGCCAATACCTGACCGGCATGCGCCAGATCCCGGTGCCGGCCGCGCGCCGCACCGGACATCCCGGGCAGATCCTGCGCATCGTCGGGGCATCAGGCAACAATCTGAAGGACATCACCGCCGAGATCCCGCTCGGCACCTTCTGTGTCGTGACCGGCGTTTCGGGCGGCGGCAAATCGACCCTGATCGTCGAGACCCTGTACAAGGCATTGGCCAAGCGGCTAAACAACGCCCGCGAGCAACCCGCACCCCACGAGCGCTTGGAAGGGGTCGAGTACCTCGACAAGATCGTCGACATCGACCAGTCGCCGATCGGCCGCACCCCGCGCTCGAACCCGGCGACCTACACCGGCTGCTTCACCCCGATCCGCGACTGGTTCGCCGGGCTGCCCGAAGCCAAGTCGCGCGGCTATCTGCCCGGTCGCTTCTCGTTCAACGTCAAGGGCGGGCGCTGCGAGGCCTGCCAGGGCGACGGCGTGATCAAGATCGAGATGCACTTTCTGCCCGACGTCTATGTCCAATGCGACGTGTGCAACGGCCGGCGCTACAACCGCGAGACCCTGGAGGTGCTGTTCCGCGGCAAGAGCATCGCCGACGTGCTCGACATGACCGTCGACGAGGGCGTCGATTTCTTCCGCGCGGTGCCGTCGATCCGCGACAAGCTGTTGACATTGCAGCAGGTCGGGCTCGGTTATATTCATGTAGGCCAGCCGGCGACGACGTTGTCGGGCGGCGAGGCGCAGCGCGTCAAGCTCGCCAAGGAATTGTCGCGGCGCGCCACCGGCCGCACCCTCTACATCCTCGACGAGCCGACCACCGGCTTGCATTTCGACGATGTGCGCAAGCTCTTGGAAGTGCTGCACGCGCTGGTCGAGACCGGCAACACGGTCTTGGTCATCGAGCACAACCTCGAAGTCGTCAAGACCGCCGACTGGATCATCGATCTCGGCCCCGAGGGCGGCGACGCCGGCGGCCACATCGTCGCCACCGGCACCCCCGAGGACATCGCCGCCAGCGCCGCGAGCTACACCGGCGACTACCTCCGCCCCTACCTCGCCCGCCGCCCTGCCCGCCGCCGCAAGGCGGGGTAAGCGATTCGCCCGATCGAATTCTATGACGACAAAGCGACGATGCAAAACTGCAAAGCAGAATTCGCAATTGACGACATCCCGAAATCCGTTCGCTATGTCAAAAATGGCCGAGGCGGCCATTGGTGGCGCGTCGCTAAAGAAAAAGGTCAGCTCCATGCAGGATGGTCACAGGTGCCGGCCAACCTCATCGAGAATCCTGGAGATTTTGCTGAGATCGGACGCAAGCACCAAGTGAACCTGGGACTTAAGACCGTCGGTTCCCGCAAGAACAACTTAAATCAACTTATCTCTCTGTTAGATCGACCGAGTCGACACGTCTGGATTACGTTCGAGGAAGGTTTTTTGTGGTGGTGCACTGTGCAAGATAGAGCTACCGCGAACCCCGGAGCGGAAGGCGACGGGAGCGGCCATTTTTGGCTTACTTGCAACCGCCCCTGGTCAAATCGTTCCCTGAAAGGGAAGCTATTAGCCCCGGCGGATTTACCTGGGACTGTCAATAGAGTAGCGGGCTTTCGCGCAACCGTCTGTAAGCCGCATGGGTGGGAGGCCACTTTACGACTAATTCGAGACGAGCAAGACCCTGATGCCGTGGAAGCTGCTCGAGCCCTGCACCATGCATCAGCAGGCCGTCGGCAGAATGATCTCTCGGCTGACATGGCAGGATTTCGAACAATTGGTCGACCTCATTCTGGCGCGGACGGCGTCGACCCGCCTCTCGACGCTAGGTGGACAACAGGAGGGGGTCGACCTCGAAGCTCAAAACCTCGCTGCTGATGAGATCGCCTTCGTGCAGGTAAAAGGCGCGGCCACTCAGAAAACACTTGAAGACTATATGGACCGATTTCAGAAGCGACGAGATCGCTACGCTCGCATGATATTTGCGGTCCACACCGTGCATGGGAATTTAACCGCCACTCCCAATCTTCCCATTCAGGTCTGGACCGGTGCCCGTCTCGCCGAGTTGGTGGTTCGACTGGGCCTCGGCGAGTGGGTCGAGCACAAGTTGGGCTAAGCTTCGACTAGCCTACTCGATTGCGAGGAGCGCAGCGACGAAGGGATTTCAGAAAAAGGGTCGAAGCGGTCGGGGACTGCTTCTCGCAAAACGAGCCTCCGAGATGTTCGCAATGAGTACAAGGCGAAAACAAAATTGGTTAAAATTGGCATGAATCCGGTTCGCGAACAGGCAATCGAGGAGTTGCGGCGGATGGTGCTGGTTGCACTCGGCGACCATGAGGCGGAGGTTTGGCTGTTCGGGTCGTGCGCGCGCGGCGAGCCGCGGCAGCATAGCGACATCGATATCGCGATCCTGCCGCGCGACGAGCTTCGGGTCGGCTTCTTCGGCGAGCTGCAGGCGGATATCGAGGAGAGCAAAATTCCGTACGATGTCGATGTGGTCGACCTGCGACACGCGGACCGTGCCCTTGTGGACGGCGGTTCGGCGCGAGGGAATACCGTGGCGGAGGTAGAGGAACGCCTTGCCGAGGCGGCGGCGGCGCTCGCGACACTGGAGGAAGCGATCGGCAGGAGCGCGGCGCTCGGTCCTTGAGCGCGACGGCGCGATCCTGCGGCTGATCTATACTTTTGAAGCTGTGTGGAAAGGCACGCAGCAACTGCTGGCGGAATCCGAAGGCATCCCCGTCGCTTCGCCAAACGCAACGATCCGCGCGGCACGACGGCTCGGCTGGCTGTCGGACGAGGACGCGCGAGCTGCCTTCGACATCGGGAGCGACCGTAATCTCGCGGTCCATATGTATCGGGGAGAGATCGGGGCGGAGATCGCGCGGCACCTCGCCGCCCACGCCGATCTGCTGCGGCGCTGGCTCGCGGCATTGCAGGCTCGCGCCGGCGCGCCCGACTGATCGCCGAGCTGCACCTCGGGGACCGCCGGACTGAGATACCGGGCCGCCGCCCTCTCCCGCAATTGGGGAGAGGGCAAGAGGGCTGGGACGAGGGTGCGGCTCAGAAATCGCGGCCGCGCAGATCGTTGTTGGTATGGCGGTCGCCGGCCATCCAGCGCGCCAGCTCCGAATGCGCGTCGGCGCGGCGGATGGCGTCGATCTCGGCGACATCCTCCGGGTCCTGGGTGAACTCGACGATCAGCCCGTCGGGCGAGGCGACGTAGATCGATTTGCAATAGCCGTGATTGGTCTCGCGGTATTTTTCGCCGGCGCGTTCGAGCCGCCGCTTCAGCTCGTCATAGGTCTCGGGCTCGGCCTTGAACGCGATGTGGTCGTAGCGCCCGACCTGCGCCGGCCGCTCGGCCTGGGTCATCCGATACAGCTCAGGATCGGCGAACTGGAAGAACGCGAGCGCGCCGCCGTCGGCCATCGCGAAAAAGGTGTGGCAGAACTCGACTTCGCGCTGCAGCTCGGCGCTGAAATTCTTTTCGCACCAGGTCGCCGCCAGCGGAATGCCGAGCAGATCCTCGAAAAAGCGGCGGTTGACCTCGTGGTCCTTAACGACAAAGGCGTTGTGATGCAGGCGCGACGGCAATCGCGACAGCAGACCCTTGCTCCGTGATGCCGTCGAGGCCTCGATCGTATCCATCTCGTCCTCCCTGGTTAGGATGGACGAGGAATAGCACGAAAGCGTCGGCCGCTCGACTCTCAGAACACGGCGCCGACGGGCGCAGTCCTGGAATGCGCGGCGCGAGCGCGGTTCGGCAGCGCGATCGTTGGCGGTGGCCGCGAAGATGCGGCATGCTCTCGCCAATACCAGCCAGAGATAGGGGAATTTCGTGAAAATAAGCACGATGGTCCGGTTCAGCGCCGGCGCGGGACCGCATGACCGGCTGCTGGACCGCACGGCCGATTACGCCCGCCGCATCGAAGCCGCCGGGTTTCCGGGGATTTGGGTCGGGGATTCGATGGGCCGCGGGCGGCCGACACTCGATCCGTTGGTGGAGCTGGCGGTGCTGGCGGCCGTGACCGACCGCGTCGAGCTCGGCATCGGGGTCTTGCAGTTGTCGTTGCGTCACCCGATCGAGCTCGCTCATCGCGTGCAGTCGGTTCAGGCATTGTCGAGCGGGCGGCTGCGTCTTGGTGTCGGTAGCGGCTCGACGCGGGCGGATTTCGAACTGCTCGGCCTGGACTACGACCATCGTTTCCGCGCGATGAGAATAGCACTCGAGACCATGCACCGCATCTGGCGCGGCGACGCGGTCAATGGCGGGAAACTGTCCCTATGGCCGGGATGCGAAGGCGGGCCGCCGATCCTGATGGGGGCCTGGCGCAGTCCGCGCTGGATCACCTACGCCGCCAAGGAGTGCCAGGGCTGGACCCCGTCGGGCCGGTATAGCAGCTGGGACGATCTCGAGGCCGGGATGCGCATCTATCGCGAGGCAGGCGGCAGCAACGCCGTCCTTGCCAATGTCGCGGTCGATCTCAACAACCGGCCCGAATCCGCGGAGCTCGCCGCGGCCACCGATGTGGCGCTGGTCTGTCCGCCGGACGAGGCACGCCGGCGGTTGAAGCGGATGGAGCAGCTGGGCTTCGACGAGGTCCTGCTGGTCTCTCAATATGGCGAGTTCGAGGAGCTCGAACGGGCGCGCGATCTGCTCTGACCGGTATTCGCGCCCTCATCGCCTGAGCCACCTTATCCGTCATTCTCGCGGAAAAGCGGGAACCCAGGGCCCTCAAGGGCTTGAGCAGCGGCCCTGGGCCCCCGCTTTCGCGGGGACGACGATAACCTATTCACATACCTTATCTCATTCGCGTCGGGCTCAAGGATCGGATACCCAGGTCGTCGGCAGCTTGACAGCGGCAGCGGCGGGGGCATGCTGCCCCGCGACACCCGATCTTTGCGGAGGAGCGCTCACATGATCAGTGCGGATCTCGCCGGCAAGACGGTGCTGGTTACCGGTGCGGCCTCGGGCATCGGGCTCGCCGCCACCGACATTTTCTCGCGCTGTGGGGCGACCGTGGCGCTGAACCATCTGCCCGACGACCCGCGCGGGCCGGAAGCCGTCGAACGGCTCAAGGCACAGGGCCGGCGGGTGGTTGCCGCGCCGGGCGACGTGTCGCGGCCGGGCGAGGCCGAGCGGATGGTGGGGAGTGCCGTCGACGCGCTCGGCCGGCTCGACTTTCTGGTCAACAATGCCGGGACTCCGGCCACCCCGACGCCGATCCCGTTTTCCGATCTCGACGCGCTTTCCGAGGATTTCTGGGCGAGGATCCTAACCACCAACCTGATCGGCCCGTTCCGCTGCGCCCATGCCGCGGTTCCGGCGCTGAAGGCGGCGCGGGGTGCGATCTGCAACACCGCCTCGATCGCCGGGGTCATGGGATCGGGCAGCAGCATTCCCTACGCGACCAGCAAGGCCGGGCTGATCAATCTGACGCGCAGCCTCGCCCGGACCCTGGCGCCCGAAATCCGGGTCAACGCGGTGGCCCCGGGCTTTGTCGACAGCCCGTGGAACAAGGACTGGCCCGCCGACCGCAAGGTCGCCTCGATCGAGCGCACCCCGCTCAAGCGCGCGTGCCGGCCCGAGGACATCGCCGAGACGATCTTTTTTCTGTGCGCCGGGGCGGCGATGATCACCGGCCAGACCGTCATCGTCGACGGCGGGCTGACGCTTTAGACCGGAGCGCGGGCGTCTCGTCGAATCGGAGCGCGGGCGTCTCGCCCGCATATGGGGCATCGGAGCGCGGGCGTCCTGCCGCATCTGGGGAATGGGAGCGCGGGCGTCCCGCCCGCATCTGGGGAATGGGAGCGCGGGCGTCCCGCCCGCATATGGGGAATCGGAGCGCGAGGTCCCGCCCGCTGCGGGCCGGAGGCCCGCGGTCCCAAACAGGGAGGAAATTGGCTTGAGCGAGCAGCGAACCGTCAATGGCGCCCAGTGGCTGGCGCGGGCCTTGGCCGGGACCGGGACGACCCACGTGTTTTTCGTCGAGTCGGTCATGCGCCGCACCCTGATGGAGCTCGAGGATCTGGGGGTGACCCGCATCCTCGCCCATTCGGAAAAGGCCGCGGCCTATATGGCCGACGGCTACGCCCGCATCGCCGGGCGGCCGGGGGTGTGCATGGCCCAGTCGGTGGGTGCGGCGAACCTCGCTTCGGGCCTGCAGGACGCCTATCTCGGGCGCAGCCCGGTGGTGGCCTTGACCGGGCGCAAGGAGCCGTCTTTCCAGCACCGCAACAGCTATCAGGAGATCGCCCACGCGCCGCTGTTCGCCGCGGTGACCAAGTTTTCGAGCCCGGTCAATTCGACCGCCGAATTGCCGCGGCTGCTGCGCCACGCCTGGCGCGCCGCCTTGGCCGACACCCCGCGCCCGGCCCATCTCGATTTCTCGGGGTTGCAGGGCGATGTCATCGAGCTCGGCCACACCGGCGAGTCGACGGTCGTCGACCCCGAGGCGCGGCGGATACCGGCGCACCGGCCGGTCGCCGACCAGCGCGACATCGAGCGCGCCGCCGCGGCGCTGACCGCTGCCCGGCGGGTGGCGATCGTCGCCGGCGACGGCGCCGCCGCCTCGCAGGCCGGGCCGGAAGTTCTCGCCCTGGCCGAGGCATTGGCCGCTCCGGTGGCGACGTCGCTCGGCGCCCGCGATAGCATTCCCACTCGGCACCCGCTCTCGGTCGGCGTCCCGGGCAGCTACTCCGCGCCGCCGGCCAACCGCATCGTCCACGGCGCCGACCTCGTGCTCTATATCGGCTGCGACACCGGCGACCAGGTCACCCTGAACTGGACCGTGCCGTCGCTCGAAACTCAGATCGTGCAGATCGACGCCGACCCGCTCGAGATCGGGCGCAGCTATCCGAACACGATCGGGGTCGTCGGCGATCCCAAAGCGAGCGCGGCCCGCCTCGTCGAGATCGTCGGGCATCCGACCCGCGACCGCGGCTTTGCCGAGGAGGCGGCGCGGATCGTCGCCGATTGGCGCGCGACAATGGCGCCGCTCGTCGCCGACGACCGGGCTCCGATCCGGGTCGAGCGGCTGTGCGCCGAGATCACCAGGGCGTTGCCGGCGGATGGGATCCTGGTGGCCGACACCGGGTATTCCGGGATCTGGACCGGCACGATGATCGACTTCAACGGCGCCGGGCAGACCTATCTGCGCGCGGCGGGATCGCTCGGCTGGTCGTTTCCGGCCGCGCTCGGCGCCAAATGCGCGGCACCCGATCGCGCGGTCCTGTGCTTTACCGGCGATGGCGGGTTCTACTATCACCTCGCCGAGCTCGAATCGGCGCGCCGCTGCGGCATCGCCGCAATTATCGTCGTCAACAACAATTCGGGCTTTGGCCAGAACCTGACCGGCGTGCGTCGGATCGCCGGCAACCGGCCGGGGCGCGGCGAGGCGCTGGTGCGCTTTGGCCCGACCGACTTCACCGCCGTCGCCAAGAGCTTCGGCGTGCGCGGCATCCGGGTCGAGCGGCCGGGCGAGATTGCGCCGGCATTGGCCGAGGCGCTCGGCGCCGGCGAGCCGGTGGTGGTCGATGTCGTGACCGATCTCGAGCCGCGCGCGCCCGAGCCGTGGTCGCCGCCGGCCGCCCGGGCTTGAGGCATCCGCGCCGGGGTCGTGGGCAGCGGCGCTGTGCTCAGCCGCCGACGCCGAGACCGCGGATCTTCTCGAACATCGGATCGATCTGGGCGCGATAGCGCGGGCAAGCCGAGCGCGACAGCCAGAGCTGCTCAAAGGCATTCGCGCGCGAGTTCGGATATTGCTCGCGAAATTCCGACGCCGCCCGAGCCGCTTCGCTGCGCCGTCCGGTCAACGAGAGCGCCGCCATCAGAAACAGCTGCGCGCCGCCGTAGCTGGGATTGCGATCCAGGGACTTTTGCAGCAATGCGATCGACACTTCGGTCCGGCCGAGCAAAAGCTGGGAAAATCCGCCAAAGAAGAAAAAGATGCTGTGGCGCCGGTCCGTCTGATCGAGACGCATCGCCCGCTCGACCGCCGGCAATGTCTCCTCGGCGTGACCGAGAAAGGCCGCGTTGTAGCCCGAAAACGCATGCGCGCTCGCCAGCCGCTGGTCCATCGCCAACGCGCTGTCAAAGGCGCCGGCAGCCTCCTCCAACTGTCCTGCCGCAGAGTAGAGCATCCCCTGGATGCATTTTGCAACGGCATGGCCCGGCGCGAGCTCGAGCGCGGTGGTGATGGCCTGCTGCCCCAGATCCAACGCCACCGTGGCGGCGCCCAAATCGCCCCACCACGGCTGGCCGACCAGATGCTGGCAGGTCTTCGCAAGACCGGTGAGCGCCTCGACGTTGCGCGGATCGAGCGCCAGCGCCGCGAGAAACCAACGCTGCGCCTCGGCCGTCGGCTCGGCGCGCATCTCGCCCTTGAGCGCGCTTGTCCCCTGAGCGAGACAGTCGTTCAGGCCGAGCTCGATCCCCGGGGTGGTGAGGGCTCGACGGCTCGCCTCGCGCAGCAGCAGCGCGTGGACCTCGCGCGAGATCTGGCGGGTGATCCTGGTTTGCCCGGATCCGAGCTCGTCGGGGTCGAACTCGTATCGTCCGGCCCAGCGGTATTCCGCGGTGGCCGCGTCGCTGACCTGGATGTTTATGCGCAAGGTGCGCGGACCGCTGCGCTGGGCGCTGCCGGTGACCCGGTATTCGGTTTCCAAATCGGCCGTCCGGGCGGGATCCTCGAGGGCCCGCCGCTCGTCCGCGGTCCGCGCGAGCGCCAGCCCGCGGACGTGGCGGAGGAGATCGGTGACGAAGTCGTCGGAGAAAGCCTCCACCAGATATTGCTGGTCGGGATCGCCGGTCAGATTGCGTAGCGGCGCTACGGCCATGGCGATGCTCGGCAGCAGGCAGGGCCATCGCAGCCGCGTCCCTTCCGGGCCAGGCAGCGACGGCCCCGCCGCCGCGCGCCTTATCGGCAGCCAATCGGCAGGCTCCGCCGGCGCCTCCGCCGCGCGATCTACGCTGCGGCTCGCTGCCGCGATCTCGCCGGCACCGCCGGAGCGTGCGATCTCGTTGGCGAGCGCCTGGGTCTCGGCATCGGGTGCCACCCCGAGCTCGCGCTTCAGGATCTCGGCGCAGATGCGGTATTGACGCAGCGCTTCGGGCCGCCTTCCGGCATGCGCATAGGAGCGGATCAGCGCGCGCTGGCCGATCTCCGAAAGCGAATTGAGCGAGGCCAGGCGGCGCGCCGACTGGATCGCTGCGTCGTGCTCCCCGGCCTCGTCCTGCAGCGCCGTCAAGCGCTGGAGGACTCCGCAGACGAGATCGAGGGTGCGGTCGCGCTCGGCCGCGAGCCATTCCTGGAAAGGCTCGGAATTGATGACGAAATCGGCCAGGAATTCACCGCGATACAACTCGGCTGCGGCATGGAGATCGGTGCGGTGCGGTGAACGGGAAAGCCGCTCGAAACGCTCGGTATCGGCATCGACGTCCTGAAGGCGGCAATTGGCGAACTCGGCCGCCAGATGATGCCCGGCGGCAGGTCCCAGCGCCTTGCGCAGCTCCAGCAGGCAATTGCGCAGGCTGTGGCGCGCCTGATCGGAACCCTGATAGGGCCACAACAGGTCGGAAAGCCGTTCACGGCTGACCGGGCGGCCTCCCTGGACCGCCAGATAGGCGATCAGGGCACGCGCCTTTCTCGGGACTTTCCCGAGCCGGCGATCACCAATCTCTATCACCAGAGAGCCGAGGAGGCCGATCAGCAATGCCATTGGCACCGTCCAGAGGCACAACCAGAGCGTCCAAAGCCGACCGCGGCAAGGGCGCCTCTAGCGATATGCGTCAATCCTGAAGCCGTCATGAGCTACTTTCAAGGCAAATCGTCGCTGAGGCTCTCGTTGGGGGCGATCAATTGCGGATCAATTTGCACGATTTACGATCCCTGCCCTATAGGCCGCGATCTTTTGCTCGAGCACGCGGCACAGCGCATCGAGGCCGCGGGCCCGCAACGGCGGCAGCAAATCCTCGTACATGATCGCGCGATGCCCGCTCGGCGCCGGCACGGCTTCCTCCCACAACTCGAGCGGCATCAGGCTGCGACCGAATGCGGCGGTCTCCTCGACCCCGGCCGCCAACAGCTCCAGCCGGGTGCGCAGGCACTTTTCGCAGCGCCCGCAATTGGCCTCGATGCCGCGGCCTTCCGGGCACACGCGCAACGCCGCGAGCGCGGTCGGCCAGGTCGCGAGGTCGCGCACCTTGTCGAGGCGCGAAAAGCGCGCGCCGTCATGGATGATGGCGACGCGCTGGCTCGAAAACAGGCCGTCGACCGCGGGATGCGATCCCATCGGCACCGGGTTGGCGGCATGATGCGAGGCGCCGATAAACAGGAAGGCGGGCCCGAGCAGTGCTGCATGGCCGACGGCGGCCAAGGCCGCCCCGTTGTGGCGGTAGGTCCAAAAGTCCGGCTTCGTGGGCAGGTGGCGCAGATCGACGCGGCACGCAACGAGGCGCAGTCCGGTCTCGGCGGCCACCGGCTCGAGCCCGGCCAGCGCCGCCCGATAGCGCTCCCACTCCGGCGCACGCGCGCGCTTGCCGATGTCGAACCCATGAATGAACAGGGCTTTGCGGATATAGGCGGGATCATCCGGGCGATAGAGACGCCGGTTGCGCATCAGCAGATGAAACCCGTCGACGCCTCCCGACAAAAAGGCCGCCCCGCGCCGCGGCCCGGTCGCGGTTTCACCGCCGGTGCGGCCCGAGGTCTCGATTGCGGGCGCTGCGCCCGGCATTCCGCCCCAGCTCGACCACCAGGCATGAGCGGTCCGCAGCCCTTCGACCAGCATCGGGCAGGCCCGACCCTCGACCCGGATCCGCGCCTCCCCGTGCACTGCGGCGAGCGGGAAACAGGCGGCCAGGAACGGGTCCGCGCTGGGTCCGCCGCTGGTTCGCGCGCGGTCCCGGGGTCCGTCCGCAGCGATCGCGTCGCCCTCGCTCCCGCCATCGTGAATCTCAAAGGTGAGCAGCTGCTCGGAATAGTTCCGCTCTTCCCAGACGACGGTCGCCGAGAGCACCCGTTTGTCGCTTGTCGCCGTCATCGCGAGACGGTTTATCAGCATCGGAGCCTCACCCCATCTGGTCTGGCACGGTCCGCGAGCCGCCGCGGACGCGGCCCGGTAATCGCTCTCCGTCCTGTTAAACTTTTGCCCAAGACTATCGCCACACGCGTCAAAAAAATGTCCCAGCGCGCGTCAGATCCAATCTGCGCGAGGGAGCTTGATCGGCGATTTCTACCGCAGGGACCCCGCCGCGACCCGTTATCGCCGATCCCGACAGGTTGGCCGTCCCGGTTTCGGTCAGCGGCGCCACCGGCATCGGCCCTGACGCGCCGGAGCGTCCAAGCCCGGTCCGAGGGCTGACTCCGCGCTGGCGCCACGGCCATGGTCGCCGGCTGCGATCGATAACGCCATGTTAAGTTGGATCGAATTCATTTTTGACGCGCAGTTGATGGGATTGCGGACGGTTCGCTGACCGCGTGCGAAGATCCTTGCCTCGGGACGAAACAAAACAGCGGGAATGGCGATGTACATGATTGTATTTTGCAGACGAGGACCGTTCGGATCAAGACACCGGCCCGGCCGTGATTCGCGGTGCGCCGCACCTTGCGAGATCCCCTCGGTCAGTGATGTCGGCGTCACTTTCACCAGCGGCGCAAACGCCGAGCGCGTCGGGCCGGCATCCTTGCAGTATTCCGCCGATACCTTGAAACACCATGCCGCGCATGGCGCGGCACTCCCGATCTGCGGCGGGCCGCATCGTCGCGCCCGCTTCCGGATCGCGCCCCGCGGCAGCTGCCGGCGACAGGCCGTGGCGCGGCTGCGGTGAGGTCCGCGACGCCATGGCGGAGGCGGCGATGCAGGGTTTCGACGACTGCTTTGCCGGGCTCAAGGATCCGCGCTCGGGCCAGGCCAGACGCCACGACCTTATGGAAATCATGATGATCGCGCTGTGCGCGGTGCTGTCCGGCGGCCAGACCGCGGTCGACATGGCGGTCTTCGCCGAGGCCAAGCAGGAGTTCCTCGGCAGCTTTCTCGAGCTGAAGAACGGGGTGCCGAGCCACGACACCTTCAGCCGTGTGTTTCGCCAACTCGACCCGGATCAGTTCCGCGCCTGTTTTCAAAAATTCATGGCGCGCTTCAGCGAGACCTGCACCGGGGTCATCGCGATCGACGGCAAGGTGCTGCGCCGGCCGCTCGACGCCGCCCACCCGGGCTCGGCCCTGCACATGATCAGCGCCTGGTGCTGCGACACCCGCCTGGTACTGGCCCAGATCGCCACGACCGCCAAGGTCAAGGAAAGCACCGCGGTTCTCAAGCTGTTGGAGATGCTCGCGCTGAAGGGCACGATCGTGACCACCGATGCGCTCAATTGCCAACGCGACATCGGCCGCCAGATCATCAGCCAGGGCGGCGACTATGTTCTGGCGCTCAAGGGCAACCACCACGCGCTGCACGCCGACGTCATCGGGTTTTTCAGTGATCCGGAGCATGAGACGGCCGCGAGCCATTCGATGCGAGACAGCGACCACGGCCGCGTCGAGACCCGCACCAGCCTGGTGTCGACCGACATCGAGCAGCTGCAGGCGCGCCATCAATGGCCGGGTTTGGCCGCCTTCGGCCGGGTCGTGCGGATTCGGCAAACGATCGCCAAGACCGGGTCGAGAACGACAAACGAGACCGGCTATTATCTGCTGAGCGCGCCATTGTCGCCGGAGCGCCTGGGCCAGGTCGCCCGCTCCCATTGGGGCGTCGAGAACCGCCTGCATTGGGTTCTGAACGTCGTCATGAACGAAGATCAGGTCAGAAGCCGCATGGACAACAGTCCCTACAACCTCGCCATCCTGCGCCACATGGCCCTCAATCTGATGCACAAGGACCGCTCCAAGGTCTCCTTGCGCGGCAAATTCAACCTCGCCGCCTGGAAGGAGGATTATCTGACCAAGCTTCTCGCCCAGGCCTGACCCGAACCGTGTTAAGATGTGTGCTTAGAGGGATGCGCGCCGACCTGAAACCATAAATCAATCTGATCGCGCATAGGAATAGACCCCGGCGAAGGCAAACCGCCGTGCCGCCTCTTGGGGGGTTCGATTGCCATTCGACAACGCGCGATCACCTCAACTCCAACTCGTCGACAGCCCGAATTTCGCCGGCGCCGCCACCGCGCTTGCGCATTTTGACGCGCGTCATCCCTATCTGCTGTTTCGCAAATCGGCGCTCCCCGGGCTTTGTCGCCGTGCCGGCGCCGATCGCGACCTGCAGGCTCGCTTTGCAACGCTGCGGTTGGAGGCGTCGACCGGATGGGTGCCGCAGGAGCCGCGCGCGGCCATCAAGCGGCGAGCGCGGCACCTGATCACCACGGCGTTTATCGCGCTGACCGCTGACGGCGAGCCGGCGGAGGCGGCGCTGGCGGCGGCGCGCAGCACACTCGACGGATTTGCCGCCGCGGCGAGCTGGAAGCAGAGGCCGGTGATCCGTTCGTTTCTCGATTGCGCCGAAATCGCCGTTGCCGTGTCTCTCGCCTACGATTGGCTCTACACCAGGCTCGCGCCGCGCGAACGCCGTGTGATCGAGCGCGCGATCCGGCGCAACGTGCTCGAACCCGCGCTTGCCGCCTATCAGGACCGGTCGCTGCTGTGGCCGAAACGGCGCGACAATTGCAGCCTCGTATCGAATTCCGGCATCCTGGTCGCGGCGCTTGCGGTGGTGCGGCCGCACCGCGAGCTTTCGGCGGAGCTCGTGCGGCGCAGCCTTGCTTCCTCCTGGAATGTGTTCGAGGCGCTGGCGCCGGACGGGGCCTGGCGCGAGGGCCCGAGCTACTGGTCTCTGGCAATGCGCTATGCGGGTTTGATGGTCGCAGCGCTGGAGAGCGCTTTGGGCGACAGTTTCGGCCTTGCCGACCGGCCGGGCTTCGCCCAGACCGGGGACTTCGCTCTGCACGCCTCGGGACCGTTCGGGGCTGCCTTCAACTTTGGCGATTTGGACCAGCGTTTCGATGTCAACCCGCTCTCCTGGCACGCGCATCGCTTTGGGCGCCCGGTGGATGGCTGGCTGCTCGGCGAAGCCGGCGGTGGGCATCACCCGTTTACGACGATCTGGCCAAAACCCGCGGGGGCGTGCCCCGCGGCGCTCGGCCTGCCCACCGGCAAGGTGTTCCGCAGCGGCGACCTCGCCTGCTTCCGCAGCACCTGGTCGGCCGATCCGCGGGCGCGCCCGGTCTATCTGGCGATCAAAGGGGGAAATGTCCGCGGTCCGGTGCGCGGCGGCGCGCCGCGTCCCGAAGAGGTGATCCTGCACGCCCAGGCCGACGCCGGCACCTTTGTCCTCGACGGCGCGCGACACCGCTGGGTCGTCGATCTCGGTCCGGACGATTACGACCTGCCCGGCTATTTCGACCACGGCAGCGACACCCGATCGGGGCCGCGCTGGCGGTACTATCGTGCGCAGGCGGCCGGTCACAACACACTGACCATCGGCGGGCTCGACCAGGTGCCGAACGCGCCCGCAACGATCGTCGGCAGCAATGTCGAGGGCGACTGCAAATGGGTGGTCCTCGATCTGTCGGCGGCTTACGGCGAGCCGGCGGGGACGGTCCGGCGCGGCGCCGCGCTGATCGGCAGGCAGGTCGTGATCCAGGACGAGGCCGACCCGGCGATTTGCGGCGATATTCTGTGGGCGATCCACACCGGCGCCGAGCCCATCGCGTTGGCGGGCTCGCTCGCTCGCTTCCGCCTCGGCGGCGACCGCCTCGCCGTGCGCATTCTGGAGCCGGCGGGCGCCCGCTTTGAGCTGGCGTCGCCGCCGCCGCCGCGCTCGTTCGCGCGCCCCGCAGCCCATCAGCTGCACGGGCGTTCATCGGGCGGCGACGCCCGCGTATGCGAATTACCACGGCGCACCGACGAGGAGGGAAAGCGTGCCGCAGGCTCACCGATCAGGCGGCTGCAGATCCGCTGGCCGGCGGGAGCGCGGCGCCTGACCGTCCTCTTGCTGCCCGATTACGACGGAGACGAGCTGGCCCTGCCGGTAGCACCGCTCGACCATTGGCTTGCCCGCCGGCCTCTCCGGCTCACCGGAGTGCCCCGGCGCGGCTGGCGGACGCGGGGCGTGAGCGATTCGGGGCCGGGCTCCTCTGTAAGGCTGGCGAAATCAAGAATGGGGTATTCTCGGTACGATTTCACAGGCGAGCTTCGATCATGCCTGAGCTTTCGAGCACCCGTTCACTGGCGGCGGATGGTTTCACCCCGCTGCGCCGCCGGCTCGTGCTGCTGAGCCTGACCGCGTCATCGTCCTTGGGGATGATGGCCTCGACCATCTATGTCGCGTCGATCCCGGCAATCGCGCGCGGGCTCGACACCTCGGTCGCCCGCGTGCAGCTCACCTTCGTCGGCTACCTGCTGGCCTTTGCGATCAGCATGCTGGTGGTCGGGCCGCTGTCCGATCGCTATGGACGGCGGCGGACCGTGCTTTGGGGCTTGGCGCTGAGCGCCGTCGCCAGCCTCGCCTGCGCGGCCAGCCCGACCATCGGCTTTCTGATCGCGGCGCGCGTCCTGCAGGGGATCGGAGCCTGCGCCGGGATGGTGGTCGGGCGCGCCATTACGCGCGAGATATGGGGTCCGGAGGCAGCCGCTCAGGTCATCGCCGGGCGTGCGATCGCAGCCACCCTGATGCAGGCATGCGCGCCGGTGCTCGGCGGATATCTGCAGGAGTGGTTCGGGTGGCGCGCCAATTTCGCCGCCGTCGCGGTGCTCGCCTGCTTCGCCATGGTGCTGATGGTCCGCTATGTGCCCGACCGCTGCGCAGCCCCGGCCGCACCCGGCGATGGCCAGGGCATGCTGGCGAGCTACCGCATTTTGATCGGCACCCGCCGCTTTCTCGGCTACACGCTCTCCGCCGCCGGCGCCCATGCCGGCTTTCACATCTTCGCCGCCGGTGGTCCGGCGGTGCTGATCGGCAGCTTCGGCGTCAGCCCCGAGCAGTACGGTTATTACGCCGCGCTGCCGCCGATGGGTTTTCTGGTCGGCAGCTTTCTCTCCAACCGGTTGACCACCCGGCTCGGGGTCAACGGGCTGATCTCGATCGGCACCACGGTCCTGATCCCGGCGGGCTTTGTCATGGTGGGCCTGGCGCTGCTGCACGTCGCCGGCCCCTATATCGTGATCGGGCCGATGATCTTCGTGTGCTGCGGCAGCGGGCTGATCACCCCCAACGCCGCCGCCGGCAGCCTTGGGGTCAACCCCCACATCGTCGGCGCCGCTTCGGGTCTCGGCACCTTTATCCAGATGAGCGGGGCGGCAAGCGCGACCGCCGCTCTTTCGCTCGGGCCGAGCGGCCACCCGCTCACCCTCGCGCTCGTGATCGCGTCAGCCGGGCTGTTCTGCGTGACCGCTTTCAGCTCGCTGACGCACCCGGACCGCGGGCCGGCGCAGGCAAACGCCGGAGCTTCCGCCGTATAGGCGCCGCGTGTCGGCGCCGTCAGCTCCGTCTCCGACCATTCCGGCTCCCGCGGGTTGGAGCCCGCAGGATGTGATCGCGGCCTATTTTCCGGCGATCGCCGAGCTGTGCCGGGCGGCGGCGCCGGAGATCCGGGCGCTCGAAGCACGGCTCGACGATGACGAGGCCAGCGGCCGCGACACCTCGTTTGTGCGCCAGGCGCTGGGCGAATTGCACTGGCGGCTGCAATATACCGGCGACGCTGCGGCGGCCGCTGCCGGGCTCGACCGGGTGCGCGCCGTGGCCGCCCTGGCGCAACCGCCCAGCGCCCTGTCCCCCGATCGGGAAGGCAGCTTCGGCGCCGGCACCGAGATCTGGTTTCTGAAGCTCGACGCCTCGGTTGATCCGATGCTCGCCGACGATTTCGCCGGCAGCGGCCCGCCGCCGCGTTTTCTCGACCGCATCAACCATCCCGACCATCTGTCGGACTACCTCGGCAGCCTCCTCGTCTCGCGCCTCGCCGAGGACGGCGTCGACCATCGCAAGGAGCTGAACTTCGCCACCGCCGACCTCGTCCGGCTGATCCTGCGCCGGCGCCCGCCGGGCTATCCCTGGGACCCCAGGGTCGAGCCCGCGATCCGCCGTTTTGTCGGCCAATGGCAGGACCGGGCGACCGGGTTCTTCGGCGCCGATTACTCGATCGCCGGGCAGCGCTGGCGCACCGCCGATCTCAGCATGACCTTTCACATGGCGCGCTACCTCGAGGGCCGGATCGGCCGTTGGCCGCAGCTGATCGACACCCTGCTGAAGATCCGCGACGCCCGCTACCCCAATGGCTGGCTCGACGACGAGGGCATGACCAGCCACAACAATTACGATGTCGCGGTGCTGTTCCAGCTCGGCTGGAACCGGATGCGCCCGGACCAGCGCCGGCGCGCGGCGGCCGAGATCGACCGCCTGCTCACCTGGTGCGTCGAGACCGCGATCGCCCCGGACGGCACGGTCGTGGGGCGCGCGGTCGGCAAGTCGTTGCCCGACAGCTATTATTTCACAGTCGCCTTTCTCGATGCGGTGGGCTGCTTCGATCCGGCGAAGCGATTTTGGACCGATCGCGCTTTTCCCGACGGACCGGGGCTGCGGGCGCGCCTGGAGCGGCGGATCCTGTCATTGCCCCAGGGCGACCCGATGGCGCGGATGGCGCTCGACCGGCTGCGCCGCTGACCGGTGGATTTGCGCGGGGCCAATCCGCTAGGATATGACCCGAACCAGAACGCGAGGAACCGCAAATGGCGACCGTCGAAGCCGATACCCGCCACGATGTCCGGGTCGAAGACGTCGAATATCAGCGCCAGGGCGGCCATGCGATGCTGGCCCAACTCTACCGGCCGAGCGGCGCCGGCCCGTTCCCGGCGGTGGTGCAGGTCCATGGCGGCGCCTGGGTCAACAAGGACCGCACCGACAACGATTTCATCGCCAAGGCCCTGGCCGACAGCGGCATCCTCGTCGCCTCGCTCGATTTCCGCATGCCGCCCGAAGCCCCCTACCCGGCCTCGCTCGCCGACATCAATCTCGGCACCCGCTGGCTCAAGGCGCATGCCGGCGAATACCGCAGCCGCCCCGATTGGGTCGGCAGCTTTGGCACGTCGAGCGGCGGGCATCAGGTATTGCTGGCGGCAATGCGCCCCGACGATCCGCGCTATGCGGCATTATGGCTGGCCGATGCCCCGGCGATCGACGCCAGGCTCGCCTTTGTGATCTCGGGCTGGGGCGTGCTCGACCCGTTGCTGCGCTACGAGCTCGCCAGAACGGCGGGCAACGCCGAGCTGCTCGACAACCATCACAATTTCTGGGGCGACGCCGCGACCATGGCAGAGGGCAACCCGCCGCGCATGCTCGATCGCGGCGAGCAGGTCCATCTGCCGCCGGCTCTGGTCTTCGGCGGCGACAAGGACGAATGGGTCCCGGTCGAGCTGATGCGCCATTTCGCCGATTCCTGGCGCAAGGCCGGCGGTGAGGTCGAGCTGCAGCTCTACGAGGGCGCCAACCACGGCTTCATGACCGGCAAGCCCGACGCCCCTTACGCCGCCCGCGCGATCGACCGGATGAAATCCTTCATCCGCCAGCACACGAGCGGCTGACGCAACGCATTGGGGGGTCGGCGGCCGCAGAGCGTCTCGCCGAAGGCGCCCCCGGCCTCACACTATGAGCCGCGATGCCCCCCGCGGTCGACACACTGCAGATCGCCAAACGCCTGAAGGAAGCTGGCTTTATGGAGCCGCAGGCGAGGCGGTCACGACAGACTTCACGCCGAGTTTGAGGCGCTGCGGAAAGAGATCGACGCCAAGCTCGAAATCCTACGCCGTGACCTGACGATTCGGCTCGGCAGCATGATCGTCATTGCTACCGGCGTATTGCTCGCCGCCAAGTTCTTCGCCTGATCCCCTTACGGCGCCAGGCGGCGGACACTGCAATAACTTGGTCCGGGTCTTGGATCACCACCGGCTGAGGCCAACGACCGGCGGCGGCGCGCCGGGTTCGGCCGCCGCCGCGTCACTTCAGGCCCGCCGGCGGCGACGCAACAAGCCGAGGCCGAGCAGACCGCTGGCGAGAAGCGTCAGCGACGCCGGCTCGGGAACGGCCGGTGTTTGCAGCGTGAAGTGCAGGGCAAAATGGAAGTCGTTGGCCGTATTCGGGTCGACGCCCGCAGCCGAGACGAAGCTGTATGGGGTCACGAATATCTGTTGCCAATTGGTTTGGGTGCCGGCTGCGAGCGGCCCTTCGAACCCGCTAGCGTAAAAGGCTTCGCCCGAGATCGGGCTGGGGTTCGTCGCCACCGCGCAGCAGACGCTGCCGAAATTGGAGAGCGGGCTGACCGGCGTTCCGTTCACCGTCCATTGGTCGACCACCTGATCGAAATTCACCGCCTGGCTGAGGTCGTAATTCATTACGAGGCTCCAGCCGGCGTTGATGTTGCCGGCCAGCGGCCCGCCGCTGGTGGTCGAAAGGTTCCATACGTCCCATTCGGCGTTGGGCCCGTCCGCCACCTGCTGCTCGGAGAGCGATAGCGCACCGCCATCGATCAGCACCGGGGTCGAGCTGAACGTCACCGCGTCGGAGCAGGTGGTGTTGGTGCAGCCGCCGGGCAGGTTGGTGCCGCCGAACGCCAGCGGCGAGCCGATCGGAATAATGCTGGCGCGGGCTCCGGTCGCAAACGCGAGCAATGCGACCGAGGCAAAAAGTACCGTGATCTTCGACCTCATGAAAGCGCTCCCAAGCTATGTACCGTCGACCGGCGGCGGCCAGAATGACCGGCAGCCACCTTTTTCAGGAGCAATTTCCATACCATGCGAAAGTATTAGCGATTCCAATTGGTTACGAACAGAGGCGGGGCCGAATGTAAAAATTTCCGACAATCGATCGAGATTTTGCCGCCGCTGCCGCACTCGGGAAATGACCGATAACTCTTTGAGAAATAGGAGAGATCTGGGATGCGCGCCGCTGTCAGAAATTCCGACACTAGGTTGTGACGCGGTTCAGATCGAGCCGGCGAGGGCTTGGTCGAGGTCGCGGATCAGGTCGTCGGCGGATTCGAGGCCGACCGACAGGCGCACGACGTCGGGGCCGGCGCCGGCGGCGAGGCGCTGCTCGTCGGAGAACTGGCGGTGGGTGGTCGAGGCCGGGTGCAGGATCAGGCTCTTGGTGTCGCCGATATTGGCGAGGTGCGAGAACAGCTGCACGCTCTCGACCAGCCGGGTCCCGGCCTCGTAGCCGCCCTTGACCCCGAAGGTGAAGACCGCACCCGCCCCTTTCGGCAGATATTTGGCCGCGAGCTCGTAATACGGGCTGTCCTTCAGGCCGGCATAGGAGACCCAGGCAACGCGCGGATGGGCGGCGAGAAACTCGGCGACCTTGCCGGCATTCTCGACATGCCGGTCCATGCGCACATGCAGGGTTTCGATGCCGGTCAGGGTCAGAAACGCGTTCATCGGCGACAGGGTCGGGCCGAAATCGCGCAACGCCACCGCGCGCGCCTTGGTGGTGAACGCGAAATCGCCGAAGTTCTCGTAGAATTTGAGCCCGTGATAGGCGGGCTCAGGGTCGGTCAAAGACGGAAAGCGGTTGCCCTCTCCCCAGTCGAACCGGCCCAACTCGACGACGATCCCGCCCAGCGCGTGGCCGTGGCCGGACAGAAACTTGGTCGTCGAGTGGCAGACGATGTCGGCGCCCCATTCGAACGGCCGGCACAGATAGGGGGTCGCCAGGGTGTTGTCGACGATCAGCGGGATGCCGGCCTCGTGCGCGATCGCCGCCACCTTTTCGAGATCGACGACGATGCCGCCGGGGTTGGCGAGGTTCTCGACAAAGATCGCCTTGGTCCGCGCGGTCAACGCCCGGCGGAAATTCTCCGGGTCGATCGGGTCGACGAAATCGCACTTCCAGCCGAGCTTTTTGAACGACAGCCCGAACTGGGTCAGCGTGCCGCCGTAGAGATTGCGCGAGGCGAGAAACTCGTCGCCCGGCTCCATCAACGTGAAAAAGATCAGGAATTGCGCGGCATGACCCGAGGCGGCGGCGACCGCGGCGCGGCCGTCTTCGAGGCTCGCGACCCGCTCTTCGAGCACCGAAACCGTCGGGTTGTTCAGCCGCGCGTAGATGTAGCCGAAATTGTGCAGGTTGAACAGCGAGGCGGCGTGGTCGACATCGTCGAAGACATAGGCCGCGGTCTGGTAGATCGGGGTCGAGCGCGCGCCGGTCACCGGGTCGGGGGCGGCGCCGGCATGGACCGCCCGCGTTTCGAAACCGTGGGCCATGTTGGGCGAGGGCGCCGGCCGCTCTTTGACCCGGCGTGCCAATGGCGGCTCGGGCGGGCGGTTTCTGATGATGCCGCTGTTGACCCCGCTCCACGACAATTCGCCGCCGAGCCGGCCGAACTCGATCTTCGGGCAGCGGTTCATGACGACCTCGATGCCGGCTGCCTCGGCCGTGGCCGCCGCGGTGTCGTTGCGGATGCCGAGCTGCATCCACACGACCTTGGCGCCGATCGCGATCGCATCCTCGACGATCGCCGGCGTCTCGCGCGCGGCGCGGAACACGTCGACCATGTCGACGGGCTCCGGGATGTCGCGCAACGAGGCGTAGGCCGTCTCGCCGAGCAGGGTCTCCCCGGCGATGCCGGGATTGACCGGGATCACCCGATAGCCTTTGTTCTGCAGATACTTCATGACGAAGTAGCTGGGCCGGTTCCAATTCGGCGAGGCGCCGACCATCGCGATCGTGCGCACGCGCTGCAGGATCGAGCGCAATTGCGCGTCGGAATAAGGGATGGGTTCGAGACCGCTCATCGCACTCCTTCGATCGATCGTCGGCACGATCCTCGTCCGTTCCAGCAGGATGCGCCGGTCACCAGGTCAGCGCGGTGCCCTTGAGCCCGACGCCGCCGTTTCTTTCGATCACCCCGAACAGCTGCAGCCGGCACGGCCAAGCCGGCATGCAGCCCGCGCGCCCGGCTTGATGCGGATCGGGCGCAAGCCGCGGGTCGTCAAAGGGCGGGACAACGGGGCCGGTCGGCGGTGATGGCAGCATCAGCTGCCGCAGCGCCGCCGCCGGTGGGTCCCCGAGCTTCGTCGCCTGCTGCGCCTGAGTTGGCAGCGCCCAGACCGCGGCCAATAATGCCGCGGCGGCCGTCGCCCGAGCCCGACCCATGCCCCGGGTCAGAGCGCCTTCAGCATGGTCTCGGCGCTGGAGACGTCGAACACCCCGGGCTGCTCGACGTTGAGCGCCTTGACGACGCCGTCCTCGACCAGCATCGAGTAGCGCTGCGAGCGCATCCCCATGCCTTCCTTGACCCGGTCGAGCTCGAGCCCGATCGCGCGCGCGAAGTCGCCGCTGCCGTCGCCGAGCATGACGATGTTGTCGCCCGCCCCGTGCTCCTTGCCCCAGGCGTTCATGACGAACTGGTCATTGACCGCGATGCAGGCGATGGTGTCGACGCCCTTGGCCTTGAGCTCGTCGGCATGGGTGACATAGCTCGGCAGATGCCGCTGCGAGCAGGTTCGCGTATAAGCGCCGGGGACCGCGAACAGCGCCACCTTTTTACCTCGGAAGAAATCGTCGGTGCTGACCGCCTGGACCCCGTCCGGGGTCACATAGCGCAATGTCGCCGACGGCACCCTGTCGCCAACCTTGATCGTCATTTATCGCCCTCCTGAATGTCGGTGCCCCCATCCCAGCACAGCGCCGCCCCGGCATCAACCGACGACGCATATAAATCACTCGAGGCGGGGCAGCACCTCTTCGGTCAAGAGCATGAAGGTTTCGTGGCTGAGCGGGGCGCAGAGCAGATAGTCGAGGCCGGTCTCTTCGCGCAGCCTGAGGATTTGATCGGTGACTGCCTCGGGGGTGCCGTGCAGGATCACCTCGTCCAAATAGCGCTGCACCGGGTCGACCCCCTGCGGGGTGAAGTTCGACTGCATGACCGGGCGATGCTGGGCGCCGAGGTAGGAGCTGACGATCCATTCGGCGCCGTTGCGCGCAACCGTCGCCGCCGCCTGCGCGTTGTTGCCGAGCGCCACCAGCCGCGCCACCGGGATGTCGCGCCCGCTCTCGGAAAAGCCCGCCGCGGCCAGGCATTCGCCATAAAGCCGGCGCTTGCGGCCGATCTCGGCACCCGAGGAATGCGGGTCCATCAAAATCGAGAAGCCGCGACCGGCGGCCCACTCGATTGCTCCCTCGGAGCTGGCCGCCATCCACACCGGCGGATGCGGGCGTTGCGCCGGCTTGGGCAGCACCTCGATGTCGTCAAAGCGGAAATGCTCGCCGGCGTAGCTCAGCCGTTCGTCGGTCCAGGCCTTGAGGACGATCTCGACGGTCTCGCGAAACCGCGCGGTGCTGTCCTCGGGCGGCACGCCGAAGGCGGCGAACTCGACCCGGGCAAAGCCGCGTCCGGCACCCCAATTGACCCGCCCGCCCGACAACAGATCGAGCAGCGCCACCTCCTCGGCCAGACGCAGCGGGTGGTAAAAGGGCGCCAACGACACTCCGGTGCCGATGCGCAGCCGGCGAGTGCGCGCGGCGGCCAGCATGCCGACCATGTGCACCGACGGGCACACGCTGAAGCTCGAGAAATGATGCTCGGCGAGCCACACCGCGTCGTAGCCGCCGCGGTCCATGATCTCGATCCGCTCGAGCGCGCGGGCATAGACCGTCGCCAGATCGACCCGCCGCTCGGGCCAGCTGAAGAACTGCAGCACCCCGAGCTTCACCGCGGCTCCCCTTCGACCTCGCGCCAGAAATCGAGGGCGGCGCCGGCGCAGCGCTCGGGCTGCAGCAGGTTGACGCCGTGGCCGTAGCCGGCGAACAGCTCGAGCCGTCCGCGGGGCAGGCTCCGCGCCAGGATCTGCTGCTGCTCCGAGGCGATGCGGCTCTTGTCGCCGCTCAGCAGCAATACCGGCGCCGTTATCCCGGCCAGGATCGGCGCGACATCGACCCGTTCGAAGCATTCGTGCAACGCCGCCGCGACATCGGGCCGGGTCTTGTCCATCTCGGCGATGCACCATTCGCGCAATTCTTCGCCCGCGTGCTCGAGATCGAGGCGGTAGCCGAGGGTGCGGCGGCACCATTCGCCGGTGCCGTAGGCGCTTATCGCTGCCGCCGTGCTGTCGCGGTCGAGCGCGTAGATCCCTCTGATCTCGTTTGAGATCCGGGTCGGCGTGTTGCACAGGACCAGGCTCGCGATGCGCTCGGGATATGCCGCGGCGAGCAACAGGCCGACGAGCCCGCCCGATGAATTCGCCGACCCAATGGACCTTGGGCAACGCCAAGTGGTCGAGCATCGCCAGCACTTGGCGCGCAATATCGTCGGAGGTGAACCGAGTGCCCGCGGCAGGGGCGTCGGAGGCGCCGCAGCCGATCAGATCCGGCCGATAGATGCGCCGGCTGTCGGCGATCGCCGGGACCCAGCGGCTCCAGAACGTCGCATTGCGGGCAAAGCCGTGCAGCATCAGCACCGGGGTCGAGCGCTGCCACGGCCACAAGTAATCGTCGACGGCGCAGTGCAGCAAAAGACCATCGTCGAGTCGGATCTGAGGCATCGGGGCGCTCCATCGTGTTTCGCCGCGCGCAGCGACCGCTCGGCAAAGATACCACGGCCTGCAGCCTCTCACCCGCTCGCTGCGCGCTTAGCCCCTTCTGCTGCAAATGCGGGTTAGGGAAAGGGCCCATCGAAGATGGATGATGCCCGCGCTGCTTTCTAAATCGAGGATGCAATCGAACCGGGCGGGTTCGGTCGCACCGGCTCGGGGGCGAAATTCAGGCTCACGCCATCAGTCGGTCGGGGCGGCAACGCGACGGCTCGGCGCCGCCATCGTCGCCGAAGCGCCGGGGCCGGGGGCCGTCGCCTGGCTGGTTGGCGGGTTGGCGCTCGCCATCGGCGCATCCGGCAAGTTCCGCCAATCGATCAGACTGACCGCCCAGACGAAGTTCAGGACCATCAGCGCGATCACGACGGCCGCGAGGAACGGGTTCATCCACTGCGCGGCGCGATCGAGCCGGCCGATCAGCTGCCGTAAGCCATGATCTTCTCGGGAAGATATCCGTCGCACGCGTGCTGCCTCTGCTCGGCCGATAGGGCTCGCGGGCCGCGACCGCTGCGGCCAGATGATGCGGGATCGCCGGATGATGCGGGATCGAAAGACGACCTGCCTGAGATGGCGCGGAAATCCGCCGAATTCATCAAGGCCGGACGCTTTGCCGCACGAACCGGGATATTGCTTTGGCGGCGGCGCCGCAGCAGCGCATATCGGGCAGCCCGCCCATGCAGGCTTCAGGCAAAGGCTCGCTCGGCGCCCAGTCGTGGCGCAAACCGATTGACTCGCGGCGCGATCGGAAAATCATCGGACGCGGCCGGTGATCAGGAAAGGGCTGAGCGATGGCGGCGGATGTGCTGGTGAAAAACGCCTGGTACGTGGCCGGGCTGTCGCGCGAGTTTCCACCCCGAGAGCTGCGGGGCCAGGTCGTCGCCGAAAAGCCGCTGGTGCTGTGGCGCACCGGCGACGGCACGGTCGTCGCCTTCGACGAGCGCTGCGTTCACAAGCGCATGCCGCTGTCGCAGGGGCGGCTGGTCGAGGGCGGCCTCCTCGAATGCGCCTATCACGGGCTGTGCTACGACGCAACCGGCCGCTGCGTGCGGGTTCCGGCCCACCCGGACGGCCGCATCCCGCCGCAGGCCCGGCTGCGCCCGTACCCGGTGATCGAGCAGGACGGGCTCGTCTGGGTGTGGCCCGGCGACCCGGCCAAGGCGGCTGCCGCGCGGCCGCCGCGCCTGCCCGAGATCGCCGACCCGGCCTGGGAAACCGCCGATACCGGGCCGATGGCGGTGCCGGCGAACTCGCTGCTGCTGATCGAGAATCTGCTCGACATCACGCATTTCTACCCGCTGCACGACGGCAATATCGGCGATGTCGAGAACAGCCGCATTCCGGTGCGGCTCGAAGAGGGGGTGCGCGACGGCAACCTTTTTGTCGGCACCGTGCGCGAGGCTCGCTGCTACCATCAGCCGCCCTTCCTCGAAGATTATCTCGGCTATGATCTGGTCGACCGCGACCACACCCATTTCATGCTGAGCCCGGCGGTCACGCGGGTCGAGATGCGGGTCTGGCCCGCCGGCCATCACGGCGACCCGACGGTGGAGCGCGGCTACGTCATCATTCACACCCACACGCCGATCGACCGCGGCAACCATGTCTGGCGGCTGATCGTCAACATGCCTGCCGGGCTGAAATCCAAATCCGACCCGAGCCGCCCGGCGGTCGAGCGCTTTATGGAAACCTTCCCGGCGGTGATCGCCGAGGACCGCTGGGCGCTCGAAAGGCAGCAGCGGATGTTCGCCTATCCCGACGACGGCTATGTCGAGGTGTTCCTGCGCCCGGACCGGGCCTTGCGTCGCGCCCGCGAGATCCTGACCGGCCTCGAACGCACCGAGCGGACACCGCAGGGCGCCGCCGCCGAATAGCGCAGCAAGATTCTGGCCGGATCGCGGGATTATCATCATTCCCGCGGACAGCGGAAACCTCAGCAGGGTTCGTCGGGTTGATCCACATTTCCGGAACGGCCGGCATTCTTCCCCTCTCTCTCCGCGCGCGGGGGAGAGAGGGGGTAAATAGGGGATGGGCATGGGTGGATCGACTTGGAGGTTTCTGCTTAGGGCAAGCGCTCGGGCCGTTGCCCCCTGTTCAAGCCGGGGGCAAGCCCCGGGCTATCCGCGGGAATGACCGGCGAGACGGGATGCTGCGTTTCCAGAAATTTCCTCAGAACCCCATCAGCGGCCGATAGGCGCGCCAGAAGCTGCGCACCGAGGCCTCGGTCGTCCGGTTGGCTTCGGAGGCGTGGCCGAAGCCGCCCATTTCGAGGACCGAGCACTCCTCTTCCGAACCGTGGATCGCCCGCTGGATGAAGTTGCCGACCGCCCCGTCCTCCATCGAGACGTAGCCGGCGGGCCCTACCAGATTGGCCTGCGCCAGGCGCAGCGCGGTCATCTCGGCATCGTCCTCCTCAAAGCCGATATAGATCCATTGCAGCTCGGTCTTGTCCGGCCCTTTGGGCAATACCAGGCGCAAGGCGATGCAGTTCTGGATCTGCTGGAGGACGAAATTCGGGAACAGGGACAGGATCTGGGTCGTGGTGTCGTCGCCGAACTCCTCGGTCATCGACAGGAAGCCGGGATCGGCGAGCCGGAAATTCTCTCGCATCGACGGCATTCCGGCATAGAGCTGGTCCGAGGTCGCCGCATCGACGCGCTCGGTTTTGTTGCGGGTATAGCTCGCGTGGTGCGCGCCGCTCTCCGCGATGTCGACGCCGCCTTCCGAGGTCAGGCGCGAGATCCGAAAGGTCGTGAAGAAGCTGTGCAGCAGGGTGGCGTGGTAGGTGTCGCGCACATTCTCGAAATAGAGTTTCCAGTTGTTGTGCAGGATCTGCGAGGTCGTCCCCAGGATCTTCGGTTTCCCGTGCATGACCCGGTGAATGCGCGAGCCGATCAGATTGCCGATGTAGTCGCCGAGGGAGGGCGCGTCGGGCGACAACGTGCCGAAAACCAGATCGCCGAAATGGTCGACGCGCAGCTTTTTGAGCCCGTGCTGGTCGAGGCGGAAGCTTTCCGGCATGCCGCCCTTGCCGGCGATCCCGCGGCGAAAGGCGATGCTGTCGAGGTTGCCTTCGAGATCGTAGCGCCAGGCGTGATAGACGCAGGTCAGATTGTCGGCATGGCCGCGCCGCTTCAGGCAGACGAGGTTGCCGCGGTGGGCGCAGCGGTTGACCATCGCATGGATCTCGCCGTCATGCCCGCGGGTGACGATGATCGGGGTCTCGCCGAGAAAATTCGTCAGATAGTCGCCGGGCTCGGGCAATTCGCCGGCCAGGGTCAGAAACTGCCAGGTCGGCCCGAGAAAAACCCGGGTCAGCTCCTCGCGGTAGATCTCCGGATCGGCGAACACCCGGTAGGGGATTCGGGCATTGCCCTCGGCCGGCCATTTGAGCGCAGGTTGATTGGACATGAGGAAATTCCTTGTTCAGGCCCCCTCACCCACCCAGCCTGGCGGCTGGGTCCCCCCTCTCCCGCAATGCGGGAGAGGGTGCTGAGCGCAGCGAGGCGGGTGAGGGTATCGCACCAACAGGCGACCCCCGAGAGACGCGTCAGCCGCCGTAGAAGACGTTGTCGCCCAATTCCTTCATTTCGAGGATCGCGGCGTCGGGGCGGCCGGTGATCGGCTTTGGCAGGTGGGCCTCGACGACCTCGCCGACGATGATGTGGTGGTCGCCCTGCTCCACCACCGTGGTGACCCGGCACTCCACCGCGGCCAATGCCGCATCGAGGATCGGCGCGCCGTTGGCGCCCTTGTGGACGGCCTGGCCGGAGAGCTTGCCGCCCTCGAGCTTGGTCGGCTTGAAAAACGTGAAGGCCACCCCCTTGTGGTCCTTGCCCAGCATGTTGAGGGCGAAATTCCTGGTGTTCTTGACGATCGGATAGGCGCCGGAATCGGTCTTGACCCCGACCACCACCAGAGGCGGGTTGAACGCGGTCTGCGTCACCCAGTTGACCGTGGCGGCGGCGACGTTGCCCTCGCCGTCATCCGCGGTCAGCACATAGATCCCATAGGGGATCATGCGCAGCGCGGTCTTCTTGGCGTCCTGGTCCATCTCGATCCTCCTGCAAGGAATTCGCTCGGAGGCGATCATAGCCCAAGAACCGCCGGGCGATGAACCCGTCTCGGGCGTCGCCGCCTCCTCGGCCTTGGACCACGCTCCGCACGCTGCCGGCGCAGCAGCCTGTCGCCGGTGCCGATTGCGGCGAGATGCCGGTCCCGGTCACCGCAAGGAGCCCCGGTCCGGAGGCATTTTATACCTTATCTTTACCGATCGGGGCGAGCATCGGCCAGTGTTGAGGGTCATCTACAGCTGCCTCACGCAGCAGCACGATGCCGGGCCATGTTGTCCCGCCCGGGTTGCTCGCGATGCCCGTCGCCGCCGTCACCCTGGCGATCGTCATGCTCGGCATGTCGGCATCGCTGATCGAAGAGCAGCGCGACCGACGCACCGCGCTAGAGGCCGAAGAGCTTCGCCGCAGCAAAGAGCATTTGGCGCGGGCGCAGCGGATCGCCCCTATGGGCAGCGACCTGCGCAACATGCGCACCGACGAGGCCGAGTGGTCGGACGAAACCTACCGGATCTTCGGCGTGTCGCGCGACACCTACATCCCCTCGACGGCGAATTTTCTGCGGATGCTCCATCCGGGCGACCGCGCGCTGGTTCTGGCGACCAGGGACAAGATCAAAAACGGCATATGTCCCGATTCGTTCGAGTACCGCATCATTCGGCCGGACGGCACCCTGCGGCACATCTATCGCGAAAACGAGCTGATTCGGGACGAGACCCGCCATCCGCCCTACGTGGCTGGAACGATCCAGGACATCACCGATGTCCGCGCGGCGCAGGGGCGGGAAAAGAGCTGGAGCGGCAGCTGATGCATTCGCAGAAGCTCGAGGCGCTCGGCACCCTGGCCGGCGGGGTGGCGCACGACCTCAACAATACCTTGGTGCCGATCCTGGCGTTGTCAAAGCTGGCGTTGGACGAATTGCCCGCGGCGAGCCCGGTGCGCGGCGACATCGAGACCATCGCGCGGGCCAGCGAGCGCGCCCGCGACCTGGTCAAGCAGGTGCTCGCCTTCAGCCGCAAGCAGGACTTTGTCCGCGAGCCGGTCGACCTCGCCGCGGTGGCGCGCGAGGCGTTGCAGATGCTGCGCGCCAGCCTGCCCGCCACCATCCGCATCGACGAGCGCATCGCCGCGGTGCCGGCGCTGCTCGGCGACCCCGGCGAGCTGCACCAGGCGGTGGTCAACCTGGTCACCAACGCCGCCCAGGCGATCGGCGCCGCGGCCGGCACCATCACCCTCGGGGTCGGCACCCTCGCGGTCGGCACCCTCGGACCGCGGGAACCCTCGGGCTCGGCACCCCCGGGGTCGGGCCGCCCACCCCCGCCGGGCCGCACCGCGCCGAGACCGCGGTCTGCCTGTCGGTCGCCGACACCGGCTGCGGCATCGACGAGGCCACCCTCGACCGCATCTTCGAGCCGTTCTTCACCACCAAGAACGTCGGCGAGGGCACCGGCCTGGGGCTGTCGTCGTGCACGGCATCGTCACCCGCCACGGCGGCCGGATCGACATCCGCAGCCGGCCCGGCGCCGGCAGCGTGTTCACCATCGTGCTGCCGATCCCCGCTCCGCCGCAAACCGCGGCACCCCGCGAAACCGCGGCACCCCTCGACACCGCCGCCCCCATTGAAACCGCCGCCGCGTGAGCCGGCAGCAGCGAGGCCCTCATCTGATGCCGAAGATCCTGGTCATCGACGACGACATGCTGGTCTGCGACACCATCGTGCGGATCCTCGAACGCAAGGGCTATCGCGTGCTGGTTGCCGCAGACGGCGTGCACGGTCTGCGAATGTTCCGCAGCGAGCAGCCCGATCTGGTGATCACCGACATCATCATGCCGGAAAAGGAAGGTTTGGAGACGATCCGCGAGATCCGCGATCAGCGCCCCGATGCAAAGATCCTCGCCATCTCCGGCGGCGGCCGCATCGGCAACATGGATTTCCTCGCTTTTGCCGGGAAATTGGGCGCGTCCGAGATCATGCCCAAACCGTTCGACCCGACCGATCTGGTCGATCGCGTCGCCCGTTGCCTCGATGGTTGAGTTTTTTCCAATTCGTGGAGCGAGGCCGACTGCCGCAGCTGGTGCCCGAGAAGCCCTCAGCCGCGCTACCCGCCTCCCCTGCATTGCGGAGGCTGGCCGGGGAAAGAAATTCCATCACGAACAGTCCGCCGCGAGACCGCTTTCATCGGAACCCCGCCCCGCGGGACCGGGTGGGCGAGAGATCGGGAGCGGGATCGTCCCTCGCATTCCGACCATCAGAGCAATGCCCGATCGAATCGGGTCACCTTCACCGACCGCCACCCGCGAGCTTGACCCGCGAATCCCGTGGATGCCCACGCCTTTCTTGCGCCGGGCCATACCGGGTTTCAAGACGTGGATGCGCGGAACAAGTCCGGGCAAGGGGTGCCTGCGATTGCGACGGCATTCCCGACCGCCGTTCTATCGTTGTGACGATTTCTCAACCGGACAGCCGCGGGTCAGGCCCGGTGATCAAGCCGGGCCGTGACGAATAAGGGGTGGTCCAGCCCGATCGAAATCCGCGTCTGGCACGGAGAGCCGTTCCGCCATAGAGCGAGCCGATATCGATGCGGCACCAAGGATGGTCGATAAATCGCCGGCTGCGGTTGCCGGGTGCGCGCCGGCTTTCCTTGCGCCTGCTGATCATCGCCCTGCTCGGTGCGCTTCTGCTCCCGTTCATCGGCGGGGCGGCCCTCGTGGCGGTCCGGCGCTCCGCCGCGCAGTGGCGTCCGCTCATTGAAATCGGCGTCGGCGGGCTCGCGGTGATAATTCTCGGCGGATCGGCCGCTCTGCTCGCCGCTCGCCGGATCAGCCGCTCGATGACGATGCTCTCGGCCGCAGCTCTCGCCCTGGGCCACGGCCATCGGCTGCCGCAATACGCCGACGGCATCAAGGAAATCGACGACGTTGTCGCGTCATTGAGAATGGCCGCCGCCGTCCTGGCCGAACGTTCCGAGCAGCGCTGCCGGGCAGAGGCTGCGCTGCGCCGCAGCGAGCAGCGTTTCCGCGATATTGCCGAAGTCGGCGGGGATTGGGTTTGGGAATCGGATGCCGAGCACCGCTTCACGGCGTTTGCCGGAAACAGCTTGGAGGTCGTGTCGTCCTCGGGCATCACCCCGGAGGCTACTCTCGGCAAGACTCGGTGGCAGGTCGCCGGCGCCGATCCCGAATTTGACCCGCAATGGCGGCAGCACAAGGCCGAGCTGGACGCCCACCGACCGTTCCGCCGGTTCCAATATTCCATCGCGCGATCGGGCCAGCGCTTTTATTTTTCGGTCAGCGGGAAACCCGTTTTTGACGAAACCGGAATTTTTTGCGGCTACCGCGGGACGGCCACCAACGTCACCGATACCGTCGCAGCGCTGCAGCGTGCCGAGCAGGCGGAAGCGCGGCTGCGCGATGCGGTGGACAGCATAACCGAGGGGTTCGTGATTTATGACCATGACGACCGCTTTGTCATGTGCAACGAGAGTTATCGACGCCTCTATCCGCAATGCGAGGGATGCCTCGTTCCGGGCGTTCCATTCGAGGACATCCTGCGCTGCTACCTCGGCACCGACACGCGCGCAGCGGAGTGGCTGGCCAGGCGGATGCGGCAACACCGCGATCTCGCGGGCTCTCTCGAACAGAAGCTGACCGACGGCCGTTGGGTGCTGACCTCCGAGAGGCGGATGCGCGACGGCGGCACCGCCGGTCTTCGCGTCGACATCACCGCGTTCAAGGCAGTGCAGGCGGAATTGCGCGCGAGCCGCGAGCATTTGGCGCGGGCGCAGCGGGTTGCCGCGACCGGCAGCTTCGAGCTCGACCTGCAAACGCGCGAGGTCGATTGGTCCGACGAGACCTACCGCATCTTTGGGCTCAGCCGGGGCAATGGCCGGCTGGACCAGACTGCTCTCGAAGAAATGGTCATCCCCGAGGATCGGCAGCGCCTCAGGGACCAGATCGCGGCGGTCGTGTCGAACGGACGATCGGACCCGGTGTGGGAATATCGCATCCGCCGTCCCGACGGACATATCCGCACCCTGCACCGGGAAATGGAGCTGATGCTCGATGCGGCCGGCCAGCCCCATAAGCTCGTGGGGGTGGTCAAGGACGTGACCGAGCTGCGCGAGGCCGAGCGGCGGCGCGACGAATTGGAGCGGCAGCTGATGCATTCGCAGAAGCTCGAGGCGCTCGGCACCCTGGCCGGCGGGGTGGCGCACGACCTCAACAACACCCTGGTGCCGATCCTGGCGTTGTCAAAGCTGGCGCTGGACGAATTGCCGGCGGCGAGCCCGGTGCGCGGCGACATCGAGACCATCGCGCGGGCCAGCGAGCGCGCCCGCGACCTGGTCAAGCAGGTGCTCGCCTTCAGCCGCAAGCAGGACTTTGTCCGCGAGCCGGTCGACCTCGCCGCGGTGGCGCGCGAGGCGTTGCAGATGCTGCGCGCCAGCCTGCCCGCGACCATCCGCATCGACGAGCGCATCGCCGCGGTGCCGGCGCTGCTCGGCGACCCCGGCGAGCTGCACCAGGCGGTGGTCAACCTGGTCACCAACGCCGCCCAGGCGATCGGCGCCGCGGCCGGCACCATCACCCACCCTCGCGGTCGGCACCCTCGCGGTCGGCACCCTCGCGGTCGGCACCCTCGCGGTCGGCACCCTCGCGGTCGGCACCCTCGACGCGGGAACCCTCGGGCTCGGCACCCCCGGGGTCGGGCTGCCCACCCCCGCCGGGCCGCACCGCGCCGAGACCGCGGTCTGCCTGTCGGTCGGCGACACCGGCTGCGGCATCGACGAGGCCACCCTCGACCGCATCTTCGAGCCGTTCTTCACCACCAAGAACGTCGGCGAGGGCACCGGCCTGGGGCTGTCGGTCGTGCACGGCATCGTCACCCGCCACGGCGGCCGGATCGACATCCGCAGCCGGCCCGGCGCCGGCAGCGTGTTCACCATCGTGCTGCCGATCCCCGCTCCGCCGCAAACCGCGGCACCCCGCGAAAGCACGGCACCCCCGCGGCACCGCCCCCTGAAACCGCCGCCCCCATTGAAACCGACGGTATGCCGGTCAGCGACACCAAGGTGCGGATCCCTCATGCCGCGTTGCTGCCCCTGGCGGGGTCGGCGTATTCCGGCACCCGATAATAGACCCAGATCAGGTTCGCCAGCAGCACCGCGGCGGTGACGAGAAACACCCAGCGCAGCCCGAAGGCAGCCGCCACCGCGCCGCCGCTCAGCGGGCCCAAGGAGTTGCCGAGAAACATCGCCGAGGCGGTAATTCCGTAAACCGTGCCGCGCTGGGCGCGCGGAACCAGGCGGCCGACCAGCGCATTGGCGGTCGGCAGAACGCCGCCGATGAACAGCCCGACGCCGAACCGCTCGGCGGTGAAGGCCCAATAGCTGCCGGCAAAGGCTTGCGGCAGTGTGGTCAAGGTCGCGCCGAGCAGGCAGATCAGCAATACCCGGCGATAGCCGATCTTGTCGCTTTTGTTGCCGAGAAAGGGCGCCGCGACGATGTTGGCGAGCCCGGTGATGGAAAAGGCGATCCCGCTCAAGGTGGCGATGTCGGGGCGCATGCCCAGCAGCTCCTGGACGAACAAGGTGACCACCGGCTGCACCGTGCGCACACCGAACTGCGCCATCAGCAGCACGAAGAACAGCGCCAGCAGGCCCGGCGAGCGCGCCACTGCGATCAGGCTGCCGAGGATGGCTCGACCGCCGCGCGCCTGCACCGGCGCGACAAAGTGCTCGCGCACGCCGAACCATACGAACCCCGTCGACACCAATATCGTCGCCGCGGTGCAATAGAACGGGATGCGATAGCTGTCGGTCATGTCGGCCAAGGCGCCGCCGATCAGCGGACCGACCAAGGAGCCGACGAGCTGGCCGGTGCTGAGCCAGCCGAGCGCAAAGCCCAGCCGATCCTCCGGCGCCTGGCTCGCCACCAGCGCGATCGCGGTGCTCGAAAACCCGGCAAAGACGCCCATCAGCGCGCGACAGCCAAAAACCTGCCACACATTCGCCGAGGCGCCCATCAGCGCCGCAAACACGGCGACGGCGATGCTCGACCGCAGCAGCATCAGCTTGCGGCCGTGACGGTCGGCGAGCCGTCCCCATAACGGCGAGACGAAAGCGGCGATAAAGGAAGTCGTGCCGGCGAGGATGCCGGCCCACAGCGCGATCGCGCTCGCCGACCGCACCCCGAGCACCGGCAGGAACAGCGGCATGATCGGGCTCAGCATCGAAAACGCCATGGTCATGACAAACTGGATGCCGACCATGGCCCACAAGGTGCGCTGCCATTGCGCCGCGGGCGGCTGCCGATCGCCGCCCTCGATCGCCTCGACCCGCTGTTCGGCCATGTCCCCCGCTCTTCCGATCGGCTCGCGCCGAAGCCTTCGGCGGGATCCCGAGCGTTCTAATCGAAGCGAGGCGAGCCGGCATCGGCTTTACGCGGCCTCGGCTCCGGTCGGACCCGGCCGGGGGACCCCTGGTCGAGCATCTCGCGCCCGCCCCGGGCTACCGCCGGCAACGCGGGAGCGGTCGGCAGCCTCACCGCAGGGGCGAATCGCCCAAATCGCGAGCGGCCAAAATTCGTCGAAAAAACGAGAGACATTCCTGCATCGCTGCCCTACAGTTCTTGCAAGACTTCGTCAAGGAGCCGTCTCGAACAGGAGTACGAGCGATGGCCACGGCTGCGGCGACCGAAACGGGCCTTCCCTGGTGGAAGGAGGCGACCAGGGACCAATGGTACGCCTTTGTCGCCGCGTGGCTCGGCTGGACCCTGGACGCCTTCGATTTCACGATCTTCCTGCTGATCATGGTGCCGATCGCCAAGGAGTTCAACGTCCCGCTGACCGCGGTCGCGATCGTCTTTACCTTGACCTTGTGGATGCGGCTGGTCGGCGCCACCGCCTCGGGCTGGCTCGCCGACCGGGCCGGGCGCAAGATTCCGCTGATGATCTCGATCCTCGGCTATTCATTGTGCAATTTTATCGCGGGGTTTTCGCCGACCTTCTGGTTTCTGCTGCTGTTCCGCGCGCTTCTCGGTCTGTTCATGGGGGCGGAATGGCCGGCCGGCGCCTCCCTGGCGATGGAGACCTGGCCGATCCGCTCGCGCGGCTTCATGAGCGGCGTATTGCAGGGCTCCTGGGGTCTCGGCTTTCTGCTGTCGAGCCTGGTTTACGGTCTGACTTATAAATATATCGGCTGGCGCGGCATGCTGTGGGTCGGCATCGCGCCGGCGCTGGCCCTCGTCTATATCCGCTTCTTCGTCAAGGAGCCCGCGGTTTGGCTCGAGAACCGCCGGTTGCAGCGCACCCAGCATCGCGAGGTCCGGGTGCCGCTGTTCAAGATCTTCAAGCGCGGCATGCTCGGAAATACATTGACCACGTGCTGGTTCCAGGCGGCCGGGTTTGTCACCTATTACTCGATCAACGCGCTGTTCGCGACCCATCTGCAAAGGGATCTGGGCTTGAGCCCGGCGCTGATCGCGACGCCGATCGCCTTTGCCAACATTCTGGTGTTTCTCGCCAGCTCCGGCTGGGGCTGGGTGTCGGACCGCCTCGGCCGCCGCCCGGCGATGATCATCCCGGCGCTGTGCGCGATCCCGCTGGTGCCGATCTATCTGTTTTCCGGTAATTTCACCTGGGTCGTGATCGCGTTCATCGCGCAGGGGCTGTTCGCCGGCGGCGGCATGTACGGCCAGGTCCCGAGCTATTTGACCGAGCGGTTCCCGACCGAGATCCGCGGCACCGCGACCGGCTTCTGCTATCACGTCGGCGCAATCCCCGGCGCGATGGTGCCGCCGATCCTGACCTATTTCGCGATCACCTGGCATCTGGGCTTCGCCATCCCGATGGCGATCGGGACCCTGTTCGGATTGGCTAATTTTCTGTTGTCGGTCGTGTTCGGCCCGGAAACCCGAGGGACCGAAATGTCGGCCGAGCTGGTCGTGGCCTGAGGGTCCTCGATCGAACTCGAAACAGGGCCTCTTCCGGTAAAGCCGGGAGAGGCCCTTTTTGTATCAGTGCCCGCCCTGGGGCGACAGCGCGTGCCAGCCGTTAAGAACTGCAATGGTCCCGCCCCACGGGACTGCATCGAATGGGAGGTATTTCATGGCTATTGCCGTCGACACCGGAAAAACCGTTCCGTGGTGGAAGGAACCGACCAAGGAGCAATGGCTGGCCTGGTCCGCCGCGTGGCTCGGCTGGACCCTCGACGCCTTCGACTTTACGATTTTCCTGCTGATCATGCTGCCGATTTCGCAGGAATTTCATGTCCCGCTGACGGCGGTGACGGCGGTTTTCACGTTGACTCTGTGGATGCGATTGGTGGGGGCCACCGCCTCTGGCTGGCTGGCTGACCGGATCGGCCGCAAGAAGCCGCTGATGATCTCGATCGGGTGGTACTCCGTCTGCAACTTCATCGCCGCTTTTTCTCCGGCATTCTGGTTTCTGTTCCTGTTCCGGGCATTGCTGGGCATCGGCATGGGCGCGGAATGGCCGTGTGGCGCGGCGTTGGCGATGGAATCCTGGCCGATCCGCTCGCGCGGCTTTATGGCCGGCGTCCTGCAAGCCTCGTGGGGCATCGGGGCGCTGCTGTCGAGCGCGGCCTACGGCCTGCTCTATACGTCGATCGGGTGGCGCGGCCTGCTGATGATCGGCGTCCTGCCGGCCCTGTCGATCGTCTATGTGCGCAAGTTTGTGCAAGAGCCGCCGGTGTGGCTCGAGAACCGAAGGCTGCAGCGCCTCCAGCACCGCGAAGTTCGCGTGCCGCTGCTCAAGGTGTTCCAGCGCGGCCTGCTCGCCAATACCCTGACCGGGTGCTGGTGGATGGCCAGCGCCTTTGTCGTCGGCTATTCGGTCGGCGGGCTGTTTCCCACTTACCTGCAAAAGGATCTACACCTCAGTCCCGGCCTCGTCGCACTGCCGGTCATGCTGCAGAGCATCGTATTCTTTCTGTCGGGTTCGTTCTGGGGCTGGCTGGCGGACCGCATCGGCCGCCGTTGGGCAATCATCATTCCCGCCCTGCTGACGATCCCGATCGCGCCGCTTTATCTGTTCACCCACGATTACGTGATGATCGTCGTGTTTTTCACGGTGCAGGGCGCGTTCGGCGGCGGCGGCATGCACGTCCTCTATCCGGCCTATCTCGCCGAGAGGTTCCCGACCGAGGTACGCGCGACGGCGAGCGGCTTTGTCTACCACCAAGGGGCGATCTTTGGCGGCTTGACCTTGCCGATCATCACCTATTTCGCCGTTACCTGGCATTCGGGATTTGCGCTCCCGATGATGATTGGCACTAGCCTCGCCGCCCTCAGTGTCGCCGCTGCGGTTTGGGCCGGGCCCGAGACGCGCGGCAGGCAGCTCGTCGCCGAGCTGTCGGTGGCCTGAGCGAACCCTGCCCGCGCCCGGGCCATATCAGCGCCGGCGCAGGCGAGCCTCGGTGACGATCAGATCCATCGGGATGTCGTGCGGCTGCGGATGGATCGTGTCGAGCAGCGAAAACTCGAAGCCGACGCCGATCGCCAATGGCCGCGGCGCGAGTGCGGCCAAGGTGCGGTCGAAATAGCCGCCGCCATAGCCCAGCCGGTAGCATTCCCGGTCGAAGCCGACGAGCGGCGCCAGCACCGCCTGCGGCACCACGATGTCGCGCCGTTCCGGGATCGGGATGTTCCATACCCCGTCGACCAGTGCGTCGCCGGGCCGCCAGGCGCGGTATTCGAGCGGGCCCTTTTTGTCGACGACAGCCGGCAATGCCGCGGCGGCGCCCTGCGCGATCAGTCCCTCGACCAGCGGGCGCGGGTCGAACTCGGCCTGAAACGGCCAATAGACGCCGAGGGTGATCCCCGGCCGCTCGGCCAGCAGCACCCGCAGCCGCGCCTCGATCTCAGCGCCCCACTCCCGACGCAATGTCGGCGCCGAGCCGGTGCGCAGCCCCAGCAGGCGCTGCCGCTCAGCCCGGCGCCAGATCTTTACCGCGGAGGGCTCCACCTCAGAACAGGCCGGTGATGCGGCCTTCGGCGTTGACCTCGATGTTGTTTGCCGCGGGCACCCGCGGCAGGCCGGGCATCGTCATGATGTCGCCGCACACCACGACCACGAACTCGGCGCCGGCCGACAGCCGCAACTCGCGGATCGTCAGCACATGGCCGCTCGGCGCCCCTTTGGCGTTGGGGTCGGTGGTAAAGCTGAACTGGGTCTTGGCGATGCACACCGGGAAATGGCCGAAGCCCTGATCCTGCAATTGAGCGAGCTGGTCGCGGACCGGCTTGTCGGCCTCGATGTCGCTGGCGCCGTAGATGCGCTGGGCGATGGTGCGGATTTTTTCGAGCAGCGGCATCTCGTCGGGATAGAGCAAGCGGAGCTTTGCCGCCCCGCTCTCGGCGAGATCGACCACGGCGTGGGCCAGCTCGACCGCCCCCTCGCCGCCCTGCGCCCAATGGTCGGCGATGACCGCCTTGACCCCCTCGGCCGCGCACAGCTCCTGCAGCCGCTTGTGCTCGCGCGCGGTGTCGGCGCTGAAGCGGTTGACCGACACCACCGCCGGCACGCCGAACTGGCGGATGTTGGCGAGGTGGCGGGAGAGATTGGCGAAGCCTTTCTCGAGAGCTCCAACATTCTCCTCGCGCAACGCCGCCAGCGCCACCCCGCCATGCATCTTGAGCGCGCGCACCGTCGTCACCACCACTGCCGCGGCTGGGGCGAGCCCGGCCTTGCGGCATTTGATGTCGAAAAATTTCTCGGCCCCGAGATCGGCGCCGAACCCGGCCTCGGTGACAACGTAATCGGCCAATTTCAGCGCGGTCGTGGTGGCGATCACCGAGTTGCAGCCATGCGCGATGTTGGCGAACGGGCCGCCATGGATAAAGACCGGGTTGTGCTCGATGGTCTGCACCAGATTGGGGGCGAGCGCGTCCTTCAGCAGCGCAGTCATCGAGCCCGCCGCCTTGACCTCGGCGGCGGTCACCGGCTTGCGCTCCCGCGTCTGGCCGACATGGATGTTGCCGAGCCGCCGCTGCAGATCCTGCAGGCCCGTCGCCAGGCAGAACGTCGCCATGACTTGCGAGGCGGCGGTGATGTCGAACCCGTCCTCGCGCGGATAGCCGTTGGCGACGCCGCCGAGCGAGGAAATGGTCGAGCGCAGGGCCCGGTCGTTCATGTCCATCGCCCGGCGCCAGCTGACCCGGCGCGGGTCGATGCGCGGTTCCAGCCCGTAATAGACGTGGTTGTCGACCATCGCCGCCAGCAGGTTGTTGGCGGCGCCGATCGCGTGGATGTCGCCGGTAAAGTGCAGGTTGATGTCCTCCATCGGCACGACCTGGGCATAGCCGCCGCCGGCCGCCCCGCCCTTGACCCCAAAGCACGGGCCCATGCTCGCCTCGCGCAGGCACAGCATCGCCTTTTTGCCGATCAGGTTGAGCGCGTCGCCGAGGCCGACCGTCGTCGTCGTCTTGCCTTCGCCGGCCGGGGTCGGAGTGATCGCGGTGACGAGGATCAGCTTGGCATTCGGCCGGTCGCGCAGCGAGCGCACGTAGTCGAGCGCGATCTTGGCCTTGTACTTGCCGTAGGGCGACACCGCATCGTCCGGGATGCCGAGCTTTTCTGTGGCGATCTCGGCGATCGGCCGCATCGCCGCTTCCTGGGCGATCTCGATGTTGGATTTCGGGTTTCTGTGCTGCTCTTCTCCGCGCGCCACGCCGATCCTCCCTCGCTGAATGCTCGGCGGTCTTAGCCCGTTCGGCCGGCCGCGCGCAACTGCTTGGGCCACGGCGACCGGGCGGTCGTGCGAATGTCGGCGCGGCTTGCCTCCTTTCGCGGCGCCGATGTGTCGGGCGCCGTCTACTTGACCGTATCGGCGCCGGCTTTGGCGACCTGCCCGTCCTGGGGTGCGGTGCCGCCGCTGGCGCCAATCGCGCCGACGATCTTGCCGGCGGCGGCGAGCGGCAGCCCGCCTTCGATCGGCATCGCCCCGTGCAGCGCCAGGATCGCGGTGCGCCCTTTGCCGAGCGCATCCTCGAACGCCTTGGTCGGGCGGCGGAACAATGCCGCCGATCGCGCCTTGTCGATTGCGATGCGTACCGATCCGAGCTGGGCATTGTCCTCGCGCTCGAAATAAATCAGCTGGCCGGCGGGGTCGACGATCGCGATCACGTAAGGCGTCTGGGTGATTTGCTTTGCTTCGGCTTCGGCCGCGCCGACCGCCTTTTTTGCGTCATCGAGTCCGATCGGCAGGCCATATGGCGGCGGCGGCGCCTGCGCCCGAGCCGCGGCGCTGCCCGCGAGCATCGCTGCGATAAACAGCAGAGCGGTCTTCTGCGGCATCGAATCCTCCCCTATTATGACATGGAGCTTACGGCGGTGCGTGGCACGCTCGCCATCGAACCGCCGTAAAAGCGGAGTATATTAACCAATCTGGCGAGACGCCGGGGACGCCGTCCCGACCGCCGCCGCCGTCTGCCGAGGGTCTGCCAAGAGTTTGCCAGGAGAGGGAGCATCAGCCATGCCGAGACATCCACTCGCAGGGAGCGAAAGACAGCCGCTGCCGGGAGCGCGGCCGGTCGGGAAGGCGGATCCCGACGAGCGGCTCGAAGCCGCGATTATCGTGCGGCCCCGCGCCGGCGCGGCCCTGACCGAGAGAGTGAGCAAGCTGGTCGCCGGCGACCGCTCGCAGCACCATCTGAAGCGTGACGAATTCGCCCGGCAATTCGCCGCCGATCCGGCCGATATCGCCGCGGTCGAGCAATTCGCCGGCACGCACGGCCTCATGGTCGTCCAGAAGGATCCGGTGCGCCGGACCGTCGTCCTGTCCGGCACGGTCGCGCAGTTCAACGCCGCGTTCGAGGTCGATCTGCAGCAGTTCGAGCATGCCGGCGGCTCCTATCGGGGCCGGACCGGCCCGATCCACCTGCCGGACGAGCTGAACGGCATCGTCACCGCGGTGATGGGCCTCGACAATCGGCCCCAGGCGCACCCGCATTTCCGTACCCGCCCGACGCACGGCAATGTGCAATGGCACGCCGCGGCGGCATCCTCGGCGTCGTTCACCCCGACCGAGCTCGCCGCCCTGTACGGCTTTCCCGGCGGAAACGCGCATGGCGAGTGCATCGCCATCATCGAGCTCGGCGGCGGCTACCGCACCGCCGACCTGCAGCGATATTTCTCCGAGCTGAAGACCGCATCGCCAAAGGTTTCGGCAATATCGGTCGATCACGGGCGCAACAACCCCAGCGGAGACCCGAACGGGCCCGACGGCGAGGTCATGCTCGATATCGAGGTTGCCGGGGCGATCGCTCCGGGCGCGCATATCGTCGTCTACTTCGCGCCGAACACCGATATGGGGTTTGTCAACGCCGTCACCACCGCGGTGATGGACCACAAAAACAACCCCTCGGTGATCTCGGTCAGCTGGGGCGGGCCGGAAGCCAATTGGACCCAGCAGGCGATGACCGTGTTCGACCAGGCGCTGCAGGCGGCGGCGGCGATGGGGGTGACGGTGTGCGTCGCATCGGGCGACAACGGCTCGGGCGACGGGGTCGGCGACGGCGCCGATCACGTCGATTTCCCGGCGTCCAGCCCGTTTTCCCTGGCCTGCGGCGGAACCAACCTCGAAGCCTCCGGGGGTTCGATCGTCGCCGAGGGGGTGTGGAACGACGGCCCCGGCAGCGGCGCCGGCGGCGGCGGGGTCAGCCGCTTTTTCCCCCTTCCCGCCTACCAGGAGGGGCTCCATGCCCCCCGAGCCGACGGGTCGGCTCAGGCGCTGGGGATGAGGGGCGTGCCCGACATCTGCGGGGTCGCCGATCCGCAAACCGGGTATCGGGTGCGGGTCGACGGCAGCGACACGATCATCGGCGGCACCAGCGCGGTGGCGCCGCTGTGGGCCGGCCTGATCGCCCGGATCAATGCCGCCAAAGCCAATCCGGTCGGCTTTATCAACCCGCATCTCTACGCCAATCGCGGGGCCTTGCGCGACATCACCCAAGGCGACAACGGCAGCTTTTCCGCGGGTCCCGGATGGGACGCCTGCACCGGGCTAGGCAGCCCGAACGGCCAGAAGGTCGCCGACGCCGTCTAGGGCTCCGATTCCAAATGGCCCAATTAATAGCAATACCTCACCGTCATTCCCGCGAAAGCGGGAACCCAGGGCCGCAAAGCACCAGCGGCGGTTGGCCCCCCGGTCAGGCCAGAGCCTGCCCCTGGCCCGAACAGGGGGCAGGCTCGGGACCCCCGCTTTCGCGCGGGGGCGACGATGACCTGTTCAAATCGCTCGCTTCATTTCGGGTGGGCCGCTAAGCGCGTCCGCATCGCGGCATTCTTCCTCTCCCCGCCCGCGGGGAGAGGGCCGGGGTGAGGGGCCTCACCGCACAGGCGTTTCCCGCAAGCCTGCGAGGCTCCGGCGCTGGCCCCCCTCTGCGTCGAAGTTTTCCGGGGCGAGCCAGCGCTCGAAGGCGGCGCGCAGGGCCGGCCACTCGCGGTCGATAATCGAGAACCAGGCGGTGTCGCGGCTGCGGCCCTTGTACACGGTCGCCTGGCGGAACAGACCCTCATAGCGAAAGCCCAGGCGCTGGGCCGCCGCCCGCGACGGCGCATTCAACCAATCGCATTTCCATTCGTAGCGGCGATAGCCGAGCTCGTCGAAGACGCGGCGCATCATCAGGTACATCGCCTCGGTCGCGGCCGGCTTTCTCTGCAGGCGCGGGCTGTAGGTGATGCCGCCGACCTCGATCACGCCCGCCGCCGGATCGATGCGCATCAGGCTCGCCACCCCGACGGCATGCCCGCTGCCCCGGTCGACGATCGCGTGGACCAGCGGGTCGTCGCGGCCGGCGGCAGCCTCGGCCCACCCCGATAGAGGTCGAACGCGGGGTATGGCCCATGCGGTAGATAGGTCCAGTTCCGGCCCTCGGCGTCTTCGCTGTTGGCGGCGAACAGGTCGGCGGCGTGACGGTCCGGGTCGAGCGGCTCGACCCGGCAGAATCGGCCCTCGATCGGGGTGCGCGGCGGCAACGGCCGCGGCGACCAGCCCGGCAACGGCGCGCCGATCGGCTGGCCGAGCTCGTTATAGTGCTGCTCACTCATCCGAGCCTCCGGTGCCGGCGCGATCATCAGCCGGCGCCAGTCTCGCGCGGAACGGTCAAAGCGGCAACAACGCGGCAACGATGATCGTCCGCACCCCAGCGGCGCACCGGACCCGGATGTGCGGCCGGAATCCAATCCCGACACCGCGCCGGGCCGCCGCCCCGCCAGCAAACGGCAGCCTGCACGTTCGGCCGCGAAATGCCCAGAGCGGCTGAAGAAAACATGTTCGCTATGGGCGGCGGGGGGCCGTCGCCACCATCCCTTGGATAGGTTCGAGGACCGCCTGGATCGCGTCGGCCACGGCGATATGGGCGGGGTTGGAAAGGGTGAAGGGTTCTTCGGTCGCCAGCAGCAACAGCCCGCCGCCGGCAACCGGCTCGGCGATTGCCCCGGCGGGCGACGTAATCTTGCTCGCGAAAGGTGCGGCAAGATACGATGTTGAGGACCCAATATGAAACAAACCATGCAAAATCGCCGCCGGGCGTGGTGGCGGTCGCCGTCACAGCCACCACAGGCCGACCAGGATGGTCAGCACCGTCAGCGGCGCGCCGACCCGGAAATACTGCCAGAACCCGATCGCCACGCCGCGCCGGGCGGCGCGCTGGACCACGATCAAATTCGCCACCGAGCCGAGGATGGTCAGGTTGCCGGCCAAGGTCGCGGCCATCGCGGCGACGAGCCAGGCGCGGCGCGGATCGGGCAATGCGATGACGAACGGCTTCAGCACCAACACCGCGGGCACGTTGCTGACGAGGTTCGACAGGACCGCCGTCACCGCGGCCAGCACCGGCATATGGTCGAGGTGCTGACGGCCGATCGCGGCGATGATCTGCGGCGACAGCAACGCCTTCTCAAAGCCTGAGACGACGATGAACAGGCCGGCGAACATCAGCAGCAGCGGCCAGTCGATCTCGCGATAGATCTTTTCGCTCCTGACCGCGCGCGTCACCAGCAGCACCGAGCCGGCGACCAGCGCCAGCTTGGCCGGCCCCAGACCGGCGAAAAACCCGGCCATCATCGCCAATGTCACCACCGCCGCTTTGATCGCCAGCGGCCGGTAGGCGTGGGCCGGCGCCGGCGCGCCGCGCAGCCGCTCGCGCGTCCAGAACTCGGACGGATGAAACAGCGCGATCAGCGCAAAGGTCATGACCAGCCCGACCGCCGCCACCGGCGACAATGCCGCGGCAAAGGCGCCGTAGGGGATATGCGAGAAGCTGCCGATCATGATGTTCTGCGGGTTGCCGGTGATGGTCGCGGCGCTGCCGACGTTGGACGCCATCGCCACCGCCAGCAGATAGGGCACCGGGTTGCGCCGCACGCGCACGACGAGATCGAGCACCAGCGGCGTCAGCGCCAGGCAGATCGTATCGTTGACGAGGAAGGCGGAGAAAAAGCCCGACGTCAGGACCACCGCGGCGAGCAGCAGCAGCGGATGGCGGGCGCGGGCCACCAGCCAATTGGCGACCAGGCGAAAAAATCCGGCGAGGCGCAGATTGCCGACCACGATCATCATGCCGAGCAGCAAGGCGATGGTGTCGAAATCGATCGCGCGCAATGCCGCGTCGAGCGGCAATACGCCGAGGCCGACCATCAGGCTGGCGCCGAGCAATGCCGCCCCGGCGCGGTCGAGGTAAAAGCCCGGCAATTTGCCGATCGCGATGACGACGTAAGTCGCGGCAAAGATCACCATCGCCGCGGCGCGTGAGGGGTGCTGCGCGATCCCTGCCGAGGTTCCGGGCCACCGTGTCGCAGCGACGGAGAGCGCAGCGATCAGCGCCGCCGATGCCGCGACGACAGCGCACCAATAGAGCGCTCGGCGCCGGCCGCTCACGCGCGGCGACGCGAGGCGGTCTCGGCCCCGCATCAGGGGTCACTCGTCGGCCAGCCCGGGCCGTCTGCCGGCGCCAGCTCTGCGGGCAGCGCCGCATCGGCCGACGGCGCCGTTTCCGGCATTGCCGCCGCGAGCACGCAAAGCGCGACGGCGGCCACCGCGCCGGAGCTCAGAAAAGCCGCCGAGTAGCCGAAATGGTCGACGATCAGCCCGGCGGCGAGCCCGCTCGCCGAGGCGCCGATCCCCTGCGCCGTGGCGACCGCCCCTTGCGCTATATTGTAGCGCCCGGTGCCGCGCATCAGATCGGCCAGAACCAGCGGCGTGATCGCGCCGAAGATGCCGGCGCCGATCCCGTCGAGCAATTGCACGCCGATCAGCCACATGCTGCTGTTCGAGAAGGTGTAGAGCACGGCGCGCACCGGCAGGATGCCGAAACCGATCAGCAGGATCGGCTTGCGACCCCAGCGGTCGGCGTTCCACCCGACCAGCAAGGCGATCGGCAGCATGATCATCTGCGCGGCGATGATGCAGCTCGACATCATCGCCGTCGCCCACTCCTTGTGCGCGAACGCCAGCTTCTGTCCGACCAGCGGCAGCAGCGGCGCATTGGCGAGATGGAACAGCATCGCGCAAGCCGCATAAAGCAGCAGCGGCCGGCAGGTCAGCAACACTTTCAGACCCGAAGGCCGAGGCGCGCCGTCGTCCTCCCCCTCCCCGCCCCGCGCCCTGACGTGGTCGATCGCGCCGGCCGGGATCGACAGCACCGCGAGGGAGGCGAGCACGGCGAAGAACGGCACCAGGAGGAAGACCGCGCGCTGCGACAATGCCCAGCCGAGGACGCCCGCCGCCGCGGCGATAGCGACGTTTCCGGCATGGTCGAACGCCGAGTTGCGGCCCATGCGGCGGGCCAACGCCGCGCGCGTATAAAGCCCCAGGGTCAATGCCGCGACGGCCGGGCCGAACACGTCGCCGACCGCCGCCATCAGGCTGTTGGCGACCACCACCGGCCAGAAGCGAGGCGCCGCAAAGATCGTGACCGCGCCTGCCGCCAGCACCGCGAGCGCGGCCACGATCAGCCCGCGCTTGGCCCGGGTGAGGTCGATCAATCCGCCGATCGGGGTCTGCACGGCGAGCCCGAGCAACCCGCCGACGGTCGTCACCAGCCCGACCCCCGACTGGCTCCAATGCTGCTGGGTGACCAGAAAGACGTTGAGATAAGGCCCGAGCGCCCCGCGCACGTCGGCCAGCAGAAAATTCAGCGCATCGAGCGAGACGCCTCTGAATGGCGCAGCAGGAGACGCCGTCGTTTCGGTCGACCGAAAAGGGATGCGGCGCACGCGAAGCCTAGGGGCCAGGCGCATCCGGAGCTGCTCCCCCTGGGCCGGGCGGCGGTGGCCGCGGGCGGCCTCGGCCGGGCGGCGGCGGCGTCTCGACGAGGCTCAGCTGGGCTCGGGACGCTCCGATCTGCTGCACCTCGAACACCTTGCCGACGGCGATGACCAGCCCTGTCCCTTCCGCGACCAGGTTCCGACCCGGCTGGAGAAGGGTTGCGAAACGATAAGCCTCGGGCGGCGGCAGGCGCAGGATGGTGCCGTCCTCGAGCAACGCTCCGTTCACGTCGCCGCGCGGGCCGTGCAGGGTCATCCGCACGCGGCCCTGGATCTCCGTGAGGCCGGCAATCGGTGCGTTTGGACCGGCATCGGGCCCGACCGGCGATGGTGGTGGCGGGGCCGGACCGCCGCGCCCAGGGCCGGGAGGGCCGTTGTCGACGATCGTGCGCCCGGTCGCCTCGTCGGTGATCGAGACGGCTTTCACCAACGGCAGCGCCGCCGCACGCAGATCATGAATGGTCACGGTGTCGCCCGGCTTCACCGAAAAGGCGATCTGGGTAGAAAGATGCGGCGGCGTCTTTACCTCGGTGCCGTCAGTCAAAATCAGCCCGTCGATATCGCCGCGCGGCGTCAGCGTGAATTGTTGGACCCGCCCGCGTTCAGCCGGAAGCTGCTGGGGATCATAGAGTGCAGCTTGCCCTAAGTCGGGCGCCGGCGGCTGACCGGCTGCAGGGGGTTGCGGTTGGGTTTGCGCGAGACCGGCACCGACGGTCGCGAAGATCGCCGATCCGGCAAGGAAGGCTGCTTTCCATCGGGTCATCATCCGGTTCACTCCCTGAGAGCGGCTCTCGAGGGGTGAAGGGCAAGCTGCGTGCCAACGAAAAAACAGCGAAATATCTGCGAGTTTTGCGCCCGCGCGTGCCCTAGGCGTCCGCTCCGCCGACACCGTCCGTCCGGTCCTCGGACAGGTCGAGGCCGTAAAACCTTATTTTCGCGTACAGGAGCTGTCGATGGATGCCGAGCAGGCGCGCAGCTGCCGCCCGGTTGCCCCGGCTCCTCGCCAAAGCGCGGCGGATCAGCGTCTCTTCGAGATGCGCCATTGCGGACGGCAGATCCTCGCCGTGCCAGTCTCCGAGACCCCCTGCCGCCGATCGCGTCCGATCGATAAAGTCGAGATCCGCCGCTTTGAGGATTTCCCCACGCACCAATACTGCCGCGCGTTCCATCGCGTTTTTCAACTCGCGGACATTGCCTGGCCAAGTATGCCTGATCAGGCGGGCGGCGGCATCGGCGGCGAGCCGCTTAGCGCTGACGCAACTCAGAAAATGCTCGGCCAACGGTACGATGTCGGCGATCCGCTCGCGCAGCGCCGGCAGATGGATCGGCACGACATGCAGCCGATAGAACAGATCCTCACGGAAACTCGCGGTCGCGAACGCACTCCCGCAGATCGCGATGGGTGGCCGCAATCACGCGAACGTCGACCGGGGTCGGCTTGCCGCCGACCGGTATTACGACGCGCTCCTGGAGCGCTCGCAGGATTTTCGCCTGCATCGCAATATCCATGTCGCCGATCTCGTCGAGGAACAAGGTTCCCAGCTCCGCCTCGCGAAAGGCTCCGGCCCGATCGCTCACCGCCCCCGTGAAGGCGCCGCGCACGTGGCCGAACAGCTCGCTTTCGATGAGCTCGGACGGGATCGCGGCACAATTCACCGCGACGAACGGCTTGCCGCCCCGATGACCATGATCGTGGATCGCGCGCGCCGCCAAATCCTTGCCGGTCCCGGTCTCCCCGGTAATGAGCACGGTCGCATTGCTGTCCGCGAGCAGGCCGATGGTCTTCTGGACCGCGCGCATCGCCTCGCTCGAGCCGATCAGCCCTTCCTGCGCGGGCTCGGATCGGGCTGCCCGGGGCTCCGCGATGGTTGCAAGCATTCCGTTCAAGGCGCGCGCCAGCTCATCGCGTCCGATCGGCTTCGTCAGATGATCGAAGGCGCCGAGGCGCATCGCCTCGATCGTGTTCGCCGCCGTGGCGTGCGCGGTCAACACCAGGACCGGCGGCGGGCGGTGCCGTTCGCGGATTCGCCGCAACGCCTCGAGGCCGTCCATGCCGGGCATGCGCAGATCGAGCAGCACGCCGCCGATCGAGGTTTCGCCGAGCGCCGCTTCGCTGAGCGCCGCCAGCGCCGCCGCGCCGGAAGACGCCACCTGAGCCTGATGGCCGAGACTGCGCACGGTCTCGCTGAGCGCGTCGCACATCGCAGCATCGTCGTCGACGATCAGGATGACTGTCATGGAATAAGGATTTCGAAGAGCGTCCCGGTCGGCGAACAGCCCAGCCGTGCCCTCCCGCCATGGGCTTCGGCGACCTCGCGCACGATGGACAGCCCGAGCCCCGTGCCGTCCGCGCGGCCCGTGACGAATGGTTCGAAGAGATGGTCGCGGATATGGGCGGGTGGTCCGGGGCCCTCGTCGCACACCGAAAGAACCAAGCCCTCGGCGCCGTGGCGCGCGGCGATGAGCACCATGGTTTCGGTCGGCGCCGCTTGGATCGCGTTGAGAATGAGGTTGTCGAGAGCGCGCCGCATCTGATCCGGGTCGAAGCTCGCCGCCTCGCCATCGGCCCGGCACTGAACGGTGATGTGCTTAGCACGGGCAAGTTCTGCGTGCATGGCGCCGCAGGACTCGAGAAACCGGCCGAGCGCCACAGCTTCGCGGCAAGGCCTGTCGCGGTCGGTTACGCTCAACAGACGGCGAAGCAGAGTGTCGAGCCGCTCGATCTGCCCGAGGATCATCGACAGCGCCTCACCTTTGCGCTCGGGCTCGCCGGAAATTGCGTTTTCGGCCTTGAGCCTCATAGCCGCAATCGGGTTGCGAATCTCGTGAGCGACACCCGCGGTCACCCGTCCGATCGCCGCCAAACGCTCTCCCGTCGCGACCTGCCGGAGCAGTTGATCGGCTCGCCGCCGCACCTCCGCAAGCCGGCGTACCGCTTCGTTCAGCGCCACGACGATGCGATCGAGGTCGCGCTCACCGGTCGTGGGGAGCACGGGCAAGTCGGCGATGTCATGGGCTCGAAGCGCCGCCTCGATTTGCCCGACATGACGCGGCCACTTCATCATCAGCCGAGCGAGCAACGCCGCGGCGCCGAGGACGGCGGCAAACAGGACGCCGAGACCCGCCATCAGAAGCCGATAGCTGCTTCCGGCAAACGTGAACACCCGGGTCATTGCCCACGCCGTCAAATCCGGGATCGGGCCGGGCAGCGGGCAAGCGCTCACCAGCAGAATCTGCGAGGAGGCGTCGTAGCGGGCGACAGCCTGGCGATCTTCTGCGAGCGCGGCACGGTTGACGGCTTGAATGCGGGGCAGCTCGGCTTGCGGCACATCGGTCTTCGGGCCGGAGCCCTGATAGGTCGGAAAGGCATAGGCGAGCGATCCTGTGCCGGCCTGCCAGATCCCGCCCTCGATGCCCGGCCTCCGGCGAAGGGGGGTCAGGGCAACGGTGGTCAGACCCTGGCGCAAGGCTCCCTTGCTCGACCCCAAGGACGGGCCCTGCCATCCGGTGCTGTAGAATCGATAGGCCTCGGCTATCGCATCGCAGGCGCGACCGATTTCCGCCTCCGCCTGTCCGGCCTGGGCAGTCGCCGACTGATGGAACAGGCCGACCATCAGCGCACCGGCCGCGATCGCGGCGGCGACCAGCAGCACCAGCAGCACAGTGAGGCGTCCACGCAAAGACCGGAACATAGAACCTCGCCCGGTTTCATCGCGGCATGCGGCGCCGTGCGCCAATGCCGGCTAGCCGCCGAAATCAAAGCACTTTTCGGCAAGGTTTCAACACCGCGCGGGCACGGTCCACCGACCCCCCGGTTTGGGATGGTCCCGGCAGCTGTTTTTGAATGTCCGGCGTCAGCTTTCCAACTGCTTGACAGGTCGAGCGGCGTTCCGCTTTCGTCACCAGGCAATGCGTCCGATGCGCATCAACGGAAACCGTGGGCACGGAGGTCGAGATGGCGGGGCAGCGCAACACGACCGAGGACGACATCACCGCCGAGGTGCTGGAACGCTTCGCGCACACGCCCGACCCGCGGCTCCGCGAGATAATGCTGAGCCTGATCGGGCACCTGCACGCTTTCGTCAAGGAGGTCAACCTGACCGAGGCGGAGTGGTTCCAGGCGATCGAGATCCTGACCGAGGCCGGCCGGATGTGCAGCGACAAGCGGCAGGAGTTCATCCTGTTCTCCGACACGCTCGGAGTGTCGATGGTGGTCGACCTGTTGAACCACCGCAAACCGGACGGGGCGACCGAATCGACCGTGTTCGGGCCGTTCCATCGGCAGAACGCACCCGAATTGCCGTGGGGCGGCAACATCGCCCACCTCGACCGGAAGGGCGCGCCCACCCTGGTCGGCGGCCGGGTGCTCGACCTCGACGGCCGGCCGATCGCCGGCGCATTGCTCGATGTGTGGCAGGCGCAGACCAGCGGCCTCTACGATTCGCAGGACCCGAACCTCCACGAACTGCATATGCGCGGCAAGTTCCGCAGCGATGCCGAGGGCCGGTTTCTGGTGCGCACCGTGTTGCCGGTCAACTACCCGATCCCGTCGGACGGCCCGGTGGGCGCTATGCTGCGCGCCACCGGCCGTCATCCGTGGCGCCCGGCGCATATCCACTTTGTCGTCTCGGCCGAGGGCTACGAGCCGGTGACGACCCACATCTTCGACCGCACCGACGAGTATCTCGGCAGCGACGCGGTGTTCGCGGTCAAGGACTCGCTGGTCTGCGACTTTGCCCGGCACGACGCGACCGAAGGCGACGCGCGAAAACTGAGCGTCGAGCCACCCTACTATACGACGCAATTCGACTTCCGGCTCAAACCCGCAACCGGGCCGGGCCCGAGCGTCCTCGACGCCCAGCGCCGTCTCGCCGCGCTCGGTGCCCGCGGCTAACAGGTCAACTCTGACAGGACCACCATTCTTCGCGTCACACCGGCCCACGGGGCCGGCCACAGACCGGACCCGTGGGCCGGGATGAAAAAGACGGAGGATGGAGGATTACCTCCGACCGCTCCAGCTCCAACGTCCTTGTGACGCCCCGCCGATCGCCTCTAGACTTCGCCGCGACCGGTCACGGAGGAATGAATGCCCGAGGGAACGCCAGGCGGAACCGAAATTTTCGAAATCATGCACACGATGCGGGCGATGCGGCGGCTCAAGCCCGACCCGGTGCCCGACGAGCTGATCCGCAAGATCCTGCATGCCGGCCAGGCCGCGGCGAGCGGCGGCAACACGCAGCGCTGGCGCTTTCTGGTGCTGAAGGACGCGGCGATCAAAAAGGCGGTGCAGGTCTATTACAAAAAGGCCTTCGACGAGGTGGTCGGCCCCCGCTATGCGTCGAGCCCGCCGCCGCCGGGCTCGGACCCGGCGCGCTACAAGCGCCAGCATTCGGCGGTCGAATATCTGACCGACCATTACCACGAGGCGCCGGTGTGGATCGTCGCCTGCCTCGAGGACGGCGCCAATCCGGGGCGCACGGCCGGCTCGTCGATCTATCCCGCAGTGCAGAACATGCTGCTCGCGGCGCGCGCGCTCGGCCTCGGCTCGACCCTGACGACCCGGCACACCGCCTACGAGAAGGAGGTCGACGCGGCGATGGGCATCCCGCAGGGCTTCCACTCCTACGCGATCCTGCCGATCGGCTACCCGATGGGGCGTTTCGGCCCGGTCGGGCGCGGCGAGCTGTCCGATGTCGTCTATCTCGACGGGTGGGGCAAGCCCTATCCGGGCATCTGATCAGGGAGGAAATCATGCCGAGAATTGCCCCGGTCACCGGCAAAGCCGACGTCCCGGCCGAGCATCACGGCGTCGTCGACGACGTGGTCAAGGTCTTCGGCGCGGTGCGCGGCCCGTTCAGCATCATGCTGCACAGCCCGCCACTGGCCGAGCGCGTGCTGCCGCTCGTCACCTTTTTCCGCGAGGGCAGCGTGGTCGAGGCAAAGCTGCGCTCGCACGCGATCCTCGCCTCGGTCCGCGAAAAGGAGGCCGCCTATGTGTGGGCCGCCCAGGTCGGCGCCGCGCGCCGCGCCGGCGTGGCCGACGCGACGATCGACCTGTTGCGCGCCAAGGGCGACCCCTCGGCGCTTCCGGCCGACGAGCGCGACATCGTCAACTATACGCGCCAGCTGATCCGCACCAACAAGGTCGAGCCGGCGTTGTTCGAGCGGCTCAAGGACCGCCACGGCGTTCAATGGCTGGTCGAGCTGACCGGGGCGGTAAACTATTTCGCGTTCCTTTCGGGCATGGTCAACGCCTTCGAGGTGCCGGCCCCGCCCGACGGCGACAAATTGCCGAATTAGCGGCCACTTCCAGCAGATACGCGCCCGCGCGCATGACGGCCCGCGGGCTGATCCTCGCCGCCCCGGCCTCGGGCAGCGGCAAGACCGTGGTGACCGCGGGCCTGCTGCGGCATCTGCGGCGGCGCGGCCTGCGGGTCGCCGCGGCCAAGGCCGGCCCCGATTTCATCGACCCGAGCTTTCTCACGGCCGCAAGCGGTCGGCCGTGCCCGAACCTCGATGTCTGGGCGATGCGGCCGCAGACCTTGGCCGGGCTCGTCGCCGGGTTCGAGGCTACGGCCGAGATCGTGCTGTGCGAAGGGGTCATGGGCCTGTTCGACGGCACCGGCGCCGATGGCGAGGCGGGCTCGACCGCCGAGCTCGCGCGTGCCACCGGCTGGCCGGTGGTGCTGGTCGTCGACGCGCGCGGCCAGGGCGCCTCGGCCGCCGCCTTGCTGCGCGGCTTCGCCGGCCACCGGCCCGAGACGCCGCTCGCCGGCGTCGTCTTCAACCGGGTCGCGAGCGAACGCCATCGCGCGCTGCTCGCCGGCGCGGTGAGGCGGCATCTGCCCGACCTCGCCGTTCTCGGCGCGCTTCCCGCCGATCCGGCATTGGCCCTGCCGTCGCGCCATCTCGGCCTGGTCCCGGCCGGCGAACTGGCCCAAATCGAGACGGTGATCGAGCACGCCGCGGCCCGGGTCGGCGCCGCTATCGACATCGATCGGCTGTTGGGATCGGCGGGTCCGGCGACGCTCGGCAGCGAGGCCGAGGCCGGGGGGATTCCGCCCCTCGGCGGGCGGATCGCCGCCGCCCGCGACGACGCCTTTTGCTTTTCCTACCCGGCGGTGCTCGACGGCTGGCGGCGAGCGGGCGCCGAGCTGACATTTTTCTCGCCGCTTGCCGACGAGCCGCCCGATCCCGCTGCCGACGCGGTCTATCTGCCGGGCGGCTATCCCGAGCTGTGGGCCGGCCGGCTCGCAGCGGCCGAATCCTTTCACGCCGGCCTTCAGCGGGGCGCTGCCGAGGGCAAGCCGGTCTACGGCGAATGCGGCGGCTACATGGTTCTCGGCCAGAGCCTGATCGATGCCGAAGGACGGCGGCATCCGATGGTTGGGCTGCTGCCGCTGGTCACGAGCTTCGCCGAACGGCGCCTGTCTCTCGGCTATCGCAGCGCGACCCTGCTCGGGAGCGGGCCGCTCGGCGCCTGCGGCGCGCGCTTCCGCGGCCACGAATTCCACTACGCGACGGTAGCCCAGGAAAAAGCGGGCGACCGGCTATGGTCGGCAGCCGATGCGGCCGGAACCGGCCTCGGCGCCTGCGGGTTGCGCCACGGTTCGGTATTCGGCTCCTTCATCCATCTGATCGACCGGTCGGATCAGGCTCCGAACGACAACACCCGAGCCCCGTCCGAACCGTAATCCCCCTGCGCGCTCGCGCGGCCGCCGGCGCGGTGCTAGGGTGCGAATGCCCGGCGGATCGGAGAGCGGCAGATGAATGTCGAGTTGGCGAGTGCCGAGCCGTTCGCGGCGCCGGTGGTCGACAGCCTCGCGGTGCGGGTCGTCGTCGAATTCGGCCTACGATCGGTTCATCGGCGACGCCTCGCACCCGATGGCCAGGATCGAGCATGTCCGCCACATCCCTGGACACGAGCGGTCGACCTTCGCCGGCGAATGGGGGCTGTCCCTGCACCTCGAATCGGCGCAGGCGGGCGCCCGGTCGCAATACCTGCTCGATTTCGGCTACACGCCCGAGGTGCTGATCCGCAATTTCGCGCTGCTCGACCTCGACCCCGGCCGGATCGACGGCCTGATCCTGAGCCACGGCCACCGCGACCACTATGGCGGGCTCGAGGGGTTTGTCGGCCATCATCGCGCGCAAATGCAGCCCGAGGTCAAACTTTTCGCTGGCGGCGAGAGCGCGTTTCACGAGAAATGGATCAAGCGGCGCGGCGCCGACCCGGTGTCGTGGGGCGTGCTCGACCGCGCGGCGATCGAGATGGCCGAGGTCGGCACGGTATGCTGCGATGGGGCGCGGGCGTTGCTCGGTCCGTTCACGACCGGGCCGATCGCGCGCCGATCATTCGAGCGGGTGCTCGACAGCACCCTGGTCGAGCCCGCGGCGGATGCCGGTCCCGACCATTTCACCGCGGCGGAGCGGCTGGGCCGCCTCGTGCCCGACGAGCATCCGGACGAGCACGCGACCTGCTATGTCGTCCAGGGCCGCGGGCTCGTGGTCATCTCGTCATGCGGGCATGTCGGGCTGATCAACACGATCAAGGCGGCGATGGCGGTGTCTCGGGTCGGCAAATTGCACGCGGTGCTGGGCGGGTTTCACCTCGGGCCGGCGCCGATCGACTATGTCGAGCACACCGTCGCCGAGCTCAAAAGCCTGTCGCCCGACGTGGTCGTGCCGATGCATTGCAGCGGCGGCAAATTCATCACCGCGATGCAGCGCGAGATGCCCGACCGCCTGGTCATGACGAATATCGGCAGCCGCTTTACCTTCGGGGTGTGATCCGGCGCCGTCATCGCGCCGGGTTGCCGCGGAACAGCGGGGCGACCTCGCGCATGAACAGGCGCAGGCTCCTCGTCGCCGCCTCGCGTGACATCGGCCCGAGGCGGAAGGTCGCGATCACCCCGCCGACCCCGAGCTCACAGATTTCGGCGATCGCCTCGGCGACCCGCGCCGGCGAGCCGTGGATGAAGCCGTGCTCGGCCGTGGCGCGGGCCGACGGCAGATCGCCCTCCGGCACTTCGATCCGCAGCCCGGTCTCGCGGTAGATGCGGTTGCGCAATTCGGCGCGAGCCGCGACCATCGCCTGGAACGCCGGGATGCCGATGCGCTCGGCCTCGAGGTCGGTCTCGGCGACGACGACGTTGCGCCACACCCAGCAGTCGTCGAGGCTGCGGGCAATCTTTTCCGCGTCGAAGCCGGATTCCTGCATCGCCTCGCGGTAGAGCGCGAAGCGTCGCCGAGTGACCGCCGCGGACTGCACGTTCATCAGGAACGGGCGGCCCAGGCGCGCCAGCTCCAGCATCGAGGCCTCGCCCGACGCCGCGCGGATCAGCGGCGGGTGCGGCTTGGTATAGGGGCGCGGCCGCAGCATCGGCACGTCCAGATCCCAGAACCGGCCGTGATGCCGGAAGCTGCCGCCGGTCCAGGCCTGGACCAGGATCTGCTCGGCCTCGTCGAGCCGCGCCTGGGCCTCGCGATGATCGATGCCGAAGCCCTGGTAATCATAGATGTTGTAGGAGGAGCCGCGGCCGAGCCCGACGACGAGGCGCCCCTTGGTGATGTTGTCGAGGACCGCAAGCTGCTCGGCGAGGCGGACCGGATGGTGCAAAGCCATCTGCAGCACCGCGAAGCCGATCAAGCTGTGGCGGGTCGTGGTCGCCAGCGCGCCGGCAAAACCGATCGGGTCGGCATAGGCGCAGATGCCGTCGAAATGATGCTCGGCGAGCCAGATCACGTCACAGCCGAGCTCGTCGGAGAGCCAAGCCTCGCGCAACGTCTCGTCGATCACCGCGCCGTCGCGCTCCGGGTCGCGGCTGTCGGGGAACAGGAAATTGCCGAATTTCACACCCACCTCCAAAATGGAAGCGTTCGGCCCAGCGCCGCTTCCGCGTCTGCACCTCGCCCGGTAAGGCATTTGCATAAAAGCATAAATATGCTATCTGATCAACATGCAGACTACGGTAGACTTCTCCGGATCTGTGGTCCCATCTGCGCCCGAATACCGGATATACCGGAGGATTACGCGACAAATCTCCAATTACATGGAGAGGTTCGGCCGGTGAGGACCCGCGCGGCGATGGTTGGCCCGGACCCAAGGCGGGGGCACGGCATGCTGACGAGCCGGCGCGGGGACCTGGCGCAGTCGGCAGAGCCGATGCCGTTCGCCGCCAAGGCCAGGGATCTGGGGCGTTGTGCCGTCGCCGATGCCGCGAGTGTCGGTACCGCTTTGCGGCTCAGCTATTTGGTTGTCCTGTTTTCTTTTGCCATTGCGGTCGGCGCCGTCACCCTGTCGCGACCTGCTGCTCGGCGTCGCAGTTTGGACCGACGCCGGGACATCCACGACGGCCCGCTCACAATGGGATATTCAACGCCGGATCACGCCTCGCGGTAGCCGCAATCGAGAATCCGAGCGGGGCCGTCTATATCCGATTCGAGAACCCTGATACTCCATTCTCTGGGGCGCCCGCCGCTTCGCGACCATTTCTGATTGGTCTCGGCGACCGCCATTTCTCGTGCTTGCTGTTCGTTTTCGGCGATCAAGGTCGCGTAATAGATTTCTTCGCCTAACGACCTGGTGCAACTGAACTTGTTCATGTCTCCACCTCTATGGCAGCCGCTCGAGCGGGTTCGAAACCAGCAGATCGGCAGCGATAGGTCAAGCCCGATAGGCCGGTCGCCGGGCAGATGCCTCGACTGCCCTGCAAAACACAGACTGGGGACCGGCGAGCCGGAACCGGCTTCACACCGACCGGGTTCGCGTGTAGCTTAAAGTGTTTGTCTCCTTATAGCCTCGGGCCAGTCATGCCGTTTCTTGCCGACCGTCTCGCTCGCGTCAAACCATCGCCGACGATGGCGATCACCGCCCTTGCCACCGAATTGAAGGCGGCCGGGCGCGACATCGTCAGCCTGTCGGTGGGCGAGCCCGATTTCGACACGCCGCCGAATATCCAGGAGGCGGCAGTCGCGGCGATGCGCCGCGGCGAGACCCGCTACACCGTATTCGACGGCTCGATCGAGCTGAAGCGCGCGGTGGCGGCCAAGTTCAAGCGCGAGAACGATCTCGATTACGAGACCTCGCAGATCACGATCAGCTCGGGCGGCAAGCAGGTGCTCTACAACGCGATGGTCGCCACCCTCAACCCCGGCGACGAGGTCGTGATCCCGGCGCCGTTCTGGGTCTCCTACCCGGAAATGGTGCTGCTGTCCGACGGCACCCCGGTGCCGGTGCCGTGCCCGCAGAACAACGGCTTCAAATTGCGCCCCGAGGATCTCGACACGGCGATCACGCCCCGGACCAAATGGCTGATCCTGAACTCGCCCTCGAACCCGACGGGCGCGGCCTATACCGAGGCGGACCTGAAGGCGGTGGCTGAGGTGTTGTTGCGCCACCCGCAGGTCTGGGTCATGACCGACGACATGTACGAGCATCTCGTCTATGACGATTTCGAATACCGCACGATCGCCCAGGTCGAGCCGCGCCTTTACGACCGCACCCTGACGGTCAACGGCGTGTCGAAGGCCTATTGCATGACCGGCTGGCGCATCGGCTACGGCGGCGGCCCCAAAGCTTTGATCAAGGCGATGGGCGCGATCCAGTCGAACTCGACCGCCAACCCGTGCTCGATCAGCCAGGCGGCGGCGATCGAGGCGTTGAACGGGCCGCAGGATTTCATCCCGGTCCACAACCGGAGCTTCAGGGAGCGGCGCGACCTCGTCGTCGACCTTCTGAACCGGGTCCCCGGCCTGTTCTGCCCGCGGCCTGAGGGCGCCTTTTACGTCTACCCGTCCTGCGCCGGGGTCATCGGCAAGCGCACCGCCGCCGGCACGACGATCGCGAACGACGAGGATTTCGCGCGTTATCTGTTGGAGGAGACCGGAGTCGCGGTCGTGCACGGCGCCGCCTTTGGCTTGTCGCCGCATTTCCGCATCTCCTACGCGGCCTCGACCGAGGTGTTGCGCGACGCTTGCACCCGCATCGACCGCGCCTGCCGCGCGCTCCAGGCCTGAGCCGGACGCGTGGAAATCGCGGGCGGCGCTCCCCGGAGCCGGCATTCGCCAGATTTCGGTTGCCATCGGGCCGGCCGCCGGGCGACGATCGAAAACATAGATCGGGCGCCGCCGGGCCGCTGACCCGCCGGGCGTCCGACGAGATGGTTGGAGGCGCCCTATGGCGAATGCGATCGCGGCGCGTTGTGCCGCTTTGATCGGCCCGTATCTGTCGGGTAAGACGACCCTGCTCGAAGCGCTGTTGTATGCGAGCGGCTCTACCGGCCGGCGCGGCACTGTGCGCGACGGCAACTCGGTCGGCGACCATGCCGCCGAGGCGCGCGCCCGGCAGATGTCGACCGAGCTCAATGTCGCGAATGCCGCCTTTCTCGGCGACCCGTGGACGATCCTCGACTGCCCGGGCTCGGTCGAGCTGCTGTACGAGGCGCAGGGCGCGCTGCTGGCCAGCGATGTGGCCGTCGTCGTCGTCGAGCCCGAGGTCGAGCGCGCGCTGACGATCAGCGCCCTGCTGCGCTTTCTCGACCAGCACACGATCCCGCACATGATCTTCATCAACAAGATGGACACCGCGAATGCGCGGGTGCGGGACGTGCTGGCCGCCCTGCAATCGGTGTCGAGCCGGCCGCTGGTGTTGCGCCAGGTGCCGTTGCGCGGCGAGGATTCCGAGATCACCGGATATGTCGACCTGGTCAGCGAGCGGGCCTACCGCTATCGGCCGGGCAAGGCCTCGGACCTGATCCAATTGCCGGATGATTTCTGGGACGAGGAACGGGCGACCCGCACCGGCCTCTTAGAAAAGCTCGCCGATTTCGACGACGCGCTGCTCGAGCAGCTGCTCGAGGAGGTCGAGCCGCCGAAGGAGGAAATCTACCGCCATCTGACCCAAACCCTAAAAGGCGGGCAGATCGTGCCGGTATTCCTCGGCTCGGGCCTCGCCGATTACGGCATACGCCGGCTGTGGAAGGCATTGCGGCACGAGACGCCGTCGACGCAGGAGACCGCTTCGCGGCTCGGGATCGCCGCCGAGGGCGAGCCGTTGGCCCAGGTGATCAAGACCTATCACCTGCCGCATACCGGCAAGCTGTCCTTGGCGCGGGTGTGGCGCGGGACGATCACCGAGGGCATGGTGCTGAACGGCACCCGCGTCGCCGGCCTGCTGCGGGTGACCGGCGGGCAGCACGAAAAGCTCGCAGCCGCCCATGCCGGCGAGGTGGTCGGGCTGACCCGCATGGAGGACATCGCCACCGGCGCGGTGCTGACCCCGTCGGGCAAGGCCGGCCCGTTGCCGCGGCCCGAGCGCCCGCAGCCGGTCTTCGGTCTCGCGATCGCCTCGGAAAAGCGCGCCGACGACGTCAAATTGACCGGCGCCATCGGCAAGCTGGTCGAGGAGGACCCCACCCTCGAGCTCGACCAGAACGCCGACACGCAGGAGATGGTGCTGTGGGGGCAAGGCGACATCCATCTGCAGATCGCGATGGACCGGCTGCGCACCCGGCATAACCTCGCGGTCACCGGCCGCCCTGCGGCGGTCCCCTACAAGGAGACGATCCGGCACGGGACCCAGCAGCATTCCCGCTTCAAGCGGCAGAGCGGCGGGCACGGGCAGTTCGCCGACGTGACCATCGAGGTCAAGGCGTTGCCGCGCGGCTCCGGTTTCACGTTTACCGACAGCGTCGTCGGTGGTGCGATCCCGCGCAACTACATCCCGGCGGTCGAGGAAGGGGTGGTCGAGGCCCTGCGCCACGGCCCGCTCGGCTTCCCGGTCGTCGATGTCGCGGTCACCTTGCTGACCGGCCAGTTCCACGCCGTCGACAGCTCGGACCAGGCGTTCAAGACCGCCGGGCGGCAGGGAGTGCAAGAGGCGCTGCCGAAATGCGAGCCGATGCTGCTCGAACCGATCGATTCGGTCGAGATCTCGGTGCCTAACGCCTTTACCGCGCGGGTGCAGCGGCTGGTCTCCGGGCGGCGCGGCCAGATCCTCGGCTACGACGCCAAGCCGGACTGGCCCGGCTGGGACGTGGTCAGCGCCCACATGCCGCAGAGCGAGCTGCACGACCTGATCGTCGAGCTGCGCTCCTTGACCTTGGGGGTCGGCAGCTTCGCCCATCGCTTCGACCATATGCAGGAGCTGAGCGGGAGACCGGCGGAAAAGGTCATGGCCTCGCGCACCGCCGACGCGGCACAGTAGCTGCTCTCGCCTCTGAGCAAGATTGGCCGAGTTGATCCGCACCTGCGCTGCCGCACCGATTTTTCCCGCCCTCCCGACCAACAGGGTGGTCGCCTCCGGAATGCGCATCGGCCCAGCGGAGTCCGCTCGGGATCGCCGGCGCTCGCGAAAGCGTGACTTGGCGCCGGCCGCCGCCGCGCCAATTTAGGGGCGCAACGAGGTCAAGGTACGGCGATGCTGATTCGGCGCAACAGGGGATGGGAGCTTGGCGAGAGCGCGGCGACGCCGGAAGCGGTATTTCTGAGGCGCAGGGCGCTGCTCAAGGCGATGGCGATGGGCTCGATGCTCGCGCCCGGCTTGGCTGCGGCGATTGCGGCGCGGGCGGCGGACGCCGAAGATCCCTCGGCCGGTCTCTATCCGTTCAAGCGCAACCCGCGCTATACGCTCGATCGGCCGCTGACCGACGCGAAGTTCTCGACCAATTACAACAATTTCTACGAATTCGGCTCCGAGAAGTCGATCGCGTCCGACGCCCAGGCGCTGAAGATCCGGCCGTGGACGATCAGGATCGACGGGCTCGTCGAAAAACCGATGACCGTCGGCATCGACGATCTTTTAAAGAAGATGCCGCTCGAGGAACGGCTCTACCGCCACCGCTGCGTCGAAGCCTGGTCGATGGCGGTGCCGTGGAGCGGCTTCCCGATGGCGGCGTTCGTCGCGTTCGCCAAGCCGCTGGGTTCGGCGAAATACGTGCACATGGAGACGTTTCTCGACGCCGCGCAGGCCCCGGGCCAGAAGCAGTTCTGGTACCCCTGGCCCTATGTCGAGGGCATCACCATGGCCGAGGCCGACAACGAGCTCGCCTTCATGGTGACCGGCATGTACGGCAAGCCGGTCCCCAAGCAGGACGGGGCGCCGCTGCGCCTGGTCTTGCCATGGAAATACGGGTTCAAGTCGGTCAAGTCGATCGTGCATGTCTCGTTCACCGACAAGCGGCCGGTGTCGTTCTGGGAAACCGTGCAGGGCGACGAGTACGGCTTTTGGGCGAACGTCAACCCCGAGGTGCCGCATCCGCGCTGGAGCCAGGCGACCGAGCGGGTGATCGGCGCCGACGAGCGGGTCCCGACCTTGAAATGGAACGGCTACGGCGAATACGTCGCCCATCTCTATGACGGGCTGCAGAGCGAGAGGCTGTTCGTCTGAACGGCATCGGTCCTTCGCCGACCGACGGCATCAGCGAGGCGACGGTGCGCTCGGCTGATATTCGAGCGGGTCGGTGCCGGCGCAGTTCAGCGGTGGTACTAGTCGCGCTGTAGCACGCCGACCCCATGCCAGCCCCAATAGACGCAGTGCCGCTGGATCAGGCCGTCCCGGTTCAGCTCCATCGCCTCGACAAGGTCCATCTGGTCGCCCTCGGGCGTGTCGCGCGGATATTCCCAGACCAGGCGCTTGCCGTCGGTCAGAGTCCCGGTGCGATGGTACCGCCGCACCGGCGGCTTTCGCTCGGCGAGCTTGTCGAACAGCGGACGCAGCTCTTTGTGGCCGCGGAGCACGCCGGTCGCGGTGCCGAGGAGATGCGGGACGAGCGGGCTCTCAAACACCGCATCCGGCGCATAAAGCGCGAGCCGCGCCGCCGCGTCGTTGCGGGCGAGCGCCGTCCCAGGCGAAATACATCCGCTCGATCGGGGCGGCTTGGTCAGCGGTCATGTCGTCCTCCTCGGGTTGCTCACCACAGGCCGTCGCGAGCGTAGGGCCGGCTCCACAACGCGACGTGAAGCAGCACGCTCTTGGTCCAGGCCCGATGCATGCTTTCGACTTCGTCGGCGGCGTGGCCCTTGCCGGCAAGAAACCCCTTCGCGCCGATGACCACCGGAGCGACGAACGCAAACAGGTAGCGCAGCGGCACCCTGCGATATTGGGCATGGGGGACCTGCTCGATGTCGATTGATGTCAGGGCAGCGGCCGACCCGCCGGGCAATCGCGGCCGTCGAGAAAGGTTTCGGCCTCGCGATAGCAGGCACCTCCGGTTCGAGCGCCCCGGCCGCCGCACGGCCGACAATCGTGTGCAACAGCCCGACCGCTTGCGGCCAAAACTGCTAGGCCGACGGCTCGGTTCCTCGCCCCCTCGCGATATGGGCGATGTGGGGACGCCCCGCCAAGCCGAATGCTTCGATCCCGGCCGAACTGCCGGGCGCCGCCGGCCGCCGGGAGCTGCCGCCCCAGCGGGCTACCACCCTTTAGGGATCGAGGCCGAGGCGGTCGAGGGCGGCCGGCAGCTCGGCAAAGCAATCGAGCAGCGCGTCGGCGCCGAGCTCCTCGGGGTCGATCCGAGCGTAGCCGTAACGCATCAGCACCAGGGGAAGCCCGGCGCCATGGGCCGCCGCCGCGTCGTTTTCGTTGTCCCCGATCATCGCCGCCCGGTCGGGCCGGGCGCCGAGCTCGCCGATCAGACGCAACAGATGACCCGGATCGGGCTTTCTGACCGCGAAATGGTCGCCGCCGGCGATCCCGTCGAACAGCGGCAGCAGGCCGAGGCCTTCCAGCACCGTGACGGTCGCATGCTGCGGCTTGTTGGTGCAGATCGCGGTGCGATAGCCGCGCCGCCGCAATGCCGCCAGGGTCTCGGGCACCGCCGGGTAGGTTCGGGTCAGCCGTACCGCGTCAGCCTCGTAGAGCTCGAGAAAGCGCGGCAGCGCGCTCGCCGATTCCGCCGGCTCGGCGGCGCTCGCCGCCAATGCCCGGGCGACCAAGGCCGGCACGCCGTCGCCGATCATCCGTCTGACCTGCGGCAACGACAGCGGCTTGCACCTGCGCTCGCGCAGCATCTCGTTGAGCGCCGCGCGCAGGTCGGGCGCGCTGTCGACGAGCGTGCCGTCGAGATCGAAGACCAGCAGAAAGCGTTCCATCACGACAAAGTCTGCGGGTTCGCGCCGTGCCGCGCAACCCGCAAGATGGCGGCCGGCGAGCCCCGGTCGCCGCGGCAACCTGAGCGGGGTTGTGCTATACTTTGCAACAATCTTTGTGTTGTAAGGAGCGGCGCCGCTGCGCGACAGTGCGGGCGGGGGCTGACCTGTTTCAATCCGAGCCATCGATGAGCCAACCTGGTTTCGCCGCCATCATCCTCGCCGCCGGCAGCGGCACCCGCATGAAATCCGCGATCCCCAAAGTTCTGCACCCGGTCGCCGGCCGGCCGATGATCGCGCATCTGCTCGACGCCCTGCATCCGCTCTCCCCCGCAGCAACCGTCGTCGTGATCGGGCCGCGCATGGATGCGGTCGCCCGGCTGGTCGAGCCGGCGGAGAGCGTCGTGCAGGACCCGCCGCTCGGCACCGGCGACGCGGTCCGCGCCGGGCTCGCCGCCCTCGCCGGCCATCTCGCGCCCCAAGGCGAGATCGAGGATGTGCTGGTCCTGTTCGGCGACACGCCGCTCTTATCCACCGAAACCTTGGCGCGCCTCGTGGCCGAGCGGCGGCGGGAGGCGGCCGCAGTCCTGGCCGCGGGGATGCGGCCCCGCGACACTGCACCCTACGGGCGGTTCGTGGTGGCGGCCGACGGTATGCTCGATCGCATCGTCGAGGCTGCCGAGGCTAATGCCGAAGAGCGCGCGATCGGCCTCGTCAACGGCGGCATCATGGCGATCGCGGCTTGCCACGCCCCGGGCCTGGTGGCGGCGCTCGGCCGCGACAACGCCAAGGGCGAGTTCTACCTGACCGACATCGTCCAGATAGCCCGCCGCCGCGGGCTCGCCTGCCGCGCGATCGAGCTCCCGGCCGAGGAGCTGGTCGGCATCAACACCCGCGCCGACCTCGCCGCGGCCGAAGCACTGATGCAAGCCCGGCTGCGGCGCGCGGCGATGGCGGGCGGGGCCACCCTGGTGGCGCCGGACACTGTTTTTCTCAACGCCGACACCCGGCTCGGCCGCGATGTCGTGATCGAGCCGAACGTCGTCTTCGGCCCCGGGGTCGCGATCGGCGACGGCGCGCGCATCCGCTCGTTCTGCCATCTCGAGGGCGCCATGGTCGGGGCCGGCTCGATCGTCGGCCCGTTCGCGCGGCTGCGACCCGGCGCCGTGCTCGAAGCCGCGGTGCATGTCGGCAATTTCGTCGAGATCAAGGAGGCCCGTCTCGGCAAGGGCGCCAAGGCCAATCACCTCTCCTATATCGGCGACAGCGAGATCGGCCCCCGCGCCAACATCGGCGCCGGCACGATCACCTGCAATTATGACGGCGTTAACAAGCACCGCACGACAATCGGCGAGGGCGCCTTTATCGGCTCCAACACCGCGCTGGTGGCGCCGGTCACGGTCGGCGCCGGGGCGATCGTCGCCGCCGGCAGCGTCGTCACCCGCGATGTCGAGGCGGACGCGCTGTCGATCGGCCGCGGGCAGCAGGTCGACAAGCCCGGCCGCGCCGCCGAGATCTGGGCCCGGCTACGGAGGAAATTCTGATGTGCGGCATCATCGGCATCATCGCCAAGGACATGGTCGCTCCGGGGCTGATCGAGGGGCTGCGCCGCCTCGAATACCGCGGCTATGATTCGGCCGGGATCGCGACCCTGGTCGATGGCCGCATCGAGCGCCGCCGGGCCGAGGGCAAGCTCGCGAACCTCGCGCGGCGGCTCGATCACGAGCCGGTGCAGGGCGTTATCGGCATCGGCCACACCCGCTGGGCGACCCACGGCTCGCCGACCGAGACCAACGCCCACCCGATCGCGACCGAGCGGGTCGCAATCGTCCACAACGGCATCATCGAGAACTTCCAGGCGTTGCGGCGTGAGCTCCAGGGGCAGGGCCACGTCTTTCAGACCGAGACCGACACCGAGGCGGTGGCGATCCTGACGACGCATTTTCTCGAGCAGGGGCTATCGCCGCAGCACGCGGTGGCCAAGACCCTGGCGCGGCTCGACGGCGCCTTCGCCCTCGCCTTTCTGTTCGCCGGCGAGCACGATTTGCTGATCGGCGCCCGCCGCGGCAGCCCGCTCGCGATCGGCTATGGCGACGGCGAGATGTTCCTCGGCTCCGACGCGTTGGCATTGGCGCCCCTGACCCGCCGCATCACCTATCTCGAGGAGGGCGATTGGGCGGTCGTGACCTCGCGCGCAGTGACGATCTTCGACGCCGACAATAACGAAGTCGAGCGGCCGATCCGCGAATCCGCAGCCTCGGGCGCGCTGATCGGCAAGGGCAATTATCGCCACTTCATGCAAAAGGAGATCTTCGAGCAGCCGGCGGTGATCGGCGACACGGTCAACGCGCTGGTCAACCCGGCGACCCGCACCGTGCATTTGCCCGAATTGCCCTTCTCCCTCGCCGAGATCGAGCGGGTCACGATCATCGCCTGCGGCACCTCGTGGCATGCCGGTCTCGTCGCCAAATACTGGCTCGAACGGATCGCCCGGATTTCGGTCGAGGTCGACATCGCCTCGGAGTTCCGCTACCGCGCGCCGGCGATGCCGAAGGGCGGCGCGGCGATCTTCATCTCGCAATCGGGCGAGACCGCCGACACCCTGGCGGCGTTGCGCTATGCCAAGACGCGGGCGCAGCGGATCATCGCCATCGTCAACCAGCCGGAAAGCTCGATCGCGCGCGAGGCCGACATCGTGCTGCCGACTTTGGCCGGCCCGGAGATCGGCGTCGCCTCGACCAAAGCATTCACCACCCAGCTCGCGGTGCTGGCCGCATTCACCGTGGCATTCGCGCGGGCGCGCGGGGCCATCGATCATACGCGCGAGGCGGTGCTCGCCGGATTTCTCAGCGAGATCCCGTCGCGCGCCGCCGAGGTGCTGAACCACGACGAACGCATCCGCGAGATCGCGGCGACGATCGCCGAGGCCCGCGATGTGCTCTATCTCGGCCGCGGCAGCGCCTTTCCGTTGGCGCTCGAGGGTGCCTTGAAGCTCAAGGAGATCTCCTACATCCACGCCGAAGGTTATGCCGCGGGCGAGATGAAACACGGGCCGATCGCCCTGATTGACGAGAATGTGCCGGTCATCGTGCTGGCGCCGCATGACGACCTCTTCGAAAAGACGCTCGCCAATGTCGAGGAGGTCATGGCCCGCGGCGGCCGGGTCGTCATGATATCCGACGCCGCCGGGGTCGCGCGGCTCGCCGACCGCCTCGCTTTCGGCATCGCCGTCCCGAATTGCGACCCGTTCGTCGCCCCCCTGCTCTACGCGATCCCGATCCAGCTCCTCGCCTACCACGTCGCCGTGCTCAAAGGCACCGACGTCGACCAGCCGAGGAATTTGGCGAAGAGCGTCACGGTGGAATAGCGGGGTCACAGACGAGCCGGCCGAAACTGCAGGCCGCGGCCCGCCTCTCACCCCCGGATCGGGTCCGGGGCAGGCTCTCCCGCCCTCGCGGCGCGCGCGTGCGCGCCTGTCGGATGGCGCATCTCCGATGCGCCATGGGTCCCTCCCTCTCCCCGCATGCGGGGAAGTGAAATCCGACGCATTGCCCCCTCGCCCCGCTTACGGGGAGAGGGTTGGGGTGAGGCGCCTTCGGTTGCCAGCACGGAACTGTCGAGCGGCACGATATGCGCGGTATCCACACCGGAGAATTCGACCACATGACCGGCCGAAAAATCAGCGATGCGGTGGCTGGAAGACGAGTGGCGCCGCCGGCAGTGCTAGCCCAACGAACCCCGACGGCGACTGAAAAAGAGACCGGCAAGGGGCAGCGCGAGCAGGGCGAGGGTAGCCGGCTCCGGTATCGGCACCAAATCGACGCGCAACGGTCCGCGGGTCAGGGTCAGCGGCCCGTTTGGGGTGTCGACGGTTATCTCGGCAAAAACGTCGAAGAAGCTGGTAATTAGGAAATCCGATCCCACCGGCGCGATCGAGGCCTGGCCATTGGTCGGATTGTTGGGATCGAGCCCTACCGAGACCTTGTCGCCCAAGACCGTGCCGGAAAGGTCGAGCGCATCGAGCCCGGTGGTCCAGGTGCCGGTGTCGTTCGGGCCGGTCCGGCCGGAGATCGAACTCGTCGATCTGGCCCGTTAAAGTCAGCGTGCCGAGCGGCATGTCGTTTAGGTCCGTCAGCGCGCTCGTGTAGACGCCGCCGAGCAGAAGATCCTGCCCGGACGGGCCAAAGGTGGAACTGACGACTGATGAGATCGCGAGCGAGCCAGGCCCGACGCACAACTTGACGGCGGGAAAGCAGCCGGGTGCGGCCGCCCCGACATAGACGCCGTTCGCCGGCGGCAGGGTCGGCGTGGGGCTGATGATCGAGGCCTGTGCGGCACCGTCGGCAACGGCGGCAGCGACGAGGGCCGCGGCCCCAAATTGCAGACACGGGCCCAGTCGGGACAAATGCGGCCGCATCGGATATTTCCTCCATAAGGCCGGGCTCCGAGGAGCGAAGCAATCTTAACTATACATCGTCGGGGCTACGCTGCCAGCGCACGGATTTTGTCGTGACTGGGTGTGGATCGCGGGGTCGCCCGCCTCGGGTCGCGATGCCCCAGATCCCCTCGTTCATGGCTTGTTGTTCCATGCGATCTGCGCAGATCGCTCGCATCGGACGGACGCGGTGTTTCTTCTGTACGGTGTTCGTTCTAAAGAAGAGGCACGAGCAGATAGATCCCGAAACCCAGCATCAGCGCGCCGGTGGCGCGGGCGATCCAGCGGCCGGCCGGGAACAGCTTTTCGGCGAGGACGAGGACGGAGATGGCGGCCATCCACAGGAGGCTCATGGTTCCGGCGGCGAACAGCAGCGCCATCAGCAGCCAGCAACAGCCGAGGCAGAAGAGCCCGTGCTCCAGCCCCATCCGCAAGGCCCCGGCGGCATTGTCGCGCCAATGGTTCAGAACGAAATCGAACGGCGAGCGGCAATGGGTCAGGCATACGGATTTTAAGGGCGTCAGCTGATAGATGCCGGCGAGGATGACGATGGCGGCACCCAAGGCCGGAACCAGCCGCTGCGTCGCCGGCGATATCAAGGCCGCCCGCTCGAACCCCCAATCCGCGACCGTCGCGGCGATCCCGAACAGCCCCCAGGCAACCAGATAACCCGAGGCGAACACGATGGTCGGCACGAACGGCCCGCCGCGTGCCCGCTTGCGCCGGTTGACCGCGGCGAAGGTCAGGATCATCGGCGCCGCCGAAGGCAGCATCATGCCGGGCATCATCGCCCACCAGATCGCAAAGTTGAGGGCGAAATCGGCCGCGGTCCAGGGCGCCAACACGGCCGGCATGGCCATGTCCTCCATCCCTTCCATCGGCCGCAGCTGCAGCCAGATGTAGAGCCACGACAGCGCGGTCACGGCGGTGAGCGCCGCGACAATGACGACCCGGTCGCCGAGCAGCAGCTCTGCGACGGCCGCGGGCGGGCCGTAGTCGCGGTGGAGGGCAAGTTGGAGGACGAGCGGATCAGCAGCTACGCCGCCCAGCTGAACGGCGCGTAGTGGCCGTTGTTGCCGCGGCCGACCAGATCGAGGTCGAGGCCGAAGCCGTGCACATGGGTTTCCTTCGACCGCGCCAACGCCAGGCGGCGGCTCGCCGGGTGGCCGGTGTTGTCGATGGCGTAGGGCTCGCCGCTGCGGTTGCGCGAGGCGACGCCTTCGATCTCGAACGCGGCGATGTCGGGGATCGAGGCTTTGCGCACGAGCCCCGCCATCGTGAATTCGATCGGCTTGAATTCCACCCCGCGAAAATCGCTGACCAGGTTTTGCCGGATCAACGAGGGCGGCCCGCCGGCGTCGCCGCCGACGATCGCGGCGAGCGCCTGGCGCTGCGCCGTGTCCGCACTCTGGTCGACGACGCCGGCGAACACCCAGCCGCCGTCGGCCATGACTTTGCCCGAGCGGATCACCAGCGCGAATTTGAGCCCGGCGAGCGTGATGCCGCCACAGCTGCCCTGGTCGATGCGGAACACCATCACCGCGGTGCAGTGGTCATAGGTCGCCGGACCCTGCGGGTTCGTGTAGATGCACGGGCACAGATAGTCGCAATTGCAGCTCTCCATGTATTCGCCGCGCATCGTCCATTTCTGTTCTGGCATGATCGGGGCTCAATCTGAACGGCGACGCCCGCCTGTTGACTATCCGTTAGACCAGCTGATCGGCGCGTAATGGCCGTTCTTGCCGGAATTGTCCCAGCGCATCGCGTGATCGGTAAAGGTGCTGCCCGCCCCGCCGACCGCGAGCGCCAGCTTGTCGGGCGCGATCGGATGGCCCACCGCCGCCCAGATTTCCCCACTCCCGTGCAGGCTCGGCAGCGGCTCGACCGACATATGCATGATCCCCGGAATCTCGGCCGAGCGTGACTTGCCGCTGACCCGGTAGGTTATCGGCACTTTCTTGACGCCGAGGTTTGTCGCGATCAGCGGGGCGAAGGCGGCCATCGGACCGCCTTCGCCGCCGCTGAAGATGGCACCCAGCGCCTCGGCCTGCCGATCGTCGGCGCCCTCGTCGATATAGACGGCGATCGTCCAGTTGCCGTCGCCCATCGCCCCGGGGGTGTGGGCGATCAGCGCCAGGTTGAGCCCATCGAGCGCCACCGCGCCGTAGCTGCCGTGATCGATGTGAAAAGCCAGCGCGACATCGCACACCCCCTCGCTCGGCCTCGAGGTCAGCGGCGGCGCCGGCGAAATGAGGCACGGGCAGACCACCGTGCAATTGCAATTTTCAAAATAGTCTCCGGAAAGCTGCCACCGGGTCTCTGTTGCCATGCTTTCCTCCCTATCCGGCGGCGCCCGTCTGCTGTTTCTTCTCCGAGATGCGCTGGTGCAGGTTGCGCACGGTCATGTCGGTCAGCCGCTCATTGAGCATGAACAGGCGCTGGCCGATCGGATACGGGTCTTGCTTCTCGACCTCGATCGGGCCTTTCAATGCCTCGTCGGCGCTGATCCCGCGGTCGACCAGGCGCTCGACATAGCCGACCCAGTTCTCGACGATCTGGCCCTGCTCCTTGAGGTAGGCCTTGGTGCACGGGTCGCCGTGGCCCGGCACGATCAATTCGACATCGAGCGCGGCGATGCTGTTCAATGCCGCCAGCCACTCCCATGGGTCGCATTCCTGGAGCCAGCTGCGGCATTTGTAAAAGACGTTGTCGCCGGTGAAGACCACCCCTTCCTCGGGCACATGGACCGAGGTTTGGGGTGCGGTGTGGCCCGGCATGTGGATGATGTTGAAGGTGTGGTTGCCGAGATTGAGGGTCAGGGTGTCGTCAAAGGTCAGGGTCGGCGGGTTGGCGGCCGGATAATCCGGGTGCCCGACCAGCCACACGCTGTCGGGGTCGGTCTCTTTAAAGCGCTCGCGCTTTTCGTCGAGCGAGCCGAACGCATAAAGGTAGCGCTCGAAACATTCCTGCAGCTGGGTCTGGCCGACGATCTTGGTGTTGGTGAAATAGGCGTTGCCGGAGATGTGGTCGCCATGCGGCTCGGTGTTGATCAGGTAGCGGATCGGCGCCTTGTCCTCCATCCGCTCGCGCCAGCGCACCGCGTCGATCGGCTGCTGCGGCGAATCGATCATCACATAGCCGTCCGTGGTCTCGACAAAGCTCGGATTGCAGCCGGCGAAATAGATTTCGGTGAAAGCGTTTTTTCCGACCCTGCGCATCGCCATCCTCCCCGACCTGCGACGGCCGCGATTGTCCCCGATTCGCCGAGGCCGCACAAGGAGGGGGCGGGCCCTCCGGCCACGTCTCACCCAGCCTGCGGCATCCGCAGACGTTCGGGCCATGGAACCACTGCCGATTCCGGCGCTTGAAAGGCGGCGTCGAGCTCGACCATTTCTGGAATGGCAGTCACCGATCTCGCATGGTATCGGCCCCTCCGCCGCAGCCGGGCATGAGACCCGGCCGGCCCGAAACAGGATGCCGGTGCGCTGAATGCCTTGCTCGCGCTTATCCGACTGGTTGCGTCGCGCTGAAACGATTGCGGGGCGCTGCTTTCGCTCGGCCTTGCCTCTATTGCCCGCCCTCCTCCTCCTCGTCGCCTGCGCGCGGCAGGGCGAATACGGCTATGCCCCGGGCGCCGGTTCTGCCGCCATTGGCGAGGGCGCCGGGTTGGCGCCGACGCATTACTACCCCCCGCCGGGTCCGCCGGGGGATCCCTGGGGCCCCTATGTCCGCGAGGCCGCGGCGCGATACCGCGTGCCCGAGCAGTGGGTGCGCGCGGTGATGCGTCAGGAATCGGGCGGCGAGGAACAGGCCGTCTCCCCGGTCGGGGCGATGGGCCTGATGCAGGTCATGCCCGCCACCTATCAGGGGTTGCGGGAGCGCTACGGGCTCGGCGACGATCCTTACGACCCGCACAACAACGTTCTGGCGGGCACCGCCTATATCCGCGAAATGTACGACCGGTACGGCGCGCCCGGTTTCCTGGCCGCCTACAATGCCGGTCCGGACCGGGTCGACCTCTATCTCGCCGGCAGCGCCGACCTCCCGGACGAGACCGTGAACTACCTGGCTGCGATCACGCCGAGCCTCGGCAACGACGTGCCGCTGTCCGGGCCGCTGGCGATGTATGCCTCCGCCCGCCATGGGGGAGCGATCGCGGCCGTTCCGAGTGTGGCCAGCCTCGCATCGGGATGCGACCTGAACCGCGCCTATGATCCGAACCATCCGTGCACGTCCTTGGAGCAGGCTGCGGCTGCATCCGCCCCGCCGCCACAGGTTCTCGTCCAGCAAACCGGGGCGAACGGCTGCGACCTGAACGTCGCTTACGATCCGGGCCATCCCTGCACGTCCTTGGCCCAGGCTGAGGCGGCGCCGGCTGCACCCGGACCGGCTCCGGTCCAGTTGGCTGCGGCGGCGCCGGCTGCACCCGGACCGGCTCCGGTCCAGCAGGCTGAGGCGGCGCCGGCTGCACCCGGACCGGCTCCGGTGCAGCTGGCTGAGGCGGCCGGCTGCGACCTGAACGTCGCCTACAATCCGAACCATCCCTGCCGGCCGGCAGGCCAGCAGGCCGTGCCCTATGCTCGACTGGCGTCGGCGGGCGGCTGCGATCCGGATGTCGCCTTCGACCCGGATCGACCCTGCCGCGCCGGATCAGCCGCCGGCGGTATGTTATCGCCGCCCGCGACCGCCGAGCCGCGTTGGGTGGTGGCATCATCCGCCCGCCACCTGCCCGCACCGCCGCCGAGCCGGCCGATCCCAGCGGCTGCGCCGGGCGGGACAGAGCTCCACCTGCTGGCGATCCCAACCCGGGACTGGGCGATCCAGGTGGGCGCCTTCGCCAATCCGGGCCTTGCCCGCGCCGTGGCGGAGGGCGCCCGCGCCGAGGCGCCGGATCAGCTCCGCTCCGCCGCTCTGGCGCTGCCGCCGACCCCCACTGGCGGCTCGGTCCTCTACCGCGCTCGCCTCGTCCATTTGTCGGCGAGTGCGGCGTCGGACGCCTGCTGGCGCCTCAACCAGCGCCAACTGCCCTGCGTCGTCGTCCAGCCGAACCGCTCCTGATCCCGGGTTGCGGCTCCCCACTCCTATCGGCTGCTGGAGGCGCTGCGCTGGGCAGCGGGGCAAGCCACCGATCGGCTTCGGCGCCCGAGCAGGCCATGCCCTTTCCACAGGCTGCCGCCGGTCCCGCCGCAACCGGCTCCGGCGCGGTGCCTTGTGGCGGCTGCAGGCGTAGCGGATACATCAGTTGTCCGCCCAGCGAACCGGGCAATTTCGCCGCGATGCCGTAGGCCGCCGGCCATTGGTTGCGCGGCAGGTAATGGGTGCCGAAGATCCAGTCCATGCAGGGCAGCATCGAGGCAAAATTGCGGTCCCGCGGCTCGGCCAGGGTGTGGTGCCAGTGATGGAAGGCGGGGGTCGAGATCACCCATTCGAGCGGACCCAGCCGCCAGCGCACATTGGCATGGATCAGGAAGCCCCACATGGTGATGGCCAGCACCAGCAGCGCCGACACCACGCCGCCCGACGGGGTGAGCGGGGTGGCCAGCCCGAGGACGTAGACCGGGATCAGCCCGCACAGCCGGGTGAACACGTTGTCGATCGGATGGGCGCGGGCGCTGATCAGGAAGTACACTTGCGCCGGGTTATGGTGAACGGAATGGAAGCGCCACAAAAAAGGGATTTCGTGCGTCCAGCGATGGCCCCAGTAGAAGCCGACCTCGCCCACCACCAACGCGCCCAGCGCGCGCGCCCAGATCGGCCAGGCCGCGACCGCTGTCTGGAGGCTCCACGGCACCACGGCGTGTGCACCCAAAGCCACCAGCGCCAGCGGCGGGGTCAGCAGCAGGCTGGGCACCAGGCCGCTGATGAAATAAAAGCCGATATCGCCGGCGAGGCTCTTGCAGAAAAATTTTCGTCGATGCAGCGCGAACAGGCGCTCGAGCGGCAGGAAGACCACGCCGAGCAGCAGCAGCCACGCCCCAAGCCTGATCGTGCCGAGCAGGAACGCGTGAAGATGCTGGTGGTCGAGGAATGCAGGCAAAAGGCGCTGTCCTGATTTGCCGATTCGCCGGCGGGGGACAGTGATCGCGCCCGGACGAGATAGGTTTCCCGCCCAGGCGCGTCAACCGATAGGGTAATCAGGCCGCGGCGTTGCCCTTGGCGCGCCGACGCAGCATGATCCCGCCAAGGCCCAGAAGGCCAACACCAAAGAGCGACAAGGTCGCCGGCTCCGGCACCACCGGCGTCGTATTCACGCCTTCGAGGAATACCGTCGGCGGCAAATTGGTGGTGCTGCCGCCGTCACCCCAAGCCAGGAATGTCAGCACCGCGCTCCCGGCGGACAGGTCCGCGGCAGTTGGCGTAAAGCTCAGATTGACGGAACTCCAATCAGTGTTCGACTGCGACGGGGTGTCCATCAGCGTCGAATCTTCCTCCAGATTATTCGTGGTGCCGGTCACTGTGCAAGGTGATGACGTGCAGTCTACACCGATCCCGCCCGCGCCAAGAAACACTTTCCACTGTTCGGTGGTATCGCCGGTAAAGCCCTTTTGCTGACCGGCAGCCTGCTGGAACTGGAGGCTGTATGTCGTGCCCGCCGTCAGCCCTGAAACAGTCTGAAAGATCGTGCTCTCGAACTCCGGATTGCCATCCGCCTGATAGAAGTTGGTGCCGGCTGGAACCGTATTCGAGAAGGTACCATAAACGCCGTAAATATTGCCAGGGCCGGGGCCAGTAAAGCCTTCGGAGCCTTGCTGACCGACATAGATGAGGTTGTCGTTGATCGCGGCCGGACCAATCGACCAGTTAGTCGGAGCGGCGTGCGTGAAAAAGTCCTTCGGCGGCGTGAACGTGCCGCTGAATGTATTGAACTGGAGGTTCGTAACCGGCAGCACATCCGCCTTCGCCGAATAGGCCAAGCCCATTGACAGGGCGATGGCGGAGACGCCGATCAGGGCCGATTTGCGCAACTTCATGGATGACTCCTTGGTCAAGCGATACGCGTTAACCGCTCCGCCCGGCCACAACGGCCCGGCCAAACCGGATGCCGCATTACAGCAATCGCCATGCCAAGCTCGCACACGATTGATTCAACGCAATATTTTCTCCTTGATCGCCCTGGTCTCGGCTGCAGTGTAAAAATACCCGGCGCACCGCTGGCGGCCCGAGCGAGGCAGAATATCCCGTGCCCCATACTCCGGTGAGTCACAAGTAAAATATCGCTATGAGAATCAATGCATTTTGGCAAGTCTTACAATAAGATAAATTCGTTCGGATCGGAACCGACCGGCGGAGGGCCTGCCCATCGTCTGTAAAGAAATCCGGCAACGATAATCCAACCAGATACGGACGGAGCAGCGCAACCGGATCTTCGAGGAGACCCGGCGACCGCTTCTCGACACTCGGATTACGGCCGGCAAAATAAATTTGCGTAAACGCCATCCCCTCCCGCGTATGAATGCCCTGCCGCGGGCCAAGGAGCCCAATCGCTCCTGATCGCAAGATAAGGCTTTCGAGGCGGCTATTCGGCCGGCGCGGGCACGACCGGGCGGGGCAAGCGGATGCGCGCGCCGCCGGCGCACAAGAGGCTCGCCATCAACAGCGCGGCAACGACGACCAGGACCAGCCGCGGCCGGCCGGCATCGATGATCATGCCGTAGGGCACCGGCATGATCGCCCCGCCCAACGACATGCCCGAGCTGACAAAGCCGAACACCTTGCCGATCTGGCCCGGCGGGGCGGCGTCCTTGACCATCACGTCGCGCGGGGTGCGGCTCGCCCCGGTCATGACCCCGCCGACAAACAGCACCGCGACGGTTGCGAGCTCGGCCATCGGCACGATCCCGACCCACAGCAATATCGCCGCGGCTCCGATCGTCAGCCCGACGACGAACGGCAGATGGCGGTCGGTGCGGTCGGCGACCCAGCCGCCGAGCAATACGCCGCAGATGCCGCCGACCATCCAGCCGGTCAAGGCCGAGGAGGCGGCCGCGACCGGCATCCCGTAGGTGCGATGCAAAACCGTGATCAGCCAGGACTGGATGCCGGCCCCGGCCATCGACGACACCATGAAAAAGGCGAAGAACATCATCACCGACCGGCCGAGCAGCAGCCGCGCGCCGGAGGCGGCGGGCTCGGTCCGGCCGCGCGGCTCACGGTGCTGATCGATCAGGATGCGGCTCTGCCACAGGATCGTCAGCACCACCGGCATGCCCAGCAGCCCGACCAGGATCAATGCCCCGCGCCAGCCGAGCAGCAGGGTCAGGGCGGCGGTCGCCGGCGGCGCCACGGCAAAGCCGATGTTGCCGACAAAGGTGTGGAAGGCAAAGGAGCGGCCGAGCTTTCCCCGGTCCACCGACCCGCTGAGGATCGAGTAATCGGCCGGGTGGATGACCGAGTTGCCGACCCCCGACAGCAAGGCCAGCCCCACGATCTGCCAATAGGCGGTGGCGAACCCCATCGCCGACACCGACAACGCCATCGTCAAAGTCCCGCCGACCAGGAACGGGCGGGCCCCGTAGCGGTCGACCAGAAACCCCATCGGCGTCTGCAGCAGAGCCGCCGCGGCCGACATCACCGCCATCGCCAGCCCGAGCTCGGCAAACGACACGTCAAACGTCTTTTGCCAGGCGATGAACACCGGCGGCAGGCAGAGCTGATAGTAATGCGACAGAAAGTGGCCGGCGCCGAGCAGCGCGTTGACCCGGGCGTCGTGACCGAACGCCGGAAATTTGAGCATTCGGCCATGCTCCTATAAAAGGCGGGCGCGGTCGAGCGCGAAACCGCGGGTTGCCCGTCGGCGGGTGCGAGGCTGCTCTGCCAAAATTGCGTATGCGGTCGCTTCGCTCGAACCCCACGCCAGTTGGTCCCTCCAGGCTCAGGGCCGTGCCATGGGGACTGAACAGCGGGGAATCTGCTTCGGTACTGCCAGGGACCGTTGGGCTGGGTCGTCGGCGGCAACGCGGAAGTGGGTCCGCAACTTCGTCCGCTTCGCGTTGACGGTTAATTGACGATCCGGTCTTAAAACTAATCCGCGGACCCGGTGAGGGGCAAGATGTGCTTCGTTCGGACTGCTTTGGCCCTTACTCTGCTCGGCAGCCTCGCCGGCTGCTACCCACCTACCCAGACGGCCTATGATCCAGCGGTGGTGGAGCAGCCGCAGCCCGTCCATTTCTTCTACGGCCGGCTGATCGATGAGCGGCCGGCGAGCCTCGAATATGGCTATGAGACCGGCATCGGAGCGACCCTTTACCCACGCTGGCCATTATCCGTGGGCCTCCATTTCGGGGGCAATGGATCGGACGCCGGTGCGAGGTTTTCGGCTGGCATCGTCGATGTTCTTGCCGAGGCATCGGTGCCGAATTTCCCGGCGGTCGAGTATACTGTGATGTTGGATAACGGCACGAACCCGCCCGACCCGTTTTTGGCCCCCCAGGAACGCGCAGCGGCCGTCGTCGTGGTTCAGAACCTGTATCCGACCGACCGACCTCTCGAGCCCGAACGACCATGTGGTCGTTCGGGTCGTCGGAAATTCGGGCCGGGTGATGGCCAACCCCTTGCCGCCCGATGTCGAGCGGCATCTGGCGGCTGGTCCCATGCCGATCCCGATATGGGACCCAGTCGGCGTTCCGCTATCACTTGCGCCGGCGACACGGTGCAACCCTTGCCTTCTTTCGAGCGTGGATTTAGCTGCTTTCTGACCTTCGAGCCGGCGCAGCCGACCGGAACACCCTCACCGTTCTTTACGGCCGTCGGGGTTCCCGACCGGGTCTGCGACTTGACGCCGCGGGCCGGCTCGCACTAGCGTCGCCGGCAGCGCCTCGGGCTAGGCGGGAGCGATGGCAGCAACGGAGGAGGTCACCAATGGCGGGGTACAAGCTGATCTCGGCGGATTCCCACATCGTCGAGCCGCCGGACATGTATACGAGCCGGATCGAACCCAAATTCCGCGATCGTGCGCCGCGAATGGAACGGCGCAAGACCCCGACCGGCCGCGAATACGACGCTTGGGTGCTCGACGGCATGCAGGTCGGCACCCTGGGCGCGGTGATGCAGGCCGGACAGCGCTTCGAGGACCCCTCGCAGATCGACTTTCTCGGCGTCTGGGAGGATGTCCGCAAGGGCGCCTACGACGCGCATGCGATGATCACCGAGAACGAAGAGGACGGCGTGTGGGGCTCGTGCCTGCAGCCGAGCCAGGGCCTCTTTTGGTACCGCGTGCCCGACAGCGAATTGCTGACCGAGGTCTGCCGCGTCTACAACGACTGGATCACCGATTTCTGCAAGCCCTATCCCGAGCGCCTGAAGGGCATCGCGATGCTCAATGTCGACGATGTCGACGTCGCGGTCAAAGAACTGCAGCGCAGCAAGAAGCTGGGGCTGGTCGGCGCCTTCATCCCGGTCTCGCCGCTGCCCGACAAGCCCTATCGCGATCCGGTCTACGATCCGCTCTGGGCGGCGGCGCAGGACCTCGACATCCCGCTGCTGCTGCATATCGCCACCCCGCGCTACGGCATCCCCGGCAACGAATTCACGATGGATGTCGCCGAGATGACCGGGGCCGGCCGCTCGAACACCGACTACTGGGTGCGCTATTCATTGAGCGCGATGGTGTTTGCCGGGGTGTTCGACCGCTTTCCGCGGCTCAAGGTCGGCTCGGTCGAGCACGAGACCGCGTGGATCCCGCATTGGCTGAAGCAGATGGACTTCACCTACCGCGAGCGGCCGGTGTTCACCAAGGGCTGGCAGTCGCGCGAAGGCATGCTGCCGAGCGACTATTGGCATCGCAACATGTTCGTCGAGTTCATGGAAGACGACATCGGCGTCGAATTTCGCAAGCACATCGGGGTCGACAACATGCTGTGGGGCAGCGATTTCCCGCACGCCGAATTGACCTGGCCGCAGTCGAAGCAGTTCCTCGACCGCATCTTCGCCGGCGTCCCCGAAGAGGACCGGCGCAAGATCACCGCCGACAACGCCGCCAAGATGTTCGGCTTCCGCCCGAACTGACCATCGGGCGCGCCGCGGGGGGTGCCCCGAAAAGTACCTCGAATGTCATGCCCGGCCTTAGTGCCGGGCACCCACGGAAGGCGGCGAGCAATCTGCCGGCAGTTCGTGGATGGCCGGGCCGAGCCCGGCCATGACGGCGGTGAGGGCCATTGTCTGAGTTGGGCGCACCTTCATGCCGGATGGGTTTGTCGCGGTGGGCAAAACCGGCGATCTGGCGCCGGGCCGGATGAAATGGGTCGCGATCGAGGGCGAGCGCGTCGTCCTGGCCAATGTCGACGGCGCCTTTTACGCATTGCGCGACGTGTGCGGGCACAAGAACGCACCGCTGTCGCGCGGCAGGCTCGAGGGCTGCCTGATCGAGTGCCCGCTCCATTTCGCCCAGTTCGACGTGCGCACCGGCGAGTTGGTCAACGGCCCGGTCTCGACCGCAGTCCCGGTCTATGAGGTCCGGGTCGAGGGCGACATCATTTATGCGAGGCGGTAGACGATGTCGCGGACTGTACACCGGCTCGCGATCGACGATCTGCTCATGCGCCGGGCGGCAGCGCTCGACGGCGCCGAGGCGGAGACGATCGCCGGCTATGGTCGCGCGGCCTGGGCGGGGGTGGCCGTCGGACGCGGCTGCAGATCGACCGCTTTGATCTGATAGACCTGCTGCGCAAAGATCAGCAGAAACGCCAGCGAGACGGCGAGGACGACAATCCCGACCACCGAGGAGGTCAGCCGCACCCGTTGCGCGGAAACCTCCAGGGTCATGTCCCGCTGCCGGCCGGTGCGGGCCGCGGTCGCAAGCTGAATCCCGGAATAGACCACGCCGGCGGCAACGACCAGGACCACCACCCAAAGCAATACGTTCGACGCGAACAACTGCCAGCCGAGCAGCTGGTCGTTGTACTTCATCAAACTGCGTTGATAATCGAACCAGGCTATGGCGTGCTGCGCCTGCGCCTTGCCGACCGGCGAGGCGACGGCGTCGAGCTTTTGGTTAAGCAGGCCGATGAGTTCTTGCGACTGGTGCGCTTGGGCCGCGGCAGTTGCCGCGTCTTGCGGCATTATTTGATTCCGACGCCGCCGATCGGGGCCGCCGCCGGGTAACCGGTGTCGGCAGCCGGCGAACACAGCGCCGAAAACCCGGCGCGCTCCTGCGGCGTCAGGTTGCGGCAGGCATCGTTGGCGGCGGGCGGTTGCGCCGGCAAACCAAAGACATAGGGCGGCGCCACCGCCGGCGCTGCGACGTTGGCATCGCCGGAAAGCGGCAGCGCGCCGCCCCGTACATTCGGCGCCGTCTGCGCGCCGGCCGGGAAATGCACGATCGGCACCGCAACAGCGGCAAACGCGAGCATGCGCCATGCTTGCCGCAACGGCGTCTGCCGTCTAGTTGCCGGCGGACATCGGCAACCCCGCCTGCTGCCAGGCATCGATGCCGCCGCGATACCAATAGACATTGCTGAAGCCCATATTGATCGCGCGCAAGGCCGCATTATACGACTCCCAGCACCTCGCCCCCTCGCAAAAGAACACCAGCGGGTAATCGACCCTGCCGCCGGTCAGCTGCGACAGCGTGCCGAAGACCTGCATCTGGGCCAGATCGTCGAAGGTTCCGCCGGTGCCGGCGAGCGGCACGCTGAACGCGCCGGGAATCGTCCGGTGCCCGTAGGCATTCAGCGCATCGATCAGGATGAATTCCCGCCTGCCGCTTTGCAGGGCGGCGCGAAGCTGGTCGGTCGTCACCACCCGGCCACTGGGGATCGTCGTCGGTGTCGGCGCACCGACCTGGGCGCGCAGAAACGACTGGGGCGGGACGCCGAAATCGCTGAGCTCGTCGGCATAATTGAGAGTCGCCGGCGGCGGCAACGAGGAGGGCGTCGGCGTTGGCGTCGGCGGAGGCGGAGGCTCGCTCCGGGTATTGGGGGCGGGCTCGGCTGCCCGCTTGTTGTCGGCGCATTCGCCGAAATAGCACTTTCTGCCCTTCCCCGCTTCGCTCGGCGAGAACGACATGGAATTCTGGGCGCGGCCGGGCGCCGCCGCTGCCGACAGCAGCAGCAGCGCGCTGGCCAAGCACGCCAGCCGGCGGTGCGGGTGCCTGGTTGCGACGATCATGTCTAGCCGAACTCGTTCACGACAAAGCGTTCGCCGGCCACGGCCGCGGCGGCGATATCGCCGTTTTCGCCGCGGCCGAACTTGAACCCGCGCTCGATCGAGGCCACCCGCTGGTCGGGAGTGCCGTGGTGCTCGCGGGCGGTAAACTCGGTGTCGCCGAGCTTCTCGAACAGCGCGCCCGCGCCCTGGAGATCGAGCCCGGGATAGGCCGCCTTTCGCGCCGCAAGAAAATACCCGGCGAGATAGTCTGCGTGCAGTTCGGCGAGCTTGACGCTCGGCCACGTCTTGGTCAGCTTGTCGTAAAAGCCGGATTGGTATTGGTAAATATGGCCGAATTCATGCGCACACACGGCGATGACGGCCATTCCATCGTCGTGGAAGCCGGTCAAGGTATGATGAAACAGGTTGAGGCCGAAGATTACCGTCCCGCTGGTCCCGGAGATCTTGGTCTCGCGGGTGGCAAAGGCGTTTTCGGCATTGGTGTCGTCGCAGAAGGCAAAACCCGGATAGACGTCGAATTGCTCGGCCACGCGGACGAGCGCACGGCCCAGATAATGATCGATTGTGGCGTCCCCTGACGAGGTGATCAGTTTTTGCTCGGCGTCGACGGTGGCGACGATGCCGCCCGACTGGACGCCGAGTTGGCCGACCGGCGCCAGCAAATGGCAGCCTTCGGCCGCAACTCGCTGGGAGGCGCGGCTTTGCGCCGCCCATCCGACGATCGCCAAAGAGGGCAGGATCAAGAGCTCGCGCCGACTGATCATCGCGGCAAACCTCTGGTCTGTGGCTCGCCCGTAGCTCACGCTAAACTCGCATAAACCATAGCAGATTTTTGCGGCGGATACAATCCCGGCACGCGCATCGGCGCCAACCGGCCCCCCGCGCGGGCGCAGGAGGCGCAGAAAGGGTTCTCGGTGAACTACTCTGCGCTTTGCGGGCGGTGGCGCTGGACGGCTTCGGGGTTGGTCGAATCGGCGCCCATGTAGATGCCGCGCTCCCAGCTGCGCTTTAAGGGGTCGGCGACCTTCAGCGACATGCGGCCGATATGCTCGATCTCGATCTCGACGGTCTCGCCGTCCTGCAACGCGCCCAAGCCTTCGTGATTGGTGCCGCAGGCGATCAGGTCGCCGGTGTTCAGGGTCATCACCGTCGAGGCGAACTCGATCAGCTCCGGCACCCGGTGCTCCATGTCGTCGGTGTTGTAGTGGTGGCGCAGCTGGCCGTCGTTCCAGAAGCGCACGACCAGATCGTTGGGCTCGGGGATCTCGTCGGCGGTGGCGATGCACGGGCCGATCGGGGCGAAGGTGTCGAACGATTTGCCGAGCCAGCTGCCGGCCTTCCAGGTCCGCCTGCCCTCGCCGCGCGCCGACACGTCGATCAGGCAGGTGTAGCCGAACACCGCATTGCGCCAATCCGCCTGGCTGACCTTCTTTGCCGGCCCCTTGATCACCAGCGCCAATTCGGCCTCGTGCATGAAGATCCACGGCTCGGTGAATTCGGGCAGGCGGATCGTGTCGCCCGGCCCGACCACCGCCTCCGGGTTTTTCAAAAACATGTTCAAGGGCCGTGCCTCGCGCTGCGCGTGCTCCCAGTAATTGGCGATGCAGCACAGGATCTTGCCGGGCCGCGGCAAAGGCGGCGACAGGCGCACCGAGGCGAGCGGCAATGCCTCGCCCTCTGCCGCCTGGCGCTCCAGCGCCGGCCGCAGCCGGTCGAAGCCGTCGATCAATCCCTGCATCGTCAACTGCGCGGTGTGCCCGCGCTCGACCACGCCGGCGAGGCTGACGACGCCGCGATCGGTCAGCAAGCCCGGCACCGGCCCGCTTTGCCCCGAAGCCTCAAACAGCACCAGCTTCATGATCTCCTCCCCAGCCCGACCGCGAGATTACCGGGTTCGGCGCATGGCAACCATCGCCAATCTCGGTGTTGACACGATCCAAAGCGCGGGCCGAACGTTGGCAATCCTATTCGGGAGGAATGAGCGATGGTCGAGATCCGCCGCATCGGGCCGCAGATCGGGGTCGAGGTTTCGGGCGTCGACGTGAAGACGCTCGACGATGCCGGCTTTGCCCCGATCTACCAGGCCTGGCTCGACCATAACATTCTCGTGGTGCGCGACCAGGAGCTCGAGATCGGCGATTTCCTGCGCTACAGCCGCCGTTTCGGGCCGGTCGTCCCGCACCCGTCGAAATCGACGCGCCACCCCGAGATCCCCGAGATCACGATGCTCGGGATCAACAAATTCGATGCCGACGGCAAGCTCGATAACGCGATCTACCGCCGCGGCGCCGAGGGCTGGCACACCGACGGGGCCTATAATCAGGCGCCGTTCAAGGCGACCCAGCTCTATGCGCTGGCCATTCCGAGCCGCGGCGGCGACACCCTGTTCGCCAACGGCTACGCGGCCTACGACGCGTTGCCCGAGCGGCTGAAACGGCGGCTCGACGGGGTCATGGGCGCGTTCTCCTACGGCGGCAGGCGCGGCGGGTCCGCGCTCCTCGACAAGGAGGACCAGGAGTGGACCCCGGTGCTGCACCCGATCATCCGCACCCACCCCGAGACCGGACGCAAATCGCTCTATTTCGATCCCGGCAAGATCGTCGACATCGTCGGCGCCGACCGCGGCGAGAGCGACGCGCTGATCGCCGAGCTCAAAGGCTGCATGATCCAGCCCGACGCCGAATACCGCCACCAATGGCGCAAGGGCGACATCGTGATCTGGGACAACCGCTGCTCATATCACAAGGCGGCCGGCGACTACCCGCCCGAGGAAGACCGCATCCACTGGCGGGTGTCGATCAACGATTTCGCGGCCGAGGCCTTGGCGGCGGAGTAGTGCGCACCAGCATCCGGGTCGTTCCGGTCGCGACCGGGCTCGGCGCCGCGATCCGCGGCTTCCCCGCGGCGTCGAACGCCGCACGCACCGTCGTGAAACCGGGGCGCACCGGGCGGCGGGCCGGGCGCGAACCGTATTCGCCGCGCTCGGCGGCGAGCCTTTTGCCGAGGCGAAAGCGCGGGCTCTGCGAGGCATGCCCGGATATGCCGTGCTTGCGGCTGCCCATGCCGCCGCGGCCCTGCTGCACGATGCGAGCTCAGCGCCGAACGTCGCCCCAGACGACGTAGCGGTTGCGGGCGCGCGGCGCGAGACCCTCCTCGACCATGCGCTGCACCTGCGCCGCGACCAGATCGGAGAGCGCGTCGCCGCCGATATCGACGAGGCCATGCGCCCGCAGCAGCGCCTCGATCTCCTGGCGCGGCCGCCCGCCGAGGAACGGCAGCCGATCGCCGACCGCGGCGTATTCCGGGCTGGTGCGCGCATTCTCCTGGCAGCCCGGCTGAGCCCCGGCGACGCGGTCGCTGCCGTCGAGCACCGCGCCGTCGACGACGACCAGCCGCCCTCCCGGCCGCAGCACCCGGATCCATTCGTCGATCGCGGCCTCCGGGTGCGGCAGGGTCCACAGCACATGACGGCTGATCGCGAGGTCGAAGCTGGCCGGGCCGAACGGCAATTGTTCGGCGTCGGCCTGTTCGAAGCGGATTTCGAGGCCGCGTTCGGCCGCCTTGCGCTCGCCGCGCGCGATCATCGCCGGGGCAAAGTCGACGCCGGTCACCCGATGCCCGCGCGCGGCGAGCTCCAGGCTGAGAAACCCGGTGCCGCAGCCGAGGTCGAGCGCATCGAGCGCGCCGCGGCCCGGCACCACCAGGCCGAATATGCGATCCCACGCCGCGCGCTCGGCCGCGGTGCGGATGCTGTGGCCGAAATCCTCGTCGAAATGCGCCGCCCGGCGGTCCCAATGGGCGGCGACCTGCTGCTTGACCGGGTCGGTATTCGCGGACGACATCGGCGGTGTCCTTTCTTGTTCGCGGCTTCAGTCGAACCCGGCGACCGCGGCCAGCGCTTCGACCTGCTCGGCGTAGCGCGAGACCGGGTTGAGCAGCAGATGGTTGGCGCCCATCGCCACCAACTCCTCGAGCCGCTCGCGGACCTGCTCCGGGGTGCCGTGGATGCCGGAGGCGTCGGTTCCCTCGGGATTATGGTAGACCTCGGTGAACCAGCGGTGGAGCTCGGCCCGCGCCACTTCCGGGCGCTCGTCGACCGCCATGAACAGCCGCTTCGAGATCGGGAACGCCGCCGGGTCCCGCCCGGCCTTCTCCAATGCCGCCCGCAGGATCGGCACCGACCGGCCGAAGGCGGCGATGCTCGACCCGCCCGACCCCATCCACCCGTCGGCGAGCGCGGCGGCGCGGCGCACCGCGTCGGGGTGGCCGACCCCCATCCAGATCGGCAGATGCGGTTTTTGCACCGGCTTCGGCATCATCGTGCCGCCTTCGAGCTGATAGATATTGCCCCGATAATCGACCCGTGGCTCGGCCCACAATGCCCGGATCAGCTCGACCCCTTCGCGGAACCGCCGCACGCGGCGTTCACGGGGCACCCCGAACTGGGCGTAGTGGTGGTCGCGGCCCAATCCGACGCCGAGGATCGCCCGGCCGCCGCTGACTTGGTCGAGGCTCGCCCATTGATGGGCGACATGAGCCGGGTGGTGCACCGGCAGCACCACCACCGAGGCGCCGAGGCGGATCCGGGTGGTGACCGCGGCGGCATAGGTCAGCACCACGACCGGGTCGAAGCAGAACACGTGATCGAGGGTGTTCTCGGTCACCCACAGATCGCGGAAGCCGAGCGCCTCGGCGCGCTGCGCCACCCCGCGCACCGCCGCGATGTCGATCGGCTCGGGCGAGCGGTGGGGCAGCGCCACCCCCAGCGCGATCTTGTCCTTCAAGGCCATGCTCGGCGCCCTCCGGGATCTATGGACGAGAGCATTCAGTGCCTGATTCGAAATGAGGCGAACGATCCCAGTATCTTATCGTCGCCCCGGCGAAAGCCGGGGTCCAGGGCGACCGCACGGGGCTTAATCTTTTGCCATTTTTTTCGGGTCGGGCACTCAGACCTTCTCGATCAGTTCCATCTGCGCGCCGTCGGGCGCTTCGATAAAGCACACGCGCCGGCCGTTGTTGGGGGCCATCTCCTCGAGGATGCGCACCCCGTTCTTGCGCATGCGCTCGACGGTCCCGGCATAGTCGTCGGTGTCGACGGCGATGTGCTCGATCCCGTAATGCTGCTCGTGGTTCTGGCTGGCGATCAGGGTGGTGATGTTGAGCTGCAGCCCGTGCAGATCGAGGCGGAAGCCGCGGCCCGGGATCTCGGCCTTCAGGGTCGCGCCGAAATTGTCGACATAGAACTGCATGGTCTCTTTGGGATCGCGGGTCTTCAGGTGCACGTGCTGTACGCCATACGCCATGATCGTTCTCCTGGTCGGTTGTCGCGTTCTGCGCGGTCCGTTGCTCGGCCGCCAGCGCGGCACGCCACGATATCGCGATTGGCCGGCGGCATCGAGCCTTTGTTGACCGGCCCCCGCCGAAATCCCGCCCCGGCGAAATCCCGCCCCGGCGAAATCCCACCCCGCCGCGACGCCTTCAATCTTTCGCGGGTTTTCTCGGCCGAGACCGGCGCGGGACCCGATGTGGCGCCCGGCGCGCCCGGCGGATATGGTGGGCGTCCCCCTCGAGGAGGAATGACGGAGATGAGCGGCGTTGTGCGGCCTGAAGACGATCTCGGCCTCGCCGGCAAGGTGGCGATCGTCACCGGCGGCGGGGCGCCCGATGACGGCATCGGCAACGGCCGGGCAGCGGCGTTGCTGCTGGCTCGGGCGGGCGCCAAAGTCGTCGTCATCGATGTCGTGCGCGAGGCGGCCGAGCAGACCGTGGCGATGATCCTCGCCGAGGGCGGCGCCGCCATGCCGTTCGTCGCCGACGTCGCCGAGGAGAGCCGGTGCAAGGCGCTGGTCGAAGCTGCGGTAAAGGAGTTTGGCCGGCTCGACCTCCTCGACAACAATGTCGGCATCGGCGGGCGCGGCAACGTCGTCGACACCCCGGTCGACCTGTGGCGCCGGATCATGCAGGTCAATGTCGACAGCATGTTCTTTGTCTCGCGCTATGCCATTCCGGCGATGGTCGAAACCGCCGGCGGGGGTGCCATCGTCAACGTGTCGTCGATCTCGGCGCTGCGGCCGCGAGGCCTGACCGCGTATTCGACCTCGAAGGGTGCCGTCATCGCGCTGACCCGGGCGATGGCGGTCGATCACGGTCCGCAGAACATCCGCGTCAATTGCGTGGCGCCGGGGCCGATCTACACCCCTCGCATGTACACCGGGCAGATGACCCCGGCCGGCCGTGAGGCGCGCCGCAAGGCGTCGGTGCTGGGTCTCGAAGGGCTCGGCTGGGATATCGGTCACGCCGTCCGGTTTTTGCTGTCGGCGCAGGCGCGCTACATCACCGGACAGACCCTGGTGGTGGATGGCGGGGCCACTCTCGTCGGCCCGACCCGCGCCCCCGGCAGCTGAGCGCGGGGACCGGCCGGCGCTGATCGAGGGCGAGCCGTAGCGTAAATGCGGCAGGGCGCTGGCGGACGGCAAAGGAGAGCGCCCGCCGTCGGTCGGTGCGCATGTTATTGGATGTATCGGGATTTTTTGATTCCCATTGAACACCCCTGCTGTCGCTGCCCGGCAATCGCGAACTGCTGCGCATCATCGTCGAGAAGGCGCCCGGCTCGCTCGACGAGCGCACATCACCGGCAAGGCCAAGTTCGAGTTCGCGTGGTCGACAAGGCTGCTCGTAATATTGACGACGTGTCCGAGCCGGTAGTGGGTCAGTCTGAAATTGCAGACCGACCACTACCCCCGAGCCTTGCCGTTCCATCTCCGCCTGCGTAATATGGAAGAGCCCAGCGATTCGACCGGCGCTCGTTTCTCCACACACCGTTTTCTGCCGGATCTTCTACCGGGTCCGAGCCGCCTGCGCGGTTGCAGCGCGCAGCGTCGCAGGAGCAAGATAACCTGTGCGCTCGAAAGGCCCGGTAACGCCTGCTGATCACGAAATCGGCGAGGGAGGGCGTCGTGAGAAAGACCAGGTTCGGCTCGGCGGCGAGTTCTGACGGCGGCTCTCGTGTTGATTGCCGCAATGCCCCGGACGGCTTCCGCGGGAATCATCGTTGTCACCAGCCCAGGAATCGACTCGTTTACGTTCAAAAATACCGACCCCGCCAGGACGGCGATAGATTTCGACGTGACGCTCAAGACTCTGACCGGGCCGGGGATCGGGGATGGAAACGGCGGACCGCCGTTCCCGCTGGCGTTCATCGGGCTGCCCAAGGTCGATGGCGGTTTCGGAGAGATCGTCTACCAGGGAGGCCCCGGCATAGCGCCCGGTGGCACATACACGCACAGTTTCCCAGGCTGGCCGGCGAACACCGTCTTCGACGTGGAGTTCTCGTTCCCGACGCCCCCGCCCGAAGGCTTTATCCTGATTACGTCGGAGGGGCATTTCCCGACGGAGGGAGCGACTGACCCAGTGCCTGAGCCGGGCGGCTTCAGCCTCCTCGCGGTCGGCGTGATCGGTTTATTCAGCTACCGCCGGGCTGCCGAGAAGCGGCGCAGTCGGCTAGGCAGCGGTGCGCCTGTATTTCATCTCTCCCCGGCCGCGGGTGTGGAGCCGACATCGTGCGGCAGCACCCGATGGAAAATCACGTCGCCGTCGGCGGCCTGACGTATCGGCTCGGGCCATTTCTCCGGCGAGATGTCGGGTAACCGCTCGCTCTTGAGCGGCAACGCATAACGGGGTCGAGCGCGAGGAGGAGCCATGGCGGGCCGGATCAATCGGGCGATTGAATTGTTGGCGCAGGGCCAGGCGATCTATTACGTCGGCGGCCACAGCGGGCATGTGCTGAGCCGCGCGCAAGGGCGCGAGGATGCCGGCACCTGGGCCGACTACATCAATGTCGGCATGGAGCACGGGTCGTTCGACATGGCCGGGCTCGCCGAATACATGCGGGGGCTGGCCGAGGGCGGCCCGACCCGCTCGGGGCATCCGACCCCGACCGTCGTCGTCGAGGTGCCGGTCAACGGCACCGACGCCGCCAATGTCCGCTTCAACGCCTGGCAGTTTCGCCAGATCCTCGGCCGCGGCGCGCACGGGGTGCTGCTGTGCCAGGCCGAATTGGCGGACGCGGTCCGCGCCTTTGTCGAATCCTGCCGCTATCCGCACCATTCGGCGGGGGTCGATCCCGCCCTGCCCTCCCCGGTCGAACGCATGCGCGGCGCGGTTCGGGAGACCACCGGCGGCCTCGGCATCGGCACGCGCGGCCGCGGCTCGGAGGGGACGGCGGCCCCGATCTGGGGGCTCTCGGCCGAGGACTATCTCGAACGCTGCGACCCCTGGCCGCTCGATCCGAAAGGCGAGCTTTTGCTCGGGGTCAAGCTCGAATTGCCCGAGGGCATCGCCGATTGCGACGCGATCCTCGCGGTGCCCGGCCTCGGCTTTGCCGAATTGGGGCCGGGCGACCTCGGCTTGGCGCTCGGTTATACCGCAGTCCCGCGCGACCCCTACCCGCCCGAGATGCGCGAGGCGCGCCGGCGCGTGCTTGCCGCCTGCCAAAAGCACCGGGTCGCCTTTCTCGAAACCTGCTCGCCCGAAAACATCGCCGCCAAGCTCGACGAGGGGGTGCGGGTGATCGCCGGCCACCGCGAGGAAACCGGAATCGTCGGCCGCGCCCACCAGCGCCGCACGATGCCGGTTTAGCGCGGGAGATATCCGCGATCGGTTGGATCTGCCGATAGAGCCCTGCGATACCGTCCCGGACAGACAGAAGAGCGCGCTTTCGGCGCCCTTCTAGCGTTCAGATGCAATCAGGTGGTGCAGTGCCAGCCTCCGTTGTCATGCCCGGCCCACGGGTCCGCGCTTGCGCGGCCCGAGGACAGGCTTCGTGCCGGGTATCCACGGACGCCGGCGAGGCCGGTCCGCAGCCCAGGGATGGCCGGGTCAAGCCCCGTCAAGCCTGGACATGAGGTGGTGAAGCTTCGGTTTGCGCCAGAGCATTAGTGACGCTTGAGAACGGCTCCGAGAAGGGTCAGCCCTGCCGCGAACATCACGCCCATGCGCACGGTGAGCGGCAGCGACATCACATCCATCCGCGGCGACAAATTCTCGATCTTGGCCTCGAGATCGCGGCGGAATTCATCGAGCCCGACCCAGAAGTCTTCCTTTGTAATCAGCTCGTTCATAATGAACGTCCGGGCCTAATGAACGTCCGGGCGGCCTCGGCGTGCGCTTCGGCCTCCTTTTTGGGGGTACGCCATGGTCCCGAAGGTGCTTGGCATAGGCGAGGCTGTCAAACGTAAACGCATGGCTTTGCCCTGCGCGGTGTACCGGGGGAATCCTACCATGGTCGTGCTGAGCCTCGGCTTTGCCGAAGTGGGGCCGACTGCGCTCGCGCACCACACTCGCGCCGGGCTAGACTGCGCCGCCGAACCAACAGCTGGGAGGGTCACAATGCAGTACGGCCTCTTCACGATGCCCTCGCACCCGCCGGAGTGCTCCCTCTACGACGGTCATCGCTGGGACCTCGACACCCTGCGCTGGGCCGACGAGCTGGGCTTTTCCGAGGCCTGGATCGGCGAGCATCACACGGCACCATGGGAGCCGCATCCCTCGCCCGATCTGTTGATCGCGCAGGCGCTGCTGCAGACGAAGCAGATCCGGCTCGCCCCCGGCGGGTTTCTGCTGCCCTATCACCATCCGGCCGAGCTCGCCAACCGCGTCGCGATGCTCGATCACATGGCGCAGGGCCGGCTCAATTTCGGCGTCGCCGCGAGCGGATTGCCGAGCGACTGGGCGATGTTCAACGTCGACGGGATGGCCGGCCAGCATCGCGAGATGACCCGCGAGGCGCTCGATATCATCTTGAAGCTGTGGACCGCGGAGGAGCCGTTCGACTATCCCGGCAAATACTGGAAGGTGACTAAAACCGACCTGATGCTGCGCACCCTGCGCCCGCATATCCGGCCGTTCCAGAAGCCGTACCCGCCGATCGGCGTCGCCGGGGTCAGCAAGGGCTCGGACACCTTGAAGCTCGCCGGCGAGCACGGCTTTCTGCCGATGAGCCTGAACCTCAACCCGACCTATGTCGCGAGCCACTGGGAATCGGTCGAGGAGGGCGCGCGCCGCACCGGCCGCACGCCGAAACGGGCCGATTGGCGGCTGGTGCGCGAGATTTTCGTCGCCGACACCGATGCCGAGGCCTGGCGGCTGTCGGTCGGCGGCATGATGGGCCGGATGATGCGCGAATATTTCTTGCCGCTGCTGACCGATGTCGGCGTGATCCAATTCTTGAAGCACGATCCAGAAGTCGCCGACACCGACGTGACCCCCGAATATTGCGCCCGGCACAACTGGCTGATCGGCTCGCCGGCGACCGTCGTCGAGAAGATCGAGCGGATGTACGACGAGGTCGGCGGGTTCGGCAGCCTCCTGCTGTTCTGCTTCGATTACAGCGGAAACCCCGAAGCCTGGCGCGAATCGATGCGGCTATTGGCGCAGGAGGTGATCCCCAAGGTCGCGCATCTCGCGCCCGCCTGATCTTTGGCCGAGGGCAGTCCGCCATGAAGCTCGACGAAATCCTGGAAATGGCGTACCCGCGGCCGGTCGCGCGGGAAATCCTGATCGGCGCGGCCGAGCCGATCAACCAACATCTCGTCAAGCTCGTCGGCTTTCCTTTTCCGGAAGAGCTGCGCCGACATTTCCGAAAGGAATTGCGCAGCTGGCTCAATCGGATCCAGCGGATACGGCTGAAGCCGGATATGCGGACCGGGTCGGTCAAGTTTTATTTCGATCCGCTGTTCGATTATCCGTTCGGCGGGGTCGAAGTGCAAAACATGCGAGCATTGATGGAGTTCATCTCCAGCGAATATGACGGCATCCGGCCAAGCCGATCGCCCGAGGAAACGGCCGCGTGGCTGAAGCGGTTTCACACGGGCCTGGCCGAGGCCCTGCACGATGGCGAGGCTGTCCTCGACCTGCTGCCGGAGTGATTTCCGCCTTGCCGGTCGCGATCCGGGACGCGGTCGCCGCAGACGCGCCGGCTGCCTGCGAGGTGCTGAGGCAGTCGATCACGGAGCTGTGCGTCGCCGATCATGGCAACGATCCGGAGATTCTCGGGCGATGGCTGGCCAACAAGACGCCGGAGATCGTCGCTGCGTGGATCGCCCGCCTGGATAATTCGGTGCTCGCGGCCGTCGCCGGCGACACGATCCGTGCCGTCGGTTCGGTCACCGACGCAGGCGAGATCACCCTCTGCTACGTCTCCCCGGATGCGCGCTTTCGCGGCGTCAGCCGGGCCTTGCTCGGCGCCCTGGAAGCCCGCGCCCTCGAACGCGGCAACACGCGCTGCACACTGCACAGCACCTTGACCGCCCGCCGCTTCTACCGCGCCGCCGGCTACACCGAAGACGGCGCGCCGGACGGCAAGTTCGGCGCCCGCGGCGGCTACCCGATGTCGAAGCCGTTACCGGCCCGGAAATCTTGAGCCGTGGACGCCGTCCAAGGCTCTCGCCAAGCGGTGAGTGCACGCCGTCGCGCCTGTCAGATCGTGAGAAAGCTGTTCAGCTTCGCTCGTACCAACTGGGCGACTTCCGGAGGAACCGCGGCGCCGGCATAATGGACGGGACGAGCCTGGGTGTCGATGCTGCGGATATGGCTGACGAGGATTTCGCCGGCGATCGGGAGCCCCGACGGGAGCACGACGCTGGTCGGGAAGGGCCGCACCCGCGACGTGATCGGGCACACGACAGCAAGCCCCGTATTGACGGAAAAGGCCGACGCGGACACGACTAAAGCAGGGCGGCGACCGGCCTGCTCCCTTCCTCTCGTCGGGTCGAAATCGGTCCAAATCAGATCGCCGCTGTCGGGCAGATAAGCCGCCGTCATTCCTCGACGGCCTCGCGCCCGACATCCGGTCCCCAGTCGAAAGCCTCGGCATAAAGCGTCCGCCATTGTTCGGGGCTCTTGCCTCCGAACAGCTCCGCCAACGTGAAATGCGCAATCGGGCGGCGGATGACGATGTCGCCGTCATGGGCCTCGATCTCGACCCGGTCTCCGTCGCAGAGCCCAGTGGCCTTGCACGATCTCGCCCGGAAACCTGATGGCGAGATTTTTGCCCCATTTCCCGACGATGACACGTGGCATTGATACCTCCGATCGCAAGATATCCCTAAAATATCTCTCCGGGGAGACTTTTCCAGGGCGCGCGGGCGTCGCCCCTGCGTCCGTGCTCCGATTCGCCGTACCGGGCTCAGGCGGCGCGCCGCCGTTGCGGCTGCGCTTGCGGGGCCGGGGCGCGGAACGGATGCTCGGCGGCGACCGGCACCTTGCGGCCGATCAGGCGCTCGATGTCCTTCAGATAGGCGCGCTCCTCGGTGTCGCACAGCGAGATCGCCGCTCCCGCGGCGCCGGCGCGCGCGGTGCGGCCGATGCGGTGGACATAGGTCTCGGGGACGTTCGGCAGCTCGTAATTGACCACATGGCTGATCGCATCGATGTCGATGCCGCGTGCCGCGATGTCGGTGGCGACCAGCACCTGGACGGCACCGGCGCGGAAACCTTCGAGCGCCCGCTGGCGCGCGCCCTGGGATTTGTTGCCGTGGATCGCCTCAGCGCCGAACCCGGCGCGGACCAGCTGCTCGGCGAGCCGGTTGGCGGTGTGCTTGGTGCGGGTGAAGACCAGCACGCGGGCGAATGCCGGGTCGCGCAGGATCGCGCACAGCAATGCCCGCTTGTCGGCGCGCTCGACGAACATGACGCGCTGCTCGGTGCGCTCGACGGTCGAGGCCGCCGGGGTGACCTCGACCCGCACCGGGGCGTCGAGGATCGCGGCCGCGAGCCGGGCGATGTCGGCCGGCATCGTCGCCGAGAACAGCAGGGTCTGGCGTTGCCTCGGCAGCAGCGCGACGATCTTCCGGACATCGTGGATAAAGCCCATGTCGAGCATGCGGTCGGCCTCGTCGAGCACAAAGGTCTCGACCAGGCCCAGCTTGACGTGGCCCTGCCCGATCAGGTCGAGCAGCCGCCCCGGCGTCGCCACCAGGATGTCGACCCCGCGGGCCATCGCGGCGACCTGAGGCACTTGCCCGACGCCGCCGAAGATCACCGTCGCGCGCAGCCCGAGATGGCGCCCGTAAGCGCGAAAGCTGTCGCGAATTTGCAGCGCCAGCTCGCGCGTCGGGGTCAGCACCAGGCAGCGCGCCGACTTGCGCGCGAGCGCCGGCTGAGCGGGCGGGCGGCGTTCGCCGGCGAGACGCTGCAGGATCGGCAGCGCGAAGGCGGCGGTCTTGCCGGTGCCGGTCTGGGCAATCCCCAAAAGGTCGCGGCCGGCGAGCAAATGCGGGATCGCCTGCACCTGGATCGGGGTCGGCTCGGCATAGCCTTCCTCGGCGAGCGCGCGCCGAATCGGTTCGACGAGCGCAAGGTCTTGAAATTTGATCACGTAATTTAATTCTTTCTTGTTCGACAGCCGGTCAAGCTGACACGCATCCGAACTTTGCGGATGCGGCGCACCGGCGATGTCGGGGGTAAGGTGGTCGGGTGTTCGCGGGGCAGCTTTCACTCGTTCTGCTGCAGTTCACGGCCGTCCGCCTGGAATGGCCGCCGCAGCTTACCCCCCGAGGTGAGCACGATGCTCTGGGAAGGCAGATGCGCTGCTCCCATATCGAAGTCAAGCCGAGCTTTCGGGACGACGTCGCCGCGCCGGCCTTGTTGCGCCCCCCGCGGGGATGAGGCAAGCTGCCGCACCCCTGGGGACGGGCATGGCCGAGCCACCCCATATCCGCAAGGCAGATCGAACCAGAAGTGAGATGACGACCGGGCCAAGCCCGACTATAAGCCGCGCCGATGCTCGGCCCAAGGTGCGCCCGGGCGCACGGCCGGGACAGAAATAAGGCCGAATTGGGCATCGCCCGTTCGCCAGGAGGAGGCTAGTGCAGCCCACCGATATCAGCGTCCCCGATTATTTTCACAAGGTGGTCGATTGCCAATGGGCGTGCCCCGCCCATACGCCGGTGCCCGAATACATCCGGATGATCGCGGACCGGCGCTATACCGACGCCTATATGGTCAACTGGTACTCGAACATCTTCCCCGGCATTCTCGGGCGCACCTGCGACCGGCCGTGCGAGCCCGCCTGCCGGCGGGGGCGGGTCGAGGAGCAGCCGGTGGCGATCTGCCGGCTGAAGCGGGTCGCCGCCGACAACAAGGGCGACATCACCCCGTACCTGCCGGCGATCCCGAGCCAAAAGAACGGCAAGCGCATCGCCCTGGTCGGCGCCGGCCCGGCCTCGTTGACGGTCGCGCGCGACCTCCTGCCGCTCGGCTATCGTTGCGTGATGTTCGACGGCGACGCCAAGGGCGGCGGCATGATGCGCACGCAGATCCCGCGCTTCCGCCTGCCCGAGCGGGTCACCGACGAGGAGGTCGACCTGGTCCTCGACTTGGGCGTCGAGCCCCGCTTTGGGCAGCAGGTGCGCAGCCTGAAGGCATTGCTCGCCGAGGATTGGGACGCGGTCTTCGTCGGCTGCGGCGCGCCGCGCGGGCGCGATCTCGACATTCCGGGGCGCCAGGAGGCGGCGGCCAACATCCATATCGGCATCGACTGGCTGTCGAGCGTCTCGTTCGGTCATGTCGACAGGATCGGCCGCCGGGTGGTCGTGCTCGGCGGCGGCAACACCGCGATGGATTGCTGCCGCTCCTCGCGCCGCCTCGGAGGCGAACAGGTCACCGTCGTGGTGCGCAGCGGCTTCGACGAGATGAAAGCTTCGCCCTGGGAGAAAGAGGACGCGATGCACGAGAGCATCCCGATCCTCAATTTTCTGGTGCCCAAGGAATTCACCCACGAGGGCGGCCGGCTGACCGGGGTGCTGTTCGAAAAGGTAAAGGCCGAGTTCGACGCCCGCGGCCGGCGCAACCTGGTCCCGACCGGCGAGCCCGACACCCACATCGCGTGCGACGACGTCTTGGTCGCGGTCGGCCAGGAGAACGCCTTTCCGTGGATCGAGCGCGACATCGGCATCGAATTCGACCGCTGGGGCATGCCCAAGGTCGACCCCAAGACGATGCAGTCGACCCTGCCGCGGGTGTTTTTCGGCGGCGACGCCGCTTTTGGCCCGAAAAACATCATTTGGGCGGTCGCCCACGGCCACGACGCGGCGATCTCGATCGACAAGTTCTGCCACGGCGAGGATGTCGGCGAGCGGCCGCCTCCGGGCGTCACCCTGGTCAGCCAGAAGATGGGCATCCATGAATGGAGCTACGACAACGACATCTCGAACGACCTGCGCTATCGGGTGCCGCTGCGGGATACTGCGGTGGCGCTGGCCGACATCCGGGTCGAGGTCGAGCTCGGCTTTGACGAAAAGCTCGGCTTTCTCGAGGCCGAGCGTTGTCTCAATTGCGATGTGCAGACCGTGTTTGCCGGCCAGCTGTGCATCGAGTGCGACGCCTGCGTCGACATCTGCCCGATGGATTGCATCACCTTCACCGACAACGGCAGCGAAGAGGAGCTGCGCGGGCGCTTGATGGCACCGGCCTTCAATCTCGAACAGGACCTTTATATCGGCGACCGGCTGAAGACCGGGCGGATCATGGTCAAGGACGAGGATGTCTGCCTGCATTGCGGCCTGTGCGCCGAGCGCTGCCCGACCGGGGCATGGGACATGCGCAAATTTCTGCTCGACATGACTCAGGCCGGTCCCGCATGCCGCAGCCGCTAGTGCACACCGGCGCCGTCATTCCGGGACGCACCGACGGGAGGGGCCCGGAGCCCATGACCACCGGGCCTTGCTCCCATCTCACAATGCTGTGCTCATGGGTTCCGCGCTCGCGGGCTTCGCCCGCGCCCCGGAATAACCGTGGTCCGGCGGACCTCCACAGGCTCTAGACCGATGGCATCACAGACAAACCTCGAAACTGCCGCGATACAAAGCGTCAACGACTTCGTCGTCAAATTCGCCAACGTCAACGGCTCGGGCTCGGCCAGCGCCAATGCGTTGTTCGCCAAGTCGATCCTGCGCATGGGGATACCGGCGAGCTCGCGCAACATCTTCCCGTCGAACATCCAGGGCCTGCCGACCTGGTTCGAGGTCCGCATCAGCGACAGGGGCCATCTCGGCCGCCGCGGCGGCGTCGACATGATGGTGGCGATGAACCCGCAGACCTGGGACGAGGACATCGCCGAGATCGAGCCCGGCGGCTATCTGTTCTACGATGCGACCAAGCCCCTGCCGCCGTCGAAATTCCGCGACGACATCACCGTCATCGGCGCGCCGCTGACCGCGATCACCAACCGCGAATACAACGACCCGCGGCAACGCCAGCTGTTCAAGAACATCATTTATCTGGGCGCGCTGTCGGCGCTGCTGGACATGGACGCAGCGGCGATCGAAACGCTGATCGCCGAGCAGTTCCGCGGCAAGGACACCCTGATCCGGCCCAATCTGCGCGCGCTCAATCTCGGCCGCGACTGGGCATTGGCCGAGCACGACTGCCCGATCGGGCTGCATCTGGAACGCACCGACAAGGTCGGCGACCGCATCTTCATCAACGGCAACGACGCGGCGGCACTGGGCTGCGTCTATGGCGGGGCGACGGTTGCCGCGTGGTATCCGATCACCCCCTCCTCGTCGCTTGCCGAGGCCTTCGCCAACCATTGCCGGCGCTACCGCATCGACCCCGAGACGAAGAAAAAGCGCTATGCGATCCTCCAGGCCGAGGACGAGCTCGCCTCGATCGGCATGGTCGTCGGTGCTGCCTGGAACGGCGCCCGCGCCTTTACCGCGACCTCGGGGCCCGGCATCTCGTTGATGCAGGAATTCATCGGCCTCGCCTATTTCGCCGAGATCCCGGCCGTGATCTTCGACGTGCAGCGCGGCAGCCCGTCGACCGGCATGCCGACGCGCACCCAGCAGGCCGACATCCTCAGTTGCGCCCATGCCTCGCACGGCGACACCAAGCACGTGCTGCTGTTCCCCGAGGACCCGCACGAGAGCTTTGCCTTCGCCGCCGAGGCATTCGATCTCGCCGACCGGCTGCAGACCCCGGTTTTCGTCATGCTCGATCTCGACATCGGCATGAACGACTGGCTGGTCGAGCCGCTCGCCTGGGACGAGCACCGGCGTTTCGACCGCGGCAAGGTGATGTCCGCCGAAGAGCTCGAAGCGGGGGTCGAATTCGGCCGCTATCTCGACGTCGACGGCGACGGCATTCCCTATCGCACCCTCCCCGGCACTCATCCGACGCGCGGCGCGTTCTTCACCCGCGGCACCACCAAGGACCGCTACGCGCGCTATTCCGAGGAGGGGCCGGACTACATCGAAAACATGCAGCGCCTGTTGCACAAATTCGAGACCGCCAAGCGCCTGGTGCCGCCGCCGATCAGGCGCGCGGCGCCCGAGTCCACCCGGTTTGGCGCGATTTATTTCGGCTCGACCGCGCCAGCGATGAGCGAGGCGCTGGGGGCGCTGGAGGCCCGCGGCATTCATCTCGACACCCTGCGGGTGCGCGCCTACCCGTTCCACGACGACGTGCTCGATTTCGTCGCCGCCCATGACCGGGTCTTCATCGTCGAGCAGAACCGCGACGCCCAATTGCGCAGCCTGCTGATGAACGACGGCGATATCGACCCGGCCCGGCTCGTGCCGATCCTGCACTACGACGGCACGCCGATCACCGCGCGCTTCATCGTCAAGGCGATCGCCGACATGCTCGCGGTCGTCACCCTCGCCCCGTTGCGCAAGGCGCTGCCGTGACAAAAATTTTCACCACAGAGGCACAGAGGACACGGAGAAGAGATTTTCGTTTCGCCCCTGCGCGAAGCGAATTTTATTCACCTCGGTGCTCTCCGTGTCTCTGTGGTGGTTTCTTATGAGGTCCGCATGACCTACATTGCCAAGCCCCGGCTGCATCACCCGAAGCTCCCGACCAACGCGCTCGGCTTCACCCGCCGCGATTACGAGGGCGCGGTCTCGACCCTGTGCGCCGGGTGCGGCCACGATTTGATCAGTGCCGCGATCATCCAGGCCTGCTTCGAGCTCGACCTGCCGCCGCACCGCATCGCCAAGCTCTCCGGCATCGGCTGCTCATCGAAGACGCCGACCTATTTTCTCGGCAAGTCGCACGGTTTCAACAGCGTGCACGGGCGCATGCCCTCGGTGTTGACCGGCGCCAACCTCGCCAACCGCGAGCTGATTTATCTCGGCATCTCTGGCGACGGCGATTCGGCCTCGATCGGGCTCGGCCAGTTCGCCCATTGCCTGCGCCGCGCCGTCAATATGCTCTACATCGTCGAGAACAACGGCGTTTACGGGCTGACCAAAGGGCAGTTTTCGGCGACCGCCGACAAGGGCTCGAAGGCGCGGCGGGGCGCGGTCAACACCGATTCGCCGATCGATCTGGTGGCGCTGGCATTGCAGCTCGGCGCATCGTTCGTCGGGCGCAGCTTCTCGGGCGACAAGGCTCAGCTGGTGCCGCTGATCAAGGCGGCGATCGAGCACCGGGGGGCGGCGTTCATCGATGTGGTCTCGCCCTGCGTCGCCTTCAACAACAACCCCGAATCGACCAAGAGCTTCGATTACGTGCGCGCCCATAACGAGGCGGTCAACCGTCTCGACGTCATCCTCGAGCGCGACGAGATCATTGCCGACTACGCGCCGGGGACGGTCGAGACCGTGCGCCAGCACGACGGCTCGATATTGCGCCTGAGAAAACTCGCGGTCGATTACGACCCGCATGATCGGATCTCGGCCTTGACCCATCTGCAGCAGCGCCACGCCGCCGGCGAGGTCGTGACCGGCCTGTTGTTCGTCGAGCCCGATTGCGGCGACATGCACGAGTTCCTCGACACCGTCGAAGCGCCGCTGAACGGCCTCGGCGAAGCCGAGCTGTGCCCCGGTCCCGCCGCCCTCGCCCAGTTCAACGCCGCCCACCGCTAATCTGGCTGCAAGCGCCAGCGTGCGGTGCCTTATCTCTCGTTGTTGCCCATCGTGAGGCCCGCCGCGACGTAGCGGCGAAGGACGAGCAAGAGCGCAATCGGCGGCAGCACATAAATGATGGCGGCGGCCATCATCGCGTTCCACGGCGCGTCTACGTCAACGAACAGATTACCCTGCGTGACCGAGATGGTCATGTTTCGTACCGAGAGCAGCACCGCCTGGTACAGATAGTCGTTCCAGGCGAGCAACAACGCATAAAAGCCGACTACCGCCAGCGCCGGCGTCATCAAGGGCAAATAGATCCGCAGATACAGTTGAACGGCGGATGCGCCGTCGATACGGGCCGCGTCGTCGAGCTCGAACGGTATCAACCGCCCGTACAGCTGCAGGATCAGGATGGCAAACGGAGTGGCGAACGTCACCTGCGCCGCGACAACCGCCCAGGGGTCACCCAAGAGGCCGTAGCTGTGCATGATCCGATAGTACGGGACGATCACGAAGGATGCGGGGATCGCATAGGTGAGCAGGGCCGCGTTGGTCAGCAGCGAAGCTTTGCTCAGCCGCATCCGGCTCACGGCGAAGCCCGCCAACGATCCGATCAACACGGTCAGGACCATCGTCGACAGACCGATGATAAAGACTGTTGCCGAACTGGTGCCAGAAATCCTCGAGATACCGCGCCTGCTGGGTCACGACCGCGCGGAAGCCCTCGAGCGACGGCTCGGGCGGCCACAGGTTCCCGTCGAACTCTATTTCACCCTCTTATGGATCGAGCGCTATCAACAGCATGTTGTAGATGGGCGCGAGCGACCAGATCAGGATGACGACGCCGAGCATCACCGAGCCCGCCTCGATGAGGACGCGTCGCAGTCGGTAACGCCGGCGCGCCAGCCGGCCGGAGGCTGGAGCGATGCTCACAGTTGCACCTCGCTCGTTTGGAGCCTGCGCATCAGCACGATCATGATGGGGATCAGCACCGGGAGCGCCGACATCACCGCGGCAACGCCGAGCGCCGGATTGCCGATGTCGAAGGCGTAGCGAAAGCCGAGCGTAGCCAGCACTTCCGACGACAACGCCGGACCCCCGCCTGAAACAAGGTAGACGGTCGTGAAGTCGCCGAGTGTCCGGAGGGTGGAGAGCAGCGTGCAGATCAGATAGAGGTTCGCCAGCAGCGGGAAGGTGACATGAACAAAGCGGCGGAACCCGGTCGCTCCGTCAATCTCCGCCGCCTCATAGATGTCTCGGGAATCGTCGCCCGGCCGGCGAGGAAGATCACGGTCCAGAACGGCATCCATTTCCAAGTATAAGCGACAATGTCCGAGCCGAGCGCGAGCCAGCGGTAATTTAACCAGTCCGGGCCGTCGATGCCGAACAGTGCCGACAATACGTGGTCGACCAGACCCGGCGCGCCGATCAACATCCAGTGGAACGAGACGCAGGCTTGTGCCGCCGCCACGGCCCAAGGCAAGATAAAGACCGACAGCAGGGCCCTGATCCACCAGCGGCTGCGCATGAAGAAGCCGGACAGCAGCAACGCCAAGAACATCTTCATGTTCACGCCCAAGCCGGCGAAAAGCAAGGTATTGACGACCGTCGGCAAGTAGGACGGATCTGCGATCAGGTCGGCGTAAAGCGACGGCTTGCTGGCCATCCACAGCGCATAGCCGAAGGGATAGACGACAAAAGCAAAGAACACAGCGGCATAGGGTACGACAAAGGCGATGGCCCACCTGAAATCCGAGTTGCTCAGGTTGCGACGCCTGGGCGGTCGCCCCGGCCCTTTGACCGAGAGGGGCGACCCAGCTGCGAAAACCTGCTGCAGGCTGCTCATAGCTGCCTTTCCAAGTGGAACGCTGTTCCGAGCCGCGGTCTTAAGCGCGCAGAATGCTCCGGCGCGCTCTCAATTCTCGCCCCTCTCCCCGTGCCATGCCTCGCGGCCTTCCTTGACCAGGAGCCACACGATGACAAGCGAGGCCACGGCATCGACCCACCACGCGCCGAGGGCAAGCTGCGTCAGAAGCCCGAACAGCACGACGGCGGACAACCACCCGCAGGCGACGCTCTCCACGGCATCGGCGCGCAGTGCCCGACTGCCGAGTGCCTCGGCGACCCGCAATTTGCGGCGCGACAGATCCCACATGAACAGGATGGCGGCCATGCACACCAGCAGGCCCGGCCAAGAGAAGGTCTCCCCTCGATGCGCCGATAGGCTCCATCCGGCCGCCAGCACGACATAAGCCGCGAGCGCCAACAGGAGCATCCCGGCGATGCGGCTTGCCGTGCGTTCGGCGGCCTCCGCGAAGGACTGACCGCGCCGCAATTCGACGGTGAGCCGCCAAATCAGCACCCCCGCCGATGCCAGTTCGATCAGGCTATCAACGCCAAAAGCGGTCAGGCTGACGCTCTGGGCCATAACGCCTGAGGTAAGGGCGACCGCTGCCTCGACCATCATCCACGCAATGGTGAGCCATTCCAGCCGGAATGCCCCGCGGATCAGCAGCGCGCGAGGCGTGGCTCCCAAATCGGTTCGGCCCACTGCGTTACTCATCATCGTCGCGGGGCGGTTTGACGACGTGGCCGATCAGGTCGGCGAGAATGCAGAACACCCGGTCATCGCGCGGCTCATAAATCACCTGCTTGCCGTTGCGCGTGGTGCGCAGGAAGCGGCCGGCCCGCAGCAGGCGCAGATGATGACTGACCAGTCCCCGCGAGAGGTTTGCCCGCATCGCGATTTCGCCCACCGAAGCCGGCTGCGAGATACAGGCGAGCAATATCCGCAAGCGGGCGGGCTCGCTGAGCAGGCGCAACAGTTCGGCCAGCTCTATTATCTCCGCGTCGCTCAAGGGGGCCAGGGCGGACGGAACCACCTTTGTAATGACGCGCTCACTCATTACCGTTCAGCAGCGGGGGGAGAGCGAAATCCTGGTCCTCACGGAATAATTGCCGGTTTGCCTCTATCATTTGACGCAGATCAAACCAGCGCGCGGACGAACGCGATAACGTGCCTATGCGCGTTTCCTTATCATACGAAGGAGAGTGCGACCATCGGAATAACCGTCCCGGTCGGCAATAAAGAAATTCCTGGCGCGCCAAATCGGGCACAACGGATCCGGGTTCTATCGGCGGGCGATCAAGGCGATAGCCGATAGCGCAATTGCTGAGAATTACGACGGCTCCGCCCGGCACTCCGGGGTACGGAACCCCTGGAACCGGCAGCAACGCGACCGGCCTCGGCGGCAGGACGACCGGCAACGGTAGCTCCGGCATCGGCGCGGCCGGCACCGGCGGGACCGGCGCGGCCGGGGGCAGGTAAGCCCGCGCTGTGCGGCCGAGCGCGATCGACCCGGCGCGATGCGAAGCCGGGGAGCGAGGCGGACCGCCGCGTCGGGCACTCGCTCCTTCGGCTACTCCGCCGCCGCTGCGGGCCGGGTCAGGGCCAATGCCTGCTGGGCGACGGCCGCGGTCGCGGGCTCGCCGTCGCCGGCGAGCTGAACCGTCGGATAGGCGAATTTGATCCCGTTGGCGTCGAACGCCTTTTTGATCATGGCCAGCGCCTGGCGCCGGATCACGAAATTCTCTCCCGGCAAGGTCATCATCTTCATCCGGATCTGGACCGCGAAATCGCCGAATGCGTCGACTCCCTGCATCTTCAGCGGCTCGAGAATCAGCGGCGCGTATTCGGGGTTCTGGGCCAGATCCAGCCCGATCTGCTTGATCAGCTTTCTGGCCCGGTCGATATCGCTGTCATAGGTGATGCCGACCGTCAGTTTGTCGATGACCCAGTCGCGGCTCTGGTTCTGCACCGCGCCCAACAGCGCGAACGGCACGGTGTAGAGCGCACCGCGTTGGTGGCGCAGCCTGACCGAGCGGAAGCTGAAGGATTCGACGGTGCCCTTGTAGTTGCCGCTCTGGATGTATTCGCCGACCCGAAAGGCATCGTCGAGCAGATAGAACATGCCGGCGATGACGTCGCGAACCAGAGATTGGGCGCCGAAGCCGATGGCGACGCCGAGGACGCCCAGACCGGCGATCAGCGGCCCGATCTCGACGCCCATTGCCGCGAGCGCCATCATTACCGCAACGACGAGGACGACGACGAACAGCACATTGCGGAAAATCGGCAGCAGAGCGTACGCAGCCGCGCCCGCCGCCGCGCTTCGTCGGTGTTGGGCAGGCCGGGATCGGCGGCGCCGGCGAGCTTGCGGTCGATCGCCGCCCTGGTCGCCTGCCACAACAGGTCGGCGACGAGCAGGATGATGATCGCGCTCAACACCCCGTGCACGGTACGGCTGAGCAAGGTGTCTTGGCCGGTAAGGGTGTCGAGGGGGACACCCCAGCCCCAGGCGAGCACGAACACCGCGCCGATGATCAGCAGCGCGCGCATGCCGCGCTCGATGCACACGGCGGTGACGCTGGGCGCGGCGTCGTCGACCTGAACCGCGCCGGGCGGCCGGAGCAGGTGATCGACCGCGCGGCGGGTCACAGCGCTGGCCAGCGGCAGGGCGATGATGATCAGCAGCAGCCAAAAGCTGGGCATCGCTCTCGCCACCCAGAACACCCACAGCAGAACGATCCCGATCGAGAGCAGGACATTTTGCCCGCCATGGCCGAAGCGACGGGTTTCGCCCGCCGGTGCCTCGGCGCCTGGACCGCGCCCGACGGGCCGGCGCCACACCGCTTCGAGGGCGATGACGAGCAGGCCGAGGCCGAGCGCATAGGCGACGAGCTGGCGCTCCGGCAACGAAAAGTCGAGAGGGCGGAGCAGCCCGACGGTGACAAAACCAACGGCAAACCAGCCGATGAACGCGCGCAGCCGCCGACACCAGAACCGAGCGGCCGCCCGAGCCATCGGAACGATGCGAAACCGCTCGTCACCGGGAGCCAGCAGAAAATCGCCGGCGATGCCGGCAATGCGAATGATCACGACGGCGATCAGAAAGCCGAGGATGATCTCGCGCAGCAGCGGCGGCCAATCGAACGCGAGGAAGGCGCCGACGCTGCCGATCGCAAAGACCCCGACCACGCTGGCGGCGAACACCAGTCGCTCGGCGATCAGGCGCAGCCGGTCTTTTACGCTCGCGACCGGAAGGCCGTCGAGACGGCGGCGGACCCGCTGCGTCGCCTTGCGGAACAGCGCCTCGGCGCCGAAGCCCAGAGCGGCAAAGACGAGCACCAGCCGCGAGATCGGGAAGCTGCCGCGACCTTCGAGATCGGCGCCGAGCAGATCGGCCGCGTGGGTAAACTGATTGGGCAGGTCGGGGAGTGCCGCGACGACGGCGGCGATGTGCGCGCGGATCGCGTTGACCTGCGAGGAGAAATAGTCGGGGACCGAAGCCTCCGACTTGCCGTGCGCCGGCGGTGCGGCGGATTCGGCCGAACCCTGCTTCTCCAGCCATTTCTGGACCGTTTGATCGGCGAGCAGGTTCAGCAGCGCCTGCACCGGCGGCGGCGGTTGCTGCCCGGCCGCGGCCGACTCCTTGCTCGATCCGGCCTTTTGTGCCGCCAGGGTGCCGGTAAGCGGCACCGCAATCAGAACTGCCGCAAGGCAGACCCGAAGAGATCGCAGCGCAGTGCCGATGGTCGTTCTCCCTATGATCGGCCGGTCAGTCGGCGGGCGCGCCGCGCGCGACTTTGCGGCCGACGATCCAGTCCTTGTAGGTGTTTCCCGGCATCGGACCCTTCGCGTGCGCGTCGAGCGCGGCCTGGTCGCGCCACTTCTCGACCAGGAAGACGTGCCGGTCGTCGTCCTTCGGCAGCATCATGTCGAATTGCAGGCAGCCGTCATCGCCGCGCGAGCGCTGCGCGTGCCCGGTCATCAGCTCGATGAAGCGGGTGCGGTGCTCGGGCTTCACCTCGAAGTCGACGACGATCATGACTTGGCTCATCGGCGTTCCCTTTCGGCATCGTTTCAAGGCATCATCGGTCATCGACCGGCGCCGAGGCAAGCGCCGGCTATCGCGATGGGAGAACCTAGGATGGCTTACGACGCCTTGCGCACGATCCTGCCGATCGCCGGCTGGCCCGAGGAGCGGGCTCGCGCGGTCGAGATCACCGGCGGCGCGGACCCGATATTGCCGACCCCGTTCCGCATCGGCGCCGCCGGCGCCGCCGCGCTCGCCGCGACCGGGCTCGCCGCCGCCGATCTGTGGGAATTGCGCGGCGGACGCCGCCAGGATGTTGCGGTCGATCTGCGCCAGGCGGTCGCCTCGTTGCGCAGCGGGCATTACATGCAGATCAACGGCGCCGCGGTTTCGACCGAGCGCAACCCGGTGATGGGCGTCTATCCGGCGAGGAATGGCCGGTGGAGCTACATCCACGCCAATTTCCCCAACCACCGCGCCGCCGCCATGAGCGTGCTCGGCGTGCCGGAGGAGCGCGAGGCGGTGCGGCAGGCCGTGGCCAAGTGGGACGCGCTGGAACTCGAAGAGGCGATCCTCGCCGCCAAGGGTGCGGGCGGCATGGTGCGCAGCATGGCCGAATGGGCGACGCATCCGCAGGCCGCCGCGATCGCCTCGCTGCCATTGATGGAGATCATCAAGATCGGCGACAGCGCGCCCGAACCATTGCCCGAGGGCGAGCGCCCGCTGTCGGGGATTCGCGTCCTCGACCTGACCCGGGTGCTGGCCGGCCCGACTTCGGCGCGCACCTTGGCCGAGCACGGCGCCGAGGTGATGAAGATCACCGCACCCCATTTGCCCAATATCGGCTATCAGGAATACGACACCGGCCACGGCAAATTGCAGGCTCACCTCGATCTGCGCCAACAGCAGGACATCGACACCCTGCGCGGGCTGGTGCGCGACGCCGACGTGTTCACCCAGGGATACCGGCCGGGGACGCTCGGCAACCGCGGCCTGTCGCCCGAGGAATTGTCGCGGCTGCGGCCGGGTCTGGTCTATGTGTCGATGTGCGCATTCAGCCATCTCGGCCCCTGGGCTTCGCGCCGCGGCTTCGATACCGTGGTGCAGACCGTGAGCGGGATCACCACGCGCCAGGGCGAATTGTTCCCCGGCGCCATCCCCGGCCCGCAGTTCTACCCGGTTTCCGCTATCGATTACTTAACGGGGTACCTGATGGCGTTCGGCGCGATGGTGGCGTTGGCGCGACGGGCGCGCGAAGGCGGCGGCTGGCTGGTGCGCATCTCGTTGGCGCAGACCGGGCGCTGGCTGGTCGACCGCGGCCAGGTGCCGCAAGCGGCGCTCAAGGACGTCGACAAGGAGCTCTACCCGGCCGAGATCGCGCGCTGGTCGATCGAGAGCGACACCCCGGTCGGGCGGCTGCGCCATCTCGGGCCCACGGTGCGCCTGTCCGAGACCCCGCCCTATTGGGCGCGGCCCTCGGCCCCGCTCGGCTATCACGATCCGGTGTGGCCCGCCCGCGCCGCCTGACGGCTTGAAGGTTAGGGGTGCATTTCAGGCGGCAAAGCTCGACCCGGACCCTCATCCAGGCCGATGGGTGGTGAAATACGCCTCGATCGCGTGCGCCAGGCCGCGGGCGAGACGCTGCTGATAGGCAGGCTGCCGCAGCAGATGCTCCTCGGCCGGGTTCGACAGGCAGCCCAGCTCGACCAGGGCCGAGGGCGTGTCCGCCGCGGTCAGCACCGCGAAATCAGCCGATCGCTGCGGGTTGTCGAGCAGTACCACCTCGTGCCCGAGGGCGGCCACCACATCGCGCGCGAAGTCGATCGACAGATTGTCGGTCCGGCGTCGCGCCAGGTCGATCAGGATGTCCCCGACCTCGCGCGGCTCCCGCGACAGGCGAACGCCGCCGACCGCATCCCGGTTTTCGCTGTCGGCGAGAGCTGCTGCTTCGCGATCCGACGCCGTCGCCGACAGGGTGAAAACCGAGAGCCCGCGCATCGCCGCGTTGGGCAGCGCATCGGCATGGATCGACAAGAACAGATCGGCGTGGAGCGCGCGGGCGCGCGCCACCCGCTCGCGCAACGGGACGAACTCGTCGAGGCCGCGGGTCAGCGCGACACGAAAACGCCGCGTCACCAACAGCTGGCGCGAGAGCGCCATCGCGGTGGCGAAGACGATGTCTCTTTCAAAAACGCCGCCGGCGCCGATCGCCCCGGGATCGATCCCGCCATGCCCCGGGTCGAGGACGATGACCGGCTGATAGCGCAGCCGGGGCTTCCCGCGTCCCGGCGGCTGCGCCAAAACCGCCTCGGCTCCCCAGCCGATTGCGGCGCAGCCCGCCAACCCGCGCAGCACCGCGCGCCGCGCGCAAGCCAAATCCGGCATCCCCCACACCCCAGCCGGCGCGCGCTCCCCCCACACCGAGAGCGGCCGTCTGAGCTATATACCATGCATGAATACCGAATGCGCCGCTGCAACTCGCGACGGCGTCGCCAGCAGCGGCGCGCGGCGGCGCAACGGCAAGATCCGCCGCTCGTCGACGGTCGCCGGCGAATTACGATCCGCCGCCTCGGCCGTCCTCGTTGGAGCGGCGTAGCTGGGCCGGGCCCGGCGCCCGGTTCGGCGCGGAAATCCAGCGCACGCTCTCCGCGATCCCACGCAAGGCGGCACGCAATGGCCGCGACAGCCGCAGCCGAAAGAGCTCGGTGGCAGCGGACTTGCTGGGAGCGTGGCGCAGGCTCGCCATGCCGTGCCGGCGGTAAGCGGCGACCCAAATATCGACGAGGCGCTCGGACAAGCCGGCGGCGGAGGCGGCTTCAGCGGTCGTCCAGCCATCGACCATGACCCGCTGGATGATCTGGGCGCGTTGCGCGGGGGTTGGGTTGGGACGTTCTGCCGAGCGATTCTTCATGCCTCGCGAACGCGCGAAAACACCCGAGAATTCCCGACAATTCCCGCTCCTTCAAGCTTTGATATCGACGACGACGCGGCCGTGCACCGCACCCTCGAGAATCTTCGGCGCGAGCTCCGGCAATGCCGACAGCGGCACGGTTCGTGTCATCTGTCCGAGGCGATCGCGCGGCAGTTCGCGAGCGAGGCGGCGCCACGCCTCGATCCGCTCGTCGCGCGGGCACATGACCGAATCGATCCCGAGCAGATTGACCCCGCGCAGCAGGAACGGGATCACCGTCGCCGGCAGGTCGCTGCCGCCGGCGAGACCGCAGGCGGCGACGCTGGCCCGGTATTCGAGCTGGGTCAAGATCGTCGCCAGGGTCGCTCCGCCGACCGCGTCGACGGCACCCCCCCAGCGCTCGCTGTCGAGCGGCCGCGACGGCGTGGCGGCGAGCGCCGCGCGGGGCAGCAGATCGGCCGCGCCGAGCCCGGTCAGATAATCGCGCAGCTCGGGCCGCCCGGTCGCGGCAATCACCCGATGGCCGAGCGCCGAGAGCAGCGCCACCGCGACGCCGCCGACGCCCCCGGCGGCGCCGGTCACGAGGATTTCGCGCGAACCCGGCCGCAGCCCGTGCCGTTCGAGCGCGATCACCGCGAGCATCGCGGTGAACCCGGCGGTGCCGATCGCCATCGCCTCGGCCGCACCCAGACCCTCGGGCCGGCGCACCAGCCAGGAGGCCCGGACCCGCGCCTTTTCGCCATAGCCGCCCCAATGCGTTTCGCCGACTCGCCAGCCGGTCAAGACGACCGGGTCGCCGGCTTTGAACTCGGGCGTATCCGAGCGCTCGACCGTGCCGGCGAAATCGATGCCTGGAATATGCGGATAGTTCCGCACCAGCCGACCGCGGCCGAGCAGCACCATCGCGTCCTTATAGTTCAGGGTCGAATATTCGACCGCGACGGTGACCTCGCCCGGCGGCAGCCGCGCCTCATCGACCGCCTCGATGCGCGGGACGACTTTCCCCTCCTCCTCGTGCAGCACCAGCGCCCGGAACGTCGCCATGATGCGCTCCCGTTATGGATCCGCCGCTTGCCGCCCCTCACCCGCCCGCTGACGCGGGTCCCTCCCTTTCCCCGCGGGCGGGGAGAGGGTCAGGGCGAGGGACGTTTTCTCACGTCCGCAGCGGCTCGAGGATGCTGACGAAGTTGGCGACCGCCGCACCCCCCATGTTCATGACCCCGGCGAGCGCGGCGCCCGGCACCTGGATGCCGCCGGCCGTTCCGGTCACCTGCATCGCCGCCAGCACGTGCATCGACACGCCGGTGGCGCCGATCGGATGGCCCTTCGATTTGAGCCCGCCCGAGGGGTTGACCGGCAGCCTGCCGCCCTTTTCGGTCCAGCCTTCGAGGATCGCCCGTGCGCCCTCGCCTTTCGGGGTCAGACCCATCGCCTCGTACTCGATCAGCTCGGCGATCGTGAAGCAGTCATGGGTCTCGACGAGGTCGAGATCGTCGAGCCGGAGGCGGGCGCCGGCCAACGCCCGCTGCCACGCCAATGCCGGCCCTTCGAAGGCGATCACGTCGCGCCGGCTCATCGGCAGAAAGTCGTTGACCTGCTCGGCCGCGCGAAAGATCACCGCCTTTTTCAGGCTCAAGGCCGTCGCCGTGTCGGCGAGCACGACCGCCGCGGCGCCATCGGAGACCAGCGAGCAATCGGTCCGCTTGAGCGGGCCGGCGACGATCGGGTTCTTGTCGGAAACCGTGCGGCAGAATTCGTAGCCGAGGTCCTTCTGCATCTGGGCGAGCGGGTTGGCGACCCCGTTCTTGTGGTTTTTCGCGGCGATCCGCGCCAGCGCGTCGGACTGGTCGCCGTAGCGCTGGAAATAGCTCTGGGCGATCTGCCCGAAGATGCCGGCAAACCCGCCTTCGATCCGATCCTCCTCCTTGCGATAGCTGGCGCCGAGCAGGATGTCGCCGACCTGCGCGCCCGTGACCTCCGACATCTTTTCGACGCCGACGACCAGCGCGAGGCGCGCCTTGCCGGCGGCGATCGCGTTCAGCCCTTGATGGATCGCCGCCGAGCCGGTGGCGCAGGCGTCCTCGACCCGGGTCGCCGGCTTGAAGCGAAACCCGGGATCAGCTTGGAACACCAGCGACGCCGGAAACTCCTGGCGCACGAAGCCGCCGTTCATCGTGCCGAGATAGACCGTGTCGATGTCCGCCGCCGCCACACCGGCATCGGCCAGAGCCGCCTGCGTCACCTCGACGATCAGCTGCTCGATGTCCTTGCCCTCGTGCTTGCCGAACTTGCTGTGCGCCCAGCCGACGATGCACCCGCTCATGCCGCCCTCCAAAAGTGCCGTTCGCGCGGGGGTCGGCCATAGCAAGCCGGCTCACGCGGTGTGTCTGTTATATAAGCCGCCGGCGTCACGATGGCAGTTGTCCGGGGGAGACATGCCCGAAATGCCCGACACGATCACCCTGCGCCGTCCCGACGACTGGCACGTCCATCTGCGCGACGGGGCGATGCTTGCCGCGGTCCTCCCGTTCACCGCGCGGCAATTCGCGCGCGCCATTGTCATGCCCAATCTGGCGCCGCCGGTGACCAGCATCGCGGCCGCGCGCGCCTACCGCGAGCGTATCGTCGCCGCCCTGCGCCCCCTCCCTGACCCTCTTCCGCCCGCGGGGGAGGGAATGGGAGGGGGCTTCACGCCGCTGATGACCTGCTACCTGACCGATGCGACCGACCCGGAAGAGGTGGCCCGCGGCTACGCGCAGGGGATCTTTGCGGCGGTCAAGCTCTACCCGGCGCGGGCGACCACCAATTCCGAGCTCGGGGTTACCGATCCCGAGCGGGTCCTCCCGGTGCTGGAGCGCATGGCGGGGCTCGGCATGCCGCTGTTGATCCATGGCGAGGTCACCGATCCTGCAATCGATGTGTTCGACCGCGAGGCGGTGTTCATCGACCGGGTGCTCGACCCGCTGCGCCGCCGGCTGCCCGAGCTGCACATCGTCCTCGAGCACGTCACCACCGAGGAGGCCGTCCAATACGTCGCGGCCGGCGGAGCCAATCTGGCGGCGACGATCACCGCCCATCATCTCGTGATCAACCGCAATTCGATCTTCGCCGGCGGGATCCGCCCGCATCTTTACTGCCTGCCGATCGCCAAGCGCGAGAAGCATCGGCTGGCGCTGCGCCGGGCGGCCATATCGGGCGATCCGCACTTTTTCCTCGGCACCGACAGCGCCCCGCACGCGGTCCCAACCAAGGAGACCGCCTGCGGCTGCGCCGGCATCTTCACCGCCCCGTGCGCCCTCGAAATCTATGCCGAGGTTTTCGAGGAAGAAGCGGCGCTCGACCGGCTCGAAGCCTTCGCCGCGCTGAACGGCCCGGCCTTCTACCGCCTGCCGGCCAATGAAACCCGGGTGACCGTGAGGCGCGGCCTCTGGACGATGCCGGAGCGCATCGGCGCCGGCGACAGCGCAATCGTCCCCTTCCGCGGCGGCGAGATCCTGCGCTGGCGCCTCGCCGGGTGAAGCTCAACTCAGCCGCCGGCGTCCTCGGCCTTGCCGGTCGGGCGGCGCCGGGCCCTCCTCGCTTCGTCGAGGCTCGCTCAGGTCGACGCGGTCGCCTCGCAGGTCTCTCGAAGGTTCGACCTCGCCAGCTCCCGCGTTTCTCGCGACCGACGCCGCGTCTGATCGCTGAGGCGACGCGCTTCGTCGGCGTGGCGCTGCAACCGCTCGGCGATGCGATGCAGATGCGCGGCGGCCTCCCGCGCCTTCTCCAACAACTGGCCGAGCCGGGATGGGGAGCCGCCCATGAAATGCCCGCTGTTTCTCTACCCGAGGAACCGCGCTCGGCGCCGCGGGGTTCCCCGCGGTCGATCGAGCGGCGACGCTCATAACGATCGCGTTCTGTAACAGACCGCCGAAACACGTATTTGGAATAACGGAGACGAAGGGTAGGATGAATTCATGACCTCGATTCTTCCGATCGTCGGCATCGGGGCCTCGGCGGGCGGCGTCGAGGCGCTGGGGGCGTTCTTCAGGGCCATGCCGGCGCAGAACGGCATGGCCTTTGTGGTCGTGACCCACCTTCCGCCCAATCACGAAAGCCTGCTGGCCGAGATCCTCGGCCGCGCCACCGAGATGCGGGTCGTCAACGCCCGCAACGGCGATGCCGTCGCGGCACAGCATGTCTATGTTCTTCCGGCCGGCGCGATCCTGACCATCCGCGAGGGGCGGCTCCAGCTGCGCTGGACCGGAGCCGCCGGTCACGAACGCGCGCCGATCGACGTCTTTTTCACCTCGCTGGCCCAGGACCAGGCGGAGCACGCCATCGGCATCGTGCTCTCCGGCGGCGGCAGCGACGGCACCCTCGGCCTCAAGGCGATCAAGGAGAACGGCGGATTGACCGTGGCCCAGGGCACCAATGTGACGCGGCCGCGCTTCGCCGACATGCCGTCGAGCGCGGTGGCGGCGGGCTTTGTCGACCTGCTGCTGCCGGTCGAGGATATGCCCGAGCGGCTGTTGGAGTATGTGCGCGACTGGGGCGCCTTCGATCCGGAACGGCCGAGCAATGCACTGTTCCGGATCTATTCCGAGCTGCGCGCACGAACCGGGCACGATTTCAGCCAATACAAGGACCGGGCTTTCCTGCGTCGCGTTCAGCGCCGCATGCAGGTAGTCCAGACGACGAAGCTCGAAGATTATCTGGCCCGGCTGCAATCGGACCCGGATGAGGTCGGCGCCCTGTTTCGCGACCTGCTGATCGGCGTCACCGGTTTTTTCCGCGATGCCGAAGCCTTCCGCGCGCTGGAGACCGTGGTGGCGCCGAAGCTGCTGGAGGGCAAGGGCGCAGACGATGAGGTGCGGGTCTGGGTGCCGGGCTGCGCCACCGGCGAGGAGGCCTATTCGATCGCAATCCTGCTGCGCGAGCGGATGGACAGCATGGCAGCATCGCCCAAGGTGCAGATCTTCGCCACCGATATCGACGAGGCCGCCGTGGGCGTCGCGCGCGCGGCGCGCTATCCGGCGAGCCTGGTCGGCGATGTCTCGCCCGAACGGCTGAAGCGCTTCTTCGTCGCCGAAGCGGGGACTTATCGCTTGGCCAAGAATTTGCGCGACATGTGCGTCTTTTCGAGCCACAGCGTGATCCGCGACCCGCCGTTCTCACGCCTCCAGCTGATCTCCTGCCGCAACCTGCTGATCTATCTGAAGATCGATCTCCAAGCCCGGGTTTTCCCATTGTTTCATTACGCGCTGCTGCCCGGGGGCTACCTTTTTCTTGGATTTTCGGAGAGCATTTCGCGATACGCCGAGCTGTTCTATCCGGTCGACAAGAAAAACCGCCTGTTCCAGCGCCGCGATCTGGTCGCGCATGCGGTGCCCCCGCGCCTGCAGTTCACACCCTCGACGCGACCCGACGGGACCGCGGCGGCGACAAGCCGAAGACCGCAGCTCGAGCGCCTCGACCTGCTGCGCAAAGCGGCGAGCACCATCGTCGAACATTTCGCCCCGAGCTACGTCATCGTCAACGAGTCCGGTGAGGCGCTCTATTTCTCGACCGGGACCGGAAAATATCTGCAGGCCGCTGCCGGCCCGCCGACCCGCGATATCGTCGCCATGGCTCGGCCGGGGCTGCGCGCCGATCTGCGCGCGGCGCTGCATCGCGCCAAGGAAACAGGCCGATCGGCAACCTGCGACCGCGTCGCGGTGCAGATCGACGGCGGTGTTCAGCTGATCAGCCTTGCGGTCAAACCGATCACCGAAGGCAACGAGACCGCCTACGGCGTCGTGTTCGCCGATCGCGGCCCGATCGAAACCCAGGACGGCGCCCGGGGTGCGGAGCGCCTGTCCGGCGCGAATGCCGCGGTCCTGCAGATCGAGAAAGAGCTGCAGGAGACCAGGGACCGCCTGCAAACCACGATCGAGGAGCTCGAGGCGGCCAACGACGAGTTTCGCTCGTCGAACGAAGAGATGCTGTCGGTCAACGAGGAATTGCAATCAACCAACGAGGAGCTCGAAACCTCGAAGGAGGAGTTGGGATCGGTCAACGAAGAACTGCAGACCGTCAACAGCGAGCTCAATTACAAAATCGACGAGCTCGACCGTGCCAACAGCGATCTGAGCAATCTGTTTCAGAGCACCGGGATAGCCACTGTCTTTCTCGACAAAAATCTGGTCATCCGCAGCTTCACCCCGGCCGTCACCGGCCTGTTCAACCTGATCCCCAGCGACCAGGGGCGACCGCTGACCGACATTGTCAGCCGCATCGTCTACCCCGATCTCGAGACCGACATCCGCAGGGTGTTCAGCAGCGGCGAGCCGATCGAGCGCCCGGTCAGCCTCGGCGACGGCAAGAGCCATTACCTGGCACGCATTCTGCCCTATCGCTCCGCCGACAGTCGGATCGACGGCGTGCTGCTGACCTTCGTCGACGTGACCAGCCTCCTTGCCGCCGAGGAGCAGCGCAAGGTGCTGCTGGCCGAGCTCAGCCACCGGGTCAAGAACACCCTCGCCGTCGTCTCGTCGATCGCCGAGCGCACCTTGCCCGACGGCGAGACCAAAACCGATCTGATCGCCCGCTTCCACGCTCTCGGCCACACCCACGACCTGCTGTCCCAAGGCGGCTGGACCGAGGCGTCGTTGCGCGACCTGGTCCTGGCTGAGCTTGCGCCGCATGCCGCCGGTGGGGGCGACGGCGCGAGCATCAGCGGTCCGCTGGTCATGCTGAAGCCGCAAGCCGCCCTGTTCATGACCCTGGTCATTCACGAGCTCTCGACCAACGCGGCGAAATACGGGGCCCTGTCGGTGCCCGAGGGGCGGGTCGAGATCGCCTGGCGCATCGCCGGCGATCACCCTGCGCGCCTGGAGCTGACCTGGCGGGAGAGCGGTGGGCCAAGGGTCGACGCCCTGCCAAAACGCGGCTTTGGCGCGGAACTCATCGAGCGGGGCATTCGTTTCGAGCTGCAGGGCGATGCAAGGCTGGAAACGATGAATGGCGGTCTCCACTGCAGGATTGTCGTTCCGGCCAACCCGGATCATCTGATCTTCGAACCGGTGCCCGAACGTTTAAAAATAGAGGATGCTGCATCATGACAGCGTCTCTGCAAGGGGTAAAAGTATTAGTCATCGAAGACGAGTATCTCGTCGCGTCGCTGATCGAGGATATGCTGGAATCGGCCGGGTGCATCGTGTCGGGGCCGATTCCGCGACTGGCGCAGGCGCTGGAAGCGGCGAGCAGCGAGACCTGCGACGTGGCGGTGCTCGACGTCAATCTGGCGGGCGAGCGGATCTACCCGGTCGCCGATATCCTGGCCCGACGCAACGTCCCCTTCGTCTTTGTCACCGGCTACGGCGCGAACACGCTGCCGGGCGCATATGTCGGGTGTCCGCGCATTCATAAGCCGTTCAAGATCGCGGAATTGCTCGGAACCCTGTCGAGCATGGTGAAAGGCTCGACCGCGAGCTGACTTGCCGGGACCGCGGCTGCGCGCCGCCCCCGATCCCGGCGGCTGCCGATCCGCGAGCCGCCGTGTCCGTCGCCCTCGATCCGGGCGGTCTTTGATCCGCCAGCTCGGCCGCCCTCGAACGCGCCGCTGCCGCGGCCGGCCAAATCCCCGTTTGGTCGCGGCGCCGCGGCGGGCTACACCTGTCCTCGCCGTTCGAACGCCGAGCGAGGAACCAGACATGAGGACAGGGGCGGATTACCGCCGGGCGCTGCGCGACGGGCGCCGGGTGTGGGTCATGGGCGAGGGCCTGATCGACGATGTGACGACGCATCCGGCGACGCGCGCGATGGTCGACGAATATGTCGCCTGGTACGACCTGCATCGCGACCCCGTGCAGCGCGAAATCACGCTGCGGCCCTACGACCAGACCCCCTGGGCCTATGTCGTGCCGAAGAGCGCCGACGACCTCGGCGGCATGGGCCGCTTCTTTGCGGCGACGACGTTCCTCTCCGCCGGCAACATCACCCACACCCCGTGCTACGGCCACATGATCGCGCTCGGGATCCTCGCCTCGGCCGAGGAGCGCGGCGTATCGCTCGAGCAGATCGGCGCTGCCGCCCGCTATCGCGCGATGATCGCCGAGACCGGGCGGTTTCTGACCTTCTGCGGTGGCGCGCCGACGATCGGCTACCGCATGCGCGAGAACCCGGCCGACCGCGCCGCGCTGAAGATCGTGCGCGAAACCGACGCCGGGGTCGTCATCCGCGGCAAGATCGGCATGCATACGAGCCCGGCCTATGCCGAGGACGTCTATGTCGGCAGCGTCTCGGGCCTGAAGATCGGCGAGCACTTCGCGACCTTCATCGTCCCGATCGCGGCCCCCGGGGTCACCACCCTGTGCCGCAAGATCGCGGTGCGCGACCCCAACCCGTTCGTGGCGCCGCTCTCCAGCCGATTTGACGAGCTCGACGGCCAGATGTGGCTCGACGACGTGTTTATCCCGTGGGAGCAGGTCTTCCTGCTCGGCCAATCCCCCGAGCCGGTGGTGCGCTGGCTGATCTGGCACCATGTCTACGGCTGGCTGTCCAAGGCCGAATTCACCCTCGGCCTGGCGCTCGCGCTCGCCCATGCGATGGGGCTCGCCAGGCACGAGCAGACGATCGAGTACCTGGTCGATTTGACCGCCGAGGTGCAGACCGTGCGCAGCTGCCTCACCGCCTGCGAGCGCGACCCCCGCTTCACCGCGCAGGGCTATTGCGTCCCCAACCACGCCCATCTCGCCGCCGGCGGTCTCGCGATCCTGCGGGCGCGGGCGCGCATGGCCGAGATCCTGCGCATCGTGCCCGGCTCGTCCCTGGTCGTCGCCCCGTCGGACCGCGACCTCGCCGCCCCCGAGGTCGCCGCCGGCCTCGCCGAATCATTCGGCGGCGGCGGCTACACGGCGTTGCAGCGGGCGGCCCTGCTGCAGATGGCCTGGGACCATGTCTCCTCGGCGCTCGACGGCCGCGAATCCGCGTTCGAGCTGCACGCCAGCGGCGGCGTCCCGGCCTGGCGCGGCCGCCTGCGCCACAATTTCGACAGCTACAACGATCTCGCCAACCGCGTCGCCGGCGCGCTCGGCATCCCGATGCCGCAGATCGACCTCGACAACATCCGCGAGGTCCCCTGGGCTCCCCGCCGGACCGTGACGCCGCCGGCGTCGAGCGGCAAGGGTTGATGGCTCGAGCCGCTCTCCGCGCGCTCAACCCCCCGCCGCCGGCGTTGGCCTGCCGAGACCCGCACGAAAGAGCGGCTGAGGGGGGTTTCGCAAGGAACGCAGCGCGTTATTGACCGGAAGCCAAGCAACCTCCATATTCATGATTTGTTCTGGTTGGATTGCCCCAACGTCGACGTCCGTCGTTAAGACCAGCAGCAAGTTGGCGCAGCGCCCTGTCTTTGAGTTGAAGCGGGGCCGGGGGTGGGCGGCGAAGGCGCAGCAGCGCTGATCGACGCCAAGGCCGCGTGCCACGCCCGTACAACCTGCCTTTCGGAACGAGGAAACCCGATCGCGCCACGGCCCCTCACCCCAGCCCTCTCCCGCACGCCGGGCGAGGGAGCCTTACGGCTCGTCGCGGCTGAGGCTTTTGGCTGAACCGGGCTATAGTTGCGGGCGGCTGCCCTCGCCGAGACACCAATCAGGGAGGAGACGGGGATCATGCGCTGGAAGATGGGCCTTGTGCTCTGCGCGGCGGCGATCGCCGCAGCCCTGCTCGTGTCCGGCGTCGCATCGGCCGGCACCATCGACCGCATTCGCCAGGACAAGACCCTGCGCATCGCCTATCGCGACGACGCCCCGCCGTTCTCCTACAAGGGAAAGGGCGGACAGCCGGCCGGGTACATGGTCGATCTGTGCCGCGCGGTCGCCAAGAAGCTCTCGGAGCAGCTCAAGCTGCCCCCCCTCAGCCTGATCTATGTCCCGGTCACCGCGGTCGATCGTTTCGATGCGATCGCGCAGGGCAAGGCGGATCTGCTATGCGAGCCGACCACCGAGACCCTGTCGCGGCGCGAGCAGGTCGATTTCTCGATCCCGACCTTTGTCGACGGCGCCGGGCTGATGATCCGCGCCGATGGGCCGAAGAGCCTCAAAGGATTGGAAGGCCACAAGATCGGGGTGCTCGCCGGCACCACCACCGAGGAGGAATTGCGCAACTCGATGAAGGCCGCCGGCATCACCGCCGAAATCATTCCCGCCAACACCCATGAGGAGGGGCTGGCGATGCTGGACGACGGCAAGGTCTCGGCCTATTTCGCCGACCGCGCGATCCTGGTGTTTCTGTCGCAGCAAAGCAAGGCGCCGGGCAAATTGCTGCTGGCCGACAATTACCTGACGATCGAGCCCTACGCATTGGCATTGCCCCATGGCGACGAGGATTTTCGCCTCGCCGTCGACCGCGCGCTGAGCGGCGTCTATCATTCAGGCGAAATCGCCCAGATTTTCGGCAATAGCTTTGGCGGCAAAACCAAGCCGAGCCAGATCCTGCAGATGCTTTATCTTATTTCTGCACTGCCCAACTGACGAATGAACGAAAAAGCCGCGGGCGAGCGCTGTCGCATGAAATTGGCGCTTGCGCTGCCGCCGAACCGCCGCCGACAATAGACGGGCAACGATCGGGCCGTCCTCGTTGGCATCCCGGCGCATGCGGCACCGGAGCTTGGGGGTGCTGCGGCGCCACCGGCCGCGCACGACCGACAAGTGCGCATGGCGCGATCAAACGAGCACCGGTCGGGTCTCGACTTTTGAAGGACGGAGGATGCGAATGGACCGGGGTGGTGCCGCGGTTGCGCAGCTCGGCGGGTTGCGGGCGATCAGCCGCTACCAGTGGCTCGTTTTCCTGGTGGTGTGGCTCGGCTGGACCCTCGACGCGGCCGATTTCGGGCTTTACTCGCTGGTGCTGCGTCCGGCGGTGACCGAGCTTTTGGGTGGCCACCCGACCATGGCCCAACTCGGCAGCACCGGCGGTCTGCTCAGCATGGTCGGATTGCTCGGCTGGGCCGTCGGCGGTTTTACTTTCGGCATCATCGCCGACTATGTCGGCCGGGTGCGGGCATTGACCTACAGCATCGCCATTTATGCCATGTTCACGGCGCTGCAGGGCATCTCGCACGGCGTGTGGGACTTTGCGGTCTACCGCTTCTTCGCCGGCATCGGCACCGGTGCCGAGTTGATGGTCGGCATCCCGCTCTTAGCCGAGACGCTCGGCGAGACGCATCGCGCCAAGATCGCCGGCTTCATGATGACCGGCGGCGCCATCGGCACCTTTATCGGCGCCTGGACCTATGGTCTCGTCGGCGGCTACGGCTGGCGCGCGGTCTTTTTCGTCGGCTTGGCGCCGGCGATCCTATTGGGGGTGGTGCGCCGGCGCGTATTCGAGCCCGATCGCTTCGACGCCGTGCGCGAACGGCGCCGGGCGGTCGGCGCCGGTCGGCAGATCGGCGAGGACGACCGCGAGTTCATGCGCTTTGTGCCGATGCAGCTGTTCTCGAAGCAGCATCGCTACAACACCTTTGTCGGGGTCCTGTTCGGGCTCGGCTCGTTGCTCGCGATCTGGACCACCAACATCTGGCTGCCGACCATTCTGTCGTTCATGGTGCAGAAGAACGGCCTTACCGGCGCCGCCGCGGTGCCGTTCGTCAGCCACGGCATCATGGTGTGGAGCCTCGGCGGCATCTTCGGCTACATCTGCTTCGGCTTCATCGCCGATCTGCTCGGCCGCCGGTTGACGGTGATGCTGTACAGCGCCGGCACGATCGCCGCCGGCCTCACGCTATATCTGGGCCTCTCGGCCTACGAGCCGTGGTATCCGATCGTGTTGCCGGTCTTCGGCTTTTTTGTCTTCGGCGTGTTCTCGGGCTATGCGATCTACCTTCCCGAGCTGTTTCCGACCCAGGTGCGCGCGAGCGCCGTCGGGTTCTGCACCGGCAGCGCCCGAATCATCACCAGCTTCGGCCCGCTCGTCGCCGGGATCATGGTCGGCGCCTTTGGCGGCAGCTTCAACCGGGTGACGGCGTTCATGACCTGCTTCGCGATCCTCAGCATCGTCGCGATGCTGCTGGGGCGCGAGACCAGGGGCGCCGCACTGCCCCGTTGACGGCTCAGCGCCCGGCGCGGCTGTGGTCAGCCGGGCCGCCCGAACTGTAGACTGGCGGAAATCGCGCTGGACCAGTCAGAGGGAGGGCGGCAATGGCATTGGAAGTCAGGCGGATCGTCACCGGGCATGATTCGAACGGCAAGGCGGTCGTCACTGCCGACGAGCGGCTCGCCGCCGTCCCCAGGCTCAATCGCCCGCACATCTCGGGCTGCGAGATCTGGTCGACCGACAAGATGCCGGTCGACAATTCAGCCGAGGGCGGCGCGGCACAGCGCGCCGGGTTCGTCAAGCGCTACAACTATGTCGGCACCGGCCAGGGCACGGTGATCCGGGTCACCGAATTCGCCCCCGGCGCGCCCAAATTCATGCACCGCACCGAAACCGTCGATTATGCGATCCTGCTGTCGGGCGAATGCGATCTCGAATTCGACAGCGGCGAGATCGCGCACATGAAGCCCGGCGACATCTGCGTCCAGCGCGGCACGATGCACGCCTGGGTCAACAACGGGTCGGCGCCCGCGGTGTTCGCCTTTGTTTTGATCGACGCCGAGCCCGCCAAGGTCGCCGGCCGCGCCCTGCACACCCATTACCCGGCGCCGTGATGACGCGCACGATCATTGTCGCCGGCACCAGCCTCGAGCTGGTCGAGCGCGGCGCCGGCCGGCCATTGCTGTTTCTGCACGCCGGCGAGGGAATGGCACCCGAACGGCCGTGGCTCGACTTGCTGGCCCGCCGCTACCGGGTGATCGCGCCGTGGCATCCCGGCTGGGGCAATTCCGCGCTGATCGACGGCGTGGGCTCAGTCGACGACCTCGCCTATCTCTATCTCGATCTCGCGGCCGAGCTGGGGCTCGAGGATGCGGTGCTGGTCGGCGCGTGCTTCGGCGGCTGGGTCGCGGCCGAGATCATGGTGCGGTCGACCGCGCGGTTCTCCCGCCTCGTCCTGGTCGACCCGCTCGGCGTCAAATTCGGCGGGCGCGAGGAGCGCGACATCGCCGACATGCACGCGGTGCCGCGCGCCGAATATCTGAAGCTCGCCTGGGCCGACCCGAAGAAGGGCGACGCCGATTTCACCCTATTGCCGGAGAGCGAGCTCGCCGCGATCGTGCGCGGCCGCGAGGCTTTCGCGCTCTATGGCTGGAAGCCCTACATGCACAACCCGCGGCTCAAGCGCTGGCTGCATCGGATCGACCGGCCGACCTTGCTGCTGTGGGGCGCTGAGGACCGGATCGTCACCCCGGAGTATGGCGAGGGCTGGCGCCGGGCGATCCCGGGAGCGCGGCTCGAGCTGATCGCCGGCGCCGGCCACTTCCCGCATTGGGAGCAGCCCGAAGCGTTTCGCCGACAAGCTGGCCGCTTTCGTCGGATGACATTTATCTTCCCGCTTCTATTCCTCTCCCCCCGCCGGCCGGGGCGAGGGCAGGGTGAGAGGGGCCGGTGGTCCGGGGCTCTGGCGCTGCCTACCTCACCCTCCCATCGCTTCGCGACGGGCCCCTCCCTCTCCCCCTAAAGGGCGGAGAGGGATTATCCTGGCCTTGTCACCCGATACCGTCTGATCCGGAGCACATCATGCGCGTCTGGTATTTCTCGGAAATGGCCTACCACCCGGCCTGGGAGGAAGGGCTGAAGCGCGGCTCCCTGCGCGTTGTATTGCCCAACGGCAATTACGATCCGCAGATCGGCCACCGCCTGTTGAACCGCTATCTCGACGAGTTCGCGCTGTGCGACGAGGTCGGGCTCGACATCATGGTCAACGAGCACCACAGCACCGCGACCTGCCTGACGATATCGGTGCCGATGGCCCTGGCGATCATCGCCCGCGAGACCAAGCGCTCGCGCCTGCTGTCGCTCGGCACCCCGATCGCCAACCGCCCCGACCCGGTGCGGGTCGCCGAGGAGATGGCGTGGCTCGACGTGTTGTCGGGCGGGCGGCTGGAGATGGGGCTGGTCAAGGGGGCGGCCTACGAGATCGCGCCGGCCAACAGCAACCCGGCCAATCTGATGCGCCGCTATTGGGAGGCGCACGATCTGATCCTGAAGGCGATGTCGACCACCGACGGGCCGTTCAACTGGGAGGGCGAGTTCTTCCACTACCGCAACGTCAACATCTGGCCGCGCCCTTTGCAGCAGCCGACGCCGCCGGTGTGGATGACCGGGGTCAGCGTCGATACCGGGCGGATGGCGGCAGAGCACGGGCATGTGGTCGGCACCCTGCTGTCGGGCCACGTCGCCGGGCCGCTGTTCGCGGCCTATCGCCAGCGCGCCGCGGAATTGGGCTGGACCGCCGGCCCCGACCGCATGGCCTATGCCGCGGTGGTGGGGGTCGGCGCCACCCGCGCAGAGGGGCTGCGGCGCGCCAATCTCGCCGCCGACTATGTGCGCACCTCGCCGGTCGTGGCCGAGCCGTTCACCAACCCGCCCGGCTACAACTCGGTCGGCGCCAATGTCGCAATGCTGAAGGCGGGCGGCAAGCGCACCGGCTTTGTGCGCGACCGCCACGGCAACCCGGTCGATCACACCACCGCGACGATCGAGCAGTTGATGGAAAGCGCCACCTGCTTCGCCGGCACCCCCGACGACGTCTACGACCAGATCAAGGCGTTGAACGACCGGGTCGGCGGCTTCGGCCATCTGCTGTTCTTCGGCCAGGGCGGGTTTCTCGACCATGCCGATACGGTCGCGAACATCACCCTGTTCGCCAAGGAGGTCCTGCCGCGGCTGCGCGAGCTGAACCCGGAACCGGCGAAACCCGCCGCCGTCGCCGCGGCGCAATAGGATAATCCGCGATGCCGACCTTGCATCCGCAGATCGTCCAAGTCCTCGACGCCATGGCCAAGGCCGAGCTGCGGCCGATCGAGGCGATGACGCCCTCCGAGGCGCGCGCCCAGATGGAGGCGACCGCGCGGGCGCGCAAGGCCGAGCCTCTGCCGGTCGCACGGGTCGAGGAACGGCTGGTCCCCGGCCCCGGTGGGGAGATCCGCCTGCGCCTTTATTGGCCGAACGCGGCGGAACCGGTGCCGGCCATCGTCTATTACCATGGCGGCGGACATGTGATCGGCAGCCTCGACACCCACGATCTCGTCGCCCGCAACCTCTGCGCCGGCGCCGCGGCATTGGTCGCCTCGGTCGATTACCGCATGGGGCCGGAGCACAAATTCCCGGCCGCGGTCGAGGATTCGTTCGCGGTATTGCAATGGGTCTACGCCAACGCCGCGAGCCTCGGCGCCGACCCGGCCCGCATCGGCGTCCACGGCGACAGCGCCGGCGCCAATCTCGCGGCGGTCGCGGCGCTCATGGCCCGCGACGCCGGAAGCCCGCGGCTGCGGCTGCAATCCTTGGTCTACCCGGTCGCCGACTACACCCTCTCCGGCGCCAGCTACGGCAACTATGCGCGGGGCTACGGCATCCTGACGCGGGACGCGATGGCCTGGTTCCGCGACCATTATCTACGCACCCCCGAGGATGCCGAGGATTGGCGCGCCTCGCCGATCAAAGCGCCGAGCCTTGCCGGCGTGGCGCCCGCCATCGTCATCACCGCCGAATGCGACGTATTGCACGACGACGGCGAATGCTATGCCGAGGGGCTGCGCCGCGCCGGCGTGCCGGTCGAGTACCGCGACTATCCCGGCATGATCCACGGCTTCCTCGGCATGGTTCCGGTCGTCGACGACGCGCTGGTTGCCCAGCGCCAAGTCTGGGCCGCCTTCAAACGCGCCTTCGCTTAAGGCATGCCGCTGGGTGGCGCGGCAATGACGTCGGTCCGTGCAAAATCCCTGCCTTTGGACGGATGCAGCCTCGATCTCGTATGCAAAAGCTTCCGCCTCCCGCTCCTCGAACAAGATGGCGGAGGTGTCGAGCACCATCAGCGCGGTACGCCGTGCTCGTCATAGCCGATGATCTCGTCGGGCGACCGCGTATCTAGATCGGGCAGTGCCGCGCAATGGCGAGCAATTTCAAGCAATCGTTCAGCCAGCTTCGGTCGGCCTCGCCGCAGGCGCTCGCGTTCGAGCCGTTCGGCCAGAGATTTGCGCACCGCCTCGGTCAGGCTCTCGCCGGTCAGCCGCGCCACCTCGCGCGCCAGTCGGTCGGTTTCCGGATCTTTCAGGCTCAGCGCCATGTGAACCTCAGCTTCCGTTCTATACAATCAAGTTTATTATATACGCCGCCGGTAGCGCCACTTTCCCGTTGCGGTCACGCTCAGGTAAAGGTTTCGATGCCAGCATTTAAATTATTACCTTTGTCATCGCACCTTGCGTTCGTTGACGCGCGTCGCGGTCGAGGGGTCGTTGGGGTCGTCGCGCCAGGTCGGATGGGTGAAGTGGATGACAAAGTCGCCGTTATAGGACGCGACCGCGTTGTCGAACGTCATTCTGCCGATGCGTATCCAGTTGCTGAAAGTACGCCGCTGAAAGAAGTTTGGGCCGCGGGTTGAGCCTTCGTCGGTGACCTCGATGTGAAAGGCGAGCGTGCGTTTTGGGGTGGGATCGCCGCGATCGAATATCTGGGCCATGATCTCGTCGCGAAAATCCAATGCCTCGCCCTCGATGCGAGGCTGGCCGGCATCGACGACAAGGCGCATGTATGACGGCGTTCGCGTCGGCTCGCTGTCGGGCTTGCCCAGCTCGGCGACCTGGTAGAGCTGCCGGATCGTCGGGTTCTTGTCGACTTGACCAAACACAATCCCGGTGACGAGCAATACCGGCGCACCAAAACCGCGACGCCAACCGGTGGTGTTCGGAGCGTTGCGGGTTTCGGCGTCATTGATGTAATCGGTGCGGTCGCCGCCGATGTCCTGCTGAGTGATGAAATTGGCGGTGCGCAGCGGCTCCGCATGGCTTGGGTCGGTGGTTGGAAACAGCTTGCCGACCAGGGACAATGACCGCTCCCGGCCACGCCGCGTCGCAGTGCAGCAGGTCGAGTAGCGCCCGATCACCAGGGCGCGGCTGTCCTTTTGGAAGCAGCCCGAATACTGGGTTTCCTCGGTGATTTCCCACAGGCCGGTCAGGCAAATGCCGTTGGGATGGAGCAATCGCCGAAAACCCTTGCGATCGTTACCCCAGCGCAAATCCGCTCGGGAATCGACGGCGCGCGCGACCGCCTGCCGAAAAAAGTACGGCAGCCCGAGCGGCAGGGCCCCGCGCAGCACGCTGGGCAAGGTGACGGCGTAGATCGGCAAGGGCGGCTCGCCCTGACCGCCCCACAATTTCTGGTAGGGGTTGGCGAACACCGCGTCGCGCACCTCCGAGAAGCGCGATCCCCGATAGGAGCGGTCTTCCTCGGTTACCTGTTCCGTCCCGAAAAAGCGCGGCTTCATGACCACCCCCCAAGCGATCAATTCCGCCCGCCGTCGGGGCGGCACATGGCGAGCCATGCATCGTCGCGGGCGGAGGGCCGGCGCGCGAGACGCGAGCGCAGCACGGCTTCGGCCTTGGCCGGGCGATCCGACTTGAGCCAGGCGACGATCAGCGAATCCTCGAACACCTCGCGCTGCGCGTGGCTGCCGCCGATGCGCGGCAGGTCGGCGAGCGCCGCTTCGAGCATCTGCGCGGCCCGCTCGTCGTCGCCGCGACGGAGTGCCGCTGCAGCGGCGCACAAAGCCGGCGCAACAGCGCCCGGCGGCAGACGCCCGTCGCGCGCCAGGCTCTCCAGACCGGCGACGCGGCGACGCACGCTTTCGTCATCCCCGGTCGCGGCTTCGGCGAAAGCGGCGTGCAGATCGGCAAAGGCGAGGCTCGCCTGGGGAAAATGCCGGCGAGCATGGGCTGCAACTTCGGCCCAGGCTTCGTCGAGCGGCGGTGACGCGTCGTAAAGCCGCCAGCGCCACAGAAACGACGCCGAATCGGCGAGCGACAGCATCGGCGCCGATTGCGCGACCGACGGCCGGATGCTGTCGAGATAGATCGCCCTGGCGCGCTCGCTGTCGCCGCGGGCCAGTTCGAACAGCGCCAGGTGCCACGACAGATGGCAGTGCAGATGGCCGGCGCGCTCGTAGCCTTCCAGCCAATGCGCGACGAAATCAGCGCCGCCCGCCGCATCGCCGGCTTCGAAATAGCCGTGCACCCGCTGATGCGCGCCATGCGCGTTGCGCGGGTTGAGCGCCAGCGAACGCTCGACCAGCCGGGTCCCGGCGGCGACCGCGCCGGTCTCGATCCGGGCCCAGCCGAGATATCCGAGAAACCACCAATCCTCGGGCCAATGCGGGGCCAGTTCCTCGAGCAGCGCCAATTGCGCCTCGTGATGGTCCCGCCGTCCGCTGAACCCCAGCAGGCCGAAGACGCCGAGCGCCAGCGACAACGGCAGCGCGTCGCGCGGGTATTCCTCGACATGGAGGCGGACCGCGGCCAGGGCTTCGGTCGCCGCCCCGCCGATCGCCAGCGCCACGGCTTCGATATGCCGCCGCTCTCGGGCCGAGAGGCGGTAAGCGAGGGCCTGAGCCCGCGCCGCCGCCGCCCTCGCCTCCCCGACCCGCGCCTGGAGCTGCAGCAGCCGGGCCCGGGCGATCCACGCGAGCGCGAAATCCGGGTCGGCGCTAATCGCCCGATCGAGCAGCGCGTCGGCTCCAACATTGGCGGACAGCAGCAGGTCGAGGGCGACGACATAATCGACGACCGCGCTTGCCGATGCCGCGGTGACCGGAAGATCGAAGCGGTCGGTCATGCCCATGCGCGTCACTCGCAAGCTTGCTTCCCTCGACCTCATACTATCAGTGCAAGAGGGACGCAGGGATGACCGAAAACAGGGGATCAAGAATATGGCTTTCGCCCATGGAAGCTGTCGTCTCGCCGGCCTCGTTTGCTATAGTCGCGTGGGAGGAGCAACCGGCCATGAGCGAGATCGAGTTCGCAGCGCTGGAAACCGCTGTGTCGCGCCGGCGAGGCATACGACCGGACGAGGGCGACGTGTGGCGGACGATGCGAGTTCGAAGCCCGCCAGGCGGCGGCGGGAGAGGAGGCGCTCCGCGGTTTTTTCGATCAGGCGGTGCTGCGCTATGACAATCTCAACTCGGCCCTGGCCTCGCTGTTGGCGCGCAAGCTCGCCGAGCAATCGATGCCGCCCGATCGGCTGGGCGAAATTGCCCGCGCGGCGATGGCCGACGATCCGGAGATCACCGCCGCGGCGATCACTGACCTAGTCGCGATCCGGACGCGCGACCCTGCGGCGGAGCGCTATCTGACGCCGTTTCTCTACTACAAGGGGTTTCACGCGCTGCAGTGGCACCGCATCGGCCATTGGTTGTGGCGCGACGGGCGCCGCGACCTCGCGCATTTTCTGCAGAGCCGCGTGTCCGAGGTCTTCGCCGTCGACATCCATCCCGCCGTGCCGGTCGGCAGCGGCGTCTTCATCGACCATGCCACCGGTCTTGTCGTCGGCGAGACCGCGGTCATCGGCGACGACGTCTCGATCCTGCACGAGGTCACCTTGGGCGGCACCGGCAAGGAGCGCGGCGACCGGCATCCCAAGGTGCGCGACGGCGTCCTGTTGTGCGCCGGCGCCAAGGTGCTCGGCAACGTCGAGATCGGACGCGGCGCCAAGGTCGGCGCCGGCAGCGTGGTGCTGCACGACGTGCCGCCCGGGGCGACGGTCGCCGGCGTGCCGGCCCGGATCGTCGCCTGGTCGAGCGGGACGGTGCCGGCCCTGGAGATGGACCAGAGCCTGCCCAATTACGAGATCTGACCGGGTGGCAGAGATCGACGCGGGGCAACCTGCGCGATGCTTCCCGACCGCTTCGAGACCGCGCGCCTGATCCTGCGCCCGATCGCGCGCGGCGACGCGCTGGCGATCTTCGCCGGCTATGCGCAAGACCCCGAGACCGTCCGCTTTCTGATTTGGCGGCCCCACCGGACCCTGGCCGAAACCGAAAGCTACATCAGCCGGTGCCTGGCAGCGTCGCCGAGCCGGTCGCGCACCTACGCCTTGATCGGTCGCGCGGACGGGAGGTTGCGCGGCGCGTTCGAGCTGCGCCGGCCCGAGCCGCATCGCCTCGATTGCGGCTATGTGCTGGACCGGACCCAATGGGGGCGCGGACTGATGACCGAGGCATTGTCCGAGGTCGCGCGCTGGGCCATGCGCCAAGACAACGTCTGGCGGATCGGCGCCGTGTGCGATGTCGAGAACCTCGCCTCCGCGCGGGTCATGGAAAAAGCTGGGCTCGAACGCGAAGGCATCCTGCGCCGCTGGCTGGTCCATCCGAGCCTCGGTCCTGAGCCGCGTGACTGCTTCAGCTACGCCTTGGTCCGCTAGCTACCAGGCGGCGTCGAGCAGGGTGCGGATGACCGCGGGGCCGTCGATCCTGCGCGGGTTGGTGTGGATCCAGCGGTCGTGCATCGAGTTTTCCGCGATCAGGTCGAGCTGATCCTCTTTGACCCCGACATCGCGCAATCGGGTCGGCAGGCCGAGCCCGGCGATCAATGCCGCGACCGCCTCGGCCGCCGGCTCGTCCGGCCACCCGAGCGCCTCGCTGACCCGCGCCTGTTTATCGGCATTCACCGCATGGTTGAAGCGCAGCACGTGGGGCAGCATCACGCACGAGGTGTAGCCGTGCGGGACATCGGCGGTGCCGCCCAGCACATGCCCGATGCCGTGGCTCGCCCCCTTGCTGACCCCGGTCTGCGAGCCGACCATCGACATCCACGCGCCGATCTGGCAGTCGAGCCGCGCCGTCTAGGTCGGCGGGGTCGGCCTTGACCGCCGGCAGGCCTTTGCCGAGCAGCCGCAATGCGTGATAGGCCGCACCCTCGGAGATCGGCTGGCCGTTGACCGAGCAGATGTCCTCGACGGCGTGGTCGACGGCGCGGATGCCGGTCGACAGAAACAGCCATTCGGGCGTCGGGACGCTGGCGGCCGGATCGAGAATGACGGTGCGCGGGATCATCTGCGGATGGCTGAAGCTTTCCTTGAGGTGGCGGCGGTGTCGGTGCAGCCGGCGCCGGCGGAGAACTCGCCGGCCGACAAGGTGGTCGGGATCGCGATCATGCGCACCCCCGGCGGCTTGACCGGCGGCCGCTGGCTCGTGCCGTCGGCCGCGATCCGGGCGCGGTAATCGTCGAGCTGCGCGGGCGCGGTGACCCCGTTGCCGAGGCACAGCCCCACCATCTTCGCCGCATCGGTGACCGAGCCGCCGCCCAAGGTGACGAGCAGGTCGGCCCCGGCCTCGCGCGCGGCGTTGGCGGCGGCGACGACATCGGTGCGCGGCGTGTGCGCGCCGATCCTGGCGCAAACTCCGGCAAAGCGATTGCCGAGCATATGGCGCAGCCGCTCGACGAGATCGGTCTCGCGCGCCAAGGTACCGCTCGCCAGCACAAAGACGGCGCGGGCATCGAGCCGGTCGACCTCCTGCGCCAGCGCCTCGGCAAAAGGCGTGCCGAAGACGACGCTCTCCATCTGCGGGAAGCGGTAGGCGCCGGTCAACACCGTTTTTTCCCCGAAAACATCAAATTGGACCGCGGGCCTCCGGCCCGCCTGCGGGCGGGACGCCCGCGCTCCGATCACCGCACCCGAGGCGGGCCCTCACCCTTCCCCTCGCCTTCGCGATGGGCCCCTTCCCTCTCCCGCATTGCGGGAGAGGGTGCCGAGCGGAGCACGGGTAAGGGCGACGACGCCTCCCAGCCTTACATCGCCGCCATACGGCCGGCGCGGCGCTTGGCGAGCGGCGTGGCGGGTTCCACCACGGGCGGCGCCTGCAGCTTTTTGGTCGAGCGCGGCAAGGTCCAGTCCCACTCGTCCGCGCCCATCTGATAGTGGCGGTTGTTCTGCGATGGGTTGCGGTTGACCATGTGACGGTTGTAGAGCGGGTGGGTGACGCTGCGGACCTCGTGCTCGATCGTGAACAGGCATTTGCCGGTGTCGAGGCAGGCGATGTCCTGCCAGCGGTACTGGTACTGATCGCTCTCCTCGGTGATCAGCCCGCGCTTTTCGAGCTCGTCATGCGGGCCCGAGAATTCCTGGGCATAGACCTGCAGGTGATGGCCGTCGAACTCCGGCAGTTTCTGGTCGGTCTCGCGGAAGACCAGCTCCTGCTTCATCCCGACGCAGACATGGGCGGCGCGGCCCTCGCCGTTCTCCTTGACCTTCGCCGGCGCGTAGAAGATCTCGCGGTAGAAGCGCGCGATGCCGTCGGCGGTCCCCTCCGGCACGGTGAACTCGACATAGCCCATGCCGAGATTGATCGCGCCGAACCGCTCTTCATCCGGCTCGTAGAGGCGGAACTTGTTGCCCCACGGACAGGTCGCCTCGACATAGGCGTTGTGCTGCTTGCAGTCGAATTTGGTGTCGGCGAGCTTTTTCTTGGCCTCGCCGAGGCGTTCGCACAGCTCCTCGAGCGACGGAACCACGAGGCCGACATGGCCGCGCAGCACGTTCGGGTCGCCGGTCGGCAGATGGAACTGGCTCTTGCCGACATTGACCCACATGTTGTTGGTGCCGGGGAACATGAAGGGGTCGCGGGTCAGGCCGAGCGCCGAGAGATAGAACTCGGACGCCAGCCCTTGATTGTTGACTCTGAGATTGACGTGTTCGAGACCGACGAGATTGCCGAGATCCTCGGCCGTGCGGTCGTAGAGTTGTTGCGCCATCGGGGTCCTCCAAATTCGGCGGACAGCTTCCTGCTGCCCAGCCTTACGGTATCGGCGTGCGAAACGCGACCGACCGGCTTGCGGAGCGCCGCGTCGTCGCCGGCATGCGCCGACATCAAAACAGCTTTTCGAGCCTTTCGTCTACCGGCACGCGATATCCGTTGGCAAGAGCGTTGGTTTCATTGGCCATGCCGACGACCGCCAGCAGCTCGGCCAGCATCTGCGGGGTCATGCCCTGCTTTTTTGCCGCTGCGGCGTGCGAGGCGGTGCAATAGGCGCAGCCGTTGCTGGCGCTGACCGCGAGATAAACGAGCTCCTTGGTCAACGGGTCGAGCGCGCCCGGAGACATCACCTGCTTGATGCTCTCCCAGGTGCGGCGCAAGGTCGGCGGGTCGTTGGCCAGCGCCATCCAGAAATTGTTGATCCAGTCGGTGTCGCGGCTCCGCATGATGTCGTCATAGACGGCGCGCACCTCGGCGCTCGCCCGGTCGTAGTCGATCAGCGGCACCATCGTCATCGGCTTCCTCCCGCACCCGCGCGGCGCAGTTCCCCGCCGAGCCGCCCGCACACGAACAGCCCCAGCATACGGAAATCGCTGACCAGCGACCAGCCTGGATGCCCGAAAGTCTGCGGCCGATTGTGCTCGAAGGCGAAATGGCCGAGCCAGGCCAACGCATAGCCCGCGACCGGCGCCGCCATCAGCCAGCGCCAATCGCGCGTGATGCCGGCCACGACCAACGCCGCGAGCCCGAGAACCGTGCCGAGATAGTGCAGCGCGCGGGTGCGCGGATCGCGGTGCGCCGCCAGATAACGCCGCCAGAACTCGGCGTAGCTCATGGTGCGCGATGCTTGTAAAGCGGGGGCCGGCATCGTAAGTCAGCAGCCATCATTCTTCCTTTTCGGCTGCGGGGTCGCGACATGGGTTTCAAGGTAGCGGTGGTCGGCGCCACCGGCAATGTCGGCCGCGAGATCCTCAGCATTCTCGCCGAGCGCGACTTCCCGGCCGACGAAGTCGTGGCGCTGGCTTCGGCGCACTCGATCGGCAGGGAGGTATCGTTCGGCGACGACGACATCCTCAAGGTGCAGAACCTCGAAACCTTCGACTTCCACGGCATCGATATCGTGCTGTCCTCGCCCGGCGCCAAGGTGTCGGCCCAGTTCGCGCCGCGTGCGGCAAAGGCCGGGGCGGTGGTGATCGACAACACCTCGCAGTTCCGCATGGAGCCCGGTGTGCCGCTGGTCGTGCCCGAGGTCAATCCCAAGGCGATCGGCGAATTCCAAAAGCGCAGCATCATCGCCAACCCGAACTGCTCGACGATCCAGATGGTGGTGGCGCTGAAGCCGCTGCACGACCTGGCCCATATCAAGCGGGTGGTGGTCGCCACCTATCAGTCGGTCTCCGGGGCCGGCCGCGCCGCGATGGACGAATTGTTCAATCAGACCCGGGCGATCTTCGTCAACGATCCGGTCAAGCACGAGCAGTTCACCAAGCAGATCGCGTTCAACGTGATCCCGCATATCGATGTCTTCATGGATGACGGCGCCACCAAGGAAGAATGGAAGATGGCGGCCGAGACCCGCAAGATTCTCGATCCCGACATCGCGGTCACCGCGACCTGCGTGCGCGTGCCGGTCTTCATCGGACATGGCGAGGCGGTCAATGTCGAGTTCGAGCAGGCGCTCAGCGCGGATATGGCGCGGGCGGCGCTGCGCCGCGCCCCCGGCGTCACGGTCCTCGACCACCGCGCCGACGAGGGCTATGTGACCCCAGCCGAAGCGGCCGGCGAGGACCAGGTTTATGTCAGCCGCATTCGCCGCGACCCGACCGTCCCGCACGGGCTCAATCTGTGGGTGGTCGCCGACAATCTGCGCAAGGGAGCAGCACTCAACGCAGTGCAGATCGCCGAAATCCTGGTCGCCGAATATCTCGGCGGCAAGCGCGCCCCCGCCCGCTCCAACGTCGAGCCGCTGCGCCGCAGGGCCGGGTAACGCGCTGCGACCGGAACAGCCTCGCCCCCAAATCGGCCTCCCCTCTTTTTGGCGGGCACGCGCGCCCCTCTCCCTGAGCACCCTTCCTTGCGCCCCGTGGCCGGGCTTGGCCCGGCCATCCACGCCTTCGCCCGGCGCGGCCGTTTTGGCTGCCAAGACGTGGATGCCCGGATCAAGTCCGGGCAAGGCGAGTTACTTGGAGGAGCAAAGGTCGAGAGAACCTTGCCGAGCTTGTGTCGATTGGGGAAACAGACGCTGTCGCACTTTGTTCGGAGGTGAGGGCCGCAAGTGACCGGTCTCGGCGGTTTGTTCCCGGTAGAAATATGACGGCTCAACCGGCGCCGGCCCGCGTTGCCTACCCCGTGCCCGATCGCTTTCTCGGGCTGCCGATCGCGCCGCTGACCCGGCGCCGGCTCGACAGCTTTCGCCGCAACCGGCGCGGCTTCTGGTCGCTGTGGATCTTCCTCGCGCTGTTCACCCTGTCGCTGTTCGCCGAGTTCATCGCCGACGACCGGCCGATCCTGGTCCGCTATGACGGCGCCTGGTATTTCCCAATCTTCACCGATTACCCGGAGACCGCGTTCGGCGGCGAGTTCCCGACCGCGGCCGACTACCGCGATCCGGAGGTGCAAAAGCTGATCGAGGCCAAGGGCTGGATGATGTGGCCGCCGATCCCGTTCAGCTACAACACGATCAACTACAATCTGCCGAGCCCGGCGCCGTCCCCGCCGTCGCGGGTCAACTGGCTGGGCACCGACGATCAGGGCCGCGATGTGACCGCCCGCCTGATCTACGGTTTTCGCATCTCGGTGCTGTTCGGGCTGACCCTGACCCTTTTCTCCTCGGTGATCGGGGTCGCCGCCGGCGCGGTCCAGGGCTATTTCGGCGGCATCGTCGATCTCGGCTTTCAGCGCTTTATCGAGATCTGGTCCGGCTTGCCGGTGCTCTATCTGCTGATCATCATGGCGAGCTTTGTCGAGCCCAATTTCTGGTGGCTCTTGGGCCTGATGCTGCTGTTCTCGTGGATGGGCCTGGTCGACGTGGTGCGCGCCGAGTTCCTCCGCGCGCGCAATTTCGACTATGTGCGCGCGGCCCGCGCGCTCGGCGTCTCCGACCGGGTCATCATCCTGCGCCATGTATTGCCGAACGCGACGGTGGCGACGATCACCTTTCTGCCGTTCATCCTGAACGGCTCGATCACGACCCTGACCTCGCTCGATTTCCTGGGGTTCGGGTTGCCGCCGGGGTCGCCCTCGCTGGGCGAATTATTGGCCCAAGGCAAGGCCAATCTGCAGGCGCCCTGGCTCGGGCTGACCGCGTTCTTCGTGCTGGCGCTGATGCTGAGCCTCCTGATCTTTGTCGGCGAAGCCGTGCGCGACGCTTTCGACCCGCGCAAGGTGACCGTGTGAGCGGGGACAGCAGGAGCCCGGAGCCTGCCCCTGGCTCGAACACGGGACCGGCAACTGCACGCGCATTCACCCCCGGTTCAAGCCCGGGGCAGGCTTCGGACCCCCGCTTCAGCGCCGGCGACAACGGCTCGCTTCGTCTCGGGGAAACCGCGACCGAGCGGGTGCCGAGCAGCACACCCCTGCTCGACGTGCGAAATCTCAGCGTCACCTTTGCCGGCCGCGGCCGGGCGGCGGCGGTGGACGCCGTCAAGGGCGTGTCGCTTTCGCTCGACCGCGGCGAAACCTTGGCCCTGGTCGGCGAGAGCGGCTCGGGCAAGAGCGTTACGGCGTTGTCGATCCTCCAGCTGCTGCCCTACCCGCTCGCCGCGCACGGGCCGCAGAGCAGCATCCGCTTTGCCGGCGAGGAGCTGATCGGGGCCTCGCCCGAGCAATTGCGCCGGGTCCGCGGCGATCGCGTCGGCATCGTCTTTCAGGAGCCGATGACATCGCTGAACCCGCTGCACACCTTGGAGCGGCAGGTTGCCGAAATCCTGCTCGTGCATCGGCGGATGTCGCCGCGGGCGGCGCGCGGGCGCACCCTCGAATTGCTGCGGCTGGTCGGCCTGCCCGACGCCGAAAGCCGGCTCGGCGCCTACCCGCACCAGCTCTCGGGCGGCCAGCGCCAGCGGGTCATGATCGCGATGGCGATCGCCAACGAGCCCGACATGCTGATCGCCGACGAGCCGACGACGGCGCTCGACGTGACGATCCAGGCCCAGGTTCTGGCGCTGCTGCGCGAGCTGAGGGATCAGCTCGGCATGGCGCTCTTGCTGATCACCCACGATCTGACGATCGTGCGCCGGATGGCCGAGCGGGTCGCGGTCATGACCAGCGGCGAGATCGTCGAGAGCGGGCCGACCGACGCGATCTTCGACCGGCCGCGCCATCCCTACACCAGGCGCCTGCTGGCGGCGGAGCCCAAAGGCCGGGCCGCGCCGGCCCGCGCCGGGGCACCGCTGCTGATCGAGGCGGAAGCGCTGCGCGTCTGGTTCCCGATCCGGCGCGGTGTGCTGCGCCTGGTCAGGGGGCACGTCAAGGCGGTCGACGGCGTCTCGCTCGCGCTGCGCGCCGGCATGACCTTGGGCGTCGTCGGCGAGAGCGGCTCGGGCAAAACGACGCTCGGCCTGGCGCTGTTGCGCCTGACCGCAGCGACGGGGCAGATCCGCTTTGCCGGCCGCGACATCGAGGGGTTGACCCACCGGCAGCTGCGGCCGTTGCGGCGCGAGATGCAGATCGTCTTCCAGGACCCCTATTCGAGCCTGTCGCCGCGGCTTTCGGTGGCGCAGATCGTCGAAGAGGGCCTCAAAGTGCATCGCTTGTCGGCAAATGCCGCCGAGCGGCGGCGACTGATCGAGACCGCGCTTGCCGAAGTCGGACTCGATCCGGCCGCGGCTGATCGCTATCCCCATGAATTTTCCGGCGGCCAGCGCCAGAGGGTTGCGATCGCGCGCGCCCTGGTCCTCGAACCGCGCCTGGTCGTGCTCGACGAGCCGACCTCGGCGCTCGACATGTCGGTGCAGGCGCAGATCGTCGAATTGCTGCGCGAATTGCAGATGCGCCGCGGCCTCGGCTACCTGTTCATCAGCCACGATCTGCGCGTGGTGCGCGCGCTCGCCCACGAGATCCTGGTCATGAAGGACGGCCGTATCGTCGAGGCCGGACCGACCGAGCAGATCATGACCCAGCCCCGGCACCCCTACACCCGCGCCCTGATGGCCGCCGCCTTCGACCTCGCCCCCGCTTCTGCCTAAGCTCGCCAGCGCTTATCGCCCGAGCTTCAGCTCGACCGCGGCGCCTTGGGCGCAACGTTCGGAGACGCCGGTTCACAGCGCGATCTTCGTTTCCATTCTGACCGTGTCGTAATCGGCACGCAGCCCGCTGTCGTCACGATCCAGCAGCCCCGCTTCGACTAGCGCATGCACATCCGCGTGGATGCGCCGGTAATCCCGACCGAGCGCGATCGCGAGAGCACGGATGCTGCGGGCAGGGTGCCGATGCACGTGGCGCAGCAACTCCACCCGCCTCGGCGTCATGATTTGCGAGAAGGCGTCGAAATTCTCGAAGCCTACATGCCGTTCGGCGTTCTCCGGTGTCAACTCGCCGCGCTCCGCGCGATGCCAGGCATCGACGAAGCGACGGCCCATGTCATCGAGAAAATCAGCTCCGCAGCCGGCATATGGCGAGCTATTGCTCAGCCGTTATACGTTATATGGCGTCAAGAGGTATATGGCTCCAGAGTGCATAGGAGCGGCCAAACGACCCTCCACGCACCCTCGGATGGCAGCAGGCTGCTCGAAAGCACCAGACCTTCCGCCCTAGCCCTGCCCCATGCGACGGGCTTGCCGGCGGGCGGGGCGGCGTGGAATTCTGCGGGCCGGGGTGATGGCGGCGGCGCGCGAGGCCCCGGGTGCCGCGACGCTATCGCAGGGTCACAGTCGGAGGGAGCGGGATGCGCATCGTCATCGTCGGCCAGCAGGCCTTTGGCAAGGCCGCGCTGGATGCCTTTATCGCGCGTGGCGACGAGGTTGCCGGCGTGTTCGCGGCGCCCGACAAACCCGGCGCCAGACCCGACCCGCTGGTCGCCGCGGCCCAAGAGCGCGGCCTCGTGGTCCACCGCTTTCCGCGCTATTCGAGCGACGAGGCGCAATCGGCGCTGGCCGATCTCAAAGCCGATCTCGGCGTCATGGCCTATGTGCTGCTGTTCGCCCCGCCCGAATTCTGCGCGATCCCCAAGCACGGGATGATCCAGTTCCACCCCTCCCTGCTGCCACTCCATCGCGGGCCGTCCTCGATCCCGTGGGCGATCATGCGCGGGCGCAGCGAGACCGGGTTGTCGATCTTTCGCCCGACCCCCGGCCTCGACGAAGGGCCGGTCATCCTGCAAAAGCGCGTGCCGATCGGCCGCGACGACACCGCCGGCTCGCTTTATTTCGACAAGATCTTTCCGATGGGGGTCGAGGCATTGGTCGAGGCCGCCGATCTCGTGGTCAAGGGCCGGGCGACCGAAACCACCCAGGACGAGAGCCGCGCCACTTATGAGGGCTGGGTGCGCGACGCGGAGTCGCGGATCAACTGGGCGAGCCACGTCGATTTCATCTACGATTTGATCCGCGGCTGCAACCCGGCGCCCGGCGCCTGGACCATGTTCGGCGAGCAGAAGCTCTATCTGTTCGACGCGAAGAAGATCCCCGCCGCGACCTTTGGCGCGGTGCGCGGCAAGAAGATCGGCGAGGTCGTCTCGGCCGGCCCCGAGGGGCTGCGCATCCTGGCGCAGGGCGGCTGTGTCGAGGTCTCGCGGGTGCGCCTCGACGCCGGCGCCAAGATCGCCGCGAGCGAGGCCGGCATCGCCGCCGGAACCATCCTCGGGAGCTAGACCATAGTCTTTCGGACCGGAACATTATCTCGTCGCCCCCGCGCAAGCGGGGGTCCAGGACGACCGCACGTCACTCGCCCCTGGGTTCCCACCTTCGCAAGCGGGGGCACGGAACCCGTCAGGGCCTGCGGCCGGCCGCGCCAATAGGCCGGACACATGACCGCAAGCCACTGCCGATGCACAAACGCCAAACAATCCTTGCAGACCGGAGGCCATCCACGCCTGTCCTCGGGCTGGCCGCAGGCCCGGCCCGCGGGCCGGCGATGACATCCGTGCTCGGCTGACATATCGCGTCAGGCAAAGATGCCGTGGACGAACCAGCGCGGCGGGCGGCGGCTATTGCCGGGGAGACCCGCCCGGAACAGCCAGAAGCGGCGCCCGTCCTCGTCCTCGACCCGGTAATAGTCGCGGATCGCATCCCCGCTTTCGCTGGGACCGGCGCCGGACGCGCCCGGTTGCCACCATTCCCCGGCGATCCGCTCGGGCCCGTCGGCGCGCCTCACCCGGTGCGGGCGCCGCCGCCAAGTGAAGCGAAAGGGTGGATCGTCGGGCAACAGCCAAGAGGCTTCGACCGGCTCCGGCGGCTCGAGCAGCCGGATCGGACGCGGCGGTTTGCCGCCGCCCGTCTGGATCGACCCCTCTCCGCCCTTTAGAGGGGAGAGAGCCTGCCCCGGACCTGATCCGGGGGAGGGACCCGCACGCAGCGCGGGAGGGTGAGGTGGGCCTGCGCTGTGCCTCGGAGCCGTCACCCCCCTCACCCTGCCCTCTCCCCCCGCCAGCGGGGGGAGAGGAAGAGAAACGCAGATCGAGGCCCGTTCCGGGATGTGGCTTTCCCGCGGCTCGAGCCGATAGAGCGCACCGAGCCCGAGCTTGTTGCCGAGCCGGTCGAGGAGCAGGGCCACGCCCCCTCCCATTCCCTCCCCCTTCCCCGCCCCCGCCCCAACCCTCCCCCGCCCGCGGGGGAGGGAATGGGAGGGGGGAGGGTTGGGGTGCGGGCCGGCGGGGGAGCCGTCAAAACCGATCTGCTCGGGAGCCAAGGGCTCGACCGCATAGGCGGCGAGGATCATGTCTTCGACGCCGAGGCCGGGATCGACGGTGTCGAGCCGTTCCTGGAACAGGATGGCGAGGTGGTGCGGATCGCGGCTCGGGAGCGCCGTCCCCAGCACGATGCGCTCGACCCGGCCGTCGACCCGGTGAAAGGCGAGGTCGAGCCGCCGCGCCCCCATTCCTTCCCGCGCCAGGCGACCGACGAGATCCTCGGCGAGCCGCCCGGCGGCGCGGATCAGATCGGCGGGATCGGCGATCGGCTCGGCAAAGCTCAGCCGCACCCGGCGGACCGGCGCCTCCCCCAGCGCCGACAGCGGCTCCGGCAGATCGCCCAGCGCCTGATCGAGGCGCAGCGCCACCCCCTGGCCGAACCGGCGGGCGAGGGCATCGCGCGGCATCGCATAAAGATCGCCGACCCGTTTCAAACCGACCCGCCGCAGCCCCTCTGTCGTGGCCCGGTCGAGGCGCAGCGCCGCCACCGGCAACGGGGCGAGGCCGGCCCGTGGGTCTCCCGGCGGCACAATAACCGCGCCCCGGCCGGCCTGCGCAAAGCGGGCCAGCGCCCAGGCGGCGCCGAGCGTGTCGGCAATGGCGATATGGCAGGCGATGCCCTGGCGCCCGAGCCGGGCCGCAAGATCGGCGGCGAGGGCGGCCTCCCCGCCCCACAGATGAGCCGAGCCGGTGATCTCGATGCGCACCCCGTCCGCCCCGTCGGGCGCCGTCCACGGGCTGTAGCGGCCGCACCACTCGGCCAGCCGCCGGAGCGCGGCGGCATCCTGCGCGGGCTCGGCCGCAGCGGTGGCGAGACCGGGCAGAAAGGAGAATGCGTCGGCCAATGGCATGCCCGGGGCGAGGCCGGCGGCCGCCGCTGCCGGATTGACCGCGGCGAGCAGACGTCGCCCGGCGGTCTCGATCACCGTGGCGAACGGCGTCTCCTCAGCCGGTGCGCCGGAATGTTTCCTCCCGGTATTTTCCTGGCGGGACAGCGCGGAGCGACGGCGCCGGTCGATCGGCCAGTGCATCAGCCAGAGATAGAGCACCCGTCGCATCCGCCACCTCCACTTCCCAACAGGCCGGCTCGCCGCCGCGGCAGCGCAAGAGCTCGACCCGCCAGCGCGGCCGCCCGATACCCGGCCCCGTCTCGCGACCGATCCTTTCCCTATATCCGTCACCCCCGCGAAAGCGGGGGCCCAGGGTCGCAAGCGATGTGCCAGCAGCTCCTGGATCCCCGCTTTCGCGGGGATGACGAATAACACAAGCCGGCAGCGGAATTCGGAGGGGCTGCGATGGCAGCGCCGCGATCCGCCAGCGCGTCGCCGCAGCGTTCGGCAGATTGCGTTCGCGCGCCGCCGCGTCGCCGTCGCGCCAGCGCCGAAGCAGAAAAGCGGTGACGCCGGAGCGTTCGGCGGCGAGTTGCAGCCGCCGGCTCGCCACCGCGGCGAGGGTGCCCACTTCGCCGACCACCGCAGCCATGCCGGAAGCGCGCAGCCCTTCCTCCAGCGCCCACAGGATTTCGGCGTCGCGCCGTGCCCGGACCAGCACGAGACGCCTGGCGTCAAGCCCGTGCGCGGCAAGGCCGGGTCCGTAAAGATCCGGCCGCGGCAGACACCACAGCACGATGCCGTCTCCACCGAGCCGCCCGAGGATGCCGGCGGCGAAGGCGGCGGCGAGCGCGCCATCCTCCTCGTCGCCGCCCATCCCCAGGATCTCGTGCACCGCGCCCCGCGCGAGCCCGCCGCCGGGCAGGGCCCGGTCGATCGCGGCGACGCCCAAGGGCAACACCCCGTGCACCGTCGCCGCCGGCCGTTCGATCCGCCGAACCCGCTCGCGCAATGTCATCAGAGACTCGCGGGACATGCCCGGCAAACCACTCTCTATCGCGTTAGGTTCCCTTTTTGTTCCATTAGATCTCGGTTGTCAATCACCTCGATCATCGGGCCATGCCCGGCTCGACGTCGCAATCCTGCAGGCTGCGTCCGTTGACCGCCGCCTCGATGATGATGTCTGCCGCGGCTTCTTCGCGGCCGCAGCCGGGGGCGGCCCGTCGAATTGGGCCTGCCGACCGTCAGGCGGGGACCGGCCGGCCCTAGACCAGCGCCCGCAGCATCGCCTCGGCGCTGGAGGCGTCGACCTGGCCCGGCTGGGTCTCGACGTTGAGCGACTTGACGACGCCGTTGTCGACCAGCATCGAATAGCGTTTCGAGCGGATGCCGAGCCCGCCCTTGCTGAGATCGAGCTCGAGCCCGAGGGCGCGGGCGAAATCGCCGCTGCCGTCGGCCAGCATCACGACCTTGCCCTCGGTCCGCTGGTCCTTGCCCCAGGCGCCCATCACCGCCGGATCGTTGACCGCGACGCAGGCGACCTCGTCGATCCCCTTCCCTTTGATGTCGGCCGCCTTGTCGACATAGCCCGGCAGATGGCGCTGCGAGCAGGCCGGGGTGAAGGCGCCCGGCACCGCGAATAGAACCACCTTTCTGCCGCGGAAAAACTCGTCGGTGGTGACCTCCTTCGGCCCCTCCGCGGTCGCCTGCCTCAAGGTCACCGATGGCAGCTTGTCGCCGATCTTGATCGTCATGGGGTCCCTCCGATGCTGTGCAGCTCCAAAGCGCGGACCGATAGCACACCGCCGAGCGCCGGGCAAACCGGGCCGGCCGGCGCCGAGTGCCGGTTTTTTGTGCGCGGGTGCGCAACGAAAGTCCTATGATGGACGTATAAGCTGCGGGCTCGGAGGGGCAGCGCAATGGTCGCCGGATCGCATCGGAGGGCATGGTGAGTTCTCTTGCGGGCCAACTCCTGGTCGCGATGCCGCAGATGGGAGATCCGCGGTTTGCCCGCTCGGTCATCTACCTGTGCGCGCACAGTGGCGATTCCGGGGCGATGGGCCTGGTGATCAACAAGGTGGTGGGCTCGCTGACCATGGCCGAGCTGTTCGCCCAGCTCGATATCCAGCCCGACAGCCGCGCCAAGATGCGGCCGGTGCATTTCGGCGGGCCGGTCGAGCCCGGGCGCGGGTTTGTGCTGCACACCGGCGATTACCGCGAGGACGCGACCCTGCCGGTCGCCGGCAACATCGCGGTGACGGCAACCCTCGAGATCCTGCGCGCCATCGGCAAGGGGCGGGGCCCGCGCCGCAGCCTGTTCGCGCTCGGCTATGCCGGGTGGGCGCCGGGCCAGCTCGACGCCGAGATCCAGGCCAATGGCTGGCTCTCGGTCGCCGCCGACGAGGAGATCGTGTTCGACCCCGACCACGACGCCAAATGGCGCCGCGCCCTGGCCAAGCTCGGCGTCGACCTGTCGACCCTGTCGAGCGCCGCCGGCCACGCCTAGCCCGCCAGATCGAGCTCCAAATCCCTCAGCCCGCGCCCGGCCCGGGGCCGGCCTTTTTGCCTGGATCGAGGCGCATTCGGCGCGCAGGCACCTCCGGCTGGGGATCGGTCGCTGTCGGGTGTCGTTGACCAAGGCAGTTCGAGATGAATACTTCGTATTGGGTGTTTACCAATTTGATTGTGCCGCTTCTGACCATCCCAATTGTAATGGGAATACAGTGGGCATGCAGCAGGCCTACGAGTTGGCAGTCGGTAATCGAAGATGGACAGGTTTGCTTCTACGGCGCGACCGTGCTCGCCGCCGCATGGTATGAGCTGAGTGAGGTCGCCGCAACGCGCCCGGTCACGGGGACGCAAGGCTGGGTGGCGCCCGTCGGAGCGATAGCCACATTAAGCTATGGCGTCTTGGCGAGCGACCATCTGGCGGCAGGATGGTGACCCGCGCCAAAGCGGCGAAAGTTTCGGTAGGAGTTGGCATTGCCTCTGTCGGAGTTGCCATTTTTGCACACGTCATCTCGCGATGAGGGAGCGCCATAATGCACCAATCCAATTTTTCGGAGATCCTCACAGACGCCATCATCGGTGCCTGCGTCGGCACCCTGGAGGGCCTGGTTTTGCCCATGCAGCTCCGGGCGCTCGACGATGCTCTCGGCTGGGCCGTTTGGGCTGATCTGTCGCAATTGGATCCCGGCGCCGCCGGCATACTGTGCACGGTAATCGGGGCGGCCGTGGCTGCGCTGATCAACCATTTTCGCGGTGCGCGGTCGGTCGCGGCCTGATGTCTGTTGCCGTCGATTCGACGAGATCAGATGACCGAGCCGGCCTTGTTCGCACCCGATGAGCCGCGCCAGTCCTCCTTGAGCATCGCGAACAGCAGGTGGTCCTGCCATTTGCCTTCGATGCACAGATACTGGCGGGCGTGGCCTTCCTGGCGGAAACCGGCTCGGATCAGCAGGGACCGGCTCGGGATGTTGCTCGGCAGGCAGGCGGCCTCGACCCGGTGCAGGCGCAGCCGGGCGAACGAGAAATCGAGGATCAGCGGCAATGCCGCCGTCATATACCCCTGGCGGGCATAGGGCTCGCCGGCCCAATAGCCGAGGCTCGCCGTCTCCGAGACGCCGCGGCGCACGTTCGACAGGCCGATCCCGCCGACCAGGGCGTCGTCATGGGCGAAGATGAAAAAATTGTACGCCTGGTCGGTGCGCCAATCCTCGGCATAGCGGGCGACGCGCGAGCGGAAGCTCAGCCGGGACAGCGCATCGGGCGGCCAGCTCGGCTCCCACGGTTCGAGGAAACTGCGGGAGCGGGCGCGCAGGCTGGCCCAGGCTTCCCAATCGCCGCGTTCGGGCGCGCGCAGAAAGACGCGCTCCCCGTTCAGTCGGAACGGATCCGAGCGGGCCAGAAACAGGCGGGGAAAGGATTTGCGCTGCGGCGCCATCGCCCCCGGCGCGGTCAGGCGGCGAGCCGCGCCCGCACGCGGCCGAAATCTTCGAGCCGGCTCAATGGCCCGAGCGCGGTCAAGGTCGGCGGGCCGGACCGCCAGCGCGCCACGACGCGCCCGATCGCGGCGTCGTCGACCGCCTCGATCCGATGCACGATCTCGGGCGGATCAAACGGGGTGCCGTGGATCAACAGATGCTGGGCGAGCTGCTCGCAGCGCGCCGAGGTGCTTTCGAGCGACATCAAGAGACCCGCCTTCATCTGGGTCTTGGCGCGGGCGAGCTCGGTGGCACTCAGCCCGTCTTCGAGCTTTCTGGCCTCCTCGCACAGTGCCGGAACCAGCTCGGCCGCCTCTTCCTCGCCGGTGCCGGCATAGATCCCGAACAAGCCGCCGTCGCGATAGCTGTGGGCGAAGCAATGGATCGTGTAGACCAGCCCCCGCTTCTCGCGGATCTCCTGAAACAGCCGCGAGGACATGCCGCCGCCGAACGCCGTCGACAGCACCGCGGCGGCATAATAATCCGGGTCGCCGAGGATCAGCCCGGGAAATCCCAACACCAGGTGCAGCTGCTCGAGGTCGCGCTGCTCGCGCCGGTCGCCGCCGGCGTAAAGCGCCGGCTCGGTCGATACCGGGCGTTCGGCGGGCAGGCTGGAGAGCAGCCTTTCGGCCAATGCCGCGACCCGGTCGTGGTCGAGATTGCCGGCCGCGGCCAGCACCATCCGCTGCGCGCCGTAATGGTCGCGCAGATAGGCGGTGACCTCGTCGCGCCCGAGGCGGCGGATGATTTCGGGCCGCCCCAGCACCGGCCGGCCCATCGCCTGGTCGGGGTAGGCGCATTCCTGAAAGTGATCAAAGATGATGTCGTCGGGGGTGTCGTTGGCCTGGCCGATCTCCTGCAGGATCACGGTGCGCTCGCGCTCCATCTCCTCGGGCTCGAAGGTCGAGTGCTGCAGGATGTCGGCGAGGATGTCGAGCGCCAGCGGCACATCCTCCTTCAGCACCTTCGCGTAATAGGCGGTGCTCTCGCGCGAGGTGTAGGCGTTGAGCTGGCCGCCCACCGCCTCGATCTCCTCGGCGATCGCCAGCGCGCTGCGCCGCTCGGTGCCCTTGAACGCCATGTGCTCGAGAAAGTGCGCGACGCCGTTGACCTCCGCCGGCTCGTGGCGGGTCCCGACATCGACCCAGATGCCGAGCGACACCGTGTCGACGGTGTCGATCCGGTCGGTGGCGATCCGCAACCCGTTCGCCAGGGTGGAAACCCGTGCCGTCATATTGCTGCTCCCGCGCGCCGTGCATGGGCGCGAATGAACCGTCTCACCGTACCGAGATCGTTCGGCAATACCGCCATCCGCTCGCGCTTCTCGAACAGCTCGCCGAGCGCCGGCGGCAGCGCCGGGCGGATGCCGGTCGCGCGCTCGACCGCGTCGGGAAACTTGGCCGGGTGCGCGGTGGCGAGCGCCACCATCGGCGCCGGGTCCGCCTGCATGCCGAGCGCGGCGCGGGCGGCGGCGACCGCGACCGCGGTATGCGGGTCGATCAGGGTTCCCGACCGGGCATGGGTCTCGGCGATGGTCTGCATCGTCAGAGTGTCGTCGACTTTGTGGGCGGAAAACAAGTCGCGTGCCGTGCGCCATGCCTGCTCGTCCGCCGGCAGGCTGCCGCCGCGGCGAAACCGCTGCATCGAATTGGCGACCGCGGCGCCGTTGCCGGCTTTGAATTCGAACAGCAGGCGCTCGAAATTGCTCGACACCTGGATGTCCATGCTCGGGCTCAGGCTCGGCTCGACCGCGGCGATCGCCATCTCGCCGCTCGCCAAATAGCGCGCGAGGATATCGTTGCGGTTGGTGCCGATGACCAGCCGCGCGACCGGCAATCCCATCCGGCGGGCGACGTGCCCGGCATAGACATTGCCGAAATTTCCGGTGGGCACACTGAACGACAAGGGCCGCGCCGGGGCGCCGAGGGCCGCGCCGGCGGCAAAATAATACACGGTCTGCGCGGCGATGCGGGCCCAGTTGATCGAGTTGACGGCGGCGAGGTTCAGCCCGCGGCGCAGCTCGGCATCGGCAAACAGCGCTTTGACCAGGTCCTGGCAGTCGTCAAACGTGCCCTCGACCGCGAGCGCGTGGACGTTGGCCGAATCGACCGTGGTCATCTGGCGCCGCTGCGCCTCGGATATGCGGCGGTGCGGGTAGAGGACGAAGACGTCGATCGCCTCGCGGTCGCGGCAGGCCTCGATCGCGGCCGAGCCGGTATCGCCCGAGGTGGCGCCGATGATCGTCACCCGCTCGTGCCGGCGCGCCAGCACCGCGTCGAACAGCCGGCCGACGAGCTGCAACGCCAAATCCTTGAAGGCCAGGGTCGGCCCGTGAAACAGCTCCATGAGCCACAGCCCCTCGTCGAGCTGCACCAGCGGCGCCACCGCGGCATGACTGAACCCGCGATAGGCCTGGTCCGCGATCGATCGCAGCTCGGCCGCGGAAAACGCGTCGCCGGCGAACAGCCCCATGATGCGCGCGGCAAGCTCGGCATAGGGCTGGCCGGCAAACGAGCGCAGCTGCTCGGGGCCGATCGCGGGCAGATGGTCCGGCACATAGAGCCCGCCATCCTCGGCAAGGCCGGCCAGCAGCACGGCCTCAAAGGAGAGGGTGCGGGGTTGCGGCCGGGGGTCGCGGGTGCTCAGGTATCGCACGAAATCGGGTCCGGTCAGGTCGCGCCGAACCTATCCCCCCGCCCCCGCCGCCGCAACCCGGCGCGGTCACGCGCATCGACGCTGCTCGGAAAGCCCGTTTCCTCATGCCGATGTTCGGCGGACAATCGAGAATGGCGGATGACAACTTAACCAAATCTTGCTAAACTAGGGGTTGCCGATTTCTCAAAACCGGTGATCGGCGTGGAACAGACCGACCTGAAGCGCAGATTGACCGCCGTCCTGCTGGCGGACGTGGTCGGCTACAGCCGACTGATGAACGTCGATGAAGAAGGCACCCACCGTCGCCTCGCCGACCACGTAAAGCTCTTGATCGAACCGGCTGTGGCCCAGCACCGCGGCCGGCCGGTGCGCAGCATGGGCGACGGGATGCTGGTCGAGTTCGACAGCGCCGTCGACGCGGTCCGTTGCGGGGTCGAGATCCAGCGCGGCCTGAGCGCGCGCGAGGCCGCCGTCGATGCCCGCCTCCGAATACAACTGCGCATCGGCATCAACACCGGCGACGTTATCGTCGACCACCGCGACATCTACGGCAACAGCATCAACATCGCCGCCCGCCTCGAAGGCTCTGGCCGAACCCGGCCAAATCTACGTTACGCGCGGTGTCCGCGATCAACTGCGCGGGTATCCCAATCTGTCGTTCGAGGACAAGGGCGAACGCCGCGTCAAGAACATCGACCGCCCGATCCGCGTGTTTCGCGTCGAGTACGATCAGCCGGCGCAACCCCGCGGTCTGTCGCGAGGCGCCGCCGCTTCCGTTCGCCGGCTTCGCCGCTGGGCGTTCCATCCGCGCCCGCGCTCGGCGATCCTGGTCGGCGCCCTCGTGGCGATAGCGGCCATCCTCGCGGTCGCGGCTCCGCCCTTTTGGCGCAACAGCCCGCCGCTTCCGCCGCGCGCCTCGATCGTCGTCCTGCCGTTCAACAGCTTCAGCGACGATCCCGGGCAGGGTTACTTTGCCGACGCGATCACCGATGACCTGACCACCGATGTGTCTCGCCTGCCGGGGACCTTTGTGATCGCGCGCGGCACCGCCTTCACCTTTAAGGGGCGATCGGTCGACGCGCGCCAGATTGGCAGGGAATGCGGCGTTCGCTATCTCTTGGAAGGGAGCATCAGGCGGGTCGGGACCAAGGTCGAGACCAACGTGCAGCTGATCGACGCGCGTTCGGGCGGCCATGTCTGGGCCGACCGCTTTAACACCGACGTATCCGACCTGTTCGCGCTGCAGGCCGCGGTCACCGGACGGATCGCGGCTTCGCTCGATATTCAGCTGGTCAAGGCCGAGGGTCGACGCACGCTCGAAGACCCGACGGCAAACCCCGACGCGGTCGATCTTCGGTTGCGGGCGATGGGCATCTATATCAGCTCGATCACCCCCGAGCACACCCTCGCCGCGCGCCGGCTTCTCGAGCAGTCGGTGCAGCTCGATCCCCGTTCGGCCGAATCCTGGGGCTGGCTCGCCGACCTCTTGGTTTCCGACTATTTGAACCGCTGGAACGGCGCCGGCAAGGATCAGCTCGATCAGGCCGACGAAGCGGTGCATCAGGCGCTGGCGATCGATCCGGACCTTGCTCTTGCGCATTTTGTGAAAGGCTTCGTTTATCGCGCCCGGGGTGAGAATGCGGCGGCGCTGGACGCCTTCAGCCAAGCCCTCAAGCTCAACCCGAATTTCACCCGCGCCTACGCGCAAAAAGCGAACGAGCTGATCAATGTCGGCCGGCCGGCGGAAGCCCCCCCGCTCGTGATAAAGGCGATCGAGCTCAGCCCGCTCGACCCGTCGCTCGGCGTGTTCTATTGGATTCTCGGACGCGCGTATTTTTTTGCGGAAAGTTACCCCGCTGCAATACCGTGGCTGCGAAAGTCAATCGAGGCGCGGCCAAACCTTTGGTATAATCGGTTATACTTGGTAAGCGCGTACGCTCTTACCGGAGATGAAGATGACGCGAAAAAAGTATTAAGAGAATTTAATGGAAAGCCCAATTTCAGCGGGTACACCCTTGCACTTGTGGATTCGTCAGAGCAAGCGAACCCAAACGGTAATGCCGTCGTTGTCGAAGGCCGTCGTAAATTCCACCAAGGCCTGCTCAAAGCCGGCATGGCCGAACGTTAAACCCAACGGAACTTCGTTGACGAACCTGGCCCTCGCATGGTTGAATGGCGTTCGCCGGGATCGAAAAGCTGTTCGTTGCGGGTTGGGCAAAAGAGATCGGCCATCGCCTCGGCCAGGAGGTTACGGGGAGCAGGATCGCGTCGAAGCGAGTACCTGCAAAGACCGCAGCTCTTTTAGCGTGATCTGTGCCAGTGCGGAGGGGAGGTGTCCTGTTATGAGCGAGCAACCAACAGATGCTGGTTCAGCCGACCTTGTATCCCGCGTTAAAAAGCTTTACGGTGCTGCACTTTTCCCGAGCCGACTGACCCCCGAAGATACTCTTGCCATCCGAGCCGCGGCATTGAGCGTATCGGCTGACGTGCTGGTATCGGACTATCTGAACCGGTGGAACAACGCTGGAGCGCCTGAGCTTGCCCAAGCGGAACAGGCGGTCAACGAGGCGTTGAATATCGATCCAGGGATTCCCCTGGCGCATTACGCGGATGCATTCATTCACCGCGCAAAAGGCGAACATCAAGCGGCCTCGGACGCCTTTGACCGCGCTATCACGCACGACCCTGATTTCGCTCGCGCTTACGCTCAAAAGGGCGCCGAGCAGATCAATCTCGGTTACCCGGAGCGGGCTCAGGAACTGGTTGAGACGGCGATACGGCTCAGCCCACAAGACTCATCGCTGGGCGTGTTCCATTGGATCCTCGGCCGCGCACGGTTTTTTGCCGGGCAATATCCCGAGGCGATCCCGCACCTGATAAAATCGATCGAGTTCGCGTCCCAACCTTTGGTACAACCGCCTGTACTTGGCAAGCGCATATGCGCTGACCAACGATAAGGACAACGCGGCAAAAATTCTTGGCGATTTTCAAAATTATCCTTTGTTCAGTGATCGGCGATTTACAGTTGCGACCGTTAGTGAATACGAAGACGCCAACCCCAGTCACAACCCTGTCGTGATTTCAGCTCGACGAAAATTTCACCAAGGCCTGGTCGACGCTGGAATGCCGGAAGAGTAATTCAATCGCGATAAAGCACCTTGAGCAATCACCGACACATATCGGGAAGATGACTGAACAGGAGGATTACATGAGCGAACATCAAGTCGGCAATCCTCGGGCAGTCGAGCAGTCCGGCAACAGCTCCCGCGCGTCAGCACTACAGAAGCTTGATGCCGGAGGGAATTTCGGACCAACGCCAAGTCTTGTTGATGATGATCAATGCGGGTGCGCTCGCACCGATGATGGAGAGTGCGGCTGCCTCCGCGTCGAACGTACCGCTGTGCAGAAACTACCCCATAACAACGGACGGAGGAGGTAAGATAGAGGATCGAGGATACGAGTGCAATCCGGGGAAGGCTGCCTTCGCGTCACAAACTCCGAAAGCAAAGAGCACGTTATCAAACTTAACGCGGAGCTGCGGCTGCCTCCGTGTTATTTCGGGTCAGATACTCAGGGCACGACCCGAAATGAATTCTGAACGATCAAACATTTACACGTCGTTCCCGCGAAAGCGGCAATCCAGGGCCGCGGGATGAGCGGTTGCCTCCTGTTCAAGCCAGCGCCTGCCCCTGACCCGAACAGGGGGCAAGCTCTGGACCCCCGCTTTCCCACGGAACAAGCCCGTGGGCTGAAGGCGCGCGGCGCTTCATTTCGGATCAGACGCTCACCAGCCGACAGCGTTTGGAGAGAACCGTGGGATCGCCTCGAATGCTGGCACGTCGTGCAGCACCGTCCCGGTGCCAGCTCGCGGACGCTTTTTCCGCACCCTGCATTCTCTCACGACCGGCCTGCCAAGCCGCCCCTGCACCGACTCTGGGGTTGCATTTCGCGGCGGGAACCTGTTCCGTGACGTGAGCGCCCGGGTCGGGCGCCGTCTTCGGTCGGCTGCTCAGAGAGAACCATGCGGGTGTTGGTCGGGCTCTACCTCGTCATCGGGATCGTGTTGCTGGCGATCGGGTTTCTGCTGCCGGGCCCGTGCCCGAACCGCAACACCGACATCGTCAGCAACATCGTCTTCGTGCTGACCTGGCCGGTCGGGCTCTATGCCGAGGTCTATCGCGGGCACATGTCGGTCGAGGACTGGCTGCACGCGCAGGCCTGCGAGGGCGGCAACGGGCTGGGGCCGAAGAAGATCTAAGCCCGGCCCAGCCCGAATTGCGGTCCGGCGCCGCGCCGCAATTCCTCCCCGAGCGCCGCGCCGATCGCGGCGGCGTCGGCCATGTCGCCCGAGCGCCGGGCGCGGATCTCGGCGCTGCCGTCCGGGGTCAGCAGCAAGCCCTCGATCGTCAGCCGGCCGCCGTCTATCACAGCGAGCCCGGCGATCGGTGTCCGGCAGGAGCCGTCGAGGACCGCCAGCATCGCGCGCTCGGCGGCGGCGCAGGCGGCACTCACCGGGTCGTCCAGCGGCGCGAGAAGCCGCCGCACCCGGTCGTCCCCGGCGCGGCATTCGATCGCGAGCGCACCCTGCCCGACCGCCGGCAGCATGATTTCGGGCGGCAGGATCTCGCGCGCCAGATGCGCCAGCCCGAGCCGTTCGAGACCGCACAGCGCCAGCAGGGTGGCGTCGACCTCGCCCATTTCGAGCTTGCGGATGCGGGTATCGGCGTTGCCGCGGAACGGCACGACCCGGAGATCGGGGCGCCGCCGCAGCAGCTGCGCCTGGCGCCGCAACGAGGCGGTGCCGACGACCGCACCTTTCGGGAGCGCCGCCAGGCTCGCCGCTCGCGGCGACAGGAACGCGTCGCGCGGGTCGTCGCGCGGCAAGACGCAGGCGATCTCGACCCCGTCCGGGAGCCGGGTCTCGAGGTCCTTCAGCGAATGCACCGCGAGATCGATACGCCCGCCGATCAATGCCTCGTCGATCTCCTTGGCGAACAGCCCTTTGCCGCCGATCTCGGCCAGCCGCCGGTCCTGCACCCGGTCGCCGGTGGTGCGGATGGCGACGATCTCGACCGCGTCCTCCCCGGCGAGCTCGGGATGGACGGCCAGCAGGCGGTCGCGCACGAGCCCGGTCTGGCGCAGCGCCATCGGGCTGCCGCGGGTCCCGATGCGCAAAGGGCGAGGCGGCGAGGACAATCCGGTCACTCCCTGTTCTAACCGGGCTCGTTCCGCGCTCCAATGCCCTTTGCCGGCCGCCGCCGGCTCATCGGCGATTTGCCGGGCAGGCATGCCGACGAAAATCGGATCAGGGGCTTGGAACGCACCGCCGACGCCACCCTGCATATGCGCGGCCTCTTTGCTGTATCATCCGCTCCATGCCCGATCCCGCTGTTGTCCTGCACCCTTCGACCGACGCGGCCCCCTACCTCGCCGCCCTCAACGACGCGCAGCTTCGCGCGGTCGAGGCGGTCGACGGCCCGGTGCTGGTGCTGGCCGGCGCCGGCACCGGCAAGACCCGGGTGCTGACCGCAAGGCTCGCCCATATCCTCGCCACCGGGCGCGCGTTTCCGTCCGAGCTGCTCGCCGTCACCTTCACCAACAAGGCGGCGCGCGAGATGCGCGCGCGGCTCGAGGCGATCATCGGCCATGCCGCCGACGGCGTCTGGCTCGGCACCTTTCACGCGATCGCCGCGCGCATCCTGCGCCGCCACGCCGAGGCGGTCGGGCTCAAATCGAGCTTTACCATCCTCGACAGCGACGACCAGGTGCGCCTCTTAAAGCAGATCCTGCAGGCCGAAGACATCGACGAGCGGCGCTGGCCGGCGCGAATCCTGCTTGCGATCATCCAGCGCTGGAAGGACCGCGGCCTCGGCCCCGACAAGGTCTCGCGCGCCGACGCCGACAGCTTTGCCGACGGCCGCGCGATCATGCTTTACGAGCGCTACCAGGAGCGCCTCCAGACCGTCAACGCCGTCGATTTCGGCGACCTCTTGCTGCACAATCTGGCGATCTTCACCGCCAATCCCGACATTCTCGCCGACTATCACCGGCGCTTTCGCTATGTGCTGGTCGACGAGTACCAGGACACCAACGTCGCCCAGTATCTGTGGCTGCGGCTCTTGGCCCAGGCCCGGCGCAATCTGTGCTGCGTCGGCGACGACGACCAGTCGATCTACAGTTGGCGCGGCGCCGAGATCGGCAACATCCTGCGCTTCGAGAGCGATTTTCCGGGTGCCACGATCATCCGGCTCGAAGAGAACTACCGTTCTACGTCGCGCATCCTCGGCGCTGCGGCCGGGATGATCGCGCACAACCGCGGCCGGCTCGGCAAGACCTTGTGGACCCAGGCCGGCGACGGCGACAAGGTGATCGTCCGTGCGCTGTGGGACGCCGAGGAGGAGGCGCGCTGGGTCGGCGACGAGATCGAGGCGTTGCAGCGCAAGGGCCACGCGCTCAGCGAGATCGCGATCCTGGTCCGCGCCGGTTTCCAGACCCGCGAGTTCGAAGAGCGGTTTATCGCCCTGGCCTTGCCCTATCGCGTGATCGGCGGCCCGCGTTTTTATGAGCGCCAGGAAATCCGCGATGCGCTCGCCTATCTGCGGCTGGTCAACCAGCCGGCCGACGATCTCGCCTTCGAGCGCATTCTCAACACGCCGCGCCGCGGCGTCGGCAGCGCCACCGTGCAGCAGCTCCACACCCTGGCGCGCGCCGACCATCTGCCGTTGGTCGAAGCCGCGCGGGTATTGATCGCCGGCGACCGGCTGCGGCCCGCCGCGCGCAACGCGCTGGCCGCTTTCATCTCCGCGCTCGACCGCTGGCGCGAGCAGGCCGGGCGGGTCACGCACACCGACCTGGTGCAGGCCGTGCTCGACGAATCGGGCTACACCCAGATGTGGCAGGCCGAGCGCTCGCCCGACGCCGCCGGACGCCTCGAAAACCTCAAGGAATTGGTGGTCGCGATGGCCGAGTTCGAGAACCTCGGCGGGTTTCTCGAGCATGTCAGCCTGGTCATGGACAATGCCGCCGATTCGGCCGGCGACATGGTCAATCTGATGACCCTGCACAGCGCCAAGGGGCTCGAATTCGACACCGTGTTTCTGCCCGGCTGGGAGGACGGGCTGTTCCCGAACCAGCGCGCGATGGAGGAGAACGGGCTCGCCGCCCTCGAAGAGGAGCGCCGCCTCGCCTATGTCGGGCTGACCCGCGCGCGCCATCGCGGCTATGTCTCGTTCGCCGCCAACCGCCGCATCCACGGCCAATGGCAGAGTGCGATGCGCTCGCGCTTTGTCGACGAGCTGCCGTCGGAGCATATCGAGATCGTCGCCGAGCTCGGCCTGCAGCCGGGCGCCGCCCGCGATGCCGCCTACGCCGGCGGATGGGGCGGGGTCGACCTGCGGAGCACCGCTGCGGCGAGCCCGTGGGCCGAACGCCGCCGGCCGGTGCTGATCGAAGCCGGCCCGGTCCCGCGCCGCGGCGCCGAGATCCGCCGGGTCGGCGGGTTCAAGGTCGGCGACCGCGTCTTCCACCAGAAATTCGGCTACGGCGCCGTCACCGCGGTCGAGGACAACAAGCTCGCCATCCGTTTCGAGCACGCCGGCGACAAAAAAGTCATGGACGCCTACGTCGAGCGCGCCTGAGCACCGGCCCGATGCCGGGGATAAGCCCGGCTGCTACGGCCCAGACGTAGGGCGGATGCAATCCGCCTCCGTCGCGTGCGTGCCGCGCAATTCGGCAACGGCCAAGACGGCGGATTGCATCTGCTCTACGCTTGCTCACCTCGGGCGGCGGGGCATGTTCTCCCGCAGCACCTGATTGATGCGCGCCTGCCAGCCGCTCCCCTCCTGGCGGAATGCCTCCAGCACGTCCGGGTCGAGCCGCAGCGTCTGGTTGACCTTCCTGTCTGCCTTCTGCGGCCTGCCACGGCTGCGACGCATCAACTCCTGCGTCGCCCTTTCGCCAATAAATTCTGGCAGCACTTCCGCCGCAGACCGCGCCCTGGCAAAATCTTCCTTCGTCCATTCGGGATTGTCTTCGTCGGGGCGCGAGGCCCGGTCATTCGGTGTCTTTTTTGCCATGCCGTTTTACCTCTCGTTTGTTTGCCTTGCGGAAGCTGATGACGTGCAAATCCTCGCCGCGAGGCGTCACAACTGCCGCATGTAGACGGCCATCGAGGCGCGCCATCACGAGCAAGCGCGTCTCGCCGTAATCGCGTCGGGTATCCTCCGCAATCATCGCCGTGTCCCAATCGAGCTCAACCACCCGCTCGAATGACAGCCCGCGCTCGGTAATGTTCTTGGCATTCTTCTCAGGGTCGAACGTAACAGCCATATGGGAATACGCTACAGCAGAAAACCGGGGCCGTCAATGATATTCGCTGTAGCGTAAAACCGTCCACGCCTCCGGCGCGGGCTTTCCCTTCTGTCGACGTGGCAGGACAACAGACAGGACGTAGGGCGGATGTAATCCGCCTCCTTCGCGCGTGTGCCGCGCAGTTCGATGGTGAAACTCCTCCGTTCGCGCCGCCTCCCTGATGAAACGGCTCAGCACCGGCAATAGCCAAGATGGCGGATTGCATCCGCCCTACGTTTGCTGGCTCAATAGTAATCAGCAGGAGCGCCGATCCCCGTAGAAAGTAAATTTAACGGGTCTCGCATCCACTCACTGGACTCGCTTTCCGTTCAATTCCTCGTAACTCGGTCCCTCATTTTCGTAATGGCAATATATATTGTAGAGGCTAAGGTCATCTACAGGTGGTCCTTTGATATTAATTTCTTCTTCCAAATCCAAACAGGCGACCATCTTAGGCGTCAGCCATGGTTTTTCTACCGAATGGGGTGCTGAAATATCAATCCGTTCGTGTCGCTCTGTACATCCTCCACCGTTAAAGCACATCACGATAACAAGAAATACCGTGTTTAACATTGGTCGCAGATGTGGAAGGCCGCCGTGCCGCCTTCAGCGAGTCCGAACAGCAAGCCGTCGGGGCAAGTATGGACGACTAACAAATGCTGATCTAAAAACACCTTTATTATGCCTTTATCAGGCCTCTTTCTTTCGCCACCGGTAAAGCGAAATAGGGCAGGAAACCGACCCGATCGGGGTGGAGAAGCTGCCCTATTTGCTAACCAAATATAAAACGGGATCGCCGATTGCCGCATATTTGTTCTAGGATTTTCCTGACGTTGTTGCAGATTTGTCCGCCACCAAACCTCATCGTTTAATTGGTCCCCAGGATAAACCCCTGAAAGGAGTCGTCCGTCAGGATACAAACGTCGACACTCGTTATTAGCGTGGCTCAACGGCATGTCAATGTGCATGTCCTGCCTCGGTGCGGCACTGAATCGGGGATGGCACCTTATCCGAAAGGCGGGTGAAAAATTGTTTAACCCAGGCGGCCCTGAACCCTTGGCCTCCTCGGGTGGTCAAATCGTGGGCCGCGGCGATATACGCGCGCTCTCCATAAACGCCGTCCAAACGTGGATTCCGACCATCCCGGCCGCCCGAAGTCATGACTGATATCGGCACGGTTCTATTCACCAAATCCTGAGCCGCAATTGGTCGACGGCGCGACCTGCGACAGCTATGGCAGCTGGTACCCAATCTTGCTCTCGATCTCGATCGTCTTTTTGACCGCTGGGCGCGCCATGATGCGGGCGAAATGGGCGTCGAGGCTCGGGTATTCGCCGGCGGCCGGCGAGGTCGTGGTCTTGAACCGCCAGTACAAGCGGAACAGGTGGATGTCGGCGATCGAATAATGGCCGCCGACCGCCCAATCGTTCGGCCCCAGCCTCGGGTCGGCGAGTTTGAACACCTCGCGCCACCGTTCGAGGCCGATGCGGCGGGCCGGGTGCACGGTCGCGGCGATGAACGACATCCACGAGATCGCCTGCGCCTCGGCTTCGATGCCGCCCTGCGGCCACAGCCCCGCCTCCGGATAGCGCTTGGCGAGATAATAGAGCGTCGCGGCGACTTCGGTCAGCTTCAGGCCGTCGATCAGCAGGGTCGGGACCTTGCCCTCGGGGTTGATCGCCAGGTATTCGGGCGAATATTGCTCGCGCTTGGCGAACGACAGCGGCCGGCTTTCGAACGGTACCCCGATCTCGTGCAAGGCAATGTGCGTCGCCATCGCGCTCGATCCCGGCGAAAGGTACAAGGTCAGCATCGGCAAACTCCTATTGGCCATGCAGAACTTTACAACTCGTCGCCCCCGCGAAAGCGGAGGTCCAGAGCCACCGACGCTCTGGGGCTCTGGGTTCCCGCTGTCGCGGGAATGACGGATAACCTACTGGAATTTCGGAGTCATTTCAGTCGGCGGGTCGGGAGGCCACAGCAGCCATACCGCCGGACGCGGCGAACCGCGGCATGACCTCTTTGCACAACAGCCGCATTGCGTTCACCACCTTGTCGTGCGGGATCAGCCCGCCGCAATTCAATTCGGCGAGGATGCCGCTGAGGCCGATCTCGGCCTGCAATTCTTCGAGCTTCACGGCGATCGTCTCGGGCGTGCCGATCAGCACATTGGCGTCCAGCGCATCCTCATAGGTGCGGCGGCGCAAATCGTGAACCCGCCGCATGCGCCGCGCCGCGGTCTCGGGATCGACCAGTTTCGCCGCGCCCTCCAGCAAATTCGCCTGCTCGTGGTAGAAATGCATGATGCTGTCATGGGGCTCGGCGCGGGCCTGTTCCTCGGTCGCGGCGATATAGGTCGGGGCCGAGACAAAGACCTGCCCGCGGCCCGGATGGCCGGCCGCCTCCCACGCCTCGTGGTAGCGGCGGATCTGCCCGGCGAGGTCGGACCAGCTGGTATGGCGCACCGAGGCGAAGATCGGCACGCCGCGCCGGCCGATCGCCGGAAAGGTGTCGGGCGTGCTGGCGGCGATGCGGATCGGCGGGGTCGGTTTCTGGTAGGGCTTCGGCACCACCATGACGTTGTTGAAGCGGTGATAGGTGCCCTCGTACGAAAAGCTCGGCTCGGTCCAGGCCCGCTCGATCACCTCGAGGATCTCGCGAAACCGGGCCTGGCTCTCGGCATAGGAGACGCCGTAAGCCTCGTAGGTCTGCGCGACGCCGCTGCGGCCGACCCCGAAGATCAGCCGGCCGTGGCTCAGCTGGTCGACCGTGGCGGCCTCCTCGGCGAGCCGCAGCGGATGGCACAACGGCAATACCTGCACCGCGATGCCGATCTTGATGCGGCGGGTGCGCGCGGCGATGGCGCTGGCGATGCTGAGCGGCGCCGACAACAACGAGCGCCGCGGCTCGAAATGGAGCTCGGCCAGCCACATCACATCGAGCCCCAGCCGCTCGGCGGCGTCGACTTGCTCCATCGCCTCGTCGAACGCTTCGCTCTCGGACCGGCCGGGAAGCGACGGAAACTCGTGGAACATGCCGAATTCCATGACCGGGACCTCGCCTTCCTGCGCTGTGATTTCGGCCGCCACCCTAGCCAAGCTCCCCGGCCGAAGCCAAGCCCGATCGGATTCGGGTCTTTGCCGCCGCTGCCGATAATGCGAAGCTCGGGTCGGCGATCGGCAATGGCGGGAGACCGGCGATGAACCTCGGCTATATCGGATTGGGCAACATGGGCGGGGCCCTGGCCCGGCGCCTGATGCGCGAGCACAAGATCCGCGCCTTCGATTTGCGGCCCGAGGTGGTGGCGCGTTTTGCCGAGGCGGGTGCCGTCCCGACCCAGAGTGCCTCGGCGCTGGCCCGCGAGAGCGACATGATCATGACCTGCCTGCCGACCTCGGCGCAGGTGCGCGACGTCCTCTTCGGCGAGGGCCGGGTCGCCGAGGTATTGCGGCCCGGGCAGATCTGGGCCGACATGACCACCGGCGACCCCGGCGAGACCCGCGAGATGGCGGCCCGCCTCGCCGAAAAGGGCGTGCAGATGATCGACGCCCCGGTCAGCGGCGGCCCGCACGGCGCCAATGCCGGCACCATCGCGATCATGGTCGGCGCGCCGGCCGAGATCTTCGCCAAGGTCAGGCCGATCTTCGCGACGATCAGCCCCAACATCTTCCACACCGGCGATGTCGGCACCGGCCATGTCATGAAGCTCGTCAACAACGTGATCAGCGCCGGGGTGCGCGCGGTCACCTTCGAGGCCTTGGCGATGGGCATCAAGAACGGCCTCAGCCTCGAAACCTGCACCGCCGTGCTGCAGAAGGGCAGCGCCCGCAGCGCCACGACCGAGCTGGCCCTGCCCAAGCTCATGAATAACGATTTCACGGTCAGCTTTACGCTGGCATTGATGCACAAGGACGTGCGTCTGGCGACCAAGCTCGGCCAGGACAGCAACACGCCGATGATATTGGCCAATGTCGTGCGCGAATTGTTCCAGACCGTGATCAACGAGCACGGCGCCGACCAGGACACCCAGACCCTGGTCAAACTGTTCGAGAAAAACGCCAACGTCGCGATCACCGCGAAAGGCTAGGGCACAAAAATCAGCCGTCGCCCCCGCGAAAGCGGGGCCCAGGGCGGGTGGCACGGTGCGGTGGCCCTGGATTCCCGCTTTCGCGGGAACGACAAGCAAATGCGATGAAGGGAGCGAGAAATGCGCTTTACCGACAAGGTCGCGCTGATCACCGCGGCGGCAAGCGGGATCGGACGGGCCACCGCCGAGATCATGGCGCGCGAGGGTGCGGTCGTGGTCGCCGTCGACAATGCCGAGGGCCGGCTCGACGAAACGGTCGCGGCGTTGCGGGCGGCCGGCGGCCGGGCCCATGCGCGCCGCGCCGACGCGCTCGACGCCGGCCAGGTCGACGCCCTCGTCGCCTCGGTCGCGCACGAGTTCGGCGCCATCGACATCCTGGTCAACGCGGTCGGCGGCAGCACGATCATCCCGCATCCGGGGGCGCAAATGGACCAGCTGACCCTCGCCGACTGGCAGCGCCTCGTCGCCTTCAACCTCGACGGCACGTTTCTCTTTTGCCATGCGGTGGCGCCGGTCATGAAGCGCCGGCATCACGGCAAGATCGTCAACCTCTCGTCGATCGCCGGGCGCGGCCTCAGCGGGTCGAGCAGCGCGGCCTACGCCGCGGCCAAGGGCGGGATCATCGCCTTTACCCGCAAGATCGCCTTCGAGCTCGGACCCTGGGGCATCAACGTCAACGCGATCGCCCCCAGCCGCACCCTGACCGAGCGCATCCGCCCGCGCTGGGAGCAGCAGAGCCCCGAGGACCAGGCCGCCGAGATCGAGCGCACCCCGTTGCGCCGCATCGCCGAGGCGCCCGACCAGGCCAAGGTCATCTGCTTCCTCGCCTCGAGCGACGCCGATTTCGTGACCGGCGTCACCATCGACGTGACCGGCGGCAACTGACCGGCCGGTCACCCGTCATTGCGGGGGAACGCGGCCGCGTGTGAAAGCCGACCATCACGACTTCCCAGATGCCGTCGCCGGCGGCGCGCCGGATCATCTCGTGGCCGGGATCGTGCGGCGCCGTCTCACTGATGCCGAGATTCCAAACTTGCCCTTCTCCTTCTCGCGCAGCCGCACCGGCGCCAGCAAGTCGCGCGCACGGTCATAGGCGCCCGGCGGAACCCCGTGCAGCTGATACACATCGATGATGTCGGTATCGAGTTGGCGCAGCGAATTGTCGAGGCTGGCGACGATCGTCTCGGGGGCGGCGTGCCCGCTGCTGACCGCGAACGGGGCCTTGGTGGCAATCACGACATCCTCACGCGGCACCCCCTTGATCGCCTTGCCGAGCACATTCTCGGTGCCGTAGGCCGCCGCGGTATCGAAGAAATTGACCCCCAGCTCGATCGCCTGGCGGATCATCGATATCGCATGCCCCTCGCCCTTGCCTTGGGCGAGCCCCGGCAGACGGCGGCGTTGTCTCACCTCCTGAGAGGGGGGCTACCCAAAACACGGCGTTCGACGTTATCGGTTGAACGTTGGTCTGCTTGTGAACAGGCGCTCCTGACCACGCACTCAGCTTCTCCCTTGTTTGCAAAACTCACGACTTGCTGATATATAGTTCGGTCACCCTGTGCAACTGGTGAGATGACCGATGGAGATGCACATCGATCCGGATGAGTTGGCGGGATTGACTGAGGGCGATATCGAGCAACGTGTGGTAGTCCCCCTGCTCACCGGGGCAGCTTATCTAAACTTGCCGGAAGCGAACGTATTCTCGAAGCAATATCTGGCCCCCACCGTGCTGGATAAGAATGCTGGAAAGACAGGAGGTTACTACCCCGACTATTCTTTTTGGCGACACGGGTTTGCGGTCCTGATCGTGGAGGTAAAATCACCCGAGGTCACTGCCGAGACAGGGTACCGCGAAGCCAGCTTGTATGCGCGTCACATCAACAAGCAATACCCGACCGGTCTTAATCCCACACATCACCTGATCGCGACAAACGGGAAGGAGCTTCTTTTTGGCTACCACGACGCCGCGCCCTTTCTTTATTGTGAAAGTAGCAGATCTTTCGCCCGGAACGTTCGCGTTGGATACCTTGCAGCGCACTTGTGGGATACTTGCTCTTGAGGAATATGCACGCACGTGTCTTACCGCGGTCCGCGGCGAGCGTGCCGCACGGCCGTCCAACCTCGTAGGTGGACAGGCATTACTCAACGCGAAAAAGCCCTTGAACACGTTCGCGGCAGATCTCTCGCCCGTACTACGTCGATATTTTGCGTCCGCCAACCAAGAGAACATCCGGGAAATTGCGGAACGGGCGTATGTCTCCTCGGCCGAGATAACTGAATACGATCGGGTGCTAGAGGCTCTGCTCAAAGATCGGCTCAGCGTTCGACGCGACACCATTGTTCAACAGCTCGCACCCGGGCGACATGGTGAACCCAATGTTTCAAAAGTTTTGGCAGAATTTCGAGCGCAGAGGCCTGGACAGGGCCAACTCCAGATCATTCAAGGTAGCGTTGGAACCGGAAAATCCTTGTTTATCAGAAGGTATAAGGAGTTACTACAGCCAAAAGAAGACGCTCCGCGCACTTATTGGGCCTTCATCGATTTTAATCCGAGCCCGAAAGATCTTTCCGCCTCAGAGATATGGCTCTGTACCGCATTCGTGGAGAGTTTCGGACGCGAAAACCCCGCATTTGATTTGTCGTCCAATGACAGCCTCCGCCGCCTATTCTCTCGACACTTACAGCGACGCAGGGGCGTGTACGACGAAATTGCAAAAGTCTCGCGGCCAGAGGCAGGGCTGGCGCGCGCAAGAGATCTTGCAAATTGGCAGGATGACCCTGTTGAGGTGGCACAAGGCATTGCCCAATACATTACTCGGAAGTAGGCAGGAGGTACTCGTTGTCGTTATGGATAACGTGGATAAATTGGATCTGAAGGCTCAGCTTGACGCGTTTTCGCTGAGTCTCTGGTTCATGGAGCGAACGGCGTGCTTTGTCATCTTACAGATGCGGGACGATACGTATGAGCGGTTCAAGAACAAGAAACCGCTTGACGCTTTTCGCTCGGGGATTACGTTCCATATTTCTCCACCCCGATTTATTGACGTGGTCAAACGTCGTCTTGAACTAAGCTTAGAATATCTCTCTATTCATGCCGAGGAAACACAATCCTATGTACTAGACAGCGGCGCGCGGGTGGTATACCCAAAAACCGACCTGGGTATGTTTCTTCGCGAGCTATATATTGAGTTATTCGAACGCAAGCGGAATATCTCCAGGGTCCTGGAAGCCCTGGCGGGTCGGGATGTTCGCAGAGCGTTGGAAATGTTTGTAAGCATTATCACGTCTGGGCATCTGAGTGAGACGGCTATTACATCGTTGGTAAAGGGGTCAGGAGCATTTCCAATCTCTGAGTATAACGTTCTCAAGATTTTGATGAGAACCGACTATCGATTTTTTAGTGAGGACAGCGGCTTTACGACGAACCTTTTCTATTATAACCAGGATTGGGAGAAACCGGACAATTTCATCCTTGTTGAATTGCTCTATTGGCTGGCACGGAATTGGAGACGGATTGGACAAATAGGCCTAGAGGGTTTTTTCAGCTGCCGGCACATTGGGGAGGAAATGCAACGACAAGGCTACGTACCGGAGGATATTTTATCAGCGTTAAATTTTCTGCTGACTAAAGAACTGATCGAGGCAGATCATATGAATTTTACCCATGTGGACTTCGATGACGCGGTGCGGATCGAAGCTTCGGGATTTATTCACGTTCGGGTTCTTGCGGAGCGTTTGGAGTATCTGTACGGGGTTATTGGGACGACGCCGATCAGTGAGGCGTTTACCGCAAAGTTGCTTGCAGAGTTTTTAAACAAAGAAAACGTACGCGGTGACCTCACCGCTGATGAGAAGATGCGCGCTGTCGAGATTTTATATAAATATTTAAGGCATGAAAAGCAGCGGTTAAAGAACCGCGCTCCGTTTGTCGAGGCAGGAGAAACCGGAGCCTCGTACGTACTTGAGCTGGATTGAGAGCTCGTTGCAGCATTACAGGGATAACTCCAGCAGGGCGGATCTTGAAAATCCGCTAGACGTTATTTGAGCTGAAGCTAGCAAGGTATCGTGCCGCTTTTGGGTGTGAACCTTGATAGAGGCAGTTGTGCGATGGCGACGAGACTACGTGTAAGCGGGATGACGGCACAATTGAAGTCTAACCCGCTTGACTCGCCTTGATCTTCATACGCGTTGTTCTGCGACCATCACAATTCGAAATTCCAATAGTGGACACCGCAAACCCTTGATCGTACGGTGCTTCTAATGCGTGATCTGCACGAGCGCCGCTAAAATAGCCATAATCGCATCATATCTTCGGCCTGAAACGGTGCTCGCGATCGGGCGAGGCGACCGCGCAGGAGAGATCGATGCCTGTAAATTCCATGCAAAAACAGGTGGGGCGGGACCCGCTGGGGCGGTTTCGTCCGGGCAAGTCGGGAAACCCCGACGGGCGGCCGACGGGCGCGCGCAACAAGGCGACCGAGACCGCCGAGATGCTGCTCGACGGCGAGGCCGAGGCGCTGACCAGGAAGGCGCTGGAGCTCGCCCTCGACGGCGAGACTCGGGCGTTGCGGATGTGTCTCGACCGGGTCATCCCGCCGCGCCGCCAGCGCCCGGTGCAGCTCGCCATGCCGCCGGTGACCAGTGCCGCCGATCTCGGCGGCGCGATGGCGGCGATCACCAACGCCGCCGCGCGCGGCATGATCACCGCCGGCGAGGCCGCCGAGCTGGCGCGGGTAGTCGAGATCTTCGTCCGCGCGGTCGAGACCAGCGATTTCGAGCGGCGCCTGCGGCAGCTGGAAGAGGCGCGTGGGCCGGGCGCGTGAGTCTCGGGTGGCCCGGCTGGCGGCAGAAGCAGCGGATTTCGGCGCCGCCGGAGCGCGCGATCGCCGCACCCTCGGCGCCCTCGCCGCGGTCTGCGCGATCGTGCGCGACGGGCTCGCCCGAGCCGGCCTCGATCCGCAGGGTGCCGCCGCCCTGCGCCTCGCCGAGGCGGCCGCTTCCCGGCTCGCCGATCACGGTGAAACGGCCGCATCGCGGCGCGCCGACGCGGCGCTCGCGGCATCCGACGATGACGGCTCGGCGGGAATCTTCGCCGCGAAGATCGGCGACTTGGCGAGGCGGTGCCCGGACGGGGGTGAGCCCGATCTCGCCAATGCCTCCCTGGCCGAGCTGTTCGCCTGGTGCCTGACGCGGGGAACCCCTCCCCCTGCCCCGCCGGCGGCGACGCAAGCGGGCATATCCCGCCGCCGCTCCGATCAACCCCCTCGCCGCCGTTCATCGGAGGGAGGGGCGACCCCGGCCCGCCGGGCTGGGAGAGCCTGACCAGGACCCGACCCAGAGGTGACCGGGCTGCCGCCAACCCGACGCGGCGCACACCCCAGCCCCGCTCCGCTGGGGGATTGTCGAATGAGGCAAAAATACGCAATGCTGCGCCTGTTTTGGCGCGGGCCGGGGAGACGCACGAAGATGAACATCGACAAAGCCGTCAACATCGAAGATTTGCACCGCATGGCCAAGCGGCGGCTGCCGAAAATCGCCTTCGATTTTATCGAAGGCGGTCTCGAAGACGAACGCGGCCTCGAAACCAACACCTCGGCCTTTCACAAGCACCAGCTGTTGCCGCGCTATCTGGTCGACGTCTCGACGCGCGACCAGTCGAAAACAATATTCGGCCAGACCTTTGCCAGCCCGTTCGGGATCTCGCCGACCGGCGGCGCGGGACTGTTCCGCTACCATGCCGATTTGATGCTGGCCGAGGCCGCGCGCGACGCGAACATCCCTTACATCATGTCGGGCGCCAGCAACAATTCGATCGAGGCAGCATCCAGGATCGCGCCGAAAAACCACTGGTATCAGCTCTATGCCGCGCGCGATCCGGCGATCAACGCCGATTTGATCCGGCGCACCGCCGATGCCGGGCTCGGCGCCTTGGTGCTGACCGTCGACACCCCGGTCGGGTCGAAGCGCGAGCGCAATATCCGCAATGGCTTCTCAAATATCCGCGGTGGGCTATTCCAGGCATTGAGCCTGAAGCCGTCGATCCTGGCCGAGGCGCTGACCCATCCCGGCTGGATCGTCGAATATTTCAAACGCGGCGGCGGCACCCCGATGCTGGGCAATTGGCAGCCCTATGCGCCGGCGGGTGCGGATGCCGAAGCGGTCTACAAATTCACCTCCTCGGTGCGCCCGTTCAATGCGCAGACCTGGCGCGACCTCGAAACCTACCGCAAGCTGTTCCCGCACGCCCTCGTCGTCAAAGGCATCATGAGCCCGGCCGACGCGTTGCGTTGCGTCGAAATCGGCGTTGACGGCATCCTCGTATCGAACCATGGCGGGCGTCAGCTCGACCAGGCGCCGGGCTCGCTCGACGTGCTGCCGGCGATCAAGGCCGCGGTCGGCGACAAGCTGACCCTGCTGCTCGACAGCGGCGTCAGGCGGGGCGCCGATATCCTGATCGCGCTGTGCCTCGGCGCCGATTTCTGCTTCTTCGGCCGACCCACGCTCTATGGCGCTGCCGCCGGCGGCCTGCCCGGCGTCAAAAAGGCGATCGACATCTTCGTCAACGAGATCGACCTGGTCATGGGCCAGATCGGCTGTCCGAGCCTCGACCAGCTCGGCCCCGATTTCCTGTGGCAAGACGATTGGCCGCGCAATCGCTGAACCTTGCAGGTTTTATTGTCATATCTTCTCACCCGCAAATAATGAAACATCTCTGTACGCGCGACGCGGTGCTGAAAGCATCGCTAGTACTTGCAGTGTGCCTCTCGAATGCGCCCTCTCATGGGCAATCGGTGATCGCCTACGCCGGCATGCAAGCGTACAACACGATATATGGCTAGCTCGATCGGCAAGCCGACAGGAAATAACGAACGGGGGTATCGGGGCGGCGGATCAAATTTTGCGGCGTCTCGATGTCAACCTGCGCACACCCGATGCCATCCACCTCGCAGTTGCGCAGCGGGTGGCGGCGACGCCGGTCACCTTCGACAGCAGCATGGCTGCTGCCGCCCGCGCGCTCGGCATGGCGGTCGCGACGCCCTAGCGGGTTGTCGGCAACGTTCGAAATCCGCATTGTTCCTATCCGGCCTCCTTCAGCGAGCACCCGAGCCGATGAGAATCGATCAAGCGATCAACATCGAAGACCTGCACCGGATGGCGAAGCGGCGGCTGCCCAAGATCGCCTTCGATTTTATCGAAGGGGGCCTCGAGGACGAGCGCGGGCTCGAGCGCAATACCTCGGCCTTTCACCAGCACCAGCTGCTGCCGCGTTATCTCGTCGACGTGTCGGTGCGCGACCAGTCGGCGACATTGTTCGGCCACGCCTATGCGAGCCCGTTCGGCATCTCGCCGACCGGCGGCGCCGGCCTCTTCCGCCGTGGCGCCGATCTGATGCTGGCCGAGGCCGCGGCCAAGGCAAATATCCCCTACATCATGTCCGGGGCCAGCAACAATTCGATCGAGGCGGCGGCCAAGGTCGCACCCGACAATGCTTGGTATCAGCTCTACGCCCCGCGCGAAGCCGGGGTCCGCGAGGACCTGATCCGGCGCACCGCCGATGCCGGGCTCGGCGCCCTGGTGCTGACCGTCGACGTGCCGGTCGGCTCCAAGCGCGAGCGCAACATCAGGAACGGCTTTGCCAATGTCCGCGGCGGCTTGTTGCAGGCGCTCAGCCTAAAGCCGTCGATCCTGGCCGAGGCGTTGACCCATCCCGGCTGGATAGTCGAATATTTCCGCCACGGCGGCGGCACGCCGATGCTGCAGAACTGGCAGCCATACGCCGCCAATGGCGCCAACGCCGAGACGGTCTACAATTTTGCCCGCTCGCTGCAGCCGTACAACGCGCAGACTTGGCGCGATCTCGAGCGCTATCGCCGATTGTTTTCGCGAGCGCTCGTCGTCAAGGGGATCATGAACCCGGCCGATGCGCTGCGCGCCGCCGAGATCGGCTGCGACGGGATCATCGTCTCCAACCACGGCGGCCGCCAGCTCGACCAGGCCCCGGCCTCGCTCGACGTATTGCCGGCGATCAAGGAGGCGGTCGGCGCCAAGCTCGTCGTCATGCTCGACAGCGGGGTGCGGCGCGGCGCCGACATCCTGATCGCGCTGTGCCTCGGCGCGCGGTTCGTGTTTATGGGCCGGCCGACGCTCTACGGCGCCGCGGCGGGCGGCATACCGGGTGTCAACAAGGCGATTTCGATCTTGAGCGGCGAGATCGATCTGGTCATGGGCCAGATCGGCTGCCCGAGCCTCAATGAGCTCGGCCCCGATTTCCTGTGGCGCGACGACTGGCCGCGCAACGCGTGACCGCGCCGGACGCCGCACCCACCTTCCCGTCATGGCCGGGCTTGTCCGGGCTATCCGCGCGCCGCCGCGTCTGCCCCCGACGGCTTCCGTGGATATCCGGCACAAGTCAGCACAAGGCCGGGCATGACGTGCAAGGCTATCGGCCGCATAATCCGGACGCGCGAAGCCGATAATAGGCGATGCTGAACGCCATCCTTTCGGAGTTCAACGACCCATGAAACTCGATCAAGCGATAAACATCGAAGACCTGCACCGGATGGCAAAGCGCAAATTGCCGAAGATCATCTTCGATTTTATCGAAGGCGGGCTCGAGGACGAACGCGGCCTCGAGCGCAATCGCGCCGCCTTTCACCGGCACCGGCTGCTGCCGCGCTACCTGGTCGACGTGTCGGAGCGCGACCAGTCGGCGACGATATTCGGCCACACCTATGCGAGCCCGTTCGGCATCTCGCCGACCGGCGGCGCCGGCCTCTATGCGCGCAACGGCGATCTGATGCTGGCCGAGGCGGCGGCCGAAGCCAACATCCCGTACATCATGTCGGGCGGCAGCAACGCCTCGATGGAAGAAGCGGTGCGGATTGCGCCGAACAATACCTGGTACCAGCTCTATGCGGCCAAGGACGGCAACCTTACCGACGCGCTGATCGGCCGGGCGCGCGACAGCGGGGTCGGAGCGCTGGTGCTGACCGTCGACGTGCCGGTGCATCCCAAGCGCGAGCGCAACTGGCGCAATGGCTTCGCCACCGTCCGCAACGGCGGCGTCATCGAGGCATTGAAGCTCAAGCCGTCGATATTGCTGGAAGCGATGACCCACCCCGCCTGGGTCATCGACTATGTGCGGCACGGCGGCGCGCCGACCTTGGGCAACTGGGCGCCGCACGCCGGCAACGGCGCCAGCAAGGCGGATGCGATCCGGCTGGGCCGCAGCCAGACGCCGGCCGCGGCGCAGACCTGGCGCGACCTCGAACGCTACCGCCGGCTGTTCCCGCGCCCGCTGGTCGTCAAGGGCATCCTGCACCCGGCCGATGCGATCCGCGCCGCCGAGATCGGTGTGGACGGGATCATCGTCTCGAACCATGGCGGCCGCCAGCTCGACCAGGCCCCGGCATCGCTCGACGCATTGCCGGCGATCAAGGCGGCGGTCGGCGACAAGCTGACCGTGATGCTCGACAGCGGGGTGCGGCGCGGCGCCGACGTCCTAATCGCCCGCTGCCTCGGCGCGCAATTCGTCTTTTTCGGGCGGCCGACGCTCTACGGCGCTGTCGCCGGCGGGATTTCCGGGGTCAAAAAGGCGGTCGACATCTTCCGCACCGAAATCGACCTGGTCATGGCCCAGATCGGCTGCCCGAGCCTCAATGAGCTCGGCCCCGATTTTCTGTGGCGCGACGACTGGACCCAGAACCGCTGAATGGCGCGGGCGCGCGCACCGGCCGGCCGCCCTCACCCGGCCGGCAATGCCACCTAATTTCCGGCGGCTCGCCCCGCCGCCTGCGCCCCGACGGTTGCCGGCTTGGTCAGCGCGCTGTCGATATCCTCGATCGAGCGGCGGCTGGTTTCAAAGCCGACGAACCAGAACGCGAAGGCGCCGAGCACATACCAGAACGCGAAGTAGTTGAAGCCCGGGATCAGCGCGTCGAGCGTCGCCGCCGGCTTGACATAGTTGGACGAGCCGGCGATCAGCGCCAGCCCGGCCGGGCCGATGAACTTGCCGAGATTGCCGATGCCGTAGACGAAGCCCATGCCGCTGCCGCGCAGCCGCGCCGGCCACAATTCGCCCATATACGGCCCGACGATCGAGTAGTTGCCGCTGCCGAAGAAGCTCTGCAGCAGGATCATGATGTAAAACATCGACACGCCGCCGATGAAGACGCTGTGCATATACCCGGCAAGCGACATGAACACTGCCGCAGTCACGCAGCTGAACACCCCGGCGGGGCGCCGCCCCCACGCATCCGAGATCCACGAGCACAGGAAGCGCCCGGCAATCGCCAGCAGGGCGACCCAGATCCCCAGCTTGGACGCCTCGGCCGGGCTGATCTTCAGCACCATCACGAGCAAGGTCACCTGCCACAGCGCCAGCGCCACACCGCCCGTCTGGCTGAGGCCGGTCAAAGCGCCGGCGAAGATGCTGCGCGGATATTTGAACAGCTCGGTCCAGCGCGTGTGCTCGACCACGGGCGGGACGGTCGGCAACGGGATCTCTTTCGGGTCCATCTGCAACGCCCAGGCGAGCGATTTGCGCGCCTCCTCGAAGCGCCCCATGCGCATCAGCCAGTACGGCGATTCGGGGACAAAGGCGCGGATGTAGAGGGTCAAGAACGCCGGCAGCAGCCCGACGGCAAACAGACCGCGCCAGCCGATATAGGGTGTGGCGAAGGCCGCCAGCAGGGCGCCGAGCAGAAAGCCCGCCGGCAGCATCGTCGTGGTCAGCCCGGTCAGCCAGCCACGCTTGGCGGTGGGAACGAATTCCTGGATGATCGTGATATCGACCGAGTACATTCCGGTGACGCCGAACCCGACGAAGAGCCGGCAGATCACCAGGTAGATCCAGGCGTGCTCGGGGGTCAGCGCCATCGCCCCGGTGGCGATCGAGGTGTTCAGCACCGTGCCGATCATTGCCTTGCGCCGGCCGATCTTGTCGGCCAGCCAACCCCAGATCAGCGAGCCGAACGGCGCGGTGATGCCCGAGGCGAGTAGGATCAGCCCCGATTCCCCGAAGGTCAGGTGCCAGTCTTTCACGATAAACGCCAGAACGAAGGCGATCAGTCCAAAGTCGAAGAAATCGAGCATGTCGCCGATCGTGGCGGCCGACGCGATCTTCCACTGGTTCGCCGTCAAGTTTTTCTGTGCGTCCAGATATTCGAGCATCGCTCCCTCCCAAATGAGCCGCGATCGAGCTGCGATCCGCGCAACGAGCCTTCCCTTTTTCTGAGAAGAAGCTTCTTGGGTTCACCACACGCGGCGGGCCGTCGCCGCAGCAGAACCGATGGGCCGTCTTCGGAAAGACTACCTGCAACGCCGTCGTGCTGGCAATGACTGGCGCGATCCCCGTGCACCGGCCGGTCAGAAGCTGCCGGCGCTACAGAACCGCCAGGTCGAGCCGTCGAGCCCGTAGAGCAGCGCCAGGCGGTCGTTCCCGGCATGAGCGAGGACGACCCTGAACCGCTGACCGGTGCAAGGCGCAGCTCCGGCCGCGGCCGGCTTTGGCAATTTCTTTTGGGCGGCGCAGCTGACGGCCCAATCGGGCAATGCGGCCGGCGCGGCGGCGAGCCTCTTGCCGTCGGCGAGCACGAAGTAGTCGGCCGGGTGGCTCTGCTTGACGTCGGCATGCAATGCGAGCGTGCCATAGCGCGAGCGGTAGAAGCCGGCCTGCTGGTCGCCGTCGCCAGCACCCGAAGCGACCGCCCGGAAGGTCAGCGCGCCGCACGCAGGCGGCCCCTTTTCCGCCGGGTGTTTGGTCGCCGCGAAGGCGCCGGCTGCCATGATCCCGAGCGCCAGCCCGGCGCATGCCGAAATCGTTCTCCTCATCCCTCTACCTCCCCCATTGCTGCGAGGTCAGCTTATAGCGCCGCTAACGCTACGACAGTAGGCTCCGCTGCACCGCGGCGCTCGACTGTTGCAGATTTCGGAAGGCACCCGGATCGGGTCTCTGATGCGCCCTGCGTCTTTCGTGATCGCGATAATGACTTGGCTAGCCGCGGCTCCGGCACAGGGGGCGGCGTTGGCCGTCGTGCTCGCGGTCGACGTCTCGGCCAGCGTGACGCCGGAATCTATGTATTGCAGCACGAGGGCATCGCCCGCGCGTTTGCCGATCGGCGGCTGCTCGACGCGGTCGCGGCGGTTGCGGATGGGATCGAGGTCCTGGTCCTCGAATGGTCCGACCCAGACAAGATCGCGGTCACGGTCGGCTGGACCCAAGTGACCGATAAGCGTAGCGCCGGCGCCTTTGCCGCGGCGGTCCGCGCGACCGGGCGCAGCTCGCACGGGCTCACCGCGATCGGCCCGGCGCTCGCCGCTGCCGCCGCCCAGTTCGACCGTCTGCCGCAGCCGGCGGAGCGGCGGGTGATCGACCTCTCCGGCGACGGGATGGCCGATTTCGGCCCGGCGCCGTCCGCCGTCCGCGACCGCATCGTCGTGGCCGGGATCACGATCAACGGGCTCGCGATCCTGACCGAGGAGCCCTGGCTCGAAGATTATTATCGCGATAACGTGATCGGCGGCCCGGCGGGCTTCGTCCTCGCCGCCCGCGACTTCCACAGCTTCGCCGAGGCGATGCTGAGAAAACTGGTACGGGAAGTCGCCGGCGTTGGGGGCGTGTCGGCCCGGCATAGGCGCGCGGGAAGTGGAGAATCGCCCCTCACCCCGACCCTCACCCCGCTGGCGGGGGGCTGGCGGGGAGAGGGAGAAGACGCTCAGATGCAATAGGTGCGGATCGGGGCGAAGCCGTTGAACCCGACCGAGGCGTAGCTCGCAGTGTAGGCGCCGGCGGACAGGATCTCGAGCTTGTCGCCGACCTCGAGGCCGAGGGGCAGCCGGTATTCGGTCCGCTCGTAGAGGATGTCGGCGCTGTCGCAGGTCGGCCCGGCGAGGATGACCGGGCCGCACACCCCGCCGCGGCCGGGGGTCGCGATCCGGTATTTGATGCTCTCGTCCATGGTCTCGGCGAGGCCGTTGAACTTGCCGACATCGAGATAGACCCAGCGCCGCTTGTCGCCGCCGCCCTTTTCCGAGATCAGCACGACCTCGCTCTGGATGATCCCGGCGTCGCCGACCAGCGAACGGCCCGGCTCGATGATGATCTCGGGCAGATGGTTGCCGAAATGCCGGGTGACCGCCGCCATGACCGCGTGGGCGTAACGCTCGACGGCGGGCACCTCGCCGGTGTAGTGCGCCGGAAACCCGCCGCCGATATTGACCATGCGCAGGTCGATGTCGGCCTCGGCGAGCAGCGAGAACATGCGCGCCGCAGCCCCGAGCGCGCGGTCCCATTGCCGCAGATCGGTCTGCTGCGAGCCGACATGGAAAGAAACGCCGCAGGGGTCGAGGCCGAGCTCGCGCGCCCGGCGCAGCAGCTCGACCGCCATCTCGGGGGTGCAGCCGAATTTGCGCGACAGCGGCCACTCCGCACCCGCGCAGTCGACCAGGATCCGGCAGAAGACCCGCGCACCCGGGGCGGCGCGCACCAGCTTGTCGAGCTCGTGGGCGCTGTCGAAGGCGAACAGCCGCAACCCGGTGCCATAGGCAAAGGCGATGTCCTTTTCCTTTTTGATCGTGTTGCCAAAGGACAGCCGGTCGGCGGCCGCGCCATTGTCGAGGCAGAGCTCGATCTCGCCGCGGCTCGCCACGTCGAAATTGGCGCCTTTGCGCTCGAGCATGGCGACGATCGCGGGGGCAGGATTGGCCTTGACCGCGTAATAGACCCGAGCCAGCGGCAGATGCCGGCACAAGGCGTCGTACGCTTCGCCGATCACGTCGAGATCGACGACGAGGCAAGGAGTCTCGGGCGAATTTTCGGCGAGGAAGCGAGAGATCCTCTCATTCATTATTGGGGTCATCCTTCCGCGAGGCGGCTGAGCGCAACAGCTGCTGCCGGCCACGGCTGGGGCTGCGACGACGTGTGGACCCACGCTGCCGCCGCCTCGGGCTTGACCGAGAGCGAACCGAAAAGAAAGTCGAGCCGGGTGTTGAGGCCCAGCTCGGTCGGGTTGTGCTGCTTAGCTCAGACTACTCGGGTCGATGACCCGGTTGCCCCGCCCGCGCAGGCGCGTTCCGCGAAGGTTCGCGTCAGGGCAGGGCACCACGCCCCTCAGTCGGATAGCAACCATATCGACCTCCCTCTCGGGACCGGCCTGGCGGCCGGACGACCAAAAAGGACGCGTTACGTCGTTGCATAACCACCATGGGCCATAGGCACGTGCGAGTGCGTCGAGAGCCGGATAGATACGCTGATCCGTCGGGAACGCAAGGGAGAATTCCGAAAAAATTCGATGGCTAGCCACCTTGCGGCCCGCCCCGCCGCGTGCGCCGCGCAGACGCCCGCGTCGATCCGCCGGATTGTTCAGCCGAGAGCCTTTTCCAACAGATCGAGGGCGGCGATCGAAAAGGCGCGCATGTTTTCCAGGCGGTCGCTCTGGCCGGTCTCGACGGTGATCGAGCGTTCGCCTCCGGGCCCGATCACGGCGATGCAGGAATGCCCGGCGGCGTGGCCGTAGCGGCTGCCGGTCGGCCCGGCGGTCCCGGTCTCGCCGACCGACCAACCGGTGGCGAGCTTGCCCCGGATCTTGCGCGCGAACAGCAGCGCATAGGCTTCGGTCGACGGCGTGATGCCGGTCAGCTCCTGATCGGTCACGGCGAGCAAGGCGCTTCGCGACTGCCGGGTATAGACGACCGCACCGCCCATGAAATAGGCCGAAGCGCCGGGGATCGCCAAGAGCGCCGCCGAAATCAGGCCCGCGGTAGAGGATTCGGCGACCGAGATCGTCTCGTTGCGCGCCTTGAGCTTGGCCGCGATCCGCTCCGCCTGGGGCAGCAAATCCTGTAACATCGCTTCACCTCCATTCCTTTGTCGAGATGCGGCGCGAGAGGGAGCACAGCGATGGGCTGCGAGACGATCCTCTACGCCGGGGACCGGCCGATCGGGACCCTGACCATGGACCGCCCCGAGGGCGGCAACATGTTCACCCCGATCATGGGGCACGAGATCTGCGATTGCATCAACCTCGTGCGCCGCGCGACCGGATCAGAACCCGCGCCTCGGGCTGAGACGGTGATGGCTCTCGCCGTCGTCGACGTCTTCGAGGGTTGCGACGAAGCCCACCGCGATCCGGCGAGGCAAGCTCGCCAATGTGTCGGCGAGCGCGTGCGGGCCGGACCACCGCACCCGCTCGAACAAAGGCGGCAAATTCGGCCGGCGTCGCGCGCCGACGAGCCAGAACCCGCCATCCACGGCCGGACCAAAGACCAGATCCTTCGCGCCGAGCAGGCGGAAGGCGGCATCGATGTGGCGCGCCTCGAGCGCCGGAATATCGCTGCCGACGAGCACCACCGGGCCGGGCGGCCCGCCGGCAAGCGCGCGGCCCATGCGCCGGCCGAGGTCGCCGCCGCCCTGCGCCAAGACCTCCAGCCCCGGGCGCCAATGCCGGGCATGGCGCCGCACCCGGTCCGGCGTCACCGCAACTCGCACGTCCCAGCGCCGGTCGGCGCCCAGCCGGCGCAGCAGCAGCGCGATCATCAGCCGCTCGAAGCGCACCGCGGCGAGGTCGCCGATCTCCTGTGCCAGCCGGCGCTTGCCGTGCCCGAGAGCCGGCGCGCGCACGAACAGCACAAGCTGGCGACGCATCAGCCGTAGAACCGCAACAGCCGCTCGGGCGCCAGGCCGGCGAAATAGAGACAAAGGCAAAGGAGGTTGCGCAGCGGCCGGCGCCAATAGCCGTCGCGGCGGTAGCGGCGCGCCGAGGCGACGCAGCCCACGCCGATGCGTGCGAGCCTTTGGCGGCCGAGCCGGCGCGCCAGATCGACATCCTCCATCAGCGGCAGCGGGGCAAAGCCCCCGACCGCATCGTAGAGGGCGCGGCTGATCAGCAGCCCCTGATCGCCATAGGGCAATGCCAGAACCCGGCAGCGCCAGCCGACGATCCGCTCGAGACGTCGCGCCGCGGGCGCCGGGTCATCCAGGACCAAATCGAAATAGCCGGCGCGGGCCGCGGTCTGCTGGGCTGCGATGAAGTCGCCGACCGCCTTCGCCCAACCCGGCTCGGGACGGCAGTCGGCATGCAGAAACAGCAGCCAGTCGCTCGATGATGCATCCGCGCCGGCGGCGAGCTGAGTGCCGCGCCCGCGTGTGGCGGCAATCACGCAGGCACCCGCCGCACCGGCGATGGCGATGGTTTCGTCGACCGACCCGCCATCGGCGACGATGACCTCGCAAATCAACCGCTCGGAGCGCAACGCGCCCAGCACCTGCGGGAGCGTCTCGGCCGCATTCAGCGACGGAATAACGATCGAGACCGAAGATAGTTCTTGAAATGTTCGCATGGTTGGTGCAAGCTGCGCAATATGGATATGCCGGGCATGATCGGGCCGCGCAAGGGACGCGGTGCCGCCAGCAACGTCAGCGGCCGCTTCGAGGCCGAGCAGCGCGTGGCCTTTGACGATGGCTGGGGGGCCGCCGACGAAGACCCGGTGCCGCTGACGACCACCCTGACGGTCAATTCGACGCGCACGATCATCGCCCGTAACGAGTCGCCCGATATCGGCTTCGACCGGTCGATCAACCCCTATCGCGGCTGCGAGCATGGTTGCATCTATTGCTACGCACGGCCGAGCCATGCCTATCTCGGCCTGTCGCCCGGCCTCGATTTCGAGAGCCGGCTGTTCTACAAGCCGCAGGCGGCGGCATTGCTCGCCGCGGAATTGCGCAAAAAAGGCTATGCCTGCCGCCCGATCGCGCTCGGCAGCAACACCGACCCCTATCAGCCGGTCGAACGCCGGCTCGGCGTCACCCGCTCGATCCTCGAAGTGCTGCGCGATTTTCGCCACCCGGTCACGATCGTCACCAAATCGGCGCTGGTCCGGCGCGATCTCGACATCCTCGCCGCGATGGCAAAGGACCGGCTCGCGATCGTCACGGTCTCGGTGACGACCCTCGATCGCATGCTCGCGCGGCGCATGGAGCCGCGCGCAGCGACGCCGGAGCGTCGGCTCGAAACTATCGCGGCGCTCACCGATGCCGGGGTCCCGACCGGGGTGCTGGCCGCGCCGATGATCCCGGCGCTCAACGACAGCGAGATGGAGCAGATCCTCGAACGGGCATATGAAGCGGGCGCAACTTCGGCCGGCTACACTTTGCTGCGCCTGCCGCTCGAGCTGAAAGCCCTGTTCCGGGAATGGCTCGAAGCGCATTTCCCGGACAGGGCGGCCCATGTGCTCTCGCTGGTCGCCCAGGCCCACGGCGGCCGGCTCTACAATTCGGCGTGGTCGAAAAGGATGACCGGCGCCGGCCCCTATGCCGACATGCTCCGGGTGAGGTTCGACCGCGCCTGCCGCCGGCTCGGTCTCAACCAGCGCACGACGAAGCCGCTCGACACCACCCGCTTCCACCCCCCGCCGCAACCGGGCGATCAGCTGAAGCTGCTCTGACCCGTCGCAGGCGGGGCGGATCTCGGAGAGGTGGCGCCTATCCTTCGGCCGGGCTCGCCATCGGCCCATCGTCGACGGCTATGCGTCCTTTGGGAAATTTACCCGAGGAGTGACAATCGTGGTCGGCAATCCCTCTCTAGGCAGCTGGGACGGCTACCTGTGGTTCGGTACGGTCGGGCTGCGCCGGCCCACGCGTCGGGGAAGCCCGCGGGGATGCCGGTATCGAAGGCGACGCTGCGATTGATGCCGATCGCGCAGACACCGGCGCCGCTGACGATTTGCCTTGTCCCCAGCGCGCGTGAAATGAAGACGTGGATGCGCGGTTCAAGTCCGCGCAAGACGATGCCGAATTGTATCGCTGGAGTCATAAACACGTTTACCTTAAAGCCGAAATTTCCCCGGACAGCTCTGCGCGAAAGCGGGGGCGACCGTGAGATGCTGGGATCGTTCGGTTCATTTCGGGTCGGACACTAAAGGCGCGCTCTGATCCCGTTCCTCATCCGCGACGCTGGGCGCGGCGCAGGAAGTCAATGAAGATCGCGGCCAGCAGACCTTCCTTCTTTTCCCAATCCTCGAGCGCCACGTCGAGATCCTCGCGGTCTTCGGTCAGGACTTCGTGGTATTCGCTGTTGGGCATCAGCCGGTGCGCGGCCTGGCCCGGGGCGCGCGGGTGCACCCGGTCGTTGCCGGGGACGATGCAGGCCGGCATCGTCATCGAGCGCAACTCGGCCGGGCTCAGCCCGATCACCGGATGGTCGGCGCCCTCGTTGAACGCACGGCGCCAGCGCTCCATGACCGCGATGAAATTTTTGACCCCGATCGCCATCAGCCGCGCCCGGTTGGCCGGGTTGGCCTTGATCACCTCGGCGAAATGCTCGCTGGTGCAGACCGCCTCCATGCCGCCCTTCTGTGCCATCTCGATAAACTGGGTGTAGTAGTTCTCGACCAGCCGCTGCGCCGCATAGGGGCCGCCGGTGACCCGCCACAGCAGGAGGCCGCTCACCGCGGCGGGATGACGCAGTGCCAGCAGCAAAGCGAGCCGGCAGCCCGACGAGCTGCCGCCGATGAACGCCGGCAATGCATCGAGCTGCGACAACAGCTCGCGCAGATCCTCGGCCCAGATCTCATTCTCGGAATTGCCGCCGTCGAACGACACGGCGGAGGCGCCGCAATTGCGCCGGTCGTAGACCAGCACCCGGTTGCCGGCCTCGGCGAGCTTTTCCGCGAGCGGCCTGACCCCGTCGAGACCGCGCCTGCCGCCCGGCTGCAACGCCACCCACGGGCCGCGTTCGCCCAGCACCCGGTAATTGATCTCGACGCCGCGGATCGATGCGACCGGCATGGCTCACCCCCATGGTCGAACGACAGGATTTCTGCGATCCTAGCCGATATCCCCGCTGGACGCAGAGGAATCGGCATGCGTTGGCGTCTTCCTCTTTCTCGGCCGAGGGCGCAATTGAACGCGGGTTCCGCGTCGCTGCCCCTCTCCGCCGCATCGCGGGGGAGAGGAAGGGGTCCGTGCGGCGCGCGGGAGGGTGAGGTGGCCCTTGCAGAATTCGCGCGCGGCCGCACCGCCCACCTCACCCCAGCCCTCTCCGCCCGCTGGCGGGGGGAGAGAAGTCCGGCTGCGGACCGGCGGCAGAGGAAAGGAAGATATGATCCGCGAGGAACTCGTCTTCGTCGCCACCTGCGACATTTCGGGGCACGTGCGCGGCAAGGGCTTCCCGGCATGCGAATTGCCAGGGCGGCTCACAAAGGGCATCGGCTGGACCGGCAGCAACCTGATGATGTCGCCGGCCGGGCCGATCTGGGACACTCCGTTCGGCACCGCCGGCGATCTGATGATCGTGCCCGACCCGGCGGCCGAGGTCAGGGTCGATTTCGCCGACGGCTCGGCGGTCGAGCATTTCTTTCTCGGCGACATCCGCACCACCGACGGCGAGCCGTGGGAGTGCTGCCCGCGCGATTTCCTGCGCCGGGCGGCGCGCGAATTGGAGGAGGCGGCGGGGCTGCGGCTCCTTGCCGCGTTCGAGCAGGAATTTCTCTATACCGGAACCGACGACCGCCCGGGCGACGCCTATGCGCTCGGGGCCTTCCGCCGCCAGAGCAGCTTCGGGGAGGCGTTCATCGCCGCGTTGCGCGCCGCCGGACTGGTCCCGGACAGTTTGCTCGCCGAATACGGGCCGCGCCAGTTCGAGGTGACGGTGACGCCCCAGCCCGCACTCACCGCCGCCGACCACGCGGCGATCACTCGCGAGATGGCGCGCGCCACGGCCCAGCGCCTCGGCCACCGTGCGATCTTCTCGCCCAAGCCCGCGCCCGACAATGTCGGCAGCGGCGTGCACATCCATATGAGCTTGTGGGATGGGGCCGGGCGGCCGACGACCCGCGCACTGGGCGAGAAGATGGATCTGAGCAAGCCCGCCCAGCACTTCTTTGCCGGCATTTTGCACCACATGCCGGCGATCTGCGCGGTCACCGCCCCCTCGCCGGTCTCCTATCTGCGCCTCGTGCCCAATGCCTGGGCGCCGACCCTGATCGATCTGGTGCGGCAGGACCGCGGCGCCGCGCTGCGGATCTGCCCGGTCTTCGCCGCCGCGGACGCCGACGAGACCGCTCGCCAGTTCAATGTCGAGTTCCGCGTGTGCGACGCTGCGGCGAGCCCCTATCTGGCATTGGGCGTGGTGATCTTCGCCGGGGTCGATGGCATCCGCCGCGCGCTGCCGTTGCCGGCGGCGGGGACGACGCCGGGCTCCCTGCCCCGCTCGCTCGACCAGGCGCTCGACCTGCTCGCGGCCAGCGAGGCAGCCGCGCAATGGTTCGGCCCGACCTATATGGACGCCTATCTGCGCTTCAAGCGGGTCGAAGCGGAAAAGGTCGCGGCGCTGTCGCCGGCCGAGCTCTGCGCCCATTACGCCGAGATTTATTGATGTCGCCGGCCGGAGCGCGGGCGTCCCGCCCGCAGGTGAGCCACCCGCCTTCGCAGGTGCAGGCTCGGCCCGCGGTCCCGATTTGGCCGATCCAAGCGGGTATCGCGTGGCGATGACCGACGCTCGGCTGCTCGACCCCGACGAACCCGACCCGGTCACCTTCGACAACGAGGCCGGGCGCTCAGTCTTCTTTCTGACCTGCGACCACGGCGGCCGGGCCATTCCGCGCCGGCTCGGCCGGCTCGGCCTGGCCGAGCCCGACACGATGCGCCACATCGCCTGGGACATCGGCATCGCCGAAATCGGCCGGCTGCTGTCGCGCCGGTTGGACGCGGCGTTGATCGTGCAGAGCTATTCGCGGCTGGTGATCGACTGCAACCGCGACCCGACGGTGGCGAGCTCGATCCCGGAGATCAGCGAGCAGACCGTGATCCCCGATAACCAGGGACTGGGCGAGATTGCCCGGGAAGCACGGATCGAGGCGATCTTCCGCCCTTATCACAACCGGATCGCGGCAGCGCTCGACCACCGCGCGGCACAGGGCCGGGCCACGGTGCTGGTGGCGCTGCACAGCTTCACCCCGGTCTTTATCGGCGTGTCGCGGCCGTGGCATGTCGGGGTTCTGTTCAACCGCGACGCGCGGCTCGCCCGCCCGCTGCTCACCCTGATGCGGGCCGAAGGCGATCTGACCGTCGGCGACAACGAGCCCTACCGGGTCACCGATCTGACCGACTACACCGTCCCGGTGCATGGCGAACGCCGCGGCCTGCCGCATGTCGAGATCGAGATCCGCCAGGATTTGATCGCCGAACCCGCGGGCCAGGCCGCCTGGGCCGAGCGCCTGGCTCGCCTCCTCCCCGCCGCCTACGCCAAGCTGCCGCGCACCTGACCGCGGCAGCGCTTCGGCATTGGCTGCTTAGCGCTGCCGCCGCGCGGTCACCAGGAAGACCGTGGAGGGCAGCACTTTGTTTCCGCCCTTGGCGTGGGCGGCAAAGGCGTCCTCGATCTCGCGCCGGATCGTCTGGACGGTCGCCGCATCGGGCTTCTTTTCGTCGATCAGCCGGCCCGAGGGACCCATGATGCAGGCGTGCTCGGCCTCCTCCTTGGGGGCCGAGGCGGCGATGTCGGGGTGTTCGCGGTGGATCTCGATGCCCGCGAACCCGGCGGCGCCGAGAAATGAGCGCACATAATCGGGGTCGCTGAACGCCATCGGACCGGGCGCGCGGGCGGGCTTGGGCTCGGGCGGCCCGAGGTGGTGCAACGCCACCTCGTAAGGGATCAGCCAGTGCCGGTTGTCGGCGAGCGGTCCCCAGCAGGCAAAGCACAACCGGGCGCCGGGCTTGGCCGCGGCAAGGAGATTGGTGAACGCCGCCGTGGGATCGGCGAAGAACATGACGCCGAAGCGCGAGGCGATCAGGTCGAAACGGTTGGGCTCGAACGGATGCGTCTGCGCGTCCGCCTGCATCAGCGACACGGTCTTCAGCCCGCTTTCGGCGATGCGCTTGCGGGCGCCGGCCAGCATCGCCTCGGAGATGTCGGCCCCGACCACCTGGCCGCGCTCGCCGACCGCCTCGGCCAGAGGGACCGTGAAGGCGCCGGTGCCGCAGCCGATCTCGAGCGCCCGCTCGCCCGCAGCCGCCGCCGAGTGCTTCAGCAGCAGGTCGTTGACCGCGCGCACCCGGCGCTCGACAAAGCCTTCGAGCCCGACCCAGCGCGGGCCGGCTACCGTGTTCCAATATTCCTGTTGCGCGGCATTCGCCGTGCTTTGTGACGCCATCTTTGGACCCTCCGTTCAATCGGGCTCGATCGGCATTGTCGCGATCGCCTTCCAGGCGATCGGCGCGCCGCATTTTTCCGCGGCTTCGGCGGGCGGCAGCGCGGTATCCCAATGCGCCGCCAGAAAGCGCCGCCCGGTGACCCCGGCGGCAGCCTCCGACACCAACCAGCGCAACGGCGGCGCCATGATTTCGGGGCGCAGCAGTCGGCTGCGGTCGACGAACGCCCCATCCGGGATGATCCGCGTATCCGTCATCCCGCCCGGCACCAGCACATTGGCGGTGACCCCGGTCCCGGCGAGGTCGGCCGCCATCACCGCGGTCGCCGCCTCGGCCGCAGCCTTGCTGGCGCCGTAGAGCACATAGCCCTCGCGCAGCATCGTGCCGAGGCTGGTGGTGACGGTGACGATCCGTCCGTGCTTGGCAGCGAGCATGTGCGGCGCGACCGCGCGCGCCATCATCAACGGTGCGGTCGCGTTGACCGCGACAAAGCGGCCCCATTGCTCCGGGGTGATTTCCCAGAAGCGGAGCGGGTTGCGGCGCTGGTCGGCGCGGATCGAGCCCTGTCCGATCCCGGCGTTGTTGACCAGAATGTCGATCTGCCCGGACATGCCGAGCACAGTCGACACGATCGTCTGGAACGAGGCCGGGTCGGCGAGGTCGGCGCGCACCGTCTGCAGCGCGCCCGCAGACTCCTTGCCGGCGGTCGCGGCCGCCGCCGTCAATTCGCCGAGCCATGCCGCCTCGCGATCGACCGCGGCGACGTCGATGCCGCCTTCGAGCAGGCCCAGGCTCATCGCCCGCCCGATGCCGCTCGCCGCCCCGGTGACGATCGCGACCTGCCGTTTTGCCGCCATCAGCGTTTTCTCCGTTGTCGTCGGCCGCCAATGCCCCCGACTCTCACACCCCGACGGGCGCGGCGCAATCCGGATTTGTTTGACATCGCGGAGATCGCCGGGGCCCCCTGCCAACTTGAGACCGGAGCGATAGCCACCAATGTCCAGTGAAGACCTTCACGTTCCGCGCGAGCGGCTCTCTCAGGAAGCCCGCCTGCTGCACTACGCGATCGTATCCTTGAAGGAGGAGCTCGACGCGATCGACTGGTACCGGCAGCGCGCCGACGACACCGACGACGAGGCGCTGAAGCAGGTGCTGCTCCACAACATGCGCGACGAGATGGAGCACTCGGCGATGCTGATCGAGTGGCTGCGCCGCAACAATGCGGATTTCGCGCGGATGTTCGAGACCTACCTGTTCACCGAGGCGCCGATTGTCGCGGTCCAAAGCGCGGATCAGGCCGGCGCCGCAGCGGGCCTCGGCGGGGCTCGCAGGCGCGACGGTCCGGGCTTTACCATAGGTCCGCTGAAGGGAGAGTAGCGGGATCGACCTCCTCAACCGCGAGCGCGCCATCCGGAGGCTCGTGCGGCGCGATTGACGAGGATGAAGCGATCTGCGCGATCTGCGACGACGGTCGAGGCTCTCATCGGTCGAGGCGCTGCGGCCCCGCCTTCGTCGATTCGGCCACGTTTCGCTCCCCGATTCGGCTGTGAGCCGCGCCGCACAATGGGGAGATGCCACAGCCGGCGGGAGTGCGGTAATATTAACCGGCGATGGATTGCCGGCGACGTGACCGGCGGTGTGAAGAGAGCGAGCGATGAGGTCGAACGCCCGAGACCCGCAGAGCGCCGACAGGCCCGGCTCCGACTATGTCGAGCAGGTGCGGGAACTCGGCCCGATGATCGCGGCGGCCGCCGACGAGATCGAGCATAGCCGCGAGCTTCCGGAGCCGCTCGTCGCGGCGCTGGCCCGGCGCGGGCTGTTCCGACTGCTGCTGCCGCGCTCCTTGGGCGGCGCCGAGCTGCCGCCTGCTGCCTATGTCCCGGTCATCGAAGCGGTCGCCAAGCACGACGCCAGCGTCGCCTGGTGCCTCGGCCAGGCCTGCGGCTGCACGATGACCGCCGCCTATCTCGCCCCCGAGGCGGCGCGGGAGATCTTCGGCGGCGAGCGCGGGATCGTGGCCTGGGGTCCGCCTGGCCCGGCCGAGGCGCGGATCGCGCCGGGCGGCTACCGGCTGACCGGGACATGGAGTTTTGCCAGCGGCAGCCATCACGCTACCTGGCTCGGCGCCCATGTCGCGGTCTTTGCCGAGGATGGGACGCCGCGGCTGCGCCCCGACGGCAGTCCGGTGTTCCGCACCCTGCTGTTCCCAAAGGCGCAGGCGAGGATGACCGATATCTGGCATGTGATCGGTCTGCGCGGCACCGGCAGCGACAGCTACACGGTGACCGATCTGCTCGTCCCGGAAAACCATGCCGTCGAGCGCAGCGCGGAAGCCAAACCGCGCGAGCCGGGCCTGCTTTACGCCTTCAGCAGCAGCAACGTTTATTCGGCTGGATTCGCCGGGGTGGCTCTCGGCGTCGCCCGCGGCACGCTCGACGCCTTTATCGAGCTCGCCCGCGACAAGATCCCGCGCGGCGCCAAGCGCACGTTGCGCGACAACAATTTGATCCAGGCGCAGGTAGCGCAGTCCGAGGCGCGGATCGGGGCGGCGCGAGCGTTTCTATTGAGTGCGCTCGACGATATCTGGCGGGAGGTCGGCCGCACGGGCCGGCTCAGCCTCGACCACAATACGACGATCCGGCTGGCCTCGACCTGGGCCATCCACCAGGGGAAGGACGCCGTCGACACGCTCTACCACGCAGCCGGGGCCACCGCGATCTTCGAGGAAAACCCGTTCGAGCGGCGGTTTCGCGACGTTCACACCGTGATCCAGCAATATCAGGGCCGCCAGGCCCATTTCGAGACCGTGGGCCAGGTTTTGCTCGGCCTCGGGCCCGAGAGCACGATGTTCACCTTTTAGCAGGCGGCGCGGCGACTGACCGATATGCAGCCTCCAGACTTTCCAGCACACGATGGCCGGACCGCGGCAGCCCGGCCCAGCCCGGCCGATCGAACGGCCGCCCGGCGGAATTGGTCGCTCGACGACATTCCCTGGCCGATGATCCGGCACGACGCGGTGGAGCGGAGCGAGGCGCTGTTCTACATGGTCGCGGCCGCGTCGTTGATGGAAAGCGCCACCGACCTCTATACGGCAAACTTGATCGAACACTTTGCCGGCGACCAGGAAATCACTTCGTGGCTGGAACATTACTGGCTGCCCGAGGAATTGCAGCACGGCCGGGCTTTGCGCCGCTATGTCGAAGCGGCCTGGCCGCAGTTTCCTTGGGAAAAAGTCCGCGAACGCTTTATCGACGAGTTTCGGCCGCTTTGCCACGAGGCGCTCGAATTCGACGCGCTGCCTCGAAATGGCCTCGCGCTGCGTCGTCGAGATGGGCACCGCCAGCTTCTACACGACCCTGTCGCGGGCCAGCCTCGATCCGGTGCTCGCCCTTCTGACCGGGCGGATTGCCGAAGACGAGGTCCGTCACTACAAGCACTTTTATCGCTTTTTCCGCAAATATCGGGACATCGAGCGGCCGCGGCGCACCGTCGTCGCCCCGGCGCTGTGGCGGCGGCTGCGGATGACCGGCGGCGAAGACCGGCTGATCGTGCTGAGGCACATTCACGGAGCGCGCCATCCCGGCACGCCGTTCGGCCCCGCCGTGTACCGCAACGTGCACCGGCAGTGCCGGGACCTCGCCCGTCCGCATTTCCCGGTCGAAATGAGCATGCGCATGCTGCTGAAGCCGCTCGGCCTGGGTCCGCGGACCCAGCGGGTGGTGCTGCCGGTCATCGCGGCGCTGGCGCGGCGGGTGGTGCCGTAACGATCCCGGCGCGCGGTCACGTCACGTTTTGAGGCGCCTCGGGCAGGCCGGCGAGCTGGCGTCGCTCGCCTGGTCAAGCCGCGAGATCGCCGTCCGGCTGGTTGACGAAGATCAGCACGGCGAGGATCGTCATATAAAAGCGAAATGCCGGCTGCTGGCCATTCCAGGTTTGAGACTGCCACATCTGAAACCACTCGCCGCCGATCGCCATGAAACCGAAGAACCAGACCAGAAAACCGATCGCCGCGCCGACGAAGACGAGGCGTTTGCTGCGGTTGAAGCGGGTGGCGGCGGCGCGCAGTTGGCGGAGCAGCGCGAGCGCCCCGAGCCCCAGGCTCAGCCCGGTCAGCCCCTCGCCGAATATGATCAAGCCGTAGGCCACGTTCCACAAGGCCGGCGAGGTCACCCGGCGATAGGTGAGCGCGTTTCCCGGGCGCGTCGTATCCATGCTCAGCACATGACGCACGAATTCGAAATTGGTGCCGTAATCGATCAGATTGTCGAAGGTCACGAGCGCCGCGAACAGCGCGAGCGCTCCGACCATCACGGTCTTGGCGATGCGAGCCTCGATCACGGCTGACCCCTCCGGGACCGCCAACGCCGTCGGTAGCTGGGGCAGGGAGTCAGTCGCCCGCCGTTGTCAAGCACTGCCGGTCAGCTTTTCGCCGCGCACGGTAATCAGGCAAATGTGATTTGCTCGAGTGGGCGGAGTGCTCGCGCCGGCGAGTTCGTGCTCCAGCCGACGCACTCCTGCCTGATAGGCCGCGTCGGGAATCGACAGCAGCTGCGAGCAAGTATCGCGGCGGCGCACGGTTTCGAGCCAGGCGCACAAATCCTCTTCGAAATGCAGATGCTCCCGTTCCACTGTCACTGCTGCAAATCCGGCTCCCACCATTGCCGTCACCATCGTCTCGGGAGGCCAAAAATCCTCCAGATCGATCGCGTAAGCCTCGGGAAAATACGTGTAATAGAGCCAATCCGCGCACTCCTGCGGGCATAAATTGCGGATCACGAAGCGCGCGTCACGCCGCAGGACGCGAAATGCCGCGCGCAGCATGCCGGCTTTGTCCCGCAGATGGTGGAACGCCATTTGACAGCTGATGAAATCAAAACTCTCCGCCTCGAAGGGCAGCATGGCACCATCGGCTTGCACCCAGGCGATGCCCGGCCCTTTGGATTGCGCCCGCCGCAGCATGCCGAGCGACCGGTCGATCCCCACCAGCCGGGCGCTGGGCAGCGCCGTGCGGTTCGCCAGCAGCTGACTTCCGGTGCCGCAGCCGACATCCAAGATGGCTGGAGGATCCGAAGACGCACGTTGTCCAATGAAGGCCAAGAGCTCCGGATCGACCGATTTCGCCCGATACGGCTGCGAATCATATCGATCGGCAATGAGCTCGTAATTTACGCGGGGTGACGGCGTCATGGCTCTGCCCGAGCCTCCTGGCTGGCCGGATGGCAGCTAGCCCGCCTCGGCGTGCATCCGCTGGCGGCGCAAGGCGCGGCCGGGATGTTCGCCGCTGGGCCGGCCCGCAGCCCAGACCGGGCGGCCGTTGACGAAGACATGTTCGATGCCGGCGGCGGGGGTGGTCGGCTGCTCGAAGGTGGCGCGATCGAGAACCGTCGCCGGGTCGAAGACCGTGATGTCTGCATAGGCGCCGGCGGCGACCCGGCCGCGCCCGCTCAGGCCGAACCGGGCGGCGGGCAGGCCGGTCATCCGGCGCACCGCCTCTTCGAGCCCGAACAGGCCGAGCTCGCGGCAGTAATGGCCCAGCACGCGCGGAAAGGTGCCCCACAGCCGCGGATGCGGGTGAATGTCGTGCGGCAGCCCGTCGGAGCCGATCATCGTGTGCTCGAAGCGCAATACCCGCTGCACGTCCGGCTCGTCCATCGTCCAATAGATGGCCCCCGCCGGCTGCAATCGGTCGACCGCCTCGTTGACGCCGACGCCCCACTCGGCGGCGATCGCCGACAATTCGCGGCCGGCCTGCTCGGGGGCGCTCTTCGACCAGGTGACCATCACCTTCGACGCCCGCGCGGCCTGCGCCGCGCTAAGCACCGTCGAGGAGGCGATGTAGGGATAGGCATCGAGCCCGACCTCTTGCCGCGCGATCGCCGCGGCGATCCGCGGCAGGGTGGCAGCGGTGCGCCCGAAATTGTCGCGGCCGATGGTCTTGTGGTGCGAGATCACCACCGGCACCCCGGCCGCGCGGCCGACCGCGAAGCTCTCTTCGAGGCTGTCGAGGACGCCGCCGCCCTCGTTGCGCATATGCGTCGTATAGAGGGCGCCGGCCGGGCGCAGCAATGCCGCCAAGGCCTCGATCTCGGAGGGCGGCGCGTGTTCGGCCGGGGCATAGGCGAGCCCACTCGACAGGCCGACCGCACCGGCGTCGAGCGCCTCCTGCAACAGTTCGCCCATGCGCGCGAGCTCCGCCGGCTCGGCCGGGCGGTCGAGCGCGCTCATGGTACCGACGCGCAGGGTCGAATGGCCGACGAGGCAGGCAGCGTTGACCGCCGCCGGTGTCCGGTCGAGCGCCGCCAGATAGTCGGCGAACTGCCCGTAACGATAATCGGCGAGGTCGCCGATCAGATCGAGCGGCGGCGGCGGAGCATGATCGATCCGCAACGGCGCCAGGCTGATCCCGCAATTCCCGGTGACGACGGTGGTGACCCCCTGGCTCGCCTTGGCCGCCATCTCGGGCGTCGCGAACAGCGCGCGGTCGTCATGGGTGTGCACGTCGATAAAGCCCGGCGCCACGATCTTGCCCGACACATCGATCTCGCGCGCGCCCGCAGCCTTCGCGACGACGCCGACCGCGGCAATGCGGTCGCCCGCGATCGCGACATCGGCGCGAAACCGCTTCCCGCCGCTGCCGTCGATCACCTCGCCGCCGCGCAGAATGTAATCGGTCATCGCAGTGCTCCACCCGATGGTTCAGCTGGCTCGCAGGGTTCTCTACTTGCAGGGTTCTCTAGTCGTCAAATCAGACGGATAATGCCCACGCAATCCCTCACCCCCCAGCCCCGAAGGGCTGGGTCCCCCCTCTCCCGCATTGCGGGAGAGGGTGCCGAGCGCAGTGAGGCGGGTGAGGGTTCGCGGGGTACCGGGAACCAGGTTCGCGCCACTCTATTCTCCTCTTTGCGTTGGTTTACCGGTTTCGCCCTTGATTCTGCGAAACGACGACGGAGCACGCCCGTAGGTGGCGCCGAACGCGTCGTTGAAGCGCCGTATGCTGCCGAACCCGGCGGCGAAGGCGATCTGCGACAGCGGTATGGCCGTGTCGTCGATCAGGCGCTTTGCCGCCTGCACCCGGCGAGTCGACGCAAGCTCGCTCGGGGTGGCGCCGGTGTGGCGAAGAAACAGCCGCGAGAGGTGTCGCGGCCCGATGCCCAGCTTCTCGGCCAGCTCGCGCACCGAGCCGTGATCGAGAAAGCCGTCCTCGATCAGGCGGATGCCGCGGGCGACCGTCGTCGCCGTGCCGTTCCACGCCGGGCTGCCGGGCGCCGTCTCGGGACGGCAGCGCAGGCACGGGCGAAACCCGGCCCGCTCCGCCGCCGCCGCGGTGGGGAAGAACAGCACGTTCTCCGACTTCGCCGGACGTACCGGGCAGACCGGCCGGCAATAGATCCGCGTGGTGCGGACTCCGGTGAAGAACCGGCCGTCATAGGCCGGGTCCCGCGCCAGGCGGGCGCGATCGCAGGTCGCGGGGTCAAGGATGTGCGGATTGCCGTTCAACATCGCTGAACGAGCCTAATCCCCGCCTTCCCGGTTCGATAGCCGAAATCGGACCCGGTCGGGGGACCATGTCTGAAACCGGCCAGCGCAGACGCAGCGGTGCAATCAGATTTCGGCCCATCGCTGCCAGACGGAGCGCCACCGTGCCAGTCAGAGAGTTCGAATGCCTCCGCCAACGGCGCTCGACGCCGTTTCGTGAGGTTCGAACACCAAATCTTCACGCGCCCGGCCGCATCGACGACGACCGGCATTTATCACGGCTGGCTGGTCGTCGCCGCCGCCTTCGTCATTGCCCTGTTGGGCTTCGGCGTGGGCTTCTACGGGCCCGGCATTTATCTCGTCGCGCTCGAGCAACGTTACGGCTGGTCCGCATCCGAGATCGCGTCGGCGATCACCCTCTATTACGTGCTCAGTGCGGCACTGGTCTTCTTCGGCGGCGGCATCTTCCAGCGCTTCGGTGCGCGCCGGGTCGTTGCGGCGGGCGCGATTGCGATGTCCGGCGGCGTGGTTTTGCTGACCATCGCCGACCGGCCATGGCAGGTCTATGCGGCCTTCGCGGCGATGTCGCCGGGGTGGGCGGCGATGAGCGGCGCCGCGATCAACATCATCGTCGCACCCTGGTTCGACCGGCGGCGCGGGTTCGCGGTCAGTCTTGCGCTGAACGGCGCCAGCGCCGGGGGCATCGTCGTGGCACCTCTGCTGATCCTGCTGATCGGCCAGTTCGGTTTCGCCGCTGCGTTGTGGTCCGTTGCCGCCCTGATGCTCGCCATCCTGCTCCCGGTGGCCGGGATCGTGCTGCGGCCGAAGCGTCCCGGCGAGCACGAGCGCTCGGACCGCCCTCCGGTTCCGGTTCAGCCGCGACGACCGGTCGAAGAATCCTCGACCGAGGATGCGCCTTGGCGGCTCTCGGCAATCCTGCGCAGCGGGCGCTTTCAGACGATCTCGCTTGCGTTTGCGCTGGGGATGATCGCCCAGGTCGGCTTTCTGACCCACCAGATCGCCTATCTGTCGCCGCTCATCGGCACCGTCGCTTCCGGATGGGCGGTCAGCCTGACGACCTTTGCCGCCGTGGTCGGCCGCGTCGCCACCGGCTGCTTCATCGACCGGCTGGACCGCCGGGCCGCGGCGTGCGCGAACTTTCTCGTCCAGGTCACCGCAATGGGGCTGCTCGCCTCGGCCAACTCGCCGCCGATGCTCTATCTGGGGTGCGCCCTGTTCGGGCTCGCCGTCGGCAACATGATCACCTTGCCGGCGCTGATCGTGCAGCACGAGTTCCCGAACCAGCATTTTGCCCGGATCGTCAGCCTGATCGTCGCGATCAACCAGTTCACCTTCGCCTTCGGCCCGGCATTGCTCGGCTTTCTGCGACAAGTGGGAGGCAGCTACACGACCGGGCTCGTCGCCTGCCTCGGCATGGAGACGATGGCCGCGCATCATCATCGTCTCGCCGCTTCTGGGAGCGGGAAGTGCCGCCGACCGCAGCCCTCGATAGCCTCGTCCCCGGGCAGAGTCCGAACCGTCACGATCGCTTCCCAGCGGCTGTGCAGACGATCGAAACGCTGATCACGCTCGTGGCCTGACCAGATCACCGTTCGATCGGCCCGAGATTGCTTCGCCGCGCTCGCAATGACGGCGAAATGGCCCCGCGAACCGGAAACACAGGGCTTGTCATTGCGAGGAGCGCAGCGACGAAGCAATCCCGATCGAGTAGGGTGCGACCGGAGTCCCACGATGTGCGCCGAGATACGATCGAGCTGCATTCAAACGCTGCGCGCTCCCTCCGCCAGCGGGTGCTTGCGCAGGAAGTTGAAGTCGCAGCCCTTGTCGGCTTGCAGGATCTCGCGGCGGTAGAGCTGTGCGTAGCCGCGCTCGGGGAATGGCGGCGGGGCGACCGGGCGGCGGGCCAGCTCGTCGGGCTCCACCATGAGGTCGATGCGGCGCTCCTTGACCGAGAGGCGGATACGGTCACCATTGCGCACCTTGGCCAATGGGCCGCCCGAGGCCGCGTCCGGGGTCACGTGCAAGACGATCGAGCCATAGGCGGTGCCGCTCATCCGCGCGTCCGAGATCCGCACCATGTCCTTGACCCCGACGCGCGCCAGCTTGGCCGGGATCGGCAGATAGCCCGCCTCCGGCATGCCCGAAGCAGACAACGGCCCGGCATTCTGCAATACCAGGAAATCGTCCGGGGTCACGTCGAGAGCGGGGTCGTCGATCCGCGCCGAGAGGTCTTCGAGCGAGGTGAACACGACCGCCCTCCCCTCCTTCTCGAACAGCTTGGGGTCGGCGGCCGAGCGCTTGAAGATCGCGCCCTTGGGCGCCAGGGAGCCGAACAATGCCACGAGCCCGCCCTTGGGCTGCAGCGGATCGGCGAGCGGCTTGACCACGCCGCGGTCGACCGGGCCGGCGGGCGCGGCGAGGCGTTCGCCCACGGTTTCGCCCGATACGGTCATGCAGTCGAGATGCAAGAGCGGCTGCAATTCGCGCAACACCGCGCCGATGCCGCCGGCCGCGAACAAATCTTCCATGTAATGCGGGCCGGTCGGTTTCAGGTCGACCAGCACCGGGGTTTCGTCGCTGATCGCATTGAGGCGGCGCAAATCGATATCGATGCCGGCGCGGCCGGCGATCGCGGTCAGGTGCAGGACGGCGTTGGTCGAGCCGCCGATCGCCATCAGCACCCGCAGCGCGTTCTCGACCGTATCAGGGGTCACGATCCGGTCCGGCGTGAGCCCGGTGCGGGCGAGCCGCATCGCCGCACGGCCGGTCGCCTCGGCGGCGCGCAGCCGGTCGGCGTGGACCGCGGGGATCGCCGCCGTGCCGGGCAGGATCATGCCGAGCGCCTCGGCGACCCCGGCCATCGTGCTCGCCGTCCCCATCACGGCACAGGTGCCGGCCGTGGTCGCGAGGTTGCCCTCGACCTCGTGGATCTCGTCGGCCCCGATCTCGCCGGCGCGGTATCTGGCCCAGAAGCGGCGGCAATCGGTGCAGGCGCCGAGCCGCTCGCCGTGCCAGCGCGAGGTCATCATCGGCCCGGCGACCAGCCCGATCGCCGGCCGGTTGGCCGAAATCGCCCCCATCAGCTGGGCCGGCACGGTCTTGTCGCAGCCGCCGACCAGCACCACCGCATCCATCGGCTGGGCACGGATCATCTCCTCGGTGTCGATCGCCATCAGGTTGCGGAACATCAGGCTGGTCGGGCTGAGGAACACCTCGCCCAACGAGATCGTCGGAAAGGTCAGCGGCAGCCCCCCGCGGCCAAGACGCCCGCGCTTGACCGCTGCGACCAGTTCGGGGAAATGGCGGTGGCAGTTGTTGTAGCCGGAATAGGTGTCGGCGATGCCGATCACCGGCCGCGCCAACAGCTCGGTCGAATACCCCATCGAGCGCGCGAACGAGCGCCGCAGATAGAGCGCGAAATCCGGGTCGCCGTAATTGGTGAGCCCGCGAGATTGGCCCGAGGCCGACCGGTTCCGTCATGATGTCCTCTCGACAACAGAGACCCGCCAGCTTGCCGCCCGAGGCCGCCGCGAGGCAAGCGCCATAGCGGTGTCGATTTCGGCTTTCGATTCTCAGTCTCGATTTTCGAAGCGGATTCTGGGGATCGCCGACTCCAACTTGCCTCTGCGGTAGAACCAGAACTCCGGTTTCATGCGTGGCGCATAACGGTATCTCCGCCTGGAAGCCTCTGGGGCCGCGCCCTGAGTTTCCATGCGCTTGTGAGTGCTTATCAAAAGCGAATACCTATCGCATTCGAACCGCGCTGTCGGTCAGGCTTGATGCACCCGAAAGCCAAACTGTTCGACCGAAGGAGGCCCGGCGCATCGACGCGCATCGGGCCATGTTGCACGCGGCTCAGTCCGGTGTTCTTCGTACCCTGTCGAGGTGCCGTCCTGCAGCAACACTCCTGTACCTGTTGGCTTCCAACAACGATTTGCAAACGCCGCGGTCTAGATGCGCCAGGGTAGATCCTCGACCTCGCGGGGATTAGCGGACGGCCATAGCGATTGCATCGATGAGCTTGACTGGTCAACCTCGTGTACATGATACCCGGTCTGGGGGCGGAGTTGCCGCTCAAGGCCGGGGTGGCCGGCGAGTTGATCGACTAGCACCGTGGCCTGAACGCGACTCTAGTTCCATGGAGAGAGGGTCGGTAGCTCGCCTGAGGACGCCCATGTGATACGAGAACGTCATTCGCATCCGCAGTGAAAGGCGCGGTGACGCCGCCGCGTTTATCAGATGCAGACGTTCGTCGGCACGGCCTTGCGAGTGACGCTGCCTATGCTTCCATGAGTGCGCCAACTGTGCCGGCCAGGCCGTAGCGATGCCATACGAACTCGCTGGCAAAGTGCGTGCCGAGCGGGGCTGGCTGGCCGTAGTCTGCCGTCTGTCCGAATCCGGGTCATCTGCGAGATGCTGTCGGATGATCAACGCGTCGCGTCATCCGAATTCACGGCTCGACTATCGGCGCGTGCAGCTGAGTGAGCCATCGGAACCAGCCGGTGATCCATAAAGTCGGGCATACTTTTAGCCTTACATCCACACATTCATGCCGCCCAGTTGAGAATCGAGCTGGCCATCCGCGCTCGATCGTCTCGAGATACCGCAGTCGCTTCGGTCACCAGCCTATACTGCGCGGTGACCATGTCGTAGCATGAGGTCATCACAATGAGGAACTCGTGCCGCAGGCCAGGATCTGAAGGCTGTTGCGGTTGAAGTCCTCCTCGCTCGAGATCGACGTTGATGCAGGATGAGCGTCGTGATGCCTTAGGGTCGGGTCTAGGCGCTGGCACCAGATGCCTCAAATAATCTCTGCTCTGCAGAGCACTTGGCGTCTGGCATTACGACGAGTGCCGCGGAACACCAGTCGGTTCTTCGTCATGTCGAGCGATCGGTGGTCAACCGTGCTCTCGCCAGTGGGCGCCCCGAACCGTCTGTAGTGCCGCGCAGTTCGGCAATTACTTCGCAGTGTGAAGGCTGAAATCCTTTACGATCCAATCGCCTCCCTTGTGAGGTGCGCGGATAGCTCCGCTCAAGCGCCCTCGCCACATGCGGTGTTCGAAGTCCAAGCCGGAGATGAGGTGCAGGAGCATCGACGTGCTATGCCTGCAGCTCTTGCAGCTTCGTCGCGCCGACCTCCGACGCACCTTTCGATGGAGAGGAAGAGCGATGAGTCAGCATCCGAGCGACACGCCTCCACCACTCGCGGCCGGACGCGTGCATTGTGCACTCGGTGAAACGGCGCTCGAGCGCACCTGGCTGCTCAGCGTCTATCGCGACCCGACGCGCCGCCGCCGCGAGGTGTTGGGCAGTGCGATAAGGACGCACCTGGGGATCATATCGTCTCCAACGTGCAAGCCACCTCGCAGCGTGCATTAGGGAGGCAGTCGCTAGCTACATCAACGGCGGCCTATCCTCAGCTGTGCGGCAGCATGCGGCCCACCGCGCCGCGCGGATCCGGCGAACGGCGCGGCTTTCCACCCAAAGCAGAAATTCAAAGTGGGACACGGCCGCGCCAGGAAATTGCCTCGACGGCGCCCTTGGCCTAGTTTTCGCTCGGGATCGCGCGGGAGGATAGGCGTGACCGGCACCGGCAGTTCGCGGAATCTCCTTGGCTTCCGCTCGATTCGCTGAGTCGTCGACGTGATCACCGACGACGTCAGCGACAATTACGTCAGCAAGACCCTGTTCGCGGTCTCCGAATTCGCCAATGTCGTGCGCGCCGGCGCCAAGGCGTTATCGGGCGAGGCGTTGCTGTGCGCCAATCTGGGCTTTGGCTGCCGGCTGGTCTCGACCGCCGGCGGCGTGCGTCACACCCTCTTATTCGACACCGGGCCGGAAGGGGCGATCTTCCTCCGCAATTGCGCCAATCTCGGGATCGCGCTGGGCGAGGTCGAGGGCATTGCGGTCAGCCACGGCCATTGGGACCATATGGCCGCGTTGCCGGCGGCATTGGACGCGATCCGGCAGCAGGGCGGCAAGGCGGCGGTCCACGTCAATCCCGGGATGTTCAACGAGCGCGCCGTCCGGCTCGGCAGCGGGACGATCGTGCCGGCCGCCAAGGTCCCCTCGCCGCGCCGAGATGGAGGCGCTGGGCGCGACGGTGGTCAATGACCCGGCCGCGCGACTGCTGCTCGACCGGCATTTTTATTTGAGCGGCGAGATCCCGCGGATCAGCGCCTTTGAAAAAGGCCGGGTCGATCACTTGAGCCGGACCGGCGCCCGACATGCCGTGGGAGCCGGACCCGCTGCTGATGGACGAGCGCATGCTGGTCGTCCATGTGCGCGATCTGGGCTTGGTCGTGTTCAGCGCCTGCTCGCATGCCGGCATCGTCAATGTCTGCACCGAGGTGCGCCGGCTATTCCCGGACATTCCGATCCATTGCGTGATGGGCGGCTTGCATCTGGGCGGCGTCATGGAGCGGATCATACCCGACACGGTCGAGGGGCTGCGGCCGTTCGCGATTCCGCACATCATCACCGGGCACTGCACCGGCTGGCGCGCATTGCACGCGCTCGCCAACGCCTTTGGCGACGCGGTCAGCCAGTCCGCGGTCGGCACCACCTACACCTTCGCCGCGGCCCGGACCCTCTCCGGAGAGGCGGCATTTCTCGGACCGGACCGGGGAGCGGCGTGATCTTCAGGGGGAGAGCACCGGCGCATGGCGGCGGGGAGTGAGGCGGGTGATTGCTCCGCTGGGCTCGTCGGCCCCCCTCACCCTGCCCTCTCCCCCGGCCGGCGGGAGAGGGAAAAGATAGGGCGGAGAGGCCATCTTTCGGCAAATCATTAAAAACCCTGGCTAAGGAGCAGCCGATGGAAGGCGAGGCCCGCCTGCCGGTCACGATCGTCACCGGCTTTCTCGGCAGCGGCAAGACCACCCTGGTGAACCATATCCTGGCCCAGCAGCACGGGCTCAGGATCGCGGTCATGGTCAACGAGATCGGCGATCTTTCGCTCGACAACGAGCTGATCGTCGGCGCCGCCGCCGACATGGTCGAGCTCAGCAACGGCTGCATCTGCTGCTCGATCAATAACGATCTGGTGGATGCGATCTTTCGCGTATTGCGGCGCGAGCCGCGGGTCGATTACCTGATCGTCGAGACCACCGGCCTCGCCGATCCATTGCCGATCGTGCTGACCTTTCTGCGCTTGGAATTTCGCCAATCCGTCCGCGTCAATTCGGTCGTAGCACTGGCCGACGCGGAGAGCTTCAGCCTCGAGCTGTTCGACAGCAAACCGGCGGTAAATCAGCTGCGCTATGCCGACATCGTATTGCTCAACAAATGCGATCTGGTCGGGGCTGGCCGCGCGGATATCGTCGAAGAGAGGATCCGCACGATCAGCGAGGGTGCCAGGATCGTGCGCACGACCCGCGCCGAAATCCCGTTGCCGCTGATCCTCAGCACCGGGCTCTTTCAGTCCGACCGCTATTTCGGAGGGCACGGACACGACCATATGGCGCAGGACGGCTTCGACGCCGTGTCGTTCGAAAGCGATCAGCCTTTCTCGGCCGAGAAGTTCCAATCCTTCCTCGAAAACCTCCCCGACAATGTTTTCCGCGCCAAGGGCGTTCTGGCAATCGAGGGCAGCGACAGGCGGCACGTTTTTCATCTCGTCGGCAAGCGGTTCACCTTGGACGAGGTGCAGAGCTGCTGCCCAGCCATAACCGGCTAGTGCTGATCGGCCAAAACCTTTGCGCCGAGGAATTGCGGGCGCGGCTCGCCGCGTGCTGCGCTGCGCCGGTCACTGCGGCTCGGGAATGACAATCGACCAGATCAGCAGCACAGCGGCGGCGCCGACCGGCACCCAGGCTACCGCCGAGCCTATCGCCACATAGGCGGCCCCGGCGATCGTCCCGCCGGCGGTGAGACCCACCCAAGGGATCGCTTGCGCCGCCCAGCTCCATCCGGTCGCACGGCGGGTCAGGAAATCACCGAGCCCCTGGCCGAGCCTGACCAATGTCCCGGTGACAAAGGTCAGGCTGACCGGGACGTTCCCGGCGCGGTGCATCGCGGCGTTCAACGCGCCCATCGCCAGCACCATCGGCTCCGGGGCCGTTCCCATTGCCGCCGCCAACGTCAGCAACACCGTTACCGCGGCCAGGACATAGGTCAAATGCTGGCGTCCGGTGAATTGGGCGATCAATTGTCCTCCGGCCGCTCCGGCCACGAACAGTACGATCAGGACCATGATCGAGCCGGCTTCGCTCAGGCGGCCTCGGCCGACCGCGACGGCCAACTGCGTGCTGTTGCCGCTCATATACGAGACGAACAGATGGCCGAGCCGCAGAAACCCGATGGCGTCGACCATGCCGGCGAGCCCGGCCAGCAGCGCCGCCAGGATCAGCCCGCGCACCCGGTCGGCCTGGGCCCCGCGACCGGATTCGGCCTCCGCGCTCACCGTCGCATCGTCGCGGATTTCAGCCGGACGGGCCGCCCGCGGGCTGGTAGCGCAGATAGCGCGGCGCCCACATCTTGGCGCGGATCGCGGCCTCGATCTCGTCGGTCGCGACCCCCTGGGTCAGCCCTTCCCGGTGCGCCTCGATGGCGGTCGCCAGCGCCACCGCAACGGCGACGTGGCGCAACGCCGTCACCGGCGGCAGCAGGTTGTCCTCGGGATTGTCGGCGGCGGGCGAGGCCGCGGCCAGCGCCTTGGCCGCGGCAACGAACATCGCGTCGGTGATACGCCGCGCCTTGACCGCGATCGCCCCGAGCCCGACCCCCGGGAAGATGTAGGAATTGTTGGTCTGGTCGACCTTGAACTTGACGCCGTTGCGGGTCAGCGGCGGAAACGGACTGCCGGCGCCGATGACCGCCCGCCCCTCGGTCCAGCTTTCGATATCCTCGGGCGTCGCCTCGGCGCGCGAGGTCGGGTTCGACAACGAAAAGATCACCGGCCGGCGATTGTTCTCGGCCATCGCCCGCACCGCCCCCTCGGAAAAGGCCCCGGGCTGGCCCGAGACGCCGATCAGCACGGTCGGCTTGGCGTTCTCCACGACATCGAGCAGCGAGATCTTGTCGGGATGATCGATGGTCCAGGTCTCGACCGCCGCTCGCTTCTGCACGAAAGGCAGCTGGAACGGCTCGATCGCGTTCATGCCATCGACCAGCAACCCGTCGCGATCGACCATGAAGAACCGCGCCGCGGCGACATTCTCCGGCAGGCCGGCCTCGACCATCATCTTCAGCAGCAGGCTGGCGATACCGCAGCCGGCCGAGCCCGCCCCCAAAACCGCGATCCGCTGCTCCGTCAGCGCCACGCCCGTGACGTTGATCGCCGACAGCAAGGTGCCGGCCGCGACCGCCGCCGTGCCCTGGATGTCGTCGTTGAACGTGCACAGCCGGTCGCGATAGCGCTCGAGCAGGCGCGAGGCGTTGCTTTTGGCGAAGTCTTCCCATTGCAGCAGAACATGCGGCCAGCGCTGGGCGATCGCGCCGACCACGGCCTCGACAAAATCATCATATTCCTGGCCGCGCACCCGCTCATGGCGCCAGCCGAGATAGAGCGGGTCGGTCAGACGCTCCTGATTGTCGGTGCCGACATCGATCATGATCGGCAGGGTCGTCGCCGGGTGCAATCCGCCGCAGGCGGTGTAGAGCGCGAGCTTGCCGATCGGGATGCCCATGCCGCCCGCCCCCTGGTCGCCGAGCCCGAGGATGCGCTCGCCATCGGTCAGCACGATCGCCTCGACCCGGTCGAAACGCGGATTAGAAAGGATCTGCTTCAGGCGGCGCTGATGCGGCAGGCTCAGAAACAGGCCGCGCGGCTTCCTGAACAGATGGCTGAATTGCTGGCAGCCGGCGCCGACCGTCGGGGTGTAGACGAGCGGCAGCAATTCCTCGATGTTCTGCTCCAGCAGCGCAAAGAACAAAGTCTCGTTGTTGTCGTGCAGTTCGCGCAGAAAGGCGTAGCGCTCGAGATCGCTGGCGAACCGGCGCAATACCGTGAGCCGGCGCGAGACCTGCTCCTCCAGAACGCCGACATGCGGCGGCAGCAGCCCGTGCAGGCCGAGAGCGTCGCGCTCGGCCTCGGTAAACGCGGTGCCCTTGTTGAGCAGCGGGTCGGCGAGCAATTCCCACCCGGTTCGCGATGTGGTCAGGATGCCGGCCTCGGCTGCGGCCGGCCGCCTGGATGAATGCGGCATGCCGGCGGGCTCAGCCCAGGCGCCGCCGGTAAAGCGAGATCAGCCGTTCCCAATGCCGCTCGGCCGCCGGCTTGTCGTAGCACCAGCGCTCGGGGAAGGCGAAGCCGTGATGGACCCCGGGGTAAAGCTCGATCTCACCGGCGGCGCCGGCGCGGCGGAACAGGCTGCGCAATTCCTCGACCATCGGCAACGGCGCCAGCTCGTCATGCTCGGCGCAAGCGATGTAGAGCTCGCCGTTGACCTTGCCCAACGAGAGGTGCGGGCTCTCCTCGGCATCGCTGACCAGCCAGGTGCCGAAGAACGAGGCGGCCGCGGTTATGCGCTCGGGATAGCGGGCCGCGGCGGCGAGGGCGTAGGGGCCGCTCATGCAGTAGCCGTGCGCCCCCGCCGGTCCCGGCTTCACCTCGCTCTGCCCGTCGACAAAGGCGAGCATCGCGCCGATATCGTCCATCACCGGGGGGATCGTCATCTTGGTGCGCACGGCGCGCATGCGCTCGCGCTCCGGGCTGTCCTTATCAAGCACCGTCGGCCCAAAGATCGTGTCGCGGCCGGCCCGGTAATAGAGGTTGGGCAGCAGCACATAATAGCCGACCGTGGCGAGCCGGCGCGCCAGGTCCCTCAGCTCTTCGCGGACGCCGGGCGCATCCATCAGCAGAAAGACGGCCGGGAACGGCCCGCCGCGCTCGGGCCGGGTGACAAAGGTCTCCATCGCCCCGTCCCTGGTCGCGATGTCGAGCGTTTGTTCGATCATTAGATTATCCCCAATTTTCGTCACACCGGCGAAGGCCGGCGCCCATTTCCGCGATGGGTCCTGGCTTTTCGCCGGGATGACGAGAGCTGCCGCCGCGTCCTTTCGCCCGATTGCTAAATCACCCGGCGTTCGCGCAGCTGGCGGATCTCGTCGGGCGAGTAGCCGCCGAGTGTTGTCAGCACGTCGTCGGTGTGCTCGCCTTTCAGCGGCGCGCGCGTCGGCTGGAACGGCGAGTTGGACAGCCGCACCGGGGAGCCGATCATCGAAAACCGGCCGCGGGTCGGATGGTCGAGGTCGAAGACGGTGCCGCGCTCGCGCAAATGCGGGTCGGCCAATACCTCGGCGGTGTCGAGCACCGCGCCGCACGGAATGCCGCGCTCGGCAAACGCCTTCATGACCTCGTGCTTTTCGCGCGTCCGGGTCCAGCTTTCGATCGCCTCGGTCAGCTCGGCCCCGTGGCGGGCGCGTGCCGCCGCCGTCGCAAAGCGCTCGTCGCTGCGCAGCTCGGGGCGGCCGATGACTTCGGTCGCCGCCACGAACATCTCGGGGTTGTCGGGCGGCACGATCATGTAGACGTATTCGTTCGACCCGCCGCCGGCGCAGCGCACGAGATCCGACCAGCCGCCGGTGGCCGAGCGGTTGCCGGTGCGTTCGAGCGGTTTTCCGGTCGCTAGGGTCCCGGTGTACTTGACCCGGGTCAGGTTCAGCACCGCCTCCTGCATCGCCACCTCGACGAGCTGGCCTCGGCCCGTCCGGCCGCGCTGCACGAGGGCGGCCAGGATCGCGATCGCGAGATGCATGCCGGTCCCGGAATCGCCGATATTGGCGCCGTTGACCATCGGCGGCCCGCCTGCTTCGCCGGTCACGCTCATCGCCCCCGAGGTCGCCTGCGCCACCGGCTCGAAGCATTTGAAGCCGCTGTACGGGCCGTAGGAGCCGAAGCCCTTGACCGAGGCGTAGACCGCGCGCGGATTGAGCTGGTGGACCGCCTCCCAGCCGAGGCCCAGCCGCTCCATCACCCCCGGCCCCAGATTCTCGGCGACGATGTCGGCCTCGGCGACCAGCTCGCGGGCGATCTTCTTGCCCTCCTCGGTCTTCAGGTCGAGGACGATGCTGCGCTTCGAGCTGTTGAGCAGCAGAAAGAAAAAGCTGTCGAGGTTCGGGTTGTCCATGTTCCACAGCCGGCGCGCGCGGTCGCCGTGCGGCGGGCGCTCGATCTTGATCACATCGGCGCCGAGCCAGGCCAGCATCTGGGTGCAGGAAGGGCCGGCCTGGTCGTGGGTGAAGTCGATGACGCGAATGCCGTCGAGCGCCTGGCTCATCCGAACTCCTCCCTCTGCCGTGTCAGCCCGTCGGGCGCAAAGGTGTCATCCTTCGGCGGTGCGGTCCACCGATTGATCGACCCGCGCGATCAGGTCGGCCGGCAATAGCCCGGCCTCGGCCGCGGCGACGCATTCGGCGAGCTCTGCGCGATTCTTGACCCCGAGCACCAAAGTGTCGACCCCGAGCGCCAGCGCATAGCGGTGCGCCAGCGCTGCGGGAGAGGCCCCGAGCTCGGCGGCGAGGCGGCGAAACCCCTCGGCGCGCGCGTAATCGCGCATCTCAGGATGGTCCACCGGCAGCGGGCGGTCGATGGCACTGGTCAAGGCGCCGGCCTGCACCGCGCGGATGCCCATGATTCCGACCCCGTTCGCTCGGCCGGCGGCGATCACCGCGCGCGGTTTTGCCGGGCCGTCGAAGAATTTCAGACCGCCCGGCGAGTTGAGCAGATTGGCGATGCACTGCACCGCCGCCGGCGCCGGGGTTTCGCCGATGAGCCGGATGATCGTGTCCGGATGGCCGATCCCGGTCAGCCCCCAGGCGCCGATCAGTCCCTCGGCGACCAGCCGCTCGAAGACCGGGCGGACATGCGCGACAAAAGTGGCGTAGAGCGTCATCCGGGCGGCGGCGTCGGGCCATCGGGAGCGATGGTCCGAATCGGGCACAACGTTCGAATGCAGAAAGAACAGATCGAGCCGCGACAGGCGCAGCCGCGCGAGGCTCCCCTCGATCGACCGGCGCAGCAAGGGCTCGATTTCGGCCGGCAACGGCTCGCCGAGACTGCATTTGCTGGTGACCCGCACGCCCGCGGGGAGCTTGCCGCCAAAGGCTGCCCCGACGACCTCCTCGGCCTTGCCGTCGCCATAGCGGGGCGCCAGATCGAAGAGGTTGATCCCGGCCTCGATCGCCGCGTGCACGGTAGCGACGCATTCCTCGAACGTGGTCTCGCCCCACAGCATGCCGAGCCCGCCGCCGCCCAGGGTCAATGCCGAGACCGGCCACAGCCGGCCGAACTGGTGCTGCCGCATGAAACCAGCCTCCTTGATCGCGCTGAGTGTTCTATTCTTACCTTCGTCCGCGTCGGACCGCATCAGGCCTACGCCTTGACACGGTTTCGGGCCGCCCCCTAAATGCCGCCGGCTGGAGCGGGCGCGTAGCTCAGCGGGAGAGCACACCCTTCACACGGGTGGGGTCACAGGTTCAATCCCTGTCGCGCCCACCATAAGCCCCGCCCGAAGCCCGAGGCCGACAGGCGCGTAGCTCAGTGGCAGAGCGCTCCTAGCACATGGGAGAGGTCAGGGGTTCGATTCCCTTTCGCGCCTACCATCCTGCGCGGCGATCTGCGATGACCCGACCGCTTTGTCGCGAGCGGCCGACGGGCTGGCCTGACCCTCGGAGCGCCAGGTCGCGGCTGCCGGGTTGCTAGGACGAAGCTCACCAGCGCCCTTCATCGATCGGATCGCTCGACCTGTATGCGCTGCTCGCTTCCCGTCCTCCCTCGCCTGCTCTACGATCGGCGGCAACGGCCAGTCAGAAGCGGGCAGCGGGATGAGCGACCATACCGACAGCATCATCGTCGATACCGCGACCCGGATTTTTCAGGATCTGTGCGAGCCGGCCACGATCAACGATGCCGAGAAAGGCGTTTGGCCGAAGGCATTGTGGGATGCGCTCGAGGAGTCGGGGTTGACCGTTGCCTGGGTCCCGGACGATCTCGGCGGCGCCGGTGCGGCGATGGCCGACGGGTTCGCGGTGTTGCGCGCGGCCGGGCATTTCGCTGTCCCGGTGCCGCTCGCCGAGACCCTGATGGCCGGCTGGCTGCTTGGCGCAGGCCGGGATCGCGGTGCCGGGCGGACCGTTGACGATCGCCCCGGTGCACGCCGACGGCCATATCGCGCTCGGCGCCGACGGCCGGCTCGCGGGCCGGGCGCGCCGGGTGCCGTTCGCGCGCAACGCCGGTCATCTCGCCGTCCTCGCCCACAATGGCGAGCAAGCCATGGTGGCGCTGGTCGGGGCCTCGGGCCTGCCGATCGGCCATGACGACAGCCTGGCCGGCGAACCGCGCGACACCGTATCTTTCGACGGCATCGTCCCTGAGACGGCACGGCCGGCAAGGATCGACCTGGATATGCTGCAAGCCTTCGGCGCCGCCGTGCGGCTGCAGCAGATCGCCGGGGCGCTCGAAAAGATCCTCGAGCAGTCGGTCCAATGGGCGCTCGACCGCTCGCAGTTCGGCCGCCCGATCGCCAAGTTTCAGGCGGTCCAGCACAACCTCGCCACCCTCGCGGGCGAGGTCGCCGCGGCCGGGGCCGCCGCCGATCTTGCCGCCGAAGCCTGCGCCGGCGACGAAATCGGTATTGCCGAGGTCGCGATCGCCAAGGTGCGCGCCGGCGAGGCGGCCGGCACCGGGGCCGCGATCGCCCACCAGGTGCATGGTGCGATGGGTTTCACCTACGAGCACTCCCTGCATCATGCGACCCGCCGGCTGTGGGCGTGGCGCGAGGAGTTCGGCAACGAGACGGCGTGGGCGACGCGGCTCGGCCGTATGGTCGCGGCGCAGGGCGCCGATCGGCTCTGGCCGTTCGTCACCCAAAACTCATAATCCACTGGGATCGCGAGATACCGATGACCACCAGCTTTCGCTTCGACCCGGTCGAGCTGCCGCCCGAGGCCAAGGAATTGCGCCAGGAGGTCCGCGCGTTCTTGCGCCAGGAGGCCGAGGCCGGAACCTACTCCCCGCACGACGGCAAGGGCTCGTTCTCGCGCGAGTTCAGCCGAAAGGTCGGGGCCAAGGGCTGGATCGGCATGACCTGGCCCAAGAAGTACGGCGGCCACGAGCGCTCGCAGCTCGAGCGTTACGTGGTGACCGAGGAGATGCTGGCGGCGCACGCGCCGACCCGCTCCCATTCGACCGCCGACCGCCAGAGCGGCCCGGTCATCCTGCGCTACGGCCAGGAGGAGATCCGGCAAAAGATCCTGCCGCGGATCGCGACCGGCGAATTGTGCTTCTGCATCGGCCTCTCCGAGCCCAATTCGGGATCGGACGTGTTCGCCGCGTCGACGCGAGCGACCAAGACCGACGGCGGCTGGCTGGTCAACGGGCGCAAGATCTGGACCAGCAACGCCCACCAGGCCGATTACATGATCGCCCTCCTACGCACCTCGCCGTCGACCAAGGAAAACCGCCGGCACGGGCTGACCCAGTTCCTGGTCGAGATGAAGACACCGGGGATCACCACGCGCCCGATCATCAACCTGACCGGCGGCCACGATTTCAACGAGGTCGTGTTCGACGACGCGTTCCTGCCCAACTCGCACCTGATCGGCGAGGTCGACATGGCGTGGAAGCAGGCGACCGACGAGCTCGCCTACGAGCGCAGCGGCCCCGACCGCTGGATCGAGACGTTCTCGTGCCTGGTCGAGCTGGTGCGTGTGGCGGGAGAGGAGCCGAGCGAGCGCCTGGCCGAGGGCATCGGCCGCCAGGTGGCGCATCTGGCTACATTGCGGCGCATGTCGCTGTCGGTTGCGGGCATGCTGCAGGCCGGCAAGACGCCGGCGGTCGAATCGGCGGTGGTCAAGGACCTCGGCACCAATTTCGAGCAGGCCCTGCCCGACAAGGTGCGCCTCTTGGCCCCGCCGCGCGGCGACGCGCAGCCCGACGCCAACGACGACCGGTTCGAGCAGGCATTGTCCTACGCCACCCTGATCGCGCCCAAGCTGACGATCCAGGGCGGCACCCGCGAAGTGCTGCGCGGCATCATCGCCCGCGGCCTCGGCCTGCGCTGATCGGAGCGCGGCCGTCCCGGCCGCATGCGGGCGGGACGCCCGCGGTCCTATGGTGGAACCACATGCCTGACCTTCGCCCGCTGCTCGCGCCCGACAGCATTGCCGTGATCGGCGCCTCGGCCGATACCGAGACCTTGCGTGGCCGGCTGACCCACGCGCTGATCGGCCACGGCTATAAGGGCCGCGTCTACCCGGTGACCCGCAGCCAAGCCGAGGTCCTGGGCCTGCGCGCTTATCCCTCGGTCGCCGACCTGCCGGAGCCCGCCGAGCTCGCGGTCATCCTGGTGCCGGCGGCGGTCGTGCCGCGGACCTTGGAGGAATGCGGCGCCCGCGGCATCCGCGCCGCGGTCGTGATCAGCTCGGGCTTTGCCGAGGAGAGCGGCGAGGCCGCCCATGCCCGCGACATCGAATTGCGCCGCATCGCCGAGCATCACGGCATCCTCCTCTGCGGGCCGAATTCGGAGGGGCTGGTCAACCCGCTGCAGCGGGTCGTCGCCACCTTCAGCCCGGTCTTTCACGACCCCGGGCGCAGCCTGCTGCCCGCGACCCGGCACGGCCGCCCGATCGCGGTCAGCTGCCAGAGCGGTGCGTTGACCTTCGCCTTTCTGAACCGCGGCCGCGACCGGCAATTGCGTTTTACGTATCAGGTCAGCGCCGGCAACCAGACGATCCTCGAAGCGCATGATTACGTCGACTGGACCCTCGACCACGGCGGCGCCGACATCTTCCTGCTCTATCTCGAAGCGATCCGCCGCCCCGACCGTTTCCGCGCGGTCGCCGACAAGGCCGCCGCCGCCGGCAAGCCGCTGATCGTCGCCAAGGTCGGGCGCTCGGATGCCGGGCGGCGAGCGGCGGCCTCGCACACCGGCTCCTTGGCGCATGCCGGCGTGATCGACGACGCGATCTTCCGCCACCACGGCATCATCCGCGGCGAGGATCTCGACCACATGCTCGACGTGGCCGCCGCGTTTTCGTTTTGCCCGTTGCCGCGCGGCAACCGGGTCGCGGTCATCACCGGCTCGGGCGGCAGCGCGGTGTGGATGGCCGACATCCTGTCGGCGCACGGGCTCGAACTGCCGGTTCTGGAGGACGACATCCAGCGGCGCATCCTGGCGTTGCTGCCGTCCTACGCCTCGGCGCAGAACCCGGTCGACGGCACTGCCCAGGCGATTCACGAGGTCGGCTACGCCCGGCTCGTCGAGATCGTGCGCGAGTTGGAGCGCATCGACACGATCCTGCTGATCGGCTCGCTCGCCAACGACGCGACGGCCGCCAAGCGCGCCGAGGAATTGGCGGCGCTGACCGGGCCGCGCGACAAGCCGATCCTGCTGTCGACCTACACGAGCGCGTCGCCCGGCGCGATGGCGGCGTTCGCCGAAGCCGGCATCCCCTGTTACACCTCGATGCCGAGCTGCGCCCGCGCGATCAGGGCGCTCGTCGACTACGGCCGCTTTCAGGCGCGGCGCAACCGCCCGCCGCCGCCTGCAACCCCGGCCGCGGTGCGCGAGGCAACGGCGCGTGCTCTCGCCGCCGCCGGCCCGGTGCTGACCGAGACCGAGGCCAAGGCGCTGTTGGCCGATTACGGCGTCCCCCGCCTGCCAGAGCTGCTCGTGACCAGCGCCGACCAGGCGATCGCCGCTGCTTCCCGGATCGGCGGCCGGGTCGCGCTCAAGGTCCAATCGCCCGACATCGTGCACAAAACCGAGGCCGGCGCGGTGGCGCTCGGGGTCGCCGGCGAGACGGCGGTGCGCGAGGCCTATCGCCGGGTGCTGGCCAATGCCGCGAAGGCCGCACCCGCCGCCCGCATCGACGGCGTGCTGGTGCAGGCGATGGCGCGGCCGGGGATCGAGATGATCCTCGGCGTGACGCGCGACCCCGATTTCGGGCCGATGCTGATGGTCGGGCTCGGCGGCATCCATGTCGAGGTGTTGCGCGACGTGGCGTTCTCGCCGGTGCCGATCGGGTTCGACGAGGCGCTGTCCCTGCTCGGCGAGCTCAGAGGTGCGGCCCTCCTCGACGGCGTGCGCGGAACTCCGCCCGCCGACCGCGCCGCCTTGGCCGAGCTGATCGCCGCCTTGTCGCGCTTTGCCGCCGACCATGCCGACCGGCTCGAAGAAATCGACCTCAACCCGGTCATCGTCCATCCGCAAGGCGAAGGCCTCACCGTGGTCGATGCGCTGATCGTCAAATGCCGGGAGTGAGCGGTGCGTAACGCTTAGTCAATCAGAGACCCCGTGGCCGGGCTTGACCCGGCCATCCACGCCTATCTCGGCGCGGCCGAAATGGCGTCGAAGACGTGGATGCCCGGATCGAGTCCGGGCAACGGGTTCCTACACAAGACTGATTTTGGGAGCCGCCCATGACCGAATCCCCTTCCTACCGCGAGATCGGCGTCACCTGCGACGGCCATGTCGCCACCGTCGAGATGCGCCGGCCGCCGCACAATTTTTTCGACAGCGCGCTCGTCGCCGAGATCGGCGCGGCGTTCGAGCGGCTCGACGCCGACCCGCAGTGCCGCGCCATCGTCCTCGCCGCCGAAGGGCGCTCGTTCTGCGCCGGCGCCGATTTCTCGCAGCGGCTCGAAACCGGCGCGGTGTCGCAGGGCACGCGCAGCAGCGCCGGCAAGCATCTCTACAAGGAAGCGGCCCGCTTGTTTCGCACGCGCAAGCCGATCGTCGCCGCGGTCCAGGGCGCCGCGGTCGGCGGCGGGCTCGGCCTTGCCCTCGTCGCCGATTTCCGCGTGACCTGCGCGGAGGCGCGGTTCAGCGCCAATTTCAACCGTCTCGGCTTTCATCCCGGCTTTGGCCTGACCGCGACCCTGCCGCGGCTCGTCGGCGCGCAGCAGACGGCGCTGCTGTTCTATACCGGCCGCCGCATTCCCGGCGACGAGGCGGTCCGCATCGGGCTCGCCGATCTGCTGGTGCCGCAGGCCGAGGTGCGCAGCGCGGCCCAGGCATTAGCACTCGAAATCGCGCAATCGGCGCCGCTCGCCGTCGTCTCGACGCGCGAGACCCTGCGCCGCGGGCTGATCGACGCGATCGAGGCGGCAACCGAGCGCGAGCTGGTCGAGCAGGACTGGCTGCGCCGCACCGAAGACTTCGCCGAGGGCGTCAAGGCGATGGCCGACCGCCGCCTGCCCGATTTCCGCGGCCGCTGACCGGTTTCCTCCCTCTCTCCGCTTGCCGGGGGAGGGCCGGGGTGAGCGGCATCGCGGCTCCGCTCATTCAGAACCGGCTGCGCAGCGCCGCGGCGGCGAGCCGCCAGCTCTGCAGCGGGTCGCGGCGCGCCAGCTCGGGAGCGAACGGATCGTTGCCGGCGCGCTCGAGTCGCTTCAGCGACCGTTCCGCGACCACCGCGGGCAACAGCGCCGGGACCGCCGCGCGCGCGATAGCGTCACGCCGGTCGCGCGCCGCTTGCAGGCGGCTCGCCGCCGCCGCGGCAATTTCGGCGACCGCGACGCGCAGTGCGGGACCACTCCGCAGCCCCCGATAATCGCCTAAATCGAGGCCGGCGCGGGCGGCGACCTCGGCCGGAACAATCTGCCGCCCTGTGGCTGACAGGAATGGCAGCGCCCTGAGCAATCCGGCGAGCGCATAGGCGATGCCGATATCGCGCCCGGCGGCGGCGGCCGCTGCGTCGCGCGCCTCCAGCGTCTCCAGCGCGAGATAAACGAGCTGCGACGAGGTCCCCTCGGCATAGTCTTCGAGAGCGGCGAGGCTCGCCGGCGGTACTGCGTCGAAATCGGTCGCGCGCGCGTCGATCAGCCGGTCGAAGCAATGCCGCGTCAGCCCCCACTCGCGGATTGTCGATGCCAGCGCCTCGGCGACAGGATGACGGCGCACCGGTCCGCCGTCATAGGCGGCGGCGATGTTTTCGCGCCACCATTCGAGCCGGATTTGGCCCAAGGTCGGCTGGGTGACCATCTCGCGCACTCTTGCAATCTCGGAGTTGAAGGCGTAAAGCGCGAACAGCGCCTCGCGGCGCGCGGCCGGGGCAAACAGCGCGGTCTGGTACCGGTCGCGATCGCGATGCCGCACCAACGCCGCCACCGGCGATGACGCCGCCGCGCCGGCGGAACGTTGGGCTGGAACCGGCGTTTTTTCACGCACTCCGTTCACACCAACCCGGGATGGTCGCCATGGCTTTCGAACTGCCGCCCCTGCCCTACCCGAAGAACGCGCTCGAGCCGCACATTTCCGAGCGGACGATGGATTTCCATCACGGCAGGCATCACCAGGCCTATGTCACGAACCTCAACAACCTGGTCAAGGGCTCCCCGCTGGAGAGCCAATCGCTCGAAGAGATCATCAAGGGGACGTACAAGGACACCTCGAAGACCGGCGTATTCAACAATGCCGCGCAGGTGTGGAACCACACCTTCTTTTGGCATTCGATGAAACCGCAGGGCGGCGGCGCGCCGAGCGGCAACCTCGCCGCGGCGATCACCCGCGATTGCGGCGGCATCGACAAGTTCAAGGAGCAGTTCAAAGCCGCCGCGGTCGGCCAGTTCGGCAGCGGCTGGGCCTGGCTCGTCGCCGACAAGGGCCAGCTCAAGATCGTCCCCACGGCGAACGCGGTCGACCCGCTGGCCGAAGGCCAGACCGCGCTCCTCACCTGCGACGTGTGGGAGCACGCCTATTATCTCGACTTCCAGAACCGCCGCCCCGATTTCGTGCAGGCGTTTCTCGACCACCTGGTGAACTGGGACTTCGCCGCCCAGAACCTCGCCAAGGCCGGCTGAGCCCGCATCCGACAGCCCCCTCCCCGCCCGGAGGGGGCAACGGCCCGGCCGATCAAAGGTGAACACCGCGGTCGAGCAGCACGGCGGTGTATTCGCGATAGGTCATCCCGAGCGCCTCCGCGCGTATGAGGCGGGCAAGCGCAATTTCACGCGGCGGCGTCTTCCACGCCCGCGCATGCGCTTTTCTCCAGCAGAAGGCGCGCCAATCGGCTCCCGGGTCGAGCGGCGGCCCGCCATTATGGCCGAGGCCGGCAGGAGCGAAAGGTAGACCGCCATCGGGGACCATCGCGGCAATTTGATCGATTCACGCCCGACTGTGCAACGACCCGTCGCTAACCTCCGTGTCGGACTCCGGGCACCGAGCCGATTTTAAAACAGCGAAAAAGCCCCGCCGGCGGCGGGGCTTCGCTCGGATCGGCGGCGAGAACGGCTACTCGGTGCGGCCGGTCTGCACCTTGCGCTGGGCGTGCTTCTCGGCGTTGGCCCGGAACACCTGGTCGGTCAGCTGTTTCTGCTGATCCGGCATCGCGTTGTAGAGGCTCGCGAACGCCGGCACGAGCTTTTGCAGATGCTGCGCGTGGGCGTCGGCGATCTGCTGATAGGACTGCATGTTCTGCACCGCGTTCATCGTCGGGTATTGCTGGGCGCGCTGCATGAACGCCTGATCCATGTCGCGCGCGTTGTCGCGCATGACCGCGGCGAACTGCTCCCACTGCGGCTCCTCGGCCGCGGTGATGCGCAGCTGCGCACGCAGCTCTTTGATGTGGCTTTCGACGCGCTCCTCGGCATTCTTGCCGGGCGCGGGGTGGGACGCCAGCGGCGACGCCGCGGCCGCGGGCGGCGTGCTGGGCGCGGTGGGCTGGGTCGATTGCGCAGGCTGAGCCAGCGCCGCGGCGGGAAGGGCCAGCAGCACGACGATGGCTGCGGAGGCGAGATTGGCCGAACGGACTCTCTTCATGGGGATCGTTCCTCGGTTTGACGTTGGCCGCGTGACGACGGCGTCATTGAACAGGCGGCGAGGCGACAGCCGCAGACCGGCGCACCCCGCCGCGCGGCGCTCAGTAGCCGCCATAGCCGTAATAGACGGCCGGCGGTGGCGGGGCGTAATAGCCCGCGGGCGGCCCGTAATAGACTGGCGGCGGCGCGTAATACCGGTTCGAGGCGATCGCGGCACCGACGCCCAGGCCGACGATCCCACCGATGATCGCGGCACCCGCGGCGCCGCCCCCGTTGTTGTAATGACGGTAGTTACCCCCGTACCCGCCGCGATTATCCCCGTGCCCGCCGCGATGCCAATCCTCCGCATGAGCGGTGGCAGGCGCCAGCGCGAGGCCCGCGATAAGCGCCGCAGTCAGGACGCGTACATGCATGATCATTTTCAGCTCGCTGTGACTGTTTCTTGGGAAACGGCCGCGCCCGCCGAATCATTCCAGACAGAGGTACCGAATGCCGGCCCAAGGTCTTTCTTGGCGATGATACGCGGCGTCCCTCGGAACACGCCCTTGGGCTATTCGCCTGCCAGCCGTCAGCGCGGCGGGATCAGCGCCGCTGCGACCTTGCGGTTCTCGGCGATCAGCACGTTGTAGGTGCGGCAGGCGGCGCCGGTATCCATCGGCTCCGGCACGATCCCGGCCCGGCGCAGCGCGGCGCGCAACTCGTTGCCCACGGCCGCCATTCTGGCGCCGAGCCCGAGCAGCAGGATCTCGACCCCGCCATGCTCGATGACCGGCCGCAGGCTTTCCCAGCCGACCGCCGCGGCATCGATGGCCGTCCACGGCAGGGTCAGATCGGGAAAGACCAGCACCGGGCCGTGCCAGACGACCCCGCTGACGCGGAACCCACTCGGCCCATAGCGCTCGATGAGCTGGCGGCCGGCCGGGACGACGAGGGTCAGATCCATCGCCGCCGCGACGGGGTCAGCGTGCCCGAGAGACCGGGGCCTTCGCCGCTTCGCTCGCGCGCGCGACGACGGCGCGGTTCGGTCGCACGTAGTAGAGGATCGGCGCGGCGATGAACAGCGACGAATAGGTACCGATCACGACGCCCCACAGCATCGCGATGCTGAACCCGCGCAATACCTCGCCGCCCAGGAACAGCAAGGACAGCACCGCGAGCGCCACAGTGCTGACGGTCAGGATCGTGCGCGACAGGGTTTCGTTCAAAGCGAGGTTGATCAGATCCCGGAACGGCATCGTGCGGTATTTGCGCAAGGATTCGCGCACCCGGTCGTAGATCACGACGGTGTCGTTGACCGAATAACCGGCGACGGTGAGGATTGCCGCCAAGGTCGTCAGGTTGAATTCGAGATGAAACAGCGCGAACAGCCCGACCGTGGTGATCACGTCGTGCACGGTTGAGACCATCCCGCCGACGCCGAACTGCCATTCGAAGCGGAAGCCGATATAGAGGGCGATCGCGATCAGCGCCAGAATGGTCGCGATCACCCCGGCACGGATCAACTCGCTGCCCACGCTCGGGCCGACGACCTCGATCCGGCGATAGTCGATCCCCGCCCCCAATGCCTTGCGCGCGAGCTCGACCGCCTGCTCCTGAGCGGCATCGCCGCCGGGCTGGCGCGGCAACCGGATCAGCACGTCGGTCGGCGGGCCGAAGCCCTGCAGCGAGGCGTCGCCGACATGCAGCGCGTCGAGCTTTTGCCGCATCTCGGCGAGGTTGGCCGGGCCGGTCGTGACCCGGACCTCGATCAGGGTGCCGCCGACGAAGTCGATGCCGTAATTGAGCCCGACGGTCAGGAACAGCCCGATCGACGACAAGGTCAGCAGCGCCGAAAAGGCAAAGCCCGCCCAGTGCCATTTCATGAAGTCGATCTTCGGCGTGCGCCGGATGACGATCAGCGGTCTCAACAAAGCGGCAGGACTCCCCCTTCGTCATGCCCGGGCTCGACCCGGGCATCGATGCACCGCCTGACCAGGATCGGGCGCCGTCCGGGTTGCCGGGTCGAGCCCGGCGATGACGGTCTGCGGCGACCCCGGTTCAAATCGGTATCATCTTCGGCTTCCACCGGCGCACCCAGGTCACGATCAGCAGCCGGGTCACCAGGATCGCGGAAAACAGCGAGGTCAGGACGCCGATGCTGAGGGTCACGGCAAAGCCCTTGACCGGCCCCGAGCCCAGCCAAAACATCAGCGCGCCGGCGACCAGGGTGGTGATATGGCTGTCGAGGATGGTGCCGAAGGCCCTCTTGAACCCGGCGTCGAGCGAGGAGAGCATCGTGCGGCCGGCCCGCAATTCCTCGCGGATGCGCTCGTAGATCAGGACGTTGGCGTCGACCGCCATGCCCATCGTCAGGGCGATGCCGGCGATCCCCGGCAGGGTCAGGGTGGCGCCGAGCAGGGACAGGCTGCCGAGCATCAGGCACAGATTGAAGAACAACGCGATGTCGGCGAACACGCCGAACAGGCCGTAGAACAGGATCATGAAGACGACGACGAGCGCCACCCCGACGAAGCACGCGGTGGCCCCGGCATGGATCGAATCGGCGCCGAGATCGGGGCCGACGGTGCGCTCCTCGAGGATCGTGATCGGGGCCGGCAAGGCGCCGGCCCGCAGCAGCAGCGCGAGATCGCTCGCCGACTGGACCGTAAAGCTGCCGGAAATGATGCCGCTGCCGCCGAGGATCGCCTCGCGGATGACCGGCGCGCTGATCACCTTGTTGTCGAGGACGATGGCGAAGGGCTTGCCGACATTCTCGCGCGTCGCGTCGCCGAACCGCTTGGCGCCGACCGCGTCGAAGCGGAAGCTGACGACCGGGTCGCTGTTCTGAAAGGTCGGCTGGGCGTCGACCAGGGTGTCGCCGCCGACCATCACCCGCTTGCGCACGACATAGGCGCCGGGGCCGACCCGCACGCCGACTCTCCTCCTCGGCCGGCAGAACCTCGTCGCCGAGCGGCAGACGGCCGCTTCGCGCCTCCTCGACCGACACGCCGGTATCGACGAGCTGAAAGGTCAGTTTGGCGGTGCGGCCCAGCAGCGCCTTGACCCGCTCCGGATTGTCGACCCCCGGCAGCTGGACCAGGATGCGGTCCTGCCCCTCGCGCTCGATGGTCGGCTCCTTGGTGCCGGTCTCGTCGATGCGGCGGCGGATGATCTCGATCGACTGGTCGACCGCCTGGCGGCGGCGCGCGTCGGTCGCAACCGCGCTGAAGCCGATCGTCCCCGAGCCGTCGGGCTGGATCGCAACGGTCAGATCCGGGTCGATTTTGGCCAGCGCCTGGCGCGCGTCATCTAAGCGGTTGGGTTCGCGGATCGTGAACACGATCGCATCGCCTTTGAGGTCGAGGCCGGTGTAGCCGATATTGGCGTCGCGCAGCGCGTTGCGCACATTGTCGATGATCGAGTTCAGGCGCTCGCGCTCGGCCGCCGCGACATCGACTTCGAGCAGCAAATAGGAGCCGCCGCGCAGGTCGAGCCCGAGCGACACCTGCTTGTGCGGCACGATTTCGGGAAGCTGCGCCAGCAGGCGTGGGCTGACCAGGTTGGGCGCCGACAACAGCACGCCCAGCGCGCACACCGCGCAGATCAGCAGGATTTTCCAGTTCGCGAAGTAGAGCATGCTCAGTTGATCCGAGCCGAGGCAGCCATGCGGCACAGCGTTTCGGTCACGCAACTCCGATCCGCGTCATGGCTGGGCTTGACCCGGCCAACTCGGGGACCGTTGCAATCGCATTCGCTGATGCCGCGAGTGAGATCATGCGCGGCGGGTGGGTCTATATCGTAACCAATCGGCGGGACGGGACGCTCTATGTTGGAGTCACCAGCAACCTCGCCAAGCGCGCGTGGGAGCATCGGGACGGCGCGGCCGAGGGGTTCACGCAACGATATCGCCTGAAGCGCCTTGTTTGGGCAGAGCGTCATGAAGATATCCGCTCGGCGATCCAACGCGAAAGGACCATGAAACATTGGCCCCGGGCGTGGAAAATCGATCTGATCGTCGCTCAGAACCCGGACTGGACCGACCTCTACGATCAACTCTTCTGATCCCTGGGATGGCCGGGTCAAGCCCGGCCATGACGAAAAAAGGGGTGCTGGTACATCAGCCCGGCCATGACCGCTTCTATTCAATCGTTACGCTGATCTCCGCGCGGTTCAATTGGAGCATGTCGCGCCCGGACAATCGGTTCGATTTTTGCGCACAGGATGCCGCATGGCTTTCGTCCTCCGGTCAATCCTTGGTGTCCACCTTGGCCCGCGCCGTCTCCTTCTGCTTGGCCGCCTCGCGCGCGGCGGCGGGGTCGGGCTTGGCCAGCACGCTGGTGATCGTGCTGCGCACGACGCGCACCCGTACCCCGTCCGCGATGTCGACCGTGACCTCGTCCGGGCTGTCGACCCGCACGACGGTGCCGATGATACCGCCGCCGGTCACCACCCGGTCGCCGCGGCGTATCGCGCCGAGCGTGGTGCGGTGATCCTTCGCCTTGCGCTGCTGCGGGCGGATCAGCAGGAAATAGAAGACGACGAAGATCAGCACCAGCGGCAGGAACTGGAGCATCGTGCTCTGATTGTCGAAGATGCCCGACAGGCCGGTTCCCTGGGCGTAGGCGGCGGAGATCAGCATCGGCATCGAGCCTCGAAATCATGCGCCCGCGTCGTCGCGAGGCGGCGCGCTCGCCGGCCGCCGGGAAAGATCACCGGCTGCTCGGGCGCAGCGATAGTTACGCGATGCCTGGTTAAAGAGCAATGGTCGGGTATTGCGCGCATTTCCCGAGCTGTGCGCCCTGTGATAGCGTCCGCGCCCTTTCGACCGCTGTTGCTGGAGCCCTCGATCGACCGATGAGCGAACTCGACTTGCTGCCGCTGCTTCGGCGAATCTCCGATGCTCTCGAACGCCTGGCGCCTCCGGCGCCGCCCCCGATCGACCTCGGCACCGCGGACGCCTTTGTATGGCATGCCGACAGCGGCTGCCTCGAGCCCGTCGGCGAGGTCAACCGGGTCGAGATCGGGCTGTTGCGCGGGATCGATCGGGTGCGCGACATCCTGCTCGAAAACACCCGGCGCTTCGCCGCCGGACTGCCCGCCAACAACGTGCTGCTGTGGGGCGCGCGCGGGACCGGCAAGAGCTCCCTGGTCAAGGCCGCCCATGACGCGGTCAACGCGGAAAGGCCGCACGCTCTCGCCCTCGTCGAGATCCATCGCGAAGACATTCCGAGCCTGCCGCGGCTGCTGTCTCTGGTGCGGCGCGGCGCGCGCCGATGCCTGCTGTTCTGCGACGACCTCTCCTTCGACCGGCACGACACCAGCTTCAAATCGTTGAAGGCCGTGCTCGAAGGCGGCATCGAGGGACGGCCGGCGAACGTCATCCTCTACGCCACCTCGAACCGGCGGCATCTGATGCCGCGCGACATGATCGACAACGAGCGCTCGACCGCGATCAACCCGGCCGAGGCGGTCGAGGAACAGGTCTCCTTGTCGGACCGGTTCGGTCTGTGGCTCGGCTTTCACAATGTCGACCAGGACACCTATCACGCGATCGTGCGCGGCTATGCCGAGCGCTATGGGCTCGACCTGCCGGCAAAGCAGCTCGAGGCCGAGGCCAACGAATGGTCGATCACCCGCGGCGCGCGCTCGGGCCGGGTCGCCTGGCAGTTCGTCCAGGACCTCGCCGGCCGCCTTGGCAAGCCCTTGGCGTGACCTCGGCCCGATGCCGGGCGGGCATCAGCTTCGCGAAGAGCGGCGGTCGGCGTCGGCGGTCGGCGGCGGCATCAGGTAGGCGCGCGGATCGACCGCGCGCTTGCCGCGGCGCAGCTCGAAATGCAATTGCGGCTCGTCGACGTTGCCGGTCGACCCGACCCGGGCGATGACTTGGCCGCGATTGACCTTCTGGCCGGGCTTGACCAGCATCAGGTCGCAATGGGCATAGGCCGAGATCCAGCCGTTGGCGTGCTTGACGAGGATCAGATTGCCGTAGCCGCGCAGTTCGTTGCCGGCATAGGCGACGACGCCGCCATCGGTTGCCTGCACGGCCGCACCGCGCGGTGCCGCGATGTTGATCCCGTCATTGTGGGTACCGTCCGGAGCGGCGCCGTAAGTCCCGAGGACGCGGCCGCGGACCGGCCACAAAAAGCTCGCGCCGCTATGCGCCGGCGGCGGTTCGGCCGCAGCCGACGGGCCGGGAGCGGCCGGCGGCTCCCGGGCCGGCGCGGCCAACGTCGGCGGCGGTCCGGGCTCGCGCGGTGAAATGGCGGCGGGCGGCGGCGGGAGCGTTTCGGCAGCCGGCGGCGGAGCGGCGGGCGGCGGGGTCAGCGCCATCGGCGGCGCAACGGTAGCTGGCCTGGCCGACGACTGCGGGGGCCGACGGTCGAGCGGGATCGGCTGCGTCGAGACCGGCGCGGGCGGGTTGGCGGAAACGGCAGCCTGGGGTTGTTCCGGCGGGAGCGCCGCCAACGCAACCGGCGCCTCGGACGATGCGGCCTCGCCGCCGCCCGGAATCATCAGCGCCTGTCCGACCCGGATGCGATAGGGCGGGGACAGATGGTTCGCCTCGGCCACCACCCGCATCGGGACATGGTAGCTGTGGGCGATCCCCGACAAGGTCTGCCCGCGCTGCACGGTGACCTGCGCGGGCGGCATTGGCGGCGGCGCTTCCTCGCCGCTGATCACCGGCGCGGGCCCGCCGGCCCGCTGCCCGCACGCCGCAAGCAGCAGAGCGATCGGAACCGCCCAAACCCCGGTGCCGCCGAACCTGCGCCGCGCCCGATCGTGTTTTGCCATCTTTCCCCCTCGCACGCCCCCCGACGCGCAAGCAGCATCGACCCTTGGTACTCCAAGCCGAACTCATGTCAACCCTTCGTCCCGGATTTTGCGCGGCAGCCCGGCGACCAGCGGGACAAACCGGACAGCGCCCAAGTCTTCGGTTGAAAACCCGTCGTCATTGCGGCGGATGCGCACCAGCTGCTGATCGCGGTGATCGGCCCCGACCGGCGCCACCAGCACCCCGCCCGGCGCCAGCCCGTCGACCAGGGCGGCCGGCACTTCCGGCGCGGCGGCGGTCACGATCACCCGATCATAGGGCACCTGCTCGGGCCACCCCTTGGTGCCGTCGCCGAATCGGCACACGATGTTGCGCAGCCGCAGTGCGTCGAAGCGAAGCTCGGCCTCGCGCAACAGCTCGCGATGGCGCTCGATCGAAAACACGCGGCGGGCGAGGCGCGCCAGGATCGCGGTCTGATAGCCCGAGCCGGTGCCGATCTCGACGACGTTGTGCCGCGCACCGACCATCAGCGCTTCGGTCATCAGCGCCACCACATAGGGCTGGCTGACCGTCTGCCCCTGGCCGATCGGCAGAGCGACGTTTTCGTAAGCCTGATCCTCGAAAGAGGGCGGCACGAACCGCTCCCGCGGGGTCTTCTCGATCGCGCCCAGCACCCGTGGATCGGCAATGCCAGCTCGGCGCAGCTCCATCAGCAGCCGCAGCTTCTTCGGTAAGAGGCCCGGCTCGCTTCCGGGCTCAGCCATGAGGCGGCTCAGCCATGAGGCGGCTCAGCCATGTCGCTCGATCACCTTCTGCCCCCCCATATAGGGCTGCAATGCCGGCGGAATCGACACCGTACCGTCTGCGTTCTGGAAGTTTTCGAGGATCGCGATCAGGGTCCGCCCGACCGCCAGGCCCGAGCCGTTCAAGGTATGCACCGGCCGCGTCCCCCTGCCCTCGGCCGGGCGATAGCGCGCCTTCATGCGCTGCGCCTGGAACGCACCGTCGTTCGAGCAGCTGGAGATCTCGCGATAGGCGCTCTGCCCCGGCAGCCACACCTCGATGTCGTAAGTCTTCTGCGCCTGAAAGCCCATGTCGCCGGTCGACAGCAGCACCACGCGCCAGGCGAGGCCGAGCCGCTTCAGCACCTCCTCGGCGCAGGCGGTCATGCGCTCGTGCTCGGCCGCCGAATCCTCGGGCCGGGTAATCGAGACCAGCTCGACTTTCATGAACTGGTGCTGGCGGATCATGCCGCGGGTATCCTTGCCCGCCGCCCCGGCCTCGGAGCGAAAGCAAGCGGTGCCGGCGGAATAGCGCAGCGGCAGGTCACGCTCGTCGAGGATTTCGCCGGCGACGAGGTTGGTCAGCGGCACCTCCGAGGTCGGAATCAGCCAATAGCCCTCGGCGGTACGGAACGAATCTTCGGCGAATTTCGGCAGCTGGCCGGTCCCGTGCATCGCCTCGTCGCGCACCAAGAGCGGCGGCGACACCTCCTGATAGCCGAATTGGGTGGTGTGAATGTCGAGCATGAACTGAGTCAACGCCCGCTCCATCCGGGCGAGCGCACCCTTCAGCACGACGAACCGCGAGCCGGACATCCTCCCGGCGCGGGGGAAATCCATCAGCCCGAGGCGCTCGCCGATCGCTTCGTGGGCCAGCGGCGCAAAATCGAAGCGCGGCGGCTCGCCATGATGGCGCAGCACCCGGTTGGCGCTCTCGTCGGGGCCGTCCGGTACCTCGTCGGCCGGCAGGTTCGGGAGCCCAGCCAGGGTCTCGTCGATTTCGGCGCGCAGCCGCGTGGCCTCGGCGGCGGCGGAAGCCTCGGCATCCCTGTCCGCGGCAGCCTGGCGCAATAATGGCTCGATCTCCTCACCGCGCTGCTTGGCGGCGCCGATGTCGCGGGCGATGCGGTTGCGCCGGGCCTGCGCCTCTTGCGCGCGGGTCTCGGCGGCGCGCCAGGCGCGGTCGAGCGCCAACACCTCCTCGGCGCGCGCGGGCAATCCGCGCCGCGCGAGACCGCGGTCGAATTCCGCGGCGTGGTCGCGGACCCATCTGATGTCGTGCATGACCGAACTAAACGCAAAGGGAACGGAGCCGATATAGAGACCCGCCGGCGGCGCGTCCATCGCGCTTGAGGATATCGTTTCACAGGAGCAGGGAAATTGTTCGGGAGGCGGCGGTCGCCCTCGCCATCCGGCCGTTTACGCCAGCCGGAATTTGCCATACCACATCCTCAGATGCCGAATCGGCTTTGCAGAGCGGCATGGGAGGAAACGATGCTGGGATTGATGTCGGAACGGCCGCTGCTGGTCTCGGCGATTATCAGCCATGCGGCGACCTATCACGGCGACGCGGAAATCGTCTCGCGCACCGTCGAAGGCCCGATCCACCGTTACACCTATGGCGAGGCCGAGCGCCGTTCGAAACAGCTCGCCCGCGCCCTGCTGCACCTCGGCGTCGAGCCCGGCGACCGGGTCGCCACCCTCGCCTGGAACACCTTTCGCCATGTCGAGCTCTATTACGCGATCTCCGGCATCGGCGCCGTCTGCCACACCATCAACCCCCGCCTGTTCGACGATCAGATCGTCTACATCGTCAACCACGCGGCGGACCGGCTGCTGTTCGTCGACACGACCTTTCTGCCCTTGGTCGAGCGTCTCGCGGCGAAATTCCCGGCCGATTGCCGCATCGTGCCGATGACTGGCGAGGACACGTCGCCCAAAACCGACTTGCCGGTGCTGCCCTGCTACGAGCGGCTGATCGCCGGCGAGGACGCGGATTTCGCCTGGCCCGAATTCGACGAGCGCACCGCCGCCGCGCTGTGCTACACCTCGGGCACCACCGGCAATCCCAAGGGCGCCCTCTACAGCCACCGCTCGACGGTGCTGCATGCCCTCGGCATCTCGCTGCCCGACGCGATCTCGATCTCGGCGCGCGACGTGGTCTGCCCGGTGGTGCCGCTGTTCCACGCCTGCGGCTGGGGCATTCCCTACGCGGCGCCGATGAACGGGGCGAAGCTGGTGCTGCCCGGGCCGCGCCTCGACGGGGCCAGCCTCTACGAGCTGTTCGAGGCCGAGGGCGTGACCTACGCCCTCGGCGTGCCGACGGTGTGGCTCGGCTTCGAGACTTATCTCGCCGCGTCAGGCGCGCGCTGCTCAACCCTGCACCGGGTATTGTCCGGCGGCTCGGCGGTGCCGCCTTCGATGATCGAGGCTTTTGCGCGCCATGGCATCGACATGCGCCAGGGCTGGGGGATGACCGAGATGAGCCCGCTCGGCACCACAGCGGCGTTGAAGGCCAAGCATCGCAGCCTCGATCATGCGTCGCAGGTCGCGGTCAAATCCAAGCAGGGGCGTCCGGTTTTCGGCGTCGAGATGAAGATCGTCGACGACGAGGGCCAGGCCCAGCCGCGTGACGGCAACTCGATGGGCGAGCTGCTGGTGCGCGGGCCGTGGATCGTCAGCGGCTATTTCGAGGACGAAACGGCGAGCGCCGCCGCGGTCGAGCCGGACGGCTGGTTCCACACCGGCGACATGGCGACGATCGACCCCGACGGCTATCTCCAGATCACCGACCGGCGCAAAGACGTGATCAAATCGGGCGGCGAATGGATCAGCTCGATCGACCTCGAAAACGCCGCGATCGCCCATGCCGACGTGGCCGAGGCCGCGGTCATCGCGGTGCCCGACCCGCGCTGGGGCGAGCGGCCGTTGCTGATCGTGGCGCCGCGCCCCGGCTGCACGCCCGAGCGCAACCAGCTGATCGCCTTTCTCGCCGACAAGTTTCCGAAATGGATGCTGCCCGGCGACGTCGCCACCATCGACGAGCTGCCCCATACCGCGACCGGCAAGGTCATGAAGACCCGCCTGCGCGAGATGTTCTGTGGGCATCGCCTCCAAGATCAGGCCCCTCTCCCGGGGCGCGGGGAGAGGGAGGGACCCGTATAGCCGGAGGGTGACGGCGACACGCGGATGTTGCCAGACGCCCTTCGTCATGATGTGCCCGACGTGCAGCGCGTAGGGATGGTAAGGCGAAACGCAACCTGCGGTTTCCCGCAACGGCGGTCTCGCTCGCTTCACCCGCGGCCGCAATACTTCCGGCGCTATCTTTTTGCAACCTCTGACCCGTTGACCTTATTGGCCCGGTAGGAGGACGGGCGCGCAGAGCCGTATTTCGCTTGCTCAAAGCGCCCAAAATAGCGACCAATAGCAGCAAGGATTGGATACTCTCGCTGTTCCTCGATCTTCCGGCAAGCCAAGGAGCAAAACGACGATGCCGTCACGGAGTAACCTTCGACAATATTACGAAATCGGCGCTCAGTTGGCGCCGGCGATCCACCAGCATCAAGATTGGCCGTACGAGATCCCGCATCCTCAATACGTGACTTACATGGCACCTCCCCACGATGTCGGCGGCCAGCCCGATGCGCCCGTCCGATACGAAGAAAAAGAGGAGGAGCTGTGGGAGCTGAACACCTATGTCACCTGCGAGGTGCTCGGTTGGCGGGGCGTGTGGAACGCCGAGGAAAGGCGGCGCCGGGGCAACAACGATCTGGGTCTATCGCTTTATTACGGCTTCCCCTACTACGGACGCTGGGTCTGGGCCGCAGCGCGCATGCTCGTTGACAAGAACCACGTCTCGCTGACCGAGCTGCTCGAGAAGATTGCCGAGGTGAGGGCTCGCTATGAAAAGTCCTAACCCCGGAAACGTACCCGCCCGCTTCAATGTGGGCGACCGCGTTCGCGTCAAGGATCTGCCAAACCTGTTTTACACTCGTACTCAAATGTATGTTCGGGGCGTGAGCGGGACGATCGCCGCCCGCACTTACCAGGACCTCATTCCCGAGGACGAGGCCTGGAACCGGGACGACGCCCAGGCCGAGCAGTTTTACATCGTCCGGTTTCGGCAGAAAGATCTTTGGGAGGAATACCCATTCGACAACGATACGTTGCAGACCGAATTTCCCGACCGCTGGCTCGACCCCGTCAGCGATTGATCAAAGAAGCTGGGAGCAGGAAGCATGCAACAGTCGCACGGGCATGAGGATACCGACGGCAATCACGACCATCCAGCAGCGCCGATGGTCGAGGAGATTACGGATTTCGAGGTGCTGGAGATCGCCGTTCGCGAGCTGGCGATCGAGAAGGGCCTGTTCACCGCCGAGGATCACCGGAAGTTCACCGAGTGGGCTGAGCAGATCGGACCGGCCGCAGGCTCGCGGCTGGTCGCCAAGGCATGGACCGATCCCGCGTTCAAAGCACGCCTTCTCGCTGATGCGGTCGCCGCCTGCCGGGAAATCGGCGTCGACTGGAGCGAGCCCACCGGCTCCGGCACCGCGAGCGACTACATGAACTTGCGCGTACTCGAAGATACGCCGACGGTGCATCATGTGATCGTCTGCACCCTGTGCTCGTGCTATCCGCGGCCGCTGCTCGGTCACTCGCCGTATTGGTACCGTTCGCCCAACTATCGTCGCCGGCTGGTCCGCTGGCCCCGGCAGGTCCTGGCCGAGTTCGGATTGATCCTACCTCCTGAGACAGAGGTGCGGATCGAGGACTCCAACCAGAAATGCCGCTTTATGGTGCTTCCGGTCCGGCCGGCAGGCACAGAGAACTGGACGGAGGAGCAGTTGGCCGAAATCGTAACGCGCGATTGCATGATCGGCGTTGCCTTGCCGCGGCCCGACCGGAAGGCAGACGAGGCGCTGCCGGTCCACCAGGCTCGTCGGCCGGTCTCGAATGAGCACCACCAAGCCGAGACTGGCCAATGAGTGGAGACAACGGTCAGCCGCCTGCTGCTGGCGAGCGCCAGGCGGACCTGGCTCAGATCCCGTTGCTCGAGGCCATCCGAAACGAGGATCAGACCTGGGAAAAGCTCGCACCGCGTTACCGTGTCACCAACCCTGATCCGCCCTGGAAAGTCAGCCTCTACGCGACCTGCGAGTGTCTTGCCGCTGGCGCCGCTCTCCCCGCGCTGGAACGGCGCCGCGCCGAAGATCAGCTCGGCGAGACCGTATACAGCGGGACTCCTGCGCCCGAGCAGCAGCTGTTGGCCTTGGCCCACATCATGCTCAGCCGCGGACTGCTGAACCAAGAGGATCTCGCCAGACGGATGAATGCCGTCCGATCGCGGCTCGAGGCGTGCTAGACCGAAATCCGTTCTTGTTCTGCAGGAACAGCAGGCGGGCAGGCCGCGCACGGCCGATCCGATGCGTCGGGGATGGGCGGTCCGACCTGCTTCGACGCATCGCACCTTGTTGATATCGGCGCCTCTCCTCCCCATCCTTCGCGAATGACCCCCATCGTCCGCTTCGCGCCGTCGCCGACCGGGTTTCTGCATATCGGCGGCGCTCGCACCGCGCTGTTCAACTGGCTCTATGCACGCCATCACGGCGGCAGCTTCCGGCTGCGCATCGAGGACACCGACCGGGTGCGCTCGACGCCAGAGGCAGTGGCGGCGATCATCGACGGGCTCGGCTGGTTCGGGCTCGAATGGGACGGCGAAATCGTCTACCAATCGGCTCGCCTCGACCGCCATGCCGAGGTCGCGCGGCAATTGCTGATGGCGGGGCACGCCTATCGGTGCTGGAGCACGCCCGCCGAAATCGAGGCGGTGCGCGAACGGGCGCGCGCCGAAAAGCGCTCGATCCGCTTCGACAGCCCGTGGCGCGACCACGATCCGGCCCCGGCTCCCGCCGGCGTGATGCCGGTCATTCGCTTCAAGGCGCCCCAGCACGGGGCGACGACGATCCACGACCATGTCCAGGGCGAGGTCTCGGTCGCCAACAGCGAGCTCGACGACCGGATCATCCTGCGCGCCGACGGCACGCCCACCTACAACCTGTCGGTCGTCGTCGACGACCACGACATGGGTGTGAGCCACGTGATCCGCGGCGACGAGCACCTGAACAACGCGTTTCTACAGACCCAGCTCTACCAGGCGCTCGGCTGGCCGGTCCCGGAATTTGCCCATCTGCCGCTGATCCACGGCCCGGACGGCGCCAAATTGTCGAAGCGCCACGGTGCCCTCGGGGTCGAGGCCTACCGCGAGATGGGCTATCTGCCGGAAGCGTTGCGCAACTATCTGATGCGCCTCGGCTGGAGCCACGGCGACGACGAGATCATCCCGACCGACGAGGCGATCCGATGGTTCGACCTCGATGCCGTGGGCCGGGCCCCGGCCCGCTTCGACTTCGCCAAGCTCGACAATCTGAACGGGCATTACATCCGCAGCGCCGACGACCTGCGCCTGGTCGCCCTTGTTGCCGAGCGGCTGGAGCAAGCCGCCGGGCATCCGCTCGCCGAGGCCGGTTATGACCGCCTGTTGCGCGCCATGCCCGAACTGAAGCTGCGCCCGAAGACGTTGGCCGAGCTTGCCGTGAACGCCGGTTTCTTGGTCGCGGCGCGGCCGATCCGGCCGGACGACAAGGCGGCCAGGCTGTTGACCCCGCAAGCCCGCCGGCTGTTGACGGCGCTGGTCCCGGTTCTCGATGGCGCCAAGGAGTGGCGCGCGGACGCGATCGAGGAACCTGTGCGCTCCTTCGTCGAGCGGAATGGAGAGAAGCTCGGCGCCGTCGCCCAGCCGCTGCGGGCGGCGCTGACCGGGTCGACGGCGTCTCCCGGCATCTTCGCGGTCATGGAAATCCTCGGCCGCGAGGAGAGCTTGGGGCGCATCGCCGACGCCGCCGAGCGGTCGTGAGCGGCGCCTTCATCTCGCACCTGCGAACGGTTTGCCAACCGGCCCGGGGAAGTCTATTTATCAATCCAGGGACGGCCTGTGGGCGCGGCAATGAGAGGTGCATCGATGGACGGGAATAACATGACGACCGGAACGATGACCTTGACCGACAATGAAACCGGCAAATCGGTCGAGCTTCCGGTGCTGGGCGGTACGGTTGGGCCGAAAGTCATCGACATCCGCAAGCTGTACGCCCAGACCGGCCATTTCACCTACGACCCGGGTTTTATGGCGACGGCCGCCTGCCGCTCGAGCATCACTTATATCGACGGCGACGAGGGCGTGCTGATGTACCGCGGCTACCCGATCCAGGAGCTCGCGGAAAAGAGCGATTTTCTCGAAGTCGCCTATTTGCTGCTCAACGGCGAATTGCCCAGCGCCAAGGAAAAGGCGCAGTTCGTCCACGACATCACCCATCACACGATGGTGCACGAGCAGCTATCGACGTTTTTCCGTGGCTTCCGCCGCGACGCGCACCCAATGGCGGTCATGTGCGGGGTGGTCGGTGCGCTCTCCGCCTTTTACCACGATTCGACCGACATTCATGATCCCTATCAAAGGATGGTCGCGTCCTACCGCCTGATTGCCAAGATGCCGACCATCGCGGCGATGGCCTACAAATATTCGATGGGTCAACCATTTATCTTTCCGCAAAACTCGCTGGGTTACGCCGAGAATTTCCTGCATATGACTTTTGCCGTGCCGTGCGAGGAATACAAGGTCAACCCGATCCTGGCGCGGGCGATGGACCGGATCTTCATATTGCACGCCGATCACGAGCAGAACGCCTCGACGGCGACGGTGCGCAACGCCGGGTCGAGCGGCGCCAACCCGTTCGCCTGCATCGCCGCCGGCATCGCCTCTCTATGGGGGCCGGCGCATGGCGGGGCCAACGAGGCGGTGTTGAAGATGCTGGATCGCATCGGCGACAAATCGAAGATCAAGGAGTTCCTCGACCACGTCAAATCCAAAGAAGACAACGAACTGCTGTTCGGCTTTGGCCATCGCGTCTACAAAAACTACGATCCCCGCGCCCACGTCTTGCGCGACAGCTTTCACGAAGTGCTCGACGAGCTCGGCATAAAAGACGACCCGTTGCTCGACCTGGCGAAGGAATTGGAAAAGATCGCACTGAACGACGATTACTTTATAAAACGGCGGCTGTACCCGAACGTAGACTTCTACTCGGGGATCATCCTGAAGGCGATGGGCTTTCCGGTGTCGATGTTCACCGTGCTGTTCGCGATTGCCCGCACCGTCGGTTGGGTCGCGCAGTGGACCGAGATGATCGAAGATACCGACGCCAAGCTGATGCGGCCGCGCCAACTGTTCACCGGCTCCGATCTGCGCCATTACGTGGCGGTGGCGGAGCGCGCCTGACGCCCGGCGTCGTTGCGCGCAGGGAGAAGGCGAGGCAAACATCGGAGGGAGGAAATGGCCGAGATCCTGGGATTGGGTTGCACCCATCGGCCGGTGATGCTGCGCCGGAACGAGGACTGGACCTTTATGATGCGGACCTCGCTCGACGACCCGGACATGCCCGCGGCGGCAAAGGATCCGGCGAGCTGGCCGCCGCAATTGCGCGCGGAGCTCGGCAACGATTGGGGTACGGCGGCCGCCGGCCGGGCGCGCGAGGTCTATCGCCGCCACTTCGCCGAGGCGCGCCGCGCGCTCGACGAGTTCCATCCCGACGTGATCGTGATGTTCGGCGACGACCAATACGAGAATTTCAAAGAGGATATCATCCCGCCCTTTGCCGTGCTCGCCTATGAGGACCGCGACATCCAGCCGTGGAAGCACCGGCGCTCGCCCGACAACCCGTGGGGCGAGCCGGCCGACACGACCTTCCGGCTGCGCGGCCACCGCGAGGCCGGCAAACATCTCGCCGCGGGACTGATCGAAGCCGGCATCGACGCGGCTTACGCGTACCAGCCGCTGCATCACCCGCTCGGCCACGCCTTCGAAAACACGATCCTGCTGCTCGATGACGAGCGGGTCGGGTTCGACTACCCGCTGGTGCCGGTCTCGGTCAATTGCTACGGCCGCCGGGTCAATGCCGCGCGCGGGCTGCGCCTGCCGTTGGCGATGCGCGACCGGATCCGCGATCTCGACCCGCCCTCGCCCAACCCGGCGCGCTGCATGGAAGTGGGCGCCGCCGCGGCGCGGGTCATGGCGCAGAGCCCGTGGCGCACCGCGATCGTCGCCTCGTCGAGCTGGTCGCATTCGTTCCTGACCGAAAAGAACTACCAGCTGTGGCCCGACGTGCCGGCCGACCGCCGCCTTTACGAGGCGCTGGAACAGGGCGACTACGCGACCTGGCGCGGCTACACGACCGACCAGATCGAGGACAGCGGCCAGCACGAGGTGCTGAACTGGTTCTGCCTCCTCGGTGCGATGGAAGAACTGGGGCGCAAGCCCGACCGTTCTACGTTCATCGAAACCTGGGCCTTCGTCTCGCCGGTGGTGTTCGCCTATTATCTGCCGTGACGCCCGTCGCGCGACGGTTTCGCCGTCGGCGAGCATCGCGCGACGGTAGTCCTGGACGAAGCATGATCCGATAGCCGCAGGCGATCGCAGCAACCCCGGCGATCTCGACCGGCTGCGCTTGAACCCGGCTTTCAAAGCCGCGGGACAGAGGAGGGTTTGATGAGCGCCGATCGCATCCTCACCACCCATGTCGGCAGCCTGCCCCGCCCGGACGACCTGATCGCGGCGAACCGCGCCCGCGAAGCCGGCGAGGCGACCGACGAGCGCAGTTTTCAGCAGACGCTGCGAGCGGCCGTGAGCGACGTCGTACGGCATCAGAAGGACCTCGGCATCGACATTCCGGGCGATGGCGAGTTCGGCAAGTCGATGGGCCACCGGGTCAATTACGGGGCGTGGTGGAGCTATGCCTTCAGCCGCCTCGGCGGCCTCGAATTCGGTGCGCCCGGCGCTTACGGCCGCACCCCGCGGCGCTCGCGTCCGGGTGAGATCGTCTTGACCAGCCAGGACGACCGGCGCGACCGCCGGCGCTTTGCCGCGGCTTATGGCGACCCCGAATCCGGCGTGTCGATGGGGCCGCGCCCGACCACAGGCCCGGTCTGCGTCGCCAAGCTGACCTACATCGGCCAAAAGGCGGTGGCCGCCGACATCGCCAACTTCAAGGCGGCGCTCGCCGCGGCCGGGATCGCGCAAGGCTTTATGACCGCGGTCGCCCCCGGCACCGCCTATCGCTTCGGCAACAGCTATTACGAGAAGGACGAGGAATTCCTTTATGACTGCGCCGAGGCGATGCGCGAGGAATACCAGGCGATCGTCGATGCCGGCCTTGTCCTCCAGCTCGACGACCCGTCCACTGCGACCGGCTGGGACATGATCAATCCCGAGCCGACGGTCGAAGAATACAAGAAGTTCACGATGGTTCGGGTCGAGGCGCTGAACCACGCGCTGCGCGGCCTGCCGCAAGACCGCATCCGCTATCACCTGTGCTGGGGCAGCTGGCACGGACCGCACACGACCGACATCGCGATGCGCGACATCGTCGAGGTGATGCTGGCGGTCGATGCCGGCGCCTATTCGTTCGAGGCCGGCAACGTTCGCCACGAGCACGAATGGAAGGTGTGGCAGGAGGTCAAATTGCCCGACGACAAGCTGATCCTGCCCGGCGTCGTCAGCCACGCCACCAACGTGGTGGAGCACCCGGAGCTGGTCGCCGAGCGTATCCTGCGCTTCGCCAACCTCGTCGGTCGCGAGCGGGTCGTCGCCTCGACCGATTGCGGCCTCGGCGGTCGCGTCCACCCGCAGATCGCCTGGGCCAAGCTCGAAGCGCTGGCGCAGGGCGCGGCGCTCGCCAGCCGCCAACTCTGGCGCTGAGCAGGAAACCCGATGCTCTACAGCACCGATCGCATTCTGACGACCCATGCCGGCGCGCTGCCGCGTCCCCCGGATCTCAGGGAAATGGTCGTCGCCAAGGCGAACGGCGAGCCCCACGACCCGGCGGCGCTCGACCAACGCCTCAAAGCGGCGGTGTCGGAGGCCGTGCGGCTGCAGGCCGAGAATGGCCTCGACATCGTCAATGACGGCGAATTGTCAAAAACCAATTTCACCGATTACGTGCGCTGGCGCATCGCCGGCTACGTCACCCGGCCGTCCGCCGGGCCGCGGCGGCTCAGCATCACCGCGCGCGACGAGACCAAATTCGCCGCCTATTTCGAGGCCAACCCGCGCGCCCGGCCGGTCGGTCCGCCGACGATGCCGGTCTGCGTCGACCGGCTGCGCTATGTCGGCCAGGCCGATCTCGCCAAGGATATCGCCAACTTCAAGGCGGCGCTCGCCGGGGTCGATGTCGCCGCAGCATTCCTGCCCGCCAACACTCCGGGCACCATCGAGCATTGGATGCTGAACGAATACTACAAGAGCGACGAAGAGTTCGTGTTCGCCATCGCCGAGGTCATGCGCGAGGAATACCGGGCGATCGTCGATGCCGGCTTCCTCTTGCAGATCGACGATCCCGACCTTCCCGACGGCTGGAACTGCCTGCCCGACATCACCCTGCCCGAATACCGCAAATACGCGGCGATGCGGGTCGAAGCCCTCAACCATGCGCTCGCCGGCATCCCGAAGGAAAAGGTCCGGCTGCATGTGTGCTGGGGCAGCCATCACGGCCCCCATCACGACGACATCCCGCTCAGCGAGATCATCGATCTGATCTTTCGGGTAAACGCCGGCAGCTTCTCGATCGAAGCCTCGAACCCGTGCCACGAGCACGAATGGCATGTCTTCGAGGAGGTGAAGCTGCCCGACGGCGCCACCCTGATCCCCGGCGTCGTCGGCCATTGCACCGACTTTATCGAGCATCCGGATCTCGTCGCCGAACGGCTCGTCCGCTATGCCCGGCTGGTCGGCCGCGAAAATGTGCTGGCCGGCACCGATTGCGGCCTCGGCACCAGGGTCGGCCACCCCTCGATCTGCTGGGCGAAGTTCGCGGCGATGGCCGAGGGCGCGCGGCGCGCAACCAGGATCCTCTGGGGCGGCGGCTGAAGGTTCAAAATTCGAGCTGAGGCGCTACCGGCACCTGCTTGAACCGCCGGGCTGCGAACAGCCACGATCGCCGTCGTGCGTACGCCGCCATCCACGAATAGTCTGGAGATAGCTGTGGCGACCACGATCCGACCCGGCGGGCGCCTCGCGGATCGCGACCAGTCCGGTGCCGGTCAGCGCTTGCAGCACCTCCCATCGCTTCGGCGTGATCACCTTCTATAGCAGTTGAGCGCCGGCTCCGGATGCCGTACGCGTGCAGACCTTCAATTTACCCGCAGGTAGATGAGCCAGGTTTTGAGAGCCAAAGCGTCTATGGCCATTAGGTTTGGGTTCAACAGCCGATACTGGTCGCCGTAGGTCTTGGGATAGGGGCTGCCGGGGGCGCCGGGGACGCAGTGGTCGACGTTCCCGGCCCATGCGCAGCTCTTTGCGGTAAATGCCAGCACATTGTTTTTGGCGGTCCAGGTGCCTTCGGCATAAGCCCAATAATCAAAGGCGTATTGCAGATCGGTGTAGACGCCATTCGCGTTGAGAACCACCTGATCGGTCAGCACGAACCCATTGGGCGCTTTATATTGTCCCTGCCATTTGCCGACCAACGGATTTACCGTAGCCGCCGTCGCGGCCTGCGCGCCCCATTCGCCGGCCACTGGAGCAGCCAAGCACAGAGTGAGAAGTCCGGCAATGATCTGCTTACGGGTCACGGCGGTCTCCCAAGAGGCGTAAGCTTAGCTGCCAAGGCGATCCGTGGGCTGACAATATACCTAAGATTGCAAAACTTCGCAAACGGCATCTGTGGTAAAAGGCAGGGGAAACGGGTCACCCCTTCGCCCACGCCGCCGCGCTCCTCCCCGCGAGGCGGCCGAAGACGGCGCCGGACATCAGGCCGGTGCCGCTGGCGTAATTGTGGTAGAAGAGGCCGCCGACCATCTCGCCGGCGGCGTAGAGGCCGGGGATCGGTTGGCCCGTGGTGTCCTCGACTTGCGCCTCGTTGGTGATCTTGAGCCCGCCGAAGGTGAAGGTGATGCCGGTTGTCACCGCATAGGCCTCGTAGGGCGGGGTGTCGAGGCGCTGGGCCCAGTTGGTCTTGTCGATCGCCAGACCCTTGGTGCCGAGCCCGTCGCGGATGTTGGGGTTGAACGGCGCGTCGGGCCGCGGGGCGGCGTTGAAGGCGCGCACGGTTTCGAGAAACCGGCTGGCATCGACCCCTTCGAGGCGCGGCGCCAAAGCCTCGAAACTGTCGGCCTTTTCCTTGGTGATGCGCGGGATGCGGTATTCCTCGCGCAGCAGGTGGACGACCTTTTGGTCGAACATCTGCCAGGCGAACATGCCCGGCTGGTTCAGGATCTCGCCGCCGTATTTGGCGTAGGTGTAGCTGTGGAAATCTAGGCCCTCGTCGAGATAGCGTTCACCGTTCGCGTTGACGACGATGCCAAACGGATAGTTGTGCTTTTGAAAGCGGTCGCCGACATCGAGATCGCCAAAGGGCGGCGCGTTCAGATCCCAGGCGACCGCGTGCGCGCCCGACCAGTGGCCGGCGACGGCCGCCCCCAGATCGAGCGCCATCTTCAGCCCTTGGCCGGTGTTGAAGCGCGAGCCGCGCACCTTGGCGAGGTCCCAGTTCGGCCCCAAATAGCGCGCCCGCATCTCGGCATTGGCCTCGAACCCGCCGCAGGCCAGCACCACCGCCTTTGACCGCAGCTCGCGGATCCGGCCCCGGTGGCGCACCCGCACTCCCTCGACCCCGCAATCGCCGGTCAAGAGGCCGATCGCCGGGGTCTCATACAGCACCCCGATCCCGTCGCGTGCGGCCCGCGCGTGCAATGCCTTGACCAATTCCTTGCCGCCGCCCCAAATGTGGCAGGCGAGCCCGCCCCAGAATTTGAACTTGCCGTCGACCTTGAATGCCTGGCGGCCGAGCCCGAGCTGAAACCGCACCCCCTTTTCGCGCATCCACAGCCCCGCCGCGAAGCTGCTGCGAATCAGGATCTCGGTCAGGTCGGGGTCGCAACGGTACTGGGTCAGCCGGCCCATATCGTCGAAATACTGCTCCTCGGTATAGGTGCCGAAATCGACGTTGGCGAGCTCGGCCTCGTTCATGTCGGGGATCAGCCGGGCGAGGTCGTCGCCGCCGTGATAGACGACGCGAAAGGCGCCGCCGGTAAACGCCGAATTGCCGCCGCGCTGGTCCTCGGGAGCGATTTCGAGCATCACCACCCGGGCGCCGTTCTCGCGCGCCGACAATGCAGCGCAGGCGGCGGCGTTGCCGGCCCCGACCACGATCACATCGAACTGTTCGCGCCCATCGATATTCACGGCGTGGTCCTCCGGCAATTCTTTCGTCCTTGGCGCAGAGCGTCGCATCCGCATCGGCAATGGTCAATCTGCGGAGCAAAGCCGCTCGCCGATTGCCGGGGGAGGGGATAACCTCGCCACCGCGGCGAACTGGCGGACGGGTGTCGTGGCTGAGATCACTCATCGACAAGCGGACGGCACCTCGCGGATCAGCCTGATGGCGATCTTCGCCGCGTTCTTTCGGCTCGGGGTGACCAGCTTTGGCGGCGGCACCGCGGCCTGGCTCTACCGTGCCTTCGTGCAGCGCCGGCGCTGGATCAGCGATCAGACCTTTCTGGTGGATGTCGGGCTCAGCCGGCTGATGCCCGGCTCGGCCGGGGTCAACCTGACGGTCCAGGTCGGCCAGCGATTGCGCCGCGGCCCAGGCGCGGCGACCGCCGTGTTCGGGCTGTTGTCGGGGCCGTTGGTCATCGTCGTGGCGCTGGCGGCGGGCTTTGCGCGAATCTCCGGCAGCCCGGTCGCCCACGCCGTGCTCGACGGGGTCGCGGCGGCGGCGATCGGCCTGACCTTTGCGACCGGGCTCGTGCTGATGCCACGCGGCACGGCGCAGATCGGGCAGATGCTGATCGCGATTGCGACCGTGGTGACCGTCGGCGTGCTGCGCTGGCCATTGCTGCCGGTCGTCCTGTGCCTGGCGCCGCTCGGCATCGGCCTCGCTGTCGCGCAGCAGAGGCGGCGGCGCTGACATGCCGGAGGACTGGCGGACATTGCTGGCGCTGGTTCTCGTGTTCGGCCCGCTGTCGTTGTTTTCGATCGGCGGCGGCGCGTCATTGCTGGCCGAGATCGAGCATCAGGCGGTCGATGTCCACCGCTGGACGACGCAGCGCGAATTCGCCGACCTGTTTGCGATCTCGCGCGCGGCACCCGGCCCCGGCACGATGCTGTCGACGCTGATCGGCTGGAAGGTAGCGGGCTGGCCGGGCGCCTTGACCGCGACGGTCGCGCTCTACCTGCCGTCCTCGCTCTTGGTCTACGGGGCGGCGCGGGTGTGGGGAAGGTGGCGCGGCTCGCCGTGGCACGCCGCGATCGAAAGCGGGCTGGCGCCGGTCGCCGCCGGCCTCGTGCTGGCGGGCGGGCTCGCGGTGCTGCAGGTGTCCGGCGGCCCCGCGGTTTGGGGGGCGGCGATCGTCTCGACGGCGCTGCTGCTGCGCTGGCCGCGGCTCAACCCGCTGGCGCTGTTCGCCGTCAGCGGCGCGCTGTTCGGGCTGGCCGCTTTTTTCGGCAGGTGAGCGGCCTCGGGATTATCGGCTGGAGGAACGGCGTGAGCACCGGGCTGCAAGGCGGTTTTCTCGAAAGGTTGGTCGGGTCTTGTCCCGATGCGGTCATCTATGCGGATCGGCAGGGCAAGATCGGGTTCTGGAACGGCTCGGCGACGCGGATCTTCGGCTTTACCGAGACGGGCGAAGCGCTCGGTCAGAGCCTGGATCTGATCGTGCCCGAAGGATTGCGCGCCCGCCATTGGGAGGGCTACGACCGGGTCATGGCCGGCGGCCAGAGCCGTTACGGCGAAGGCGAGGTGCTGGCGGTGCCGGCGATGCGCAAAGACGGCAAACGGATCTCGATCGAGTTCACCGTGCTGCCGATGCACGACGACGCCGGCGCGCTGCTCGGCATCGCCGCCTTCCTGCGCGACACCACCGCCCGGTTTGAAGAGCTGCGCGCGCTGCGCCGCGAGCTCGCGGCGCTGAAGGCGCAGGCGGAGCGCGGGTGAGGCGGCATCCTTGGCCGCCGCGACCGGGTTGTAGTACCATTCTCGCTGCGCCCGTTGTCGAAGCGGGCGCTCTCAGGGAGGGTATGCGATGCCCAAATATCTGATCACCGCATCGTACAGCGCCGAAGGCCTGCGAGGCCTGCAAAAGGACAAGGCTTCCGGCCGCAGGCAAGCCGTCACCGCGGCGATCGAGGGCCTCGGCGGCAAGGTCGAGTGCTTCTACAACGCGCTTGGGCAGGACGACGCCTACATCATCGTCGACTTGCCGGACAACAGCACCGCTGCGGCGATCGGCGTCACTGCGTCGGCAAGCGGGCTGGTGCGCACCCGGACGACGGCGCTGCTCACGGTCGAGGAGACCGACCGGGCGCTCGAAAAGACCGTCAACTACCGCGCGCCGGGCCGGTAAAGCAAACGGCGGCACGGCTGCAGCGTTCAGAAGGTGGCGCCCGACTGCAGCCAGTGGCGCACGATCTCCTCGCCGGTGGCGAACCAGACGCCGTCATGCGCGCGGATGTAGGCGAGCGCCCGGTCGAGCCCGAGGATGCGGTGCGGCACCCCGATCAGATAGGGGTGCAGGCAGATCGCCATGACCCGGCCGGATTGCGCGCCCTCGGCGTAGAGCGTGTCGAACTGGCGGCGGATCGCCGCTTCGAACTCGTCGATCGTGCCGTTGCGGTAGTGGAGGAACGGCGCATCGTTGATCTCGTAGGAATACGGGATCGAGACCAGCGGCCTGCCGCCGATGTCCATCAGATAGGGCTGGTCGTCGTTGACCCAGTCGGCGACATAGAGGCAGCCCTCCTCGGCCAGGTAGTCGAGCGTGTGCCAGGTCTCGGCGAGCCCGGCGCCGAGCCAGCCGGCCGGTTTTCTGCCGGTCATCTCGGCGATACCGGAAAGCGTGCGCGAAATCGTCCGCTTCTCCTCCTCCGGGCTCAGCGCATCGAGCCAGACGCTGTTGGTCTGGTTGTGGCCGAGGATCTCCCAGCCCAGGTCGACCGCGGCGCGGACGATCTGCGGGTGATGGTCGCAGATGTCGCTGTTCAGGGTAGGGCTGGCGCGGATGCCGTGCTTGCTGAGCACATCCATGATCCGCCAGATCCCGACCCGGTTGCCGTAGTCGCGCTGGGCCCAGGCGCGCACCGAGGGCGGATTGCCGGCGGGCGCCCCGGGCTGGGGCGGGATCCCCCGGGTCAGCGGAAAGAATTCGATGTTGGGGATCACCCAGAGCGCGAGCCGGGCGCCGCCCGGCCATTCGAGCTTTGGCCGCTCGTTGATCGGAACATAAGGAAATGGCCCGTAATCCTGCGGCTGCATCGCATCGCCCTTTTTGACAGATGGAGATCCTGACGGTGAGCAGCATGCCAAAGGTCGCCAGCGAATGGCAGCGCTTCGAGCAATTCTCGGCGGCGGCGCTCTATGAGCTGCTGCGCTTCCGCCAGCAGATTTTCGTCGTCGAGCAGCGCTCGCCCTATGCCGATCTCGACGGCCTCGACCACCGCGCATGGCACCTGCTGCTGCGCGAGGGTGGCGAGCTCGCCGGCTGTCTGCGCCTGGTGCCGCCGCCGTCCTTGCGGATCGGCCGGGTGGCGGTCGCGCCGCGCCGGCGCGGTCAAGGGCTCGGCCGCGGAATGATGGAGCAGGCGCTGGGGTTTTGCCGCGAGCGCTTTGCCGAGCAACCGATCGTGCTCACGGCTCAGTTCCATCTCGTGCGCTTCTATCAGGGATTCGGCTTTGTCACGACCTCCGAGCCCTATGACGATTTCGGGCTCACGCATGTCGACATGCGAAATCCACGCGCGCTGAAGCAAGCAATTGTTCCCGTTGATTTAACAGAGAGTGCGCAGCATTGCGGGGGCGCAAGCCGGAGGCGGGCGGCGTTGGTTTCGCTGGCGTGGCGGTTTGCTGCAACGAAAATAGAGCCAAGCACATGGGTCTGACCCCGCCACGCAGGCGCTGCGCTCCGCCTGTTCTTACAAGGAAAATACAGGACCGATGTCTTCTCTCCGGCGACGCTGCGGAGGCAGCGGGCGCATGGCTTCATATGAACTGCCGGAAGACGCCGAGCGGTCGCGGCAGGCGCGTGTTGCCGGCTGAAGCCGTCGCGAAAGCCCGAGCGGGCGGTAAACCGGCAAGCTGGCCGGCAAGTGCGAATACCGCGTCGATACGCCTGTTCAGCGCTGCCTCCGAGGAGGGGGTTTGGTCGCAGCGAGATTGGTTACATCATTTTCCACTATTTGTCAATATGATAATTATGGATACGGTAACGCCTGCGCCTCGATCCGAGGCCGCCCATGTCCGCCGGCCGCCCGATTACTGGCCGCCCGATTACCGAAGGCGGCGGCGCGGTGCATAATCCAGACGGTTTCGCCTGCCGCCGAGATCGACGGCGCCGGCAACGCGGTGGCGGGGATGGGCGGGCGGCGCAGCAACGGATTATCTGAGTGTTCAGGCTCTGGACCCCCGCTTGCGCGGGGGCGACGATAAGATACTGGGATCGTCCGCCTCATTTCGAATCAGGCTCAGAGCCGGGAGAGCGAGCAATGACGACGGAAGAAAGCATCGTCGGATATTCGGCCGAGGAGCCGGGCCGAGAAGCGGAGATGCGGATGACGGGCTCCGGCCGGTTGCCGCCCCTCGCCGACGGCAGCGCCCTCCCGGACGAGGAGCGCGTCCTGCTCGACCGCGCGCGGGCATTGGTTCCGCTTCTCGCCGAGCGCGCGCCGGCCGCCGCCGCGGCGCGGCAATTGCCGGCAGCGACCATCGCCGACTATCGCGCGGCCGGCATCCTGCGCATCCTGCAGCCGAGGCGCTTCGGCGGCCGGCAGGGCCGGTTCAGCCTGTTCTCGCGGATCGTCGAGGAATTGACCTCGGGCTGCGCCTCCTCGGCCTGGGTCTACGCGGTCCTGGCCGAGCATCAGTGGATCATCGCGTCCTATCCCGAGCAGGCGCAGATCGACGTCTGGGGCGACGATCCCGAAGCGGTCGCCGCGTCCTCCCTGGCGCCGCGCATGCCGGCCCGACGGGTGGCGGGCGGCTGGCGGCTGAGCGGACACTACCCGTTCTCCAGCGGCTGCGACCACGCGCAGTGGGCGATCATCGGCGCCTTTCTCGGCGAAGCCGGCGACCCGCGCCACATCGCCTACCTGCTGGTGCCGCTCGCCGAAATCGAGATCGTCGACGATTGGCAGGTGCTGGGCCTGTTGGGCACCGGCAGCAAGTCGCTGCTTCTGCATGATGTGTTCGTTCCAGAGCACCGCTGCGTCATGGTCAGCGACCTGTTCGCCGGCACGCCGCCGGGCCGGCTGGTGCATCCCGACTACCCGATCGTGCGCGCGCCGCGCGGGTTCCTGGTATCTTATTCATTGCCGCCGGTGTGCATCGCGCTCGGCCGCATTGCCCTCGACATCGTGTGCGGCGCGCTCAGGGGTCGGGTCTCGCGCGGGGTGACCCGGGTGGCGGCGTCGGAAGTGGTGCAAATGGCGGTGGGCGAAGCCGCCGCGGCGATCGACACGGCGACCCTGCTGCTGCACACCGGGCGCGAGGCCAGCACCGCGGCGGTCGATTCGGGTCGCCGGATCACCGCGGCCGAGGCATTGCGAGCCCGCCGCGACATGACTTTCGCGCAGCACCAGGTGGGCTGGGCGGTGGAGCGCCTGTGCGAGGTGGCCGGCGCGCGCTGGGTTTACGACACCGACCCGTTGCAGGCGATCCGGCGCGACGTGATGACCCTGCTGACCCACCACGCCGCCAGCCGCCAGGCCGCGATGGCGCCCTACGGCCGCCTGCTGCTCGGCCAGGATTCCGACTGAGCGTACAACTGGGTGAGGCGGGACAACGGTCGGCTAATGCCCGGACATCAGCCGATGCGCGTGGCCCCGGAAACGCGCGCGCTCGTGCGCCGGATTTTCCGGCCACTCGCGCAGCCCAAATAAACGCGCGCGCGAGATACCGCCGCCGCCGAATTTCAAAAACAAGACTTACTGCGAAATTAGGGTACAACTCGAAATGAGTCCTGAACGATCAAACACTTACACGTCGTTCCCGCTTTCCCCACGGAACAAGTCCGTGGGCTGAAGGCGCACGGGGCGACGGTAACGTGCTGGGATCGTTCACTTCATTTCGGATCAGACACTTAGACATAATGGAGGTTACGCGGCTTTTGGCCATCCGCCAAAGCCGGATTCTCTCGGCGCTCTCGGCCAGCCGGTCGAGTGCTGCATCGCCGTTCGAACCGCGAATTTGGTCGCGGGGCACGCCGTCACTTTCGCGGCCGGGCCTTGCGTGCGGCGTATCGGGCGTCGCGGGCCGCCTTGCGTTCGGCTTCCAGGGCGACGTGATCGGCCGCCTGCCTGGCGATTTCGGCGTCGCGGGCCGCCTGCTCGGCTTTCGCTGCCAGATCGCGGGCCGCCTGCTCGGCTTGCGCGGCAGCATCGCGGGCGGCCTGCTCGTCGGCGTCACGGGCAAGGCCGGCCAGCCGGGCTGCGTTGCGCGCGGCGGTGCGCGCATCGCGAGCGATGCCGATCGCCCGCCGGGCGGCCTGCCGCACCGCGGATGCCGGATCGTTCGCCCCGGATCTGGCGCGAAATTTCTCCAGCTCCGCCTGCTTCGCTTTGGCGGCGGCGTTCAGCCGGTCGTCGAAACTCGTCTTCCTGGAATTATCCATCTCACTCCGCCTGATGTGACGGTCCGGCCGCGTCGGTCGTCCGGCATCGGCGCAGCATGCCCGAGATCCGGTCGTCGCGGAACGGGTCGATGGCTTGCCTGATTTATCGATGCGCGGCGGCCGGCATCGCTTGCGGTTTCGGGGGCGATTGAGCAACCAACCGCGCGACACTCGCACATCGGCGGAGGATGTCGAGGGGCCTTCCAGCGCGGCCCCGGTTGCAGATGCAGGCAACGGTTGATGCCTGACCTCATCTGATAAACAGGTGGAATGCGGCAAATCATCAGATCGCGGCGAGCCGGCGCGTTGCAGCGGCCGGGCCGGCGGATTATTTTGCCGCTGTCCGCCGCCCTCTCGGGAGCAGCCCCGTGACCGAGTTCCTGCCGCCGCTCGCCCCCTACCCTCGCCTGCGGATGCGCCGCAACCGGCGCGACGCGTGGTCGCGCAGGCTCGTCGCCGAGAACGTGCTGACCCCAGGCGATCTGATCTGGCCGGTCTTTGTCCATGACGAGGGCCATAAGGCGGCGATCGCCTCGATGCCCGGCGTCTTCCGCCTGCCGATCCCGGCCCTGGTGGACGCCGCCGGCGAGGCCGCGGCCCTCGGCATCCCGACGATCGCGGTATTTCCGGCGGTGCCGGCGGCGCTGAAGGACGACGAGGGCAGCGAGGCGCTGAACCCCGGCAACCTGGTCTGCCGCGCCGTCGCCGCATTGAAGCAGGCCGTGCCCGATCTCGGAGTTTTGTGCGACGTGGCGCTCGACCCGTTCACCGCGCACGGCCATGACGGGGTCATCCGCCAGGGCTATGTCGAGAACGACGAGACCGTAGCGCTGCTGCGCCGGCAGGCGGTGGTGCAGGCTGAGGCCGGCTGCGACATCATCGCCCCCTCCGACATGATGGACGGGCGGGTGGGTGCGGTCCGCGACGCGCTCGACGAGGCCGGCTTCCACCATGTCCGCATCATGTCCTACGCGGCAAAGTACGCCTCGGCCTTCTACGGGCCGTTCCGCGACGCGATCGGCTCCAAGGCGGCGCTCGGCAGCGCCGACAAGCGCACCTACCAGATGGACCCGGCCAACGGCGACGAGGCCCTGCGCGAGGTGGCGCTCGACCTGCAGGAGGGCGCCGACATGGTCATGGTCAAGCCCGGCATGCCCTATCTCGACGTGGTCCGCCGGGTCAAAGAGGCGTTCCGGGTGCCGACCTACGCCTATCAGGTCAGCGGCGAGTACGCGATGCTGCACGCCGCCGCCCTGAACGGCTGGCTCGACGGCGAGCGCGCGATCATGGAGAGCCTGCTCGCCTTCAAGCGCGCCGGCGCCGACGGCATCCTGACCTACGCCGCGGTCGACGCCGCCCGGCGGCTGAGCGCCGGGTGATCGGCGCGTCCGGCTGTTCAACCTTAATCAGGCTCACCTCGAAGCAGCCGCGGGCCGGTTGGGCAGCGGCCCGGCGCGCGTCCCCCGCAGCGCGAGGAGGGCCGTCGCCACCGCGGCAACCACGGCAAAAGCGCAGGCGCTCAAAAAGATCTGCCGCGGCGGCAAGCCATGCGCCAGCAGATAGCCTCCCAACGCCGGTGCGGCGATGCCGCCCAATCGGCCGATGCCGAGCGCCCAGCCCAGCCCGCTCGTCCGCATCCGCGCTGGATAGAGCGCCCCGCAGGCCGCGTTGGCGCCGGTCTGGCTGCCGATGATCGTCATGCCGGACAGGAAGATCACCGCAACCAGCAGCAGATAGGGCATCGCGGCGAGCGCGATTGCGGCAATGAACACGATGCCGGCGGCGTAGTTTGCGGTCAACGCCCGCTCGGGACCCGAGCGGTCGATCAACAGACCGAGATAGAGGACCGCAGCGATCCCGCCCAACTCGCGGAAGCTCGTGGCGCGCGCCGCCTCGGGCGGCGTCATCCCGGTCAGGTGCAACACCTCGGGCATCCAATAGACGAACAAAAACAGGTTCATCAAGCTGCAGAAGAAGATCACCCACAGCAGCACGGTCTGCAGCGCATAGCCCCTGCCGAACAGCATCGCGATCGGGTTGGCCCGGGCGACATCGAGCTCCTGCGCGGCGGCCTGCCCCGGTTTGATGTCGAGGCGTTGCAGCAATGCGGCCTCGCGCGGCGACAATTTGCCCTTCGCCGCCAGAAAACGCGGCGACTCGGGCAGCCACACCGCCAGCGCCGCCACCATCAGCAGCGGCACGACGCCGCCGACGAGGAAGATGCTCGGCCAGCCGAACCGAGGCAGCAGCACTCCCGCCAGCTGACCGCACAGAAAGCCGCCGAAAGGTGCGCCGGTAAAGCTCGCCATGATCATCGTCGCCCGCCGCCGCCGCGGCGCGTAATCGCCGGTCAACGTCGCTGCCCCCGGAAACCCGCCGCCGATGCCGAGGCCGGTGAAGAAGCGCAGGATGCTCAGCACGAACAGCGAGCCGGCGAATGCGGTCAACAGCGAGGCGAGGCCGAAGATCGTCAGGCTGGCGATCAACAACGGTCGCCGCCCGAGACGGTCGCCGATCGGCCCGGCCGAGAGCGCTCCCACCATGATGCCGATGCTCGACCACAGGAAGGCCGTCGTGAACGCCGCCGGCGGCAGATGCCATAGGTGCGTCATCGACGGCACCGAGACGCCGATCGCATTGACGTCATAGGCGTCGCAGATCTGCACGAGCGTGCACAATGCCGCGACCCGGATCTGCAGGCCGCCGATCCGCTGGTTTTCCAATGCGGTTTCGGCGGGCGACAGCGGCGCCTGCGCCATCCTTTGCCTCCCGAGGCTTCTCCCGGGCGGCTCTGTGGCATTTTCGACGGCGCGGCGCAAGCCCAGCCGGGCTCGTCAGCCGTTTTCGCCGCGGCATGGCAACCCGCTGGGCCGGAGCGCTGTGCCGTCGATCAGGCCCCGCCCGGCGGGGCAGGCGCTGCCCGCTCCGCCGCTGGCCGCGAGCGCGTCCCGCCGAGGGCGAGCAGCGCCGTCGCCACCGCGGCCACCACCGCGAAGAAACAGGCGCTCAAGAAGACGTGCCGCGGCGGCAGCCCGCGCGCCAACAGAAAGCCGCCCAAGGGCGCCGCGGCGATGCCGCCGAGCCGGCCGATGCCGAGCGCCCAGCCGATGCCGCTCGTCCGCATGCGTGCCGGATAGAGCGCCCCGGCCGTCGCATTGGCGCCGGTCTGGCTGCCGATGACCGTCATGCCGGACAGGAACACGACCGCCAGCAGGGCGAGGTAGGGCATCGCCACCAGCGCGATCAGTGCGATGAACACGACGCCTGCGGCGAAATGCAACGCCAGTGCTCGTTCGGGACGGAAGCGATCGATCAGGAACCCGAGATAGAGCACCGCCGCGATCGCGCCGAGAGCGTGCAGACTGGTCGCGAAGACGGCCTGGGGCGGTGTCATGCCGGTCAGGTGCAAAATCTCGGGGAGCCAAAAAACAAACAGGTACAGATTGAGCAGGCTGCAAAAGAAAACGATCCACAGCAGTACGGTCTGCAGCGCGTATCCCTCGCCGAACAGCATCTTGATCGGGTTCTCCCGGGCGATGTCGATGCGGTGCGGATCGGCCTGGCCCGGCGCGATGTCGAGGCGCTGCAGCAACGCGCGGTCGCGCGGCGCGAGGTTCGGGCTGGCCGCGAGAAAGCGCGGCGATTCCGGCAGCCACAGCGCCATGATCACCAGCAGCGCCAGCGGGAACACGCCGCCGATGACGAAGATGATCGGCCAGGCGAAACCCTGGTGCAGCAGCAAGGCAACGACCTGACCGCCGACAAACCCGCCGAGTGGCGCACCGGTGAAGGTCACCATGATCATCGTCGCGCGCCGCCGCCGCGGTGTGTAATCGCCGGTCAGCGCGGTCGTCCCGGTAAACCCGCCAGCGATCCCGAGCCCGGTGAAAAAGCGCAACCCGCTCAGCACCCCGAGCGAGGGCGCGAAGGCGCTCGCCAGCGAGGCGAGGCCGAAGATCGCGATGCTGGCGAGCAACAGAGGCTTGCGTCCGAAGCGGTCGCCGATCGGCCCGGAAGAAAGCGCCCCCACCATGACGCCGAGGTTGGACCACAGAAAGGCCAAGGCAAACGCCGGCGGCGCAATATGCCAGACGTGGGTCAGCGACGGCACCGCCCAGCCGATCGAGCCGACATCGTAGCCGTCGCACATCTGAATGAGGGTGCAGATTGCCGCGACGCGGATCTGCAGCGCGCCCAGCGGCTGGTTCTCGAGCGCCCGCTCGGTGGTCGACAAAGGCGCGTGGGCCATTCCCGCCTCCCTATGTGCCTCATGTGCCTCCGCGCGCAGCCGTGTTGCATTTTCGGTGCGGCTGCGCAAGCCTCGGGCGGCAGATTATGCCGCAGGCCGCTTGCCGATGAGAACGGGCGCCGACTACCGCGAGGCCCTGCGCGACGGGCGCCGGGTCTGGGTGATGGGCGAGGGCAAGGTCGCCGACGTGACCACGCACCCCGCCACCCGCGCGATGGTCGCGGAATACGCCCTCTGGTACGACCGTCACCTGGACCCGGCCTGGCGGGACGCCTTGCTGTCGCCGCACCGGGCCGAACGGGGACCCGGTGCCTTGGGCCTATGTCGCGCCCACAGGCGTCGAGGATCTGATCGGCATGGGCCGGTCCTTCGCGAAGACGATTTTTCTGAGCGCCGGCAACATCACCCACACCCCGGCCTACGGCAACCTGATCGCGCTCGGGGTGCTGACCGCGGTGCAGGCGAAGAACCTCGCGCCCGAGCACGCCGCCGCGGCGACGGCCTATCGCGAAGGCATCGCCCGCACCGGGCGCTTTCTGACCTTTTGCGGCGGCGCCCCGATCATCGGCCAGCGCCTGCGCCCGGACCCGGCCGAGCGCGTCGCCCTGAAGCTGGTGCGCGAGACCGATGCCGGGGTCGTGCTGCGCGGCCGGCTCGGCATGCATACCAGCCCGGCCTATGCCGAGGACGTCTATGTCGGCGCGCTTTCCGGCATCGACATCGGCGGCCATCGGGCCAGCTTCATCGTCGCGGTCGACGCCCCCGGGGTCACGGTCCTGTGCCGCAAGCGGGCGGCGCGCGGCAACAGCCCGTTCACGGCGCCGCTCTCCAGCCGCTTCGACGAGCTCGACGGCCAGATGTGGCTCGACGACGTGTTCGTCCCGTGGGAGCGGGTTTTTTTCGTCGACCCCTCGCCCGAGGCGATCCCGCGCTGGCTGCGATGGCATCACCTCTACGGCTGGCTGGCGAAGGCGGAGTTCACTCTCGGGCTGGCGCTCGCCTTGAGCGATGCGATGGGCCTCGCCGAGCACCCGCAGACGGTCGAGTACCTGATCGACCTGGTGGTCGCGGTGCAGACCGTCCGCAGCTGCCTGACCGCGGCCGAGCGCCAGCCCGATTTCACCCGAGAGGGCTATTGCTTTCCCGCTCACGCCCATCTCGCGGCCGGCGGCATCGCCCTCTTCAAGGCGCGCCAGCGGATTTCCGAGATCCTGCGGATCGTCCCCGGCTCCTCGCTCGTCGTGGCGCCGTCCGAGGATGATCTCGCCGACCCCGAGCTCGCTTCCGGGCTCGAGGATTCGTTCGGCGGCGGCGGCTACACCGCGTTGCAGCGCGCCGCACTCCTCCAGCTCGCCTCGGACCACGTCTCGTCGGCGCTCGACGGCCGCGAATCGGCGTTCGAGCTGCACGCCAGCGGCGGCATGCCGAATTGGCGCCATTGGCTGCGCCGCAGCTTCCGCGACTATAACGCGCTGGCCAACGCGGTGCTCGGCGCCCTCGACCTGCCGATGCCGGAAATCGACCTCGCCACCCTGCGCACCGCCCCGCCCGCCCCTCGCCGCACCACCACCCCGCCCCCGCCGGCGGAGAAGGGATAGCCGGCAGCCTCCGCGCCGCCCTCGAGCCCGCGCTTGCAACCCATCCCGATTGGTTTCGGGTCGGAACCGGCCGGATTGCTTGCTGCGGGGGTCGCCGCTGCGGCGGCGCATTGCGCATGGCAGCTGCGAGGGGGTGAATGACGGCTGGTAAATCGGCCGGCGGGCTCGTAACGTCACTGTCATGTTTACCGGCATTGTCAGCGATCTCGCGCGGGTGCGGCGGGTGCGGCGCGGCGAGCTCGCCGAGCTGACGATCGCGACGCGGTTCGATCCCGGAACAATTGCGATCGGGGCGTCGATCGCGTGCTCGGGGGCGTGCTTGACGGTGGTTGCGGTCGAGGACGGGGGGTTTGCGGTGCAGGCTTCGGCCGAGACCCTGGCGCGCACCACGATCGGCAGGTGGAAGGAGGGGATCGCGGTCAATCTCGAACGATCCTTGCGGCTCGGCGACGAGCTCGGCGGGCATCTGGTGTCGGGCCATGTCGACGGGCTGGCGCGCATCGTCGAGCGGCGGCCCGAGGCCCTCTCGGTGCGGTTCGCGTTCGAGGTTCCCGAAGAGCTGGCGCGCTTTATCGCGCCCAAGGGCTCGGTCGCGCTCGACGGGGTCAGCCTGACGGTCAACGAGGTGTGGGGCGACGACGTGTCGGGCACCCGGTTTGGCGTCAACATCATCCCGCACACGCTCGCCTGCACCAGCTTCGGCGAGGCGCTCCCGGGGCAAGAGATGAACCTCGAAATCGACATGATCGCCCGCTACGTCGCGCGGTTGCTCGGAGCGTCGCCGGCCGCCGCCAAGGGTCCGACCTGATGAGCCGGCCGCCGCATATCCTTCTGGTCGAGGCGCCCTATTACGCCCACCTCGCCGAGGCATTGCGGCGCGGGGCCGAGCGCGCGCTCGCCGCCGCCGGGGCGACCTACGAGCGCATCGCGGTCCCCGGGGCGTTCGAGATCCCGGCCGCGATCGGGATCGCCGCGCGGGCGAGCGAGCGGTTCGACGGGTTTGTGGCGCTCGGCTGTGTGATCCGCGGCCAGACCACGCATTACGACCACATCTGCGCCGAGAGCGCGCGCGGCTTGCAGGATCTGGCGGTGCGCGAGGGGCTCGCCATCGGCTACGGCATCCTGACCGTCGAAAACGAGGCGCAGGCGCTCGAACGCGCCGACCCCGAGCGCCGCGACAAGGGCGGCGAGGCGGTGCGCGCGTGCCTGGCGATCGTAGATTTGAAGCGGCGTCTGGCGCAGGCCGGCGGATGAACGCGGCGGATGACCATACCACCGGCGAGGGGCGTCCGCGGATTGGCGGCCGGCGGCGCACGGTCGCCCGGCTGGCCGCGGTGCAGGCGCTATACCAGCTCGAGCTGAACCCGGAGCTCGATCCCGAAGCGGCGGTGCGCGAATTCGCCCGCTACCGCCTCGACCAGGACATCGACGGCGACCAATTGGCCGAGGCTGACCCGGCGTTTTTCGCCGATATCGTGCGCGGTGCCGCCGCCGACCAGGAGCGGCTCGACGCCGACATCTCGGCGGCACTGGTCGAGGAGTGGCCGCTCGCCCGGCTCGATGCGGTATTGCGCGCGATCCTGCGCGCCGGCGCCTGGGAACTGGTGCATCGGCCCGATGTGCCGGCGCGGGTCTCGATCAGCGAATACATCGCGATCGCCCACGCCTTTTTTACCGGCAAGGAGCCGGGGCTCGCCAACGGCGTGCTCGACCGGCTGGGCCGCACCCTGCGCGCGGCGGACATGTAGCGGCGATGCCGAAGCGCGCGGCCGACGAGGCGGCGGGCGAGTTCGAGCGCATCCGGCGGTTTTTCGCGCCGCTCGCCGGGCCGGGCGGGCTCGGCCTCACCGACGACGCCGCGCTGGTCGAGTGCCGCGCCGGGCACGTCTTGGTCATGACCGCGGACGCGATCGTGGAGGGCGTGCATTACCTGACCGAGGACCCGCCGGATCTGGTCGCCAGAAAGCTGCTGCGGGTCAATTTGTCGGACCTCGCGGCGATGGGTGCCCGGCCATTGCATTATCTGCTGACGACGGCGCTGCCGGCCGAGCGGGGGCCGCAGTGGATCGCCGGGTTTGCCCGCGGGCTCGAGGAGGATCAGCGCCGGTTCGGCGTCGCTCTGTTGGGCGGCGATTCGGTGTCGACGAGGGGGCCGGCGGTGCTGTCGTTGACTGCGATCGGCGAAGTCGCGGCCGGAACCGAGATCCGGCGCAATGGCGCCCGGGCCGGGGATGTCGTCTGGGTCTCCGGAACGATCGGCGACGCCTATCTCGGCCTCAAGGTGCTGCGCGGGGCCTATCGCGGGCTTGCCGCCGGGCACCGCGAGACCTTGATCGGGCGGTTCCGGGTGCCCGAGCCGCGGGTGGCGCTGGGTCCGGCGCTGGGCGGGACAGCGCATGCGATGATCGATATTTCCGACGGGCTCCTGGCCGATCTCGGCCATATCTGCGAGACCTCGCATGTGGGCGCCGTCGTCGAGCTGGCGGCATTGCCGCTGTCCGCGGCGGCGCGTGCAGCGGCGGCGCTCGACCCGGAGGCCGCGATGCGACTTGCAGCCGGCGGCGACGATTACGAACTGCTGTTCGCGGCACCGCCCGAAGCGGCCGACGCGATCCGCGATCTCGCCTCGCGGCTCGCCCTGCCGATCACGTCGATCGGCCGGATCGAGCCCGGCGAGGGGGTGCGGCTGGTCGACGCCGCCGGGCGGCCGATCGCGATCGAGACCGCCGGCTACCGGCATTTCTGAGGGGCTGGAGAGGCAGCGCCCCTCTCCCCGCCCCTCTCTCCGCACGCGGGGCGCGGGAGAGCTGCGGCGCACGCGACCATGCCGCTGCCTGGGGCGGTTGCCCAAAGGTTAAGCTTCTGCCATGTTCCGCGCGCTCCGACCTGTCCTCGCCGGGCAGCGGAGGGTTCCCCATTGCTGGTCGCGAGGCAGGCTTCCCTATGCCCAACGCATATTATCTCGTCATCGCCTGCGGCGTGCTGGCGCTGCTCTACGGCTGGGTGACCAGCCGGCAGGTGCTCAGCGCCGATGCCGGGACCGCCCGGATGCAGGAAATCTCGGGCGCGGTGCAGGTCGGCGCGCGCGCCTATCTGAACCGGCAGTACCGCGCCGTCGCCGTGGTCGGGGTGGTGATCCTGATCGTGCTCGGCGCCCTGCTCGGCCTGCGCGTAGCCATCGGCTACCTGATCGGCGCGGTGCTGTCGGCGACGGCCGGCTATATCGGCATGAACGTCTCGGTGCGGGCCAATGTGCGCACCGCGCAGGCGGCCCGCGGCGGGCTCAAGCCCGGGCTCGCGGTTGCCTTCCGAGCCGGCGCCGTGACCGGATTGCTGGTCGTTGGGCTCGGGTTGCTGGCGGTGGGGATCTATTATTTCGTTCTGCGCGCGACGACCGGCGGCGATGATCTGCGCCCGGTTCTCGAAGCCATGGTGGGGCTGAGCTTCGGCGCGTCGCTGATCTCGATCTTCGCCCGCCTCGGCGGCGGCATCTTCACCAAGGGCGCCGATGTCGGCGCTGATATCGTCGGCAAGATCGAGGCCGGCATCCCCGAGGACGACCCGCGCAACCCGGCGGTCATCGCCGACAATGTCGGCGACAATGTCGGCGATTGCGCCGGCATGGCCGCGGATCTGTTCGAAACCTACGTCGTGACCATCGTCGCGACGATGCTGCTGGCCAACATCTTCTTCGCGCCGCCGCTGCTCGACAAGCTGCTCCTGTTGCCGCTCGTCATCGGCGCGGTGTGCATCGTGACTTCGGTGATCGGCACCTATTTCGTGCGGCTGGGCGCCGATAACGGGATCATGAAGGCGCTCTATAAGGGGCTGATCGCCACCGGGATCTTGTCGGTCATCGCAATCGCGATCGTGATCTATCTGCTGCTCGGCGCCCGGGCGCCGCTGGTGATGAGCACCGGAAGTCCAGTCACCGGTTTTCAACTGTGGCTCTGTACGATCGTGGGCTTGGGCGTGACCGGCTTCATCGTCTGGATCACCGAGTATTACACGGCGAGCAACCACCGGCCGGTGCGCAGCATCGCTCAGAGCTCGACGACCGGCGACGGCACCAATGTCATCCAGGGCCTCGCGGTGTCGATGGAGGCGACGGCGCTGCCGGTCGTCGTGATCTGCGTCGGCATCGTGGCCTCCTATCTGCTCGCCGGGCTGTTCGGCATCGCGGTGGCGGCGACGACGATGCTGGCCCTCGCCGGCATGATCATCGCCATCGACGCCTATGGCCCGGTCACCGACAATGCCGGCGGCATTGCCGAGATGGCCGATCTGCCGCGCGAGGTGCGCCGCACGACCGACGCGCTCGATGCCGTCGGCAACACGACGAAGGCAGTGACCAAAGGTTATGCGATCGGCTCCGCCGGCCTCGCTTCCGTTGTGCTGTTCGCCGCCTATACCCAGGACCTGAAACACTACTTTCCCAAACTTGATGTTCATTTTGCGCTGCAGGATCCCTATGTGGTGATCGGGCTGTTTATGGGCGGGCTTTTACCGTACCTGTTCGCCTCGCTCGGCATGACCGCGGTCGGCCGGGCGGCGGGGTCGATCGTGATCGAAGTGCGCCGCCAGTTCCGCGAGATCCCGGGCATCATGGAGGGCCGGGCCAAACCCGATTACGGTCTCGCCGTCGACCTGCTGACCCGCGCGGCGATCCGCCAGATGATCGTGCCGTCTTTGTTGCCGGTGGTGGCGCCGATCGCGCTCTACATCGTCATTGCGGTGATTGCCGGGCGCGCGGCCGCGTTCAGCGCGCTGGGCGCGATGCTGCTCGGCACGATCGTGACCGGCATCTTCGTCGCGATCTCGATGACCTCGGGCGGCGGCGCCTGGGACAACGCCAAGAAATACATCGAGGAAGGCCATCACGGCGGCAAGGGCTCGGACGCCCACAAGGCGGCGGTGACCGGCGATACGGTCGGCGACCCCTACAAGGACACCGCCGGGCCGGCGGTCAACCCGATGATCAAGATCACCAACATCGTCGCCCTGCTGCTGCTCGCCATCCTGGCGAAATGGGCGAGCTGAACCCGCGCCCGATCGGGAGCAGCGCCGGCTATTCCTCGCTTTGGGGGTTCGGACCGGGCTGCCGGCTGCCGCCGCTGCTGGCCCCGCCGGCGCTTGCGCCGCCGCCGTTGAACTTGCCGAGATTGCCGACCAGCTGCTCGAGAAACGACAGCTCGCGGCCGGGCGCCGGGGTGGCGCGGGCGACCGGATCGATCTCGCGCCCATCCCGCAAGGTCTTATGGTCGACCGCCTTGACGACGCCCTTGTCGTTGAAGTCGACGACGTAGACCTGCTGGTCGAGCACGTTTGGATCGAAAAACGCGAATTGGCTGGTGCGGCGGCTGACGTAATACCACGACTTGTCGTCGAAGGCGCCGACGGTGGACGGCGTCCCCAGGATCTTGACCACCTCGTCCTTGGTGGTTTTGCCGGGGTGGATTTCGGCGAACTCGTCCGACTTCGGAAGATTGCCGCGCTGCTCGACGGTCGCGGAGCAGCCTGCGAGCGCGACAGCACCCACGAAGACGGCGAGCACGGAGGACAAATGCAGCTTGGGCATGGCTCTACGACGCAACAGGCTAGCACCAACGAGATCTTGCTCGAAACCGGTCTCGGTTGAAACAAATTCGGGCAGCCCCCATTTCTGTTACCTTCAGCCGAGCCTCGCGTGTTGTCAACGGCTGCAGTGGTCCCGAGCCCGATGGTGATTTCCTTCGCCCGCAGCAAGCCGGTTCGCGACGCTGCCGAGCTGGCCTACCGACGGGTGGTCGAACAGGCGCGCAACCCGGTGTTTTTCGCCTTCTATGGCGTGCCCGACACCATCGACGGGCGTTTCGAGCTGATTTGCCTGCATGCGTTTTTGTATCTTTATCGGCTGAAGCCGGAACGGCCGCCGGCGGCCGGCCTGTCCCAGGCGTTTTTCGACGCGATGTTTGTCGATCTCGATCGGGCGTTGCGCGAGATGGGCACCGGCGATTTGAGCGTCGGCAAGCACGTAAAGCGGATGGCGCAGGGTTTTTACGGTCGAATTCGCGCTTATCAGGAGGGCATCGAGGGTGATGGTCCGGCGCTGGGCGCGGCACTGGAGCGAAACCTTTTCGGCACCGTCCGCGAGTTGACGCCGGGGATCGGCACCATGAGCGGCGCGATGGCAGAATACGTTCGCGCGCGCGGTCGGAGAGCTGAGCCGGCAACCGGCAGCGGAACTGCTCTGCGGCGGCGTGCGCTTTCCGGTTCCCGGCATCGGCAACGGGGACGCCGGGCGATGAGCGAGGTCATGCCCGAATTCTCCCGACTGGTTGCGCTCGGGCGGCTGAATTCGGAGCCCTTTCGCCAGCAGATCGAAGCCGCGGCGGACGAGCGCGAGCGCCTCGCCCTGCGCTTCGACCTGGTCGCGCTCGACCGCCTCGCCGCGACCGTGACCTTGCGCCGCCAGGCCGGTCAGGGGGTGCTGCTCGAAGCCGAGCTCGAGGCCGAGTTCGCGCAGAGCTGCGTCGTCACCCTCGAACCGGTCCCGGACGCGATCCAGCGATCTTTCTCATTACTTTACGGACCAGCCGACGAGGATCGGACGGAGCTCGACCTCGCCGCCGACGAGACGGTGTTCGAGCCGCTGACCGGGGACGCCATCGACATCGGAGAGGCGGTGGCCCAGGAGCTGTCGCTGGCGCTTCCCGAATTCCCGCGCCATCCCGAAGCCGCGATCGATGACGCCGCAGCGACGCAATCCGAACCGGGAGACCCTGTGTTCGCCGCGCTGGCGCGGCTGCGCGGGCCGGCGCCGGATTGACGCGTTGGCGGCCCACCGGGGCAGAGATCGGCACCGGTGCCGTTGCGTTGTTGCCGCCGCTGTTTTTTTTGGCTAATTACCGGGGTCGCTCGGCACCCCCCACAACGAGTTGCCCATGGCCGTCCCGAAAAAGAAAACCTCGCCGTCGCGCCGCAACATGAGGCGCTCGCACCATGCGCTGAAGCCGGCCGCCTACGCCGAATGCCCGAATTGCGGCGAGCTCAAGCGCCCGCATCACCTATGCAAATCATGCGGCTACTATGATGGCAGGGAGGTCGCCGCACCACGTTCGGAGACGGCCTGAGCGACCAGCGGCGGCGGGGGGCCGCGCGAGGTGAGCCAAGGGATTACGATCGCCGTCGATGCGATGGGCGGCGATCATGCCCCGGACATGGTGTTGAAAGGCGCCGAGATGGCGCTGCAGCGCCGCGCCGACCTGCGTTTCCTGCTGTTCGGCGCGGAAGACATAGTCGGTCCTCTGCTGGCGAAGCTGCCCCGCCTCGCCCAGGCAGCGAGCCTGCACCATACCAGCGAGATGGTGCTGGACGACGCCAAGCCGTCCTTGGCGCTGCGTGCCGGGCGGCAGTCGAGCATGCGACTGGCGATCGATGCGGTCGCCGACGGCCGGGCCGACGGCGTCGTCTCGGCCGGCAACACCGGCGCATTGATGGCGATGGCGAAAAACGTGCTGAAGACCTTGCCGGGGATCGACCGGCCGGCGATGGCCTCGTTCTTTCCGACCCGGCGCGGCGAGAGCGTGATGCTCGATCTCGGCGCCAATGTCGAATGCGACGCCGAGAACCTCGTCCAATTCGCGCTGATGGGCGACGTTTTCGCGCGGGCCGTGCTGGGTCTGGTCGAGCCGACGGTCGGCCTGCTCAATGTCGGCTCGGAGGATCTGAAGGGCAACGATGCGGTCCGCGCCGCCAGCGCGCGATTGCGCGCGACGACGCCGATTCGCTTTTACGGTTTCATCGAAGGCGACGATATCGCGGCGGGCACCGTCGATGTCGTCGTCACCGACGGGTTCACCGGCAACATCGCGGTCAAGACCGCGGAGGGAACCGCCAAGCTGTTCAGCGAGTTCGTCGAGGGCGCCTTCCGCCATTCGCCGCTGGCGCGCATCGGCTGGCTGTTTGCCCGCGGCGCGCTCAAAAAGCTGCGCATGCGCATCGATCCTCGCCTCTATAACGGCGCCATGTTCCTCGGTCTGGAAGGGATCGCGGTCAAGAGCCACGGCTCGACCGACGCGCTGGGCTTCGCCAACGCGATCGGCGTCGTGGTCGACATGACGGACAACGGCTTCCTCGACAAGATCCGCATCGAGTTGGCGCGCCTCTACGAGGCACCCTCCGCGCCGCAGCCGGCGACCTTGTAAGCGCCGGGCGATGGCATTGCGATCCGAGGTCGCCGGCTGCGGCGCCTATCTGCCGCAGCGGGTCGTCACCAACGCCGAGCTCGCCGCCCGCCTCGACACCTCCGATCAATGGATTCGCCAGCGCACCGGCATCGGCGAGCGGCGGGTGGCGGCGGTCGGCGAGCTGACCTCCGATCTCGCGGTGCGCGCGGCGGAGCAGGCGCTGGCCGACGCCGGCATCAGCGGCAACGATCTCGACCTGATCGTCCTCGCCACCGCGACCCCGGACAACACGTTTCCGGCGACCGCGACCAAGGTGCAGGCGCGGCTGGGGATGCACCGGGGGGCGGCCTTCGATGTTCAGGCGGTCTGCGCCGGGTTCATCTTTGCGCTGGCGACGGCCGACAACGCGCTGCGGCTCGGGCAGGCGCGCACCGCGCTGGTCATCGGGGCCGAGACGTTTTCGCGCATCCTCGACTGGGACGACCGCGCCACCTGCGTGCTGTTCGGCGACGGCGCCGGCGCGCTGGTGCTGAGGGCGGTGCCCGACCCGGGGCCGCGCGGCCGCTGCATCCTGTCAAACCATCTGCATTCGGACGGCCGCCAATACGGCATCCTCTATGTCGACGGGGGGCCGTCGACGACGCGCCGGACCGGCTTTCTGCGGATGGAGGGGCGCGAGGTCTTCCGCCAGGCGGTCCAGCATCTGAGCGAGGTGGTGGAGGAGGCGCTGGCCGCCAACCATCTGACCGCGGCGGATGTCGACTGGCTGGTGCCGCACCAGGCGAACAGCCGGATCATCGAGGGCGTGGGGCGAAGGCTCGGGCTCTCCCCCGACAAAATCGTCACCACGATCGAGCATCACGCCAACACCTCGGCCGCCTCGATCCCGCTGGCGTTGGCGGCGGCGGCGGCGGACCGGCGGATCAGGCCCGGGCATCTCGTCCTGATGGAAGCGCTCGGCGGCGGGTTGAGCTGGGGGGCGAGCCTGGTGCGCTGGTAGCGCCCGGCTTTGGCCCGGTTGCGGCTGCCGCGCCGCCGCGCGCAAATCTGACAACGCTTTGGAATTTGACGGGATTTTCCGGCGGGGGTAACCTTCCCCAAAAGCGGGGAGGGCTCGATGGCGGGGCACACGGTAACTCGCGCTCAGCTCAGCGAGGCGGTGTATCAGGAAGTCGGATTGTCGCGCAACGAATCGGCCGAGCTGGTCGAGTCGGTGATCGCCGAGATCTCGGGCGCGCTCGAACGCGGCGAGATGGTCAAGATCTCGTCCTTCGGCAGCTTTGCGGTCCGCCAGAAGGGCCAACGCGTCGGCCGCAATCCCAAGACCGGCCAGGAAGTGCCGATCAGCCCGCGCCGGGTGCTGGTGTTTCGCGCCAGCCACGCGCTGAAGGACCAGATCAACAGCGGACTGGCCGAAGGCGGCGATGCTTCGGCGGCTGAGCCGGCCGCAGCCAGGGCGCCGTCGGGCAGGCGTGACGCCGGCTGACGTGCAGCGGGCGGGCGAGACGGAGGCGGTCCGGCGCAGCGGCAAATCCCCCACCGCCTTTTGGACGACCGGCGAAGTCGCCGAGGAGCTCGATCTGCCGGCGCATGTGCTGCGGTTCTGGGAATCCAAGTTCCCCCAGGTCAAGCCGCTGAAGCGCGGCGGCGGTCGGCGCTATTACCGGCCGGGAGACGTCGATCTGCTGCGGCGCATCCGCGAATGCCTCTACCGCGAGGGCTACACCATCCGCGGGGTGCAGAAGCTGCTGCGCGACGGCGCGCTGCGCAGCGACGAGCGGGCGCCGCCGCCGGCCGACGAGGAGGCGCCCTCGACCCTGTTCGCGCTCGAGCCGACGGCCGGCCCGCCCGACCTTGCGACCAGCCCCGCGCCTTCCCGCCAAGCGCTGCGCGAGGCGCTCGAAGAGGTTCGCCGCGAGCTCGTCGAAATCCGCGCGTTGCTCGACAAATTCGTCCCGCGCTGCGGCGGCGAGGATGGCGTCAGATCGAGAGCGAGGTTCGCGGGGACCAGCTGGAGCCGAATCAGAGATGCCGGCGATAATCATGGCGATCCGAATCTTCGCGCCGATGCTGTCAACACCGTGAAAGCGGCGCAACAAGAGGAGATGACTCGACCCGCTGGTAACGATGCGGGAACGACGGTGCGATAAGAAATCTTGCTGACCTTCGACCCTGATCGAGGCCGCCACGCAAGCATGCCATTGTCGGCATTGGCGAACTGGCGATGACAAAGCTTTAACCTACTTGGACCGGTAATATTTGCATCTCTGGACAATTAGGGACGTCTTGGCCTTTCGGCCGGACTGATGGGCGCCTGAGTTCCCGCGATCGGGATTAGGGTCCAGACTGCTGGCGCGGCTTGGCCGTGGTTGATCAGTGATCGAGAATTCTGAACCGCCCCTCGCGCCTTCATGGCCGCGCCCGGTTGCGCGGCCGGGGACGGGCGACTATGATCCCCAACTCGGCGGGAGCCGCCTCGGTCGGAGCGTAGCGCAGCCTGGTAGCGCATCAGCATGGGGTGCTGAGGGTCGAGAGTTCGAATCTCTCCGCTCCGACCAATCCCGTCTTCCCGCCGGCCGAAGCACGGACGCGGAGGAGGACGGCATGAACGCCCGCACACCCGATCGCGAGCCCAATCTCGAACCCTGGCAGTGGCCCGAGGCGGAGTGGCGCCGGCGCGTCGACCGGGTCCGCGCCGGGCCGAGCCTGCGGCCGGCCGAGTGGCCCGGCGGGGCGCGCTGCGCCGTCGCCCTGTCGTTCGACAGCGACCATGAAACGAGCGACCTGCGCGACGGCGGCAACTCGATCGGCCGGCTCGCCTGGGGCCAGTACGGCAGCCGGGTGGGCGTGCCACGAATCTTGAAGGTGCTCGAAAAATACGCGGTCAAGGCGAGCTTCTACGTGCCCGCGGTGACGGCACTGCTGCACCCCGAGGAGCAGCGCCGGGTGGTCGCCGAGGGGCATGAGATCGGCATCCACGGCTGGATCCACGAGCTGAACTCGGTGCTGCCCTACGAGGCCGAACGCGACCTGATGCGGCGCTCGGCCGATACCCTGGAGAAGATATCCGGGGTGCGGCCGGTCGGGCTGCGCACCCCGTCCTGGGATTTCAGCCGGCATACCCTGGAGATCGAGCAGGAAATGGGGCTCGCCTACAATTCGTCGCTGATGTCGGACGAGGATTGCTACGAATTGCTGCTCGACGGCGCGCCGACCGGGGTGGTCGAATTGCCGGTCGAGTGGGTGCGCGACGACGCCGTCTATTTCATGATGAACCGGTTCCAATCGTTGCGGCCCTACACGCCGCCGGGCGACGTGTTCGACATCTTCCGCCGCGAGCTCGACGCGGCCTACGCCGAGGGCGGGCTGTTTCAGCTGACGATGCACCCGCACGTGATCGGCTATCGCTCGCGCATCTGGATTCTCGACGAGATCATCCGCCACGCCCAGGCGCAGAAAGGGGTCTGGTTCGGGACCCATGCGGAGGTGGTCGATTGGGCGAAGCATCACGCGGCTTGACGGCGGTGATGCCGGCCTGCGTGCAGCATTGCTCCCTCTCCGCCCCCAGGGCGGAGAGGGTCCGGGGTGAGGTGGGGAAGCCTCCGCGCCGAACTGCTGCCCTGCCCATCTCACCCTCCCCGTCGCTGGAGCGACGGGTCCCCTCCCTCTCCCCCCGCCGGGCGGAGAGGGAAAAGCGCGTATGCTGATGGCTGATGCGGCGCCGACCCGCTGCGGCTATGCCGCGCTGATCGGCGCGCCCAACGCCGGCAAGTCGACGCTGCTGAACCGGCTGGTCGGCCACAAGTTGGCGATCGTGACCCCGAAGGCGCAGACCACGCGCAGCCGGCTGCTCGGCATCGCCATCGAAGGGCCGGCGCAGATCGTCTTTGTCGACACCCCCGGCATCTTTGCGCCGCGCCGCCGGCTCGACCGGGCGATGGTCGCGGCGGCCTGGTCGGGAGCCGAGGACGCCGACGAGACCGTGCTGCTGGTCGACGCCGCGCGCGGGGTCGACCCGGATACGCGCCGCATCCTCGGACGTCTGGCCGAGCGCGGTCGCCGATCGGTGCTGGCCTTGAACAAGATCGACCTCGTCCGCCGCGAGGTTCTGCTCGGCCTCGCCGATTTGCTGGCGCGGGAAGGCCGTTTCGACCCGGTCTTCATGATCTCGGGGCTCAACGGCGACGGGGTCGAGGATCTGAAGCGACACCTCGCCGCCGCCGTGCCGCCGGGCCCTTGGCTGTTTCCGGGGGACCAGCTGTCGGACGCGGCGGAGCGGGTGATCGCCGCCGAGGTCACGCGCGAGCAGGTCTTTCTGCAATTGCACGACGAGCTGCCCTACGCCTCGACGGTCGAGACCGAGAGCTGGGAGGACCGGCGCGACGGCAGCGTGCGCATCGAGCAGGTGATCTATGTCGAGCGCCAGAGCCAGCGCGCGATCGTGCTCGGCGAAGGCGGCCGGCGGATCAAGGCGATCGGCGCCCGCGCCCGCGCCGAGCTCGAGCGGATGCTGGAGCGGCGCGTCCATCTGTTTCTGTTCGTCAAGGTGCGCCAGAACTGGGGCGAGGACCGCGAGCGCTTTCAGGCGCTCGGCCTCGATTACGACGCCTAGGAAGAAAACTACAAATGACCCCGGATTTTCGGAAATCATCGTCGCCCCCGCGAAAGCGGGGGGCCAGGGCGTCCCGCCCGGGAACTTGCCGCCCCTGGGTTCCCGCTTTCGCGGGAATGACGGTATTAGTCCGACCAATCCGTCATTCATTTTTGCTTAGCGCCTGATGGAGTGGCGCGACAGCGGGTTCGTGGTGGCGGTGCGCCGGCACGGCGAGAGCGGGCTGATCGTCGAGCTGCTGACCCGCGAGCACGGACGCCACCTCGGGCTGGTGCGGGGCGGGCAGTCGCCGAAGATGCGGGCGGTATTGCAGATCGGCAACGAGGTCGCGGCGGCTTGGCGAGGACGCCTCTGCGAGCATCTCGGCACCATCGCCTGCGAATCGGTGCGCGCCCACGCCGCCCGCTTTATCGATGATCCCGGCCGGCTCGCCAGCCTCGCGGCGGCGGCGGCGCTGATTGCCGCCACCTTGCCCGAGCGGGAGCCGCATGCCGATGTCTTCGCCGCGTTCGCCGATCTGCTCGAGGCCCTCGATTCGGCGAGCGATTGGCCGGCGCGCTATGTCGAGTGGGAGTGCAGCCTCTTGGCAGCGCTCGGCTTCGGGCTCGATCTGACATGCTGCGCCGCGACCGGAGCCACTACCGACCTTGCCTATGTTTCGCCCCGCTCGGGCCGCGCGGTGTCGCGCGCAGCGGGTCGGCCCTACCACGACAAGCTCTTGCCGCTGCCCGACTTTTTGTGGCGCGACGCGATTGCTGACGGCAAAGAGATCGCGCTCGGTCTGAGCCTGACCGAGCACTTTCTTCTGACCCACGTCCTGCTGCCGCACGGCCGAACCCTGCCGCCGGCGCGCTCGCGCCTGGCCCAGCGCATGCGGCAGTGGGTCGCCGCTGATACCATCAGCAGCTAGACCACCCGAGGCAATCGGCCAATGCCCGTGACGGACCTTTCCGGCGGCGAGATCCGCGATGTCGACTTTGCCGACGCGCTCGGCGAGCGCTATCTCTCCTATGCGCTGTCGACGATCATGTCGCGCTCCTTGCCCGATGTGCGCGACGGGTTGAAGCCGGTGCATCGCCGCATCCTGCATGCGATGCAGCAGCTGCGGCTCGACCCCGCCTCGGGCTACAAGAAATGCGCCCGCGTCGTCGGCGACGTGATCGGCAAGTTTCACCCGCACGGCGAGCTCGCGGTCTACGACGCGCTGGTCCGGCTGGCCCAGGATTTCTCGCAGCGTTACCCGCTGGTCGACGGCCAGGGGAATTTCGGCAACATCGACGGCGATAACGCCGCGGCGATGCGCTACACCGAAAGTCGCCTCTCGGCGGTGGCGCAGGCGATGCTCGACGGCCTCGACGAGGACGCCGTCGATTTCCGCGCGACCTATGACGGCGAGGACCGCGAGCCGGTCGTCCTTCCGGCGCGCTTCCCGAACTTGCTGGCCAACGGCTCCTCGGGCATCGCAGTCGGCATGGCGACCAGCATCCCGCCGCACAACGCCGGCGAATTGTGCGCGGCCTTGCTGCACCTGATCGACGACCCGGCCTGCGCCGTCGAGGCGCTGCACATCGATGTCCCCGGCCCGGATTTCCCGACCGGCGGGGTTCTGGTCGAGCCGGCGGAGAATATCCGCGCGGCGTACGCGACCGGCCGCGGCAGCTTTCGCCTGCGGGCGCGTTGGGGGACGGAGGCGCTGGGCCACGGCGCCTACCGGATCGTCGTCACCGAAATGCCCTACCAGGTGCCGAAAGGGCGGCTGATCGAGAAGATCGCGGCCCTGCTCGAGGAGAAGAAGCTGCCGCTTTTGGCCGATGTCCGGGACGAATCGACCGAGGATGTCCGCCTCGTGCTCGAGCCGAAGACGCGCAACGTCGAGGCCGAGATGCTGATGGAGCAGCTGTTTCGCCTGACCGAGCTCGAGGTCCGGGTGCCGCTCAACCTCAATGTCCTCGACCCGGCGGGCGTGCCGCGGGTGATGACCCTGAAAGAGGCGTTGCAGGCGTTTCTCGACCACCGCCGCGAGGTCTTGCGGCGGATAAGCCGGCATCGCCTGGCCGCGGTCGCGCGCCGCATCGAGATCCTGCATGGCCAGATCATCGTCTACCTCAACCTCGACGAGGTGATCCATATCATCCGCGAAGCCGACGACCCGAAGGCCGAGATGATCGCGCGCTGGGAATTGAGCGAGGTTCAGGCCGAGGCGATCCTGAACCTGCGGCTGCGCGCCTTGCGCCGGCTCGAAGAGATCGCGATCCGCAAGGAGATGGACGCGCTTTCGGCCGAACAGCAGCGGCTCGACGCGTTGCTGGCGAGCGAGCGCCGGCAGTGGCGCGCAGTGGCAAAGGAAATCCGCGGGACCCAGGCCGAATTCGGCGGCGACACGCCGCTGGGGCGCCGCCGCACCACGCTCGCCGAGGCGCCGGCGCCGGTCGAATTCCCGGCCGCGGCATTGATCGAGCGCGAGCCGGTGACCGTGCTGTGCTCGGAGAAGGGCTGGGTGCGCGCGGTCAAGGGGCACAATTTTTCGGCGGCCGAGCAGAAATACAAGGAAGGCGACGCGCCGCGTTTCGCGATCCCCGCCGAGACTACCGACCGGCTGATCGTGTTCGCGACCAACGGCCGCTTCTACACGATCGGGGTCGACCGGCTGCCCGGCGGGCGCGGCCAGGGCGAGCCGTTGCGGCTGATGGTCGATCTGGCGAACGAGCACGACATCGTCGCGATGTTTCCCTACCGGCCGGGCATGGAATTGCTGGTCGCGGCCAGCGACGGCCGCGGTTTTGTCGTCGACGGCGAGGAGGCGATGGCCCAGACCCGCGCCGGCAAGCAGGTGCTGACCCCGGCCGAGGGGGCGGCGGCGCGGATCTGCGCTCCGGCGGAGGGCGGGGACGCCGTCGCCTTTGTCGGCGACAACCGCCGGATGCTGGTGGTCAGGCTCGACGACATCCCGCTGATGACCCGCGGCCGCGGCGTGATCCTGCAGCGCTACAAGGCGGGCGGCCTTGCCGACGCCAAGGTGTTTCGCCTGGCCGACGGCCTGTCATGGCGGCAGGGCGAAACCCGCACCCGCACCGAAACCGACCTCGCCCGCTGGCTCGGCGCGCGCGGCTCCGCCGGCCGCCTCGTCCCCAACGGCTTCCCGCGATCCAATCGATTCGGCTGAGGGGCCCAAGAAAAAACACGGCCCGGTGCGGAGACCCGTCAGGGGCGAAATCGTCAAGAAGACGTGCTCGGCATCGAGCCTTGCCGCTTTCGAGTTTCGCCGTCACCACGGCCGCCGCCCTTGCTGCCCCGACTGGCACGGCTGTCCGGTTCGGAATTCGGCCCAACGTTAAAACGGCTGCCGGGAATGCCATCACAATCTCAAGCACCCCTTGCCCGGACTTGTTCCGGGCATCTCAACCGGACAGGCCGCGAATTGAGGCCAAGGCGAGATTTAAAGGTTAACGTTCACCATCCAAGCATCGAGACAGCATCGCCGACCGTCGATACTTGTGGCTTTTCGCCGTCTGATATGGTATTTTAGAAATCAGTTCAGCCGAGGTCCCGCTCGGCGCACCCGTCCCCGGCTTCCAGATCGAGCTCGACCAGAGGAGTAGCAAATGAAAACCGTTGCTGTCGTGGCAGGGGCAGCCGCCCTTTTCGCATCCACCCTGGTTCTGCCGGTTGCCAGCGACGCGGCAGGCCCGGTCGCAGGCATCGCCGGAACGCTTGATCCGGCGACCGGCGCGTTCACGGCGCGATCGAACCTGGCTCCGGCTGCTGCCGCGCTGCAACGGACCGGCTCGATCACCGTCACCACGAAGGTTACGATCGACTCGAAGATCCCGGTGGACCAGCCGATCACCTGCGGCGTAACCCTCAGCTCGTTCGATAGCTCGTTCACCAACTCGGCCACCGGATCGAACGACGTCGTCAGGTCGGGCAGCACGGGGACTTGCACGACGACCATCTTCTTTGTGTGGGAGGTGTCGAGCGCGAGCACCACGATGAGCGTTTCCGTGAACCTGTCTACCGGCAGCGGATTCAGCACGGATGAGGTATCCCACAGCGCGGGTTTCTCGTTCGCCCCGTTTGTCGTGCCCAACGGCTCCAAAAGCTTGAGCGTGGCCCTGGCGCTCTAGCCTGGGCCGGGAAAACCTCGGGTTCGGTGCGCCGAGCCCGAGTTCTGATCGCACGCCGGCGCTCGGACCGGATCGAGCGCCGGGGGCGGCAGCGCTGCTGCGGATCGAGTCATCCGACGCGGCGGAAATCGCACTTGCAGCGGCGGCGCCGATCCGGACACGCCTTCCTTCGGCGCGGCCGTGCCGGCTTCCAAGACGTGGATGCCCGGAACATTGGCGGAGCTATAGACACGTTCACCTTCAAGCCGAAATTTCCCCGGACAGCGCTGCGCTTCCGCGGGAATGACAAGAAACACTTGATCTCAACGAAATTAATTTCGCGTCGCGCTCCGAGGCTCTTCCCGGGCCTGCCTGCCGACGGTCGCCTGAAGTGGTTGGCGCTGCCTGCCTGAAGCAGCGGCAACAAGGCTTCCGACCCCCGCTCAATTGTCGGCGGAGCGCCGCTCGTCGGTCAGCTGGCCGAAATAGCTGCGCGGCGTGGTGCCGAGGGCGCTGTGGAACATCCAAGTGAAAGCGCTGGCGCTGGCATATCCGACAGCGCGGGCGACCGATGCGACATCCTGCCCGGAAGCGAGACGAGTGAGCGCCTCGGCGAGTCGCGCCTGACGGCGCCAATCGACAAAGCGCATCCCGATTTCCCTGGCGAACAGCCGCGCCAAGGTGCGGCTGCTGGCGCCGACGATATCGGACCAGGCCTCCAATGTCTCCGGCCGGGCCGGTTCACGCAGCAAGGTCTCGCACACGATCCGCAGCCGCTTGTCGCGAGGCGTCGGCAGATGCAGCGGCTGGGCATCGAGAGTGCGGATCTCGTCGAGCAAAAGCGCCGCGACGTGGCCGAGGCGGCCATCCTCATCGTAATCCAGCGGTGCCGCGACCAGCTCCAGCACCAGCGCGCGCAGCAGCGCGGAGACGAGAATGACCTTGCAGCTGCTGGCGACTGCTCCGGCGACGCGCGGGTCTATGAACAATGCCCGCATCGCCACCGCGCCCGACATGCGGATCGTGTGCTCGGTGCCCGCCGGAATCCACAAGGCGCGGTTGGGCGGAACAACCCAGGTCCCCCGCGCCGCGGTCACCGTCATCACCCCCGAGACCGCCCAGGTCAATTGCGCCCGAGGATGGCGGTGGGGCTCGATGCGGAAACCGTCGGGAAAATCCTTTGCCATTCCGGCCAGCGGCCTGGGCGTATGCTGATAGTCTTCGCGGTTGGTGCTTTTCATGTTGTCCGTTTGGCGATGATCATTGTCCGGACAGACGATGTCGGACGATTTATATATCGCCTCCCGCCAGTAGTCGATCAAAGGGCGCGCCATGGCCCCACCGACCCGAATCATCGGCTTTATCAACATCGGCCACATGATCGACCACATGTTCATGTTGATCTTCCCGACCGCCGTGCTCGGGATGCAGGCCGATTTTGCGCAGCCCTACAGCAAGCTGATCGTGCTGTCGCTCGGCGGCTTCATCGCCTTTGGCGCCGGGTCGGTGCCGGCCGGGTGGCTCGGCGACCGCTGGAGCCGGCGCAACATGATGGCGATTTTCTTTCTCGGGATCGGCGCCGCGGCGGTGGCGACCGGGTTCGCCTCGACCCCCTGGCAGCTGGCCGCCGGGCTCACCGCGATCGGGCTGTTCGCCGCGATCTATCACCCGGTCGGAACCGCGATGCTGGTCAGCCACGCCAAGCGGATCGGGCATGAGATCGGGGTCAACGGCGTCTGCGGCAATTTCGGCATCGCCTTTGCGGCCCTGGTCACCGGCGCGGTTACCCAGTGGGTCGGCTGGCGCTGGGCCTTCATCCTGCCGGGTGTCGGGGCCGTCGCGGTCGGGGCCGCATTCCTGGCGCTGGTCCCGGCCGAGGCCAACGGCGCGCGGGGAAGCTCGGCGCGAAAAGCCGGCTTTCCGCGTCCGGTGCTGATCCGCGCCTTCGCCGTGCTCGGTCTTGTGACCTTGGCGGGCGGCCTCAGCCTCAACGCGGTGACGGTGGCATTGCCCAAGATGGTCGACGAGCGTCTGCCGCAGCTCGCGGGCTCGACCTTGGGGGTCGGGATCCTGGTTTGCGTCGTCTATGTCGTCGGCGCGATGTCGCAGCTGCTGATGGGCCGCCTGATCGATCGCCATCCGCTCAAGCTCGGCTTCATGGCGATCGCGCTGTTCCAGGGTCCGCTGTTCTTGATCGCCGCCGGGGCCAGCGGCTGGCCGATGATGCTGGTCCTGGTGTGCCTGGTGTTCACTATCTTCGGGCAGGTGACCTTCAACGACGGAATGGTGGCGAGATACGCCGACCCGCAATGGCGGGCCCGGATCTATGCTCTGCGTTATCTCTTGTCGTTCGGGGCCAGCGCCTCGGCGATCCCGCTCGTCGCCTTCGTGCACGAGCATGGCGGGTTCCGCTCGCTGTTCGAGGTGCTCGCGGTCTTTGGCCTGCTGGTCATGCTCGGCGCGGTCTTTTTCCCCTATCGCCGCGACGAGATCGAGTCGTCGCCGGCAATCCCGGCGGTCCGCGCCGCCGAATAGATCGAGCCTCAGCCGACCGTGCCGTCGGGCGCGCGGCGCAGCACCGTACCGGGGAGCGCGCCGGTGTGCCGCGCGTCTTCGACGACGACGACCCCGTTGACCAGCACCGTTGTCCTCTCGCCGCTCGGATACTGGTGCGGCTCGGCATAGGTCGCGCGGTCCTTGAAGTCGGCCGGGTCGAAGATCGCGATGTCGGCGCGGTAGCCTTCCTTGAGCAGTCCACGGTCGCGCAGCCGCAAGGCCCGCGCCGTCGCCCCGGTCATCTTGTGGATCGCCTGCTCGAGCGGCAGCAGATGCTCGCCATGCACGTAATGGCCGATGATCCGCGGAAAGGTCCCGTAAAAGCGCGGATGCGGCATCCCTTGGCCGACGATGCCGTAATCGGCGACGCAGTTGCCGTCCGACCCGACCAGTGCGGTGGCCGAGCGCACGATCTCGCGGATGTCATCCTCGGATATCGAGGCGATCAGAACGCGCGTCGCCCCCTTGTCCTCGATCAGATAGTCGCAGACGAGGTCGATCGGGTCGCAGCCGCGCGCCGCGGCGATGGCGGCGACGGTCTCGCCGGCGTGCTGCGGCAGATGCGGCGAGATCGAGATCTGCACGCACGCCCAGGACGGGATGCGGCCCCAATTGTTGAGCCCGTCGCGGGCGATCTCGGCGCCGATCCGCGCGCGCGTCTCGGGCAGCGCCAAGCGCGCCAGCATTGCCTCCAGCCCGCCCGACTGGACCCATTGCGGCAATAGGTTCTTCAGCGGGTTGCTGCCCGCCGCATAGGGGTAGGCGTCGCAATCGACGGCGAGGCCCTCGGCCCGCGCCGCCTCGATCATCGCCAGGATTTGCCCGGCCTTCCCCCAATTGTCGAGCCCCGAGCATTTGAGGTGGACGATCTCGACATGGATGCCGCAGGTCCGGGCGATGTCGATCGCTTCCTCGACCGCGGCGACGACCTTGTTGGATTCATCGCGGAGATGGGTGAAGTAGGCGGCGTTATGGCGCTTCAGCACAGTGCACAGCGCCACGATTTCCGACCGCTCGGCATAGCTGCTGGGCGGTGTGAACAATCCGGTCGAGAGGCCGAGCGCGCCGGCCGCGAGCCCTTCTTCGAGCAGCGCCTTCATCCGGTCGAGCTCCGCCCGGCTCGGCGGCCGAGCTTGCATGCCCATCACGTTGAGCCGCAGGGTGTGATGGCCAATGAGCATGCCGGCGTTGACCGCAACCGCCGGAAACGTGTCGAGGTATTCTGGAAAGGCGATCTCGCGGAACGGGAGCCACGGCGCGCTGGCACTCAGATAATCCCGGATCAGCTCCAGCTTCCCCGGCAGCACCGGCGCCACCGAAAACCCGCAATGGCCGATGATCTCGGTGGTGACGCCCTGGCGCACCTTGCTCTCGGCCTTGGGGTTGATCGGCAAGGTGAAGTCGGAATGGGTTTTGATGTCGATGAAGCCGGGGGTGACCGCCAGCCCCTCGGCGTCGATCACCCAAGCCGAGCCGGCCGGCAGGTCTCGACCGAGTGCGGTGATGAGCCCGTCGCGCACGGCGATGTCGCCGATCTCGCCCGGCCGGCCGCTGCCGTCGATTACGAGCCCGCCGCGAATCAGGATGTCCCCAATCATGGCTTGCGCGCGGCGTGCGCCCTCAGATCGAAGCTCTCGTCGGCGGCCTGTTCCGGCATGAGGCGCGGGTCGCCGGCCAGCAGCCGGCGGGCGACGATGTGGTCGGCCGGCCGGTTGACCAATTCGACCCCGATCAGCCGGCCATCACGAAAGCAGAATACCGAGAAGCTGCCGGTTTTCGGGTCGCCGCGGACAACGGATGCGTCGTGGCCGGCGGTGATGCCGGCGATCTGCAGTTTCAACTCGGCCTGGTCGCTCCAGAACCACGGCACCTTGTCGTAGGGGGCCGGCTTGCCGGCGATCCGGGCGGCGACCGCTCGCGCCTGGTCGACCCCGTTCTGCACCAATTCGAGGCGCACCCTTCCCGCGGCAAAGCGGGTCGGGAAATTGGCGCAGTCGCCGATCGCGGCGATGTCGGAAATGCCCGTCGCCAGATATTCGTCGACGACGATGCCGTTGTCGACGGCGAGCCCGAGGTCGCCGGCCAGCTCGGCGTTGGGCACGACCCCGATGCAGACGAGCACGAGGTCGGCCGGCAGCACCCGGCCGTCGGTGGTCTCGACGGCGTTGAGGCGGCCAGCCGCGCTGAGGATGCGGGCGACCCCGGTGCCGAGCGAGATCGTCGCCCCCCAGCCGCGATGCGCTCCGGTGAAAAACTGCGAGGTCGCCGCCGACACCACCCGGCCCATCGGATGATGGGTGATTTCGAGGATGTGCACGCCAGCCCCGGCAGCGATCGCCACCGAGGCGAATTCGAGCCCGATAAAGCCGGCGCCGATCACCACCACCTCGCGGGCCTCGGCCAATCGCTCGCGCAACAGGTCGGCGTCGGCCAAGGTGCGCAACGGCAAGACCCCGTCGAGCTCGGCGCCCGGCACCGGGAGCGGCCGAAAGCGCGCGCCGGTCGCCAGAACGATGTGGTCGCAGGCGATCTCGCGGCCGGAAGCCAGCCGCAGGCGACGCCCGGGCCGGTCGATCGCGGTCACGGCCTCGCCGGTGACGAGGTCGATGTTCTGCGTTTGATAAAATGCCTCGGGCCGCAGCCACAATTCGTCGAGGCCGCTGTCGCCGGCGAGGTAGGATTTCGACAATGGCGGGCGCTGGTAGGGCAGACCCGGCTCGTCGCCGATCAGCACGATGCGGCCGGCAAAGCCCTCCTGGCGCAGGGACGACGCCGTCTGGAAACCGGCCTGGCCGGCGCCGACGACGGCGACGACCGGATCGGCCATCAGACCTGCGTCTCGGGCAGGTGGACGACGAGCCCGTCCATTTCGGGGGTGACCACCAATTGGCAGCTCAAGCGGCTGTTCGGCCGACGCTCGCTGGCGGTGAATTCGAGCATCGCCTTCTCGTCGTCCGACTGCGCCGGGGTGCGGTCGAGCTGCGGCTCCTCGACATAGACGTGGCAGGTCGCGCACATCATCTCGCCGCCGCACTCGGCGACGATGCCGTCGACATTGTTGAGGATCGCCGCCCGCATGACGCTGGTGCCGACCGGAACCTCGAGCACCTGGCGCGCCCCGTCGGGATGGACATAGGTGATGCTGGGCATTTTCTTCCTATCGGTTGGAGAGGCGACCTGCGGCGGCCGGATTTAAATCGGACAGCGGCCCCGCGGCGTCAAGCCCGCAGGTTTATCGTGACCTGGTCGCCCTGCGCGGCGAGCACGGCGCCGAACCCGGCGCTCTCGCGGGCGATCTCGTCGAACGCCGCACCCTCGTCCGCAAGCACCCGCGGCACCGTCCGGTTGCGCGCGTCGTGGCGGACGAATTGGAACGCGACACTCTCGATGCCGCCGCCGCCCCAGGAGACCCGCACCATCATCCCGAGCCAATCGCCGTGCTTCGCTCCGCCATGCCCGGTGTGAAACGAAAAGCTGCCGAGCCCGTAAAAGATCGGCTTGCCGCAATAGATTTCGACCGGCAGCGAATAATGCGGCCCGTGGCCGACGACCAGGTCCGCGCCGGCGTCGATCGCGGCGTGGCCGATCTCGGTCATGTACTGCAGCACCTCGCGATGCAGCCCCCAATGAAACGAGGCGACAACGACATCCGCCCGCGCGCGCAACGCCGCGATGTCGTCGCCCAGCCATTGCAGATGTTGCTTGTCCGCCCAGGTCACGATCTGCGGCGGAACCCCGGGCCGGTTGGCCGGCGGCCGCGAGCCGTGGGTCGGGACCTGGTAGGCGGTATGCCCGCGGATCACGGCGATGCCGGGCGCGTCGTCGCCGGCCTCGTGATTGGTCGGCCAATAGACCGAGCTGCGCTGCAGAAAGCCGAAACGCACGCCGGCGCGCTCGACGATCGCCGGGGCATGCGCGGCGGCCCGGTCGGCGCCGGCGCCGGCATGGGCGATGCCGAGCTGGTCGAGCCGGGCGATCGATGCGAGGATCGCGGGCTCGCCGTAATTGACGTTGTTGGCGATGCCGACCGCGGCGATCCCGGCCGAGGACAGCGCGGCGCCGGCCGCCGCCGGGTCGGCGTAAAAGCCCTCGCGCTCTACGGAATGCCCGCCGGGCGGCGCGTAGAGGCAGCATTCGAGATTGCTGAAGACGATGGCGGCGGCGCGGAATTCGTCCCGCACCAGGGCGAACGGAACCGTCGCATCGGTGACGTTCATCAGGTTCACGTCGCCGGTAAGGATCATCGTCGCCGCCATTGCCCCGACCCTTTGCTGCGCCGTTCGAGCGGCTCCGCAAGAATGGCCGAAAGCGGCCCCGGCGGCAATTGGCTCGCGAGCCCGGCAAGACCCGGCGGCGGCACATCGGGCGGTTGCGCCGAGGCGCCGATCGCGTCCCACGGACGCCGGCGAGGCCGGCCCGCAGCCCGTGGATGCCCGGGTCAAGTCCGTGGGCATCCACGCCTTCCTTGGGCTCGGCCCCGCGAACTTCAAAGGCGTGGATGCCCGGAACAAGTCCGGGCAAGGGGTGCTTCCGATCGCGTCAGCGTTGGCAGAAGCCGTACCGACGCTGCAGCTGTTTCTGAACCGGACAGCCGTGGGACAAGCCCGGCCGTGATGTGGCGAGGCTTCGGTCTGCGCCAGAGCACCAGCCGGGCGCGGGTTGTTTAGAGCTATGCCTATCGGATCGGCACCCAAGTTCAGGATCTGATGTAATGACAGCGTAAAGGGATTCGATCACACTCAGCGACAGGGCGCGGGCTGATCGCCGACGATTTCTCGCCGACATTTACGGGACGCGCGCAGATCAACGGATAAATAACAATGGGAAATTAACCTCGCCACCTGAAAATAACGGAAGCCATGAAATGAAAATCAGTGAAATAACCGACGACCTGTTCGAGATGGCGAACCTCTACCCCGATACGACCGGGCTGCCGATGACCGTATGGGTGTCGCCTCGCGGAAATGCTAGACACGATGTGCGGATCAAGGCCAACATGGTGCACGGCAATCAAATGAATATCACGAATACGGCGGTCGTTGGTCTGCGTCCCTCGCCGGCGTGTGATCTCCGGGCGGCTGTCGCCCACCGACACCCAAGCCGTATTCCAGTGGGCATCGCTGAATGCGGATGTCCTGATTGCATATTGGGAGGGCCGGTTCGATACGGCCCGGCTCATACAGTCGTTGAGGCCGCTATCGACACCACCCACCACACCCTAAATCTATCCGATTCGATATTCTCGGATTCTTGGGTGTCAACCAGATAGGTATTATTGGAACCATCGACCGGGCACCGCCTCACGCGGTCGGGGGCCGGAATTGCTGCGAGCGGCGTCAAGCCGCCGGAGTGCACTCCGGCGGCTTGACAATCCGCATGTTTCAACAGAGCCGCAGCGCTGAGCTCAAGCCGCTGTTGCCGCCTTGCGGTTTTTGGCCCGCCGGCGTGCCGCAAACAGGCCGATCAGGCCGGAGCCCAGCAGGGCCATCGATGCCGGTTCCGGGACCGTCGGAATCACCACCGAATAGTTGACCGAGAGATCCTCGCCGTCGAAGTAGGTTTCCCCGGTCAGCAGCATCGAACGAACGAAATTGCCGTTGATATCGTATACGGCAATAGAGCCGACGCCGGCCGGGTAGTTGTCCCCGCCATTATCCACGTAGAAGTTGGTGCCGTCCCAGGCGATCCCGGTGCTGTTCTTGGCATCGGTGATCAGCGCGCTTGTCGTCGGCACGCCGCCGGCCAAGCTGTAGACGTCGTAGATGCCCGGAGCCGGCTCGTCGGCCCGGTTGGAGATCAGCTGGCCGTTGAAGTACTCGAGCCCGTCGCAATGGCCGGTGCAGTTGTTCAACGAGATCGTGCTTATCAATGTTCCGGTCGGGCTGTACAGGTAGGCGTGGTTGGTGCCGGAGTAGTCGCCGATCCAGAAGTTCGTGCCGTCATAGGCGATCGTGGAGAGGGCCGTCGCCCCGGCGACCGAAAAGGCGGTCCCGAGATCGGTGTGGGTGGCGAAGTTGTACGCATACACGTTGTTGTCGTTCGCGTCGGTATAGTACAATACGTTGCCGACCTGGACGATGCCGCGGCCATTGTTGCCGTGCGGCGCGGTGATCTGTTGTTCGAGCGCACCGGTGGTGATGTTGTACTCCTGCAGGATCGGTGCGCCAAAACTGGCGTTGTTGACCCAGATGTCGGTAACTACCGGTGCAGCCTGCGCAGTCGCCATAAAGGCAGCTGACAGGCCGAGGCCGATAAAGGTGCCGCGAAGCCGCATTTTTCTCTCCTCACTCTCGCCGTATGCAATGATCGCAACCGTTCGCAGCAAGATTAATGCCAACGCGTGATACCTAAATTAAATTAATGGTTTATGTTGGCGATTCAGGGCCGATTCGGAGCTGCTGTAAACATCTCCGACACAAATTCGAACCGCCGCGGACATGCTCCGTGAACGCGGCGGACCCATTTATTCCATCGCGATTTCGAAAAACGTCATCTTCTAAATAGGTTGCGAAGGGCAACCAGGGGCCGTATCGAGAGCCCGCGCCACGCTGCGGGTTAGGCGCGCCCGACTGAGGGTGTAAAGTTTTCCAACTCGGGACAGAGAACCAGCCCGCGACGACGAGCCCCTTGCCCCGCCGCGGCCGGTGCGCGATATCAGGGCGGCATCATGCCGACCCTGTTCCTCATCGTCTTTGTCGACCTGGTCGGGTTCGGCCTCGTCATCCCGCTATTGCCGTTTTATGCGGTGCGCTTTGCCGCCTCGCCGCAGCAGGTGACCCTGCTGCTCGCGGTCTACTCGCTGATGCAATTGTTTACCGCGCCGCTGTGGGGCCGGCTCAGCGACCGGATCGGGCGGCGGCCGGTGCTGATGACCAGCATGGCGGCCTCCGTGCTCGCTTATCTGTGGCTGGGCGGCGCCACCGAGCTGTGGATGCTGTTTGGCGCGCGCGCGCTCGCCGGCGCCTGCGCCGGCAACATCGCCGCGGCGCAGGCCTATATCGCCGACGTCACCGAGCCCGAGAACCGGGCGAAGGGCATGGGGCTGATCGGTGCCGCCTTTGGCCTGGGGTTCATCTTCGGGCCGGCATTGGGCGGGTTTCTCGCCGGACACGATCCGGCGACCGCCAACCTCGAAGCCCCGGCGTGGCTCGCCGCCGGGCTGTCGCTCGCGGCGCTCGGCGGCGTCCTTTTTCTGCTGCGCGAAAGCCTCGCGCCGGAGCGGCGGCGCAGCGCGCCGCCGCACGGCCGGATCGGCGCGATCGTCGACGCTCTGCGCCGCCCGGTGCTGTCGCGCCTGATCCTGATCTTCTTTCTGGTGATCCTCGCCTTCGCCGGCATGGAGAGCACTTTTGCGCTGTGGGCGATGCGGCAGTTCCGGTGGGGGCCGGAGCAGGTCGGCTATGTGTTCGCCTATGTCGGCGTATTGTCGGCGATCCTGCAGGGCGGGCTGATCGGCCGGCTGACCCAGCGCTTCGGCGAAGAGCGCCTGCTGCTGTGCGGCCTCGTGCTGGTCGGCATCGGGCTGCTAGTGCTGCCGTTCGCCCGCGATCTGCCGATCCTCGGCGTCGGCGTCAGCGGGCTGGCGCTCGGCATGGGGCTGACCCAGCCGTCGCTGAACAGCCTGATCTCGCGCCGCGCCGGGCAATCGGAGCAGGGCGAGGTGCTCGGAGTTTCGCAATCGGTCGGCAGCCTGTCCCGTGTCCTCGGGCCGGCGCTCGCCGGAGTTTTGTTTGCCGAGCTCGGACGCGGCAGCCCGTTTCTGTGGGGAGCGGCATTGGTGGCCGCCGCCTTTGTGCTGGCGCTGAACCTGTTTCGCGGGCTCGGCCAAGCGCCGCTCGCCGAGCCCGAGCCGATGAGCCGGGCGGAATGAGCCGGCGCGGACGGCCGATCATCGCGGGCCCGCCGCGGCAAAAGGGCCGCCTCAAGGACGAATTGCGCGCGCTCCGGTCGCTCGCCCCCTATCTGTGGCCGCGCCAATCGGCGGAGCTGCGGCTGCGGGTCGTGCTCGCGGTCACCTTCCTGGTCGCCGGCCGGCTGGTCAACATCACCGTCCCGTTCCTCTACAAGCACGCGGTCGACGCCTTGACCCCGAGCAAGGCGGCCATTGCCGTGCCGGTGGCGCTGATCGTCGCCTACGGGCTGGCGCGGGTGATGTCCCAGGGCTTCAACGAATTGCGCAACGCGGTCTACGCCAAGGTCACCCAGCGCGCCGTGCGCCGGCTGTCGCTGTCGGCGTTTCGCCATGTCCACGCGCTGGCATTGCGCTTTCACCTCGAGCGCCGCACCGGCGGGCTGTCGCGGGCGATCGAGCGCGGCACCGCCGGCATCGATTTCCTCCTGTCCTTCATGCTGTTCAACGTGATCCCGACGATCATCGAGATTTTCCTGGCGTGCGGGATCCTGTGGCGGCTCTACGATTGGGAGTTTGCCGCCGTCACCTTGACGACGATCCTGCTCTACATCGCCTATACGTTTCTGGTCACCGATTGGCGGGTGCGGTTTCGCCGCGACATGAACGAGCGCAACAGCGAGGCCAGCACCAAGGCGATCGACAGCCTCCTGAATTTCGAGACCGTCAAATACTTCGCCAACGAGGAGCACGAGGCGCGGCGCTACGACGCCGCGCTACGCGCCTACGAACAGGCCGCGGTCAAGAGCGAGACCACCCTGTCGATGCTCAACCTCGGCCAGGGGATGATCATCGCCGTGGGTCTCGTCGGGGTCATGATCCTGGCCGGACAAGGCGTCGCCGCGCGCGGCATGACGATCGGCGATTTCGTCCTGGTCAACGCCTATCTGATCCAGCTCTATACGCCGCTCGGTTTTCTCGGCGTCGTCTATCGCAACGTCAAGCAGTCCCTGACCGATCTCGAGCAGATGACGGCGCTGATGGCGGTCGCGCCCGAGATCGTCGACCGGCCCGGCGCGCCGGCGCTGTCGGTCGGGGCGGGTGCGATTGCCTTTCGCCATGTCGATTTCCGCTACGATGTCAGGCGGCCGATCCTCGCCGATGTCGATTTCCGGGTGGCTCCGGGCGCCATGGTCGCGATCGTCGGCGCCAGCGGGGCCGGCAAATCGACGATCGCACGCCTGCTGTTCCGCTTCTGGGACATCGATGCCGGGGCGATCGAGATCGACGGCCAGGACATCCGCGGGGTGACCCAGGACAGCCTTCGGCGCGCGATCGGGGTGGTTCCGCAGGACACCGTATTGTTCAACGACACGATCTATTACAATATCGCCTATGGCCGCCCCGGGGCGCCGCGGGCCGCGGTCGAGCAGGCCGCGCGCCTCGCCCATATCCATGATTTCGTCATGTCCCTGCCGGACGGCTACGAGACCATGGTCGGCGAGCGCGGCCTCAAATTGTCGGGCGGCGAGAAGCAGCGCGTGGCGATCGCCCGGGTGATTTTGAAGGCGCCGCGGATCCTGGTGTTCGACGAGGCGACCTCGGCCCTCGACACCAGGACCGAGCGCGAGATCCAGGCCAACCTCGCCGAAGTGTCGGCCGACCGGACGACCCTGGTCATCGCGCACCGCCTGTCGACCGTGGTCGACGCCGACGAGATCCTGGTGCTCGACCACGGGCGCATCGTCGAGCGCGGCAGCCACGGCGAGCTGTTGCGGGATCAGGGCGTTTATGCGGCGATGTGGGCGCGCCAGCAGGAGGCGGCGCGGCGCGAGGCGGCGCTGGCCGCGGAGTAAGCCGCCGGCGCGAGGCCGGCATAAGCGGACATCGGCGGGATCGGTAAATGGCGCGCATCTGCAAGGTTTTGATCGTCGAGAACGACGATTACGTCCGCGAACTGCTGGGCGAGGCGTTTGCGGAAGAGGGGTTTCTCTTTACCATGGTCGAGAGCGGCGCCGCGATGCAGGACGCCCTCGACGAGGATGATTACGACATCGTGGTGATCGACCTGACCCAGCCCGGCGGGCATGACGGCCTGGCGCTCGGCGAGATCGCCCGCGAGCAGGGATGCGGGGTGATCCTGACCACCGGCGACCACCGCCATGCCGGCCGCCTGGAGCAGAGCGGCCGGCACTACCTGCTGAAGCCGTTCAAGGTGCGCGACCTGATGACCGTGGTCGACCAGATCATGACCTTGGCGTCGATGGAATGCATGCGCCGCAAGCGCAGCGACGGGTCGTCCTTTGCCGCTCGAGGCGGGTGACCGCGGCGCCGTCCCTGCTCGATGATCTGCGGCGCGGCGACCGGCGCGCCCTCGCCCGCGCAATCACCCTCGTCGAATCGACCCGCCCCGACCATCGCGCCGCAGCCGAGGAGCTCCTCAGCGCGGCCCTCGCCAACACCGGCAACGGCACTCGCATCGGCATCTCGGGGCCGCCGGGCGCCGGGAAATCGACCTTTATCGAGCGCTTCGGGCTCGACGGCATCGCCCGCGGCCGGCGGGTCGCGGTGCTGGCGGTCGACCCGGCGTCAAAGCGCGGCGGCGGCGCCATCCTCGCCGACAAGACGCGCATGGCCGGATTGGGGCGCTCGCCGCAGGCCTTCATTCGCCCGTCCTCGGCCGGAGGCAGCCGGGGCGGCGTCGCGCGGCGCACCGGCGAGGCGATCCTCCTATGCGAGGCGGCCGGGTTCGATGCGGTCATCGTCGAGACCGTCGGCGTCGGCCAGGCCGAAACCGCGGTCGCCGAGATCGTCGACATGTTCGTGCTGATCCTGGCGCCGGCGGCCGGCGACGAATTGCAAGGGATCAAGCGCGGGGTCGTCGAGCTCGCCGATCTGGTCCTCGTCAACAAGAACGACGGCGAATTCGCCGACGCGGCGCAGCGCACCGCCGCCGATTATGCGAGCGCGTTGCGGCTGATCCGCCCGCCGGTTCCCGAATGGCAGGTCCCGGTGCGCGCGGTGTCCGCGCTCGAAGGCACCGGCATCGCCGAGATCTGGGACGATGTCGCCCATTTCCGCGCGGCCCTCGAAGCATCGGGCGCCTGGACGCGGCGGCGCCGCGAGCAGGCGCGCGCGGCGCTGTGGTCCGAAATCGACGACAGCCTGATGGAGCGCTTCCGCGCCGGCCCCGCCGTCGCCCGCCATCTCGCCGAAATCGAGCAGGCGGTCACGGCCGGCCGCCAAACCCCGACCGCCGCCGCCCGCACGTTGCTGAAGGTATTCCTCGAAGACGCAGGTCGCGCGCCCCATGCGGGGCTTGCCTCCGACCGGCTGAAACGGTAAAAGCGCGGCTACGGGGCCAGGCAGGCGCCCCGTCAGACGGCCTCCGTCCAAGCTCTGCGCCGCTCGCCATGCGAGGAGTGCGCAACGATGGACGGTGAAGGCCGTTTTTCATATCGCCGCAGCCTCTTTATTCCAGGCCTGGCACCGAGCCGGCGACGATCCTCCTTGCCAGGGTCGCGATTCGGCAACCGGCTGACCGCACTCGCGGCATTTGGCAGCCCCGCCCTCCTGTTGCGATTCAAAATCATCGATCCGCTCGTGGCGTCGGCGACCGCGGCCATTGGGCTGATTGTGTTTCCATTGCTGCAACCGGCCTCGGTCTTTGTGAAATAGCGGAGAAAGACCATGACGATCTTGCTGAAGAGGGGTGCGGCCCTGGCGCTTGCCGCGAGCCTGTCGCTCCCGGTTCTCGCCGCGGAGAACGGCTGGCAGGCCGGCGTCGGCGCGGCGCTCGGGAAATCCGGCGCGAAGATGCCGGGCGGCGTCTACCGCGTCGGCCTGCCGCGCACGGATCTGAAGGCCACGCTCGACGGCGTCGCCCTGAAACCCGGTTTTGCGCTCGGCGGCTGGCTGGCCTTTGAGAAGACGAGTGATCAGGGCATGGTCATGGGCGACCTCGTGCTGACCATGGACGAGGTCAATCCGGTCATGACCAAGCTCGCCGCGGCGCGGGATCGAGATCACGGCCTTGCACAATCACCTGCTTCGCAACCAGCCGTTCACGATGTACCTGCACGTGCTCGGGCACGGCGATCCGGTGCAGCTTGCCGAGAAGGCTCCACACCGCGCTTGCACAAAGCAAGACGCCGCTCTCGGCTGCCCCTGCCGCCGCCCCAGCAGCACCGGCGGCCCCCCCGCCGATCGACCTCGATACCGCCGCGATCGACCGGGCGCTCGGGGCCAAGGGCACCAACAACGGCGGGGTCTACCAATTCGGCATCCCTCGCGCCGAGCCGGTCAAAGACGGCGGCATGATTGTCCCGCCGGCGATGGGCTCGGCGATCGCGATCAATTTCCAGCCGACAGGTGGGGGAAAGCGGCGATCACCGGCGATTTTGTGCTGATCGCCAAGGAGGTGAACCCGGTGGCGAAGACATTGCGCGACCATGGGATCGAGGTGACCGCGATCCACAATCATATGCTCGACGACGAGCCTCGCCTCTTCTTCATGCACTTTTGGGCGAACGACGACGCGGCGACGCTGGCCCTCGGGCTAAAGGCAGCGCTCGCCGAGATCAACCTCGCCAAACGCTGACGTTTGCCAATGTCGACGTGTGCGCCAACGCTCGCCACCCTTGCCCTGGGTCTGCTCGTTGCGGCCGCCCCGGCGCGGGCCGACCAATCCCTGCAACTCGAAGGCAAAATCTCGCTCGCCGGAGTCGCCGGACGGATCGACCACATGGCGGTGGATCCGGGGCGCAAGCGGCTGTTCGTCGCCGAGCTCGGCAACAACACCATCGACGTGGTCGATCTGGCCGCCGGCACGCAGGTTCGGCGGATTGCCGGGCTCGACCAGCCGCAGGGCGTGGGCTACGCGCAACCAGCCGATCTCGTCGCGGTCGCCAATGCCGGCGACGGATCGGTGCGGTTCTATCGGGGGGCCGATCTCGCGCCCGCCGGTGCCGTCGGGCTCGACAAGGACGCCGACGACGTCCGCGTCGACCCGCGCACCGGCAATTTCGTCGTCGGCTATGGCAGCGGCGGGCTCGCGATCATCGACCCGGCGACCAGATCGAAGATCGGCGACGTCGGGCTCGCCGCGCATCCCGAAGGTTTCGCGATCGCCGCCGCGGCCGGGAGGGCGTTCGTCAACGTCCCCGATGCCGGTCACATCGCCGTCGTCGACCTCGCAACTGGGAGACAGACCGCGCGCTGGCCCATGCCCGGCTTGCGGGCGAACTTTCCGTTGGCACTCGACGCCGCCGGTACGACGATCGCGACGGTGTTTCGCGAACCGCCGACGCTGCTGCTGCTCGACGCCGGGACCGGCGCCGCCGGCACGCGGCTCGCGACCTGCGGCGATGCCGACGACGTGTTCTTCGACGCCAAGCGGCGGCGGATCTACGTCAGCTGCGGCGCCGGCGCCGTGGACATTTTCGAGCGCGATGCGGCGGGCTCCTACACCAAGGTATCCCGGGTCGAGACCTCGTCGGGTGCGCGCACCTCGCTGTTCGTGTCCGAGCTCGACCGGCTCTACGTCGCGGTGCGGGCGCATTCGAACGAACCGGCGGCAATTTTGGTGTTCCGGCCGACCCCATGATGTCGACGAAGCGGATAACGGCCGAGCCGAGCATGCGAGGCCGACCCGGCACGGGCGACGAGTGGTGGCGGCTGTTCCCTCCGGGGACTTCGAGGGATGCCGTGCGCATCCTCGCCGCGCGCGGCCTGCGGGCATTTGCCGACGGCTTCGTGTCCCTGCTGCTGCCGATCTACCTTGTCGCGCTCGGCTTTAGTGCGCTTGCCATCGGAGCGATCGTCACCAGCACCTTGATCGGCACCGCGCTGCTGACGCTCGGGGTCGGGTTGATCGCCAACCGCCATTCGCGACGCCGGCTGCTCCTCGCTGCGGCGCTGCTGATGGCCGCCACCGGCGCCGGCTTTGCCGTCGTCACCGATTTCTGGCCGCTTCTGGTCATCGCCTTTGTCGGCACGATGAACCCGACCTCGGGCGACGCCAGCATTTTCGTCCCGCTCGAACAGACCGTGCTGACCCAGACGGTCGAGCCTCGGCGGCGGACCGCGCTGTTCGCACGCTACAGCGTCATTGGCTCCCTCGCCGGCGCGCTTGGCGTGCTGGCCGCATCGTTGCCCGAGCTGGCGGCGGTCTGGACCGGCTGGACCCGCGCCACGTCGATGCAGTTCATGTTCGCGCTTTATGGAGTGCTCGGGCTTGTCGCGATGCTGCTCTACCGGCCGCTTTCGCCGGCCGTCGAAATCGCCGGCGAGGTTCCGGCGGCGCCCTTGCAGCAATCGCGCCGGCTGGTCTACGGCCTGGCGGCGTTGTTCGGCATGGACTCGTTCGGCACCGGCTTCCTGGTGCAGTCGCTGCTGGCGCTGTGGCTGTATCAGCGCTTTCAGATCTCGGTGACGACGGCCGCGGCGATCCTGTTCTGGAGCGGCGTCTGCTCGGCGATTTCCTATCTCGTCGCCGTGCCGATCGCCAAACGCATCGGGCTGATCAACACGATGGTGTTCACGCACCTGCCGTCGAATTTATTGCTGATCCTGATACCCTTCGCGCCTGATCTCACGACCGCCATCGGCCTGTTGCTTGCGCGTAGCGCGCTGTCGCAGATGGACGTGCCGACGCGGGCGTCTTACGTCATGGCCGTCGTGGCGCCGGAAGAGCGGCCCGCAGCCGCGAGCATCACCGCGGTTCCGAAGACCTTCGCCTGGGCGGCGGGCTCGATTATCTCGGGCTACCTGTTGACGCTTTCGAGCTTTGGCTGGCCGCTCTTGATCGGCGGCGTCATCAAAGGCGTCTACGACATCCTGCTGCTGATCAAGTTTCAGAAGGTGCGCCCGCCCGAGGAGGCCGGGGCGGCGGCAAATTGACCGTTGTAGTCGGGAGGTGTCGATCGGGTCCGCGTCAGAGCAGGCCGAGGCCGCCGAAAGCGCCGCCCGCGAGGAGCAGCCACAGGGGGTTGAGCCGTGTCCCGAGCATGATCGCGGCCGCCGCAACCGTGACCGCAGCGGCCCGCCACCCGGTATCCGCGGCGCGCGCCATCACCGCGCCGCCGGCGATGACCAGCCCCATCGTGACCGGGACCAGGCCGCGGCGCACGATCCGCTGCCACGGCGCATCGCGGAACCGGTCCCACAGGCGGTAGCCGGCGAAGTAGATGGCGCAAGCGGGCCCGAAGGTCGCAAACGCGCTCGCCACGGCTCCGGGAAACCCCCACACCTTCCACCCGACAAAGCTCATCATCAGGATCATGTTCGGCCCTGGGATGGACTGCGCCATCGCGAAAAAGTCGGCGAATTCCTGATTTGTCATCCAGCCATGGGTGGCGACCACGAAGTTGCGGACATCCGGCAGCACGGTCGGGAAGCCGCCAAAGCTGATCGACGACAGCAGGGCAAGATGGGCGGTCAGCGCGACCGGAGGGCTGGTCATCTTGCCCTCGCAGCTTCGATGCCGGCGACGGCTATGCTGAGCGGCGCCAGGCTGAACAGGACGACGAGCAGCGGCAGCTTGCTGAAGGCCATCAGAGCGAAGGCGAATGCCGCGAACAGCAAGGCTGGGGGCCGGCGGCGGTATGGCATCAGCAGCCTTATCCCGGTGGCAATGAGGAGCCCGGCTGCGGTCGCGGCAACCCCGCCCAGGATGTTCCGGAGGACCGTCAGGTGAGCATATTTGAGGTACAGCACGCCGAGCGAGAGGCCGATTGCCCACGGGATGACCAGGAAGCCGCAGATCGCGGCGACGGTCCCGATCGCGCCCCGCGTCCTCGCCCCGATGCAGACGGCGATGCCGACGATGTTCGGCCCGGGCATGAACTGGCAAAGGCTGACGATGTCGGCAAATTCCTGCTCGCTGATCCACCGGCGTTTCTCCACCGCGATCCGGCGCGCCCAGACAATCCCGCCGCCAAAGCCGCACAGCGAGACGGTGAGAAACGCGATGAACAGCGCTCCGAGAGAAACCGGCGGCTCCGCCTTGCGCTGCTGCGCCGCGTCGGACATCTGCGACCAATCCCGACCATGCATTCGAGACGCAGCGATTGTGCGGCAAAATGGTGCGGGAGCTCTCGATTAATATGTTTGGGACCCGGCTCAACCCGCGGTGGCTGCCGGGCAGGAGTGGGATTTTGGGCGGGCTCGGCCGGTGGTGATGCCGGGTCTTCGCGCGGGTCAAAAATCGACGGTCAGGCGAACCCCGGAGACCAGGGCGTTCTTCAACGGCACGCGGCTCTGTGCGGTCGGGATCCCGGCGCCGGGGTTGACGACGAATTGCACATCCGGCTGCAGCTTGAGCCAGGGTGCGAGCCTTGCCCGATAGGTGGCTTCGACGACCGTCTCGCCCGGGCTGTAGGGCGAGCCGAAGCCGGCGAAAAAGACCGCATCGCTGCTCAAATGCATCGCCGCGGCGCCGACCCCCGCATGGGTGACCGCGAGGCCCGCCGCATCGTGCGACCTGCCCGGGATCGGCCCCTTCCAATTCAGCCCGCCCTCGACGAACAGGTCGCTCAGATTGCGGTCGTCGGGGGCGTGCATGACCTGCACGAACAAGCCGAGACCCTGGGCCTCGGTATTCGGCTCCTTCCAGATCATCTGGTCGATGATCGCGTAAACGGCGCGGTCGCCGGGGCGCCGGAGCGGGATGCCGGTGCTCGCCGGGTCGGCGAGCGAGAGGCCGGCCGCATCGTGCAGCGGATCGGCGAACCGGCCGCCGTCCACCCACATCCCGAGCTTGTAGGTGCCGGGCTGACCAAACCTCGCCAACTGAATGGGCATGTACCACAGCTCGGCGAAAGACAGCGCATGGGCGTTCAGCCGGAACGCGGTGCCGTGACGGTCGCGCAGCTGCGGATCGCCGATGCCCGGCGGCGCCGGGTCGGCGGTGTAGACCGCGCCGACCATGGTGACCTCGTCGGTCGCCTTAAAGTTGGCGCGGACGAACGGCACGGCGAGCGGATAGTTGGGGCCGCCCGAGGGCAGGTCGAGCGCCGTCAATGCCGGATAGCCAAAGCTCGAATTCAGGAACAAGGCGGCATATTGCGACAGCATCATCTCGTCGTTCGCGCCCTCCTGGCCAAAGCGAACGGAGAGCCGGCCGCCGAGCACCTTCTGCTCGAGCCACAAATCGTAGAGCTTGGCGCTGGGCGTGGCCTCGATGTTGCTGATCGTCTGTAGATTGCCCGTCAGCAGCACGGTCGGCCCGACGCCGTGGATCTGAAAGCCGCTGACGAAGAAATTGGCATCCTTCCAATGCACCGCCTTGTCGAGATCGACCGCGATGCTCGCGGTAAACAGCCCGTCATAGGCGATCCCCTGCCGCAACCCGCCGGCGAAATTGCCCCACAGCTCGCTCTGCTCCTGCAACCCGAGGGTGACGCCCTGGTCGGCGAGCCGGGTGCGCAACCCGCCCCAATCGCCGGTCAAATTCTCCTGCTGCCAGACCGAGCCCAGCCCCGAGCCGGACGACTCCGCCTGCTGGGCCGCCGCCGCGAAAACGAGGGCCAGCAACGCCGGCACGGCCAGCGCACAGGCGCGGCGGACTGCCATCAGAGGTCACCGGGGCAACGAAGGACGGCGCGCCATACCCGATCCGACCTCGGTTGTCGCGGGGATTTGTCGCCCCGGCGCGGCGGGTGCTGGGCTCTTGGCTTCCGACTGAAATGAAGTCCGCCGTTGCGTCGAGCGGCCGGTCCCGCCGGTTGCCTCCGAACAGATCTTCGGATAGCGTCGGAAACGGGCGCGCTCGATCGACGTCAATGTGCTGAATTGGTCGCCGGATCGCTCGCCGGTCGCGACCGAATGCCGACCGGCAATCGGCTGCCGCTCCGGTGCATTGGTGATGACACAGCCGTCCCCGCCGCCCGCCGTTTCTCGAGTTCTGTCGCGCCGCGCGCAGCTGGCGATCGTCGCGGCGCTGGCGCTGTTTGCCGCAATCGGGGTCTTTGGCGTCCGCCTCGTGGTCGCGCCGCTGGCGGACCAGCCGGAGACCGCGGCCCCGCCGGGGCACCCCGGCGCGTTCACGCCGAGCAAAGAGCAATGGGCCGGGCTCAAGATCGCGACCGTGCGCGCGATGAATTTCCGCCCGGAGCGGGTGACCGAAGGCAATATCGCGATCGACGACGATCTGACGACCCCGGTGTTCTCGCCTTATTCGGGGCGGGTCATCAAGCTGATCGCCAAGCTCGGCGATCATGTCGGGCGCGGCGCGCCGCTGATGGCGGTCGAGGCCACCGAGTTCGTTCAGGCGCAGAACGACCTGATCACCACCGCCTCGACCCTCAAGACCGCGCGCTCGCAGCTCAACCTGGCGCAAACCGCCGAGCACCGCCAGCACGAGCTCTACCTCGCCAAGGGCGCCGCGCTCAAAGACTGGCAGCAGAGCGAGGCCGACCTCGCGGCCGCGCAGAACACCTTGCGCGCCCAGGAGATCGCGCTGTCGGCGGTGCGCAACCGCCTGCGCATCCTCGGCAAGAGCGACCAGGAAGTCGCCTCGATCGAAACCGGCGGGGCGCAAAAGATGGAGCCGGTTGCCTATGTCATGGCGCCGATCGGCGGCACCGTGACCCAGCGCCAGGTCGGGCTGGGCCAGAACATCCTGTCGGTCCAGTCGGGCGCGTCGACCCCGGTCTACACCATCGGCGATCTGTCGACGGTGTGGCTCGTCGCCAATGTCCGCGAGGCCGACGCGCCGCTGATCCGGGTCGGCGAGCCGCTCGAAGTGCGGGTATTGGCCTTTCCCGAGCGGGTCTTCAAGGCACGGATCTCCTGGGTCGCGGCCTCGATCGACGCCAACACCCACCGCTTGCCGGTGCGCGCCGATGTCGAGAACCCCGACGGCGCCTTGAAGCCGTTGATGTTCGCGCGGTTCAGCATCATCACCGGCCCTGCCGCCACCATGCCCGCCGTGCCCGACGACGCGATCGTCTACGAGGGCGACACCGCCCGGGTCTGGGTGGTGCGCGACAACGGCTCCATCGTCTCGCGCGCGATCCGCACCGGCGAGTTCGAGCGACGGCATGGTCGAGGTGGTGGACGGGCTCGCCGCCGGGGAAAAGATCGTGACCTCGGGCACCCTGTTCATCGACCGCGCCGCCAACGGCGACTGACCGGCCCGCCCCCGGCCGAACCGGTCATGAACCATATCGTCGCCTTTGCGCTGAAGCAGCGGGTGCTGATGGTGCTGCTGCTGCTGTTTCTGTTCGCCGCCGGCATCATCAGCTTCGCCCGGCTCAACATCGAGGCCTATCCCGACCCGGTGCCGCCGCTGGTCGACATCGTCACCCAGAACCCGGGCCAGTCGGCCGAGGAGATCGAGCGCTACATCACGATCCCGATCGAGATCCAGATGACCGGGATACCGCACGTCGCCGCGCTGCGCACGATCTCGCTGTTCGGCCTGTCCGACGTCAAGGTGCAGTTCACCTACGACTTTACCTATGACGAGGCGCAGCAATGGGTGATCAACCGGCTGGCCCAGCTGTCGCCCCTGCCCAATGGTGCTTCGCCGCAGATTTCGCCGGAGAGCCCGATCGGCGAGATCTACCGCTACCGGGTCGTGGGTCCGCCCGGCTACAGCATCACCGACCTGAAGACCATCGAGGATTGGTATCTGGAGCGCCGCTTCAAGGCGGTGCCGGGGGTCGTCGACGTGACCGGCTGGGGCGGCAAGACCAAGACCTACGAGATCACCGTCGACCTCGACCGCCTGCTCGAATACGGGCTCACCCTGCAGCAGCTGCTGCAGGTCCTGAACAACAGCAACATCAATGTCGGCGGCCAGACCGTGAATTTCGGGCCGCAGGCGGCGATCGTGCGCGGCGTCGGCTTGATCCATTCGATGCAGCAGATCCGCGACACGATGGTCAGCGCCAACAACGGCTCGCCGGTGCGCATCGCCGACATCGCCACGGTCACGGCCGGCCACCTGCCGCGGCTCGGCGTCGCCGGCCAGGACGATGACGACGACATCGTCCAGGGGATCGTGCTGATGCGCCGCGGCGAGCAGAGCCTGCCGACGATCCGCCGCGTCGAGGCCGAAGTCGCCGACATCAACGGCTCGAACATGCTCCCGCCCGGCGTCCATATCGAAAGGATCTACGACCGCACCGACTTGATCGACGTCACCACCCGCACCGTGCTGCACAACATGATCCTCGGCATCGTGCTGATCTTTTTTGTGCAGTGGCTGTTTCTCGGCGACCTGCGCAGCGCGGTCATCGTCGCCGTCACCATTCCGTTCGCGTTGTTCTTTGCCGTCACGATCCTGGTTCTGCGCGGCGAGTCGGCGAATTTGCTGTCGGTCGGCGCGATCGACTTTGGCCTCGTCGTCGACGCGACGGTGATCATGGTCGAAAACATCTTCCGCCATCTTCGCGCCGGCGACGCCGATGCGGCCATGGCGCCCGCCGGCATCGCCCGCGCCGCCGGTCTCACCGGCAAATTGCGGACGATCTTTCGCGCCGCGGTCGAGGTCAACCAGGCGATCTTCTTTTCCGCCGCGATCATCATCGCCGGGTTTGTGCCGCTGTTCACGTTGTCCGGGGTCGAAGGCCACATCTTCGGGCCGATGGCGCGGACCTATGCCTACGCGATCGCCGGCGGGCTGATCGCAACCTTCACCGTGTCCCCGGCGCTGAGCGCGCTGCTGCTCCCGGAGCGGGTCGGCGAGGCCGAGACCTTCCTCGTCCGCGGGCTGCGCCGGGTCTATCGCCCGGTTCTCGAATTCGCGCTGGCGAACCGCATTGTGACCCTCGGCAGCGCCGCGGTGGTGCTGGGCCTGGCATTGCTCGCGGTGCGCGGGCTCGGGCTCGAATTCCTGCCGCATCTCGAAGAAGGGAATTTGTGGGTCCGCGCCACGATGCCGCCCTCGATCTCGCTCGAGGAAGGCAACGGCTACGTCAACCGGATGCGCCGCGTGATCAAAAGCTTTCCCGAGGTGGTAACCGTCGTCTCGCAGCACGGCAGGCCCGACGACGGCACCGACGCCACCGGCTTTTTCAATGCCGAGTTCTTTGTGCCGCTGAAGCCGCTCGACAAATGGCCGGCCGGGGTCGACAAGGCGACATTGACCCGGCAGGTCGGCGATGCGCTCGAAGCGCAATTCCCCGGGGTCGAGTTCAATTTTTCGCAATATATCGAGGATAATGTCGAAGAGGCCGCCTCCGGGGTCAAGGGCGAAAACTCGGTCAAGCTGTTCGGCAACGACCTCGGCGCCCTCGAACGGACCGCCGACCGGATCAAGGACGTGATGAAGACGGTGCCGGGGATCACCGATCTCGCGGTCTTCAACTCCTTGGGCCAGCCGACCGTCCGCATCGACATCGACCGCATGCGGGCGGCGCGCTACGGGTTGAGCCCCGGAGACGTCACCGCGACCATCGCCGCGGCGATCGGCGGCCAGGCCGCGGGCAATCTTTACGAGGAGGGCAGCGACCGCAACTTTCCGATGATCGCCCGCCTGGCGCCCCGCTACCGCGAGAGCCTGTCGGCGATCCGGCGGATCACGATCGGGGCGCCGAACGCCAACGGCAGCGGCATCGTGCCGATCCCGCTGACCGATGTCGCCGAGGTGAAGCTCGTCTCCGGCGCATCCTTCATCTATCGCGAGCAGCAGGAGCGCTATATTCCGGTCAAGTTCAGCGTGCGCGGGCGCGACCTCGGCGGCGCCGTGCGCGAGGCCCAGCAGAAAATCGCGCGCGAGGTGCGGCTGCCCGCCGGCTACCGCCTCGAATGGGTCGGCGAGTTCGGCGAATTAGAGGACGCGATCGAGCGCCTCTCGCTGATCGTGCCGCTGAGCCTGGCATTGATCGGCGTGCTGCTGTTCGTCAATTTTGCGTCGCTGACCGATACCCTGCTGGCAGCGAGCGTCATGCCGATGGCGCTGGTCGGCGGGATCTTCGCGCTGTTCGTCACCGGCACCCCGTTCAGCGTGTCGGCCGCGATCGGCTTTGTCGCGCTGTTCGGCATCTCGGCGATGGACGGGATCATCGTCCTTTCCTACTTCAACAAGCTGATCTTCGACGGGGTGATGCGCGCCGACGCGGTCCGCCGCGCCTGCGAGGTGCAGATGCGCCCGGTGGTGATGACCTGCATCGCCGCCTGCGTCGGGTTGTTTCCGGCGGCGGTGTCGACCGGCATCGGCAGCCAGGTGCAAAAGCCGCTGGCGCTCGTCGTGGTCGGCGGGATTCTGCTGGCGCCGGTGCTGATCCTGGTCGTGTTGCCGGTGCTGATCGACCTGTTCTCGCGCCAGCGCCAGCCGGCCGAGGCGGCCGAGCCGCAATCCGCCCCCGCCGAGTAGACGGTCATGATCGCAGCCCGTTGTGCTCTAGGCGCAGATTTCGATCAGATAGAACCGCGACCTCGGATTGTCATTGCGAGCGGAGCGAAGCAATCTCAGGCAACTGAACCCTCGCCCGATCCGGATTGCTTCGTCGCGCGAGGCGCTCCTCGCAATGACAGCGTGCCAGCCTGGTGGAGATCTGCCTTAGGTTCCGCTGCGTGTCTCGCAGCGGCGCTGGTGCTCGCCGGCTGCGCTGTCGGTCCGGATTTCATGCGCCCCGCGCCGCCCGCCGTCGCCGGCTACACACCCGAACCGCTCGCCGCCCGGACCGCTTCGGCCGGCGTTGCGGGCGGCGAAGCGCAGGAGTTTGTGCAGGGCCTCGACATCCCGGGGCAGTGGTGGAGCCTTGTTTCGTTCGCCGGCGCTGAACGCGCTGGTCGAGCAGGCGATTGCCGCCAATCCGAGCCTGCCGGCGGCGCAGGCGGCGCTGCGCCAGGCCTGGGAAGACGTCTATGCCGAGCAGGGCTCGCTGTTCCCAACCGTGCAGCTGGGCTTTGCGGCCAGCCGCAACAAATCTTCGGCAGCCCTCTCGCCGGTGACTTCGGGCACCATACTCTACTACAGCCTCGTCACCCCGCAGGTCACCGTTTCCTATGCGCCGGACGTGTTCGGCGGCACCCGGCGACAGATCGAATCCCTGGTCGCGGCGGCGGAAGCGCAGCGTTTTCAGCTCGAAGCCACCTACCTGACCTTGACTTCCAACGTCGTCGCCGCGGCAGTGCAGGAGGCGTCCCTGCGCGGCCAGATCGCGGCGACCGAGGAGATCGTCAAGGTCGACAGCGAGGGGCTCGACATATTGCGCCGCCAGCTTCAGCTCGGCCAGGTCGCGGGCGCCGACGTGGCGGCGCAGGAGGCGGCACTTGCCCAGGCGCAAGCGATGCTGCCGCCATTGCAAAAGCAGCTGGCGGTCGAGCGCGACCTGCTGACCGCGCTGGTCGGCCGGTTTCCCGAACCAGCAGCCGGCGGAGAAGTTCGAGCTCGCCGCATTGCGCCTGCCGCGCGATCTGCCGGTCAGCCTGCCGGCCAAGCTGGTCGAGCAGCGCCCCGACGTGCGCGCGGCCGAGGCGCAACTGCACTCGGCGAGTGCCGAGATCGGCGTCGCCGTCGCCGCTCGGTTGCCGCAATTCGCGCTGACTGGCAACGCCGGCAGCACCGCGCTCGCGCTCGGCGAGCTCGCCACACCCGGCAACGTATTCTGGACCTTGGCCGGCAATCTGACCCAGACGGTGTTCGACGCCGGCACCCTGCTGCACAAACAGCGGGCCGCTGAAGCCGCCTTCGACCAGGCGGCGGCGCAATACCGCAGCACCGTCATTGCCGCCTTGCAGAACGTCGCGGACAGCTTGCGCGCGCTGCAAGCCGATGCCGATGCGCTGACCGCCGCTGCCGCGGCGCAACAAGCGGCGGCGACCAGCCTCGACATCACCCGCCATCAGCTCCAGCTCGGCGCCGTCAACTATCTGGCGCTGCTGACCGCCGAGAACACCTATCAGCAGGCATTGAGCACCGTGGTGCAGGCGCAGGCCAGCCGCTTTGCCGACACCGCGGCGCTGTTTCAGGCATCGGGCGGCGGCTGGTGGAACCGGGCCGATGCCGGCCGGCCGGAAACCGCTGCCGCGGCCGGCCCCGACTGAGCCCGCCCCGTCGGGCCGCCTCGATCCCGCTCTGCTGCTGCAGGGCCGACGCGCCGGTCCAATCCGGCGAGTTGAGGATTATCCGGCCCGCAGATTGTCGTAGCCCTTGGCCCGGTAGATGATCGTCGAGAACACCCAGCTCGCGATGAACAGTCCCACCACGGCAAAGCCGAAGCTGGTCAGGTTGTCGTTGAGGCTGCCGACCACGCTCCAGAAACCGCCCTCCAGGCCCAACCTGCCGCCGATCAGGCCGAGAGCCTCGACGCCGCCGATGAACAGGGCAGCCGCCACGGAGGCAGCTGTGATCGTGAGGTTGTACCAGAGCTTGCGGATCGGGTTCACAAAGGCCCAGCCATAGGCGCCCACCATCAGCACGCTGTCGGTGGTGTCGACCAGCGACATCCCTGCCGTGAACAGCGCGGGAAACACCAGGATGCTCCAGAACGACATGCCGCGGGCGGCCTGCGCGGCAGAAATGCCGAGGAGGCCGATCTCGGTTGCGGTGTCAAAGCCGAGGCCGAACAAAAACCCTATCGGGTACATTTGCCAGGACCGGGAAACGACGTTGAAGATCGGCCGAAAGAGGCGGGCGAACAACCCGCGCCCGCCCAGCAGCGCGTCCAAATCTTCGTCGACGATGCGCCGTCCTTGGCGGGCGTGCGCGAACATCGCCCAAATGGCTTTCAGAATGAACAAATTCGCCAGGGCGATGACGAGCAGAAACAGCGCCGAGACGCCGGTTCCAATGAACCCGCCCAGAAGGTGAAAGGCTTTGAGTTTGCCCGGCATCATGGCGGCGGTCGCGGCGATGCCGAGCGAAGCCAGGACGACGATGGTCGAGTGGCCGACGGAAAAGAAGAAGCCGGCCGAGAACGGGCGTTTGCCCTCCTGCATCAGCCGGCGCACCACATTGTCGATCGCGGCAATGTGGTCGGCGTCGAACCCGTGCCGCAGCCCGAACACGTAGGCGAGGAACGCCGTCCCCAGCAAGGTCGGCGTATTGGCGAACGCGACCCAGGCCCACAGCCAGGCGCCGAGATTGGCTGCGACCAGGAAGGCGCAGGTTGCCGTCGTCTTGGCGCCGGCCTGGCCCGGTCGATCGTCGAACGGATTGCCAATCACGATCCTTGCCCGTCTGCGTCGGCGCGGGAGAACGGGCGCAATGCGGCATTTCGCCGAGTGCCGCCGGCCCGTCCGCCTTTTCGCCGTTCGCCGGCGACCGCTCACCCTTGACTGGGTGAACCCCGGCTGAGCCGAGACGTGGCACGAGGGCGGGAGAATTTCGCGATCTTGGTGCGGCCGATCAGCGAAGCGCCGGGCGGCGGGTGCGGCGCCGCGCGTCGTCGGCGCCGAGGCTTTGCTCGGCGGCAATTCCGAAAACGATCCCCAACGTCCCCCAAAGCACCGCCTGAATACCGAGCGAGGCGATGCGAAAACGCCACAGAACTGCGGCGGAAAACCGGGGCGGCACCTCGTTCACCTCAGGGAGCAGGAACCCTGCGACCGCGATCGCCAGGACGAACGCCAGCATCGCCAGGACGACAGCGTTCCACGGGCCGACGCGCTCGCCGAGCCGCCGCGCCAGCCCGATGGCGAGGACACCGGCGGCGAGCGACATCGCCATCATGATGAAGTAGAGCGCCGTCCGCCGGCCGATCGTATCGGCAGCGCCGACCGAGGGCGGGTTGGCCGGATACTTCAGCTGCGGCACCACGACGATGATCAGAAACCCGGCGAGCGCCAGGAGCGCCGCAACAGCGCGTGGACTGAAAGCGCCTGTCCGGCCATAGGCAAAGGCGAACACCAGCGAAAACAGGCCCCCCAAGGCGGTGCCGTAGACCACGATGCCGGTGAAGAGGCCGATCCCGGCCTGGGTATGGCGGCCGACCAGCGCCGGTTCGGGCATCTCGCCCCGGGCATGCCTGACCTGATCTTCGAAGGCGATCGCGCGATCGACCTGCGGTTCGCCGAAGATCCGGGCGAAGCCGAACGCCAGGATGCCGGCCACCAGCCCGACGAGCATGCCGCGCGCCAGGAGGCTCGTCATCACGACAGCCGTCAGTGGCAGGGGAAGCCGAGCAGATGGCGCCCGTCGTGAACGAATTCGTGAACGTACCTGCCGCTGATCAGCGAAGTCGCGCCCTCTTCCACCCCGACGAAGTAGATCGCGAGGAGGAGCAGCAGGCCGCCGAAGACCGCCCACGGCAGGATCTGTCCGACCGGGATCGGAACCGGCCGGGCAACCGGCGGCAAGGCTGTATCGGACATAGCGGTATCGGACATGGCGGCGTCTCCTCGGGATGGCGCGTCCCGTCGCAGAACGTCGAGCCACAGGGCGGGTCTGACTCCCAGCACCAGCGCGGCGAGCGCGGATCCTGGATACAGCGGCGCGACCGTGCCGGACTGTCACCGGCTTCCGCCAACCGTGGCACGCCCGGCGACTGTAGGAACGGACGCTGCGCGGTGTCAACTTCGCCGGCGCCTCCGGGGCTCGGCGCCTGCGGGCACTGCGCCGTCAGGTCAGGCAGGGCCGTCAGGTCAGGTAGGAATGGATGATTTCGATCAGCTCCTCGGCGGCGTCCGCCTGGCGCGGATCGGCGTTGCCGTCGGCCGGCGACAGATACTCCCGCACGTGTTCCTCGAGCACCTCGGCCATCAGCCCGTTGATCGCGCCGCGCGCCGCGGTGATGCGCTGCAACAGGTCCGAGCAGCTCGCTTCACCCTCCAGCGCTCGCTCGACGGCGTCCACCTGTCCGCGCAGCCGGCGCACGCGATTGACCAGGCCGCGCTTGTCGCGCAGCGGGTTCGGGACGGAGCCATCGTCATTCGTGCCGCTCATGGCTTTTCTCCGAAGCTCGGCGATTTTGCCATTGACACCGCCGCACCCGAGGCATACCTCGCCGGGTATATTCGAGCATCATGCTCGACTATGCGCGTGCAACGGCAACGGAACAATGGGACCTCGATCTAGCAAAGCTCCCGCGGAGCCTCCCAGTCGCCTCGGCGCGGCCGGCTCCTCGGGCCACCCGCCCCGGGTGAGCGAACGGGGTCCCTCGGCCGAGCCGGCGTCGCGGTCGCGATAGCCGCTCGCCGCTAGGGGCAGCCCTCGCCTCCACCCGGGTCGGTACACAACCAACCTGGGAATGGAGGGAAGAGACATGGCTGCCCTGGTAAGGCATGACACTTCGCCGGCCTCGCCGCCGGCTTTCGCCACGGCCGCGGCGGATGCGGGCGAAATCAGGCGGCTCTACGACGCCCTCGACCGGGTGAGCGAGTGCGGCAACCCGCGCACCGCGCGGCTGCTCGCGGCCGGCCGCCTGAAAATGGCGCAGAAATTGATGGAGGAAGCCGGCGAAGTCGCGCTCGAAGCGATGCGGCATCGCCCGCGCGCGGTCATCCGCGAAAGCGCCGATCTCGTCTATCACCTGGTCGTCTTGTGGCGCGACTGCGGTATCGACCCCGACGAGGTGTGGGCCGAGATGCGGCGCCGCGCCGACCGGCTCGGCATCGCCGAGAAATTGCCCAAGCCGGCCGCGCGCAGCGGCAGAATGCGGGAGGCAGCGGTGACCTCGGTCGGCGAATTCGCCGCCGCCCCGCCGCGTGCCGCCGTGCTCGACGAGGCGCATATCGGCGACATCAAGGGGGCGCTGGGCACGATCCTCCACGGCGATCTGGCGCCGCGCACGAGTTGGGCCGCGCGGCTGCGCACCTTGCTCGCGATCGTCGGGCCGGGGCTGATCGTCATGGTCGGCGACAACGACGCCGGCGCCTTCAGCACCTATACCCAGGCCGGCCAGGATTACGGCACGACCCTGTTGTGGACCCTGCTGCTGCTGGTCCCGGTGCTCTACGTCAACCAGGAGATGGTATTGCGCCTGGGAGCCGTCACCGGGGTCGGGCATGCGCGGCTGATCCTCGAACGCTTCGGCAAATTCTGGGGGGCGTTCAGCGTCATCGACCTGTTTTTGCTGAACGCGCTGACGATCGTCACCGAGTTCATCGGCATCAGCCTGGCGCTCGGCTTTCTCGGCGTGCCCAAATTCCCCGGCGTCGCCGCGGCGGCGCTGCTGATCATCGCGGCCGCCGGAACCGGCAGCTTTCGCCGCTTCGAGCGCTTTTCGCTGGTCCTCGTCGTCGGCAGCCTGCTGCTGGTGCCGGTGTTTCTCGCGGCCCATCCGCCGGTCGGGCGGATCGCAGCGGGCCTCCTGGTGCCGAGCCTGCCGGCCGGCGGCCGGTTGAGCGAGGTCCTGCTGCTGATCATCGCCATCGTCGGCACCACGGTGGCGCCGTGGCAGCTGTTCTTCCAGCAGAGCTATGTGATCGACAAGCGCATCACCCCGCGCTTCATCCATTACGAGCGGGTCGATCTGTGGATCGGCATCGCGCTGGTGGTGGTCGGCGCCGTGGCGATGATGGCGCTGGCCGCGGCGGCCTTTGCCGGCCATCCCGAATTCGGCCATTTCAGCGACGCCGGCGCGGTCGCTTCCGGCATCGAGAAGTATGTCGGGAGGGTGCCGGCGGTGCTGTTCGCGCTGGCGCTGCTGGACGCCTGCATCATCGGCGCCTCGGCGGTGTCGCTGTCGACCGCCTACGCCATCGGCGACGTGCTCTCGCTGCGCCATTCCCTGCACCGCAAGCCGGCCGAGGCCAAGGGGTTCTACGCGGTCTATTGCGGGCTCATCGTGCTGTCGGCGGCATTGGTGCTGACCCCGGGCACGCCGCTCGGCCTGTTGACCAACGCGGTCCAGACCCTGGCCGGCGTGCTGCTGCCGAGCGCCACCGTGTTCCTGCTGCTGCTGTGCAACGATCACGCGGTGCTGGGCCCTTGGGTCAACGGGCGCGCGCTCAACCTCTTTACCGGCGCGGTGATCGCGGTCCTGGTCGAGCTGTCGGTGATCCTGACCGCCTCGGTCCTCTACCCCGGGATCGGCGGCGGCATGATGATCGCCATTCTCGCCGGCGGCAGCCTCGCGGCCATCGCCGTCTGGCTTTGCGTCGGCGTTCTCCAACACCGCCGCGGCGCCACCCTTGCGCGACACATCGCCCAATCACTGCGAAGCACCTGGCGGATGCCGCCGCTCGGCGACCTGCCACCGCGGCAGCTGGGCTGGGGCGAGCGCATGTGGCTGGTCGTGCTGCGGGCCTATCTGTTCGTCGCCGCCGGTCTCGTCGTCGTGCGCATCTTCGAGCTCGCCGTCGGCGGCGGTTAACGCGCCGGCTTGGTCATTGCGAGGAACGCACGGGTCCGCGCTTTGCGCGGCCCGGGGACAGGCTCCGCGACGAAGCAATCCCGGCGCCGGTGGCGCGCCCTCACCCGACGCGCTGCGCCTGCCAGCGGCCGGGGCCGAACTGGCTGCGGTTGACGATGCCGTCGTTCTGGTCGCTGGCGGCGCCGAGGAGCGCGGTGCCGCTCATCCGCCCGTCGCGGATCTCGCCTTCGAACAGATACGAGATCGTGCTCGCTTCGTAGCGCGAGGTGAAGGAGAGCTCGACGGCGTCGCCATTGAGCCGGCCGCCGACCGGCCCCTCGAACCCGGCCGAGCGCTGATGGCCCGAAACCTCGGCGCCGCGCTGCTCGATATGAAGCCGGTGCACACGCGTCCCCTGCAGAAAGTCGACGCGCAATTCCCAATCGCCGGCGATCTCGACGGCTGGCGCGGGAGCCGTCGCCGCCACGCCCCGCCGCGCCGCGCGCAGCACCCCCGCGATCGCGTCGCCGACCTGCGCCGCTTCGCCGGGCTGGAGCTGGAACGGGTCGATCGCGATCCCGTTCCCGGTCGCCGAATTGTCGTCGAGCATGATGCGCGGCTCGCCGTCGAGCACCTGCCGGCGCAGCCCGATCCCGTCGATCGGGTACAAGGTGCGATCCCACGAAACCTCCAGCCGCGGCACCCGGTCGACCCCCGCGGGCTCGATCGTCTGCTGCCGCGCTCCCGGCAGCCGCCCGACCCGTTCGCCGATGACCGCCAGATCGTCGTACCATTGCTGCCGCTCGGCCGTCCGGTCGCGCTCCTCGAACCAATGCTCGACCGCGGCCAGGACGCCGACGATGTCCTCCTTCGACACCTTCATCGGCCGGCCCAGCGCCTGGTGCGGCGAGGCGTTGCGCCACGCTGCCTCGACCAGCGCTTTCGAGCCGAGCAAGAGCCCGCTGGTCTGCGGGCCGCGCAGAAACTTGCCGCCGCTGTAGACGACGAGGTCGGCGCCGCGCACCAGCCACGGGCTCGGCCGTTCGAGATGCTCGGAGGCGGCGTCGACCATGATCGGAATGCCGCGCGGCTTCATCACCGCGGCGATCTCCTCGAGCCGTACGGTGGTCAGATGCTCCTGCTTGCCGAGCAATACGACCATCGCCACCGGCTCCTCGAGCGCCCGGTCGAGGTCCTCGCGGGTGTCGATCTCGACGATCGGGCAGCCGATCATGCGCACCGCCTGGTCATAGGCGAAACGTTGGCTGCGCGGGATGATCACGCGGTTGACCATGCCCTCGGTGAACGGCAGGCGCAGCATCTTGACCGGGTCGTTGCCGGCGACGCAGGCGGCGGTTCCGAGCGCCACCGCGGCGGCGCTGCCGCAGGTGACGATGCCCCACTCGGCCCCGGTCAGCTCGGCCAGACGCTTGCCGGCCGCCTCCATCAGCTCGTCGAGATTGACGAACCAGCGCGACGCCGCGGCCATCGCCTCGCGCACCTGCGGCAGCATCAGGCTGCCGCCGTGCATCGTGCGCACGCTGCAGCAATTGATGAACGGCCGCACGCCCAGAGCGAGATAGGGATTGGTGTTGGCGCTCATGAACCCTCCGGCGACGATCGGCGCGAACTATACCAAGGCCGCCGGACATCGGGGCAAAGGATGCGGAGCGTTTCGCCGCGCCAAACGTTTTCCGTCATGATCTCGGCAGTTGCAACCCTGTGAGGGAAGAAGAGATGTCTGGGGAAAAGCACGAAAGCGGCGAACGCCCGGGCGGCGACGGCAGTGGCGGCGGGTTCGGCTTCAGCCAGGCGGGCGAAGCGGTGGAGAAGCTTCGCTCGGTCGTCGACCAGGCGTCGCAGTCGATCCGCGACCTGACGCAAGCGAGCGAGCAGTGGGCGCAGACCGCGCAGCGGCGCGCGACCGACATGGCGAAGGAGCTGCGCGCGCAAGGCGAGCATTATGTCGGCACCGTCTCCGAGCAGGTCGAGCACAACCCGCTGACCAGCCTGGCGGTTGCGTTTGCCGTCGGTTTTCTGGTCGCCAGCCTGGTCCGCCGCTGACCGGAAGTTCCGGGCCCCTCGGGAGCGCGATTGATCGCGCCAGGCCCAGGGGCTATTTCGTCGAGGGTGACCGCAGCTGCCCGCAATATGCCGGATGCGCGCCGCGAACGGGGGCTCGTCCTGTTTTCCGGCGGCCAGGATTCGTCGACCTGCCTCGCCTGGGCGCTCGAGCGCTTTGCCGAGGTCGAGACCATCGGCTTCGACTACGGCCAGCGCCATCGCATCGAGCTCGAGTGCCGGGCAACCGTGCTCGACCGTCTGCGCCGCGGGTTTCCCCAATGGAATGATCGGCTCGGCGCCGATCACCTGATCGATCTCGGCGTGCTGGGGCGGATCAGCGACACCGCGCTGACCAGCGCCGCGGCCATCGCCTATGACGAAGGCGGGCTGCCGAACACGTTCGTCCCCGGCCGCAACCTGATGTTTTTCACCTTGGCCGCGGCGGTCGGCTATCGGCGCGGCGCGCGCCACCTGGTCGGCGGCATGTGCGAGACCGATTACTCGGGCTACCCCGATTGCCGGGACGACACCCTGAAGGCGTTGCAGGCGACCTTGTCGCTCGGCATGGACCATCGCTTTGTGATCCACACGCCCTTGATGCGGCGCGACAAGAAGGCGACCTGGGCTCTGGCCCACGAGCTCGGCGGCGACGCGCTGGTGACCTTGATCCGCGACGAAACCCACAGCTGCTATCTCGGCGACCGCGCGCATCGTCACGAATGGGGGTATGGCTGCGGCGGGTGCCCCGCCTGCGCATTGCGGCGGGCCGGCTGGGAGGCGTTCGCCACCGCGCAGGCCGCGCCGTGAGCCATGCCGTCAAAGGAGATCTTCTGGACCTTGCAGGGCGAGCGCGCAGACCGGCCGGGCGCCGGCTGATCACCCCCGCCGCTTGAGGCGGCGCATGGCGCGGTCGAGGCCGTCGAGGGTCAGCGGAAACATGCGCTCTTCGGTGATCTGGCGGATCATGCCGATGCTGGCGGTGCCGCCCCAATATTTCTCCGGCACCGGGTTCAGCCACACCGCCCGCGAGTAGGCGTCGAAGAGGCGGCGCAGCCAGGCCTCTCCCGGCTCGTCGTTCCAGCGCTCGACATTGCCGCCCTCCTTTTCGATCTCGTAGGGGCTCATGCTGGCGTCGCCGACAAAGACGATCCGGTAGCTGCGGTCGTAGGTGCGGATCAATTCGATCACCGGCACCTGCTCGACATGGCGGCGGCGCGAATCGCGCCACACCCAATCGTAGACGCAGTTGTGAAAGTAAAAGTGGATCAGATGCTTGAATTCGGCGCGCGCGGCCGAGAACAATTCCTCGCAGATGCGGACATGGTCCTCCATCGACCCGCCGACATCGACGAACAGCAATAATTTCACCGCATTGTGCCGCTCCGGCACCAGCTTCAAATCGAGCCAGCCGGCATTGTGCGCGGTCGAGCGCACGGTGCCGTCGAGGTCGAGCTCGTCGGCCGCCCCCTCGCGCGCAAACTGGCGCAGCCGGCGCAGGGCGAGCTTGATGTTGCGGGTGCCGAGCTCGACGGTGTCGTCGAGATTGCGGAATTCGCGCCGGTCCCACACTTTGACCGCGCTGCGGTTCCTGCCCTCCTCCTGGCCGATGCGCACGCCTTCGGGGTTGTAGCCGTGCGCGCCAAAGGGCGAGGTGCCGGCGGTGCCGATCCATTTGCCGCCGCCCTGGTGCCGGGCCTGCTGCTCGGCCAGGCGCTGCCGCAGGGTCTCCATCAGCTTTTCCCAGCCGCCCACTGCCGCGACGAGCTTTTTTTCGTCCTCGGTCAGCAGCCGCTCGGCGAGTTTCCGGAGCCACTCCTCGGGGATTTCGGCCCGCGGGTCGGCCAAGGTCTCGATTCCTTTGAAGCACTGCCCGAACACCCGATCGAAGCGGTCGAGATGGCGCTCGTCTTTGACCAGCGAGGTGCGCGCAACAAAGTAGAAATCCTCGATCGCAAAGGCGGCGACCCGCTTTTGCATCGCCTCCATCAGGGTCAGGTATTCGCGCAACGAGACCGGGATCTTGGCCGCGCGCAATTCGGTGAAAAACGAGAAGAACACGGCTTTCACGATCCGGCTCGGGGGATAGCTCTGTCGCGCAATCGGAATGCCGGGTCAAGCCATGGTGCACCCTGCGAGGGCGGCTTGTCGAATTTGCGAGATCCCGGCTCTCGGCACCAACCCGACCTTTGCTGCTGCTGAGTCGGACGGCAATCCGCTTTCCTCCTTCGTCGTCATCCCGGCCTGCGCCCGACGCAGGCAGGGACCAATGCTGGCAATGGGCGCCGGCCGGAGCCCGTCCTCGGGCCGGCCGACGGCCGGACCCGCGGGCCGGTGTGACGCGAAGAATGGGTGGATCTGTCCGAGGTGGTCTATGGTCACATCCGAAAGGACTGCGGTTGCCGTCCGCGCAGGGTAGCGGAGAGCCCGCGGCGCGCTTAGACTACGGACATCATGAGCGACGCTCCGCACCCCGCACTGCTGCCCACCGGCATGCACGATCTGCTGCCGCCCGAGGCTGAGATCGAAGCGCAGGTGGTCGCCCGGCTGATGGCGACCTTCGCCGCGCATGGCTATCAGCGGGTCAAGCCGCCGCTCGTCGAATTCGAGGAGACATTGTTCTCGGGCGCCGGGGCGGCGATGGCGGCGGCGACCTTCCGCACCATGGACCCGGGCTCGCACCGCATGATCGGGGTGCGCGCCGACATGACCCCGCAGATCGCTCGCATCGCCGGAACCCGGCTCGGCAACGCGCCGCGGCCGCTGCGGCTGAGCTATTCCGGACAGGTGCTGCGGGTCAAAGGCTCGGAGATCCGGCCCGAGCGCCAGATCGGCCAGGTCGGGGCGGAGCTGATCGGGTCGGCGGGGCCGGCCGCCGATGTCGAGGCGATCGCGATCGCCGGCGAGGCGTTGGCGGCGCTCGGGGTTCCTCATCTCTCGGTCGACATCACCCTGCCGACCCTGGTCCCGGCGGTGACCGAGGCCTATTGCATCGATGGCGAGCGCGCGGCGGCGTTGCGCGCGGCGCTCGACCACAAGGACGCCGCTGCGGTCGCGGCAAGCGCGGGGGAAGCAGGAGACCTGCTGGCGCGCCTGCTGGCAACCGCGGGGCCGGCCGGAGCGGCGCTCGCCGCCCTCGACCGCCTGGAGCTGCCGGCGCGGGCGCGGGCTGACCGGCGGCGCCTCGGCGCCGTGCTCGACGGGCTCGCGGCAACCGCACCCGAGCTGAAGGTAACGATCGACCCGGTCGAAAACCGCGGCTTCGAATATCATACCGGGATCAGCTTTACGTTTTTCGCCGGCGGTGCCGCGGCCTGCGGCTCGAGCGGGGAATTGGGCCGCGGCGGCCGCTATCACGCCGGCGACCCGGCGGCGCCCGAGCCGGCGACCGGCTTCACCCTCGATACCGATACGATCCTGAGGACATTGCCCGAAACGCCGCTGCCGCGCCGCCTGCTGCTGCCGCTCGCCGCAGACCGCGCCCGCGCACAGATCCTGCGCGCGAAGGGCTGGATCACCGTCGCGGCGCTCGACCCGGTCGGCGATTGGCCGATGGAGGCGCGCCGCCTCGGCTGCAGCCACGTCCTCGTCGACGGCGAGCCGCTGGCGCTTGGCTGAGGGAGAAGCCGCATGGGCAACGTCGCCGTCGTCGGCGCCCAATGGGGCGACGAAGGCAAGGGCAAGATCGTCGACTGGCTGTCGGAGCGGGCCGATGTCGTGGTCCGCTTCCAGGGCGGCCACAATGCCGGCCACACGATCGTCATCGGCAATATCGAGTACAAGCTGAGCCTGCTCCCGTCAGGCGTGGTGCGGCCCGGCAAGCTGTCGATCATCGGCAACGGCGTGGTCGTCGATCCTTGGGCATTGATCGACGAGATCGATGCGATCCGTCAAAAGGGCGTCGACGTCACCCCGCAGAGCTTGAAGCTCGCCGACAATGCCGCGTTGATCCTGCCGTCGCACGGCGCGCTCGACCGCGCCCGCGAGGAGCGGCGCGGCGAGAAAAAGCTCGGCACCACCGGTCGCGGCATCGGTCCGGCTTACGAGGACAAGGTCGGGCGCCGCGCGATCCGGGTCTGTGATCTCGCCGACCCGAAGGCGCTCGAATGGCGGGTCGACGATGTCTTGCTGCACCACAATGCGCTGCTCCGCGGGCTCGGCGAGCCCGAGGTCGATCGCGGCGGGCTGCTGGCTGCGCTGCGTGCGGTCGCCCCGCGGATCCTGCCCTATGCCGGCCCGGTCTGGCGACTGCTCGACGAGGCCCGCAGCCGCGGCCGGCGCATCCTGTTCGAAGGCGCGCAGGGGGCGATGCTCGATGTCGACCACGGCACCTACCCGTTCGTGACCTCGTCGAACACGGTCGCCGGGCAGGCGGCGGCCGGGTCGGGGATGGCGCCGGGCGCGGTCGGCTTCGTGCTGGGCATCACCAAGGCCTATACGACGCGCGTCGGCACCGGACCGTTTCCGACCGAGCTCAGGGATGCGATCGGCGAGACGCTCGGCGAGCGCGGCCGGGAATTCGGGGTCGTCACCGGGCGAAAGCGGCGCTGCGGCTGGTTCGACGCGGTCGCGGTCCGCCAGGCGGTCAAAACCGGCGGCATCGGCGGCATCGCGCTGACCAAGCTCGACGTGCTCGACGGCTTTGAGGAAGTCAAATTCTGCACGGCCTATCGCCGCGGCGGCGAGACCTACGATTATGTTCCGGCCGGGATGACCATCCAGGCCGAGATCGAGCCGGTCTACGAAACCGCCGCGGGCTGGCGCGAGAGCACCCGCGGCGCGCGTTCCTGGGCCGCTCTGCCGGCGACCGCGATCAAATACATCCGCCGGCTCGAAGAGCTGATCGGCGCCCCGGTAGCACTGCTGTCGACCAGCCCCGAGCGCGACGACACGGTGCTGGTGCGCGACCCGTTCGCCGCTTGAGCTGCTGTCCGCGGTCAGCGGACGCCGCGGCCCTGCGGCGTGACCGGAGCCCGGTCGGCGAGCCGGGCATGGTCGCGGATGTAGCCGTCGACATGGCTGGTGATCATGTCGAGGCGGTCGGCGAAATAGTGGTCGGCGCCGGCGATCTTGCGAAAATCGATCTTGATGTCGCGCTGATGCGACAGCTTGGTGACGAGCTTCTGCACCGAGTCGATCGGCACCACCGTGTCCTGGTCGCCCTGCAGGATCAGGCCCGATGACGGGCAGGGCGCGAGAAAGGTAAAGTCGTAGACGTTGGCGGGCGGGGCGATCGCGATAAAGCTTTCGATCTCCGGCCGCCGCATCAACAGCTGCATGCCGATCCAAGCCCCGAACGAAAAGCCGGCGACCCAGCAGGTTCCGGCGTTGGGGTTGTAGGTCTGCAGCCAGTCGAGCGCCGAGGCGGCGTCGGACAGCTCGCCCTCGCCGCGATCGAAGCTGCCCTGGCTGCGCCCGACCCCGCGAAAGTTGAAGCGCAGGGTGGAGAAGCCGTGGCGCACGAAGGATTGGTACAATGCATAGACGAGCTTGTTGTTCATCGTCCCGCCGTGCTGCGGATGCGGGTGCAGCACCAGCGCCATCGCCGAGCCCGGTGCCCGGCTGTGGTGATAGCGCGCCTCGATCCGGCCCTCCGGGCCGTTGATGATCACGTCAGGCATGGTTGTTCCAATTTATATCCGCATTGATGTCCGAGGAGAGAGGTCGGTGACCCGCGCCCCGCCGGGCTATCTCTGCGTCCGCAATTCTTGATCATTTTTGTCGGACAATTATATGCTCGCTCAGGGCGCCCGCGCGATGGAATCCGGCGCGGCCACGCCGTAGAGACGTTAATATAGTGATACCGATGCTGTTGAAAAACCTGCGCGACGAAATCGACGCGACCTTAGCCCGCGACCCCGCCGCCCGGTCGCGGACCGAGGTTGTGTTGTGCTACCCTGGGTTTCATGCTCTGGTTTTCCATCGCTTCGCGCATTGGCTGTGGCAGCGCGGCTGGCTGCTCGCCGGGCGGTTCGCGTCCCACCTCGGGCGGCTGCTGACCGGCATCGAGATCCATCCGGGGGCGCGCATCGGCAGGCGCCTGTTCATCGATCACGGCATGGGTGTGGTGATCGGCGAAACCGCCGAGATAGGCGACGACTGCACCCTCTATCAAGGCGTGACCCTCGGCGGAACCTCGTTGATCCGCGGCCAAAAGCGCCATCCGACCTTGGGCAGCGGGGTCATCGTCGGCTCGGGCGCGCAGGTGCTGGGGCCGTTCCGCGTCGGCGACGGCGCCCGTATCGGAGCGGCTGCGGTGGTGCTGCGGGAGGTGCCGGACGGCGTCACGATGGTCGGCAACCCGGCGCGTCAGGTCGGGCGGCGAAGTGCTGCCGGCGAGGCGCGCCCGGCCTTCCAGCCCTACGCCGTATGCGGCGACATTCCCGACCCGATCGCCCGTGCGTTGAACGGCCTGGTCGACGAAGTCACCAGCCTGCGGGCCCGGGTGAACGAGCTCGAGCGGGCGCCGCAGGCGGCAAACGCAGACGGTGCCCCGAGCCCTGCCGAGACCCCGACGCTCCGCCTCGTCGCTTCGTGCGGCAACGGCGCCGGCGAGGACGAGACCGGGGCTCGGGCCTCGTGAGGACGGGACCATGAGGCTCAGCACCAAGGGGCGCTACGCCGTCATGGCGATGGTCGATCTCGCCCAGCACAGCGGCGGCGACCCGGTCTCGCTCGCCGAGATCGCCGAGCGGCAGGAGATTTCGCTGTCCTATCTCGAGCAGCTGTTTGCGATGCTGCGCAAGGGCGGGCTGGTCAAGAGCGTGCGCGGGCCGGGCGGCGGCTATCTGCTCGCCCACGACCGCAGCGAGACCCGGATCGCCGACATCATCCTCGCCGTCGACGAGCCGATCCGCGCGACCCGCTGCGCCCCCGGCGCCCCGGTCGGGTGCCGCGGCAACCGGACCCGCTGTCAGACCCATGATCTGTGGGAAGAGCTCGGCAATCAGATCCATCTCTATCTGAGCTCGGTTTCGCTCGCCGATGTCTGCGAGCATCGCGTGCTCGGCACCAGCGGCCGCATCCATAGCCGGAGTTTTGGCGGCGTCGCGGCGGAAACCGGAGCTGGATGAGAAGCCGCGCCATGCCCGGAACCGAGACCTACCTCGATTGGAACGCCACCGCGCCGTTGCGGCCCGAGGCGGCGGCGGCGATGACCGCGGCATTGGCTCGCTGCGGCAATCCATCATCGGTCCATCGCTGGGGCCGGGCGGCCCGGCAGCGGCTCGAAGGCGCCCGGACGGCGATCGCCGCGCTGGCGGGCATGCCGCCCGAAGGCGTCGTCTTTGTCAGCGGCGGCAGCGAGGCGAACCAACTGGCCTTGCTGGGAGCGGGGCGGCAGCGCGTGCTGGTCTCGGCGGTCGAGCACGATTCAGTCCTGCGGGCAGTTCCTGGAGCCGAACCGATTCCGGTCGACCGCCACGGCATCGTCCGGCTCGACGCGCTCGCCGATCTTCTCGCCGCCGATCCGAGGCCGGCATTGGTCTCGGTCATGCTCGCCAACAACGAGACCGGCGTGATCCAGCCCATGGCCGAGATCGCGGCGATCGCGCACGAGCACGGTGCGCTCTTTCATTGCGACGCGGTGCAGGCGGCCGGCAAGATCCCGCTCGACGCCGCCGCCGTCGGCGCCGATCTCGTCACCCTGTCGGCGCACAAAATCGGCGGGCCGCCCGGCGTCGGCGCGCTGGTCGTGACCGGCGGCCTCGATCTGACCCCGCTGCTGCGCGGCGGCGGACAGGAGCGCGGGCGCCGCGCCGGCACCGAAAACCTGCCGGGGATCGCCGGGTTCGCCGCCGCCGCCCTCGCCGCAGCGGCCGGGATGGTCGTCTACGACCGCGTACGCGCGTTGCGCGACGCCTTGGAGGCCGAGATCGCTGCGGTGGCGCCCGAGGCCGTGGTGCTCGGCGCCGGCGTGCCGCGGCTGCCGAACACCGCCGCGATCGCCATGCCGGGAACTGCCGCGGAGACCCAGGTCATCGCGCTCGATCTCGACGGGGTCATGATCAGCGCCGGCGCGGCCTGCTCGTCGGGCAAGGTCGGGCCGAGCCATGTGCTGGCGGCGATGGGGACCGCACCCGATGTGGCCGCCTCGACGATCCGGGTCAGCCTCGGCTGGAGCACGACCGAGGGCGATGTGAGCCGTTTTCTGCGGTCCTGGACTGCGCTCTACCACCGTCGGCGGGGCTTTGCCGAGAAGGCGCGCGCGGCATGAACTCGACCCTCACCGGCAAGCTTTCGGGCGGGGCCGCTAACACGCCGCCGATCTACCTCGACAACCAGTCGTCGACACCGGTCGACCCGCGCGTGCTGGAGGCGATGCTGCCCTATTTCACCGAGCATTTCGGCAATCCGCACAGCACCAGCCATATTTACGGCCGTAACGCCGCCGAGGCGATCGAGCGCGCGCGCACCGAGCTCGCGAGCTTGATCCATGCCGACCCGCGCGAGATGTTCTTTACCTCGGGCGCCACCGAAGCGAACAACCTCGCGATCAAGGGTGCAGCGCATTTCGCCCGCGCCCATCCCCAGGCTGTCCGCCCCCGCGGCCACATCGTGACCCTGGCGACCGAGCACAAATGCGTGCTCGAAAGCTGCGCGCAACTGGAGCGCGAGGGGTTTGACGTGACCTATCTGCCGGTCGAACCCGACGGCCTCGTCGACCTCGACAGGCTGGCGGCGGCGCTCACCGAGCGCACCTTGCTGGTCTCGGTCATGGCCGCGCACAACGAAATCGGGGTGATCCAGCCGCTCGCCGAAATCGGCGCCTTGTGCCGCGCCAAGGGCGTGCTGCTCCACAGCGATGCGGCCCAGGCCGTGGGCAAGATCCCGCTCGACGTCGAGGCGATGCGCATCGACCTGATGTCGATTTCCGGCCACAAGATGTACGGGCCGAAGGGCGTCGGCGTGCTCTACGTGCGGCGTCGGCCGCGCGTGCGCCTGTTGCCGCTGATCGACGGCGGCGGGCAGGAGCGCGGGCTGCGTTCCGGCACCCTGCCGACGCCGCTCTGCGTCGGGCTCGGCCGGGCCGCGGCGATCGCGGGCGCCGAGATGGCGCAGGAAGCGGTGCGGCTGCGCGGGCTCAGAGACCGGCTATATCAGGGTCTGGCGCGGCGCGTCCCCGCGATCGCCCTCAACGGCAACGCCGAGCGGCGCCTCGCCGGCAACCTCAACCTGACCTTTCCGGGGATCGAGGCCCCGGCCTTGATCGAGGCGTGCCCGGCGATCGCGGTCTCGACCGGCTCGGCCTGCACCTCGGCGACGATCGAGCCTTCTTACGTGCTGCGCGCGCTCGGCCTGCCCGACGCGCTCGCCAATGCGGCGATCCGCATCGGTCTCGGCCGTTTCAACACCGCGGCCGAGGTCGATTTCGCCGTCGACGCGCTGGCCGCGGCAGCGGCCCGGCTCGCCGACGAAACCGGGATGCGGCGACGGGTCGGCGCACCCACATAAAGATCGAGAGCTGGGGTTGGAGATCGGATGATGGCGAGAAAGCAGGCCTTGACGGTGACGGAGGCCGCGGCACAACGGATACAGGCGCTGCTCGCCAAGCGCGGCAAGCCGTCGGCCGGGGTCAGGATCGGGGTGCGCTCGCGCGGCTGCTCGGGCCTCAGTTACACGCTCGAATATGCCGACGAGAAGGGCAAGTTCGACGAGGTCGTCGAAGACAAGGGTGTCACCGTTCTGATCGACCCGAAGGCGGTGATGTTCATCCTCGGCACCGAAATGGATTACGTCGAAGAAAAGCTGCAGAGCGGCTTCACCTTTCAAAACCCCAACGAAAAGGGCCGCTGCGGCTGCGGCGAATCCTTCCACGTGTAATTCGGCCACGGTAAGCGGTTCCGCGGGTTTCGCGTGAAGCTGTTTCAGCTCGAAGAGCCGGAGGGCGGGCCGGGCGATGCGGGCGGCCCCGGTGCCGCGATCGGCATCGACGCCAGCGGCGGGGCGGCCGAGGTGGCGGTGGCGGTCGGCGGCAACCCCGTGGTGCTGGTCGATCGCGAGGGGTTCGAGCAGGCGCTGCCCGTGCCCGGGCTCGGCGCCCCAATGGACCAATGGCTGGAGCTGCTCGCGGGGGCGCGGCTGCGCGCCGAGCGGTCGCTCGCCCGCCCGGCGACCCATGCCGTGATCGTGCTTGCCGCCGCACCCGATCGAGCTGCGACGGCGGGTCTGATCGCGGCTGCCGAACAGGCCGGGCTGGCGGTTCTGCGGCTCGCGGCGGCGGCGGAGCTGCAATCCGGGATGGCGCCGGCGTGCGCCGCCGCGATCCTCGCCGAGGAGTTGGCGCCGCGACCGGAGCCGGGCGGCGGCGCGGAGTTCGCCTGATGCCGAAGATGGTCTTTATCGAGCGCGACGGCAGCCGCCGCGAGGTCGACGCCCCGGTCGGGCAGTCGGTGCTCGAAATCGCCCATCGCCAGGACATCGACATCGAAGGGGCGTGCGAGGGCTCGCTCGCCTGCTCGACCTGCCACGTGATCGTCGACCCCGAATGGTACGACCTGCTCAAGGAGGCGAGCGAGGACGAGGAGGACATGCTCGATCTCGCCTTCAACCTCAGCCGGACCTCCCGGCTCGGCTGCCAGATCATCATCACCGAGGAGCTCGACGGCCTCACCGTGCTGTTGCCGGCGGCGACCCGCAACCTGTTGCCGGGCTGACGCGGTCGGCTCGGGCATGGCGGCGGACAGTCTCTTTGCGCGATTGGTCGCGGCCTCAGCCGCGGCGTGGCGCGCCTACACGCGGCACGATTTCGTTCTGCTGCTCGCCCGCGGCGAGCTGCCGGAAGCCTGCTTCCGACGCTATCTGATCCAGGACTATCTGTTTTTGACGCATTTCGCGCGCGCGTGGGGGCTGGCGATTTACAAATCCGATACGCTCGCGGAAATGCGCCGGGCGCAGCGGCTCGTCGCCGCTACGCTCGATGTCGAGATTGGCCTCCACATCGACTACTGCCGCGGCTGGGGCCTGTCGGAAGCGGCGATGACGGCCGAGCCCGAGGCCCTGGAGACGATCGCCTATACCCGCTTTGTGCTCGACCGCGGATTGGCCGGCGACCGGCTCGACCTCGAGACCGCTCTCGCGCCGTGCGTCGTCGGCTACGCGGTGATCGCGGCCGAGCGCATGGCCGATCCCGCGACCCGGCTCGACGGCAACCCGTATCGCGAATGGCTCGAAACCTACGCGGGCGCGGAATATCAGGCGCTCGCCCGCGAGGCCGAAACGGCGCTCGACGAGCAGTTCGCACGCCGCGGCGGCGAAGGGCGGTTTGCGGCCCTCGCGGCCGGTTTCGTTGCCGCCGCCCGGCTCGAAGCCGATTTCTGGCAGATGGGGCTCGACGCCGAACGCTGACCCGCTCGAAGAGATGTATAGTCGCGCGCATGCGTGACCCGCTCGAAGACATCGACCTCGCCGGCAACCCGGCCGACCACCGCGTCGTCGTCGCGATGTCGGGCGGGGTCGATTCGTCGGTGACGGCGGCGCTGCTGGCCGAGCGCGGCTTTGCGGTCGTCGGCATCACTCTGCAGCTCTACGATCACGGCGCCGCACTCGGGCGAAAAGGGGCGTGCTGTGCCGGGCAGGACATTCACGACGCGGCGCGCGTCGCCGAACGCCTCGGCATTGCTCATTACGTGCTCGACTATGAGAGCCGTTTTCGCGCCGAGGTGATCGAGGATTTCGTCGAATTGTACCGCCGCGGCGAAACGCCGGTGCCGTGCATCCGCTGCAACCAGCGAATCAAGTTCCGCGACCTGCTCGCGACCGCCCGCGACCTCGGCGCCTCGGCGCTCGCGACCGGGCACTATGTGCGTCGGGTGCTCGGGTCGGCCGGTCCCGAACTGCACCGCGCCCGCGACCTCGGGCGCGACCAAAGCTATTTCCTGTTTGCGACGACGCGCGCCGAGCTCGATTTCCTGCGCTTCCCGCTGGGCGGGCTCGCCAAGGACGAGACCCGCGCGCTGGCCCGGCGTTTCGGCCTGACGGTCGCCGACAAGCCCGACAGCCAGGACATCTGCTTTGTCCCGCAGGGCTCTTACGCCGGGCTGGTCGAGCGGCTGCGCCCGGAGGCGGGAATGCCGGGCGACATCGTCGACCATGCGGGACGGGTGCTCGGCCGTCATCGCGGCATCGCCCATTTCACCGTGGGTCAGAGGAAGGGGCTGGGCATCGCCGCGGCGGAGCCGCTCCATGTGCTGGCGATCGAGCCCGAACGGCGGCGGGTCGTCGTCGGGCCGCGCGCCGCCCTGGCCGAAACCCGGCTCTCGCTCGGCGAGCTCGACTGGCTGATGCCGCAGCCTCCGAGCCCGGCCGGCGTCCGGGTTGCGGCAAAGCTGCGCTCCTCGCAACCGCCGGCGCCGGCGACCCTCTACCCCGGCGCCGCATTCGGCGAGGCCGAGCTCGTTCTCGACGCTGCGGTGGACGCGGCGGCGCCGGGGCAGGCCGCGGTCTTGTACGACGGAGAGCGGGTGCTCGGCGGCGGCTGGATTCGGCGGCGGCCCACCGCGGGTTGACCCCCGCCCCCTCATCTCCTATATCCGAGCCCGCGCGGCGGGGTAGCTCAGCTGGTTAGAGCAGGGGAATCATAATCCCAAGGTCGGGGGTTCAAATCCCTCTCCCGCTACCAACCTCTTCAAGCAAATAGCGCCCCCAGCTAGTGCTGCGTGGTGGTGGTCGTCGAGCGGGTGGTCGTGTCGCCGCCATCGGGGTCGGTCTTGGTTTTGGTATGGGTTTCCGTGCTGCCCTCGATGCCGTTCCTGTAGGTGTTCTTTTCGGTGACTTCATTCCCGTTGATGTCGACGCCTTTTTTGGTCGTCGACGCGCGGTAGCCTCCCTCCGGAGTGGGGGCGACGGTCGTCGTCGTCGAGGTGCTGCCGGCGTCCGGCATCGGGGCGGTTGGGACGACCGGCATCGTCGTCGTGCCGGGAGGCGCCGTCTGCGCCAGGGCAACGCCCGACATCATGGCGACGGCGGCCACACCCGCCAGTAACAGCTTGGTCATTCGTCCTGTCCTGAAAGTTGACTACCCGCGATAAACCGCTGAGGGTTTCCGTCGGTTCCCACCGTTTCGAGCGGACAGCGGGTCAAGCTGCGAGAATTGACGGACATTCTTGGCGAGGGCGCATCAACCCGACGCCGGCGAGCGCGGTTCCAAGTCTTGGACGCCGCTTGCGCGGGGACGACGCTATCGTCTACAGGGGCGGGCACCCGGAGGCTCCCACGTGACGAGCGGCAACATGCAATTCGGCTATTTCACCCTGAGCGACAACCACTACGAAAACAACACCCGCAGCGCCAACGCGTACGTCGCCGACATCATCGACGAGGCCGTCTACGCCGAGACGGTCGGCCTCCACTCCGTCTGGATCGGCGAGCATCATTTCAGCACCTTGGGGGTGCTTTCCTGCCCCGATCTGGTGCTCGCCCATGTCGCGGCGCGGACCCGGCATATCCGCCTCGCCCCGGCGGTGACGGTGTTGCCGTTGCATCACCCGATCCGCGTCGCCGAGCAATGGGCGAGCCTCGACCTCCTCAGCGGCGGCCGGGTCGATTTCGCCGCCGGGCGCGGCTACGACCGCCGCGAATACCTGCCGTTCAAGGTCTCGTTCGAGGACAATCAGCAGATCTTCGAGGAAGGGATGGAGGTGGTCCGCCGCCTGTGGTCGAGCGACGGGCCGATCTCATATCACGGCAGACACTACCAGTTCGACGATGTCGCGATCACGCCGCGGCCGGTGCAATGCCCGATCCCCGCCTATGTCGCCTCGTTCTCGCAGCCCTCGATCGAATTGGCGGCGCGGCTCGGCTGCAACCTCGTCGTGGCGCCCTTTGCCGCGGCGATGACCTATGGCGGATTGCGCCAGGTGGGCGATCTCTACGGCGAGACCTGCGCCCGGCACGGCAAGTCGCCGGGGCGGCTGATGTGCAGCTATTTCATCCATTTCGCCGACGACCGGCAGCAGCAGGACGCCGCCCGCGCCCGCCAGATCCGCTATTACCGCGAATGCGTGTTGGCTGCCTTCCCGGGCGACCCGAAGACGGCGCCGCCCTCTTACCGCTACTTTGTCGGCATGGTCGACCGGTTGCGCAATGTGCAGCCGCAGGACCTGACCGACAATTCGGTGCTGATCGGCTCGGCGCAGCAGATCCTCGACAGCTTGAAAAAGGTCGAGGCCGCCGGGTTCGGCGAGGTCATCCTCTATTTCAACGTCGGGCTGAAGCCGCACGCCCAGGTCAGGGACGAGATGGCCCGCTTCATGGCCGAGGTCGCGCCCGCCTTCGCCGGCAGCGACAGCTAGTCGGCGAGGCTGGACAGCGGTCGCGCCACGCTCTCCAACGACTGCCGCTCGGCCTTGATCCCGATCGCGAATTCGGTCGCTGCCGCCACGATCATCAACCCCGCGCCGAGCAGATAGCCGGCGAACACGGCGCCGCGCGCGCCGGTGCCGACCAATATGCCGAACAGCCAGGGCGAGACGACCCCGCCGGTCGCGGTGCCGATCGCATAGAACAAGGCGATGGCCAGCGCCCTGGCCTCGAGCGGAAAGCTCTCGCTGACCGTCAGATAGGCGGCGCTCGCCGCGGCCGAGGCGAAAAAGAAGATGCCGGTCCAGCACAGGGTGAGCTGGGCGGCGTCGAGCTGCCCTTCGCGAAACAGCCAGCCGACGATCGCGAGCAATATGCCCGAGAGCGCATAGGTGGCGCCGATCATCGGCTTGCGCCCGATCGTGTCGAACAGCGGGCCGAGCAATAGGGGTCCGAGAAAATTGCCGAGCGCGAAAGGCAGGATGTACCACCCGACCGAGGCCGACGGGACCGCGTAGAAGCGGGTCAGCACCAGCGCGTAGGAAAAGAAGATCGCGTTGTAGAAAAACGCCTGCGCCGCCATCAGCACGAGGCCCAAAACGACGCGCTGCGGGTATTCGCGCGCGATCGCCAGCACCATGCGCGCGACCGGGGTGCGAGAGGACACGGCGAGGCGGATCCGCGTGCCGGCCGGCAGCGGCGGCATCGCACCCTCCCCGACCCGGCGCTCGATGTCGCCGATGACCGTCTCGGCTTCGTCCAGACGATCGTGAAGCATCAGCCAGCGCGGGCTTTCCGGTATCCAGCGCCGCAACGTCAGGATGCCGAGGCCGAGCGCGGCGCCGATGCCGAAGGCCACGCGCCAGCCTAAATCCGCGGACAGCCAGCCCGGCTGCAGAAAGGCGACGGCACCACCGGCGCCGAGGGCGGCACCCAGCCAAAAGCTGCCGTTGATCGCCAGATCGGTGCGGCCGCGAAAGCGCGCCGGCACCAGTTCCTGGATCGCCGAGTTGACCGCCGCATACTCGCCGCCGATCCCGGCGCCGGTCAGAAAGCGGAACAGCGCAAAGCTCGCGAAATCCCACGAGCCGGCCGTCGCCGCGGTCGCGGTCAGATAGAGACCCAAGGTCACGAAGAACAATCTGCGGCGGCCGAACCGGTCGGTCATATAGCCGAACAGCAGCGCCCCGGCGACCGCACCCGCGAGATAGGCGCTGCCGACCGCTCCGACCTCGGTCGCCGAGAAATGCAGGACCGGGCTCTGCTGCAACGCGCCGGCGACCGAGCCGGCCAAGGTCACCTCGAGCCCGTCGAGGATCCAGGTGATGCCGAGCGCCGCGACGACGAGAGTGTGAAACCGGGTCCACGGCAGACGGTCGAGCCGCGCCGGGATGTCGGTTTCGACGATCGATGCACCGTCGGCCATGGATGGGTAACGCTCCAGCCGGGGAATCTGCCGGGTCTGCGAAGGCGATCGGCGAGGGTTCCGACAACAGCGGGAATCTGGCCTATATCCCTCGCGATGTCTGCCGATCCGCTGCTGCGGTCGTTTGCCGATCGGGTCGCATGCCGCGGGCGGCGGTCTCATATTGGTCAGCTCGCCACGGCGAGCCTCGCAGGGATGGTCACATGAAGCGGTTTGTGTTGTTTACAGTGTTCCTTTGTCTCGCCGCGGCCGGGGCGCGGGCCGAGCAGGTCGGCGGCTTCAGCAACGACTGGACCGGCAACGGGCTGGTGGTCGAGGCCTTCGCCGACCCGCAGATCGCCGGCGTCACCTGCCACGTCGTCCATTTCGACCGCAGCGTGATCGACCGCCTGACAAAGGGCAACTGGTTCGAGAACCCGTCGAACAGCGCGATCTCGTGCGGCCGGACCGGACCGGTCACGATCGGCAAGATCGCCCTCGGCCCCAAAGGCGAGGAAGTATTCTCGCAGAAAATGAGCCTGTTTTTCAAGTCGATCGCGGTGCGCCGCATCTACGACAAGAAAAACGACACCTTGGTCTACGTCGCCTACAGCCGGCAGATCAAGGACGCCAGCGCCAAAATGGGCCTCGCGACGGTGTCGCTCTACGACGCCCACCCCACCTGGTCCACGGCCAAGCCCTGACCCGGCCGGCGGTCGAATTCCCGGTTAGACAGGGGAAACCGGGAATTTTCCCTGGCGCAGGCCTCCTCGCCCGCGAAATCTCTAAAATAAATCAATACTCTGAAGGACAATTCCCGTCGCCGGTAAACGGCAATTTTTCGGACATAACCGGGAATTATCCGGTATTCGGGCGCAGATGGGACCAACGCTTTTTATCCGGCGCTGCCCGCGCTCGCCGCGCCCGCGCCGGAAAGCCGTAAAAAGCGGCGACGACTGGTGAACTGCATCATTATTTCTCCCTAGCCAGACCTCTGCTTGGATTGCTTTTGCCAGATCAAATCATAACGACAAGAATTACTCATCCGGCGTGCACGTACTGTGCCGTTTCCGTCTATCCTGCCGGTGATGATTTTCTCAATACCGGGCGATGATCCTGCGTCTCTAGTCGCGGGGCTGGGGGCAGATCGCATCGCCAGCTCACCCTGCGACCCGACTATTCCTGCGAAACGCGAGACGAAGCGCGCCTGACCGTTCAAGATGGTGAGCGGCCCGCCTTTGTAGTTCGGACATCTTAAAATGTGCTCTGTTCCTCTTGTCGCATAAGTTTCATTCACCTTTGTCGCAGAAACGAACACGTATGTGCCATCAAACGCCGTCACAGGCGTCGAAGGCGGCTGGGTCTGCGCGGTTGCGGCAGCGAACCAACCGAAAAATCCGATGATCCACAACCATCCAATGCCCTTTTGCATGTGCTTATCCTCGGTATTCGGGCGCGGTCAGGTGTCGAACAGATCGTTCATAGCTTGCTTAGGTGGATAAAATATACCAACTATAAGCCAATTGTCTTGATGCTTATTCATGTTGCCGACAAAGAAAATGAGTATCGTACCGATTAATCATGTCGCGCTCAAATGTCTCGCGAAACTTAGGTTCCCAAGCCGCTCTGTATTGCGCGTGCCAGCGTCGATAAAATTCGGCCATTTCCCAGTCTATGTAACTTAGCCGATGGCCATTGCACGCAGGATCATCACACCGAAAATGATAGAAAAAATCAAGGGGAGTCTTTTCCAGTGCTGCTTTCGGGGTTGTCTCGAATCCTAAAAGTTGTCGGCTGAGGGTTGCTCTCTGCTCGGCCGGTGTTCGTCGGCGACGAGGTCAGCTGCTGCGGCGAGCTGGTCAAGACCGGGCACAGCTCGATGACGATCCGCATCGAGGCGTGGCGCCGCAACCTCTCCTCCGGCGAGGCGCGCAAGGTGACCCAGGCGATCTTCACCGATGTAGCGCTCGGCGACGACCGGCGCCCGCGCGCGCTTCCTCCGGCAGCCGATCCGTGAGGGCGGTCGTGGTCGCCGGCGGCCCGATGGCGCTTCAGCCCGCGACGCTCCAGCCCGCCGGTGCGCTTCAGTCGGCGATCGCGACTGGCTCGATCAAGGAGGGATCGTTGTTCTTGACGTTGCCGACCCGGCGGTCGACCGGCCAGATCGCCATCTCGTCGGCCGGATAGGGGGTCAGCAGCGTCTTCAGCCGCTCCGCATCGGCAGCCGCCTCGCCGAGCCAAAGGGGCCAGCTCTGCGGCCCCAGAATCACCGGCATGCGGTCGTGCACCGGCGCCAGCAGCGCGTTGGCCGCGGTGGTGACGATCGCAAAGCTGCGCAGCCTTTCTCCCGCGGGCGAGCGCCAGCTCTCCCACAAGCCGGCAAGCGCCATCAGCCGGCGGTCGGCCAGCGCCACCGCGTAGGGCTGGCGCTCGCGGCCGAGCTTCTTCCATTCGTAAAAGCTGTCGAGCGGAACCAGGCAGCGGCGGCGCTGGAACGCCTCGCGAAAAGCGGACCTGGCATCAACGCCCTCGGCCTTGGCGTTGATGTTCGCAAAACCGACCTTGATGTCCTTGGCCCAGAACGGCACGAGCCCCCAGCGCATCAGCTCGAGGCTGCGCCCGCCGGCCTCGCGGCTCCAGCGCACCACCGGCAGGCTGTCGGTCGGGGCCACATTCCAGCTCGGCGCAAAATTCGGCGCCGGGCGCTCGGGCGGGATCGAAAACACCAGCCTGATCTCGCTGACATCGGAAGAAAGGCGCGCCCGGCCGCACATCGGGACAGACTGCCCTGCGGATGCGGCGCCGGCAATGGCCGTCCCACCCGCCGATCGGTCTTCACCAGAGGGGCCGGTTTCGCTATCGTCATCCGGTTCAAGCTGGGGAAACGGTAATGACGATCGCGGAAGAAACCTACGATTTCATCGTGACCGGGGCCGGGTCGGCGGGCTGCGCGGTGGCCGGGCGGCTCAGCGAATCCGGCCGGTACCGGGTGCTGCTGCTGGAGGCCGGCGGGCGCGACACCAACCCGTGGATCCACATCCCGCTCGGCTACACCAAGACCTTTACCAACCCGCGGGTCAATTGGATGTTCGAGACCGAGCCGGAGGAGCAGCTCAACAACCGCACCCTTTACCAGCCGCGCGGCAAGGTCCTGGGCGGCACCAGCTCGATCAACGGCATGGTTTACATGCGCGGCACCTCGACCGATTACGACGGCTGGCGCCAGCGCGGCTGCGAAGGCTGGGACTGGGATTCGGTGTTGCCGTTCTTCAAGAAGGCCGAAGACCAGGAGCGCGGCCCCGACGATTTCCACGGCGTCGGCGGCCCTTTGCACGTGTCGAACCCGGTGCGCTCGCCGCTCGGCGACGCGATGGTCCAGGCTTCGATCGAGGCCGGAATTCCCGCCAACAACGACTTCAACGGCGCCGATCAGGAAGGCGTCGGCTACTACCAGACGACGACCACACGCCGCCGGCGCTGGAGCTCGGCGCGGGCCTATCTCGGCCCGGCGCGCGGCCGGCAGAACCTGGCGGTCGCCACCGAGGCGCATGCCACCCGCATTCTGTTCGAGGACGGGCGCGCGGTCGGCATCGAATATCACACGCCCGAGGGGCGCAAGACCGCTCGGGTGCGCGGCGAGATCATCGTCTCCGGCGGGGTCTACGGCTCGCCGCAACTGTTGCAGCTGTCGGGACTGGGCCCGGCCGACCTCATGGGCGAATTCGGCATTCCGCTGGTCCGCGACATGCCCGGGGTCGGCGCGCATCTGCACGACCATTTCAACACCTATCTGGTGTGGCGCTGCACCCAGAAGGTCACGGTCAACGACATGGCGATGAGCGCCGCGCTCAAGGTCAAGGCGGCGGCGCAATACGCGTTGAACCGCTCCGGGCACCTGTCCAATGCCGGGATCTATGCGGGCGCCCTGGTTCGCACCGACCCGCGGCTCGAGCAGCCCGATCTGCAGATCAACATGTCCGGCTGGAGCGCCCTCGAGCGGCTGCGCACCGGGATCAAGCCGCACCCGTTTTCGGCCTTCACCTTCAGCCCGGTGCATCTGCGCCCCGACGGCCGCGGCACGGTGCGCATCAAGAGCCCCGACCCGCTGGCAGCGCCGGCGATCCGCTTCAACTTCCTGGCGAGCGATTATGATTTCCAGGCATTGATCTACGGCATGCGGCTGAGCCGCAAGATCGCGGCGCAGCCGGCATTGAAGCCGTTCATCGGCGAGGAGGTGCTGCCCGGCCCGGCGATCGAGAGCGACGACCAGATGATCGAGGAGATCCGGGTGCGCGGCGTCTCCAACCTGCACCCGGTCGGCACCTGCCGCATGGGGCGCGAAATCGACGCGGTGGTCGACCCGCGGCTGCGGGTGCACGGGGTCGAGCGGCTGCGCGTCGCCGACGCCTCGATCATGCCGCAGGTCCCCGGCGGCAACACCAACGCCCCCTCGATCATGATCGGCGAAAAATGCGCCGCCATGGTGCTCGAAGACGCTCTGGCGGCGTGATCAGGCCGGGTGGCCGATCTTCAGCGGCTGATCGTCGATGGAGGACGAGGCCCGCGATATGTGTCGCCGCGGCGCGGGATGCTGGGCGAGCCCCCGATAATCGCTCTCGCTGCCCGTCGCAGACCCGAGCCGAACGCAATCACCCGCTCGACTGCCGCCATCATGCGGATTTTCCGGTCGGTGGGTTTGGTGTTGCTCAACCCACCCGACACCGATGCGCCCGGCCTCCGGCGGCGTTTCGGCGCGTCGCTTGGAGCAGGGCCGTGGCCAGCCCCAGCGCCGAACCGGCTTCGTCGAGCGTGCACAGCGAGCGTAGGGCTAACGGCGCAGCGCGGTCCGCCGCTTTGGCTCGTATCGCGTCTCGGGGCGGTCAGAAGCCGCGAGTTGGGAAGAAGCGGTTTTCGGGGCGGGGGAGGCCGAGGTTTTCGCGCAGGGTCCGGCCTTCGTATTCGCGGCGGAACAGGTTGCGGCGCTGCAGCTCGGGGACAACGCGGTCGACGAAATCGTCGAGGCCGCCGGGGACCCAGGGGAACATGATGTTGAAACCGTCGCAGGCGTCGCCGTAGAGCCACTCCTCCATCTGGTCGGCGATCATCGCGGGCGTGCCGACCAAAGCGAGGCCGCCATAGCTGCCGGCGATGCGGGCGAGGTCGCGGACCGTCAGATGGTCGCGCCGGGCGCGGTCGATGACCCGCTGGCGCCCGCTCTTGCTGGCGTTGGTTTCCGGAATGTCGGGGAGCGGACCGTCGAGATCGAAGCCCGATGCATCGTGGCCGAGTGCGATCGACAAGGAGGCGAGGCCGCTGTCGGGGTGGACGAGGCTGTCGAGCAATGCGCGCTTCTCGCGCGCCTCGGCGGCGGTGTCGCCGACCACCGCGAGGGCGCCGGGCATGATCTTCAGATGGTCGGGCGAGCGCCCCAACGCCTGCATGCGACCCTTGACGTCGGCGTAGAAATTTTTCGCGTCGGCGAGGTTGCCGCCGCTGGCGAAGATCACCTCAGCGGTTTCGGCGGCGATCTGGCGGCCGGATTCCGAGGCGCCGGCCTGGACGATGACCGGCCAGCCCTGGATCGGCCGGGCGATGTTCAAGGGGCCGCGCACCGATAGGAACTCGCCCTGGTGGTCGAGCACATGCAGCCGCTCGGGATCGAAATAGATGCCGCTGTCGACATCGCGGATAAAGGCGTCGTCGGCCCAGCTGTCCCACAGCCCGGTCACGACATCGAAGAATTCGCGGGCGCGTCGGTAGCGCTCGCCATGCTCCATAGGCTCGGTCAATCCGAAATTCAATGCCGCATCGGGGTTCGAGGTGGTGACCAAATTCCATCCGGCGCGGCCGCCGCTGATGTGGTCGAGCGAGGCGAACCGGCGCGCGATCAGATAGGGCGGCTCGAAGGTGGTGGAGGCGGTGGCGATCAGCCCGAGATGCTTGGTCACCATCGCCAATGCCGGCAACAGGGTTAAGGGATCGAACGAGGTGACAGTGGCGCTGCGCTTCAATGCCGCCATCGGCATGTTGAGCACGGCCAGATGGTCGGCCATGAAGAAGGCGTCGAACCGGCCGCGCTCCAGGGTCTGAGCGAAACGCACCAGGTGCTCGAGGTTGAAGTTGGCGTCGGGCCAGGCGCCAGGATAGCGCCACCACGCGGTATGGATGCCGACCGGGCGCATGAAGGCGCCCAGACGCAGTTGACGCGATGCCGTCATTTCTGCCGCTCCTCGGGCCGGGTTCGCGCCGCCGGAAACTCGCCTCTCACCCCGCCGGCACTTCGGCGAGCAGGCGGCCATAGCCCGGGATCTTGTCCGCGGCCTTCAGCATGACCAGCATCGCCCAGATCGAGGCCTGGTTGGTGGTGATGACGGGCTTGCCGAATTCACGCTCCCACCCGGCGATCGACGCCATCGTCGGGAAGTTGCCGCCGGGGACGACGAAGGCCTCGATCTCGGGCCGGTCGATGCGGGCGAAGGCGTCGCGCGCGTGCTCCGGGCCGAGATTGCCGATCGCATAGGAATTGGTGGCGCCAAAACCTTCGAGCGCGACGGTCTCGATCCCGTGCTTGGTGGCGAAAAGATTTGCCGCACGCTGGTTGACCGCTTCCGAATAGGGCGAGACCAGCGCGATGCGCCGCACCCCCAGCGCCTTCACGGCGCGGCCCACCGCCTGGGCCGAGGTGACCGCCGGCACGCCGGCCCCGGCGCTCATCCGCCGGGCGGTGACTTCGTCATAATCATCGGCAAAGAGGCTCGCCGAGGTCTGCGCCAGGATCACCATCTCGACCTTGGCGGTCCCCAGCAGCCGCGCCTGGTAGTCGACGTCGTCGTCGCGCGGCGGCGAAAAGGTCCGACCCGGCGCGCTGGTCATCAGCCGCCCGACATGCGCCTGATAGGTCGGCGGCAACAGCCGGCATTCGGCCTCGACGGTCGTGTTGGTCGAAGGGATCAGAACGCCGAAATGGCGGGTCATGGCGCGGGCCTTTCCGTGAAATTCGCTCGATGATCCTAGCGATCGCGAGGCGATTTTGTCGACCCCGCCGCGCCGCTCTGCTAGGTTGATATATCTCCCAACCAAAAGGGACCGGGACATGAACGATGCAATGACTTTGGCCGAGCGTGCCGACGCGCTCGAGCACAAGATGATCCGCGAGCTCGACGACGCCATCATCGTCAAGTCGCGCCTGTTCAACCTCGCCGATGGCGATATGACGATGCCCAACGGCGCGGCCCTGATGGCGCAGAAACCGGGCGCCCACATGCTGATGGGCGACGACCCCCGGCTGCCGAAGATGCCGGCGCAGCCGACCCTGGTCGATTTCTTCAAATATCGCTTCGGCCCGGCGAACCATCTGCTGCAGAGCGCGCGGCATGCGGTCCGCGCCGGGATGGACGAAAAAATCGTGCTCGCCTGCCTGCTGCACGACATCGGCGTGATCGGGTTCATCCGCGCCGACCACGGCTATTGGGGAGCCCAGCTGGTCGAGCCCTATGTCGATCCGGAAGTGACCTGGTCGATCCGCGCGCACCAGGCGTTGCGCTTTTACGCGGACGAATCGGTCGGCTATTCCTATCCCGAATCCTACGTCAAGAATTTCGGCGCCGACTACAAGCCCGACCCCTATATCGAAGACGAGTACAACCGCGCCCGCGATCACAAATGGTACATGACCGCGCGGATGATCACCGTCCACGACATCTATTCGTTCGAGCCCGACGTGGTGGTCGCCCTCGAAGACTTCACCGACGTGATCGGCCGCAACTTCAAGCAGCCTAAGGAAGGGCTCGGCTTCGACAACAGCCCGGTCGCACATATGTGGCGCACCCTGATCCGCCCGACCAAGGCGTTGTAAGCGGCGGCGCGGCCAGGACCCAGGGCCCCTCACCCCGACCCTCTCCCCGCTGGCGGGGAGAGGGAGCAACGTGCTGGCCCAACTCGCCCCGCCCTGGCGGGGAGAGGGAGGGCCCGCGCAGCGGGAGAGCCTGCCCCGGACCAGATCCGGGGGTGAGGGGCTGACGGCGGCGCCGCAAGTCCGGTCAGGCGCGGCTCAGCCGGTTCGCCACCTCGGCCTGCCATTGATCGAGCGGCATAAAGCCCGGGGTTTCGCGGCAGTGCTGCTCGGTCTGCGCCATGATCTCGGCGTTGGGCAGGGACAGGTCGATCGGCACGCCGTGCGGCTGCGGCACATACCAGGGCGTGTCCATATAGATCTCGATCTGGTTGCCCTCGGGATCGGGGAAATAGCAGCTGAGCGCGTTGCCGTGGCTGGTCTGCCGGACGGTCTCGATGCCGGCCTCGCGGGCGCGGCCAAAGAGCGTCTTCAGCGCGTCGAGATCGGGAACCTTGAACGACAGCTGGTTGACCGTGCTGACCCCTTCCGGCGCGCGGCCCGAGACGATGACGAATTGATGGTGATGGCCGGGTGCCGCGGTCATGAAGGCGAGCTCGCCGCCGCGGCTGCTGATGCCGCGATCGGAGACCACGAGGCCGACGATTTTGGTGTAGAAATCGACCATCTTCGACACATCGCGGGCGTAGACGCCGCAATGCGAAAGCTGCGGGTGAACGGATGATGCCATATTTTCCTCCTGATGTGCTGAATTCCCCTGAGAAGATGGGGCGTGAGGCTCAATCCGGCAAATCGAAAAACCGGCACCAGCCGGTGGGGCTGATCTCGCCTTCGACGACGACGCAAGAGCGCGGCGGGCGGAACAAGGTGCAGGCGGCGCAGCTGAGGCCGTTCTTCGGCCGATCCTGATACTGCGCCGCGGCCCGCGACATCCTCGGCTGCGCCCGGGCCGGCGCGATCGCCGACCCGGCGGCCACCCCCGACAATGCCGCGCGCAGCAACTCCCGCCGCAGCAGCCTGCCGCCTCCCTCAACCGCCGTTCGCCAGCGGCGGATGCTCGAGATAGCCCTCCGCGAGCCGCCGCCCGGTCTCGCGCATCATGCGCTTGTCCGCCGCCGGGTCCGCCGCCGGCGGCACACATACGACGGTGTTGTTGCAATAGGTCGGGATTACCGCGCCGTTGCTGCGGCACAGACCGGCGGGCTCGGCGCCGGCCTGGACGGCGCGCATGCCGCGTCGCAGCTGGCTGCGGAACATGCTGACCCCGCGATCGGTGGCGCCGAGGTGCTCCATCCCGTGAACCGCAATCGGCCGCTGCGAGACCTGGGCCTCGTAGTCGCCGGGGTGCCGCTGACCCGCTTCGTAGGAATCGGCGGCGTCCTGGCCCGCGAGCATCATGCTGCGATCGGCCCACCACCCGGGCGTCACCCCTTCGGCCTCACCGACATGGCGGAATTCGATGAACATCGAATGGGTATCGTCCTGGGGCACGATCCAGCGGGTCATCATCGGGCCGCTGAACGGCTGCTCGCGGCGGCCGTCTTCCCAGATCGGCGCCACCTGCTGCAGGTTGGGCAGCACCGCTTCGACCATGCGCGCCCACACGTTGTCGCCGACCCGCCGGGTGGCGATGTAGATCATCCCGATCGGGGTCTCGACGAACTCCAATTCCGGCAGCACGCCGAACTCTTCGGTGAACACGGCACCGCTGACGATGGTGTGCAGAAACGCCGTGTGGGCCGGGTCCATGGTGTTTTCCATGATCTGCAGCCAGTTGCACGGATAGAAGTATTTCTGCCCCGGGATCATCCGGTAGCCCGGCCGGGCGAAGCTGTCGTAGGCCGGGAAAGGCGGCTGGCGGTCGGGCGGGCCCAGATAGGCGAAGACGACGCCGTGCGCCTCGTGGGTAGGATAGGCCCCGTGAAACAGCCGGTCCTTCAGGGTGCTGTCGGCCGGCTCACCGGGGGTTTCGAGGATCGCCCCATCGGTGCCGAACAGCCAGCCATGATAGCAGCAGCGGATCCCGCGGCCGTCGACCAGCCCGAATTCCAGGGACGTGCCGCGGTGCGGGCAATGCAATTCCAACAGCCCGGCGGCGCCGCTCTTGTCGCGGAACGCCACCAGATCCTCGCCCAGCATCTTGACGCGATGCGGCAGGTCGTTCAGGTCGTCGGAGAAGCAGACCGGCTGCCAGAAGCGGCGCAGATATTCGCCGCCCGGCGTGCCGGGGCCGACATGGGTCAGCTCGGCATCCTCCTCGGGGACATCGCGATGGAAATAGCCGCCATATCGCGTCTTCAAAAACGGCGCTCTGGTCGCCATGAGAGGCCTCCTGTCGAGGATCAGGATGGAACCCGCGGTTTTTTACAGCGTCCAACGGCCCGCAAGGAAAATTCCCCTGGGCTTCGCCGGCGCAGACCGCTTTGACAACATGGTACCAAAAAGCGCGCATCGCGGCACCTCAAAAGCCCAATAGCGAGCGTCCAAGGCCTGCCGCTGTGTGAACAGTGGACGACCGCTATGCCCGTCTTGCGCAAACCTGCCGCGGCGGTGATTATCTCCGGTTGATGAGCCACAAAAGTTCGGTGCCGAACGCCTCGCGGTCGCGGCGGCCTACGGCTGGCCCGCCGACATCGCCGAGGAGGAGGCACTGGCCCGGCTGCTCGATTTGAACCGCGAGCGATCGCCAGATCGAGATCGGAATAGCGCCGCGCCCGGCCGGTCGCCCGCGAACCGAATACCCAGGTTGTCGTGCCAGCCGGCAGATTGGCGGCGAGAATTGTCAGCACCAGCCGCCGCTGGTCGACCGGAAGGTCCGGCCGAGCGGGCGGGGTCATACGAGGCGTCGTTGCAGCTCGTTGCACAGATGCTCGGCCTCTCGCAAAAACTCCGGGATCGCCGCGACCACCGCCGAAGCCGCCTCGGCATCGTCGACATGGCTGGTGCGGCCGCGCATTTCGCGAAACCGCCGCCAACCCGGCCAATCCCCGCGGAGCAGGCCTTGCGCGTTCCCCGCGCGGATCAGATCGGCAAACGACATCCGTTCGAACTCGTCAGGGGACGCCGCCGTCTCGCGAAGGTAGCGCCGCAGCATTTTGTGGCTGAGCTCGTAAGTGAACTCGAAACGCTGGATCAATCCGTCGCGCAATTGCTCGTCGGCCGGCTCTCGCTGGCACCGCGCGAGGCCCTCGCGCAGCCGCTGCACAGCGTTGGCCAAGCTCGTCGCATCAAGCTTCACGAGGTCTCCTCGTCCGGCCTCAGCCTGAATTGCGCACCCAGCCATAGCGCAGGTTGCTGCGGCCGGGGCCGTTGTTGAGGTAGTCGGCCTTGAGCTCGGCGAAACGGTCGGGCGGGGCGAGCTCGGCGTGCTTGTCGAAATTGTAGAGCCGCGCCGTGTTGCCGGCGAAGATGCCTGATTTAACCGGGCCGTCGGCCGGGCCCAACGGCTTGAAACCGTATTTCTTCTGCATGTCGTCCGGGATCTCGAGCCGGCGCAGCCCTTCGACCTGCCATTGCGGGGCGCCGGTCCATACCGCGTCGGTGCCCCAGACGATGTGGTCCGGGCCGAGCCCCTTGACCAGGGTGCCCATCAAGGCCGCGGCGAGGCGCGGCTCGGCGACCGCGGTCCAGGCGAAGATCTGCCCGAGATCGCCATAGACGTTGGTGACGCCGTATTTCTGCGGGATTTCGGCGAGGTCGCTGGTCCACGAGCTGCGCCCGGTCCGGTCGAACTCGGCCATGCCGTCGGCGGGCGTGCCGCCGACCCAGCGATAGGCCGAATGATAGACCAGGAAATTCAATTGCGGCCAGTCCTTGGCGGCCTTGCCGATATCGCTGACATCGGCGTAGGGGCGCAGCCGCGGAAACTGCTTCTCGACGCCGGGCGCGAACAGACCCTTGTGGATGCAGACGTTTTTGATGCCCGATTTCGCGATCTTCTCGTAGAACGGGTACATCAGCTTTTCGTCGTCGGCATGCCACGGCCAGTGGGCGAGCTCCTTGTGGGTGTTGTCGCCGACGGTATAGCCCTTCCATGAATCGGGCTTGTAGATCTCGATCGCCTGGTCGACCTGGTCGAGCCAGCCGGGCTGGCCGGGGGTGATCGTGAAATGCGCCATCATGCGCCGCGAGCCGGCCTCTTTGTTGACCTTGGCGCGGGTCGCGAACACTTGCGCCTGCGGGATGAACCAGTCCTGCGGCACATCCGAGGGCGAGTTCGACAGCAATGCCACCTTGGTGTCGCTGTCCATGTAGATCTCTTTGATGTAATTCGCGTATTTCAGATCGTCGATGGTCTGTTCCTTGCCGCCGAGCTCCGGGTTCCAGCCGGTCTTGCCAAAGGCGTTGCGCATTTTGACAAAGCCCATCAGCCGGGTGTCGTCGCGCAGGAAATGGGTGTGGCCGTCGATGATGAACTGGCCCGACAGCGCGGTTGCGCGCGCGTTCGCCATATCCGGCGTCGCCGCCTCGGCCGGGCTCGCATCGAAGATACGGCCGAACACCTGGTTCATCGCCACGAACGAGGCCGCCATCCCGGCCGCGGTCTGGAAAAACCGGCGGCGCGACAGGCCCTGATTGCGGGCGAGCCGGTCGCTCAGCTCCTTTAGCCGGGCCTCGACCTCGCGCTGCTTTTCGGTCTGCGGCACCGGCAGGTATTCGTCGCTCGACACGATCTGGGTCGGCACCGGCGACGCAAACGACGCGGTCTCGGCAGGCAGCAACTCGGCCAGTTGTTCGTCGGTCAGAAATTTCATGATTTCCTCCCTGAGATTTGAGTAACCTTTGCCGATTGCGAACGGCTCGTTTACTTCAGGGCGCGGACCCGTGCCCCCGCAACAATACACCCAGGATTGCGATCGTCGCCGCGGCGTTGATCCCGACAGCCCAAGTCAACATCGTGAAGCGAGAGCCGACATCCGAAAAGCGGACGTTGACGTCCGCGCGGAATTGCGTGAGCCCGCTTTCCAGATTTGTCACTCGCGACTCGATAATCGACAACCTGTTATCGATCGAGATGAGGCGGTTTTCGTACTCGGCCAGTTCCTCGGCTGCGGCGATGGCGTCTTCTTCGGGCGCCCCCGCTGCCTTGAGCGCATGGTATGTCTTTGCCAACATGATCGCCATCTCGCCGCACCTCTAGCGCGGTCTTGGCGGCACTTCAAGGTTCAGCAGGCGCGCAGCATTGCCGCCGAAGATCGCCTTGCGCTCGGCATCGTCGAGGCCGGGACAGCCCTCGATCATGCCGACCGGATCGATCTCGCCCATATCGGCGGGGTAGTCGGTGCCCATCAGGATGTGGTCGGCGCCGTATTCCTCGACCAGGTAGTCGAGCTGGTGGTGGGTGTAGACCAGCGCGTCGAAATAGCACCGCTTCAGATAGGTCGTCGGCATCCGGTCGATCTGTTCGCAGCAATCCGGCCGCGCCGAGGCGGCATGGTCGATGCGGCCCGAATAGGCCGGTAAAAGGCCGCCGCCATGGGCGACGACGAGCTTCAGATTGGGATACTCGCGCAACACGCCGCCGAAGATCAGGTGATGCAATGCCACCGTCGAATCGAGCGGGTTGCCGATCACATTGGCGAAATAATGGTTTGCGAACCGCCCCGCCTCGGTGAAGCCGTCGGGGTGCATGAACACCAACAGGCCCAATTCCTCGCAGCGGGCGAATATCTTGCGGAAGCGCGCGGCCGACAGATCCTCGCCGGCGACATGGGTCATGATCTCGATGCCGCGAAAGCCCAGTGATTTGTGCAGCCGGTCGAGCTCGGCGACCGCCAGCTCCGGGGCCTGGAACGGGACCGTGCCGAGGCCGACGAAGCGATCGGGATATTTACCGCAGATTTCGGCGATCGCATCGTTGATCGCGCGCGAGGTGGCGAGGCCGAGCTCGGGGTCGGCGCCGTAATAGGTCTGGCGCGGCGCCGGCGAGATCGCCTGGACGTCGATCCCCATCCGGTCCATGTCGGCGATGCGCCGTTCGGGCGAGACGCTCTGCTCGTTGGTGCGCTCGCCGTTCGCGCGGTTGACCGCTCGGCTCTGCTCGTTGGCCTGGGTTTCGAGAAACCAGCGCGACACGGCCTGATTGCTTTCGACCATCTGCGCGGCCTGTGCGCACCGCACATGGCAATGGATGTCGATCGTGAACCATTTGCCGCGGGAATGGACCGGCCCCGGAAAGCGGCCCGGGATCGGCGCCCCCTCCGGCAAGCATTTGAACAGCATTCTTCTCTCCTCCTGGTGCGCCGCCGCTTTTTTAACAGTCATGCCGGCGAAAGCCGGTATCCACTTCGGGAGTGGGTCCCGGCCTGCGCCGGAAAGACGATGGTACGGCCACGAGAGCGGGTTACAGCGCGGGATCAGCCCTGCGCGGCGGGGATTTCGATGCCCAGCAGGCGGGCGGCGTTGCGGCCGAGTATCGCGCGGCGCTCGGGATCGTCGAGCCCCTTGGCGCCCTCGACAAAGCCGATCGGGTCGATCTCGCCCATATCGGCCGGATAGTCGGTGCCCATCAGCACATGGTCGGCGCCGTATTGGCCCACGAGATATTCGAGCTGGTGATGGGTGTAGACGATGGTGTCGAAATAGAGCCGCTTCAGATAGGCGGTGGGCATCCGGTGGATCACTTCGCAAGCGTCGGGCCGGGCCGAGGCGGCGTGGTCGATGCGCCCCGAATAGGCCGGCAGGTAGCCGCCGCCATGCGACAATACGAGCTTCAGATTGGGGTGGTCGTCGAGCACCCCGCCAAAGATCAGGTGATGCACCGCGACCGTGGTGTCGAGCGGGTTGCCGATCACGTTGACCAGGTAATGGTCGCCGAACCGGCGCGCCTCGGGGAACCCGGTCGGGTGCATGAAGACCAAGAGGCCGAGCTCCTCGATATGGGCGAAGATCTTGCGAAACCGCGCGGCCGACAGATCCTCGCCGCCGACATTGGTCGCGATCTCGATGCCGCGAAAGCCCAATGACTTGTGCAGCCGATCGAGCTCGGCGACGGCGAGATCGGGCGCCTGGAACGGCACTGTGCCGAGCGGCACGAAGCGGTCGGGGTGACGCCCGGCGATGTCGGCGAGGTTGTCGTTGACGACCCGCGCGGTGGCAATGCCGAGGTCGGGGTCGGCGCCGTAATAGGTCTGGTTCGGCGACGGCGAGATCGCCTGGATGTCGATCCCCATCCGGTCCATGTCGGCCAGCCGGTTTTCGACCGAGGTAAACTGGATGCGGTTGCGTTCGGCCTGCTGCCGGTTGACTTCGCGGGTGCGCTCGTTGGCGTAGATCTCGCGCGGATGGGTGGTGGCGGCGGTGTTGCCGGCGACCATCTCGGCGGCTTTGGGGGTCAGCACATGGCAGTGGATGTCGACCGTGAACCATTTGCCGCGCGCGTGGGCGGGGCCGGGAAATCGCCCGGGGATCGGCGCGCCCGGCGGCAGGCATTTGAACAGCATCTCGGGCTTCTCCTCGGTTGTGGTCCCATTAGGCGTCGCGGCAATGGCTATGGCAATGCCTGCGCCGTCTTTTCCGGCCGCGGCGGCGCGCCAGGGCTGCCGCCTCGGCCTATTGCAGGGCTTCGTCGGGGTAGACGCCCCAGACCCCATTGCGCTGCACCCAGCCGGCGATGCCGCCGGCTTCGATCCGGCACCATGGCCCCCGGCACTCGATCACCCGGGCGAGGACGCCGGGCTCGGCGCGGGCGACGATCGGCGACTCCGGATCGGGCCGGCGATAGAGCGTACGAAGCGCGCCCGCGACGATGACCTCGCGCTTGCCGCTGACCATACGATCGAGCACCCACCCCTTGGTGCCCTGCCAATCCTGGATCTTCCGCCAGTTCTGGAATTCCTCGATGATCTCCACCGGCATTTCCCGACGCTTGAAGACCCATTCGATCGGATAATTCTCGCCGGGGCCGACCCGCAGATTGACCTCGTCCGAGCGCAGGCTGGCGAATCGCGGCAGCTTGTCGGCCGGTGCGGTCTGCGCCGTCACGGCGAGCGGCGCCGCGGCCAGCACCGCGGCGGTCAGCGCCGGCAGCAGGTGCGCGCACGCAGCAAGAGCCTTTGATCCCCCCGGCATCCCCAGCTTTCGGCACCGCAGCGGCGCGCTCAATTCCGGCATTCCCCTGATCGCCGCCGCGCACCGGCAGCCGGTTCGGCGCGGCGTCCGATGATGGCGCGTTCCGCCTGCCGTCTCAACCTCCGTTGCCGATTGTCGCCGAGCGCCGCACGATGGTGTAATGATGCGTTAACGACCCTTTCCCGTGGTCGAGTGCCTGGAGGGATCGGAAGATGAAGAATCTGTTGACCGTGGTCGGGGACGGCACTGCGACGCCGGTGCTCGAAACCGCGATGCTGGCGGCGCGGCGTTTCGACAGCCATATCGTCGGGCTGCACAGCCTGACCACCGAATACGCCGTGGTGTTCGGCGGCGAGATGGGGTTTTCGATCTCGTCCGAGGTCGACCGCACCTTGGAGCGCGAGGGCCACGAGCGGCGCGATCAGGCGCGACGGCTGTTTCGCGAGTTCATGAATGCGCGCGGCGTGCCGATCGGCCCGGTGCCGCCCGAGCACAACGGCCCGAGCGCATCCTGGCGCGAGGAGGACGGAAGGCAGAATGCCGTCGTCGGGCTGATCGGGCGGGTGTTCGACCTGATCGTGGTCGAGCAGCCGGAGAAGCTGGCGTCGATCGCCGAAGCCACCCTCGAAGACGCGTTGTTCGAGAGCGGCCGCCCGGTGCTGATGGTGCCGCAGCACGCTCCCTCGGTATTGGGCGAGGTTATTGCCGTCGCCTGGAACGGCAGCACCGAGACCGCGCTGACGGTGGCCCTCGGCATGCCGTTTCTGAAGAAGGCGCGGCACGTCGTGATCGTCGCCGTCGGCTCGCAGCACATGCCGGAACCGGGGCCGGAGGGCGACGAGCTGGCCCGCACGCTCGAGCGCCACGGGATCGATGTCAGCCTGCGCACCGCCTTTGGCCGGCAAAAGCCCCAGGGCGAATCGTTTCTGAAGGAAGCGGTCGCGGCCGGAGCCGATCTCTTGCTCAAAGGGGCCTACACCCAGAGCCGCATCCGCCAGATGATCTTTGGCGGCGCCACCCGGCACATCATCATGGAGGCGAACCTGCCGGTGCTGATGGCGCGCTGAGCGGCGCCGCGCCGCTGGCCGCCGCAGTCGAGGGACGGCTGGGATGCCCGCACCTCGTCGCTGCCGCCGGCCCGCTATCGCCAGCGGACGAGAGCGGTCAATTCGTTCAGGACCGGACGCAGGAACAACAGGGCGTAGCCGACATAGATGGTGACGCCGATCGCGACGAGCCAACCGAGACCGCTCCAGCCGGCAGCGCCCGACGGCAGCATCGCGGCCACTGCGCGCACCGCGCCGTACATGATCAGCGACCCGGCCAGCGGCGACAGCAGCGGCGCGACCAGATCGAGGATCGACGATCCCGACACCAGCGCGACGCGACGCAGCAGGTTCGCCAGGTGGATCGGATAAGCGACGAGCCAGGCGGCGCAGACCCCGATCAGACCCCAATGGCTGCCGACCACAAAGGCGACCGAGAAAAGAACCGTCGCGAAAACCGTATTCTTGAGGCTGGCGACATACTCGCCGATCCCGGCCAGAAACGACGGGATGACCAGCCCGATCGGGCGCAATGTCATGGCGACCGCCAGGATGGCGACCGGCATCGCCGCTTGGGTCCATTTCGGCCCGAGCGCCAGCGCGACGACCTGCGACGACGTGGCGGCGATGCCAAACAAGACCGGAAAGCACAGAAAGGCGAGAATCCGCATCGCCTTGACCAGATAGCGCACGGCCTCGCCGCGATCGTCCTGCACCCGCGCAAAGGCCGGGAACACCACCGGGTTGATCACTATCGAGAGCTTTTCCACCGGCAACGCGGCGACGTAGCGGCTTATCGAATAGACGCCGAGGATATCCGAACCCAGCAGCTTGCCGATGATGAAGACGTCAGCATTCGAATAAGCCGCCCACAGCAGGCTTTCGACCGTGCGGATGCCGCCAAAACGCAGGATCTGCGAGATACTCCGCACGGCGAACCGCGGGCGCCGGAAATAGGGCGCGGCGATGCCGAAACCGAGGACCCGCAGCCCGGCAGTGAACAACGTCCCCAGCAGCAGCGACCAGACCCCGGCCCCGGCCCAGGCGAGGAGCAGCACGAACGCCCCGCCGAGGATGTTCGAAACCAGCTCGACGCGGGAAACGGTCTTCAGGTCGAGCCGTTTTTCCAGGGTCGCGCGCGGGATCGTCTGCAACGCATTGGCGATGAAGCCAAAACTGGCGAATTGCACGAGAATCACGAGCCGCGGCTCGTGATAGAACCATGAGATCGGATAGGCGAGGACGCACAACAACGCGAAAAAGGCCCCATCGACGATCAGGACGACCCCGAACACGCTGCGCAGATCATCGTCGCTGATACGCCGGTTCTGCACGATGCCGGCAGCCAGGCCGGCATAGCTCAAGGGCTGCAGAAAACCCGCGATGGCCATGGTAACCGCCATCAGGCCGTAATCCTGCGGACGCAAAAACCGGACGGTCGCCAAGGTCATGGCCCAATTGGCCATCTGCGCAACGAACCGGGTCGCGGTCGCCCATCCGACCGCGCTCAGCACGCTCTGCTTCAACGATCCGCTGTCGTCCATGTCCCCCGCGCGCCGCGACGATTGACGTCCGGCCCAAAAAGAGGTCGGCGGCACCGCCGGCACAAAGGTTGAAACGGAGCCGCTCTCGGGCGTTCTCGAACTGCCGCAGGCGCGACCGCCGTTGCCCGGCCCTTCAGCCCTGTGCCCGGCGCCATCCGCCGCGTCATGCCAAGCGCGGTCGTTTAGACCATGAGGGTTGAAGAAAAGCTATAGAGGAGCCCCAAAGCGCCCGCAGGACGGTGCAGCCGGTCGTGCCGCCGGCGGTCAGGCCTGCGAAATCTCGGTCAGGAACTGCTCGAGCCTGAAGTACTGCTCCGTTCTCGTCAGGCCCGCATGCGCTCGCGGAGCGAGGGGCGCGATCCCCGCGGGCTTCTGCGCGATCCACGATCGAAGCTGGCGCGCAATGACCTCCGGGTCGTTGGCGACGAGCCCCGCCTCCCGGTCCCGGATCATTTCAGCGAGGTCGCCGTGCTCGTAACCCAGCGACAGGACTGGACGGCGCGCTCGCAGATACTCGAAGAACTTGGCCGGAAGGGTTCCTGCGTCCCGCTTGTCGTTCCATTGCAGCAGCAGCAGCACGTCCGCCGTGGTTTGCAGCGCCAGCGACGCCTTGTAAGCGACCGGGTCGTGCACGAAGACGCGGTCCGCGACCCCATGGTCGGCGGCGAGCGGCGACACTTCCGCCGCCGGCGGTCCATAAAAATGGACTGCCACGCGGCGGCGTTCGGCGCCGAGCAGATTGATCGCGCGAAACAGTGGGCTCGGATCGCGATAGCCCGGATAGATGCCCCCGGTATAAACAATCGACACGACCTCGCCCGGCGGCGGCCCCACAACCCGCGCCGGAAAATCTTCATCGGCGTAACCGTTCAAAACGCAAGCGATCGGTTGCCGATGACGGCGGCGCAACGCCTGCTCACAGCTCGGCGATATGGTCACCAGCGCAGTCGCACTTCCCAGCACCCGCCATTCGAGAAAACGATCTACCACAAGACGCCACCTCGGATTGGCGCTGTACGGGTTGTCGGCCCACAAGTCGCGCATCTCGGCGATCCACGGCGCGCCGCAGGCCCGCGCGATCCGCGCTGCCGCGATCAGCGCGGAATAGGGCGGCGCGCTCGCGAACACGATGTCGGGCCGCCACCGGCGCACGAGTTCGCGGCCGGCCGCCGTCGCGGCGCCGATCCACCCGGCATGAGCATCGGGAATATGGAGCAGTGCCGAGTATTGCCTGGCCAAAGCAGCGCTCAACCCGGTTCTTCGCGGCGCGGTCGGCTCGGCCGCGCCGGCGGCGGCCGTGGCGCCCCGCACGTCGGCCCGCAAGCCGCGGACCCGCCTGAGCAAGCCGCCCAACGCCTGCTCTACGCCCCATTCCTTGGCGTAGGCGACCCGATCGAGCGGAAAATCCACAGCCAACGACTGGTCGCCTTCCGCGGGCGCCGCGATGACGCGGACATCGTGGCCGGCCTGGTGCAGGTGGCTCGCGAATTTCCCGACGCGCACCGCTCCGATGACATTGACCGGCGGAAACGCGTGGGAGACCACCAACAACCTCAGGCGGCGGCGACGGCCCATAGCTGACGCGCGGCCTTGGAACCAGCCGGAGGGACGACCCCCGGGCTCAACAGATTGTCGCGGCGCCGGTCGACGATGTTCATAACCGATCGCGGCAGGGGTAGGCCTGGCTCGCCGGCGGGACGACTTCCACCGCGATCCACAGCCTGCTGCCGAAAAAGTTGGGCATTTCCGGATGCGTCGAACCTCGTCCCGGTCAAATTGCAGTCAATCGCGACGGCGCGCGCCCATTTCTCCGCCTCCTGCCCTGCGCCACCCGCTGCACCACGCCAAACGCGCCCGAATTTATGCCGTGAGGGCTGAAGAAAAGCTGTACAGGCCGACACATCCTTCCATACAGACGACCGCAACCTGCCGCGCCGCAGGCTACCCGACCCGCAAAATCCCGGTCAAGAACCGCTCGAGCCTGGAGTATTGCTCCGCTCGCGTCAGGCCCGCGCGCGCGTGCGCAGCGACCGGCGCAATCCCCGCGGGCTTCTGTGCGATCCATGCGCGGAGCTGTTGCCCGATTACCACCGGATCATTGGCCATGAGGCCGGCGGCGCGCTCGCGGATCATTGCGGCGAGGTCGCCGTGCTCATAGCCGAGCGACAAGATCGGACGGCGTGCGCCCAGATACTCGAAAAACTTGGCCGGGATGTTGCCGGCATCCCTCTCATTGTTCCATTGCAGCAGCAGCAGCACATCCGCCGAGCCCTGCAGCGCCAACGAGGCCTGGTATGGGACCCGAGCGTGGACGAAGACGCGATCGGCAACTCCATGCTCGGCCGCGAGCGGCGCCACCGCCGCCGCCGGCGGACCGTAAAAGTGAACCGCTATGCGGTGGCGCTCGGCGCCGAGGCCGGCGACCGCGCGGAACAGCGGGCTCGGATCGCGATAGCCGGGATAAATACCCCCGGTGTAAACTATTGAAACGACCTCGCCAGGCGGCGGTCCCGAGGGCCGAGCGGGAAAATCTTCTTGGACATAGCCGTTGAGAATGCAGGCGATCGGCTGTCGATAGCCGCGACCCAGGGATTCCGCCCACCGCGGCGTCACCGTAACCAGCCCGGCGGCACTGCCGAGAGTGCGCCGCTCGAGAAAACGATCGACCCGAAGGCGCCACGCCGGATTATCGTCGCGGTAGGGGTTGTCGGCCCACGGGTCGCGGATCTCGGCGATCCACGGCGCGCCGCAGGCCCGCGCGATCCGCGATGCCGCGATCAGCGCGGAATAGGGCGGCGCGCTCGCGAACACGATGTCGGGCCGCCATCCGCGCACGAGCTCACGGCCGGCAGCCGTCGCGGCGCCGATCCACCCGGCGCGAGCGTCGGGGACGCGGAGCAGCGCGGCGTAGTGCCTGGCCAGAGCGGCGCTCAACCCCGTTCTTGCCGGCGCGATCGGCCCGGCCGCGCCGGCAACCGCCGTCCCGCCTCTGACGTCGCCCAACAAGGCGCGGATCCGCCTGACGAAGCCGTCCAATGCCTGCTCCACGACCCATTCGCTGGCGTAAGCGACCCGCTCGAGCGGAAAATCCACAGCCAACGACTGGTCTCCCTCAGCAGGGGCGGCAATGACGCGGACATCGTGGCCGACCTGATGCAGGTGGCTGGCGAATTTCCCGACGCGGACCGCGCCGACAATATTGCGCGGCGGAAACGCGTGGGAAACGAGCAGTATCCTGAGGCGGGGGGGCTCCCGCATCGCCGACGGCGCAGCCCCGTCCAATAGCCTAGCGGGACGATCCTCGAACTCGGACAGTCGCCGCCGCAACTGGCGCGGAAATCCACTCGCAGTCACGGCGCGCACCGGAAGGCGCCCCAATCGCAGTCGTCACCGAGCAGCGCACCCCGCTGCCTAAGATTTGAACAATCTTCAAGGGCTGCCAAGTTATGTTACTCTGGACCCGACGGGACAGTGGAAGCATTGAACCGCCGGATCGATGATACTCAGGGAAGGCGCGCAAATAAATAGTTAATTCGAGGGGCGGGCGCCGCCGCGGCGGAATTTGATACCCTTTTTATCGCAGTAGGCGGATCGGGCTAACGGGTCAATGACGCAATTTGTCGCGGCGCGGCGGCGAGCACAGAGCCGCCGCAATGTCAGGCGGTCATCCCCAGGGCTTCGCCCGGCTCGACTTCGATCGCGGCGCCGCCGGCGTGCACCCGCCGCAGAAACGCTTCGAGCATCGACAGCGACCACAGCACCGCACTGTGATCGCGCGCGCCGGATTGGTGCTGATCGAGCAGCCTTCCGATCATCGCCATGTCGAACAAACCCGACTGGTGCAGCACCTGCCCGTCCAGGCTTTGACGCACCCGCTGGCGCAGCGGCCCGCGAAACCATGCGGCGAGCGGCACGACAAAGCCCTGCTTGGGACGGTGCAGGATCTCCTTCGGGAGCTGCCCGGCGAGCGCCGATTTGAAGATATGCTTGCCCTCGCCGCCGCGCAGCTTGAGCTGCGCGGGCAGCCGGGCCGCCCACTCCACCAGAGTGTGGTCGAGAAGCGGAACGCGCACCTCGAGCGAGGCCGCCATGCTCGCGCGATCGACCTTGGTCAGGATGTCGCCGGGCAGGTAGGTTTTGAAGTCGGCGTATTGGATCTGCGACAGCGGATCCTCGCTGTCGCATCGGGCCGAATGGCGCCGCAGAACCTCGGCGGCGTCATAGCCCTGCAGCTCTCGGGCGAACTGGCGGCTGTAGAGCCGGCGCCGCAGACCGGCGGGGCAGATGGATACCGAGGCGCAATAAGCATCGGCGGCGCCGAGAGCCAGCTCCTTCAGGGTCGCCTTGGCGCGCAGCGGCCGCGGCGCCCAGTCGAGCTTTGGGTAGAGGGCGCCGAGAGCCCCGAACAGAGGGCCGCGCACCTGCTCCGGCAGAAGCCGGCGCAGGCGCTCCTCGAAACAATGCCAGCGGTAGCGCCGATAGCCGGCGAAGACCTCGTCGCCGCCGTCACCCGACAACGCCACCGTGACAGTCTCGCGCGCCATGGCGCTGAGCCGCAGGGTCGGCATCGCCGAGGCGTCGCCGAACGGCTCGTCGTAAACGCTGGCCAGGCGGTCGATCAGGTCGAAGGAATCGGGGTCGACGGCCCTGACATGGTGATCGGTGCGGTAACGCCGGGCGATCGCCGCGGCATGGGAGGACTCGTCGAACCCACTCGCCCCGAACGCGATCGAGAAGGTGCTGACCGGCTCGCGCCGCAACCCCGCCATCATTGCCACGATGGCGCTCGAATCGACCCCTCCCGACAGGAAGGCGCCGAGCGGGACATCGGCGATCATCCGCATGTTCACCGATTGGCGCAGGCGGGGGATCAGCTCCTCCTCGGCCTCCTCGCGGCGGATCGCGGCGCCGTCGACGAAGCGCAGGTCCCAGTAAGCCCGCGGCTGCGGCGCTCGCTCGCCGCGCCGGACGACGAGGCAATGCCCCGGCGCCAGCTTTTTGACGCCGCCATAGATCGAGCGCGGGTCGGGTATGTAGCCGAAGGCGAGAAACTCCTCGATCGCCGGGGCATCGAGCCGGCGATCGACCGCGGGACTGCACAATATCGACTTCAGCTCGGAGGCGAACAGCAGGCGGCCGTCATCGAGATAGCTGTAATAGAGCGGCTTTTCGCCAAACCGGTCGCGCGCGAGGAACAATGTCTCGCGGCGCTCGTCCACCAGGGCAAAGGCGAACATCCCGTTGAAGCGGTCGAGACAGCTCTCGCCCCATTCCTCCCAGGCGTGGACGATGACCTCGGTGTCGCAACGGGTGCGGAAGATATGGCCGAGCGACGACAGCTCGGTCATCAGCTCCTGGAAATTGTAGATCTCGCCGCCGAAGACGACGCACACCGTGCGGTCCTCGTTGAAGATCGGCTGAGCGCCGCCGGCGAGATCGATGATGGCGAGCCGGCGGTGCCCGAGCCCGACCCCCGGAGCATGATAAAAACCGTCGCCGTCGGGGCCGCGATGCTCGAGGATGTCGGTCATGCGGCGCAGCAAGCGCCGGTCGGGCTCACCGCGTCCGCGGGTGTCGAAAATGCCGGCTATCCCGCACATGGGTCCGCGCCGCGACCGTCAAAAATCGACTGTAACACGCGCGCCGAACCTGCGCAGCGCGTATTCGAGCGACAGGATTCGCGCGAACTGGGCGGCGTCGCCGATCGCCTCGAGCCGAAACAGCCGGTTCATGGCCGTCGCCCCGCCGGGCAGCACCGCCTCGCGGTAGGGCCGCGCCAAATAGCCCGGCCAGTCGCCCGGCCGCAGACGGAAATTCTTGATGCGGAACGTATAACGCCGCAGCCATGGCGGGCGCAGATAAGTCGCGTAATCGACGAGGCGGCGCGACAATGGCGGCGGCCCGGCGAAATTGTGGCCGTAGATCGAGCGATATCCGGCCAGGCGGCGATCGACGCGCTGGATCAGCTCGGCCTCGTAGGCGCCGTGATTCTTCCAGGTCAGCGGCAGCGCGCTGGCGTGCTCGGTCGTCGGCCGCTCGAGATAGGGCATCGCGGTGGCGCCGTAGCGGGCGGCGATGCTGTCGACCCTGCCGTCCCAGGCGCGGCAGCGGAAGCTGTGATAGAGCCATTCGACGGTGGGCCGCGGCAGTCGGCGCTCGTCGCTGCCCAACAGATCCATCACCTTTCTCTCGAGCTCGCGGTAGTAGCCGGCGACGTCGAAGGCCGAGGTGCCTACAGCCGGATCGAACCGGCTATAAAAGCTCCACAACAGTTCACGAATCGTGTAGTCGCGATTGGGAAGATAAAAGAAATTGCGAAAAATCTCGCCGCCGCCGCCGTTGAACGCGATCGCCTCGCCGCGCACGCGCCGCGCCAACTCGGCGATCTCGGCGCCGTTGTGAAAGATGCCGCCGTAGCCGTAGCCGTCGGCGGCGAGAAAGTTGCGATGGGCGGTCTCGGCAAACTCGGCGGGGGCGATGACCGGCTGGTCGTCCTTGTCGATGACGGCCAACGGAAAACCCTCGCGGCGGGCGATCTCGACCGCGAGTTGCACATCCTTGTGCGGGGCGCTGCCGTAGACGAAAACGCGAGGCTTGGTGCCATGGCGGCGGAGGCAGGCGAGCATCAGGCGGGAATCGTAGCCGCCCGAAAGAGCGCATCCGACGCGGTCGCCGAAGCTGCGGGTGACCGCGCTGAAGTAGCGGTCGAGCAGCGCCAGGCTGTGGTCGAGCGAGGCCGCGCGCGTTTCCGAGGTAAAGGTGCCGGTGACCTGCAGCCGCGGCCGAATGATCTCCAGCCCGGCGGCGCCGATGCGGATCGTCGCGCCGATCGGGGCGAGCGCCACCTCGCGGAACAAGGTCTCGTCGCCCGACACGACCCCGTTGAAAACGTACTCGCAGGCGCCCTGCCGGGTCAGGGTCAGCGCGCCCAACGCCGATGAGATCGCGTAGAACGACGAGGAGACGATGCCGGCTTCGAGATTGTAGAAGAGATGATACCCGCCGAACCGGTCGAGCCGGATCTCGGTGCGGCCGTTCCTTTTGAGGACGGCGGCGTAGTGCCCCATCATCCTGTCGCCGGCGGCCGGCGAGGTCTTGGCGCAGTCGTCGTATAGCACCGCGGCGGCCTTTGCGCCGACCCCGTGATCGCACACGCAGGTGCCGCAGACAAAGCAGAAATCGCCGTTGGGGTAGCGTTGCACGGCGACCGATCGAATTCTCGAAGCTCGGATAGGCGGCGACGACGCAGTTGTCGCCCGCGACGATTTCAGGGGATGCGAAGCCGAGCTCGGCGAACGCCTCGCGCAGTCTCGCGACTTCCGCCGAGCGATCCTCGTTCGGCCGGGTGCAGACCACGAACAAGCCGCCCATCAGCGGCAATCCGCCGCCGCGCGGTCACCGGCCCTGCGCCGCAACGGCAGCCAACCCGTCAGCCGCGCCGCCAGCCGTCGACCACCGATTTGATCTCGGAGCCGGCGCCGAAATCCCTCGCCCAGCGAAATCGGTGCCCATCCTTCAGCCAGACCGAGCCGTTCTCGGGCTCGCCGGGCGGGTGATCGTGGTTTCGCGAAACGACAAGGCATCCGCCTTCCCGCAGGTATCCGTGCAGATGCCCGACCGCGCTGTGCAGCTGGGGCAGAGCGAAATAGCCGAGGTTCAACACATTGCTCGCACGGACCGCCGTGACGCGATCTTTTAAGCATTCCATGGGGACGAGGCAATCGAGTTCTATCGCAGTAATGCCGGGCTCGCGGCGTGCGATGGGATGGACCAGCGAGATCGGCGCATCGAGGCGCATGGATGCGCGAAACCGGTCCATTCGCAGATAAAGTCGGGTCAACAGGTTGCCGTCCGGCTGTGCCTCGCGGCGCTGCCCGGCCAGACGCACCCCGAGCGGGCCGAGGCGCGCCATGATCGGTTCGCCGTCGGCGGCGCGGTATTCGACCAAGGGGCCCCGGCGATAGCGCAGCAGCAGCAGGTTCACATCGGCCAGAAATGCCCGCACCTCGCCGCCGAACGCCTGCCGCAGCGCGCGGACCGCCTCAACCGTGGTAATGCCGTCGGACGCCCCGAGGTCGAGGAAGGTCAAGTCGGAGCGCACCCCCGGATCGATGTGGGCGCAGAGCATCTCCTCGGTCTGCCGCAGCCTGCCTCGATTGGTGCGCTTCCAGGCGCCGCCCATCCTCAGATCGTGCAGGATCAGGCTGAAGCGGTCGGATTGCGGTTTCGCGGACGGACCGGTCCGCTCGAGCTCGCGTGCTATCTCCAGCAGCGCGTCCGGGTCGGTCATGCACCGCGATCTGAAAGGCGGGAACCGCGGCAGAGGCCCCGAGACGACAAGCTGGATCACGATCGGGCAAACCTGTGCGATTCAGCGGGAAGAGTTGCGGGAAAGCATGTCAACGACCTCGGACGCCGTGGCCTGGCTCGTCCCGTGGGACCTTCGGCGACAGACTTCGATCTGCGGGCAATCGCGTTCTCCCCTCGGCTCGGCGATACCGCTGTCCAAGACGTGGATGCCCGGAACATGTCCGGGCAAAGCGTCCTCGACCTCATGCGGTTGCAGCGCAGCGCCGTCGATCGGGCTGCAGCTTCCCGAAGAAGCCGCCGCACCGCAATGGCCGGGTTGAGCGCCGATATCGACGAACTCATACGGCATGATCTAAGCCAAAGATAAGCGAATAAGCGGTGAACATTCGAGCCTGCGAAAATACTCTGACGACGCGCCCGCGATTGTCGCGCCCGAGCTCGGCGCGCCGGGCCGGATCGCGAAGCAGCCGCGCGATCGATCCCGTCAAGGCCGGGCCGTCGTCGCGGGGCACGACAAAGTCACGGTTGCCCTCGCACAGCATCTCCTTCACGTCGCCGACATCGACGGCAGCCACCGCGCGGCTCGCCGCCATCGCCTCGAGCAATGCGTTCGGCATCTGCTCGGTGTCGGACGACAGGGCAAAGACATCGAACGCGCCGAGCACCGATTTCGGGAGCGACCTGACCCGGAAAGACGACGCGATCGGCAACGCCGAGCTCGGCCGCGAGCCGAATCAGCCCAGGCCGCTCGGCGCCGTCGCCGGCGACGATCAGGCGCGCGGTCATCGACCGGTCGAGGCCGGCGAATGCCCGCAGCAGCCGTCCGACATTCTTCTCCGGCCGCAACGGCGCAACGGTGCCGATCACCAATTCGCCGGGCCGGCGGGTAAAACCCGGGATCATGTCGCGCACCGGGTGCGAAAACCGCTCGGGGTCGACGCCGTTCGGAACATAACAAACCCGGTCGGGCGGAAGCTTCCACACCCGGCGCGCCAGATCCTCGAGGCCGCGCGACGGGACTACGACCCGAGCGCAGCGGGCCAATGCCCAGCGGCGGAACACGACGCGGCGGCGGAACTGCGCGTCGGCCTCCTCGGCACCGAAGCCAGCCTCGAAATGGAGCTGGCGGGCGACCGGCAGCAAGCGATTGGCCATCGCCCATTCGATCGCGCCCCAGTTGTAGGTGATCAGCAGATCGGGCCTCAGTCGCGACAATCGCGAGCGGGCGTGAAACAGGGTCCCGACCAATCCGCGCCGGCTGCGCGCAATCGGCAGGAAGGCCACGTCGAGATTGTCGGCGAGGCTGCGGGCGGCGGCGAAATCGCCGTCGAGGGCGACCACGGTGTGGCGCAGGCGCGAGCCGAAATGATTGATGATTTCGGACCATGCGCAGCGGCACGCCGCCGACGCCGAAGCTCGGGAAGACATGGAGGAAATGGCGTTGCGGGGCAGCAGCGGCAGGCCGCCGATCGAGCGATGCCGCGGCCGCGAGCAACGCCGGCACGATCAGCGGCCACGGGCGTTGCGGCCGGGATCGGCCGCACCCGCCGCGTTCAGGAAGTCTGCACCAATTGCGCCGATGCTCAGGCAAGGTTGCCGGGCACGGAGCGCCCTCATCACTCGCATAGACGTCCTCTTTGTGTTACCCTACGTTACAATGCATCTCTTCTTACGAGAGCGCGAACCCGATAGTCCGGCAGAGTTCGGGGTCGGGTTCGCGCTCGCCAGGGTTTTGCAGCTGCGGCCGCCGAGGAGAGCGCCGATGTTGGATCGCCATCGCTGAGGCATGCTCGACCCCAGCACCTGGAGGATGATCGACTGGCCGGCCGACGATCCGCCGATGGTTGTCGTCGTCGTCGATACCGAAGCCGAATTCGACTGGGCGCGGCAGCAGCCGCGGCGCGCGATGGGGGTGACTTCGGTCAAGCGCCAGGCGCAGACGCTGCCGATTTTCGAGCGCTACGGGGTGCGGCCGACCTTTGTCCTCGACTACCCGGTCAGCAGCACGCCCGAGGGGTACGAATTCATCCGCGACCTGCACCGTTCGGGCATCTGCGAGATCGGCGCCCATCTGCAGCCCTGGGACAATCCCCCCTTCGTCGAGCAGACCACCGACAAAAACTCGTATCCCGGCAACCTGCCGTTCGAGCTCGAGCGCGAGAAGCTGGTCCAACTGACCCGCGCGATCGCCGACAACATCGGGATCAGACCGCTCATCTACAAAGCCGGTCGATACGGCGTCGGCCATAGAACCGCGCAGATCCTGGCCGAGCTCGGCTACGAGATCGACGTCAGCGTCGTTCCCGGCACCGATCTGCGGCGCCGGTTCGGTCCCGACTTTTCGCATTGCGGCGCCCGCCCCTATTGGTTCGGCGCAGACCCGGCGCTGCTGGAGATCCCGCTGTCGATCGGCTATACGGGCCTGCTCGCGCTGAGCGGCCCGATGGCCTATGCGCTGACCATGAACGACCGGCTGAAGGCGCTGCACGTGCCGGGCATCCTCGCTCGCCTCGGCCTGGTCGAGCGCATCACCTTGACCCCGGAAGGTATTTCCTTCGCCGAGCAGCGGCGGCTGACCTTGGCTCTGCTGCGCAAAGGCCACCGCGTCTTCAGTTTCACGTATCACAGCCCCTCGCTGGCGCCGGGCAACACGCCCTATGTGCGCAACGAGACCGAGCTGCGCGGGTTTTTGCGGCAGATCGAGCAGTATCTCGATTTTTTTACCGGCGAGCTCGGCGGCCGAGCCGCCACGCCGTTCGAAATCAAGGCGCTCGCCGAGCGCTGCTTCCCGGTGCAGCGCGGCCGCGCCGAAACCGGCGCGCGACGCGAATGTCCGCCGGCCGGCGCGTAGCGGCGTGGTTCGCAGGGACCGGCGGGGCGGCGGCCGCGGGCTGCGGCAACCCCGGCGCATCAGAGGATGCCCCGGCCTGCGCCCGGCGCGCCGCAAGGTGAAGCTCGGGCTGCCTGCCCGGGGGCTCGTCATCGGCAGCGATCGACGGCGCCCGGACGCCTAGCGCGCCGGGTCGGGCGGGCGGGCGCGGGTGTCGTTCTCCTGGCTCAGCCGGTCGAGGTATCGGGGCAACGGCCGGGCAGCCCGCAGAAAGCGTTCGAGCTGGTCCTGGGCGCGCTCGGCAGGATCGTCCATGCTCGCCGAAACCGCGACAAAGGCGGCCACGGGGGCGCGGCGCAGCAGCACCGCGCGCGCCTGCAGCAGCTTGGTCCACAACAGCCCGGAGGCGATTTTCCCGTCGACGACAAAGAACGACCAAACCAGCCGTCGATAAGGCCCGCGGACGATCTGGGTGCTGGTCACCTGCACCTTCTCGCCATCCACGGATATCTCGGCCGGTTCCTGCTCCGCCACCCTCCAGGCGAGGTCGTCGGCGATCCGATTGTCGGTGTTGGTCAGCGCGTTGCCGACCGGATGCAGGCGATAGAGGGCGAGATAGCGAATGACGACGCCGGCGCCTGGTTGCTCGAAGCCCTGCAGAAATTCGCGGTCGGCGCCGTGCACCACCGGGTGCCAGCCCACGTCGGAACCGACGACGCTCCGCCACGGCGGACCGATCCCCGGGGGGCCGGCCGGCGGCAAAGCCGCGGCGCTGAATTGGCTGTCGAGCCGGGCGGCGTAGGCCGGGCCGGCCACGGCGAGCAGAACGGCAGCGGGAACCGCCAGGGCGAACCGCCACGGTGACGGGGCCGCTGCCGGCGCAGCGCGCAAGGGGCGCTGCCGCTCGCCTTTCTCGACAAAGGCCATGCCGATCGCGATCAGCAGCAGGATCACCAGCGAGAAGAAAATCCAGCCGTAGAGAATATGGTCGGCTTCGACCGCCGCGGCGCTGCCTTCGAGGTGCGCCAACAAAATGATGCCCAGGGCGCGCATCCCGTTGGCGGCGATCGGGACGGAGACCGACAGCGCGATGAAGAGGGCGCGCCGGACCAGGCTGCGGTACATGACCACGGCAAAGAAGCAGCCGAACACGCTCGACGCGATCAGAAAGCGCAGGCCGGCGCAGGCCTCGGCAATTTCAAAGCCGCCCTCCGGTATCTCGATCATGAAGCCGTCGGAAAAGACCGGGATGTGCAGCGTGTGCAATCCGGCGACGACGATGTCGGCGGTGATCTTCTGCAAGGTCGGGACGAGGAAGGCGCCGCTCGGCACCAGAAAGAACAGGAACAGCATCGGGGCCAGCAGCAGCCGAAACACGGCCGGGCCGATGGTCACGAGCAGGACGATCTCGAACATCGCCACGACCGCGAGCTGGCGCGCCTCGTTGATGTCGAGAACCGCGGCGACGAGCCAGACCGCCGACAGCAGCGGCATCAGCACCAGCGGCCAGAACGCCGGGACCGGCGATGCCGAGGCGATCGCCGCTCGTCGCTCCCAAAGCAGAAATCCGATCAGCGGAAGGATCAGGAAGCAGTGATTGTAGGCGGTCGAATTCGAGCCACACCCGCACCGCCGCGGCCACGTCATGGCGGAAGGCGAACCCGAAGACGAGGCTCGCCATCGCGATCAGGCCCACCGCGGCCCGCCAGCCGTAAGCCGATGATGAAGCTTCGCCGAGCGCCCGCTCGTCGGGGGCGGCGGGAAGAACTGTCGGCGGCCTCGCCCGGTCGTGCAGCGAAGCCGGCCTCGGCGAAAGATCCATGTTCAACCGATCCCCTTGACGATCGACGGGCCGAGCCGATTGGCCAGCGCCAGCGGCAGTTTTTTCCAGGCGGCGACGAGCAGCCGCAGCTTAGGATTTAGCGGGTTCAGATCGGGCATCGAGCGGCCGGGCGCCAACCGGAACTGATAGATCAGAGGGGTCGGCTCGAACCCCCAATTGCGTTTGAACGCATAGGCCCCGGTGCCGATCTTGCTGCGCCCGAAATCAAACACGCGGCAGCCCCGTTCGCACGCCCTGCGCATCACCTCCCAGTACATGAAGTCATTGGCCGCAAGGCTTCGCGCCGCCTCTGCGCCGCCGCCATAAAACGGCAGAACCTCGTCCCGGAAATAAAAATTGAGCACCGACGCCACCGCTTTACCTTCGGCTGTTATCGTGACGATGTCGGAGCAGGCTGGGAATTCTTCAGTCAGGATACGGAAATACGACTTGGCGAATACCGGGGTCCCGAGATTGTGGACGCTTTCGGCATAGATGCGATGCAGCCGGTCGACCTCGCCATCGATTTCCGACCGCAGCCCGTGCTGGACGCCCTTGCGGATCATCGCGCGCTGCTTGCGCGGCACCGCCTTCAGATTGGCTGCGACCGAGGGGTCGATCGGTTTGCGGAAGGTGGCGTAGAGACCGGTTTTCCGCGGCCAGTCGGCGCGGCTCTCCGAGAAGCTGCGCAGCTCCAGCACCGGCACTCCGATCGAATCCATCAGCTCCGCGGCCTTGCTTTCAAGCGCCCGCAGGCTCTCGCCGTCCACGGCGACCGGGCCGCCGTAGACACCGAACGCGTTCGATACCAGGGAGGAGCCGAACAGCGCCGATCTGACGTGGGTCAGCGGCAGCACTCCGGTCACGACCCCGGCGCGCTCGGCCAGCAGATAGTGGGTGCGATGGCCAAAGGCGCGCTCGATGACCCGCCGCCACGACGACAGGTGAAAGAACGTCCCGCCTGCGCAGGCGCGGACGAAATCGTCCCAGCGCCCGGCGTCATCGGCCCGGAACGGTCTCACCCCGAGGGCGACCGGCGATCCGTCCATGCGGTGATCAGCGGATAAGGCTGCGACCCCTCGGTCAGAAACAGCCGGTCCATGCGCGTCCAGGCGAAGTTGCGCAGCAGACGCCGCAGCCGCGTCTCGGTGCGGCCGAGATTGAGATAATGGCGCAACCGCGAGCGCAACGGCGCCTGCCGTTGCCGCGGCTGGCCGGGATCGATCTCCCACGGATGAAGATAGAAGATGGCGGGCTGGCCGTCGACGCGGCCCGCCCGGGCCAGCAGCCACCGGGTCAGCGGGTAGGGAAACAGGCGGAAATAGCCCCCGCCCGACGCCGGAACATCGAGCCCGAGCACGCGCACCGTGGTCAACGGGATCTCGATCATGCCGGGACAGGGCGCGAAGGCGGCGCGCGGCGCATCGGGGCTGCCGTAGAGGTCGTGCCTGACCGGGTAGACGCTCGAGCTGTATTCGTAGCCCTCGTCAGCCAGGATCGCATGCGCCCACAGGGTGCCGCGGCCGATTGAAAAGGTCGGGGCGCGATAGCCGCGCACGGCGACGCCGCCGGCATCCTCGAGGATATGCTTGGCCTCGCGCACATCGGCGCGAAACGCGGCCGGCGACTGGCGATCGACCCGGCGATGATCGGTCCCGTGGCTCGCCAGCTCGTGGCCCTCGGCGACGATGCGCCGCGCCAGAAGCGGGTGCCGCCGGGCGATGCACCCCAAGGTAAAAAAGGTCGCCTGAACCCCGGCCTCGCCCAGGATGTCGAGCAGGCGACCGGTGTTGCGGTCGACCCGCGGCGGCAGCCGGTCCCAATCCCGGCGATCGATCGTGGTGGCAAAGGCCTCGACTTGGAAATAATCCTCGACATCGATCGTCAGGGCGCCGAGCGCAGCCGAGCGCGCGGCCGAAGGCCTAGCGGCGTCCGCGTCCGCGGCCGCGACCGGGGAGCCCTCCGCGCCCGGCGCGGTCGGCACAAAGCGCCGGATCGGCTCGGCTGTCGTGCTCAATTCCGTTCACCCTGAAAATAATGGGCCGCAATCTCGATCGCCCGCCGGATCAGGCGCTCGTGCTTGTCCACGCTCTTTTCGAGAACCGCGAGGCGGTCGCCGACGCCGGGCAGAGCCGCGCCGAGCGCGCCCCTGCCGTTCTCGCCGGGGCCGGCGGCGGGCTGCGTGGTGACGAGGGCAATCTCCTCGCGCAGATCGGTGGCGACTTTCTCGACCGCAGTCGCCGACAGAGTATGGAGCTGCTCCAGAAATCCGTAGAGGAGCAGCCGCGAGCACAAGGTGTTGATCCGCCGCGGAACGCCCTCGGTGTGCTGATAGATCAGCGGAAACGAGGAATTGGTGAACTGCGGGTCGCCCTTCCAATCGGCCCGGCGCAGCCGGTGCTCGATATAGGCCTTGGTCTCGGTCTCGTTCAACGGGCCGAGATGATAGGCCGCGGTCACGCGCTGGCGCAGCTGTTCCAGCCCCGGGCTGCCCAGGACCACCCGGAACTGCGGTTGGCCGAGCAGAAAGCTTTGCAATGCCATGGTCTTGTCGACGACGATGTTGGACAGCATGCGAAGCTCTTCGAGGGCCTCGAACGACAAATTCTGCGCCTCGTCGACGATCAGCAGGGCGCGCTTGCCGCTGCGGTGCTGGGCCAGCACGAAATCGCTGATCCGCTGCAGCAGCGACCCTTTGGCCAGCCCCTCCTTGGCAATGCCGAAGCCGCCGGCGACCATGTGGAGGAGATCGTCGCCGCCGAGCTGGCTGGTCACGATCTTGGCGGTGATAAAGCTGTTCTCGTTGATCGTCGCCAGCAGGTTGTCGACGAGAATGGTTTTTCCCGCCCCGACCTCGCCGGTGATGATGATGAACCCTTCGGCATGATGCAGGCCGTAAACCATATAGGCCATCGCCTGGCGATGCACGGTGCTCTCGTAAAAGAAACGCGCATCGGGGGTCAGCTGAAACGGCCGGGTGGTGAGCCCATAGAAGTCGGCGTACATTGTCTCAGAACGCCCTGGTCAGCAGAAACTGCAGCGTATTGACCAGAATATCGCCGCTGCGCCCGGTTACGACCGCCCCGCCGTTGGGCTGGTACGAAAAAGTGTAGAGGACCGAGCCGGTCAGGGCTCGGCTCAACAGATAGTTGACGCCGACATTGGCGGTCAATGCGCTGATGCTGCTGACCGGCGTGACCGAGGCTACCGAGACCGCATTGGCCGTGTTGGCGTAGCCGAAGGAGGCGGTGCCGTTGAGGTCGGGCCGGATGTCGCGGGTCCACGAAAGCAGCGCCCCGAGGCTTTTGGTCGGCGCGGTTATCGGCGGCGTCAAGGAGGCCTGACTGATGTAATAGCCGTAGATCGAATAGCTGTTGGGCCCGATCGTGTCGGTGATTTGACCGCTGAACACGTGCTCGCGGTAGACATTGTTGGTCAATCCCAGCCCCGGATTGTAGAAGGCCGTGGGCAGGCCCGAATACTGGTCGACGATCGAGCCGTTGGGGCTCAAGGTCGAGTTCGACAGCGCGGTTTGCAGATACTGTGCGGGAGAGCTGATCCCCTGCGCCAGGTTGGCCGACGCGGTAATGGTCGGAGTGATCTGATAAAGGGCGGATCCGGTAAAGCCGTAAACCCCCTGCTGGACTCCGTATTCGAGGCTGACATAGCCGTAATTGGCGGCGAGCCCGAGCCGCCCGCCGACGAGCCAGGTAGGGCCGGCGAACGTCGCTGCCGGGGAAAAGGGATATTGGAGGTTCTGGTACCCGATCCGTCCCAATGCCGCGATGTCCGGCGTTATCCGGTATTCGACATCGTCATACGAGCTGAACTGTGAATTGCGGCTGGTCGAGCTCGAGTTGAAGTTCTGCGCGTCGATGGTCAGCTTCGACAGCCCCCGCTCGAAGTTCTGCCCGGTCGCGGCGGTAAAGGTGCCCTCGTTCAAGATGCCGCTGCCAAGGTTGGTCAACGCCGGCGACAGGGTCGGCGAAGACGACAGCGTGTTGCCGCCGAAATTGGTCGAGCCGAAGCGGTAGCGCAGCTCGGTGTCGACCATGCCGTCGAATGATTGCCGCAGATAGGGCGAGACCGTATTGGCGTAGATCTGCGTCTGCTGGGTGCGCGGCAGCAGGCTCGGATTGGTAAAGCCGATCCCGGGCAGCGCCGAGCCTTGGGTGATGATGCTTTGAAGGTCGACGAACAGCCGGTCGGGGGCGACGGTCGCGGTGCCGGTGGCATAGAGATTGGCGATAATCTGGTCCAAGTTGCGCGTCGGGACGTAGGCGTCGCCCTCCACCTGAGCGCTCAGCACGCCGGTGAGCCGCGGCGTATCGGCGGAGATCGACACCCCAGGGATCAGCCTCGTTTCCGCCGCCGCGGTCCGATCGACAGATGTGTAGTTGACGTTGTCGATCAGGCGTTCGCCGATCGACGCGGTCGGCTGGATCAGGATCGCCGGGGCGTTGGGGTCGTATGCCTGAAGCGTGGTGATCCCGGCGCCGGGGAGCGGCAGAGCGAGCGAATAGGGGGGCTGCTCGGGCGCCGCCGCCGGAGTGATGCCGTAGGGCAGCGAATTGGGTGGTGCGAGCGGGTTGGGAAGACCAAACGGGCCCGACGGCACCGGCGGAAGAATATCCGGCGGGGTGCCGGTCGGAGGCGCTTCGGTCACGGGTTGGGCCGCGGCCGGAACCGCTCGCGCCGCGCCGGCAACGACGAGCAGCAGCACGGTCAACCCGAAATGCCGTTTCCCAAACAGCCCGCCGCCTGTCCGAAACAGCGCGCCTGCGGGGCCCCTAGGCCGGCGCCGGCTGATCCGAGCGCAGCTCATCGCCCTCGCCACTGGGATAGTGATAACCGTAGCCGTAGGAGCCGAAATGGGCGCTCGCCAACTCGCTTTTGTTCAGCAGCAGGCTGATGCGAGGGCACGAGCTGAGCATGCTGAGCCCGGCTTCGATCTCATCCTGCTGGGTGCGGTGCGCCTCGACGACGAAGACGATCTGGCCGACCAGCGGAGCCAGCGCCGCAGCGTCGCTGCTCGCCATGCAGGGCGGGGTATCGAGGATGATGAAGCGATCGGGAAAGCGCCGCGTCAGCTCGGCCATCAGCGCGCCCATCCGACTGCTCGAGAACAGTTCCGGCACCTGCGGCCCGCCGCGGCCCGCCGGGAGCAGCAGGAGGTTGGGAATGTTGGTGCGGACGAGCACGTCATTCAGATCGAGATCGCCCGCCAGCACGTTGACGATCCCGGTTTCGCCGGGGATCGCCAGGATAGTGCGCAGCGCCGAGTGCTGGGTGTCGACGTCGACGAGCAACGCCTTGACATCCCGTTCCGAGGCGAAGGCGAGGGCGAGATTGAGCGAGATAAAGGTCTTGCCCTCTCCGGGACGCGCGCTGGTGACCATGATCAGTCGGCTTTGGCGCTGATCGCCGACCCCGGCGGTCGGCGACCACGCGGCCATCAGGTTGCGCTTGACCAGGCGGAACTCCTCGACGGTGCGCGACCGCTCCGAAGACGGGATCGTGATCCCGTAGCTGGCGAGCTGGCCGCGGTCGAGCACCAGCTCCGGACCGGCGCCGGGCGCCGCTTCCGGCAACTCCGGCTGGCGTTGCGCCGGCTGGGCGGCGCGCGCGACCGCCGGCGGCCGCGCGGCCTCGGCCGCTTCGCGCTGGCGCAGCAGCGCTGCTGCGCGTTCGATCAAGCCAATCGATTCTGCCATCAGGACACGCCCACCGAATGGAGGCCGAAGCTGACCGCCAGCAACGTGCCGTACACCGCAATCAGGACGACGGCGCTGGCGCAGACCCCGGCCAGCTGCATCGTCGCCTGCCGCCGCGCGGCGCCGAGCGAGAGCCGGGTCACGGTTCCCAGGATCGGGACGCCGAGATTGCGCAGTTGCGCGATCGTCGCGAAAGAGCGGTCGAGCTGCGTCATCGCCAGCGGCGCGCCAAGACCGGCGCCGATCCCGAGCAGCAGCACCACCGAGACGAGCAGCGGCCGATTGGGGGCCACCGGGACCAGCGGCACCTGCGGCGGATCGACGATGCGGAACTGGATCTTTTCGGTCTTGGTGTCGGCGGCGTTGGCAATCTGGGTGGCTTCGCGCCGCGACACCAGCTCCTGATAATTTTTCTTCAGCACGTCGTAATCACGGTCGAGATCCTGCACCTGGGTCAAAATACCCGGCGCCGATTGCGCAATCCTTGCGATGCGGTCGTGCTCGGTCTCCGCCTCGGCGAGACGCCGTTGCGCCGATGCGACGGCGCCTTCGGCATCGACGAGCTTGACCTTGAGCTGATCGTAGACCGCGTTGGCGATCTGCGTCTTGCCGCTGCCGGCGCCGGTCCCGCCGCCGGAGCCGGAGCGCTTCATTTCGGCCTGGATCTGCGTGATCGCCTGCCGCGAGGCGATCACGTCGGGATACTGGTCGGTGTATTTCAAGCGCAAGGTGTCGAGGTTCTTGCGCAGCTCGTCGAGCCGCGCCTCGTCGGGGCTCGCCGCCCGACCGCCGGTGACGACCACCTGCGGCGCGCGATCGACGGTCAGCATCGCCGGCACCGGCGCGATCTCCTTTTTCAGCGAATCGCGTTTGATGATCGCATCTTCGAGCTCGCCCTTCGCTTGGCCGACGGCATTGCGCGCCTGATCGACCCGGTTGCCGCTGTCCTGCCCGGTCGCGGTCGCGTCGGGGGCTCGGTTGGAGACGATGTCGGGATAGCGCCGCGCCAAATCCGCCCGCCGCTTTTCGGCGGCGCGCAATTGGTCGCGATAGGAGGCGATCTCCTCGTCGAGAAAGCGCTGCGCGCTGTCCATCTCGGAGCGGCTGCTGCCCGCAGTCTTTTCGGCGAAGATCGTCAGCAGCGACTGCACCACGTTCTTCGCCGCCTGAGGATCGGGGTTGCGATAGGAGATGGTCATCAGGTTGGTGGTGATCGGCCTGACCTCGACATCCGCCGCCAGCTGTCCGAACAGGGCTTCCTTCTGCGCGGGCGTGGTGATCCCGATGTCGAGATCGGTCAGTCGCACCAGCTGCTCGAGATTGGGCCGGCTCAGCAAGGTGCGCTGCAGAAAGTCGAGGTGGCGGGTAGGGTCGGTGTCCGCCGCCAACCCGCGCAGCAGCGGGGTCAGCAGCGGATCGGCGTTGAGATAGACGCGCGCCGAGGATTCGTACTTTGTCGGGATAAAGGCGATGGCGATCCAGCCGGCGGTGCAGACCAGCCAGGCCAAACCGACCGCGAGCCATCTTTGGCGCCACAGCGCGTGCAGGATCGGCTGGGCCTGCGCCCGTATCGAATTCATGAACGGCTCCACTCGGACGGATGGGACGCACCGACCGCCGCCGCATCGATCGCCGGCCGGCCGGCCGGCTGCGATCGACCTGCCGCGCGACGGCCGCCGCTGCCGATGTCGTCGGGCATCTCAGAAAAGTCGTTGCGGGATGATCAGAATATCGCCCGGTTGAAGGGCGACATTGCTCGACACGTCGCCATCCCTGATCAAGCTGTCGAGATGCACCGAATAGGTCGCCTGCTTGCCGTCGATCGTGCGCACGATCACCGAATCGTTCCCCGCGGCATAGCGCGTCAGGCCGCCGACCGCGAGCATCGCGTCGAGCACGGTCATGTCCGTGCGGTAGGCGATCGCCCGCGGCTGCGCGGCTTCGCCGATGATGCGCACCTGCTCGTTGAACGGGCCGATGAACTGTTCGGCGATCACCGTCACCACCGGCGCCTTGATGTATTTCGCCAAGCGCTGCTCGAGCTCGCGAGCGAGCTGGCTCGGGGTCTTGCCGATCGCGACCACATCCTCGACCAGCGGGATCGACAGGCGGCCGTCCGGGCGGACATCGACGGTGACGGTCAGCTCGGGGTTGCGCCAGACAAATATGTTCAGCTTGTCGCCGGGGCCGATGATGTATTCGCTCGACGGCAGGGAGGAGGCCGCCGGCGCGGTCGGCAGCGGCGGCGCGTTGTGACATCCCGCGATCACCAGCACAACGGCGGTTCCGGCCGCGCGAAGCAACGTGCGATGCACCCCTGCCGCTCCCCTACAGTTTCCCCGACCCGCTATGAGTATCCGTGCCGGCAAATGTTCGTTGCCGAAGACCGCAGTCCTCGCACCACCCGCATCGCGGCGAGGGACTTCCACCCGTGGCCCGCGCTATAGCACCAAGCCGCCCAACGCGCAATAAAGATGTCGTTCACCTTTGTTAACCGACAACAGAAATTGCAGCAGCGACATTCGGATGCCCTCGCAGTCATAGTCGAGCCTCGGTCGCCCGCCAGTCCGGGGCGCAGCTCGCGGCCGGAGCCGCGCCCGGCGGCACGAGCCTGCCGATAATCGCCCGCCTCGGTGAACAAACGATGAAGCCCCACGGCGATGAAACCCGGCGGCGAGGGGCAGCGCCGGCTACGCCGCCAGCATCCGCGCCAGCCCCGACGCGGCCGGCGGGGCGCCGGGAAACACCAGATCGAGCTGACGGTCGGACAGCCGCATATGCGGTCCGAGAATCGCAGCGAGCGCCGCGCGAAAATCGGTCGCCACCGCGAGGTCGCGCCGCTGATAGAGCTGCCCCGGCATCAGTCCCGGCCAATCGCCGTAAACGCGGCCGCCCCGGATCGCGCCGCCGGCGACCCAGACGACGTTGCCGTGACCATGATCGGTGCCGCGATTGCCGTTCTCGTGCACTGTGCGGCCAAATTCCGACAGCACGACGATCACGGTGTCGCGCCAGGCGGGGCCCAGCCCCTGCGCCAGGGCGGCGAGCCCGTCGCCGAGCGGACGCAGCCGGTTGGCGAGCTGCCCGAGGTGGCCGCCCTGATCGACATGGGTGTCCCAGCCGCCGAGCGCGACAAAGGCGAGCCGGATCCGCGCGTCGCCGCCGATCAGCCGCGCCAGCCGGCCGGCCCGCGCGGCAAAGCTCGCCGGCGGCGGAGCGCCGGCATCGGCGATCGCCTGCTCGCGCGCGAGATCGCCGATCAGCCGGGCGCGCGCGCTGCGCCCCTCGCGATAGACCCGGCCCAGCGCATCGTCGCCCGCATACAGCCGGTCGAAGGCGCCGGCCAGCGCCGGCTGGTCGATCGGCAGCGGCTTGTCGGCATTGGGCCCGAGCGGCAGGTTGGCGACCGGCGCCGTGCCGGTCAGGATGCGCGGCAGGGTCGGGCCGACGCTGATCGCCTCGGCAGGGTCGCGGGGGCCCGGCAGCGCCTGCAGCAGCCGGTTCATCCACCCGTCCGCGGTCGTGCTACGCCCGGGGGTGCCGTTCTCGATGTAGCGCTGCGCCTCGAAATGCGAGCGGTTCGGGTCGGGCGAGCCGGCGGCGTGGATGAAGGCGAGCTTTGCCTCGCGCCACAACGGCATCAGGCTCCCCAGCGCCGGGTGCAGCCCGAAACGGCCGTCGAGCGGCAATGCGCCGTCGGGCTCCCCCGGCCGGGCGATCGCGATCGACGGGCGCGCCGCGTAATAGGCCTCCTCGGCATAGGGCACGACCACGTTTAGGCCGTCGACGGCGCCGCGCAGCAGGATCACGATCAGGCGCTGCGGGCCGCCCTCCTCGACGGTCGCCCCCCAGGCTCCGGCGCCGAGCGGCAGCAAGGCCGCCCCGGCCGACGCTTTGAGGACGAAGCGCCGCGGCAAGCCTGGTCCGGCGGTCATCGACGCTCCTTATCTGCGCATGAAATCGGGGCTGCCGAGGATCAGCGCGGCGCGCAGGCCCGAGGGGGCGGCCTCGACCGCCGCCCGCGCCGAGCTCGACAATGACGAGCCGAAGATTTCGTCGAGGCGCGCGGGATCGACCGGAACGGGCCGATGCGGCGGGGGCGGCGCGGCGTCTTCCTCGCTGCGCGGCGCCGTATCGACCGGCAGAGAGCCGCGGGCAAAGGCGGCGGCAAAGCTGATCCGCTGCAGCGTCGCGTCCGGGCTCAGCCACGCCTCTTGCGTGTTCTTGTAGCCGTCCGGGGTCTGGCACTCGTAAAGCGGCATGCCGAGCCGGCTCATCCACCCGAGCAGCGGGCGCAGATTGTTGACCGGGAGCCCGGCCGCGCGCACCGCGGAAATCACGAATTCATAGGGTGTCTTGTATTTCTGCCCGGCGCTGTCCCAGAACTCGGCGCTGGCGAACAAGGTCTTCAGCACGGCGCGGATGTCGCCGCCGGTGGCGAGAAAACGACCGGCGAGCCGCTCGACCAGCGCCGGCGGCGGCGCGTCGGCGACAAAATACTGCGCCAGCTCGTAGGCAATGTGCCGTGCGGTCGCCGGGCTCGCGGCCAGAATGGCGAGCGCCTCCTCGCCCTCGGCCTTGCCATGGGCCCGCAGCTGCCGTCCCAAAAAAACCTTGGCGCCGTAATCGTGGCGCGCGCCGTCGAACACCGCGGCGATACCGGGAAATTCCCGAGCGCCCGGCGGATTGACCCGCCACCCGGTGAAGACCCGCGCCAGGGTTTCGACATCGGCCTGGGTATAGCCGCCGTCGACGCCCAAGGTGTGCAGCTCCATGACCTCGCGGGCGAAATTCTCGTTGAGCCCGCTCGCGCCGCCGCGCGCGCCGGGGCTGCCCGGCGCCGCGTTCCGGGTATTGTCGAGATAGACCAGCATCGCCGGGTGCTTGGCCACGGCATAGAGCAGGTCGCGGAACCGGCCGAGCGCGTTCGGGCGAATCGCCTGCCGCTCGTAATCGCCGATCCAGACGCGGTCCAGCCCCTCGCCGGCGAAGATGTTGAAGTGGTTGAACCAGAAGTTGACCATGACCTGTTCGAGCTGGCGGCGGCTCAGCAATGCCTTCAGCACGCGCGCCTCGGTGGCCTCGCGGACGACCAGCCCCGCCCGCGCGCGCTGCGCCTTGAGCTCGTCGGGCGTCGGCGCGACCCCCGGCACCGGGCGCAGCGGCCCGAACAGCTGCCGCAGCTCGACCGCGTCGAGACCCGGAGTGCCGAGCTCGGCCAGGCGAAAGCGCAGCTCGACCGGCTCGGAGATCGCGGCCGGATCGAGCTGCTCGGCGATGTAGCGCTCGACCCCGACCGCCTTCACGTAGTTGAAATCGTCGAGGGTCGGGCCAAAGGCGAGCCGGTTCAGAACGTGAATGACCTGGCGATCCGAATCGACGGCGCTCGCCGGCGCCGGCAGCAGCAGGAGCAGCACACACGCCGCCACGAGGATTCCTCCAGATCGGCTCGGCATCGCTCTCGCAGGCTCTGACCGTTGACTGCCGTATTACGAACCGGGAGGCCTGATTATATCCCCGATCGCCGCGGTCTGCCTCCCCCCTCTGTTTTGGACGCAAAGCGCGTGCCCGCAGGCAAATCAGCTCGAGCCGGCGGTGCCGCGCTGCGCGCGCGACGGCGCCGGCTCGCCGGCGCCAGCCGGTTGCAGAGCGCCGGCCGGCTGCAGAACGCCAGCCGGTTGCGGTGCGCCGGCCGGTTGCGCAGCGCCGACGAACTTGAACAGGCGAAAGACGCTGGCGACCGCGGCCGTCGCCGCGAACCCGGCGGCCAGCAGGATCGCCACGGTCGGCCCGGTCGCGCCGGAGGGTCCGGCAAACCCGAAGATCAGCGCGACCAGGGCGGCGCCGATGGTCTGCCCGAGCAGCCGGGCCGTCGATTGGATGGCGCCGGCGCCGCCGCTGCGCTCGCGCGGCGCGCTGGCGACGATGGCCCGGTTGTTCGGCGATTGGAAAAACCCGAACCCCAGCCCGCACACGGTCATGCGCCACAGGATGTCGGCGGTGCCGGGATCGGCCGGCAGCAAGGCCACGAGCACATAGCCGAGGCTCAGCACGCTCAACCCGATGCCGCCGAGGATCCCCGCCGGGTAGCGGTCGGCGAGCCTGCCGGCCAGCGGGGCGATCAGCGCGACCGTCGCCGGCCACGGCGTCATCAACAGCCCGGTCGCAACCTGCGAACGCCCGATCACGTCCTCGAAATAAAACGGCAATGCGACAAAGGTGATGCCCTGCGCGACAAAGGTCGTGACCGAAGTGGCGACCGACAGCGCGAATATCGGCCGGCGGAACAAATCGACCGGGAGCAGCGGCAGGCTCAGCGAGGCTTGGCGGCGCACCAGCACATAGCCGACGCAGACGGCCCCGACCAGCTCGACGGCGACGAACAGGCCGGCCTGCCCGTGACCGATGCCGTTGATCCCGGCGATCAGAAAGGCGAAGGCAACGGCGCTCAACGCCGCGCTCGCCAAGTCGAAGCGATGCGGCGACGGCGGCGTCTGCGGCAACAGCCGCAAGGACATGGCCAAGGTGACGAGCCCGATCGGCACGCTGATCGCAAACAGCCAATGCCAGGAGGCGACCGAGAGGATCCCCGCCGCGACGCTCGGCCCGGCGGCCGAGGAGACCGACACGGCGACCGCGGTCATCGCGATGCCGCGCCCCAATTGCCGCCGCGGATAGGTAAAGCGCACCAGCGCGATGTTGACGCTCATCATCCCGGCGGCGCCGAGACCCTGGAGCGCTCGTCCCGCCGCCAGCATCGCCAGCGAGTGCGACAGCGCGCTGACCAGCGCGGCGCCGGTGAACACCGCAAAGCCGAGCGCGTAGATGCGGCGATAGCCGAAAATGTCGCCGAGCGAGGCCAGCGGCAACAGCGAGACCACCACCGCGAGCTGGTAGGCGTTGATGACCCAGATCGACTGCGCCGGGCTGGCGCCGAGATCTTTGCCGATCGCCGGCAGGGCGATGTTGGCGATCGAGCTGTCGAGAACCGACACCACCATGCCGACGACGAGGGTGACGATCGCCCAATAGCGTTGGGGAGACGGAACCCCGTCCTCGGCGGTGTTCATTCGTGTCGCGGCATATCCCGAGAAGCCATTGCCGGAAATCGCCCCTCGCCCCAACCCTCTCCCCGCCAGCGGGGCGAGAGAGCGGCCGGCGCTGCGTCGGAGCGGGTTCGACCCGATAAGCCTATCCCGGGCGGCGGGCTTTTAACCGACGATCTGCGGGATCAGCAAAAACAGGTCGGTGTCGCCGGTTTCCCGGCCGGCGGCGGTCAGCATCGCGTGCGCCTGGCCGCGATGATGGGTCTGATGGTTGAAGAAATGCGTCACCAGCAGCCGCTTCGGCGCGCTGATTTCGCGGTTCGCCGCACCGCTGAACCAGAGCATGTCCTCGTCGAGCCAGGCGTCGTCGACCTGGTGCGCCCACCGGGTGATGTCGGCGTCGGCCTGTTCGCGGGTCGCGGCGAGCTCGGCAAAGTCGTCGATCATGTGTGCGCTCTGTTTGATCGGAGCCGCCGGCTTCGGCCAATTGTCGAAGCGCGACATCCATTGCCGGTCGCCCCACAGGATGTGGGTCAGAGTGCCGTGGATCGAGCCCCAGAACGCGCCGCGCGGCATCCGCCGCTCAGCCTCCGAAAGACCGGCGGCCGCGCCATAGAGACGGCGGTTCATCTCGGCATTGTAGGCGGCCATGGTGCGGACATAGGCGGCGGTGATCATCGCTGCTCCTCGATAAATAGTTGTAATACCGTCATTGCCGGGCTTGACCCGGCAATCCACACAGGCTCCGGCGGCGGGAGCTTCGCGGGGATGCCCGGGTCTAGCCCGGGCAAGACGATGTTGGGGTCAACGGCCCTTGAACGGTCCCGGCCGGCGCTTTTCGGCAAAGGCGCGCGCCGCCTCGTGAAAGTCCTCGGAGAGGTAGAGCTTCAGCGGCGCCGTCTGCATCGCTACCTCGCGCTCGATCTGCTCCATATACCAGCGCCGGGTGCGCACCGTCGCCCGCACCGAAAGCGGCGGGTTCCGGGCGACCGCGCCGGCGAGCTCGAGCGCCGCCGCCAGATGCCGCCCCGGGGGCGCCACCTGGTTGACGATGCCGGCCGCGAGCGCCTCCTCGGCGGTGAAGAACCGCCCGGTCAGCGCCACCTCGGTGGCGAACGCCGCAGCGCCGCGAAAATTCAGCAAGGCCCAGTACTTCGAGCCGCCGAGCCCGCGCGAGGTTTCGGTCACCTGGAATTTCGTCCCGGCCTCGGCGACGATCAGATCGCACTCCAGCACGATGCCGAGGGCGAGACCCATCGCATAGCCGTGCGGTGCCGCGATCACCGGCTTCCAATTGACCGAGCGGGTCAGGAGGTCGGCGGAATTGGCGCCCCAGCCCTGCGGGCCGCCATGCTCAATGAACTCCTCGCGGCGGCGCAGCTGGCGCTGATGCACATCGGCGCCGCTCGAAAAAGCGCGACCGGCGCCGCAGATGATCGCAACCTGCGCCTCCTGGTCGAGGTCGAAGCGGCGCAGCGCGTCGGCCAGATGGCGCACCAGCTCGTCGCTGAAGGCGTTGAGCCGATCCGGCCGATTGAGGGTCAAGGTCGCGATCTGGTCCTCGCAGGCGTACCCGACCAGCGGCTCGGCGCTCGTCTCGGCCACACTCTCCTCCCTCGTCGTGTGCAGGCACGACCGCAGGATAGCGTCGAATCGGCCCGCGCCGCCAGCGGCCTCGCGACACATCTTCCGTGCACCAGCCGAAGCCCGCCGGACCGCTTCGAAGACCGCGAGCGGGGCTTCCACGCTCGGCGCGCCGTGACCCGCGGCGTCAGCTTGCAAAGCGTCGCAGGCGGTCCTAGGTATCAAGAGGTATTACCGCAGGCAAAGAGTTCGCCGATGACCACCAGCGTTGCGGTCAAGCTCGATGACGACACTCGCAGGCGACTGCAAGCCCTCGGCAATCTGCGGGATCGCTCGCCGCACTGGCTGATGCGCGTCGCGATCCAGGAATACCTCGACCGCGAGGAGACTTACGAACGGGAGAAGCGGGAAGACCTGGAGCGCTGGGAACGCTATGTGCTGACCGGCGAGGCGGTGGCGCATGATGCCGTAACGGAGTGGCTGGACAGCATCGGCAGCGATGCCGAGCGGCCATGCCCGACGTAAGGTGGCTGCCGGAAGCTGTTGCCGACCTCGACCGCCTGTTCCTGTTCCTCAAGGAGAAAAACCCGCAAGCAGCCCGCCGCGCCGCCGGCACGATCCGCAACGGAGCCGACTTATTGCGTTCGGCGCCGGAACTCGGTCGGCCAATGGCCGACGGCACCCCCCGGCGCGAGCTCGTGATCCCATTTGCCTCGGGCGGCTACGTGCTGCGCTACCGGATCGACAATAACGGGGTGGTGGTCATCATCCGCGTCTGGCACGGTCGCGAAGATCGGCGAGCAAGATGATCCAACCCTCGTCTCACGCCACCCCGCTGAACCGGCTTGCCTGTGCTTGGTGAAACCCTCGTCTTTGCGACTCCGGCGGCGGTGATGGAAAATTGAGACAAACGGCCTCAGGGGTTGATCTTCGGGCTATTAAGTCCGATTTCGTAAAATCAGATCGTCATAGGGTAACAAGTCATGAGCATGTCTGGGACGCAAAAGGGTATCTGCGGAGAACAAATGTGACCACGCCTACAATACTGGATCATCGCATCGCCGAAATTGAATATGTACCGAACACTATGCCGTGGGTCTCCCCGGATATAGGTCCCGGTGTTCAAGTTAAAAATGTGAGAGCGGATGATGGGCAGGTGATCGAGGATGGGGAATATTTATTCATAGTTAAAGGCGACGGACTTTTTGCACGAGATCGAGAATTTATTTGGCGATTTTCACCTTGACAAAGCAGCGATACCTTGCGACAATCGAGCCGTTATTTCGGAGCGATTGCAATGGCCGAAGCCGAACTCGACAACCCCGCCTTTCAAGATGACGATCTAGCCCGCGAGTGGTTCGAAGCTCGCATCTGGCCGAACGGTCCGGTCTGCCCACATTGCGGGTCTTTCGGCGAAGGCGTAACCCGGATGTTCGGCAAGAAGCACCGGCCCGGCTGTTTCCAGTGCAACGCTTGCCGTGAGCAGTTTACGGTCACGGTCGGGACCGTCATGGAGCGGTCGAAGATCGGGCTCCATATCTGGCTTAAGGCAATGTACCTGCTCTCCGCCTCGAAAAAAGGGATGAGCACGCATCAGTTGCATAGGATGCTTGGGGTCAGCCTTAAGTCCACCTGGTTCATGATGCACCGCATCCGCGAGGCAATGCGGGAGCCATATTTCGCGACGAAAATGGGCGGCTTCCAAAAACCCGTCCAGGCTGACGAAACGTTTGTTGGCCGGCGCACCACGCGGGCCGGTGAAGTCCGCAAGCGCGGTTATGCCGAAAAGGAGCCGATCGTCACCCTGGTTGACGGCAAGCAGGCCCGGTCGTTTCACGTTCCCGAAGTGAATGCAGCAACCCTAAGGCCGATCCTCCGCGAGCAAATCGACAAGGCGGCAATGGTGTTCACGGATGAGGCGACCTACTACGCCGGCCTGAAAGCCGATTTCCCAGCCGGTCACTTCACGGTACAGCACAACATCGGCGAATATGTGCGCGGCGCGCGACGGTGAACGCCTGCGAAAACTACTTCTCGATTTTGAAGCGCGGGATCTATGGCGTCTATCAACACGTCAGCCCGACGCATTTGAAGCGGTACGCTGCCGAATTCGATTTTCGCTACAACAACCGTGTCGGGCTCGGGGTCGACGACATGGCGCGCACCGCGAAGGTGGCGGCTGGCGCGGCCGGCAAGCGGTTAACCTATCAAAGAACTCGTCAGCAACCCGAAGCCGAAGCGTCCTAGCCGCTCGACTTGGCGGGGCCGCGGGAAACGGGCTTCCGCTTCGGCCGATCCCCGGCAGCTTGCTTTCCAGTTCGATGAACCGGAGGGGCGGTGACCACCTTGTCGAACGTCCGCTCGAACCGCTCCCACGAATCGGGATGAGCTCGATCCCTTCCTCAGCCGGCGTTGTCGGTCTCGTTGGCTTATCATCCATGGCTGTGCTCACGGTGAGCCGGGAATGGCACGCCTACGCGCTTTTCTGCTCATCCAACCGCGCATATCCGCGACCGGCCCGCCTCAGATCACCTTTGACCTGGGTGATGTCGCGAGCTGGAGCAAGCCGTTCGGGGGGAGTACCACTCAACTCGATCATCGTATTCCGTACTGTTCTGCCGACCTGCTCTGCCGCGCATTCGAGAGATCGCTGTCCGACGATATCTTCGTTCCAAATCTTTTCCTCAGTCTGGGTGATCCGAAAGAGGTTCGCCGCCAGCTCGGTCTTCCCCATAAAGTCGAGTGGCGATCGACCCAGCCGGAACGCCCTTTCGCCTCCTTACCTGCGACAGATGCATGTTGTACATACCAAGATATCCGGCGTTCTGAAACAATGCGAAGATTCTCAATCCCGCGGTTGTGTACGGTAGCGCTGATAGTCTTCTCTCGATCAGAGACCTCGCCCCGAATGACGACCCGTTCCACTGCTTCGGCTTCTTGTAGGTATTGCCGAAACGCTTCCGCTATCGTGACAAAATAGGCTTGTGCTTCCGCTACCCGAGGCTTTTTGGGATCAGCGTTCATCACGGTGAGGTAGCAGGCGAAGCGCGACAATTTCCAATCGCGCCGCTTCATCTCGGTTTGCTGGAAGTTCTCCGGGATGGAGATTTCAAGCTGCGCGCAAGCCGCCATCGCGCGGTTGACCGCACGAAGAATCGGCTGCATCGAATTGTAATCGAGAAGCGCCATGATCTCGGAGGCGAGCCAATGGCGGAAACCGTTGTCGTGACCGTAAGTCTCGAAACTCGGCCGGCCTTCCTCGAAATGAAAAACCTCGATTTCGTTCGCCATGCCTGCCCTCCCGAATTCGATCGTGCATCATACCATCTCCGGCGGGCCGATGCGCGGCGTACATTGGCAGCGCCAGAGCGGCGTTTCAGTCGGCCAAGTTGACGAACAGAAGTCGAACGCGGATAGATGTGGGGTCGGGATGGCACTCCCGACCCCAACGCCTCGCGACCCAGAGCCGACGCGAGACGCTATTCCCCCCTATCGGGCGACCGGCTCCGCCTGGGAGTTTCGATTCGCCATGATCACCGGTCAGATCGTTCTGAATGGCATCGATGACAAAGACCTAATCATCATCTTGGAGGTAAAGGAACGGCACCCTACCCTCACGTTTTCCCCGAATAACCTGCAGCCCGCCCAAGGAGGGCAACAACCCCAGCGTTACAACAATGCTCTGTTCACCTGGCAGCAAGGCGATGGCTTGGAAGCCGTCAAAGAGATGCTCCGGCGCCTAACTGAACAGAAGCGCCAGTGATCTCATCGGCGGCCAAGCGCAGGATATGGCGCTTCTCGTCGGCGCTTGGCCGCTGAAAATGCGCGTCCATGATCGCCACCACCTGGGCGGCTAGCTGCTCCTGGTCCAGAAGGTCGAAGCGGTTGCGGGCTATCTTTCTCGGATCGCACATGGCTTCGCCCGCTGAGCCCGTGAAATTGGATATAGCATAGGTTGACCCAGCGTATTCGTTCGGTAATTTTGGGGCGCGGTCCGGGTGGCCGCTTTTCACGTCAACCACCCGGTGGCGACCCCGAGGGTCGGATCATCGTTCGAGCGATGGTCCGACCCGACCGGGCTAGCCTCGGAAACTGTGGCCGCTGCCGTGGCGAAACTGGTAAACGCAGGGGACCGGAAATCCCCTTCCTGGCAGGATTGCGGGTTCAGTTCCGCCGGCAGCACCACCCTCCGATTCGTTCATTCAGGCACGCTCCCGTCCGCGTTCGTCCAGGTCCGTGCCTCGTTGGCAAAGCCAACACGGTACGTTTTGTGCGTTCCATGCACACCTTGTCCACAGAAAAATTCAGGTAGCGTGAAATCGCGCACCGGGGAGATGGGCGGGTGCTTGCGTTCTGATCGCCATCCGGCATAATCCGCTCGCTCCGTCCAGGGGAACAACGCGCAATCAAAGGCACCGCGCGGAGTTGGCGACCTGTTGTGAGAGCAACGGGGTCAACGAGACTCGGTTCCTGGCGGGTCTCTTTTGAACCAACGAAGCCGCCACGCCCCACGCGCGCTACCAGTTTATCGCGGCCTTGCCGTCACACCGTCAAGTAATCGCTGCTTTCTTTAAGTGAAAATCGCCATTTATTTTGACGAAGCAAGGTGCGCAATGGACACCCCGGTGAAGCCCGCTCGGTGCTCGCACGATCGCTAAGAAGTGCTCTCCGGGTCTATCAAAGCGGCCCGACCGCTCGGTATGCGAGGCGATCCGTGCCATGAGGATTTTCACTGCCGTAGCACTCGCGGCAACTCTGCTCTCGACCGGCGCCCGTGCACAAACTACGGACAACTGGGCCAATGCCTATGCGCAAGCGTTATCACAAGACAAAGCCGCGTTAAAAGAGAAAGCTGATGGTTGTTTAGTGAGAGCTTTGACGGCAATCCAACGAGGAGATGATGAGGACTTGAAAAACTCGGAGGTCAGCTCGGGGTTTGTGATTGCCAAGGTTTGCAAGGATGCCGTTCTGGCATATGTGGTCACGACCCACCTGCCGGAAACGCAAGGCAACATGGCCGAACTCTATTACGTTGACGAGTTTATGCGGAAAGCTTGGCCGCAGCGCTAGGGTGCTGTCGGGAGGGGGAAACAGCAAGCGTAGGGCGGAAAAGTGTAGCGCATTCCGCCTCCGACGGTTGCCGGCTGCTGGCGTATTTCGTTCGGTCACCGCTTGCGGCAGCAGACTGCATCCTCGAAGGGCAGTGGGGGCGAACCGGCGGAAATTGCCGAGACGCGATCCGCGTAATGAGGCGGAAGGCGCCGCGCCCCGCCCTTCGCGGGGGCTGAAGGCTGTTCCGCCTTACGCCCGCTGGCGGCAACGGGGCGAACGTACAATCTCGCCGGCCGACGGTAATCACACATGGAGCACGGTGCGGCCGACGGCGCGTTTTTGCACCGGCGATCCGGCACTTGCTACATCGCTAATCACGCAATTGCCACAGTCGTATTGTATCTTTGCGGGCATCGGCACCCGTGAGCGGGTGCGAGATTGTCATTGAGGGAGTTGGCGATGCCTGATCTCGACCTGATAAAACAGGTGGAACAGGAGGCGCGGGACCGGCGCCATTCTGACGCCCGCGAGGCGGGCTTGGGCAACAAGGCGACGCTTGCCGCAGCGGTCCGAGGGCAGCGCGAACTTGACGGCGCGCTCGCGCCAAGGCGGCAAGAGGCGTTCCAGCAACGCAGCATCGTGATCGGGTCGCCGGGGAGTGCGGGCTCGGTGCGGCCAACCTCACGGTTGGGACCTGTCATCCCGCGGCGGCGCCCTGGCCTTTTCTCCTGTCGCAGCGCTCTATCCCAGCTCGCGTCCGGCGAGCGAACCGAGGGAGGCGTCACCCGACCCCGAACCGTTTGATCGCGTCCGCGCTGAATTTGAGGCCGAGGCCGGGAGTGGTGGGCATCGCCAAGAGGCCGTTCTGCGGGACCGGGACTTCCTCCCACAGTTGGAACAGGCGCGGCATGTATTCGACGGTCAGGCCGTTGGGGACGGCGCCGACCAGGTGCACATGGATCTCGGGTACGCCGTGGCTGACCACCGGCAGGTTGAAGGCCTCGGCCATGCCGGCGATCTTGAGCCACGGGGTGATGCCGCCCGAGCGCACCTGGTCGATCATCACGATATCGACCGAGCGGGCCTCGAGCATGTGGCGGAACGGCACGATGCCGTAGAGGTATTCGCCGCCCGCGACCGGGGTCGACAGCGCCGCGGCAACGCGCGCCAGCCCGGCGTAATCATCGTGCGTGGTCACGTCCTCGAGCCAGTAGAGGCCGACCCCGGCATCCTCGACCCGCCGCCCGATGTCGATCGCCTGCTCCGGGCGCCAGCGCTGGTTGATGTCGCACATCAGGTCCATATCGGGGCCGACCGCCTGGCGGATCAGCCGCGCCTGCTCGACCTCGCGCTCGGGCGAGGTGACGCCGGGCAGGCCGAGCTGCATCTTGGTCTGGCGATGGCCCTTTTCGCGCAGCCGCCCGGCCGCGGTCACCGCCTCTTCGAGCTTCAGCCCGCGCCGCAATGCCCCGCTCGCATAGGTCGCGATATGGTCGCGCCCGCCGCCCAGCAATTTCCACAACGGCAGGCTGAGCGCCTTGCCCTTGATGTCCCACAGGGCGACGTCGATCGCCGACAATGCCATCAGGAAGATCCCGGCCGGGCCGGCGCTGAGCGCCGCCGCGCGCAACTTCGCCGCGACCGCCTCGACCCGCATCGGGTCCTCGCCTATCGCCAGCGCGCCCAACTCGTCTACGGCATGCCGCAGGGTGCGGGTCAACGCGCCGCCGAAATAGGTGACGCCCAACCCTTCGAGGCCCTCGTCGGTGCCGAGGCGCAGCCAGACGATCGGGTTCTTGGCGTTCGGGTTCTCCGAAAAGCCGGCGAGCGGCTCGTCATTGGGCAAGGCGACGATCCCGGTCTCGACCCGCGTGATCTTCATCAATGATTACTCCGTAAAACTGACGATCGACGCAGAGGTCGCGGTGGCCTCGCCAAGTACGCGGAGCGTGGCTTCACCATTTCGCGTCCTCTGCGGAATCCTCGGCGCCCTCTGCGTTAAAGCGTTGTTTGTTCACGTCACAGCGTAGCGGTCGATCGTCGCCTGGTTGAATTCGAGGCCGAGACCGGGGCGGTCCGACAGCACCAGCTCTCCGCTGCCGGGATCGAATTCGGCGACGCCGTCGAACAGCTTCAGCATCCAGCCCATGTATTCGACGGTCAGCCCGTTCGGCACGGCGGCGACGAGATGGGCGTGGATTTCCGGGATCACGTGGCTGACGACCGGCAGGTTGAACGCCTCGGCCATGCCGGCGACCTTCAGCCATGGGGTGACCCCGCCGACGCGGGCGAGGTCGATCATCACGTAGTCGACCGACCGCGCCTCGATCATGTGGCGGAACGGGACGATGCCCCAGACGAGCTCGCCGCCGCAGATCGGCGTCGACAAGGCCGCGTTGACGCGGGCGATGCCGGCGTAGTCGTCATGGGTCGTCACGTCTTCGAGCCAGTAGAGGCCGACCCCGGCATCCTCGACCCGTTTGCCGATGTCGATCGCCTGCTCCGGTCGCCAGCGCTGGTTGATGTCGCACATCAGCTTGATGTCGGGGCCGATCGCCTCGCGCACCCGCCGCATGCGCTCGACCTCCTTGGCCGGCGATGTGTCGCCGGGGAGCGCCAGCTGGGTCTTCATCTCGCGGAAGCCTTTTTCCTTCAGCTTCCCGGCGGCGGTCACGACCTCGCCCTGCGACAGGTTGCGCCGCAGCGCCCCGCTCGCATAGGTGGCGATCCGTCGGCGCGCGCCCCCCAGCAATTTCCACAACGGCAGACCCAGCGCCTTGCCGCGGATGTCCCACAGCGCGATGTCGATCGCCGACAACGCCAGGGTGAACATGCCCGCCGGCCCGGAGCCGCCGGCCGCGGCGCGCAATTTGGCCGCGATCGCCTCGACCCGATGCGGATCCTCGCCGATCGTCAGCGCACCGAGATCGTCGACCGCGCGCTTCAAGGAGGCGGTGATCGCACCCCCGTAAAAGGTGACCGCGATCCCCTCGGTGCCGTCGTCGGTGCCGACCCGCAGGATCACGATCGGCCGCGCCGCATTCGGGTTTTCCGGCGTGTTGGCGAGCGGATCGGCCTCCGGGAGCACCAGGATCTGCGAACGGATGCTCGATATCTTCATCGGTCTCCCCCCATGCCGCCGTACCGCGACAATAGCACGCTACCGCCTGAAGACGAGGGCGAGGGCGATCGCCACCAATGCCGCCGCCGCGAGCCACAACGGGATCACCGCGAGATAGGCGCGCCTGGCTTGTTCGGCCGCGTGCGAGGCGATCGAACTCGGCGTGCAGGACCACCCCGTCGCGCGACATGTCGCCGACCAGTGTGTCGAGGTTCCGGATCAGGCGCGGAACCCGGTCGAGGGTCTCGGCGAGGGTTTCGAGCCGCTGGCGCAACAGCGCCTCGGGCCCACGATTGTCGCGCATCCAACCCTCGATCAGCGGCCGTGCCAGGGCCCAGATGTTGACTTCGGGATCGAGGCGTCGGCCGACCCCCTCGACCAGGACCATGGTTTTTTGCAGCAGCAGCAGCTGGGGCTGGGTTTCCATCTCGAACTGCTCGGTCACCCGGAACAGCTGGGCGAGCAGGCGGGCGACCGAAATTTCCTGCAACGGCCGGCCGAGGATCGGCTCGCCGATCGCGCGGCAGGCCTGGGTAAAGGCGTCAATCGACCGGGTGGAGGGGACATAGCCCGCAGCGAAATGGACCTCGGCCACCCGCCGGTAGTCGCCCGACAAAAAGCCGATCAGCATGTCGGCGAGGTAATAGCGGGTGGCGCGGTCGAGCCGGCCCATGATCCCAAAATCGACGACGACGATCGCCCCCGACGCGTCGACGAACATGTTTCCCGGGTGCATGTCGGCGTGAAAGAAGCCGTCGCGGAACACCTGGTTGAAAAAGGCGCCGGCGGCCTTGGCCAGCAGCTCGTCGATGCGGTGCCCGACGGCAATCAGCGCGGCACGGTCGTCGGCGCGAATGCCGGTGATCCTCTGGAGGGTCAGCACGCCGCGGCCGGTGCGCTGCCAATCGATCCGCGGCACGCGAAAGCCGGGATCGCCGGCAAAGTTTTCGCCGAGCTCGGACGCGGCCGCGGCTTCGAAGCGCAGATCCATCTCGAAACGGACCACTTCGGCCAAGGTCTCCACGATCTCGACCGGCTTGAGCCGCCGCGACGGCGGGTACAGGCGCTCGATCCACCCGGCGAGCCACAGAAACAGATCGAGGTCGCGGGCGAACGCCTCGGCCACGCCCGGCCGCAGCACCTTGACCGCGACCTCATGCCCGTCCGCGGTGCGGGCGAAATGGACCTGGGCGATCGAGGCCGCGGCAACCGCGGTTTCGTCGAACGAGGTGAACAAGGTTTCGAGCGGCCTGCCGAACTCGGCCTCGATCGCCGCCCGCGCCTGGTGCCCCGGAAACGGCGGCAGGCGATCCTGGAGGCTCGCCAGATCGGTCGTGATCTCTTCGCCGAAGATATCGGCCCGGGTCGCCAGCAGCTGGCCGAGCTTGATGAAGCTCGGCCCCATTTCGTCGAGCGCGGCGGCGAGCCGCTGACCCGGGCGCGCGGCCGCCGGACGGCGCCGACGGGCAAAGATCCGGGCGCAGCGCAGATAGAAGGCGAGCCCGGGGATGGCGGCAAACGGAAACAGCGCGTCGTGGCGCGCGAGGGTCAGGCCGATCGCGGCGAGCCGGGCGAGGTTGCGCAGGCTGCGCAGCGGCGCGAACCGGGGTCGCGCAGCCTCAGAGACGCCAGCCCGAATGAAGCGCAGCGATGCCCCCCGTGAGGTTGCGGTATCTGACCTGCTCGAGCCCGACCCCGGCGATCATCTCGGCGAGCGCGCCCTGGCGCGGAAACCCGCGGATGCTTTCGACCAGGTAGGCGTACGCCTCCCGGTCGCCGGTGACGATCCGCCCGAGCAGCGGCACGATTTGAAAGCTGTAGAGATCGTAGAGCGGCTGCAGCAGCGGCGTCACCTCGGGGGTGAATTCGAGGCACATGAACCGGCCGCCCGGCTTCAGCACCCGCCGCGCCTCGGCCAGCGCGGCATCGATTCGGGTCACGTTGCGCAACCCGAACGCGATCGTGCAGAGATCGAAGCTGCGCCCGGCGAAGGGCAGCCGCTCGGCGTCGGCGCCGAGCCATTCGATGCCGTGCAGGATGCCCCGGTCGAGCGCGCGGGCGCGTCCGATCTCAAGCATGCGCTCGCTGGTGTCGCAGACGACGGCAGCCCCCTCGCCGATCCCGCCTTTCGGCACCAGACGGGGCAGCGCGCGCACGGCGATGTCGCCGGTGCCGCCGGCGATATCGATCAGATGCTGGCCCGGGCGCGGCTTCAGCCATGCGACCATCTCGGCCTTCCACAGCCGGTGGACACCGCCGCTCATCAGGTCGTTCATCAGGTCGTAGCGCCGCGCCACCTTGTCGAAGACGGCGCGCACCAGCGGCGCCTTCTCGTCCTCGGCGATATGGCGATAGTCGCGCGCGGCGCCGGCGCCTGTCTCGTTCGTGCTCATCACGCAGGAACATAACGCCATCGGGCCGCGCGCGCCACGGCGCGGCCGGCAAGCTCCGATTCGACGGTTGATGCTGATAGAGTGCGCCACCCCCGCGCGGGCGGGCCCAGGGGCTCCGCTGCGCGAGCACGCCGCCCCGGCTTCCTGCTTTCGCGAGAATGACGGTGGGAGCGAGAATGCCCGAATTGCCCGAGGTCGAGACCGTGCGGCGCGGCCTGGCGCTGAAAATGAGCGGCCGGCGGATCGTGCACACCGAGCTGCGCCGGCCCGATCTGCGCCGGCCGTTTCCGCCGGACCTTGCCGAGCGGCTCGGCGGTGCGGTGATCGGCGCGCTCGTCCGTCGCGGCAAGTACATCCTGATCGAGCTCGACGCCGACGGCCTCTTATTGCTCCATCTCGGCATGTCGGGGCGGATCACCGCCGGCGACGGCGCGCAGCCGGCCGCCCGCCACGACCATGTGGTCCTGACCCTCGACGACGGCACCGTCGTCCGCTTCAACGACGCTCGCCGCTTCGGCCTCGTGGATTATGTCAGGCGCAGCGAGGCGGACCGTCACCCGCTGCTGGCCGGGCTCGGGCCGGAGCCGCTCGGGCCGGGTTTCGACGGGACTTATCTCGCGGCCAAGCTCGCCGGCAAGATGACCTCGATCAAAGCGGCATTGCTTGATCAGCGCATCGTCGCCGGGCTCGGCAACATCTATGTCTGCGAGGCGCTCTATCGCGCCCGGCTGTCGCCGCGCCGGCTCGCCGGCTCGATCGGCCGCGCGCGGCTCGCCCGGCTCGCCGCGGCGATTCGCGCGGTGCTCGACGAAGCCATCGCCGCCGGCGGCTCGTCCTTGCGCGACTACGTCCAGGCCGATGGCGGGCTCGGCTATTTCCAGCACCGCTGGGCTGTCTACGGCCGCGAAGGCGAGCCCTGCCCCGGCTGCGACTGCGCCGAGGGCGTGCGGCGCATCACCCAATCCGGCCGGTCCACGTTTTTTTGCGCCAGGCGGCAGCGTTAGCCCCAGGGCGTCATTGCGAGGAGCGCGTGGCGCGACGAAGCAATCCCCCTCCGTTCTGGCCTACTCGATAACGAGATTGCTTCGCCCGGCTCGCAATGACAGCCTGTTGCCCCGTTTCAGCAAGGGCTCCCGATGAGCGAGCAGCAGGCTTACGCCAATATCCTCGTCGAGCGGCGGGGTGCGGTCGGCATCGTTACCTTGAACCGCCCGCAGGCGTTGAACGCGCTGAACGCGGCGCTGATCGCCGAGCTCGCATCGGCCCTGGACCGGTTCGAAGGTGACGACGCGATTGCCGTCATCGTGCTGACCGGCAACGACAAGGCTTTCGCCGCCGGCGCCGATGTCAAAGAGATGACCGGCAAGACATATCCCGATATTTATCTTGAGGATTTCATCACAAGCGGCTGGGAGCGGGTCGGGCAATGCCGCAAGCCGGTCGTCGCCGCGGTGGCCGGGTTTGCGCTCGGCGGCGGCTGCGAGATCGCGATGATGTGCGACATCATCATCGCCGCCGACACCGCGCGCTTCGGCCAGCCCGAGATCCAGCTCGGTACGATGCCGGGGGCCGGCGGAACCCAGCGCCTTGACCCGTTTTGTCGGCAAGGCCAAGGCGATGGATCTGTGCCTGACCGGGCGGATGATGGATGCCGCCGAGGCCGAGCGGGCGGGTCTGGTCAGCCGCGTCGTACCGGCGGCCGATCTGCTCTCGGAGGCGGTCAAGATCGCCGAGCGCATCGGCCAAATGTCGCGGCCGATCGCGATGATGGTCAAGGAATCGGTCAACCGCGCCTTTGAGACGAGCTTGGCCGAGGGGGTCCGCTTCGAGCGGCGGCTGTTCCATTCGACCTTCGCCACCGAGGACCGCAAGGAGGGCATGGCCGCCTTTATCGAAAAGCGGAAACCAACCTTCCGCAACCGCTGACCGGGCGCATCCGGATGGGCGATCGGCGAAGCGGTCGCCCTGCCGCGGCGCCGCTCGCCCGGCAGCCGCGCGCACTCATCGCGGATGCGATCTGACGAGCGCCTTGATCACGCCGGGGGCTCGTCCGGACATCTCGGCGATCTTGCGGTCTTGAGCCTCGATGTAGGATTTCGCCGAGGTGTCGCCGTCGGCGCCGCCGAGCTCCGAGCTCGGGACCTTACGGTTCGAGGTGCGCGCGCCATCCTCGTAGAGGACGTCGAACAACACAAAACCGCTGGCGTTGGGCGTCTTGCCGCGTCTCGGCATCGCTCAGCTCTATGGGTCCGGAGCGCCGCTGAGAGCCCAGCCGACGATCAACCGGTCAGGCCGCGATCGCGCTCGAGCCGCTCGAGAAAGCCCTCGAAACATGCCCACAGCTCTGCGGCGACATCTCTGGCGGCGAGCGGCCGGCCCGGTCCCGCCTTGACTATTTCCTGCTGCTGGCGCGACGCCTCGCAGGCGAGCAGGGCCGCGGCGATCTTGTTCCCTTCCGACATGGCGGTCTCCTCGGGCTATGGCCGGTGCGCAGGCGCCATGCTCGCGCATGTCCCTTCGGATGGCTAGACCGCACGGGTCTTGTCGACCACACGGTAGGTCTTCAACCCCAAGCCGCGGGCCAGATCCTTCGCCCGGTTCCTGGCCTCTTCCTTGCTCTCGACCAGGAAAATCTCGGGCTGCCCGATAGCGCCGCTACCCTCGTCTTCGCGCCTGGAGATCGTCGCGCGAAAGCCGGCGCCAGCCTGTTGGATCGTCAATCGGATGATCATGGCTCGGCTTTGCCGCTCGGTCCGGCTTCGTCGGTGGGCCGGGGGCGATCGTCGGATCGGGCGATCCGTTCGCGCGCCGCCTGAAGCCACGGCTCGCGGACCACCCGGCCGCGTCTGACCCAAGGCGTGGCGCCCGGGTCGCTCGCTTCGTAGAGCGCCTGCGCCAATTCCTCGACCGACCGCCCCGCCGCCTCCGGTCCTGCCATACGCACCCCTCCCGCAACATTGTTCGATGAAGCGCCATCCGGTGAAGCCCGCTAACCGCGGTCACCGCGGCGTCAAAGCCGCCCGGTCCACCTCGAGCCAACCGGCCTAGTCCGACAATCGTGCGAGATCGTCGAGGACCTTGGCGATCAGCTCCTGGCGGCGCGGATCCTGCGCCTCCGCGGTGACGGCAAAAATCTGGATCAGGTATCGCGCCTTGGCGGCGGCCTCGGGCCAGGTCGCCGACGGTGCGGCAAGGGCGAAGCGCTCGAATTCGTCTTGGCGGCGACGCAAGGCGGCGTGATCGGCTTGAACCTCATGCAGGCGCCGGCGAAGCTCGGTCGATTTCTGGGCGGCCATCCCTCGATGCTCGTCGAGTTCGACCGGCGGGTCCGTCATGGCCGATTGTTCCCTCGGTTGATCGCATTTCGGAAGCAGGCGCACCCGCCCATCGGCGTTCAGACTGCCCTTTTTGCCCGAGGCCGGCGTCGACCATGTCCGCATCGCCAGCCCCAGCTCCCGCCATCACCGCCTCATTTTCGTCAGGCCGTCGTTTTCGTCAGGTGACCCCCTGCCGGCCATTCGGGCTTGGCGTCGTTGGCAAACACAGCTCAGACCCGAAAACGAACTTCAGAGACGTTCCAGTCGTCTTCGCGGACCCGCTTTGCATGTGGAAGCGGAAGGCGTCGAATTCAATGATGACAATGGCAAATAATTTTGCAGATTATTTTCAGGCGACCAAGACTTCGATACCGCCGCCGCGGTTTCAACAGGGATTATCGAACACAGGATGTGCGTCGACCGTCGAGCCTTGCTCGCGGGCCGGCGAGCAAGCGCGGCGCATCCCCTCCCCGGCTCCGGTTGGGCGATTCGCGGCCTAATTTGCCGGCGCCGTATCGTAAACAATTGATAATATTATGGAAAGAAAAATGGGGAAGATAATGCACAGTATCAAAACAATCGATTTTTATTGTACGTGGTGATTTGGGACCCCACATAACATAGCGCGGCAATCATTGTCGCAGGGAACGCCTTCACATCATCGGATATGTGCAGGTCGAAGCCCAGCTCCAGGGCTGCGGGGTTTCCCTCGAATGATTGAAAGGCCGCGATGCAGACCAGCACATTGAGGCATCTGCGGCTCGCTGCCGAAAGCGGCGACGCCGCGGCGCAATTCAATTTGGGAATCCTCTGCGACAGCCGTCTGGACGACAACGGATATGCGATCGACGGCAACCGGACGGAGGCGATCAAGTGGCTCCAGGCTGCCGCCGAGCAGGGCCTTTCCCGCGCTCAGAGCAGGCTCGCCGAGCTTTATGCCGGCGGCCCGGATGCGTCGGGAGATCAGGTAAACGCCTGCGCCTGGTTTCTGCTGGCGACAACGAGTTCGCGCGGCATCCACCGCCACCGGGCCCGATCCGGCTACGAACGAATAGCCGCGCGCTTGACGCCGGCGCAGCTGGTAAAGGCGCGACGCTTGGCGCGACTGTGGCGGGCGCAGCGCCGCCCCGAAGCTCCCGCAGCCGGATCCCAGTAGAATTCCGGGCGGGTCAGATGCAGCGGTTGCGATCGCGAAGACTCTCCACCGGCGGCGCGGGCCGGGTCCGCCGCTTCCGCAATTCGGCGGGAATGCCGCGCGCAGCACGGCGGGTAAGAAATCCTCATACACACCTGTGGAGGCTCGCTCCACCAACGCAAGGCAATCGACATGAGAGCCTGGTTTGTTCCACCGCTGGTCATCCCCATTTTTGTGGTTTTGCTGGTCCTGACATTCGCTGCCTTTCAAGCGCTCAGATGATGCCCGACGGACGGCGCTCGACGGCCGAGGCGGCGACGGCGAGACCGCCGAGTTGCAAGGCGGGCGCGCACGGCCTATGGTCCGCGACTGTCAGCTCCCCGTGGTTGGGCTTGCTCTGCCGGCTCCCGATCGAGCCCCGGACCCATGCTCCTTACCGTGTTGCAGTTTGACCCGCCGCTCGCTTCCGGCCGGCGGCTGTGTTGTTTTCGAAGGACGGGCATGGCGATCGGAACCGTAAAATGGTTCAAGCTGCAAAAAGGGCTGCGGCTTGACCTCGGCGGCCGATCTGAAGCAGGCCTGGTTCGCCGGGGAGCGCCGCCGTTCGCGGAGCTCCCCTTCGCCTTCTGCCGCTGCCGGCATCCGACGGCAGCGGCTCAAAAGACATCAAATGCCCATAAGGACAAAAGGAAAGAATCGCCGATGCAAGTTTTCGTCCGCGACAACGACCTCAATTCGGCATTGCGGGTACTGAAGAAGAAGATGCAGCGCGAAGGCACCTTCCGCGAGATGAAGCGGCGGCGGGCCTATGAGAAGCCGTCGGAACGGCGGGTGCGCGAAAAGGCCGAGGCAATCCGTCGGCACCGCAAGGCGATGCGCAAGCGGCTGGAGCGCGAAGGCTATTAGAGCCTGATTCGGCACGTGGGCCCTTCAGCCCACGGACTTGATCCGTGGGCATCCCATGGGCATCCATGCCTCCCGTGGCTCGGTCGCGCAAGCTGCCAAGGCTTGAATGCCCGGAACACCATCCGGGCAAGGGTACTTGGGTCGGCCGAATTCACAACCACCGACCTGATGTTGTGACGATTTCTAAACCGGACGGCCCTACGATTGCCTCGGACAGCCTTGGCGCGAACGCGGGGCGCGGATAACCGCCCACGTCGTGTTGAAGCCGGGCCATTAATTTGAAGCCGGGCGATTATTTTAAGGCCTGGCTATAAGAGCCGATTCTGAGACGAAGACGGATTGCACAGCTCGGCCCGCGCCGGCACACTTCTATCGCGATCGTTTGTGATCGCCAGACGGCAGCGCAAAGCTGCTCTTGATCGGCAGAGCACCGAGCGATCGGCCTAGCTGATCCTCGGGGACCATGCGCTCGTGACCGTCGCGCTTGCTCTTGATCCGGTATTGCGGAGTATTGCCGAGCTTGGGGCACAGCCGGACGATCGTATACTGCCCCCCGGTCGCATTGTCGCGCGGCCAACCCGGAGAGAATTGCACAGTTTGACCTGCGCTGAACTTATGGTCTGACATATCGGCCCTCTGCAAGTCCCCGATGCGGCGTGGGCCGCACCGGGGCGACTGGGCGACTGGGTTAGGCTGCGCGCAGGCCGACGGCCGAGATCTTGCCCTGCTGGCCGCGCTCGAGCTCGTAGCTCAGCTTTTGACCCTCCTGCAGGTTACCGAGGCCCGAATTTTCGACCGCGGAGATGTGAACGAACACATCTTTCGAGCCGTCGTCCGGTTGGATAAAGCCGTAGCCTTTCTGGGCATTAAACCACTTTACAGTGCCGTTATTCATAGAACTTCCTCAACAAGAATAATTCTGCCCCGACGCCTTCGTCGGACCAGACCCCATTTCAATTTCAGGAAGCGCCGATCGGCTGCTCGACAGCACGCCGGCTCGGAGCGAGCCTTGGTCGAAACACGATCTTGGACAGATGGGGCCGAAGCGCGGAATTTCAATCGCCCCGCCGTCGACGATTTCAAAAGGCGGGGGACGATTTCAAAAGACGGGGGACGATTTCAAAAGACGGGGGACGATTTCAAAAGACGGGGTGTGCGTCTTGCTCCGGCAGCGCAATATTGCGCGGGCGCGCAACGGAAAGCGGTGCAACAGCCGGATGCAAAAGCCAGCGCCGGCGCAGCAGGCCGCGGTCGAAACCATCCGCTCCGGCTGGGGCCTAGCGCATGTCGGACTCGCCGGCTTCATCGCGCGCGTGCGCCGAGCGCGGGTAGTTCTGCGCCCGGGCCGAATGCACGGCGCCCGCGTTCAACCGGTCGAGCACCATCGTCGTCCGCGCCGCGACCCGCATCAGGTCGGAGGCAGCCTGGCGCAGCCGCTCGCGCATGACGGGAGAGGCTTCGGTCAGCGCCGCATCGAAGCTCGACCGAAACGTCGCGATCACCGCCTCCGCGCGATGATGCAGCGCGCGGTCCAAACCAGGCACCGAGCCGGGCGCCGCTGCCTCGGGCTCGGGGCTGCGGACGGGCGCCTGGGCGACGGCCGGTTCGCGCAGCACCGGCGCGCTGCGCACCAGCGGCGGCGTCGAAATGGGCTCCTCGCGGCGCGGGAGGGCGCGCACCAAGGCCGCGGCCGGTTCGACCCGTGCGGCGGGCGGCGCGAGCGTCTCGCCGGCCCTCTGCCGGTTGCGTTTCAGGATATAATGAACGGCCGGCGGGGTGCAGCCGTAGCTCCGCGCAATCGTGCTGATCAACTCGCCATTGGCATAGCGCGCCGCAATGGCGCCCCACTCGCCCTGCGGTATTTTGGACATCTTTGCTCCTTGACTAAAACGGTCGGGGACTCAAACGGTCCGGTATTCAAACCGGTCCGGGATTTCAAACGGTCGGCGATTCAAACGGTTGGGCCCGGCTTTGTTTTTTGACGCCTGCGCTTTCGGCTTCCGGCGCCCGGGCGAGATTTCACCCGGATATCAACCTGAATCAAAAGCCGCCCGATGCGATAAAAGTAATCGTCGGTTTCAATCCTTTCAAGGCCGAGCCGGCGCCGCCGGAGCGATCGGCCGGACCCTGGCAACCCGATAAAGGAAAAGTCCTCGTTCCAGCCACGCGCGTTCGATCGCCGCGCGCCCGGAGATCACCCTGGGGCATCCCTGAACAGGCGCGGAAAGCTGTCGAGACCAGAGGCGGTTTCGCCTAAGCTGGCGGCTGCCGCTGCTGAACGGAGGATTGCCGCCGTGTCGTACCTCTATGTCGTACAAATGGATATCCCGGCCGCGCTCGAGGCCGAGTTCAACCGAATCTATGACGAGGACCATGTCCCGATGATTCTCAAGGTGCCCGGGGTTCGGTCCTGCACGCGCTATCGGCTCGAACATTCGACCGTGCCGACGATGCCGCGCTATCTGGCGCTCTACGAGTGCGACAGCGCCGAGGTGATCAACAGCCCGGCCTGGACCGAAGCCTCCGATCTCGGCGAATGGAAGCCCAAGATCCGGCCGCACACGACCAACCGTCAGCACAGCGTGTTCCGCCGCATCGCCTGATCCCGATCGAACAGGAGCAGCCCATGCCGCACATCTTTGTCGTGCAGCTCGACATCCCGGCCGAGCACGAGGCCGAGTTCAACCGGGTCTACGACACCGAGCACTTCCCGATGCTGGCCAAGGTGCCGGGCGTGCGCTCGTCGGCGCGCTATCGGCTCGAGCTATCGACGATCCCGGGCATGCAGCGCTATCTGACGATCTACGAGCTCGAACTCGCCCGAGGTGTTGAAGAGCGCCGCCTGGGAAAAGGCCGGCAGCTTCGGCGATTGGGCGACCAAGATCCGCCCGCTGACCACCAGCCGCCACCACAGCGTTTTCGAACGCATCGCCTGAAGGGAGCCGTCATGATCCACGTCGTCGCCATCATCACCGCGAAATCCGGCATGCGCGAAACCATCCTCCAGGCATTTCACGCCAACATGCCGGCGGTCCACGCCGAAACTGGCTGCATCGAATACGGCCCGGCGATCGACGCCGAGGGCGCCGGCGGCATGCCGGCGAAATTCGGCCCCGACGCCTTTGTCGTGATCGAGAAATGGGAAAGCCTCGAGGCGCTGAGGGCCCACGCCGCCTCGCCGCATATGGCCGCCTACGCCGCCAAGACCCGCGACCTGGTCGCCAGCCGCGTCATCCACGTGCTGCAGCCGGGGTAGGCTGGCGGACGGACGGCATCTTGCCCATGCGGGCAGGACGCCCGCGGTCCGGGCGCAAGTCGGGGGCGATCTCGGCTTCACCCCCGAGGCGATGCTGATCAGCTCGCCGGCGCCGATCTCATGCCGGGTCGAGGCCGAGCAGCCGGCGGGCCAGGGTCAGATGCGGGCGGTCGATCATCCGGCCGTCGAGCGCGATGGTGCCGGCGTCCGGGTTTTCGGCGAACCGGGCCACGACCTGGCGCGCCCAGGCGAGATCGGCGTCGCCGGCGGTAAACGCCCGGTTGATGATCGCGATCTGCGCCGGATGGATCGCCATCTTGGCGGCGAAGCCCGAGCGCCGCGCGGCGGCGCATTCGGCGGCGAGCCCGGCTTCGTCCTTGAAGTCGGTGCAGATCGTGTCGATCGGCATGACCCCAGCGGCGGCCGCAGCCAACAGGCACAGCGAGCGCGCCAGGCGATAGACGTCGTCATAAGCGCCGTCGAGCCGGCGGTTGGCGCCGCCGATGCAGGCCGCCAGATCCTCCGCACCCCAGGTGATGCCTTCGAGTTGCGCCGACACCCCGCCGTAATTGCCGAGCGCGAACATCGCGGCCGGCGTTTCGGTCGCGATCGCGATGACCCGGACGGCGCCCCGCGGCAATGACGCGGCGGCCTCGAACGCGCAGAGGTAATGATCGAGGGTGCGCAGATCCTCAGGGACGCATTTCGGCAGCAGGATGCCGTCGGGCTTCCCCGGCACGGTCATGACGAGATCGTCGAGCGCGGCACCGCTCGCCAGCGGGTTGATCCGCACCCAGCGGCGAAATCCGGCCGAGCCGGTCGCCTCGAGAAACGCGCGCGTCCGGGTCCGCGCCACCGGCCGATTCGCCGGCACGACCGAATCCTCGAGGTCGAGGATCAGCGCGTCGGCCCCCGATTGCGGCCCGCGCGCGAGCTTGCGCTCGCTGTCGCCCGGAACAAACAGAAAGGAGCGCATTCACCCCTCCGCCGGGACCGCCGGAGCCGACGGGCGGCACTTCATCAGCCCCATGCGGCGGCAGACCGCGACGGTTTCGCCGCGCTGGTTGATGCCCTGGTGCTCGAACTCGACGATGCCGGCGTCGGGGCGCGACCGGCTCCGGCGCTTCGAACGCACGATCGTGCGCGCCCGCAGGGTGTCGCCGTGGAACACCGGCTTTGGGAAGCGCACGTCGCTCATGCCGAGATTGGCGAGCGTGGTGCCTAGCGTCGTCTCGCCGACCGTGATGCCGATCACGAGGCCGAGGGTAAAGATGCTGTTGACCAGGCGCTGGCCGAACTCGGTCTGCCGAGCAAACTCCTCGTCGAGATGCAGCGGCTGCGGGTTCATCGTCAGGGCGCTAAACAGCACGTTGTCCATCTCGGTTACGGTGCGGCTCGCCGCATGCTCGAAGACCTGCCCCTCTGCGAACTCCTCGAAATACAACCCCGCCATTCTGCCTCCTGACCGCCGCTGCGTCGCCGGCCTGCCAAATCCTGCGGACGGGTCATTTCCTCGGGCTTCACCCATCGGGAAAATTGCTCGGCCCTGATGAAACCGAAACCCAGCACCGCCTCGCGCAGGCTGATCTCCCGGCGACAGGCGGTCAAGGCGGTCCGGGCCGCAGCCTGGTCGGCCACAAACCCGGTCGTCTGCAATCATTCCTTCTTTGATCGTTTATTAGAATGGTGCGGCGGCAATTCCGCTCGACCGGCGGCGCCGAAAAACCTAGCATGGCGCCGCGTCAAAGTCGGGCCGCGCCGCGTAAACCAGCAGGAACCGATTGGGGAATGGAGATAAATCGACTGATCGCGGAACATGGCGCCTGGTTTTATCTGATCGCTTTCATCTGGACTTTTCTCGAAGGCGAGACAATCGTGCTCTTTGCCGGTTTTGCCGCGGCGCAGGGTCTGCTCGACCCGTTTGTGCTGCTGGCGGCAACCGGGCTCGGCAGCTTTGCCGGGGATCAGAGCTGCTTTTGGATCGGTCGTCATTTCGGGTCGAAGCTGCTCGATCGGTTTCCGCGCTGGCGGGGCGGGGTCGAGGCGGCGCTGCGCTGGCTCGAGCGCTACAACACCGGCTTCATCCTGTCGTTTCGTTTCATCTATGGCGTGCGCAACTTCTCATCGTTCGCCATGGGGATGAGCGCCGTTCGCGGCCAGCGTTTCCTCGCGCTCAATTTTGTCGCGGCCGGATTGTGGGCGGCGAGCTTTATCGCGGTCGGCTATTTTCTCGGTCATGCGTTTCGTGCGGTTCTCGGCGACCTGGCCCGCTCCTTCAGCCTGGCGATGCTCGGCGTCTTCGCGGCGATCGCCTGCGGGGTCTGGCTGGTGCACCGGCTGCAGCGGCGGCGTCAGCCCAGGCTTCCGCCGGGCGCCAAGATCGCCGCCCCGCCGTCGTGAAGGCTGGCGACGGCGTTGCGCCGCGCCGATCACGGCAGCACCGTGACCGGAGCTCCGACGGCGAGGTTCAGGGCGCGGTCGGCGCGGCCGGAATTCACCGCGATCTCGGCAAGCCCGTTCGCGTTCCCGTACCAAAAGGCGGCGCCTGGGGGGACATCGGAGAAGGTGCGGGCCCGCGCCAGCTCGCGCCCGCCGGCGGCAAGCCGCGTCGGCGCCGGCAGGGCCGCCGCGCGCAGCCCGGTCATGGCGTTGCCGTAGCCGTCGATGTAGACGATCTCGGGCAAGTCGTCCGGCCACTCCGGAAAACGGGCGGGCTCGGCGTCGCGCAGAGCGCCCGAAGGGAGTTCGCCGCGCGCGAGGAGCGCCGCCGTCGGAGCGAACAGATCACGCCCGTGGAAACTCGCCGACAGCCTGGTGGGGCGCCATAGAATCGCCGATGCGCGGGCCTTGTCGGCGCGTCGCAGGACGAGCTCGAACAACCCGTTGTCGGGGCCGACATAGCTGCGTCCGTCGGCCTCGACGACAACCGCGCCGCGGACGCCGCCGACCCCGGGATCGACGACCGCGAGCAGCACCGTGCCCGGCGCAAACCATGATCCGTAAGCGGCCAACAGATAAGCCGCGGGTTTGGGCTTTCCGGCCGGCAGGTCGGCGAACAGATCGACGACCGGAACCGCCGGTGCGAGCTGGTGCAGCACCGCCTTGACTTGGCCGGTATAAGGCCCGCCGAGGCCGAAATCGGTGAACAGCACGATCATCGGCGGCTCCATCGCGTCGGCCGCCCGATCATACGATGACCGCCGGTCTGCCGACCAAATTACCGCTGGACTTCCAGATTCGCATCTGACGCGGCATCCGGGCGCCGAACCCCCAACGAGGCGGATCAATCAACGGTTGGAAAGGAGCGCCGCATTGCGCCGGATTGCCGGAATCTTGATGCTGACTGCCGGTGGAACCGGTGGAAAAGGCAAGGCGGGATGGTTTTTCTTGAACCCACCGGCAGGCTGCGTATGCTGCGGCGTTCGCAGGGGAATATTTGGGGGAACGCGATGAGGAAGGCCCTCTTGGCTGCGGCGGTTTTTGCCGCCGCGTCGCTTCAGGGTGCGTCGGCTGCCGACCGGCACTGCTATTCGGCGGCAGATTTGGAGGCGGAGCAGGCGATTGTGTTCCAGACCAACCTGATGGTGGTCAGCTCGGCGTGCCGGGATACGGTCTACGGCGAGTTCCGGGCGCGCAACAAGGATGCGATCATCCGCTACCAGCGAACCATGATCGCCCATTTCCGCCGTGGCGGCGCGCGCAATGCCCAGAGCGAATTCGACGCCTGGAACACCAGCCTCGCCAACGAGATTTCGCTCAAGCAGGGCGCCGTGCCGACGGTGGAGGTGTGTCAGAAGGCGGCCGACATGCTGAAGATGGCCAGCAGCTTCGACTCCAAGGCATTGCATGACTATGCGGCCGCCCAGGCGGCGAGCCCCGCCGTAATTCTTCCGAAATGCGCCAGGTGACCTGCGTCGCCCAAGCAACCTGAGCTCCGATGCGGCGGCGCGGCTATCGCGCGAGCGCACACCGCAGCCCGAAGGTCCCGGCGAGGCCGGCGGCGGAGAGCAGGGCCATGAACAGATAGGCCCGTCCGGCGCAGGCCGCATAAAGCGCGCCTGCCGCCATCATCACGATTCCCCCACCGATGCCGGATGAGACCGCGGCGTAAAGGGTCTGCGCGCTTGCCGCTGCGGAAGGCGCCACCGTGCGCGACAGAAAATGCATCGCGCCAAGATAGGTCGCGCCAAAGGTCAGGGCGTGCAGCAATTGCACGGCAGCGACGGCGGGCAGCGAGACGACCAGCCCGGCGAGGCTCCAACGGATCACGCCGGCGACGCCGCCGAGCGCCATCAGGCCGGCCGGGCCGAGGTGGGGGAGCAGCCGCCGCCCCTGCCAGAACAGCACGATCTCGGCAACCACGCCCTCGGCCCACAGCCAGCCGATCGTCGTCTGCGAAAAGCCGATGGAGCGCCAGTAGAGCGAGCCGAAGCCGTAATACACCTGATGGCTCGCCTGCAGCGCCGAGGCGGTGGCGACAAAGATCCAGAACCGGGGGTCGCCGGCGACCCCGCGCAACCCGGCGCCGCGCGCCCGGCGGGCCGCCGCAGCGCCGCGGGGCGAATCGAGCGACGGCACGCCGCGGCAGGCGAGCAGCAGCAAGGCCGATGCGCCGAGCACCAGCGGCAACACCCGCTCCGCCGACGAATGGGCGAGGACAACGCCGCCGGCGAGCGAGGCGAAGATGAAGCTCAGCGAGCCCCAGACCCGGATCCGCCCGTAATCGAGCCCCTCGCTGCGCGACCATGCCAGGGTGACGGTGTCGCCGAGCGGCATCAGCGCCGATTGCGCGGTCAGCGCCACCAGGTTGAGCGCCAGCAATGGCCAGAAGCCGGCGGCGGGCCACAACGCCATGTAGGCGGCGAGTGCGGTGGCGGCGAGCATGCCCATCACCCGGCGCCGCCCGAGCCGGTCGGCGAGCGCGCCGATCGCCGGGGTCGCGATCACCTTTGCCCAGATCGCCGCGGCAAACACTGTGCCGATCTCCTTGGCGCCGAGGCCGCGCGCGCTGAGCCACACCGGCCAGAACGGCAGCTGGGCGCCGGTCACCAGAAACGCCGCCGCGTAGAACGCGGAAAGGCGAGCCGCCGGGCGGGCGAGAGGGGATCGCGGCATCAGCCGGGCTCGACCTCGCATCGGGCAGTGCTTATGTGGCGAAGGTGCTGCTCGGGGCTGATCAACTCGGCGCGCTGCTGTCGGTCGTCATCATCGACGTGGTGCTCGCCGGCGACAACGCGATCGTCGTCGGGATGGCGGCTTCCGGCCTGCCGGTCGACCAGCGCCGGCGCGTCATCATGCTCGGCATCGTCATCGCCACCGTGCTGCGCATCCTGTTCGCGTATTTTGCCGCGCAGCTGCTCGCGATCATCGGGCTGACCCTGGCCGGCGGCGTGCTGCTGCTGTGGGTATCGTGGAAGATGTACCGCGAGCTGCGCCAGACATCGACCGACGAGCAGGAGGCGGCAGCCGGAAAGGAGTGCCCGCGGCCTGTCCGGCAACGCAGCGCGCGGCAGGCGTTGGTGCGGATCGTATTGGCCGACGTGTCGATGTCGCTCGACAACGTACTGGCGGTGGCGGGCACCGCGCGCGCTCATTTCTGGGTGCTGGCCTTTGGCCTCGCCCTCTCGGTCGCGCTGATGGGGGTCGCCTCGAATTACATCGCACGCCTGCTCGAACGCCATTTCTGGATTTCCTGGGTCGGGCTCGGGATCATCACCTTTGTCGCGCTGCGCATGATCTGGGAGGGCTCGACCGAAGTCATCCAGCAGACCGCCGCAGTGGGCCTGGCAGGATGAAAGCGGCACCGATTCGACCCTCGTCGCCGTTGGTGTTGCACCGGACGCATCCGGTTAATTTCTGATTTCCTCAGAGGTCAACTGCGATCCTTGCTCGCTTGCTCGATAATTCACCACGATCAAGCGCGGCGACGCTGCTCGCGTCCTCCCTCCTCGGAGGCGCCTTCGGGGGTTGCTGCGGGAGGCATCGTCATCAACACCGGGGCCGGGTCGCGCGAGATGATGCCGTGCTTGTCGAAGGCGATCTTGACCAGGCGGTTGAACGCGCGGCCGACGACGAATTGCTTTGAGGGCAGGGTGCGGATGCGGACCAGCAGGACGACCGAGAATTCGTCGAGCGCATCGACGCCCAGATACTCGAACGGGTCGAGAATCAGCTCCCGCACCGCCTCGTCCTGCGCCAATTCGGCGCTGACCCCGCGCAGGATCTCGACCGCGCGGTCGATGTCCTCGGCATAGGAGATCGTGATCCGGGCGACGACATAGGCGAATTCGCGCGTCAAGTTCTTGACCGTGGTGACTTCGCTGAACGGCAGCGTATGCACGGTGCCCGCCTGGTCGCGCAGCCGGATCGTGCGCACCGTGATCGCCTCGACCACGCCCTTGTGGTCCTTGCCGAGATCGACGATGTCGCCGACCGCGAGCTGATCCTCGGCCAGGATAAAGAAGCCGGTGATCACGTCCTTGACCAAGGCCTGGCTGCCAAATCCGATCGCGACCCCGACGACGCCGGCCCCGGCGAGCAGGGGTGCTATGTCGATGCCGATATGCGACAGGATGATCAGCAAGCTGAGCACGACGATCAGCGACAGCATCGCGGTGCGCAGCAGCGGCAGCAAGGTGCGGATGCGGGTGCGCCGCGGCGTGCTGCCGGCGTCGATCCGGTTCAAATGGCGTTCGATGGCCGAGGCGAAGATCTCCCACGCGGCGAGCGCCGCCAGCACGACCATGGCGATGGTCAGCAGCTGCCCGGCAAACCTTCGGGCGAGATCGGTGCCGACCCAGGCGAAAGCCCCGACATCCCAGGCCTGCAGCACGGTCAGCCCGGCGAGGGTATAGACGATTGCGCCGGCCAGCCCGGTCAGGATCGGGACATAACGGTTGGCGCGCTGCTCCAGGGTCGGGAACTGGGCCTTGAGCCGGGGGGCGACGGCGAAGCCGCGACGGCTCAAGCCGTGCATCGAGCGGCCCAGAAGCCGTGCGGCGACGATGACGACGACGCTGAGGACCGTGGCGCGCAGCACATAGACGAACCCGCCCTCGATGTGCAGCGCGTAGATCGCGTAGATGCCGACGATGTAGAACACTGCGAGCAACGGCCAGATCTCGCCGAGGGCGCGGCGGATGCGGCCCCAGCCCGACGCGGTCGCACCGTTTCCGGCGATCCAGTTGGCGATCGCCGCCCGGTTCTGCAGCAGAAAGATCACGGCGAGCAGCGCCAGCACCAGCCCGACGATCTTGAGCAGCAAGGTGTAGATCGCGCCGGGAATGCCGAGCCACCACGCGGCCTCGGGCACCGCGTAGCCGTAAATCCCCCAGAAGGTGAAGCGCTTGACCCAGATGTAGAGATAGTTGCGGGTCTCGGCGTCGATCGGCAGAAACAGGGCGCCCTCGTCGGCGGGCACCAGCAAGGCTCGCGCGAGGCACAGGATCAGGCGGGCCTCGACCGTCGCATATACCAGCACCGACAAGGTGACGCGGGTCGGGGTCAACGGGTCGAGCGCCATCGACACCGCGCCATAGGCGAGTGCGGCGAAGACCAGCAGCGGCACCAGGTCGAGCACCAGCCCGAGAAGGGCGAACAGCGCGCGCAGCGCGCGCGTGTCGCGCCGCCGCACCGGGAATTTCGGCCGCGCCCGAGCCAGCATCCAGCGCAACGTCCATTCGGCGGCGCCGGCGATGCCGAACACGAGGACAAGGGCATAGCCCGCGTCGATCCAGCGCTGCCGCGCGGCGGCATTCGAGATCTGCTCGCGCGCCCAGCGGACCAGCCGCGGCGCGTCGACGACGATGGCGGCGCCGGCCAGGATCTCGCCGGTGAAGGCGTCGATCTGCTGCGACAGCCGGCCGAACAGCGCCACCCCCTCGGGCTTTTCGGCGGGGGTCCGGCGCTGGGCGGCGATCAGCGCCCGCAGCTCGGCGACGAGCTTCGCCCGCTCAGTATTGTCCTGCAGGGTGTCGACCAGGCGCTGGAGCTCGTCGACCGAGACCGGCGCCGGTTGAGCCGCCGGCGGCGGCGCGGGTGCTGCGGCAAGCGCGACCGACGACGCGGCGGGCGAATAGGCGGTGACCAGAAACATCAGCAGCAGACCGGCTGCGGCGAGCGGCGATCGCGACCCCGAAGCGCCCCTCACCCCGACCCTCTCCCCGCAAGCGGGGCGAGGGAGGCGGCGGCGGGCGCACCTCCTCTCAGCTTCCGCAATTTGCCGCATTCCCACCTCAGCTCCGATCGGGCTCGCGCTCCCGCATCAGGCGGGCGACGGCGTCGGCGTCGGCGTCGCCCCGCGCCTCGAGCGCGGCGGCGATGCGCGGGCGGTCGGCGGCCGGGCGGTTCTGGCTCAGCTTGTATTTGCCTTCGAGCCGGGTGACGGCGATGTCGAGCCCGATGATCCCGTTCAGCATTCCGGCCAGATAGGCCTCGGGCAGGTCCTGCATCCGCCAGGGCTCGGCGCTGCGGGCCTCGTGACGGTCCGACAGCCGGCGCAGCAGGGACCGCAGCCAAACGTCGTCCTCGACCAGGCGCAAGGTTCCGTAGGCATGGACGTCGACGTAATTCCAGGTCGGCACCGCCGGGCCGCTGGCATACCAGCCGGGCGAGACATAGGCGTGCGGGCCGGTGAAGATCGTCAGCACCTCGCGATCATGGGTGAGATCCGCGACCTGCGGGTTCGGGCGGGCGAGGTGGCCGAGAAGGTGCAGCTGGTCGCCCGCGCGCTCGACCAGGAACGGGATGCGGCTCGCCGTCAGACCCGCCGGACCGTGACTGACGAGCAGGGCGAAATCGTGGCGCTGGAGATGCGCGACCAGCACCTCGGGGCGCGCCTCGGTGAAAACGGGGGGCAGATAGACCACGAGACCACCTTTCTGTGCTGTCAGGCCAATCTCTGCTGTCAGGCCAGACGTTTGACAATGGCCGTGACGAGCAATGCTGCCCCGGTGGCAAACAGCACGATGCCCGAACCGCGGCTGATCCAGGCCAGATGGCGCGGCTCGATCGAGCGGCGAAACAATCCGACGCCCAGGCTGAGCCCGAGCCACCACAGGAACGACCCGACCCACACCCCGAGAACTAGGGCCGCCGCGCGGAGGAGGGTCGCCTGTTTCCCGCCGAGGCCGAGAGCGGTGAAGATGGCGAGGAACACGAGGATGGTCACCGGATTTGTGACGGTCAGCGCAAAGGCTGAAGCAAAGTCGCGGAACAGCGTATCGGGGTCAGATTGCTCCTCGATCTTGTCCTTCGGCTTGGCGAGCCAGGCGGCGCCGCCGGAATAGAGCAGATAGCAGCCGCCGACGGCGCGCAGCCAGTGTTCCCAGCCGAGCAGCCAGTCGGCGACAAAGGTCAGGCCGAAGGCGGCGACAAACCCGAACAGCGCGTCGCCGGTCGCGGCGCCGAGCCCCGAGACCAATCCCGCCAACCGGCCCTCGAAGATCGTCCGGCGCAGGCACAGGATGCCGACCGGGCCGACCGGGACCGCGATCACGACGCCGACCACGATGCCCTTCAGGAGAAACAGCAAAAGCATCTGCGGCCATCCGGCGCGGAAACCGCGATCACTCTCCGGGAATGACCGGCGGGGGGCAATGCGAAATGCGGCGGCTTTACCCCTCCGCAAGTCGCGCTATGCTGGGCGGCAGAGCGCGCTGCGTGAAGCCGCCCGGAGGTTGCCGATGACTGCTGCCGAAAACGCCCATCGCTTCGAGTTTGTTTCGATCGACAGCGAGAAACTGCCGCTCGGCGCCTGGAGCGGCCGGCCGGTGCTTGTCGTCAACACCGCGTCCTATTGCGGATATACGCCGCAATACAGCGACCTCGAGGCGCTGTGGCAGCGCTATCGCGACCGCGGCCTCGTCGTGCTCGGCGTGCCGTCCAACGATTTCGGCCAGCAGGAGCCAGGGTCGGCGGCCGAGATCAAGACGTTCTGCGAGACCAACTATGCCGTCGACTTTCCGCTCGCGCAGAAATGCCGGGTCATCGGCGCCCAAGCCCATCCGTTCTACCGCTGGATCGCCGACAGCTTGGGCGAGGCCGGGACGCCACGCTGGAACTTTCACAAATTCCTGATTGCGCCCGATGGCGAACTGGCCGGCGCCTGGCCCGCGCAGGTCGCCCCGACCGATCGCCGGATCACCGCCGAGATCGACCGCCTGCTGCCGGCGCAAGCCGGCTGACGATCCGGGACCGCGGGCCTCTGGCCCCATCCGGCCGGACGGCCCCGCTCCCGCTATGCGGCGGCCGGCTCGGTTCCGGCGGCCGGGGCCGGCAGCTCGGCGGCGCTGGCGAGGGTTCTGACCGCCAGCATCCCGCGTTTGCCGCGGATCTCGATCTCACGCCGCGGAAATGCCGCGAGGTCGACCCCGGCGCGCAGCACCACGTCCTCGGAGACGACGAGCTCGCAGCCATAGTCCTTGGTCAGCTCTTCGAGCCGGCTGGCGGTGTTGACCGCATCGCCGATCGCGGTGATCGCGCTGGCGCCGCCGTAGCCCATCTCGCCGATGATGATCGGCCCGGCATGGATGCCGATGCCGATGCGCAGCGGGTGCTCGACCTCGTCGCGCAACGAGGCGTTGAGCTCGCCCATGTGCTCGGACATCAGCCGGGCGGCGAGGAGCGCCCCGCGGCAACCCGCTTGCGCGCCGCTCTCGATGCCGAACAGCGCCATGACGCCGTCGCCGAGGAACTTGTCGACGCGTCCGTCGGCGCTCTCGACCGCGCGCCCGACGGCGGCGAAATAGCGGTTGAGGATAAACACCACGTCATAAGGCAGCCGGCCTTCGGAGAGTGCGGTGAAGCCGCGGATGTCGGCGAACAGGATGGCGATCTCGCGCTCGCTGCCTTGCGCGAAATCGACCCGACGGCGGCCGTCCCCGGCAAAGGCGAAGGGCGGCAGCAGGGGCGTCACCTCGATCGCCCCTCTTGGCCGCAATTGGCAAGCCAGGCGCACATTGGGCGTGGCGCCGATGCGGCGCAGGACGCGGCGCTCGGTATCGCCGGGGGGATCGAGGCTGCCGATCTCGGCGCGCACCCGCACCCGGCAGGTCGAGCACCGGCCGCGGCCGCCGCAGATATGGGCGTGCGCGACGCCGGCGAGCCGGCTCGCCTCGAGCACGCTGGTGCCGGGGGTCACCTCGACGAAGCGGCCGTCGGGGTAGCCAACGCGCACCAGGCCGCGACGGCGCTGCCAGGAGCGGCGCACCAACCGAGCCAGCAGCACGGCTGCGACCGTGCCGCCGAAGAACCAGCCGAGACTCGTGCCGATCCGGTCGAGGTCGCGGGCGATCGCCGGCGACGGCAGCCGCATGTGGGCGAACGCCATGCGCGCCCAGGCGGGATCGGCGGCGAGTGCCATGACCTGCCGCCCGGCCTCGATCGCGCCGAGCAGGGACAGCACCGGGACCAGCACGGCGACGACCAGCGCGGCCGGCTGCGCCCGCGCATACCACGGCCTGACCCGCAGCCAATAATGCAGGCCGAGCATCGCATGCGTCCAGGCGACCACCAGGGTCAGCATCTGCAGCACCCCGTGCTCGGGCGACTGGACGAAGTAGATCCACAGGAAATAAGCGTAATAGCCGGCATCGGCGCCGAAGAAATCGTCGGCGATGCGGGTCGCGACGACGTGACGAGTGAGCAGGATCGGTATGGCGAAGCCGAGGACGATTTGGGCGAGCTCGCCAGCGCGCAGGCGCAGGGTCCGCCGCTCCCACAACGCCCACAGCGCCAAGGTGTAATGCATCAGGAAGCTGCCGTAGAGCAGCGCCTGCGCCGGCGGGTTCGACCATATCCGGAAGACGTACCAGAGCACGTCTTCCATCGCCTTCAGCGACCCGAGGCCGACGGCGTGGTTCAACAGATGCATCGTCACGTAGGCGAGCATCGCCAGGCCCGAAAAAAGCCGCAGTCGCCGGATCATTGAAATCGCCGCCGAGCGCGGCGCCCGATCGTCGGCTCCAACGCCGGCGCGCCGTTGCATGAGGCCGCGCCGGGAGGTCGCGCCGCTGCGCGCTTGCGCCGCAATGCACGAACCGGCGGGGAGTGGCAGAAAGGGGCCGCCATGCTAGGAACCCGCTCTATGCTGGAGATCCGCCATCTGGTCAAACATTTCGGCCCGCTGGCCGCGGTCGACGATGTCTCGTTCGAGGTTCCCCGCGGCGAGGTGCTGGGCTTTCTCGGCCCGAACGGGGCCGGCAAATCGACGACGATGAAGATGATCACCGGGTTCGTGGCGCCCACCGCCGGCACCGCGATCATCTGCGGCCACGACATCACCCGGGAGCCGATCGCCGCCAAGCGCCGCATCGGCTACCTGCCCGAGGGCGCGCCGGCCTACCCCGACATGACGCCCGCCGAGTTTCTCGGTTTCATCGCCCGGATACGCGGCTTCGCCGGCCGCGAAGCCCGGCGGCATATCGCTCGGGTGGCCGAGATGATCCATATCGCCGAGATCATGCACCAGCCGATCGAGACGTTGTCTAAAGGCTACCGGCGCCGGGTCGGGGTGGCGCAGGCGTTGCTGCACGATCCCCCGGTGCTGATCCTCGACGAGCCGACCGACGGGCTCGACCCCAACCAGAAATACGAGATGCGCAAGATCATCGACGCGATGCGCCCCGACAAGGCGATCATCATCTCGACCCATTTGCTCGAGGAGGTCGAGGCCGTGTGCAGCCGGGCGATCATCATCGCTCACGGCCGCGTGCTCGCCGACGCGACCCCGGACGAGCTCGCCCGCCGCTCGCGCCGACACAACGCGGTGCGCCTGGTCGCCGCGGGCAGCGAGCCTGCGCAGATCCGGGCCGAGCTGCTGCGCCTGCCCGCGGTCGAGGCGGTCGAGGACGGCGAGGGCGAGGCATTGCTCGTCTTCCCGCGGGGCGGCGAGGACATCGTCGCCGATGTCGCCGACCTCGCCCGCGCCCACCGCTGGCAGGTCACCCTGCTGCGGGTCGAGCACGGCCGGCTCGACGACGTCTTTCGCGAGATCACCACCGCGCCGGCCGCGCTCGGCGCTGCCGCCTGACCCCGATGCGCAACGTCCTGACCATCTTCCGCCGCGAGCTCGTCAGCTATTTCGCCACCCCGCTCGCTTATGTGTTCATAATTATTTTTCTTGTAATGGCGGGGGTACTGACCTTTTTCATCGGCAATTTCTTCGATCGCGGGCAAGCCGACCTCCAGCCCTTCTTTGCCTTTCATCCGTGGCTCTACCTCGTGCTGATCCCGGCATTGTCGATGCGGCTGTGGGCCGAAGAGCGCAAGAGCGGGACGATCGAGCTGTTCCTAACCCTGCCGATCCGCATGACCGAGGCGGTGGCCGGAAAATTCCTCGCCGCCTGGTGCTTTGCCGGGATCGCGCTGGCCTTGACCTTTCCGTTCTGGATCACGGTCAATCTGCTCGGCCATCCCGACAACGGGGTGATCCTGGCGAGCTATATCGGCAGCTGGCTGATGGCCGGCGCCTTGCTCGCGGTCGGCGCCTGCGTATCGGCGGCGACCAAGAACCAGGTGATCGCCTTTGTCGTGACCGCGGCGCTCGCCTTTGTGTTCACCGCCGCTGGCTCGCCGCCGGTGCTAGGCCTGCTGCAGGGCTGGGCGCCCGAGTGGCTGACCCACGCCGTCGCGCAGTCGAGCTTCCTCGGCCACTTCAGCGCCATCACCCGCGGGGTCATCGATGTCCGCGACCTCGCCTACTTCCTGTCGATCATGATCGCCTTCCTGTTCGCCAACGCGATCCTGGTCGACCTCGAAAAAGCCGAGTGAGCCCTCGTTGAAACCAATCTCTCGGTCCCCTCTCGTCATTCCCGCGAAAGCGGGGACCCAGGGGCGGCCGAGGCCGAAACGGTCGCCCCCTGTTCAAGCCAGAGGCAGGCTCTGGACCCCCGCGTGCGCGGGGCGACCGATAAGGACAGAGCAAGACTTTCTAATGGCCTAGCCAAATAACCCGTTATGAAACTTTCCTCCGCCCGTTCCCTCGGCGTTTTCGCCTCGCGCCGCGCGGCCGCTGTCGTCGCGCTCGTGTGCATCGCGCTGATGCTGGTCTCGGCCAATATCATCATCGCCCGGTTCTTTACCGCGCGGCTCGACCTGACCGCCGAACGCCTCTACACCCTGTCGCCCGGCACCCGGCACACCGTGGCGCAGATCGACGAGCCGATAACCCTGCGTTTTTATTATTCGAACCGGCTCGGCGACGAGGTCCCGGCCTATGGAGTCTATGCCCAGCGCGTGCGCGAGCTGCTCGACCAGTACGTTGCCGCGGCGCACGGCAAGATCCGCCTCGAAACCTATAGCCCGCAGCCTTTTTCGGATGTGGAGGACCGCGCCGTCGCCTTCGGATTGCAGGCCGTGCCGCTCGACAGCGAAGGCGACCAAGTCTATTTCGGCCTCGCCGCGACCAACTCGACCGACGATCAGCAGATCATCGCGTTCTTTTCGCCCGAGCGCGAGCGCTTTCTCGAATACGATCTGACCAAGCTCGTGCACGCCCTGGCCTTTCCGAAAAAAACGGTGGTCGGGCTGATCAGTAGCCTGCCGCTCGAAGGCGACATGACGGCGATGATGCAGGGCCGGCCGAGCCGGCCGATGGCGGTGATCGAGCAATTGCGGCAGCTCGACAAGGTCGAGCCGCTGTCGGCGACCATCGATGCGATCCCGGCCGATGTCGACGTGCTGATGCTGGTGCACCCGCAGCACCTGCCGCCGAAGACGTTGTTCGCGATCGACCAGTTCGTGCTGAAGGGCGGCAAGGCGCTGATTTTCGTCGACCCGCATTCCGAATTGCAGGCCGCGCAGCCGAGCCGGCTCAACCCGCCGGGCTCGCCGACCGCCAGCAACCTCGCGCCGCTGTTCAAATCCTGGGGCTTTGAGATGTCGCCGAAATTCGTCGCCGGCGACCGCCGCGACGCACAGCGGGTCAGCGTGCCGGTCCCCGGGCGCGGTGAAGAGCCTGTCGACTACATCGCCTGGCTCGATCTGCACGCGGCCAATTTCGATCGCAACGACATGATCACGGCCGATCTCAGCCACATCACGATGGCCTCGGCCGGCATCATCGAGCCGCTGCGCGGAGCCAAGACGACGATCGCGCCGTTGATCACGACCTCGCCGGATTCGACCAGGATCCCGGCCGACAAGCTCGACGGGCTGCCCGATGTCGCCGGCCTCCTCGCCGACTTCAAGCCCGACGACAAGCGCTACATCCTCGCCGCCAAGGTCACCGGCCCGGTCCGGACCGCGTTTCCCGACGGACCGCCGAAGCCCCCAGGGACAACCAAGCCCGAGGCAGCCAAGCCAGATCCGGCCAAGCCCGACGCGGCCAAGCCGGGCGAGGCGAAGCCGCCGGCAAAGCCGGCAGCCGCGGCGACATGGCTCGAGCAATCGGTGCGGCCGATCAATGTCGTCGTCGTCGCCGACACCGATCTGCTCGACGACCGGCTGTGGGTGCAGAGCCAGGATTTCTTCGGCCAGCGGGTCATCGCGCCGATCGCCAACAACGGCGACTTTGTCGCCAACGCGATCGACGTGCTGGCCGGCGGCGAGGATCTGATCGGCTTGCGCAGCCGCGGCACCGCGGCCCGCCCGTTCGAGGTCGTCGACCGGATCCAGCGGGCGGCCCAGGCGCGCTACAGCGCCGAGGAGCGGGCCTTGCGGCAGAAGCTCAAAGGCGCCGAAGCCAAGCTCGCGGATTTGACCGGGAAGGACCAGGCCGACGCCCCGGCCGCCCTGTCGCCCGAGCAGACCAAGGCGATCCAGGAATTCCGCGCCGACATGCTGCAGACCCGTCGCCAGCTGCGCGACGTGCAGGCGGCGTTGCGCAGCAACATCCAGCAGCTGAAGGAAGGGGTCGAATTCCTCGACATCGCGCTGATCCCGCTCATCGTCGCTGCGGTCGCGATCATCGTCGGGGCGGTCCGTCTGAAGCGCCGGCGCCGGCGCATGGTCGAAGCGTGAGCGGCGCCCGTCCCGGAGCCCGCGAGAGCGTGCAATGCAGCAGCGCAGCCTGATCCTTCTCGCCGCCGCAACGGTGGTGCTCGCGGGGTTGGCGGTGGTGGCCCTCGTCACCGGAGGCTACGAGGCCGGTCGCGCCCGGACCGACCGGCGCGCTGTGCCGGCTGTGGCGGACCAGCTCGGCGAGGTCGCCTCGGTCGAGATGCAGCGCAATGGCCTCGACCTGACCTTCGTCCGCGACGGCGATAACTGGCTCGTCAGGCAAAAGGGCAACTATCCCGCCGCTGCCGCCAAGATTCGCCGGATCGTGCTGGCGCTGGCAGACATGACGCTGGTCGAGCCCAAGACGCGCAAGCCGGATCTCTACCCGCGGCTCGAGGTCGAAGACCCCGGCAAGGGCAAATCGACCTTGGTCACGGTCAAGGACAAGTCCGGCGCCGCGATCGCCCGGCTGATCGTCGGCAAGCACAGCTACGATCGGCTCGGCGCGGGCAATGACGGCGTCTATGTCAGGAAGCCGGGCGACCCGCAGGCGTGGCTGGCGCGCGGCTCGCTCGATTTTTCCGACGACATGGCGAGCTGGCTCGACCGGCGGATCGTCGACATCCCGGACAGCCGTGTCGCCAAGGTCAGCCTGAGCCAGGCAGACGGCACGAGCCTGGTGCTCAGCCGCACCGGGCCGGACGCGAAATTTGCCGTCGCGGGGGCGCCCGCCAACGCCAAATACAAGAGCGACACGGCGTTGGGCGAGCCGGCGATGGCGCTCGAAACCCTCGACCTCGAAGACGTGCAGCCGGCCGCGAAACTGCCGATCCCGGACAAGGGCGTCGCCGCCGCGTCCTATACGACCTTCGACGGGCTGACGGTCGGCCTGAAGCTGTTGCAGCGCGGCACCAAGGATTGGATCGCGGTCGTCGCCACGGGCGCGGGCAAGGCGGCGGCCGAGGCCAAGCGGATCGACGGCAAGGTGTCGCGCTGGGTTTATGCGATCCCGTCCTACAAGGCCAAGATGATGAAAACCAAGCTTGCCGACCTTATCGAACCCGCCAAGGGTTCCTGAAGTCCAGGTTCTCAGAAAGCGTCGCGAGCCCGCCGGCGCCCGACAATTTGTGCGCAGCTGTCGATCCCCGGTTGCCGGCAGATCGGGACTTCGGCGCGTCCGCATCCACCGCCCCGGCCGGAGCGCGCTACGTTTGCGGCGGAGAGAGCGCTCGGCGGCCGATGTCGAGGCGGCAGAAGCCTTCGGGCCAATCGATCCGGTCTATGGCGGCGTAGGCGCGATCGCGGGCTTGGGCAAGATCGCGACCCAGCGCGGTGATCCCGAGGACGCGACCGCCATCGGCGAGAAGCCGCTCATCGTCGCGACGGGTCGCGCCGTGGAAGATCCTGATCGCGGGGTCGGCGCCGGCCTTGTCGAGGCCGCGGATCTCGCTGCCGCGCTCGGGCTCCTCGGGATAGCCGCGCGCCGCCATCACGACGCACAGCGCCGCGTCGGCATGCCAGCGCAGGTCGACCTGGCGCAATACCCCGTCATGCGCAGCAATCAGCGCGGGGAGAGGGTCGCTGATCAGCCGCATCATCAGCGCCTGCGCCTCGGGGTCGCCAAAGCGCACATTGTACTCCAGCAGCATCGGACCCCTCTCGGTTAGCATCAGCCCCGCATAGAGGACGCCCTTGAACACCCGACCCTGATCGCGCATCGCCGCGATCGTGGGCGCGATGATGCGGTCCATGACCTGGCCTTCGAGCGCCGGGGTCAGGGCGGGCGTCGGCGAAAAGGCGCCCATGCCGCCGGTGTTCGGCCCGGTGTCGCCGTCGCCGACCCGCTTGTGGTCCTGGGCGGCGGCGAGCGGCAAGGCGTCCTCGCCGTCGACCAGCGCAAAGAAGCTCGCTTCCTCGCCTTCGAGGAAATCCTCGACGACGATTTCGAGCCCGGCAGCACTGAACCGGCGCTCGACCAAGGCGGCGTCGACCGCCCGACAAGCAGTGTCGAGATCAGGCGCGACGGTGACGCCCTTGCCGGCGGCGAGGCCGTCGGCCTTGATCACGATCGGCGCGCCATGCTCGGCGATATAGGCTTTCGCGGCCGCCGGGTCGCGAAAACAGCGGTAGGGTGCGGTCGGAACCCCGGCGCGGGCGCACAAATCTTTGGCAAAGGATTTCGAGGCTTCTAGCGCCGCCGCCGCCGCACTGGGGCCGAACGCGGGAATGCCCCCGGCTTCGAGCGCGTCGACGAGGCCGAGGACCAGCGGCGCCTCCGGCCCGACGACGACGAAATCGATCCTCTCGCGCCGGCAAAAGCCGACCACCGCGGCGATGTCGGTCGCCCGGATCGGCACGCATTCGGCCTCCTCGGCGATCCCGGCGTTGCCCGGCGTGCAGAACAGCCGGTCGACCAGCGGCGAGGCCGCAATCGCCCAGGCGAGCGCATGCTCGCGCCCGCCCGAGCCCACCACCAGCACCCGCATCAGCGATCCCTCCGCAGAACCCCTCTCCGCCCCTTGAAGGGAGAGGGAGGGGACTCGCCGCGCAGCGATGGGGAGGGTGAGGTGAGCACGCACCGAGATTTGCGGCGGCCACCCCCCTCACCCAACCCTCTCCCCCCATTAAATGGGAGGAGAGGAAATGTTTTAGGGATGCGCATTAGCGAGTGCTCCCGGCTCCCTTATATAATCGAGCGATGAACGACCTGCCGCTCGCCGCGCCGCCCGTGCAATCGAATTTGATCGAATATACCGTCTCGGAACTGTCCTTGGCACTTAAGCGCTCGATCGAGGACGGCTTCGGCCATGTCCGGGTGCGCGGCGAGGTGTCCGGGTTCAAGCGCCACGGCTCGGGCCATTGCTATCTTGCGCTCAAGGATGCCGACGCCGTGCTCGACGCGGTGTGCTGGCGCATGACCGCGATCCGGCTCGCGGTCAAGCCCGAGGACGGCATGGAGGTGGTGTGCACCGGGCGGCTGACCACCTTTCCCGGGCGCTCGAAATACCAGCTGGTCATCGACACGATTGAGCTGGCCGGGGTCGGCGCCTTGCTCAAGCTGCTCGAAGAGCGTCGGCAGCGGCTCGCCGCCGAGGGGCTGTTCGCGGCCGAGCGCAAACGGGCATTGCCGTTTCTGCCGGCGGTGATCGGGGTCGTGACCTCGCCGACCGGGGCGGTGATTCGCGACATCCTGCACCGGCTGGCCGATCGCTTCCCTCGCCGGGTGTTGATCTGGCCGGTGGCGGTGCAGGGCGAGGGTGCCGCGGCCCAGGTGGCGGCGGCGATCGAGGGCTTCAACCGCCTTGCCGTCGGGGGCGTGACCCCGCGGCCTGATCTGATCATCGTCGCCCGCGGCGGCGGCAGCCTCGAAGATTTGATGGCGTTCAACGAGGAAATCGTGGTGCGCGCCGCCGCGGCCTCCTTGATCCCGCTGATCTCGGCGGTCGGGCACGAGACCGACACGACCCTGATCGACCACGCCAGCGACCGGCGCGCGCCGACCCCGACCGCCGCGGCCGAGATCGCGGTTCCGGTGCGGCTCGACCTCGTTGCCGAGCTGGCCGGCAAATCGTCGCGGCTGTCGGGCGGGCTCGCCCGGCTCTTTGCCGAGCGCCGGCTGCACCTCGCCGGGCTGGCGCGCGGGCTGCCGTTGCCGCAGGACCTGATCGGCAATGCCGCGCAGCGCCTCGACGACCGCGCCGAACGGCTGCGGCTCGCCGCCGAGCGCCATCTGCGCGCGGCCCGGCACCGCCTCGACCTCGCCGCGGTGCGGCTGCGCCCCGAGGTGCTGTCGGCCGACCTAGCCCGCGCCGGCGCCCGCCTCACCGACGTCGAGATCCGGCGGCGCACCGCGATGGTGCGATCGATCGACGCAAGGCGCGACGCCCTCGACAATTTCGCAGGCCGGCTCGCGAGTCATTCCGAGCGCCACGAGAGCCTGCTCGCGCGCGGATACGTGGTGGTCCGCGACGGCGACCTCCGGGTCGTTACCGAAGCCGCCAAGGTCAAGCTCGGCGCGGCGCTCGATCTCGAATTCTACGACGGCAAGGTCGGTGCCATCGCCGGCCGCACCCCGCGCCGCCCGGTCCGCCGCGCACCTCCCCGCCCGGAGCAGGGAAGCCTGTTCTGAGCCAAGCCCCGCGAGCCCCGATGATAAGCGGAGCGCCGGAAACCACCGTTTTCCTCTCCCTTCGCTGGCCGTGGGGAGAGGGCAGGGTGAGGGGGCCGACGAGCCGGGTTGCGCGGCCACCCACCTCACCCTCCCCGCCGCTGCGCGACAGGGCCCCTCCCTTTCCCCCCTAAAGGGCGGAGAGGGCCGCGTGTATTGCCATCGATCCTGCACATATTCCCCAAAGGCATCGCCGAAACTGTCGTGACCTCCCCCGTTCTCGATGACCAGCGCGACGTGATCGCCTTTCTCGGATGGCCGTCCTCCTATGGGCCGGGAATCGAGCGGGTTGAGATCGTCGAGACCCATGTCTCGCGGGTCTTTCTCGCGGGAGACCGCGCCTACAAGCTCAAGCGCGCGGTGAAGCTGCCCTATCTCGACTTTTCGACTGCGGAGCGGCGGCGCGAGGCCTGTGAGGCCGAGCTGGCGCTGAACCGGCGCACGGCGCCCGCACTTTATCTCGATATCCGCCGGCTCGGCCGCGATGCGACGGGTGCGGTGTGCTTTTCCGATAAGGGCCCGGCCGTCGATTGGATCGTGGTGATGCGGCGGTTCGATCAGGCGCTGCTGTTCGATGCGCTCGCCAAATCGGGTGGGCTCGGCACACGGCTGATGGATGCGCTCGCCGACCATATCGGCCAGTTCCACCGGAGGGCCGAGCGGCGCTTCGACCAAGGCGGCGCTTCGGCGATGCGCGCCATCGCCGAGGAGAATCACCGCTGTCTTGTCGACGCCCCACGAGCAGGCTTCGCCCGAGAGCGGATCGACGGCATTCGCGAGAAATGGCGCCGCGGCGTGGAGGCCGTGGCGGGGCTGCTCGAAAACCGGCGGGCGGCGGGCAAGGTGCGGCGCTGCCACGGCGATCTGCATCTGCGCAACATCTGCCTGGTCGACGGCGAGCCGACCTTGTTCGACTGCCTCGAATTCTCGGACGCGCTCGCCAGCATCGACGTGCTCTACGATCTCGCGTTTCTGCTGATGGACCTCGAGCATCGCGGGCTGGCTCACTTGGCGAACCGCGTGCTGAACCGCTATCTCGACCACACCGGCGAGGATGACGACCTGATGGCGCTGCCGCTGTTTCTGTCGTTGCGCGCCGGGATCCGGGCGCATGTGACGGCGACCGCGCTGGAGCAGGCCGGGAGCCCCGACAGGGCGGCGGAAATGGCGGCCGAGGCGCTGGGCTATCTCGATCTCGCGCACCGATTTCTGGAGCCGCAGCCGCGCCGGCTGGTCGCGGTCGGCGGGCTGAGCGGCAGCGGCAAGTCGACCCTCGCCGTCGGCTTGGCGCCCGAGCTCGGGCTCCGCCCCGGCGCCCGGGTGCTGCGCAGCGATGTGACCCGCAAGCTGCTGCTCGGCGTCATGCCCGAAACCCGGCTGCCGGCTGACGCCTATACGCCCGATGTCACCCGCCGGGTCTACGATACCCTGCGCCAAGCGGCGGCGACCGCGCTCGCCGCCGGCTGGTCGGTCATAATCGACGCCGCGTCGCTGCTGCCGGCCGAGCGCCGGTCCTTTGCCGAGACCGCGCGCGACGCCGGCGTGCCGTTCTCGGGGCTGTGGCTCGAGGCCGGCGCCGAAACGATGGCAGGCCGCATCCGCGACCGCCGCGGCGACGCCTCCGACGCCACCGCGGAAGTCCTGGCGCAACAGCTGCGGCAGGATGCCGGGCCGATCGATTGGAGCCGCATCGACTGCGGCGGTGGACCCGAACAATGCCTCGCCGCCGCTCGGCGCGCCCTCGCGCTCGATTGATCGGGCCGCGCGGCTATTCCATCGGCAGGCCCGGATGGACCGCACGGCTGTCGAGTGGGGTGAATTGCGGCGCCAATGCCGGGATCGCGACCTCGGCCAAGGTCTCGGGCGTCCAGCCGCCGTGGCGGTGGACCATGCGCACCGGCCGCATATGGCCGTAGAGCGACAATTCACCGGCGCGCTGGTGAAAGACCTGGCCGTTGACCTGGGCGGCCTGCTCGGAGGCGAGAAAGACGCAGAGCGGGGCGATCGCATCGGCCCGGCTGCGGCGCAGCCGCTCTTCCCTGATCGCGGCCACCTGCGGGTCCTTGGGCGTCGGCACCGAGCGGGTCATGCGAGTATCGGCCGACGGGCAGATGACGTTGACCGTGATCCCGCGCGCCGCGTTTTCCATCGCGACGATGCGCGCCAGCGCCACGATGCCGAACTTGGCCGCGCCGTAATTGCACTGCCCGACATTGCCGAGCAGGCCCGAGGTCGACGACACCATGATGATCCGCCCGTAATTCTGCTCGCGGAACAGGTTGATCGCCGCCCGGTTGATGTTGAAGTGGCCGGTCAGATGGACATCGATGACCGCCTGCCAGTCCTCGGGGAACATGTTGTGGAACATCTTGTCGCGCAGGATGCCGGCGGCGTCGAACACGATGTGCAGGCCGCCGAAGGTGTCGCGGGCCTGCTGGACCATCGCCAGGCAGTCGTCGAACTTGGCGACCGAGCCGTAATTAGCCGCCGCCTCGCCGCCCGCCGCCTTGATCTGATCGACGATCTCCTGAGCCGGCGTCCGGTCGGAGCCTTCGCCGCTGCCGCTGGTGCCGGGATCGTTGATCACGACCTTGGCGCCGTGCGCGGCCATCAGCTTGGCGACCTCGGCCCCGACGCCGCGACCGGCACCGGCGCAGATCGCGACCCGCCCCTCGAGCATGCCCATCCCTCGACCCCTTCGATTCTCTGTTTCGCCGCACCGGGTTGTCGGGGCCTGTGCCGGGTTTGTCAATCCGCGCCCACTGTGACGGAGGTGCCGAGATGAGCTTCGAAACCAGGCGCATTTCGAGCGCGCCCCGTGCGATCGCCCCCGACGGCTCGCAGGTGCGGGTGCTGTGCAGCCTTTCGCGCGGGGGCATGGCGGTCTTTTCGCTGCCGCCCAAAGCCGTATCGAAGGCGGTCGCCCATCGTACGGTCGAGGAGATTTGGTACGTGATCGGCGGTCACGGGCGGATCTGGCGCAAGCTCGACGGGCGCGAAGAAATCGTCGAGATCTGCCCCGGCGTGTCGCTCGGCATACCGAACGGCACGCATTTCCAATTCCGCTGCGACGGCATCGAGCCGTTGACTATCCTTGGCGCCACGATGCCGCCCTGGCCGGGCGCGGACGAGGCCTATGCGGTCGACGGAAAGTGGGAGGCCACGGCCTGAGCGGCGGGCGAGCGTCCCCGCGTCACAGAAAATGCCCGCTGCGGGTGGCTTTGGTGCGCAGGTAGCGCTCGTTGTGGCCGTTTGACGGGAACACATGCGGCACCCGCTCGGCGACGCGGATGCCGTAGCGCTCGAGTGCGGTCATCTTGTCGGGATTGTTGGTCAACAGCCGGATCGCGCCGAAGCCCAATTGGCGCAGCATTTCCGCCGCCGGCAGGTAGACGCGCTCGTCGGCGTCGAAGCCCAGCTGCTCGTTGGCGTCGAGCGTGTCGAAGCCGGAATCCTGCAGCTGATACGCGCGCAGCTTGTTGACGAGGCCGATGCCGCGCCCCTCCTGTGCGAGATAAAGCAGCACGCCGCCGCCGGCCTGCGCGATCGCCGCGATGCCGCCGCGCAGCTGGTCGCCGCAGTCGCAGCGCAGGCTCGCGAGCAGATCGCCGGTAAAGCATTCCGAATGCAGCCGGACCAGCACCGGAGCCGAGGGATCGGGCACGCCGATCAGGATCGCCAGGTGCTCGACGCCGCCATCATCCGGGCGGAACGCGATCAGGCGCGCGTTTTCGGCGTCGGCGAGCGGCACCCGCGCCTCGGCAACCCGGGTCAGCCCGGCGGTCGCGGCATCGCGCCTGAAGACCGCCGCGGCATCGATCGCCGCGAGATCGCTGCGCCGCGCCAACAGCGCCGCTTCGCCCGCGCCGACCCGCACGACCAGTGCCGCCGGCAGCAGCGACCCCAGCTTTGCCAAAGCGACCGCGGCCAATGCCCCGCCCTTGGCGACGACCGGCTCCGGACCGAACCCGGGCGGCTCCGCGCCAAGCGAGGCTGCCGGATCGGCGAGGTTGCGGATGACGGTTGCCGGCATCTCGGGAGAAACCGAAATCGTCAAGGCGCCCGACAAATCCTGACGCGACGCGAGGCCAAGCGCCACCGCGCGCCGGCGGGTCAGCACGACCCGCGGCGGTGTGGCGGAGACCTCGCGCAGCCGGCGCAAATTCTCCTCGGTCACCAGCTCGGCGGCGATCGTCAGCACGCTGAGCCAGTCATCGCGGATCAGCACCGGCTCGCCCCGGCGCAGCGCGGTGATCGCCTCGCCGAGGGTGCGGACGGCGCCCGCCGGCGCCGGCACGACGCCATCACGCGCCACGCTCGGAATGGTCCTGAACTCGGGCACCCGCTTCTCCTCGGCCTTGCACACATATCATAGGGGCCGGCGCCGCCCGCGCCAGCAAGCTTATTCGCATTGGAGATCTGCCCGTGCGGGCCAGCATCGCAATGTCGGCGCCGAACGAGTAGGCGAGCAGGGCCAATGCCGCAGCGCAAACCGTCACAGCCCAGAACGGGGGCGTCGCCGGGGCGAGCGCCAGGATCAGCGCCACGCTCTGGCCGACGGCGATCGTCTTGCGCCGCCGATCGGCGGCCGGGCGGGCGGGCAGCGGGCGACCCAGAGCCGGCAATACCGTCGCCGCAGCGAGATAGAGATAGCGCATCGCGCCGATCACAAGCACCCAGCACGGGACCGCCGCGGTCTTGGCGACGGCGATCGCCAGCACCAGGATCGCGAACGCATCGACTTCCATGTCGAAACGCGCGCCGAACGCCGAAACCGTCCCCTGATGCCGCGCGGCACGGCCGTCGGCCCCGTCGAGCAGCAGGGCGGCGGCGGTGAAAGCGGCCAGCAGCCAGCGCTGCGCTGGGCCGAGCGGCGCGCGATCGATCGCCCGGGCCGCAATCAGGCATGCGACGCCCGCCCGGACCAAGGTAATGCGGTTGGCCGCGCCGAAGCGGCGATGCGGATGATGAGCGGCGAGGCGCCCGGGCAATGCGGCGAGCAGTCCGGCGAACAGCATCAGCCCGGCCACGGCCGGCAGGGTTCGCACCGCGCCGCCGAGGACGAGCGAGAGCGCTGTGGCAACGCCGATCGCGAGCGAGCAGCCGACGACCCAACGCACCTCGCGCATCAGCGCCGGCGAGGAGGGTGAAAACGAGGCGTGCCGCATCGATATCTCTGCGGGTTGGGGTGCCGGCAACGCTGCTCCGCCGCGACCCGATCGGCAAGCAGCCGCCGTAGAGACCCCTGGAAGACAACAATTATTCCGGACGGCGTGATGCGGGAGGCCAAGGCGTTTTGGGTGGCGGCGGCGGGAAGCGGCGAAATCCGGGTGCAGCAGCTGCGAGTGCCCGCCGCGGGCGAGTTGCTGGTCCGCACGGTGGCGAGCGGGGTCAGTCGGGGCAGCGAAAGCCTCGTCTTCCGCGGCCAGGTGCCGCAGAGCGAATGGCGGCGGATGCGCTGCCCGTTCCAGGAGGGCGAGTTCCCGGCTCCGGTCAAATACGGCTACGCCGCGGTCGGCGTCGTCGAGGACGGACCCGCGGATTTTATCGGGCGGCGGGTGTTCTGCCTCCATCCGCATCAGGACCGCTTCGTCGTGTCGCAGGACATGGCGGCCACGATCCCCGACGACGTGCCGGACCGGCGGGCGACCTTGGCCGCCAACATGGAGACCGCGGTCAACGGGTTGTGGGACGGGGCGCCAGGTGCGGGAGACCGGATCGCGGTCGTCGGCGCCGGCGTCGTCGGCGCCCTCGTCGCGGCGCTGGCAGCCCGGCTGCCGGGCGCCGAGGTCGAGCTGGTCGACATCGACCCGGCGCGCGAAGCCCTGGCGGCGGCGCTCGGCTGCCGCTTTGCCGACCCGCGCACGGCACGGCAGGAGGCCGATCTCGTGTTCCATGCGAGCGGGCGAGCCGAGGGGCTGACGACGGCCCTCGCCGTCGCCGGCGCCGAGGCGACGATCGTCGAGATGAGCTGGTACGGCAGCAGCATGGTGGCGTTGCCGCTCGGCGGCGCGTTTCACAGCCGCCGGCTGACCTTGCGCTCCTCGCAGGTCGGCGCGGTGCCGTCATATCGGCGGGCGCGCTGGTCGCGGCAGCGGCGGCTCGCGCTGGCGCTCTCATTGCTGCGTGACCCGGTCTTCGACCTGCTGCTGTCCGGCGACAGCCGTTTCTCGGACATGCCCGAGCTGATGCCGCGCCTTGCCGCTTCCCCGACCGGGGTGCTGTGCCACACTCTGCGCTACGACTGACACCTTGGAGCCCGACGATGTACAGCCTGACTGTCAGCCATCATTTCATGGCCGCGCACAGCCTCACCGGCGCGCTCTTCGGGCCGGCGCAGCGGCTGCACGGCGCCACTTACGTGGTCGAGGCCGAGCTGCGCCGGGATTCGCTCGACGCCGACGGCATCGTCTGCGACATCGGCCGCGCCCTCGATCTCTTGAAGGAGGTGCTGGCCGCGCTCGACTACCGCAATCTCGACGATTTGGCGGAGTTCCGCGGGCAAAACACGACGACCGAGTTCCTCTCCGGCGAGATCCATCACCGGCTGGCAGCGCGGGTGCGCTCGGGCGCGCTCGGGCCATCGGCCGCGTCGACGATTGCGAGCCTCCGGGTGGTGCTGCGCGAGACGCCGGTCGCCTGGGCCGCCTATGACGCGCCATTGGGGTGAGCGAGCTCGTCTTTATCGTCCCGGGGCGGCTCGATCAGCTGACCGGCGGTTATCTGTTCGACCGCCACATCGTCGAGGGCTTGCGCCGACGTGGCCGCGCGGTGCGGGTGATCGAGCTTGCCCCGAACGATCCCAAAGCCGGCGGGGCCGTGCTCGCCGCCCTCGCCGACGGCACCCGGGCGGTAATCGACGGCCTCGCCCTCGCCGATCTCGGACACGCCGCTGCGGAGCACGCGGCCCGGCTGCGGCTCGTCGCCCTTGTCCACCACCCGCTGGCGCAGGAGACCGGTCTGTCGCCGCCGACGGCGAGCCGGCTGGCGCGGCTCGAAGCGTCGGTATTCCCACGGTTCCGCGGCGTTCTCTGTCCGAGCGCGCAGACCGCTGCCGCGCTCTCGAACTGCGGTGTCGCCGCCGCCCGGATCGCTGTCGCTCCGCCGGGCACCGAACAGCCCGCTCGGCCGCCGCGGCAACGACGCGGTCGGGTTCGCGACCTGCTGTGCGTCGCCACCCTCGTCCCGCGCAAGGGTCATCGGGTGCTGGTAGCGGCGTTGACCCGGCTTCGCGATCTCGACTGGCGGCTCGTCTGCATCGGTTCTCTCGAACGCGACCCGGCGACGGCGCGCGCGGTGCGCCGGATGATCCTCGCTGCCGGCCTCGCTCAACCTGTCGCTCTCGCCGGCGAGCTGCCGCCGCACCGGGTCGCGGAGGCCTATCGGACGGCCGACGCCTTTGTCCTGCCGTCGTTTCACGAAGGCTACGGCATGGCTTATGCCGAAGCGATGGCCCACGGCTTGCCCATCGTCGCAACGGTCGCCGGCGCGATCCCCGAAACGGTCCCGAATGAAGCGGGGCTGCTGGTCCCGCCTGGCGACCCGGCAGCCCTGGCGCGCGCGCTGCGGCGGCTGATCGCCGAGCCGGGCCTGGCGGCAGGGCTCGCTCGGGGCTCGCGGGCGGCGGGCGCCCGGCTGCCGGACTGGCGGCACGCGACCGAGGTCTGGGAAACGGCATTCGATCGTCTCGCCGCGCTCGCGCCGCCGCGGTGACGTCGCCGCCGGCTGGCGGAAACGGTTGAGATCGGCTAAGGTCGAGGCTCCCCATGGGGATGGGACCGGTTGGCCCGGCGGATAATCACCGGATTTGCCAGGTCGCCCCGAGGGTGGCGACGCCGGAACGGCCATGCTGGTCTTCCGAGCCGGCGGGGAGGATCATGAGGGCTGGTCGCAGGATCTTGATCGTCGACGACGACAGCGCGCTGCGCCAATCGCTAGCCGAGCAGCTCGAGCTGAACGAGGAGTTCCTGACCGTCGAATGCGACACCGCGGCAGGCGCGCTAGAGATCGCTAAAAGGGAACGCTTCGACGCGATTCTGCTCGATGTCGGCCTGCCCGACATGGATGGGCGCGAGCTGTGCCGCCTGTTGCGCCGCGAAGCCGTGCAAGTGCCGATCATGATGCTGACCGGGTCCGACAGCGATGCGGACACCGTCCTCGGCCTCGAGTTCAGGCGCCGACGATTATGTGACGAAGCCGTTCCGGCTGAGCGTGCTGCTCGCCCGGCTGCGCGCGCATCTGCGCCAGAGCGAGCACAGCGACGACGCCGAATTCACGATCGGCCCCTATGCCTTTCGCCCCAGCGCCAAGCTGCTGATCGATCCCGGCGGCCGCAAAAAGGTGCGGTTGACCGAAAAGGAGACGGCGATCCTCAAATATCTCTATCGCGCCGGCGATCGGGCGATCGGGCGCGACACCTTGCTCGGCGAGGTGTGGGGCTATAATGCCGGGGTGACGACGCACACCCTCGAAACCCACGTCTACCGCCTGCGCCAAAAGATCGAACGCGATCCGGCGCGCGCCGAGATCCTGGTGACCGAGCCCGGCGGCTATCGTCTGGTGCCCTGAGGCGGCCGGCGCGCAAGGTGGGCAAGCGCCTCGGCAAAGCCTTGACCCGGCTGGCGATCGGGTTGACCAGCGTGGAAAAGCCGTGGCGGCGGGCCGACACCCGGCTGCGCGTCGCGGACGGCCTGGTGCCGCGCCTGCGGGTCGAAACCCGGCACGGACTTCTGGTCTTCGTCACGACGCATCCGCAGGCGCTGCAATACCCGCGCGATTTCGCAACGCGCGAGCCGGAAACCCTGGCCTGGATCGATTCGTTCGAAACGCCTTGCCGCTTTTGGGACGTCGGCGCCAATATCGGGGTGTTCTCGCTTTATGCCGGGTTGCGGCCCGAGCTCGAGGTCAGCGCTTTCGAGCCGGCGGCAGCCAGCTATGGCGCGCTGTGCCGCAACATCGAGGCGAACCGGCTCGCGGACCGGGTGCAGGCCTATTGCGTCGCGATCAGCGACCGCAACGAGCTCGGCCGGCTGAACCTGTCGGCGACCAATGCCGCGAGCGTGTTCAACGCGTTCGACAGCACCCGAGACTGTTTCGGCAACGAAATCAGTGTCGTCTTCCAGCAGGGCGCGCTCGGCTTTTCGATCGACGGCTTGCGCGCCCTGTTCGGGCTTCCGGCGCCGAACTACCTCAAGATCGATGTCGACAGCATCGAAGAGCGCATCCTGGCGGGTGCCTCGAAGACCCTGCGCGAACCCGATCTGCGATCGGTTCTGATCGAGCTCGAACGGGAGGAGACGACGCGCAACCAGCGCCTGACCTCGACTTTCGCGGCGGCCGGGATGTCACTCGCGCTGCGCGCCGAGGAAAATCAGCAGGGCGTCGTCAACGCGATCTTCACGCGCGCCGGCGCGCCCGCTGCGCAACGGGACTGGATGGACTCGCACATCGGCGGCCGATGATGCCGGCAGACCGGCTGCTGATCGTCAGCGCGGCGGATCGCGCTTATTTCCCGCTGTTGCGCGACACCGTCCTGTCGGTCCGGGCGCGGCGCGCCGATGCGGCGATCGGCATCCTCGATGTCGGGCTCGAGCCAGAGCAATGCCAATGGCTGGCCCGACGCGTCACCCATCTCGTCCATCCCGGCTGGGACATCGATTTTCCCAGCCGCGAGCGCACCGCGGAGGCGCGCAAGGCGCAGTTCGCCAGGCCGTTTCTGCCGCGCCACTTTCCCGGCTACGAGACCTATTTGTGGATCGACGCCGATGCCTGGGTCCAAGACTGGCGCGCGGTCGAGCTCTATGTCGAGGCCGCCCGCGGCGGCAAGCTGGCGATCGTCCCGGAGATCGACCGCGCCTACAAGCGCCACTACAAGCGGCCGAAGCTGTTCGGCCGGACCTTGGCGTGGAAGAATTATCGCGAGGCCTTCGGCTGGCGCGCCGCCGATCGCCTCGGCCGCAACCCGATCGTCAATTGCGGCGTGTTTGCCCTGCGCGGCGACGCCCCGCATTGGGAGGCGTGGGCGCGGATCATGACTCAAGTCGCGCAGCGGACCCGGTTTTTCTTTGTCGAGCAGACCGCGCTCAACTACGCGATCTTCGCCGAGCATCTGCCGGCCGACTTCCTGCCGGCCTATTGCAACTGGATGCCGGGCGACGCGGCGCCCGCCTTCGACGCCGGCCGCGGCCTGTTTGTCGAGCCCTACTCGCCGCACCAGGCGATCGGCGTCATGCACCTCGCCGGCCGTGAGCAGAAAAGCCATATCTTTCGCCTGAGCCGGCTCGACGGCGGCGTGGTCGAGACCTCACTGCGCTACGGCGAAAGCCGCGCCCTGTGCGAGCCCCCCCAGGGCAACCCGGCGGAAAATCCGTCCCTGCCGCCGATCCCTGTGTCTTGACGAACCTTCGGGTCAGAGAAAGTCGCGCACTCTTTCGATGTCGTCGAGAGCTGCCGCGGGGGAGACGATCAGGATCTCGTCGAAGCCGATCTGCTCGATCCGCTTCAACCGCGGGCGCACCTCGTCGGTCGACCCGATCAAGGAGACGTGGGCGACTTGGCCGAGATCGCCGGTTTCCGGGCGGTTGGCGAGATCGATCGCGACATTGGCGAGGATGGCGTTGGCGCCGCCGGCCTCGCGGTAGATGCGCATCCCCCGTTCAAGGTCTTCCCAGCTGCTGAAACGGCCGGAGGCGGTCCACCCCTGGCACTCGGTCGCGGCATAGGTGATCCAGCGCCGGTTGCGCCAGGCGCCGAGCACGATCGGCGGTCCGCCCTCGCACCCCGGCCACGGCGACAGGACGCCGCCCTTGACCGGCTCGCCCTTCCAAGCGCGGCGCATGATGTCGAGCGAGCGCATCAGGGTGCGGAAGCGCTCGCTGTAATCGGCGTCGAGCAAATCGAAATCCGCCTTTGTCGAGCCGCTGCCGACGCCGAGCCGGAGCCGCCCGCCCGACAAGGCCTGAACCGTCTGGGCGCAGCGGGCGAGCTCCACCGGATGGCGCAGCGGTACCTGCAAGACGGCGGTGCCGAGCTCGACGCGTTTGGTTGCGACCGACAACGCCGCCAATACGCTGAGCGGATCGAGGGTTGGCCGGCCGCGGCCGAGCGAGTTGGTCACCCAGACCCCCGGGAATCCGCGTTCCTCGACCCGGCGGGCATATTGGACGACCCGGTCCAGAGTGCGCTCGCGCGATTGCGGGCCGGGGCGCAGGGTGGTCATGACGCTGATCCTCATGATCCGATGCCCGCTGAAAATTTCGCAGCCACGCGCCCCCTCCTGTGCCGATGAATAGCTCTGCCGCGACAATGCCCGACCGCTGCGGGCCGCGCCAACGGTCGAATTCGCTCAGCCGGTCTGTGGGTAAAACAGGATCGTCCCGCCGACCGACCGCGGCAGCGGCAATGCCGCGCCATCCGTGATCGCATGATGGGCTAGACCGGCGCTGTCGAGATGGCGGCGCAGCCGGTCGAGGCTCTCGACTTCGATCTCGCCGGCCGCAAGATAGGGCAGCGGCGGACCGGGCGCGATGGCGAGCTCGCCGGCGAGAAATTCCGGGGTCGCAAAGCGCAATGCCCCGCGCTCGAGCGCGATCGTCGTCACCGCACCTTCGCGGTGGGCGGGGCGGTCGGTGAAGCGGGCAAAGCGCTCGGCCGGCTCCGCAGGATCGGCAGCGGCGATCCACAGCGCAGCCAGCGCCCGGGCCCCGTTCGGATGGTCGAGATCGGGCTCGCGCCAGACCAGATGCTCGGTATGGTGGGTCAGAAACTGCACGCGCCCTTCGGGCATGCTGCCGGGGGCGATGCGGGCGATCGTAAAGCGCGCCTGCTGCTCGCCGCTCGCGGTCGCGACCGGGCGGCGCATGTCGACGAGCGGCAGCACCGGGAACCCCGCCGCGGCGAGCCGGCGATGCTCGGCCGCGGCGTCGGGAGTGCTGAAGGCGGCGAGGTGCAGCCCGACATGGCGCGCCAAGCGCTCGTGCAGCTGCTGCGCCAGCGGGGTTTCGGCGGTCGCGGCCAGGATCTCGACATAGCCGCGGCGTAACATTGCGCAGCAATTGCCGGTGCCGGCCGGCACCGGCTCGCCGTCGACCCGGTTGGTTTGCGGGGTGAACGGGGTCAGCCGGAAGCCGCAATGCTCCAGCGTCTGGGCCGCCGGGTCGATCGCCGGCACGAAATGCGCGATATGGTCGAGAAATACTGCGCCCGCTCGAGGCAGCTGGGCCGGCATCGCCGCTCTCCGTCACGCTGCACTGATGCGGCATCAAACCCGGGCGGCCGGCGTTTGCCAAGCGCGTCCTGCGGATCTGGGCCCCAACCTTGTTCTCGGCAACCGATTTCCCAAATGAAACAGATCTGAGGCGCCTGGGCTCCCATCCCTACCAGCCGGAATTCTTCGCTCGACATCGGCGGCAGCTTGATCATGGCGTTCGCGTTTGCTCGAGTTTCGATTTCGACGCGCCGAAAGCTGACCTCGATCCTGCTGGCGGTAACGATTTTTGCGCTGCTCGCCGGGCTGGCGACCCTCGCCCAAGGCCGCCCGCTAATCTTTGGCGTTCTCAACGCGATCTTTGTCGGCACCGGGGTCGGCCTGTTCGAAGAATTCTACGTGCAGAGCCTGCGCGGCCGATGGATCCGCAGCATTCACCCGCTTCGCTCGATTCTCGTTTACACGGCAGTGGTCGCAATCCTGTTCGTCATCTCGATAAATTTTTCGCACCTGCTGCTGCGCCGCTGGTACCCGTCGCCGGTGCCTTATGGCAGGCTGCCGTTCATTCTTCCGGTCGTAATTTCCTTTTCGGTCATCGGCATCCTGGTGATGCGCGCGGCTCATTTCATCGGGATCGAGACATTGTTCCATCTGATGATCGGGACCTACCACCGGCCGGTGGTCCAACAGAAGGTTCTGGTCTTCGTCGACATCAACAATTCGACCGGTTTGGCCGAGAAGCTCGGCGCCCTGAAGATCAAGTCGTTGGTCGGCAAGTTCCTGTTCGACATCTCCAAGCCGATCACCGATTACGGCGGCGAAATCTACCTCTACAAGGGCGATGGCCTGATCGCGATCTGGGACTGGCGGGAGGCGGTCCGCGACAACAAGATACTGCAAGCGATCGACGCGGTGTTTGCCGCCGTCAGCCGGGAGCGCGGCCGATATCTGGCGCAATTCGGCGTGGCGCCGACTTTCCGGATCGGGATCCATGGCGGCGACGTCGTGGTCAGCGAGCAGGGCGACACCAAGCGATCGATCGGGATTTACGGAAGCACCATCAATATTGCCTCGCGGATGGAGGAAGCGGCCAAAGCCCATGGCGTCGTCTGCGCCGTGTCCGGAGATGTCGCCCGCGCGCTGTCCGAAGGCGCCAGCCGGCTGCATCCGATCGGGTACGACAGGATCAAGGGCATATCCGGCGAGATCCCGATCTTCGAGTATCGCGACGATGGCGAGGCCGCCTCGGACTCGGTCGAAAGGGGCTGGAGAGCGGGTTTGGGGGCGGCTGGCCGAGGTGTGGTCGCCCGGCTCAAAGCACCTTACGGAAGGCCGGGCTGATCCGGCTGTCGCCGGTCGAAATTGATCAGCGCCGGAGTGTTTCGCGCGTGACGGGCGGACCGGTCTGCGCCCCGGACATCGGGTGTCGCGGCTGGGTCGAGCAATCCGGACGGGGCATCGTTCCGCGACGCTCCGGAGGCACCCGGCAATTGTCGACCCGCTGGCCGTCCGATGCCTTGTCGGACAGGCGTTCCTTCAACGTCTTCAGCTCTTGCGCCGCGCCGATTTTCGGCGGTTGCGCCAAGCAAATTGCCGCGGCCACGGAGAGGATGGCGGCGCAGCGGAAGAGCGGTGACCTGGGCATGTTCAAAGCGCCTTGCGAAAGGTCAAATTGATCCGGCTGCGGCCGGTCAACGCATCCTCCGCCTCGGCCAGCGGCATCACGGCGTGGTAGGCCAGGCGCGACGGGCCGCCCCAGACGACTACATCGCCATTTTTCAGCCGAACGCGCAGCGGCCGATCCTTGCGGCTGAGGCCGCCGAACTGGAAGACGGCCGGCAGTCCGAGCGAGACCGACACGACCGGTGCGGAGAGGTCGCGCTCGTCCTCGTCGCGGTGCATGGACAGGCGCGCACCCGGCTCGTAGCGGTTGACCAGGCAGGCGTCGGGCGCGAACCCGCCGAACCCGGCTGCCGCCGCCGCGCGCCCGGCCAAAAACAGGAACGCCGCCGGTATCGGCGGCCAAGGCTGGCCAGTGAGCGGGTCATCCGGGGCATAGCGGTAGCCCTTTCGGTCGGTCACCCAGCCGGCCTGCCCGCAGCTGGTCATCGCCACCGACATGCGAAAACCGCCGGGGGTCACCATATGGCGGAACGGGGCGGCGGCGGCGATCTCGGCCACCGTTCCGACCAGATCCGCAGCCTCGGGCTGAGCAAAGCCGCGCAGCAGCACCGCTCCCTCGGCGAGCCGCTCGACCTCCTCTTCCGGTAGAGCGTCGCTCAACAAATTGCCGATCGCGGCCGAGCGGATGCGCGTCACCCGAGCGGGATCGCGCGCAATGCCGCGGTATCCTGGCGCGCGCCGGCGAGCACGTAATTGACGTCGGTGCCGGCGATGACGAAACGCGCCCCGAGCCGGATCAGCTCGCCCTGCAGCGCGACATTGTGGCGGATGCCGCCGACGCCCAGCGCCTTGCCGTGGCTATGGCAGGCCTGCGCCACCCGCTCATAGGCTTCGCGCAGCCGCGGATGGTCGACCTGGCCGGGAATGCCGTAATCCGTCGTCAAATCGCCCGAGCCGATCAGCAGGACGTCGATGCCGGGCACCGCCGCGATCGCCGCGGCATTGTCGATGCCCTCGGCGGTTTCGAGCATGACGATGACCACGGTGTCGGCGTTGAGCCGGTCGTTGAGCTCGCCGAGCGGCAGCGCGCGATAGCCGAGCGCCGGCCCGAGCCCCATGACCGAGCGCCGGCCCAAGGGCGGAAAGCGGCAATGGCGCACCACCGCCTCGGCCTGGATTCGGTTGTCGACATGCGGAACGATGACGCCCTGGGCGCCGCCGTCGAGCACCCGGCTCGACCAGTGCCCGTCATGGCTCGGCACCCGCACCAAGGGGGTGATGCCGATGCCGAGCGCGGCGGCGCAGATCGTCGCCGTGGTTTCGATCGAATAGGGGCTGTGCTCCATGTCGACGTAGAGCGCATCGTAGCCGCCCGCCTGGGCGACCATCGCGATGTCGACACTGCGCGCCAAGCCGCAAATTCATGCACAGCACCAGCTCGCCCGCGGCGAGCTTCTGCTTCATCGAATTGCGGGCAGACGTGTTTTCGGCCATCGGTATCCCTCCGTTGCCCCTCACCTCAACCCCCTCCCCGCGAGCGGGGCGAGGGGGCAATGCGTCGGATTTCCCTCGTCCCGCGTGAGCGGGGAGAGGAAGCAACTCGCCATTCTCCCTCGCCTCGCGTGAGCGGGGCGAGGGAGGGACCCATCGCGTCCGCGATGGGAGGGTGAGGGGCGACCGACCGCTACGTCAGCCGCAGGCGACCGCGTAGAGGTCGCGCACGCCCTCGGGCAGGCGATGCTCGTGCCAGCTGGCGCCGCCGTCCTGGGTCCCGAACACCTGGCCGAAGCGCGACACCCCATAAATCTGATTGGGATCGCGCGGATGAACTGCGACGCCCATCATCGTTGCCTCGGCCTTGATCCCGTGGTCGAAGCGCTTCCATGTCTGGCCGACATCGTCGCTGCGATAGATCGCGCCGTCGGTGCTGCGCGCCGCCGGGCTGAGGCAGGCATACATGACTTTCGGGTCCTGCGGCGAGACGCGGATGTCGCGGCCGTAGGTCAGCGGCGAGAAGCGGCCGATCTCCATGTCCTGCCAGCTCTGCCCCTTGTCGTTGCTGCGGAACAGGCCCATGCGGTTGGCCAGGAACACGGTGCCGGGGGCGGCGGCGCTGCACGCCAGCGCATGCCCGTCGAGCATGCCCTCGATCTCGGTCTGGCTGCCGATGCGGCTCCTATATTTCGGCTGCTCGCAGAACCGGATCAGATCGGCGGTGCAATCCTCCCAGCTTTCGCCGCCGTTGCGGCTGCGCATGGCACCATTGGCCTCGAGCGTCGCATAGACGTCGTCGGGCGAGTTGGGATCGACGTCGAGCCGCATGACCCGGCAGGCGAACTGCATGATGACCCGATTGGGCAAGCCCGGATCGGCCATCTTGCGCCAGCTGTCGCCGCCATCCTCGCTGCGGTAGACCCCGGGCGGGGTGGCGCCGGCATAGACGATGCGCGGGTTCTTGGGGTGGATGCAGATCGACCAGATGTCGGCCTCCGGGTCGGGCAGGCCGAGGCGCTGCCAGCTCGTGCCGCGGTTGGCGCTGCGAAAGGTGCCCTTGGTGGTGCCGATATAAACCGTATCCGGATGTTCCGGATGCACCGTGATCGCATGAACCTCGGCCCCGTCGGGCAGGCCGTTGGTCAGATGCTGCCAGCCGGTGTCGCCGGCCGCCTGACGGTAGATGCCGCCGCGAGTCCCTTCCATCGTGGCTGCAGCACCGGCGTAAACATGGGTATCCGCCATCAAATCCTCCCTCGGCTGGATTGCGGCCGCGATCATACGCTTCTATCGGAGCTTGTCACAAAGCTTTACCGCCCCGGATCGAGCGGATCGGGTATATCGAGCGGATCAAATATGATGAGCCGAGCGATAAGGAGAGATGGATGGACGGCATGGTTGTCACGGAGCGGCGAAAGCTGGGCAAGGGCGGGCCGGAGATTTCGGCGATCGGGCTCGGCTGCATGTCATTGTCGGGGGTCTACGGCAAGAGCGACGACGCTGCGGGGATCGCGCTGATCCATCGTGCGATCGAGCTCGGCATCGATCATTTCGACAGCTCCGACATGTATGGCTGGGGCCAGAACGAGGAATTGCTCGGCCGGGCGCTGAAGGGCTGCCGCGACGGCGTTGTGGTGGCCAGCAAATTCGGCCAGACCCGGCGGCCGGGCGGGGCCAACGGCGTCGACGGCAGCCCGGCCTATGTCGCCCAGGCCTGCGAGGCGAGCCTGAAGCGGCTGGGGATCGACGTGATCGACCTCTACTATCAGCACCGGGTCGATCCGGCGGTGCCGGTCGAGGAGACGGTGGGGGCGATGGCGCGGCTCGTCGAACAGGGCAAAGTGCGCTTTTTGGGGCTGTGCGAGGCTCGCCCCGAGCGCATCCGCCGCGCCCATGCGACCCACCCGATCGCCGCGGTGCAGAGCGAGTTCTCCTTGCTCTACCGCCAAGAGGCGACCGAGACCCGCGAGCTGACCCGCGATCTGGGGATCGCCTTTTTCGCCTATGCGCCGCTCGGCCGCGGCCTCTTGACCGGCGACATCCCCGATTTCGACAATTTGGCCGAGGGCGACACCCGCGGCCGCCATCCGCGCTTCATGGGCGATAACTTTACCAAGAACCGGGCTCTCGTCGAACGTATCGAGACGATCGCGCGGGAAAAGGACTGCACCCCGGCGCAGCTGGTGCTGGCCTGGCTTCTCGCGCAGGGGCCGGACGTGATCCCGATCCCCGGCACCAAGCGCATATCCCGGCTGGAGGAAAACCTCGGCGCGCTGCGCGTCAGGCTGACCCCGGCCGATGCCGGCCGGATCTCGGCCGCGATCCCGATCGGCGCCGCCGCCGGCACCCGCTACCCCGAAGGCGGCATGCGCGGGGTGTATATCTGAGGCGGTTGCGCTGGGACCGCGGGCCTCCGGGCCGCAGACGGGCGCGACGCCCGCGCTCCGGGCGGCACGGGCGCGGGGTGTATATCTGAGGCGGTGGCGCTGGGACCGCGGGCCTCCGGCCCGCAGGCGGGCGGGACGCCCGCGCTCCGGGCGGCACGGGCGTGCCTCATCAGCGGACTCGGGCCACGGCGGCAGCCGGTCGCTTGCCGGCCGCGGTCAGGCGGCGCATGCTGCCGTGCGGAGGAATTCAGCGGGGGATTCGATGAAGACCAGTCGAGACCGTATCCTGACGACCCATGTCGGCAGCCTGCCGCGGCCGCCCGAGCTGCGCCGGCTGCTGGTGCGAAAGGACCAGGGCGAGCCCTACGACAAGGGCGAGCTCGACCGGCTGGTGCGTCAGGCCGTCATCGACATCGTCCGCCGCCAGGCCGCGGTCGGGGTCGACATCGTCAATGACGGCGAGATGTCGAAGCCCGGCTATTCGACGTATATCGCCGACCGCCTGTCGGGGTTTGCCGGGCACCAGCCGGCCAAGCCCCGGCTCGATACCAAGGACCACCCGAATTTCCTTGCCGCGCTTGAGCGGATGACCGGGGCCAACGTTGCGCGCCGCGCCATGTGCGTCGGCCCGATCGCCTGGCAGGACCGCGACCCGCTCCATCAGGACCTCGCCAATCTCGGCGCTGCGCTAGGCCAGGTCTCGGCCGTCGAGGGGTTCATGACCGCCGCCTCGCCCGGCCTCGTGCCGGTGTTCCAGACCAATTCCTACTATCCGACCCACGAGGCCTATGTCGAAGCCATCGCCGCGGCGATGCAGGAGGAATACGAGGCGATCGTCGCGGCCGGGTTTGTGCTGCAGCTCGATTGCCCCGATCTGGCGATGGCCCACCACACCGCCTTCCAGGACCTCGACGAGAGCGATTTCCTGAAGCGCGCCGAATTCCATGTCGAGGTGCTGAACCACGCCTTACGCAACGTGCCGGCCGACCGGGCGCGCATCCACATCTGCTGGGGCAATTACGAGGGGCCGCACACCCATGACATCGCCTTCGCCAAGGTCGCGCCGATCCTGGTCAAGGCCAAGCCCCAGGCGCTGGTGGTCGAGGCCGCCAACCCGCGCCACGCGCACGAATGGAATGTGTGGCACGAGACGAAATTGCCCGACGACAAGATCCTGATCCCCGGCGTGCTCGACACCTCGACCAACTATGTCGAGCATCCCGAACTGGTCGCTGAGCGCATCTGCCGCTTCGCCGACATCGTCGGCCGCGAGCGGGTCATCGCCGGTAGCGACTGCGGCTTCGGCACCTTCGCCGGCTACGGCAAGCTCGACCCCGACATCTCCTTCAAAAAACTCGCCGCCATGGCCGAAGGCGCCGAAATCGCCTCGAAGCGGCTGTGGGGTGGGTAGAACCCGCTACACCAGTTCAAGTCCGCTGGAGCGAAGACGATCTCCGCCGGCTGCGGCTGATCGGCTGAGACCGATTTATGCACTCACTCTGCCACGATGTTGGGCGAGCGGCTGATCCGAAGCCTCGACCGGTGCCTGTTGTAGGGTGAGCGGCGGGTGAAGGAGAGGGCGGGGTCATGAGCGACGAGCGCCTTGGGGCGGATGAGCCGTTTCGGGTCGAAGAGGCGACGATCGACGAGTTGCACCGGGCGATCCGGGCGGGGCGGACCAATTGCGTCGCGGTGGTGCAGCAGTATATCGAGCGGGCGCGGGCCTTTAACGGCGTCGCCAGCGCGCTGGTGACCGAAGACGGCGCGCCGGTCCCCGCGGCGACGGGCGCCGTGCGGGCCGGGGTGCCGCTGAGCTTCCCGACCGAGACGATCGAGGGGGCGGCGATCCTCCCCGATCTCGACCGGTACCGGGGGCCGCCGCTCGAATGGGGGCGCATGGAGGCGACCGCCTCCGATCCCGATGTGCAGCAGCAATATGGTATGATCGCCAGCATCCCCAATGCGGGACAGCTGAACGCGCTGGCCACCTTGAACATCCGCGGCGAGCGTTCGGTCACCTGCCGCGGCGATTTCGACCGGCACCCCTCGGAGGGGCCGCTTCCGCCCGGTGCGCCGCCGGTCTGCGAGATCTTCCGCCAGCTCCCTGACGCGCTCGAACGCGCGGCCGAGCTCGATACCGCCTACGGCAGCAACCCGCCGCTCGACCAGATGCCGATGTACGGCGTCGTGTTCTCTTTCAAGGACCCGTTCGACACCAAGGACATGCGCACCACCGCCGGCGGCGACGCGGGCTACGACATCGATTTTCCGGCCCGCGACCACGTGCTCGTCGAGCAGTTGCGCGACAAGGGTGCCATCATCTTCGCCAAGGCGGTCTGCACCGAATACAACGGCCGCGCCGGCGACCCGGGCGGCCGGCACAAGCCCGAAAAGATCCTCCCCTCGGTCTTGGGCTACCAGCGCAGCAGCTGGGCCGGCAATCCCGCCAACCCCTACGACACGACGCGCGCGGCCTCGCTCGGCTCCAGCTCGGGGTCGGGCGTGTCGGTCAGCGCCAATCTCGTCATGTGCAGCCTCGGCGAGGAAACCCGCGCCTCGACCCGCGGGCCCGCCAACCACAACGCCGTCGCGCTGATCCTGCCGCACAAGGCGATGCTGGGCTTCAACGGCGGGGCGATCGGCGCCGACATCTATTGCGACCGCGCCGGCATCCTCGCCCGCACGATCGCCGATTGCGCCAAGGTGCTCGACGCGCTGAAGGACCCGGCGCGCGGCTATTACGACCCGCGCGACCCCTACACCACGGTGCCGCGCTCGTCGGTGCTGGCGACCCCGTACGCAAGCCATGCCGGGATGTCGGGCGCCCCGGGCTCGCTCGAGGGCATGCGCATCGGGGTCATCCGCGAATTGATGCTGGTCCCGCCCGGGGCCAAGGCCCCTGCCCCGATCGCCACCGCCGCCGCGGCCGAAATCAAGTCGATCCTTGGGGCCAAGCTCGGCGCGGCGTTGGTCGAATTGTCCGATCCGCTGTGGGAGCCCGATCGCGGCCTCGAACCGATGAACCCCGATTTCCGCCGAGCATTGGCCCGGCTGGTGCCGGTGTTCATGCCCGATCTCTTGTTCCGCCTCGGACCCGATGGAACGCCGCTGTTCAAGGAATTCGCGGCGGCGATCCGGCCGACCGAGTTCATGCCGGGAAAAATCTTCGGCACCGGCACGATGGCGCCGATCGATTATCTGGTCGAATTGGCCGAGGGCCGGATTGCACCACCCGCCAACCTCGACATCGCCACGATCCAAGAGCCAGGAGCTGGCGATGTCATTTCGCTTTCACATTCCGCAATATCTGAGCCGTCGCGCCGCGGATTGGCAGGCCCGCGGCTTCACCGAGACCCTCGTCGATTTCCCGAGCCTCAATGCCCGCTCCAAATTCTGGGGCGACGACGGCCGCGCCGCGTTTCGCAACTGGGAGGAGGTCGCCGACCCGCGCAACCCGCTGGGCGGCCGCCAGGGCGTCGACGAGCGCATCATGCTGCGCGAATTGCTGCGCCGGGTCGACATAATGGTGATGCTGGAAAATCGCCTGGACGCGCTGGTGCGCCTGCACACGCCGTTGCCGCCGGCCAGGATCGGCGGCGCCCCCGAGCCCGGGCTGTCGCAGAATCTGCGCCTCGAATCGTTCTACGGCCCGAACGCCGGTCTGACCGAAATGCTGATCCCGGCCGGCTATGTGACGACCGTCTACGACCCGGTCTTCGAGCTCAGCCGGGACGGGACCCGCTACCTGCCCACCGCCGCCGACATTCCCACGACGATCCCGCCGCCAGGCCTGCCCTTTTCCCTGGTCTTCCGCGCCGAGCCCGGCAGGGAAGATATTCTGCTGAATATCGCCTCGGCCTACGAAGCCGCCTCCAAGCGCCGCATTCCACCGCCCGCCTTCGGCCCGCTCTCGACGACAGCGAGCGCAGCTAAATCCCGCCGGGCGTAATTCCGCTCGGCTTCAGCGCAAGTTCTCGAGCGGCCTCGTCGGGCTGAGCTTGGCCGGCAAGGCCAGGGCCAGCACCAGGCTGATGACGGCGACCAGGACGGCGATGACATAGACGAGGTGCAGCGCACCGCCGACCGCCTCGCTCAGGCGGGCGATCTGGGCGGCGCCGAGGCTCTGCCGCGCGGCCGGCGCCAACAGCCGGTTGACCGCATCCCCCGCCCCGGGCAGCCGTTGGGCAATGCCGAAATTGAGGATCGCGCCGAACACCGCCGCACCCACCGACTGGCCGACGATGCGCATGAACATCGTCGCCGAGGTCGCCATGCCGCGCTCGTTCCAGCCGACCGCCGCCTGGATCGAGACGATAAAGGCGGTGTTGCAGAACCCCATGCCGACCCCGAGCAGAAAGGCGCCGAGGCATGGCCGAAACAGGCTGCCCGCCGGATCGAGGGTGATCAGCACCAGGCTTCCGGCGACCAGGCAGAAACCGCCGATCGACGCTGCCAGCCGGTAGGAGGTGCGGATCATCAGCCGCCCCGACGCCATGCTGGCAAAGGCCCAGCTGACCGACGAGGCGGCGAGGACGATACCGGAGGCGGTTGCGGTCCGCCCCATCGCCCCCTGCACATAAGTCGGCATAAAGGCCGAAAGCGACATCATCACCGCGCCGTTGGCAAAACCGGCGAGGCAGCCGACGGCGACGACCCGGTTGCGCCACAGCGCCGACGGCAGCATCGGCTCGGCGGCGCGGCGCTCATGCGCGCACAGCACACCGAGGGCGACCGCGCCGGCCAAGGCCAGCCCGGCGATCGTCGTTCCGCCCGCATGCCCGACCTGCACCAGGGCCAGCATCGGCGCACCAACCCCCAGCACCAATAGGCCCGAGCCCAGGGCGTCGATCCGGTGCGGGCGCGGCTGACGCTCCTCATGCAGAAACAGGCCGAACATGACAAAGGTCGCGGCCCCGATCGGCAGGTTGACCCAGAACACCACCGGCCAGCCGACATGCTCGACGACAAAGGCGCCCAAGGTCGGGCCGATCACCGCGGCGATGCCGAACATGCCCGAGATGTAGCCCTGCATCCGCGCCCGCTCGACCGGCGAATAGATGTCGCCGATGATCGTCGTTGCGATCGGCTGCACCGCACCGGCGCCGATCCCCTCGACGGCGCGGAACAGAATGAGCGGCACCATGCCCCAGGCAAAGCCGCACAGCGCCGAGCCGACGAGGAACAGGCTGGTCCCGGCGAAAAAGACGCGCTTGCGCCCATAGAGGTCGGCGAGCCGCCCGTAGATCGGGATCGTCACCGCCTGGGCCAAAAGATAGGCGGCGAAGGCCCAGCTGAACAGGCGAAACCCGCCGAGGGCGGCGACGATCGTCGGCATCGCGGTGGCGACGATGTAGCTGTCGATCGCAGTCATGAAGATCGCCAGCATGACCGCCGCCAGCACCAGCCGCCGCGCCGACCGGGCCTGCGCCGATAAATTGTCCCAGAGATTTTCGCGGGCGGATTGTTCGACCAAATCGTCCCCGTGCGCCGAAACCAAGCTGGCTCGCGCTGACTGTCAAAGAGCCGGCTTTGTACAGCAAGCCGGCAGCGCGCACACCAGCAATGCACAGAATTTGGGCATCGGCCCGCGACTTCTGCCACCCGCATCCCGCGGCGCGTGTTGCATTTGCGCTCCGGCTGCGCAAGCCTCGGGGAGGCCTGAACCCGTGGAGATTTCACGATGACGACCCGCCCGCCCGCCGAGATCGGCATGCCGCTCGACGAGGTCGACACCCCCGCCCTGGTGATCGACCTAGACGCATTCGAGCGCAATCTCTCCCGCCTGCCGCAGCGCATCGCGGGCAGCGCGGTGCGGCTGCGCCCGCATGCCAAGACCCATAAATGCCCGGTCATCGCATTGCAGCAGGTGGCGCAGGGTGCGGTCGGCGTGTGCGTGCAAAAGGTCGGCGAGGCCGAGGCGATGGTCTATGGCGGGGTCAAGGACGTGCTCGTCACCAACGAGATCGTCGGCCGGCAGAAACTGCGGCGGCTGGTCGCGCTGGCCGGTATCGCCCGGGTCGGGGTATGCGCCGACGATGCGGGTCAGGTACACGCGCTCGAAGAGGCGGCGGCCGAGGCCGGCATCACACTCCCGGTCTATGTCGAGGTCAACATGGGCGGCAACCGCTGCGGGGTCGAACCCGGCGAGCCGGCGCTCGATCTCGCCCGGCGAGTGGCCGATGCGCCGCACCTCGCGTTTGCCGGGCTCCAGGCCTATCACGGCTCGGCCCAGCATCTGCGGGGCTGGGACGAGCGGCGCCAGGCGATCGCCCAGGCCGCCGACAAGGCCGGGCGTACCCGCGACCTGTTGGCCGGAAACGGAATTCCCTGCCCGGTCGTGACCGGGGCCGGCACCGGCAGCTTCGAGTTCGAAGCCGGCAGCGGCGTCTATACCGAATTGCAATGCGGCTCTTACATCTTCATGGACGCCGATTACGGACGCAACCTCGACCGCGACGGCGGGCCGACCCGAGCGTTCGAGCCGAGCCTTTTCGTGTGGGCGACGGTGATGAGCCGCCCGACCGAGGAGCGCGCCATCGTCGACGCCGGATTGAAGGCATTGGCCTTCGATTCCGGCCCGCCGCTGGTGTGGGACGAGCCCGCCGCGAGCTACGAGCGCGCCTCCGACGAGCATGGCCGGCTCGCGGTCGCCGCCGCCACCAATCGCCTTCAGGATCGGCGACAAGATCCGCCTCGTCCCCGGCCATTGCGATCCGACCGTCAACCTCTACGACTGGTACGTCTGCGTCCGCGGCAGCCGCGTCGAAGCGATCTGGCCGATCACCGCCCGCGGTGCGGTTTATTGATCAGAGGCAGGGCGCCGTCACTCCTCCGGCATCCCGGCCTTGCGCAGCCCGAGGAATACTGTCTTTTCGACAAGCGACACGTATGCCGGATTGGTATAGGGGAGCGATGCTCGCATCCGAGCCAGGGAATTGCTTTCGGGCTTGAGTTTATTTCCGTGAGCCAAAGCGGTTTCCGCCTCTTCGAAATCGCCCTTGAGCGCGAGTGCCGCCGCTAGAAGCATATGGGTGTAATGAAGTCGGGTATTGTCGGCTCGCGCTTTTCTGAGGAGGTCGACGGCTTTTCCACTTGACCCACTAACAGATAGCACAGACCTAAGCCGGCGTAGGCGCTCGGCGTGCCCGCCTCATTTGGCCCCAACCGCAGTCCTTTCTCAAATTCAGGAATCGCCGCCTCGGGCTCGCCGCTCAAAATGAGTGTGAACCCAACCTGACGAAACGCAGTCGTGTTGTTTGGATCGAGCGCGATCACCGTCTCCCACGCGATCTGCGCTTCGGCCGATCGGTTTTGCAATCGGCGGAGTAAGCCGAAGGTCGCGTGTGCTGAGCCACCAATTGCGCTCTCCTGAGTCGCTTCCGAGAGTAACTCTTCAGCTCTTGCCTGATCCTGTGGAACAGAATTGCTCCATCCGTCGGCTATGTTAGCGATAAGTACCCATGCAATTCCGATCTGGGCATCAACCGATTTCGGGTCGATCACCAGCGCGGTCGTCGCTTAGATTGGCGAACGGCAGCACGACGATCGATAGGCGCGGCCGAGTGCTGACGTCGCTTTGCGGAATTAACGCGGCATCGGAGCGTGCGCCCGCGCCAGCCTGGCGGCATCAGCGGCCGACATTTGAGCGCGCCTCCGACGAGCACGGCGGGCTCGCCGTCGCCGTCGCCACCAATTTCCTGCGGATCGGCGACAAGATCCGCCTCGTCCCCGGCCACTGCGATCCGACCGTCAACCTCTACGACTGGTACATCTGCATCCGCGGCAGCCGCGTCGAAGCGATCTGGCCGATCACCGTCCGGGGCGCGGTCTATTAGACTAGCGCCCGATCGGCGGAATAAAGCCAGCTTTGCGGAGTCGGAGTGATCGAGCAGTAGTGTGAACGGCTCCGACGCCGTTGCCGGGCATCGGGAAATCTCCAAGAGGGAGGGCTTGGCGTATGAAGCTTGCATCGCTGTTCAAAACAGCCGCGCCGGCGACCGCGATCGCTATCGCCGCGCTTTGTGCCGGGGCGTGGCGGGCCGAGGCCGGCTATGTTCAGACAAACCTCGTCTCGGACGGCTTGCTACCGGCCGAGCTTATCGACCCCACCCTTGTGAACCCCTGGGGTGTTGCGCACAGCGCTACCAGCCCCTTTTGGACTTCGAACCAAGGGACGAGCACGGCCTCGCTCTTTAACGTGACGACCACCCCTCCCACAAAAAACCCGACCATCGCGCCGAGCATTCCACCCGGTGGGCCTGGCCCCGTAGGACCCACGGGCCAAGTCAACAACGGAAACACTTCGTCCTTCCTGGTGGGGAACGGCGGGGACGGCAAGTCTGCGCATTTCATGTTTGCCAATCTGAACGGCAGCATCTCCGCCTGGGACGCGGGCTCGACGGCCTTTACCCAAGTGACCACCGCGGGAGCCGTCTATACCGGCCTCGCCATTAATAGCGCGCAGACTCAGCTCTACGCCGCGAACGACGCGGGGACGGTCGGCAGCATCGATGTCTTCGACAGCTCGTTCAAGCCGGTGACGACGCTTCCGCCCGGTGCGTTCGCCACTCCGGCCGCCGTTAGCGCGCTCAAGCTCGTCCCGTTCAACGTGCAGGATATCAACGGCAATGTCTACGTGACCTACGCGCCATCCGGGCGACCAGCACAGCAGACTGCTGCCCCGGGGCAAGGGGCTGTGGCGATCTTCACTGAGACCGGGACCTTGATGCAGACGATCATCGGCGGCCCGCTTGCAGCACCCTGGGGCGTCGCCCTGGCGCCGAGCGGTTTCGGCCAATTCAGCAACGACCTGCTGGTCGGAAACTTCAGCTATCACCTCAACGAGATCAACGCCTTCGATCCGACTACCGGGTTACCCGAGGGCACCATCTCGATAGACGACGGCGGCTTCCCGAGTGGCCTCTGGGCTCTCGATTTCGGGACGGGCGGCCAGAACGGCAATCCCGACACCCTCTACTTTACCGACGGGATCGACAGTGAGACCCACGGGCTATTCGGCTCCATAGGCGTTCCGGAGCCCTCAGGCCTGGCTCTCTTGGGGACTGGACTTGCCATCTTTGGCGCCCGCCGCGCCAGGTCCCGCCGGCAAGCGTGAGAGCCGTCACAGCGCCGATCTGCGGCTCGAGCCGCCGCCGTCGATGGTGATGATCGAGCCGGTGGTGTAGGCGGAGCGGTCGGAGGCGAGGAAGGCGGCCATAGAGGCGATCTCCTCGGGCCTGGCGGCGCGGGCGAAGGCGAGCGGCTTCATAAGCTCGGTCCAGCGCTCGGCGTCGCCAAAGCGGTCTTGGGCGCGGGCGCGCATCAGGGTCGTGAGCCGCTCGGTCATGACCGGGCCGGGGTTGATGCCGACGACGCGCAGCCCATGGCGCGGTGCCGTCCCGCCCATCGCCCGGGTGAACGCCATCAAGGACGCGTTCCCGGAAGAACCGGCGATGTAGTCGAAATCTGGGTTCTCGCCGGCCGCCCCCAGGATGTTGACGATGACTCCCTTTCTGCGCTCGCGCATCAGCGCGTAGAAGCGCCGGGTCATGTTGATGTAGCCGAACACTTTCAAGTCCCAGGCGGTGCGCCAGCGCGCCTCGTCGACCGCGTCGAGATTGCCGCCGGGAATGGCGCCCGCGTTGTTCACAAGAATTTCGGTGTCGGCGCACTCGGCGGCGAGCCTGTCGACATTGCGGCTGTCCGACAGATCGAGCGGAAACACCCGCACCGCGACATTGTGCTTGGCGATGATCGCCGCCCGCGCCGCTTCGAGATCGGCCGCGGTGCGCGACACCAGCACCACGTCGCAGCCCTCCTCGGCCAACGCCTCGGCGCAGGCCCGCCCGATCCCCTTCGAGGCGCCGGTCACCAGCGCCTTTTTGCCGCGCAAACCCAGATCCATCACATTTCTCCTAGCGAAATGCCCCTCACCCCGCGCAGCGGGAGGGTGAGGGGCAACTGCGGTCAAAATGCCGCGAAGCTCAGTGATAGCACGTGGCCGGTCGCAGCCAGAACCCTAATCGATTTTGCTCCAGGTCAATTCGTGCTTGTTGTTGTAGAGGTGACGCAGTTCGGAGCCGGGGATGGCGGCGAAGCGGCGGGCGATGTCGTGATCGGTTTCGCCCTGGAACTTGACCGTGCACAGAAATCGCCGGCAGGTGCCCGCCGCGAGCCAGCGCTCGACCAGCGCCAGGAGCCGCGCCGGATAGCACACGACATCCGAGAACAGCCAGTCGACCGGCCCGACCGCGTGCGGGTCCAGGGCGAAGGCGCTGTCGAGCCGGTGCTCGATGGAGGGAAGGCGCGCGATCTCGGGGGCGAGCGGCGCCTTGTCGACGCTGATCACCTGCGCGCCCATCTGCTGCAAGGCCCAGCTCCAGCCGCCGGGGCTGCTGCCGAGGTCGAGGCACCTCTCGCCCGGCCCCGGGCGACGGCCGATCAGGGTCAGCGCCTCCCACAATTTCAGGTAGGCGCGGCTCGGCGGCCCGGCATGGTCCTCGACAAAGCGCACCTCGCCGTTCGGAAACGGGCTCGTGCAACGGGCCGAGGCCAACACCGTCCCGGCGTCGAGCAGGGTCCACGAGCCGAGCGGTGCCGTCGGTGCCGGTTCCCCAAAAACCAGCGGCTTGGCCGAGACCTTGGGCAGCTGTTGCTGGATCAGCATCGCGCGCCGATGAAGGACGGGCGCATAGACCGCCCAGTTGCGCCGGATCGCGCGCAATTTCGCCGCCGCCTCCGAGATCGATCCGATCGCGATCTGCTGCGGGTCGAGCCACACATTGGCGGCCCAGGCCGCCGGGCGCGGCGGCCCCGCGGCGATCAGCAGCCTGCGATGCCCCAATTCGACGACGTCCAGCTCCTCGGCGAGCTCGTCGGCATACCCCTCGGGGGCGAGATAGGCGGTGCGGATCGTCATGGCCGGCGCGTCCGGTTGCGGCGGGGCTTGGCGCGCCCCCCGAGTTTTGTCACAGTCGCACCATGGCTCTCGATCGCGGAACCGCCGAGCTCGCCGAAATGATGGCGCAGGTGCGGCGCGCCGTCGTCTTTACCGGCGCCGGCATCAGCACTGAATCGGGCATCCCCGATTTCCGCAGCCCCGGCGGCATCTGGACCAGGATGGCGCCGATAGATTTCGCCGATTTTCTCGCCTCCGAAGAGGCGCGGCGCGAGACCTGGCGCCGCCGCTTCGCGATGGAGGAAACGTTTCGCGGAGCGGGGCCGAACCGTGGGCACCGCGCCGTCGCCGAGCTGGTCCGCCGCGGCACCGCAGCCGCCGTGATCACCCAGAACATCGACGGTCTGCACCGGGCCTCCGGCATTCCCGAGGAACAAATCATCGAATTGCACGGCAACACGACCTACGCGCATTGCCTCGATTGCGCGCAGCGGTATGAGCTGGAGGCGTTGCGCGCCGCTTTCGAGCGCGACGGCAGCGTTCCGCTCTGCGACGCCTGCGGCGGCTTCGTCAAGACCGCGACGGTCTCGTTCGGCCAGGCAATGCCGGCCGAGGCCATGCGGCGCGCGCAGACCCTGACCTTGGCCGCCGACCTCTTCATCGTCGCCGGCTCCTCGCTCGTTGTCTATCCGGCCGCAGCCTTCCCGGAGCTGGCCAAGCGCAACGGTGCGGCATTGGTCATCGTCAACCGCGAGCCGACCGGGCTCGATCAAATTGCCGATCTCGTGCTCAACCGGGCGATCGGCGAAACCCTCGGCGCCGCGGTCGGCGTCGAGTAAAACGAAACAGGGAGGACGGCTGATGAGGCTCGAAGGCAAAGTTGCTCTGATCACCGGGGCCGCGTCCGGCATGGGCGCCAGCATGGCGCGGATCTTCGCCGGCGAGGGCGCCAAGGTGATGGTCGCGGACATGCTCGAAGACGAGGGCAAGCAGGTCGTCGCCGACATCGTCAAGGCCAACGGCGCGGCGATGTTCCGCCGTCTCGACGTCAGCGCCGAGGCGGAGTGGAAGGCGGCGATCGACGCCACCCTCGCCGAATACAGCAGGCTCGACATCCTCGTCAACGATGCCGGCTTGAGCGGCAGCGCCGTCGAGGACCTGTTCGACACCGCGGCCTGGGATTTGCTGATGGCGGTCAACGCCCGCGGCGTCTTTCTCGGCATGAAATTCGCGATCCCGATCATGAAGGCGGCCGGCGGCGGCTCGATCGTCAACATCTCGTCGATTTCGGGCATCACCGGCCAGCACGGCGTCCACGTCGGCTACAACGCGTCGAAGGGGGCGGTGCGCACCTTGACCAAGGCGGCGGCGGTGCAGCACGGCCCCGACAACATCCGGGTCAACTCGGTGCATCCGGGGCTGATGCCGCCGATGCGTTCGTCGGGGCGCACCGCCGACCCGGAAGTGCGCGCGAAGATGCTGCGCCAGGTGCCGATGGGCCGCGCCGGCAGACCCGAGGAGGTCGCCAACGCCGTCCTCTTCCTCGCCTCGGACGAGGCCTCCTACATCACCGGCGCCGAGCTCTATGTCGATGGCGGCTACCTCGCCACTTAGAAAAAGGGTCGAGATAGCGGGCAATATATTGTGCACAATCGGCGTTGCGTGGCGAGATATAGGGGGTATCCGATGCGCGGTGGGATGCAAACACGGCAGCGCTGTTCAGCTATTTGAGTTGCGAGGCGCGCGTTCCGGCGGATCATCCGCTGCGGGCGATCCGGGGCATCGTGGACGCGGCGTTGGGAGGACTGTCGACTGCGTTCGAGACACTCTATTCGCCGATCGGCCGGCCCCCGGCCTGCGCCGGGGCAGGCTTGATTGCGCCGGAGAAGCTGCTGCGGGCGTTGCTGCTGCAAGCCTTCTACTCGGTGCGCTCCGAGCGTCAATTGATGGAGCAGCTGGATTATAATCTGCTGTTCCGCTGGTTTGTCGGGCTGGGGATGGCGAGGAGGCGTTCGGCTGGATCAAGACCAGCGGCGGACTGAGGAAAGCGCGTCACCGCGGCCAGGCTCGCGTCGGCTGGACCTTCACCCTGACCGCCGCCGCCTGCAATCTGATCAGGCTGCCAAAGCTACTTGCGGCTGAATGAGCCTGCTCCCTATCCGGCGGGAAGGCGGCGGACTAGGGCCAGTTGGCCGCAAATACGGTCAACCAAACCCGCGAGAATCCTCGCTTTCCAACAAATCAAGCGGGATTGGCCGGATAAACGGCCCTATTTCCGCGCCCTGCTAGACCACATGTCCGCCTGAGTACGGGGCGACCCGCCTCACAGTATGCAGGTAGCGAGGGTTGCACCGGGTTGGCCGGCGCCGAGCCTCATACATAGAGACGGGTCATGGGGGATCGTATCACTTACGTTGGGCTTGATGTTCACAAGGAAAGCATTGTTGTCGCGGTCGCCGAGGGCGGCCTTCGCGGCGAGGTTCGCGAACACGGCCGGATTGCCAACACGGCGGCGGCGCTGGATCGCCTGCTGCGCAAGCTCGGCCAGGACGGGGTAAAGCTTCGGTTCTGCTACGAGGCGGGCCCGTGCGGATATGGCATCCAACGGCAGTTGTCGACGGCCGGACATGAGTGCGTCGTAGTTGCCCCCTCGCTGATCCCGAAGCGGGCCGGCGACCGGGTCAAGACCGATCGGCGCGATGCGGCGAGCCTGGCGCGGCTGCATCGGGCGGGCGAGCTGACCGTGGTGTGGGTCCCGGACGCCGGACACGAGGCTATGCGTGATCTGGTGCGAGCGCGCCTGGACGCGGTGCACGCGCTGCGTCGTGCCCGCCAGCAGCTCTCGGGGTTTTTGTTGCGTCAGCGCCGGCATTACGGGCGTCCCGCCTGGACCAAGCTGCATCGCCGGTGGCTCGCCGGTTTGCGCTTTGAGCAGGCGGCCCGCCACCTCGTGCTCGAGGATTACATCCACGCGGTCGACGCGGCCGCGGCACGGCGCGACCGGCTGACGGCGCAGATCGCGGCGCTGCTGCCGGACTGGACCTTGGCCCCGGTGGTGGCGGCGCTGCAGACGATGCGCGGCATGGCGTTGGTCAATGCGGCGACGCTGATTGCCGAATTGGGCGACCTCTCCCGCTTCGCCAATCCGCGCCAGCTGATGGCTTATCTCGGGCTGGTGCCGTCCGAGCATTCGAGCGCCGCCAGCGTCAGACGCGGCGGCCTCACCAAGGCCGGCAACAGCGCGGCGCGCCGACTGCTGATCGAGGCCGCCTGGTGCTACCGCTTCCCGGCCCGGGTCAGCCGCGAGCTGCTGCTGCGGCAGGAGGAGCAGCCCAAGCCTATCCGCGAGATCGCCTGGAAGACGCAGCTGCGGTTGTGCGCCCGTTTTCGCAAGCTTGCCCGCAGTGGCAAGCCGGCCAATGTCGTCATTGCCGCGATCGCCCGTGAGCTGGCCGGCTTCATCTGGGCCATCGCCCGGCGCGTGCCGCCGGCGGCGGCCTGATCGGAAGAAACCCGTGATCGCAGCCAAGGGAGGCGCCAGCGAACCACCGAATACGCTGCTGCTGGGCAAGGCTGGAGGCGCGGTCGCGGTCAGGAGAACCCTCGCAACCACTATCTGCCGGATCGCCGATCCGACGCAGGTCGCTAGACCGAGGCAGCTCCGCGACGCATCACCGGTCATGCGGTTCCGACCCGCGCATCAGAGTATGATCAACCGTCGTCATGACGACCGCGCCTCCTGCCCTGCCCGGCAGAACCTGGAACAAGCGCTTGAAAGAAAGCCACGGTTTTGCTTGCCTGCTACTTGGAAAGGCGGACATGAAAGTGGTACACTTCTGACGTTTGGTACCCTCGAGATCCGAGGCCCCGAGCCGCGAACGTGGGCTAAGCAGGGTGACTTCCGTTAGAAGGTATCCACTAGTGTCTAATTTTGTAAGTTGACGATAGTATTTCGCGATTGGGCATCCTTGACCTCGCGCTTGCGCCAGACGAAGGGTGCGGCGTTTCGATTGTAGACCGCAGTGAAGTCGGGGATTGCCTGGACCAGTTGCGCGATACTGGCAAAGCTGGCTCTGGCCAGGGCCTTTCGGCTGAAGATGCCGAACCAGATTTCCACTTGGTTGAGCCAGCTTGCCGAGGTTGGGATGAAGTGGAAGCGAACGTTCGGGTGTGCCGCCAACCAGTCGTCGTTCTTCTTGTGGGTGGAGAGGTTGTCGAGGACGACATGCATTTCCCGATCGGGCGGGTGCTCGGCGACGAGGTTGGTCATAAAGGCCTGGAAATCGATGCGTTTCTTGGTCTGGGTGGTCTTCCCCCGAATGACGCCGGTGGCCACTTCGAGCGCGGCGAACAGGCTGACCGTGCCGTGCCGTTTGTAGGTGCTGCTCAAGCCCCGAACAATCTTGCCGCTGCTGGTCAGGACATCCGCTGGCGCGCTCCAGGGCCTGGATCGTCGGCTTCTCGTCGACGCTCAAGACCAGCGCGTTTTCGGGCGGGTTCAGGTAGAGGCCGATAATATCGGCCGCCCCCTGTTCGGGCCAGGGGCTGGGTTGGTCGCAAATTGCGGGTCGGTGCTGACGAACCACGAGCGCCGCCGGCGCAATTGGACGCCTCCCCGGCGCAGGATGCGCCAGACCGCATCGTCCGAGGCACCCAGCGCTGTCGCCAGAGAACCCCCACCACAACTGGCCAACCCCTCGGGCGACCGGACCGGCGCGTGGAGCAAATGGTTTCATTGCTAATCAGCGGAATCTCCGCGCAGGTTCGAACGCTCGCGGGGATGTCCTGAACGAAAACGTCCCAGCTCATTTCTGCGCCGATTTTTAGCCGGTTTCAGCGGGCCCACGGGACGTAGGATAGTTGAGGTCAAAATCAACTAAAAAGGGAACAGGCTCAATCAGCCGGTCTATACCTTTTCGGGTGGCGGAGCTAAGGTGAGTAATCGCCGACGCTGCAGAAACGGGTCCTTTGCGATGAGCGTGCCCGAGAAATCCTACGAATCCGGGGCCGCGTGCCCGCTCGACGGGGTGCGGGTCATCGACATGTCGCGGCTCGTCTCCGGCAACATGGTCAGCCTGCAGCTCGCCGATTTCGGCGCCGAAGTAATCAAAATCGAGGACCCTAAGCGCGGCGACCCGCTGCGCGCCTGGCAGACCGCTGGTGTCAGCGTCCACTGGAAGGTCTATTCGCGCAACAAGAAGAGCGTCGCGTTGAGTCTCCGAGAGCCGCGCGGTCGCGAGTTGCTGTCCGACCTCGCAGCCGGCGCGCAGGTTCTGATCGAAAATTTCCGGCCGGGAACCATTGAGGCGATGGGGCTCGGCCCCGAGATCCTGCATCGGCGGAACCCGGGGCTGATCATCGTGCGGGTTTCCGGATGGGGGCAGGACGGCCCCTACCGCGACCGGCCCGGCTTTGGCACCTTGGTCGAGAGCATGTCGGGTTATGCCGCGCGCACCGGCTTCCCCGATCGCGAGCCGGCCTTGCCGCCGACGGCACTCGCCGACATGGTCGCCGGGCTCTATGGCGCGATGGCGGTGCTGGTGGCGCTGCGCCACCGCGAGGTCGGCGGCGGTCGGGGCCAGGTCATCGACCTGCCGTTGCTCGACCCGCTGTTTTCGTTCATCGCCACCGAGGCGGCGATCTACCGCCTGACCGGGGTGGTCCGGGAGCGCACCGGCAGCCGATCGGAGACCACCTCGCCGCGCAACGTGTTCCGGACCAGGGATGGACGCTATATCGGGATTTCCGCCTCGATCCAGGCGATGGCCGAGCGGCTGTTTCGCGCGATCGGCCGCGCCGACATGATTGCCGACCCGCGGTTTCGCACCAACAGCGACCGGGTCCGCAACGCCGAGGCGTGCGAGGCGCCGATCGTCGCCTTTATCGAAAGTCGCACCTTGGACGAGAACATGGCGATCTTCGAGCGTGCCGAGGTCACCGCGGCGCCGGTCTACGACATCGACCAGTTCATGGCCGATCCGCACGTGCTCGCGCGCGAGATCCTGGTCGATCTTCCCGACGACGAATTGGGGCGTCTGCCGATGCACAACATCATTCCCCGGCTGTCCGAAACGCCCGGAAAGCTGCGCCGCCCGGCCCCGTCATTGGGGGAGCACACCGCCGAGATCCTGGGTGGGCTCGGCCTCGCCCCCGCAGAAATCGAGGGCCTCGCGCGCGAGGGGATCATCGGCCTCGGAGACGCGCCGTGAGCGACAATCTGCCGGTGTGGCGCTCGCTGCTGTTCGTGCCGGTCACACAACGCCGCTTTGTCGACGGGGCCGCCCGCCGCGGCGCCGACGCGATCATCCTCGATCTCGAAGACAGCGTCGCGGCCTCGGAAAAGGACCGGGCGCGGACGCTCGTGCCGGAAGCGGCCGAGACCGTCGCGCGCGGCGGCGCCGATGTCGTCGTCCGCATCAACCGGCCATTGCGCCTCGCGGTGCGCGACATCGAGGCGTCGGTCGGCCCTGGGGTGTTGGCATTGGCCTTGCCCAAAACCGACAGCCCCGAGCATGTGCGGCTGCTCGCCGAAATCGTCGACGAGGTCGAGGCCGAGCGCGGCATGAATCCTGGAACGACGCGGCTGATCGCGATGGTCGAGACCGCGGCGGCGTTCTTCCGCATCGCCGAGATCGCACGCGCCCATCCGCGGCTTTGCGGCCTCAATCTCGGGGCCGAGGATTTTGCCACCTCAGCCGGTATTCAGCCCGATTCCGAGGCGCTGTCGATGCCGAAGCAGACAGCGGTGTTCGCCGCCCGCGCCGCCGGGATCATGCCGTTGGGATTTATCGGCTCGATCGCCGAGTTTCACGATCTCGAGGGTTTCCGCCAGACGATCCGGCGCTCGCGCCGGTTCGGGTTCATCGGCGCCTCGGTCATTCATCCGAGTCAGGTGGCGATATTGAACGAGGAGTTCCGGCCGAGCGCCGCGGAGGTCGATCACGCGCGCCGGGTGATCGCCGCCTACGACCAGGCGCTGGCTGAGGGCGTCGGCGCGGTCACCGTCGACGGCAAGATGATCGATGTGCCGGTCGTCGAGCGCGCCCGGCTCCTGGTCGAACGCGAGGCCGCCATCGCCGCGCGCGAGGCTAGGGCCCGCAGCATCGCGTGAGGCCGAAGCTGCGTCGGCTTGCTTTCCTTGGCGTGTGGGCTGCCGCGGCGGCGCTGACGATCGCCGTATCCCCCGCCGCATCCGACATGATCTCCGAGCCGGTCGCGGTCCTTCAAGGGCTCGACAAGATCACGGCGCGGGTCTCGGAAATCGAGGCTCCGGTAGGGAAAACCGTCTTTTTCGGCACCTTGTCGATCACCGTCCGAGATTGCGAGAAGAACCCACCCGAGGACAGGCCCGAGAGCGCAGCCTTTTTGCAGATCGACGAGGTCCGCCCGGGTGAGGACAACATCAAAAAGTTCAGCGGGTGGATGTTCGCGCAGAGCCCGGGGCTGTCGTCGCTCGAGCATCCGGTCTACGATGTGATTCTGCTCGACTGCAAGGCGGCAAGCGGGTCACCAGCGGCGCCTTCGGACAGCGCGACCGGAAAGGAAGCGCGATAGCCGAGCGCCGACGCAAGGAGGCGATGATAACGGGCGCGGGAAATTTCGATCCCGCCGAAACGTGCCAGATGCGGGGTCAGGAACTGGGTGTCGAGCAGGCGATAGCCGCCGAGCCGAAGCCGGGCGACCAGGTGCACCAGCGCCACCTTGCTGGCGTCGGTCTCGCGGCTGAACATGCTCTCGCCGAAGAACGCGGCTCCGATCGAGACGCCGTAAAGGCCGCCCGCCAACACACCATCGCGCCGGCATTCGACGCTGTGCGCCGCGCCGCGGGCGAAGAGCGCCCGATAGAGGCGCACGATTTCGTCGTTGATCCAGGTGTTCGGGCGCTTCTCGGTCGCTTCGGCGCAGCCTCTGATCACCGCCTCGAAGGCGCTGTCGCAGCTGGTTTCGAATTTACCCTGGCGCACCACGCGACGCAGGCGGCGCGAGATGTGAAAGTCGTCGAGCGGGAGGATGCCGCGGCGGTGCGGATCAACCCAGAACAGCTCGCGGTCGTCAGACGATTCGGCCATCGGGAAGACGCCGGCGGTATAAGCGGCAAGCAGGATCTCGGGTGTCAGCCGCATAACTGCGCCGGCGCTCATCCCAGGCTTCCGACGAAGCGCTCGAGCCAATGGATGTCGTACACACCGTTGATGAAATCGGCGGCGTTGACCAGGCGCTGATGCAATGGAATTGTCGTCTCGATGCCCCCGATTACGTATTCTTCGAGAGCCCGGCGCAAGCGCAGCAGGCATTCATTGCGGGTTTTGCCGTGAATGACGAGCTTGGAGATCAGGCTGTCGTAATAGGGCGGCACCTCGTAGCCCTGATAAAGCGCGCTGTCGACGCGCACGCCGAGCCCGCCTGGAGCATGATAATCGGTGACCCGACCCGGCGAAGGCCGAAAGTTCTCGGGATTTTCGGCGTTGATGCGGCACTCGATCGCATGGCCGGAAAGGCGGATTTCAGCCTGGCGATAGGCGAGCGGCAGGCCGTCGGCGATGCGTAGCTGCTCGCGTACTATGTCCAAGCCGCTGACCATCTCGCTGATGGTGTGCTCGACTTGCAGACGAGTGTTCATCTCAATGAAAAAGAATTCGCCGCCCTGATAGAGGAATTCGAGCGTGCCGGCGCTCCTGTATCCGAGCTCGCGCATTGCCCCGACGGCGAGCGCGCCCAATCGATCGCGCTCGTCGGGATTGAGCGCCGGCGACGGCGTTTCCTCCAGCACCTTCTGATGTGAGCGCTGCAGCGAGCAGTCGCGCTCGCCCAAGTGCACGACCCCACCCTGGCCATCGCCGAGAATTTGGATCTCGATGTGCCGCGGTCGGTCGAGCCAGCGTTCGAGATAGACATCGCTGCGACCGAAGAACGCCGTCGCCTCCTGCTGTGCGACCGGCAGCACCCGGGTGAGTTCGGTGCGGTCGCGGACAACCTTCATGCCGCGGCCGCCGCCGCCCGCCGCGGCCTTGATCAGTATCGGGTAGCCGATCGCGTGGGCGGCGGCCTCCGCCGCGGCGAGATCGCGCACCGCGCCCGGCGAACCGGGAAGCGTCGGCAGGCCGAGCCGAGCCGCCGCCGCTCGCGCTGCCACCTTGTCGCCCATCAGGCGGATGTGCTCGGGTGCGGGTCCGATGAAGGTGAACCCGTGCTCCTCGACCGCTGCGGCAAAATCGGCGTCCTCCGCAAGAAACCCGAGCCCCGGATGGATCGCGTCGGCACCGGTAATCGTCGCCGCGGAGAGGATCGCCGCGACGTTCATATAGCTGTCGCGCGCGGCCGGCGGTCCGATGCAGACGGTCTCGTCGGCCAGGCGCACGTTCATCGCGCTGGCGTCGGCGGTAGAGTGGACCGCGACCGTCTTGATTCCCATCTCGCGGCAGGCGCGGTGGATCCTAAGCGCGATCTCGCCGCGATTGGCGATCAGAACCTTCTCGAACATGGGACGCGAAAGATCACTCGATCACCATCAGCACCGCGCCATATTCGACCGGCTGCGCCTCGGCGACCAGGATTTGCGCAATTCGGCCGGCGCGCGGCGCACCAATTTCGTTCATGACCTTCATCGCTTCGATGATCAAAAGGGGCTGACCTTCGACGACGCTGTCACCGAGGCTAACAAATGTGGAAGCTCCGGGCTGCGGCGCCAGATAGGCAGTTCCGACCATCGGCGCCGTCACCGCGCCGGCATGACCGACCTGGCTGCCGATTTTTTCGTCCGAGACGGGAGCGCTGGGTGCGATGGCCGAACTCGGGTAGGCCGCAGCTAGCGCACGGGCCACCCGGATGCGGCGATCGCCGACCGCATATTCGATTTCCGACAAGCCGGTTTCGCTCAGCAGCAGGGCGAGCGAGCGGATCAGTTCGGGGTCTGGCGACAAAGGCGGGCTGCGGCCGCCGAACCTCACCGAGCGGCCTCGCCCGGTTCGTCTTCGATCAAGCTCGCGATTGCTTCGAGCGCCAATTCGTATCCTTGCGCGCCCAAGCCGCAGATCACGCCGCGCGCCACGAGGCTAACATAGGAACGATGGCGGAAGCGCTCGCGCCGAAAGATGTTCGAAAGATGCACCTCGATCACCGGCAAACCCGCCGCGGAAAGTGCGTCCAGCACCGCGACCGAGGTATGGGTCAGCGCGCCGGCGTTCAGGACGATCCCGTCGGCCAATTCGCGCGCCTCTTGGATCCAGTCGACGAGTTGGCCTTCGTGGTTGGTCTGACGGAAATCGATCTGCAGATCGAGCGCGGTTGCGCGTGCGAGACAACGCGCCTCGATATCGGCCAAGGTGTCGTGGCCGTAGACCAGCGGGTCGCGAACCCCGAGCAGGTTGAGGTTGGGGCCATTGAGCACAAATACCGTGGGCACCCGCGTCCTCCCCGAGCGATCGGCCGGTTATAGCATGCGCGGAAAAGACAGCAAGAATGCGGCTGAAGGCCGGGACCGGGGCGATCAGCATCTCCGGCGCCGCATCACGGGACGGTAGCCTATTCGGCGGCCGCCAGGTGCTCGGATTGCGTGGCTGCCGATGGCGCCGCGCGCGACGCGGCCCAATAGCCCAGCGCCATGATCCCCGCCCCGCTGATTATGTTGCCCAATGTCACCCAGAGCAGGTTCCACCCCATGCCGGCGATCGTCACAGTTGCCGGGTGCGGGGCGAGGAGCGCGATCGACAACAGGGTCATGTTGGCCACCGAATGCTCGAAGCCGCTGGCGATGAAGGCATAAAGGCACCAGAAGATGGCGATGCACTTGGCGGTATCGTTGGTCATCCGCGCTGACGTCCAGATTGCCAGGCAGACGAGCCAATTGCACAGGATGCCGCGGGCCATGAGCTCGAGCGCCGGAGCGTTCATCTTGGCGGCGGCGACGGTAACGATCAGCGGGGCCTTGCCGGCCAAGGCGAGCCCGCCCCCGCCGGCGACGAAGAGTGCTGCGAGCAGGGCGCAGCCGAGCAGATTGCCGGCCCACGACACCGCCCAGCAGCGGATGAGATCTCGCATGCTCGTCCGCTCGCGCAGCCAGCCGAGCGTCATGAACATCGTGTGGCCGGTAAACAGATCGGAGCCGGCGAATATGACCAAAGTCAACGCGATCCCGAACGATGCGCCCATGACGACTGGCCGAACCGCGGGATCGACGTTCGCCCCGATGCAGAAGATCAGGATGATGCCGAGGCCGACATAGGCCCCCGCCATCATCGAGCTGATCCAGAACCCCAGCGGTGATCGGCGCAGAAAGGCGGCTTTGCCGACCGCCACGGCGGCAAATTGATCGACTGTATCGAGAAACATCGTCCTCTCCGGTTCAATAGATGTCTTTTCGGTATCTGCCCTCGCCGGCCAGACGGGCGAGATAGGCTTTGGCTGCCACCGGATCGAGGCCGCCCTCTTTGGCGATGATGTAGGCGAGCCCGGCTTCGACATCTCGAGCCATGCGCTGGGCGTCGCCGCACAGGTAGAGGTGAGTCCCGTCCTGGAGCCAAGACCATATTTCCGCGGCGCGTTCGAGCAGCCGGTGCTGGACGTAGACCTTACCCTCCTGGTCGCGCGAGAAGGCGGTGTCGAGCCGGGTCAGGAGGCCGTCATGGCAATACGCCGCCATTTCGTCCTCGAAGAGAAAATCGGTGCGCCGTCGCGGATTTCCAAAGAACAGCCAGTTGCGGCCTCGCGCCCCGGTTGCCCGACGCTCCTGCAGAAAAGCGCGGAACGGGGCAATGCCGGTGCCCGGGCCGATCATGATCACGGGCGCGTCCGACGACACGGGCAACCGGAAGCCGGGCGCGCGATGGACATAGACCGAAATCCGATCACCCGCCGCCGCACGATCGCTGAGAAAAGTCGACGCCACTCCCAGACGCCTACGGGCGCGCTTCTCGTAGCGCACCGCGGCGACCGCGAGATGAACCTCGTCGGCCGCCAGCTTAGGTGAGGAGGCGATCGAGTATAGGCGCGGGCGCAACGGGTCGAGCGCGGAAACCAGCTCGGAGAGCGGCGGGCGCGCCGACGGAAAAGCCTGCAAGAGGTCGAGCAGATCTGCGTCTTCCGGGCCTGCCCCTGGGTAACCTTCCGCTATCGCTTGCAGGACCAGCAATTCGCCGCGGTCGTGCGCCCGCGAGGCCAGCACTTCGATCGCCCTGTCCGAGACGCGCCGGATCTCGCACGCCTCGGTCAACGCCTCGGCGAGGGGCCGCTCGATCCCGTCCGGAGCGAGTACTGGTGTGTCGCGCGCAGCATCGAGGCATTCGACGATCGCGCCGACCAGCTCTGGAGAATTGCGCGCCGAGACGCCGAGGCTGTCGCCGGGCTCGTATGCCTCAAGGTCCTCGAATTCGAGCACGACGTGTCGCGTGTCCTTTTCCGACCCCATACCGTTGAGGCAGCGCGCCTGACGGAATCGCGCGGCCTGGAACGCGCTCGTTGTCGCAGCGGCGGCGACTTCGACCCGCGCAGATTGTGCCGGCGCGACCCAAGCCGGGGCCGCGCCGGCGGTCAGCTCCTTGAGCTTGCGCGCTGTTGCCCTCCCGCCTGGCACGCAGCGGGTGAGGTTGGTTTCCTCCCCGCGCGAGATCGCCTCGGCGTAAGTCTGGCAGAGATATCCGCATTGGCCGCAATCGAGCTGCGCCATCGCCGCCATCAACACCCGCTCCGGCGATCTGCCTTGGGCGAGTGCGAGGCGCTCGTCGAGCGACAGAACCGGGTCGTGCCAGGGAAAATCCGCGGCCGCGCTCGGCATCGCCGGAAGTGGTGTTGCCGGCTCGCCTGCTCGATCATCCGGGAAGTTCAAGAGTCCGGCGAGAAATCCATCGAGCCAGGCGCGCTGGCTGGGCGAGAACGGGGCGTTTTCGGGAAGTCGGGGAGCGGCGGTCATGTCAGCTCTGCGCAGCGGCGGGGTCGGCATCGAACAGGCGAACCAATTCGTCGACACCGTGGCGGCTGGTGAAGGCGAAGAAGGTCTCGCCGGAGCGACGCTGCGCCAGGTAAACGCGCAGCATCGCCTCGATCCGCTGCGGGACCTCGTCTGCGGGGATTGAGCGGTAGACCTCCCGGCCAAGCCGAAGCTCGGCGCCGCTGCCGCCACCGACCGCTATGTGATAGCCCTCGATTTCGTCCTCGCCCCTCTCGACTCTTGTCCCGAGCAGGCCGATATCGCCGACATAGTGCTGAGCGCACGAATTTGGGCAGCCGGTCAGGTGGATATTGATCGGCTGATCCAGCACCAGCCGCGCGTCGAGATACTCGACCAGTCCGAGCCCGTGCCGCTTTGTATCGCTGAGCGCGAATTTGCAGCCGGCATTGCCGGTGCAGGCGACCATGCCGCCGCCGATCGCGCTCGCCGAGGTGGCGAGCCCGAGCCCTTCGATCTCGGCCAATGCCGGCGGCAGCTCGGCGTCAGGGATGTCGGAAATCAGCAGGTTCTGCCAGACCGTCAGCCGGATAGCGCCGGAGCCTCGGCGCGCGGCAATGTCGGCGAGTCCGCGCAGTTGAGGCGCCCGCAAACGACCGGCCGGCAGGGCCACGCCGATATAGGAAAGACCGGGCTGTGCCTGCGAGTGGATGCCGATATGGCCGTGCTTTTCGATTGCTGCGCGCGGCTCGCAGATTTCGGGCGGCGCCGGACGCCACGGAAACGGCAAATACGTCGCTGCTTCGGCGAGGTATTTGTCGATGCCCCAGCGCTCGATCAGGTATTTGAGCCGGGCCCGCCTGCGGTCGGTGCGATCGCCGTGAGCGATGAACACGCGGATGACGGCGATGGCCGCCGGAACGACCTCCCGCGGCTCGAGCAACACGCCACTGTCCCGCGCGAAGGCCTCGTGCCCGGTGATGCCGCCGAGCAGCATGCGGAAATAGACGCCCGCGGGAACCGCCTTGCCCGGACCGACCGCGACAGCGGCAAAGCCGATGTCGTTGGTGGCTTCGAGCACGCCGAGCCGGCCGCCGCCATCCACGGCGATGTTGAACTTCCGCGGCAGCCCGTAAAGCTCACGGTGGTTCAGGATGTAATGATGGAGATCGCGGGTCAGCGGGCGGGTATCGATCAGCTCCTGGGGGTCGATCCCTGCGGTTGGGCTGCCGGTGATGTTGCGGATGTTGTCGGCGCCGGCGCCCCGCGAAGTCAGCCCCAGCTCCTGGATCGCTTCGAGCACCGCGACCGGATGGGTCGGGCCGATCTCGCGGATTTGCAGATTGGCCCTTGTCGTCACGTCGAGATAGCTCCCGCCGAAACGCTCGGCGACGGCGCAGAGGCCAGTTGCCTGATGAGCCCACACGATCCCGCCCGGCAGCCGCAGGCGGAGCATGAACGAGTTTTGGTTCGGCGCGACGTAGAAAAGACCGTGGAATTTGTGCAGGAAGACATCGAAACCTTTGGGAAAGCGCCCGGCTGCGGCATTCGCGAGCATCTCGTCCCACATGTCGAAGGGATGCTTCGAGCGCTTGGCGAGCTCCTCCGGGGCCAGTTGCCCACCGACCGCCGTCGCCCGATCTTGCGCCTCGATATGAATACAGCAGGGGTCAAGCCTGGTCGCGTTTTGGGCATCTATCTGAATTGATGCCCCGATAAGAGGCGAGGCGACGCCACGGCTTTTTGCGATTGCGACGAGAAACCCCTCCAGGTACTGCTTCTGCTCCTCGGTAAAGCCGTGGTCCTCGACCATAGACCTTTCACGTCCCGGTTCTTTCACTTGCTGAAGCACCCGCAATCTGCGTGCCAAGCGCGGCAAGCAGGGTGAGATGGGCTTGCCGGTGCCGCTGCGCGCGGGGACGCCGCATGCACTGCGCGCGATCAGGGCGATAGCCTCGATTGCCCGTTCGAGATAAACCTGCGCTCCCGCGCCGAACCGTGCGCCAGCGGCGTTCCGCAGAGGCTTTGCTGCGGCACAGCGAGGCGCCATATTGGCCTCTCGCACCCCCAGTACCGCCGGAGGAGAAGATGGCCATCACCCTGTACGATCTCGCCGGCGCCGAGGCGGACCGCCGCTTCAGCCCATTCTGCTGGCGCACCCGCATGGCGCTCGCCCATAAAGGGCTGGAAGTCGAGACCATACCGTGGCGGTTCACCGAGAAGGATAAGATCGCGTTCTCGGGGCAGGGCCGAGTGCCCGTCATCATCGACGGCGACCGCACGCTCAGCGATTCCAGCGCTATCGCCGACTATCTCGAAGGCCGCTACACCGATCGTCCTGCGCTGTTCGGTGGCGAGATCGGACGCGCGCTGACCCGGTTCGTGCAGAACTGGACCGAGACGATCCTCCAGCCGGCAGTCGTGGCGTTTGTCGTGCTCGATATCCACCGCCACATCGGGCCCGAGGACCAGGCCTATTTTCGCCAGTCGCGCGAGGAGCGGTTCGGGACGACCCTCGAAGACGTCGTCGCCAACCGCGAGGCCCGGCTGCCGGCCTTTCGCGAAAGCTTGGCGCCGTTGCGCCGGACCCTCGAACGCCAGAAATTTCTCGCCGGCGATGCCCCTGCTTACGCCGATTACATCGTCTTCGGCGCCTTTCAATGGGCTCGCGCAATCAGCGACTTCGAGCTCCTCTCCGCCGATGATCCGGTCGCGGTCTGGCGCGGCCGCATGCTCGACGCTTTTGGCGGCCTCGCCCGCAGGACCCGGGCCTACGGCGGCTGAGCGATGTCCGGCACGGCGGCGCTCGCGACGTTTGCGCTGATCGTTCACGTCTTTGCCGCGGTCGTCTGGGTCGGCGGCATGTTCTTTGCCCATCAGGTGCTGCGCTCCGCCGCCGCAGCACTCGAACCGTCGTCGCGGCTGGTGCTGTGGTCGCGCGTGCTCGGCCGGTTTTTCGCCTGGGTCATCGCCGCGATCGTGCTGTTGCTGGCGAGCGGCTACGCGCTGGTGTTTGGGGTCTATGGCGGCTTTGGTGCAGTCGGGCTCTATATCCAACTGATGCAGGGCCTCGGCATCGTGATGATACTGCTTTTCCTGCATCTGTATTTTGCCCCCTGGCGCCGGTTTCGGCAGGCGGTGGCGCGGCAGGACTGGGCCGAGGGCGGGCGGCAACTCGGACAGATCCGCACGATCGTGACGATCAACCTGGTGCTTGGTCTTGTCGTCGTCGCAATCGGCGGCAGCGGCCGATACTGGGGGTGAGCCTCACCGCGCCGCAGCGCGCAGCGGTATATAAAGCGGGTCGATGCGCCGCAGCCCGGCGTCCATCGTGGTTCTGCCGTCCGGCGAGGTCCAAGTGACGCTGAGACCGCCATCTTCACGCGGGCGAAAGCGGAGCGTGCTCTCCTCTTTCTGCGCGAACACCAACTCGTGACCGACGATATGGCCGGCGCGACGGCTCCACTCGGACGGCTCGTTCTTTTCAATCCCGGGCCCGATAGCATAAACCGCTGTCAGATCACGTCCGCGCACCGCCTCGATCGCGAGAAGAACTTCCCTCCCGTTGGGATAGAAACCGTACCACGTGTCGCTGACGGCGGTGCCTCCGCTCATGGCTGACGATACCCGCCCCGAGCCGCCAGTTGCCGCGGTCACCGCGGGTGCCGCAGACCGCGGCGGCAGAAGTTCATCCGGGAGGCGCAGCTCGGCGCTCGGCTTCTCTCCCCAAAACGGCCTGCAGGCCATCTCGCCCTTCAACCCGTCATCGTTAACGAAATCGCGCACGCACGTCCCGAACCGGCGCAGGAACAGACCGCTCGACGACATCCAATGGCCGACCAGATAGGCTGGCTGATCGATGACCGCAAAGCCGGCGCCTCGCTGGGAGAGAATCGCCCGCGACTGCTCACCGCGCCCGCCTGGATCGAAGTCATCGCCGTGGAAGAAGAACAGCATGAACTCGGGCACGTTTGATCCGCTCCAGCAACGGATAGAGTCGCGTGGCGTTCAAGCGCCAGGTATCATAGAACTCATCGAAGTCGCCGAATGCAGCAGGGGCAGTCGCGACGACGGCATCGACATCGTCCGAAATCATCCGCCGCCATCAACGCGAGGAAAGCGCCGAAAGACTGCCCGGCTAAAGCGATGCGCCGGTAGCCCTGGTGCTTGAGCTGTGCTGCGATGCCGACCAGGCGGGCGGCGCTTCCGCTCAGCGTGTCCCCATCCCGCGGCCGATCGAACCGGAGCACGTCCCAGCCCGAATCGCGCAGCGCTTGAAGATAGGGCGGCGTCGGTGATTCGGAGTCCTCAGTGTCGAGCGAGCGCCCGTGGTTCCAGACCACTACCCCGATGGCCCGCTGCGGGCCGATCGAGGGCTGGCGAAAAGCCTGGTCAAGCCCGATTGCCCCCGCTGGAGAACTTGCCAACGTCATGAAGCCGAGTGCCACCGCGCACACTCCGGCCAGAATGAACTCCCGCATTCCTCGAGACCCCCACCCCTCGCCTTGGCTCAGGCTTAGGACGGGAGTTTAACGAAACATCTCTTTTTGTGTCACTTCGTAAACCTCGCACCGCCGCGGCAGAATGGCCCTATTCCCATGCTGCGGTGCGAAATCCTGAGTCCTGCGACGAACTGGCGCACCCCGCGGCGGGAGTCAGTCACCCCTCTCGCAGGGTCATAACGACGGCCGCGGCGAGTAGAACCCCGAACGCCGCAAAGCCGCTGTCGATCTGGCCAAGCGCCATGCTCAACAAGGTAGTTGATGCGGTCGCGGCACCGATCAGAAAGAGCATAACGTAATCCCGGGTCATTGGCTTCGGGTTGAAGACTGCTTTAGAACGGATGAGGTGTCGTTCTATTCCTACTGGCCGGATCGGAGGGACAGGATGAGAGTTCTCTATGTCGCACGCAGTGCGAGGCTCGGGCGCTGGGCATCGGATGTCGGGCTCGGCCGTCACGTCTACAAAGTCGGCGTGGCTGAAGAAGACCCCAAGGCGCTCGCCGCCGGGGGGTGGGCCGGCGAAACCGATTGGATCATCGTCCGCAGACGCGAGATCAAGGGTTTGAGCGAGGACGAGGCGCTGACCAGACTCGCTCGCAGCGAGAAGATGATCGAACCCAACCTATATCCCAAGCTCAAAGGTGCCTCGGGGGTATTCCGTCTCACCGCACCCCGGGTCGAAAACCATCTGCTGGTGACGCGAGCGCTGGCAGGCGATGGCGGACACCTCGAGATCAAGCTGAAACCGGCCGATTTTGCCGACTATCTGATCCACAACGCACTGCGGTGATCGGCAAGACCGCGCAAACGCCTGTCGACGCACTATCGGCGCACCGCCGTCATAAGGCGCTCTTCCGGGCGTTCTGCCATACCCGGGAGACAATGCCGCCGGCATCGCCGGCGCCGGCCCGGCGCGCCGACGAGCGATCTTCTTGAAACACCATCAGACTCCAACCACTCCGCACCTCGCAGCGTAAGCCAGGCCGGTTCGTGGTCTGCCGGGCCGGCCGGTCGGGGATTCGATTGGTGGCGTTGCATGAGCGGCACACCAGGTGAGCAGGTGATCCGCTCAGTATGACAAATCTGCGCTTCGCCCTTCGCAGAATGTGATCGCCATCCGTCGCTTCGGCGCCCGCTACGGCCCCGTCGGCGAGGGGCTGCAGCACGGGTACCGATCATATCGACCGCGCCGGCGAGTTGAGGGGCGATGAACCGATCGTGCCCGACCCAGCTCAGGGCGCCATCACGACGCGGCGGCCGACCCAGCGCGGTGTCGGCAAATGGGCGTGTGCCGCCGCGGCCGCGTCCACGCGCTGTTGCGCATCGGCCATAAACGGCACGACCCGGCGGCGGGTAAGGTCGACCGACAGGAACATCAACTCTTGCGTCGCCGCGCGCTGTCCATCGGCGACGCGGAGCATCTCGTGCGCCAAGTGCAACCGCTTGCCGTCTGCACCGAGGATCTGACTGATCACGCGCACGCGCTCGCCGGCCAGCAATTCGCGTTCATAGAGGCTGTGCGTCTCGACGACAAAGGTTCCGTGCTGGGTCGCTCGTTTATAGTTCCCGCCGATCCCGATCGCATCGAACAGCACGTCGGTCGCGTAATCGAACAGCACGGTGTAATAGGCGAGATTCATGTGGCCGTTGGCGTCAATCCATTCGGCCAGCACTTCGCCGTGGTAGCGCTCGAAAGGCGCCGGAATGCTCATCGCTGAAGCAGAATTCAGCGCAGGCTCGGCGCGTAGCCTTTGCGCGGGTATTCATCCCAATATTGCCGAAACCCGTGACTGGAGACTTCCTGGTGCGGATGCGCCCGCAGCTTTTCGACGTCGATGTCGATGCCCAATCCGGGGGTCGTCGGCAGGTCGATCCAACCGTCCTGCAAAGTCAATGAAGAAAGGGCGATATCGTTGCAGACATCCTGAAAGTTCACAAAATATTCGGCAATGCGGAAGTTCGGGATCACCGCCGAGACATGCACGGTCGCGGCCAAGCCCGCCAAGGTGCTGTTGTAATTGTGTGGCGCCATAACCACCGCCTGCGGCTGGGCCATTGCGGCAATGTCGAGCATCGCCGTAATCCCGCCGACGACACAGATGTCGGGGTTGAGGATGTCGGCGGCGCGCTTGGCCAGGCACTCGAAGAAGGCTTCCTTGGTATAGATCGCCTCCCCGGTGACGATCGGGATCGGCACGGCCCGCCGCACCTCGGCGACCAGCTCTATATTCTCCGACAGGCAGGGCTCCTCGTACCAGTCGATGCCGAACTCGGCCAGGCGGTGACCGATGCGGATCGCATGCGCCGGGGCAAAGCGGCGGTGCGCCTCGATCAGAAGCTCAAAGTCGGGGCCCAGCGCCTGCCGCATCGCGCGGACATAGGCGATCGCGAAATCCTCGTCGCGGCGGTCGACAAAATTCCGCCACGGGCCGGGAAACGGATCGAATTTTGCGGCGGTGAAGCCCATCGCCTTGACCTTCAGCCCGGACTCTACGCGTTCGTCGATCGTCGATCCGCGCGACCAGCCATTGGCATAAACTCGTACCCGCTCGCGCGAGGCACCGCCGATCAGATTGTAGACCGGCAGCCCGGCGTGCTTGCCCAGGATGTCCCAGGATGCGATCTCGACCGCACTCCACGCCGAAAGCAATTCCGGCGAGCCGCGCTTGATCGCGAAGTCGTCGAACATGACCTGGCCGGTGTGCCGGATGTTGAAGGCGCTGCGGCCGATCACGTGCGGCGCCATCGCTCGGATGCATTCGGCGACGACGGTCTCCTTGCCGTGGGTGACATAGGCCTCGCCCCAGCCGTGGAGGCCGTTCTCGGTCTCGACGCGGCAGAACAGCAGATCCTTCGAGCTGCCGGTGCCGAGAATGAAGCTCTCGATGCGCGCAATCTTCATGTCCGGCCCTTCCTTCCTCGCCGTGGAGAAATCTGGACCAGCGCGGGGCCGGAGTCGAGCCGAGGAGCGCCCCGATGCGCGATTTGCGTAAAACCAGAGGAGGCCGCGGGCGTGCTTCGCTGTGCTATAAGATCATCTCGATGCGGGTGCGGCGGCCCGCGATGTTTTGCCCCTGTCGAGGAGTCCCCGGCATGAAGACCGTTGTGCGCTGCGGCCAAATCTTTACCGGGCATGAGGACGATGCTCGGTTCGGCGAGACTCTGGTCTTCGACGAGCGGGGCGTGCTCGACTATGTCGGCCCGGAAGCCGGGGCACCGCGGCGCGCCCGCACCGACCATATGCTCGACTATTCCGGTATGTTCGTGATGCCGGGGCTGATCGACGTGCATACTCACCTCGCCTACGGCAACGCCAAGAGCGAGGAGGACATCGATCTCTATTGCCCGCTCGAGTTTCGCGCCCTGCGCGGCATGTTCTTCGCGCAGAAGGTCGCTGCCGCCGGGTTTACGGCGATCTGCTCGCCGGGCGATGCCGGGCAGATCAGCTTGTCGATCCGTAACGCGATCCGCGCCGGTCTCTTCGACGGTCCCCGGGTGATGGCGGCGGGCCGATATCTGACTACCCATCAGGGCCTGACCGACTGGTATCCGACCTGGATCGGCGCGCCGGAAACCTCGATCGGAAAGCTCGTCACCACCAGCGCCGAAGCAGTTGAAGAGATCCGCCGCCAGGTCAAGGACGGAGTCGACTGCATCAAGATCGCGCTCGACGGAATCCAGCGGCGCGACAACGGCGAACTCGTCGCCGCCTTCACCCAGGAAGAGACCGACATCATGGTCCGCGAGATCCACCGTTTGGGCAAGAAGGCAGTGGCGCATGCCCGCGGGCGCGAAGCGACCCTCTACGCCGCCCGCGCCGGCGTCGATCTGATCTTCCACGCCAATTATCTCGACGAAGAATGCGTCGAGGCGATGCTGAAGACCGGCAGCACGATCGCCCCGACGCTCACCCACCCGCGCAATACGATCGACTTCACCCAGCCGCACGAACCCGCTTTTCTCAAGGGCCGTCCCGACCACGCGCAACGCGAGTACGAAATCGGCTGCGTGAATTGGAAGAAAGCACGCGCCGCCGGGGTGCCGCTGCTGACCGGGACGGATACCGGGTTTGCGGTCACCCCTTACGGCGAGTGGCACGCCCGCGAGCTCGAGCTGTTTGTCGAGGATCTGGGTTTCACCCCGGCCGCGGCATTGCGGGCGGCCACCGAGGTGAATGCCGGATTCATGACCGAAGGCAACCACATCGGCGTGCTTGAGCCGGGCCGGGCCGCCGACTTCATCGCGCTCGACGCTTCGCCCCTTGCCGACATCCGAGTGCTCCAGGACAGCAGCCGCATTCGCGCGGTTCACATCGCCGGCAAGGAGATCCGCATCCCGGATCGTCCCTACGACCCGCGTCAGGTGACCGACTTCGCACTATCGAACTGGACCGAGCTTTACACGAGGGCGCGGGTTGCTGAATTGCGGCAGCGGCAGCCACGCCTCGCGGCGGCCGAGTAGCGCAAGTCGCCGTTCCTGCTCACTCGCCCCGCTTGCCGGGAGAGGGTCGGAGTGAGGCGCTCCTCCGGGGTCGGTTCCCTTCGGTCGATTTCGACGAAGCCGCCAAATCAGCCATTGTCGCCGCTGTTCGGGTCATTGCCCAACGACATAGCCAGGAAGCGGTTGCTTCCGTGTCGGTTGATAAGCAGCAACACGTTGTTGCCCCCGCCCGTCGCGGCGCCCTTGAGCTTGGCAAAGGCGTCTTGAGGCGAGACGACCGGCTGCTGGTTTATGGTTTCGATCACATCGCCGGGCAGCAAATCGAGACCGGCGAACGGACTGTCCTCCCCAACCGCCGTCACGATCACGCCGTAGACGTTGGCGCCGATCCGCAGCCGCCCGCGCGATTGTGGGGTCAGCCGTGCAAGTTTGAGCCCGTCCCCGATATTCGCCCGGGCCGAATGCCGCCCCCCGGTCTCGTGTCCGCTGATTTCCGCCACTTGCGGGCTATCGGGCATTTCGTCGATCACCGGGCGCAAGCCGATCTCGCGGTTGCGCCGCCAAATTGCCACTTCGGCGCTTTGGCCGACCGGCATCTCGGCGATGACCAGCGGTAGATCGCGCATTCGTTCGATGTCACGGCCCTTGACCGAGAGGATCACGTCGCCCTGCTCAAACCCGGCGCGCGCGGCCGGGCCGCCGGCGCTGACTTCGGCGACGAGCGCACCGGCCACTTTCCCCAGCCCGAGACTCTGGGCGATCTCGGGCGTCACCGGCTGGATCTGCACCCCGAGCCAGCCGCGCTGGACTTTGCCGTGCTCCTTCAATTGCTCGACCACGGGCCGCGCCAGATTTGCCGGAATGGCGAAACCGATGCCGACCGACCCGCCGTTCGGCGAGTAGATGGCGCTGTTGATGCCGATGACTTTGCCGTCGAGGTCAAGAGTCGGGCCACCGGAATTGCCCCGATTAATCGATGCGTCAATCTGCAGAAAATCATCGTAGGGGCCGGAATGGATGTCGCGACCGCGCGCGGAGATGATCCCGCTGCTGACCGTGTCGTCGAGGCCGAAGGGATTGCCGATGGCCAGCACCCAGTCGCCGACCCGCGCGGCGTTGCTGTCTCCCCAGCGGACAAAGGGCAAGGGCCGGGGTGCATCGATCTTGAGCAGCGCCAGATCGGTCAAGGCGTCGCGCCCGATGATCCGCGCTCGATGCTGCGTCGCATCATGAAAGGTCACCGTCACGCTGTCGGCGTTCTCCAAGACGTGGTCATCGGTGACGACGTACCCACTCGGATCGATGATGAAGCCCGAACCCAACGCCAGCCCGGGCAGGTTCGGCATCGCTTTGCGGTCTTGCTCGTCGAAGAAGCGGCGCAGCAGCTTGTCGAGCGCCGAGGTTGGCAGCCCCGAGGCGGTGTCCCGACCCCCGACCGGACTGGCGCTCGCCGTCGTCTCGCCCTCCTCGGCGGCCGCCTTGCCAGGCCTCTGGAGCGCTGAGACGTTGACGATGGCGGGGATGACCTGCTGCACCAGGGGTGCAAAGCTCGTCATCGTCACGCGGCCCGCAGTCGACGGGACGGCCCAAGAATCGGCATCGCGCGGTGTGCAGCCGATCGCGCCGAGTGCAAGGCCGAGCGAGACGGCCGTGGCGAACGCCGCTCCGCCTCCTGGTCGCAGATCCGCCCGGATGACGCACGCATCGCTCATGATGCTCTCCATCTCGTGTGCGCTACGATAGCGCGGATGATCGTGCAGTGGGTTAATGACCATCGCCGAAAGGGGATCTCCCACGTTCGGACTCGGTGTCAGGCAAGCACATCCTCCAGCAGGAAATTGAGCGCCTTGTCCAGATTGACATGGGGAATGCCGTCCGCAACGGCATCGCTGATGCGCGGCGGCTGGAACACCGGAAATTCGGTGAAGCGTTCGCCCCAAAAGCCCGCCGGCGGCGGTGTCACCGGCACGATGCCGGGGAAAAACCGAATACGCTGCTGTCCGCCTTGCGGCAATCCGATCACGACATCCACCTTGTGGCCGTCGATCACATCAGTGCCGTCCCCCGTGCAGCGGATGGAGGCAAGTGCAGTCGCCGCGACCCGAACATGAGCGTGCTCGGCACGCAGGCTGGGCGCCGCCACCATATTGGAGACGAGGGCTTCGAGATGGTCGCGTTGCAGCGCCGGGACGTGGTCGGCCTTGGTCGCGGCGAAGACAACGCGATCGATGCGCGCACCGAACAGCCATTGAAGAATCCCACGCCGCCCAAAACGGAACGCTTGAAGGATGGTTTCGAGCGCCCGGCGCTGATCTGCAAAGGCCTCTTCGCCGGCATTGAGTGCGCGCAGCACGTCTACAAGCACGATCTGACGGTCGACGCCCCGAGCGAGCTGCGAGAAAAACGGGTGCACCACGCTGCGTTTGTAGGCTTCGAAACGGCTTTCCATCACGGCGGCGAGGGTTCCGGGGCGTGCTGCCCTGCCTGCGGGGGCCGGCATCGGGCAAAACCCGAGGATCGAGGCATCGGACACCTCCCCCGGGTTCAAGAACCGACCAGGCTGCAGCAAGCTCAGCTGCTCGCGGGTACGGCAGGCGGCGAGGAAGGCTCGGTAGAGGCTATGTGCCTGCTGTGCCGTTTCGGCATCGCTGCGGGAGCCCGGCGGATGGCCATCGAGAAAGCCGAGCCACTCGCGGGCTAGCGGCGCTCGTACCCCGCGCCGCGCCAGATCGAGTATAGCGCGCGACCAGTCGCGATAACTCTGGCCAAGCAGCGGCAGGTCGAGCAGCCATTCTCCGGGATAGTCGATAATCCGGAGGTTGAGCTCGGCCGTGCCGCCACGCCCCTTCCCGATCGGGTTGCGTTGACCGAGGAGACCTTCTGGACGGAAGCGCACCGACAGGTCAACCCGACGCAGATCGGTGGTGCTCGGAGGCCACCTCGGCGGATCAGCTGCCAGTGCCGCGACCGTCTCGGGGAGGGGGAACGGAGCGACGGTTTCGTCTGCGGGCCATCGCGACCGCACCTCGACCAAGCGACGGTCGGCGGCGGCACGCAGGAAAGGAAGCCGGGCTGGTCGGCCGGTGGCGCTGATCAGATTCTCGACGAGGCTGGTGATGAACGCCGTCTTCCCGGAGCCGCTCAGGCCGGTCACCGCGAGCCGCACTGTCCGATCGCGCAAAAGCCCGGTCAAGGTCGGCAGCGTGTCGATCCCCGGGCAGATGCTACTCGATCTGAGAACCGCGGCGCGCGATGTCGAGCTAGCTGGGCGGCTTCATCGCCACATCGAGCATCACGTTCGGCAGAATCTCGCGAATCACACCGCGCAGAGTGGCCTCGTCTGCTGCGATCGCCGAGGCCAGTAGCCGGCGCGAGCCGCGACGCAGGACCCGTGCGGTGGCACGCCCGTCGCGTCCGGGCCGGATCGTCGCAAATGCCTCCGCGGGCTCGATCCGCTTCAAGATGCGCTTGAGAGCCTGGAGCCCCTCTGCCGTTTCGACATCATAAATCGGCACCTCCGAGCTTTCCGGCTCCTGTTCTTCCTCGACCGCCGCGTCAATCGCCTCGACTGGCCGATAACGCGCCAAGGATTGATAGATTGACCGGCCCGGCTCGGTGTCGATGCGTGATTGCAATTCCCAGCTCTCGCCACGTGCCGAGAGCTCGGTAATAAGCGCAAACAAATCGTCGCTATCCTCCTCATGCGAGCAGGTCAAAAACGCCAGGCGTCCATCGTGCTCGACGACCCTGTCGTCATCCTCAGCAAATCCGAGTTCCGCGAGCGCGTTGTCGAGCGCGCGGCGCGAGGCGACCAAGAGCGTCGTCACGTGCAGGCGCCGCCCGCTCTCCGCTGGATCCTTCTCCGCCATTATCTCCTCCATCGGCGCGTTCGGCCCGCCAGGGCAATCCTAGGCGGCATCGGGCGATGTCGCGATCGAAATAAATCTGTCAGCCGCCTATTCGGGCTGAGGCTCGCCGGCCCGGTTGAGGCGTACATCGCGGTCGACGCAAACGCTCATCAGCAAACCGAATCCGAACATTACCGTCAGCATTGCGGTGCCGCCGTAGGAAATCAGCGGCAACGGGACGCCGACGACCGGGATCAAGCCCATCACCATCGCCGAATTGATGAACATGTAGAGAAAGAAGTTGGTGACGATCCCCAGGCCAAGCAGCCTTCCGAAGTGGTTACGGCTGCGCAGAGCGATGGCGAAGCCATAGATGATGATAGCGGTGTATAGGGTGAGAAGCCCGAGTCCACCGATCAACCCGAACTCTTCTGCCAAAGTGGTAAAGATGAAATCGGTCTGCTTCTCCGGCAGAAAGCTCAAATGACTCTGAGTGCCATGAAGGAACCCTTTGCCGAACAGTCCGCCCGAGCCGAGCGCAATCTTGGACTGAAGTATATGGTAGCCAGAACCGAGAGGATCATTTTCAGGATTTAGGAAAGTATAGATACGACTTTTCTGATAATCGCGTAAAAACCGCCAGACGATCGGTACCGCCGCCGCCGCTCCCGCACCTATTATCAGGAAGATACGAAGGCGAACCCCCGCGAGGAAGAACAGCACTGTTCCGCCCATCAGCAGCATCAAAGCTGTACCCAGATCCGGCTGTTTGAGAACCAGCATTGCCGGAATAAGGATCATCAGTGACGGCATGATCAGACCGCGTATTCCAATGAAAGCCTCGTTGCCCAGGTGATGAAAATAACGCGCGAGCGCCAGGACCAGCGCAACGGTCATCAGCTCGGAGGGCTGCAGCTGGATCACACCAAGATCGATCCATCGCTGCGCCCCCATCCCCACAAAGCCGCGAAGATCGACTGCGACAATTAGAAATAAAGTGCCAGCGTAAGTCCAATATGCGAAGCGGAACCAATAGCGAATCCCGACGAGTGCCGCGCCGAGCATCGGGATCAGGGCAATTGCGAAACGCATCATCTGTTTGGCGGCCCAAGGCTGCATGCTGCCGTCTGCGGCTGAATACAACACTGCGATCCCAAAGCCGACTACTGCAGAAATCAGGAGCACCAGGCCCCAGCCGATGCTCCGAATCTTTTCAACAAACTTCGCCTTGGGCCGGCGGAAATTGGAAGAAGGGTCGGTCAAGATTTACCCGCCGCCTGCGCTGCCAGCGGGGAACGGTGAGGGAAGGGCGAAGACAGCAGGTCGGGTGGGTATATCTTTTTCGGGAACCCGCCGGGCAGGGTCGCGTTGCTGCACTTCGCGCAGTACGTCACGGCAAATGGGCGCGGCGACCGCAGAACCCCCGCCTCCGTGCTCGACCACTGTCGCGCACACATAGCGCGGCGCGCCGACTGGCGCAAAACCGACGAACAGCGCGTGGTCGCGCTCCTTCCATGGAAGGTCGCCGATCTTGCGCAGCCCATGATCACGCTCGTATTGGCTGATGCGCCGCACCTGCGAGGTGCCGGATTTTCCCCCCATGGCAAGGCCGGGTTCGGCAATGCGCGCAGCGTAAGCCGTTCCGCCCTGCTCGTTGACGACCGCGTTCATTCCATCGAGGACGAGAGCAAGCGCGCTTTCGTCAATGCCGAGCGAGGGAAAACCGGGGGGCGACGCATCGCCGGCCGGGGGCATTATGCCTGCGTCGCGGACGAGGCGGGGAACGACTGCTCTGCCGGTAACCAGCCGCGCTACCATGGTTGCGATCTGCAGCGGGGTCGCGAGAACCGATCCCTGTCCGATGCCGGCGATTAATGTCTCACCCTCCTGCCAGCCGCTTCCGGTCGTCGCCAGCTTCCATCGGCGAGTTGGGGATCAATCCAGGCCGTTCGCCGGGGATGTCGAGACCAAGGGTGGCCCCGTAACCAAGACGGTGGGCCATTGCCGCCAGTCGATCGATCCCCAGCCGACGCGCGGTCTCGTAGAAGAAGACGTCACATGATCTTTTGATGGCGTCGCGCAGATGAAGCGTTCCGTGTCCGCCGTGCCGCCAGCAGTGAAAGACCGCGTCGCCGAGTTGGAGATATCCCGGGCATGTAATTGGAGTTTCCGGCGTCAAAACCCCAGCCGCCAGGGCGCCCAGCGCGACCACCGGCTTGAACGTCGACCCGGGCGGATAGAGGCCTGCGATAGTCTTGTCAGTCAATGGAGAGCGCGGATCCGTCGAGAGTTGCTCCCACGCCGCTGGGGTGAGTCCGTTGGAGAACGCCATTGGATCAAAGCTCGGGCTCGACACGAGCGCCAGTACCTCGCCTGTCACGGCATCCAGAATGACGCTCGAAACACTTTGCTCGCCACTGCACCGGCGGCTGACGAAATCCTGCATCGCCGTGTCGATCCCGATCACGACATCCTGCCCGGGCTTACCCTCGACGCGGGCGAGCTCTCGTACTACTCGGCCATACGCGTTCACCTCGACCTGACGTGTCCCGGCAGCGCCGCGCAGGGCCAAGTCTTGGGACTTCTCGATACCGCTTTTGCCGATGCGGAAATCGGGCAGCTCAAGCAGCGGGTCTCCGGTCAGGTCCTGCTCCGAGACTGCCGCCACATAGCCGATCACATCTGCCCCGATCTCGCCGAGCGGGTAGTGCCGGGTCAGACCCTGTTCGATCGAAACGCCGGGCAGCTCGGGCAGAGCAACCTCGATGCGCGCCATTTCGTCCCACCTCAGATTGGAGCGGACGACGACAGGCACGAAGGAATGTTTGCGCCGTGCCTCGCGTGTAACGCGGCGGCGGTCCGACTCGTCGACCTGGATCAGGGCAGCGAGCGCGGCCAGGGTTGCTTCGATGTTGCCCGCCTGCTCCGCGACGATGACGAGATGATAATCCTGGCGATTGTCGGCGAGGGGGGCGCCGAAGCGATCAAGGATACGGCCGCGCGGCGGCGCCAGCAGCCGCAGGTTGATGCGGTTCTCGTCGGCCAGGACTTTGTAGCGATCCGAATCGACGATTTGGAGCTGGTACAGGCGGCCCGAGAGCACGCCGATCAGCAGCGCCTGACCGCTTGCGAGTATCGCTGCGCGCCGGCTGAAATGCTTGTGACGCTGCGCTTCGCGCTGCACTGCAGGCGCCCTCTAGCGCGCATCCGCCGACCGCACGATCAGCCGGCCCCCATCAGCGCCCGCTGGGTCCGGCCCAGCAAAAAGCTGGCAATAGGGAACAGCGAAATCGTCAGCACGGCCTGGAAAATGCTGCCGCGGATATCGACAACCCTCAGCTCGAGAAGAGAATGCAGTGCCCACAGTCCCAGCATCGTCGCACCGGTGAGCAAAGTAAATCCACCCCACACGAAGGGAAAGGACCGATCCATGAACCAGTGCCGATACCGCAGCACGATCGCCCGAGCGAGCAGGAGGAGCAGGACGGTCACGCCGGTGGGGCCGGCTGACAGCAGGTCAAAGGTTACGCCGATCAGAAAAACTGCCAGCGTCGGCAGCAGATCCGGCCGGTAGATCGTCCAATGATAGACCGCCATCAACACGAACGCGGGAGTAAGCGCCGCATAGCCCGGGATGTCCACGGGCTGAATCGAGAATATCACTGCCGCCGCCGTCGTCGCGATCGGCAGCAGCCGAGCCGGCGCGTTGTCGACCCGCGGTATGGCAGGCGTGATTGCCGGCTTCAGAGCCACATCGTCCTCAGCGGCTGTTTGTCCCGGCGCTGATTGCCGGCGACCCACGCTGCGCGCCCCGACGGCCGGCGTTGATCGGCGTCGGCAGTCCGTCGGCGATGCCATAATCAACGATCCGCAGGTACTCCACCCGCGACGGTTCGACATAGGGCTCGACCCGAGGCGCTTCACCGTCGACGACGGCAACGACTCCGACCGGCAATCCTGGTGGGAAGACGCCACCCTCGCCGGAGGTAACGATGCGGTCTCCTGTCTTCACCGGGGCGGCGGGATCGAGGTAGCGGAGCGAGGGGCGGTCGGAATTGTCGCCGGCCAGGATCGCGCGCTGTCGCGATCGCTCGTCGACGACCGGAACGCGGGAGTTCAAATCGGTGATGAGGAGAACCCGGGCTGCGCGCGTCCCGACCTCCGAAGCGCGGCCCACCAGCCCTTCACCGGTTATCGCGGCTTGGCCGTGCGCGACGCCGCTATCGCTGCCTGCGTTGACCAACAGGTTGCGGACATAAGCGCCGCCCGAATTGGCGATCACCCGAGCTGTTACATACGAAGCAGGCAGTGCCGGGACCGATTTGAGCAGGCCGCGCAGTTGGGCATTTTCGGAGGCGAGGGTCAGCGCGGTCTGCTGCCAGTGCAGCAACCGTATATTCTCATCAGCGAGCCGCGCATTGTCCCTATAAACGTTGACGATCGCCCAGGCGTCACTGATCAGGTTGCCGGCGGCAGCGATCGGACGCGAGAGCGCGTCTAGTGTCGGGGCGGTAACATCGATCAGAGAAATCTGCAACGACTCGAACATCGCCTGATCGACTTTGCCGAGCATGATCATCATCGCCGACAGCAGAATCAAAACCGGGAAGACGATCCGCTGGAGGGCGGCCCGACGAGAGGGTGACAGCCGGATCACGAGATCCTCGTGCGCCGGACCGCTGTGATGGGACCGCACGCGGACCTGCGTTCGCAAGACCCGGCACTGGAAGATGCACCCCGATGCGCGGCGGCACTGACGTTCATGATCTCCCTGCTGCTTATCGCCGCACAGGCGAGATTGTTACCACGTGTTGATCAACACCGATTTGAGCGTCTTCATCTCTTCAAGAGTGCGGCCGGTGCCGAGCGCCACGCAGGTCAGAGGATCATCGGCGATCGATACCGGGAGCCCCGTGGCATGGCGCAGCACCAGGTCCAGATTGCCGAGCAACGCACCGCCGCCGGTCAACACGATCCCCTTGTCGACGATATCGGCCGCGAGTTCCGGCGCGGTGTGCTCGAGCGCTACCTTGACGGCCTCTACGATGGAGCCGACCGGCTCGGCAAGGCTCTCGGAAATCTGACGCTCGCTGATCACGATTTCCTTCGGCACGCCATTCATCAGATCTCGCCCCTTGATCTCCATGATCCGACCTTCGCCGTCCTCCGGCATGCAGGCCGAGCCGATCTCCTTCTTGATTCTCTCCGCGCTGCTCTCGCCGACGAGGAGGTTATGGTTGCGGCGGATGTAGGCGATGATCGCCTCGTCCATCTTGTCGCCCCCGACCCGAACCGATCGGCAATAGACGATGCCGCCCAAAGAGAGCACCGCGACCTCGGTCGTCCCGCCACCCACATCAACGACCATCGAACCGGTTGGCTCAGTCACCGGAAGGCCTGCGCCGATTGCTGCTGCCATCGGCTCCTCGATCAGAAAGACCCGCCTGGCGCCTGCACTTTCGGCCAATTCCTGGATCGCGCGCCGCTCGACCGCGGTCGACCCCGACGGCACGCAGACAACGATTTGTGGCGTGGCGAAGCTGCGGCGATTGTGTACCTTGCGAATGAAATGCTTGATCATTTCCTCCGTCACTTCGAAATCGGCAATGACGCCGTCGCGCAGCGGCCGGATCGCCTGAATATAGCCCGGGGTGCGGCCGAGCATCAATTTGGCTTCCTCGCCGACCGCGAGCACTTGTTTCCTGCCCTTGATGCTCGCGATCGCTACTACCGATGGCTCGTTCAGGACGATGCCTCGCCCCTTCACGTAGACGAGAGTATTCGCCGTGCCGAGGTCGATCGCCATATCGGCGGACAACAAGCCGAACATTCTTCCAAACATCTACGCGAACCCGACACTGCGGAGGATTAGACGGTCGGGCTGTCCTCGACGCGCCACCACCAATCTAATCGCCCGGCCACCGACCCTTGCGCCCCCGGTACACACTGGGATGCTCGCCACGCATCTCCCCCAGGGCGAGGCGGCGATCCTTGCGGATCGCGCGCGCCTTTGCAAGCCGGCTATCGGCCGGCCGCTCGCCGACACGCTTGGTCAAAGGCTTGCTGCCGAGCCCGCTGCGGATGGGACGAGGACCGCGCCCCGGCGCGGCGTTCGAAACTTTTGACCCGCCGTCGGTGTAACGCTGCTATGTTGCCGCACCGGAGCGAACGATGCACCCGTGAAAAGGCCGGAGCGGTGACGATTGTTAATCTGAACAAGTACCGCAAGCACCGTCAGCGCGTGGACGACGAACGCCGGGCCGTGGAAAACCGGGTTCGCTTTGGACGCAACAAAGAAGCTCGCACCAACGACATTCGCGAGCGCGACCGGTCAAAAAAGAACATGGAGGACAAGCGTCTCGATTAGCCGCGGGCAGCATGCGTACTCAGCCGGAGGGCGAACCGGCTGAATGCAGCAACCTCGCGGCGCGCGAGGTTCGCGGCCGTCGGGCCAGACGCGTCCGGTCGACCGCAATCTCCGAGCGTCCGGCGACGCCGTGAAATCGCCGGCCCGCGACCCGGCTCGTCTCGGCATCTCCGAGGGGGGTCTCGAGTTGTTCGTTGTCGGAATCTAACTCCATCAGCCTGCGCAAGGCGTCGCGGCCGCGCGATAAACGGGAGCGAATGGTTCCGACGGGTACGTCGAGCACGGCGGCAACCTCTTCGTACCGCATTCCTTCCAATCCGACGAGCAGGATGGCGGAGCGCTGCTCTTCGGGGAGCTTGGCAATCGCCCGCTCCAGATCACGCAGCTCCAGCCGCTGTCCCTGGTGCGCCGCGCGCGTCAACAATGGCTCGCTGTCGCTTAGACCCACCGGCGTTCCTTCGCGGACGGCACGGCGCACGTAGTTGACGTACTGATTGTGAAGGATGGTAAATAACCAGGCTCTGAGGTCCGTACCCCTCTGCCAGAGGTGCAGCTTGCCGAGCGCCCGAGCCAGGCAGTCTTGGACCAGATCGTCGGCGGCGACGATGTCGCGGGTCAGTGCCCGCGCGTAACGACGAAGGCGCGGGATCTCAGCTTCGATCTCCCGATAAGTATCGGCCACGAAAGCCTCCCGATAGTGGCGGTGATCGGCCGCAAAGCCGATCCGAGTGGCGCAAATCTATCGGCGAAGTGTAATCCGATAATGTCAGCCCGGCTGGTTTTATGTAAGAATTTGTAACCATATGTATGATGCTCCCTCCAGGGTCGTGCATTCTCGGGCGTTGCGTGTTCGCCGGGAATGGACCCGCTGCACAACAGGGTGAAGCGGACGGATATGAGCGACAATGGTCACATTCTGGTCGTCGACGATCAGCAAGAGATCTGCGACGTGGTCCAGGACTACCTGTCCGGTGAGGGCTATCGGGTTTCTACGGCGCATGACGGCGCCGGGATGCGCCGAGCCTTGGCGCAGTCTCGGGTCGATCTGATCATCCTCGATCTGATGCTGCCAGGCGAGGACGGGCTGACGCTGGCCCGCTCTCTTCGTGACGAGTCGAACATCGGAATTATCATTTTGACCGGCCGCGGCGAGACTGTCGACCGCATAATCGGGCTCGAAATGGGGGCCGACGATTACCTGCCGAAGCCATTCCACCTGCGTGAGTTGCTGGCCCGGGTCAAAAGCGTGTTGCGGCGGGTCACGAGCCGAACAGCGGATAAGGCGTCGGCACCACGTTTGAAGGCGCGATTCGCCGGTTGGAACCTCGACCTCTCGAGCCGAGAGCTGTTTTCACCTGACGGCAGGGAGGTCAGGCTGACCACCGGCGAATTCGATCTGTTGGCCGCCTTCGTCAACAATGCCAATCAAGTGCTAACCCGTGATCGGCTGCTGGATCTCGCGCGGAACCGCGAGGCCGGACCGTTCGACCGGACGATCGACGTCCAGGTCGGGCGCCTCCGCCGCAAGCTCGAGGACGATCCGCAGAGGCCTTCGATGATCAAGACGGTGCGCGGCACCGGTTACATCTTCACCCCGACGGTCGAGACCGGCTAACCGCAATCGGGCTCAAACTGTCAAAAAGCCGCGCACTGCCGCCTCATCCATATCTTCCCGCCTGCCGGAGGCGACCACCTCGCCGCGCTGCATGACGAGATACGAGGCCGCCAGATCGCGGGCGAATTCGAAATACTGCTCGACCAAGAGGATGGCCATGTCGCCGCGCCCGGCGAGACCGCGGATCACCCTCTCGATGTCCTTGATGATCGAGGGCTGGATGCCTTCGGTGGGCTCGTCGAGCACGAGCAGGCGTGGCCGGGTCACGAGCGCGCGCGCAATCGCGAGCTGCTGCTGCTGTCCCCCGGACAGGTCGCCGCCGCGTCGGCCCAGCATCTCCTTGAGCACCGGAAACAGCGCGAAAATCTCGTCCGGGATATAACGCAGGCGGCGCGGCAGCGGCGCGAAGCCGGTCTCGAGGTTCTCCCGCACGGTCAGACGGGCAAAGATCTCTCGGCCCTGAGGGACCAGCGCCAGCCCAGCGCGGGCGCGCTGATGCGGGCGCAGGCCGGTCAACTCCCGATCTTCCCAGGCGATCCGGCCTGAGCGGATCGGCTGGAGCCCGAAGATCGCCCGCAACAGACTTGTTTTGCCGACGCCGTTGCGGCCGAGGATGCAGGTAACCTCGCCCTTTTTCGCGGTTAGGCTGACGCGGCGCAGCGCGTGGCTCGCGCCGTAATAGAGATCGACGGCCTCGACGGAGAGCATGGGTCAGCGGCCGAGATAGACTTCGATGACCCGAGGATGGTTCTGCACATGGTCGATCGAGCCTTCGGCCAGGACCGAACCTTCGTGCAGCACCGTGACGCGGGCGCCGAGGCTGCGGACGAACGCCATGTCGTGCTCGACGACGACGATCGTGCGGTCCTTGGCGAGGTCGAGGATCAACTCCGCGGTTTCCTCGGTCTCGCGGTCCGTCATTCCGGCCACCGGCTCGTCGAGCAACAGAAGCGTGCGGTCGTGGATCAGCAGCATGCCGATCTCCAGCCACTGCTTCTGGCCATGGCTCAAGCTGCCGGCGGGCTGCCGGCGCCGGTCGGTCAGGCCGATACGGTCGAGCGTCGTTTCGATGCGGCCGCGCTTGGCGGCGGTCGCCCGACTGAACAGGGTCCGCCACGTGCCGCGGCGGTCTTCGAGAGCGAGCTCGAGGTTTTCGAACACCGTCAGGTTCTCGAACACGGTCGGCTTCTGAAACTTGCGGCCGATGCCGAGATTGGCGATCTCGGTTTCATCGAGCCTGCTCAAATCCGCGCTTCCGCGGAACAAGACCTCGCCCGCGTCGGGCCGGGTCTTCCCGGTGATCACGTCCATCATCGTCGTCTTGCCGGCGCCGTTGGGGCCGATAACGGTTCTCAACTCGCCTTCGTCGAGGATCAGCGAGAGCCCGTCGAGCGCCTTGAACCCATCGAAGCTGACAGTGACCCCGTCGAGGTAGAGAAGCGCATCGGTGACCGGCTGGGCCGCGTTCATGCCCGCTCCTCGGCCGCTATCGGAGCGGGCGCCCCGGTCTGCACAGGCCGCAGCCGGCGCATCAGCCCGACGAGCCCCCGCGGGAATACGAGTGTCACCAGCACGAACAGCGCGCCGAGGACGAAGAGCCAGGTTTCGGGCGCGGCTCCGGTGAGCCAGGTTTTTGCCAGATTGACGAGGATCGCGCCGATTATTGCGCCAACCAGGGTGCCGCGCCCGCCGACCGAGACCCAGATCGCAATTTCGATCGAATTGCCGGGAGAAAATTCGCTGGGGTTGATGATGCCCACCTGCGGCACATAGAGCGCGCCGGCAAGGCCGGCGAGCAGCGCTGCGACGATAAAGACGAACAGTTTCGCGTTGGTCACCGAATAGCCGAGAAAGCGCAGCCGGCTTTCGGCGTCGCGGATCGCCAACAGCACCCGGCCGAGCTTAGAGGTGGTGATGAAGCGGCACAGCAGATAGCCGAGCCCTAGCGCGACGGCGGTCGCGAGGTAAAGGCCGAGCCGGGTGCCCGGCAAATGCACGTTCCAGCCGAGAATGTCCTTGTAGTCGGTCAGCCCGTTGTTGCCGCCGAACCCCATATCGTTGCGGAAGAAGGCGAGGAGCAGCGCATAGGTCATCGCCTGGGTGATGATCGACAGGTAGACCCCGGTAACCCGCGAGCGGAAAGCGAGCCACCCAAAGACCAGGGCGAGCAGGCCCGGCACCAGCAACACCATCGCCATCGCGAAAGCGAAATGGTCAAAGCCCCACCAATACCAAGGCAGTTCCTTCCAGTTGAGGAAGACCATGAAATCGGGCAGCACCGGGTTGCCGTAGACGCCGCGGGTGCCGATCTGCCGCATCAAATACATGCCCATGCAATACCCGCCCAAAGCGAAGAAAGCGCCTTGGCCGAGGCTCAAAATCCCCGCATAACCCCAGATCAGATCCAGGCTCAATGCGAGAAGCGCGAAGCACAGATATTTGCCGAGAAGCGGGACGACGTAATCGGGGATGGCCAGCACCGAGTTCGGCGGCAGCCACAGGTTGAGCGCGGGCACGATCAGCAGCAGCCCGATCCCGGCGCCGGCAAAACCGGCCCAAAAGCCGGGCCCCCAGACGGCGTTCTCGCGGCAACGGGCTGTCGACGCCACGGGTCAGGCCTCAGCCGTGCGGCCCCTGAGCGCGAACAGGCCGCGCGGCCGCCGCTGAATGAACAGGATGATCGCCACCAGTACGATGATCTTGCCGAGAATGGCTCCGGCGACGGGTTCGATCAGCTTGTCGACGATGCCGAGCGTCAGCGCGCCGACCAAAGTTCCCATCAGATTGCCGACGCCGCCAAAAACCACGACCAGGAAACTATCGACGATATAGAGGCTGCCGAGATTGGGGCTGACGTTGCCGACCTGGCTCAGCGCCACCCCTGCCATGCCGGCGATCCCCGAGCCGAGGCCGAAGGTCAGCGCGTCGATACGTGCGGTGCGGATTCCCATTGCCGAGGCCATCGAGCGGTTCTGAGTGACCGCGCGCATCTGCAGTCCAAAAGTAGTTTTGCCCAGGATCAGGGCCAGCGCCCCGAGAACGATAAAGCAGAAAAGGATGATGCACAGCCGGTTCCAAGTGATCGTGAAGCCTCCGATCACGTCGAACCCTCCGCTCATCCAACTGGGATTGGAGACCTCGCGGTTCGGCGCACCAAATGTGGAGCGTACTGTCTGCTGCAGGATGAGGCCGATGCCCCAGGTCGCGAGCAGCGTTTCGAGCGGTCGCCCGTAGAGGAAGCGGATCACGGTGCGCTCGAGCACGACCCCGACGAGGCCGGCGAACAGGAAAGCCACCGGGATCGCCACGACGAGGTACGCGTCAAACCAGCCGCCTGGCAGGCGGGCACGGAAAAATTCCTGGCACACGAAAGCGGAATAGGCGCCAAGCATGATCATCTCGCCATGCGCCATATTGATGACGCCCATCACGCCGAAGGTGATCGCCAGCCCGATCGCCGCGAGCAGCAGAACGCTGCCGAGGCTGAGGCCCTCGAAAAGATTGGCAACGATTCCGATAAGCTGGAGGCGATGGCCGATCCCGGCGAGAGCGTCGTCAGCCGCTTTGCGCAGGTCGGGGCCGATATCTGGCTTCGCGCGGTACTCGTCGAGCAGGCTCTTGATGCGCGGGTCGGTGGAGCCGGCAAGGCCGTGAATGGCCGCGAGTTGATCCTTCTCGTTGCCGCTCAGCAGTTGGGCGGCAAGCAAGCTTCGTTTCATCGCGGCGCGGATATCGGAGTCTTCTTTCGACCGCCAGCGCGCGTTCGAGGCGTGCGGCGCTTTCGCCCGAGGGATGCGTCATCGCCTCCTGGGCGGCGGCGAGGCGAGTATCGCGATCGGCGCTGAACAAGGTCAGCGCGCCGAGAGCAGCCTCGATATCGCCGCGCAGCCGGTTGTTGACGAGGATGCGATCAAGGCTGCCCGGATCGAGGCCCGCGACCTTCTCGGCGGTGATGGCGTCGGTGACTGGCTCCGTTCCGTCGGGCAGCGCGCCGACAATCAGAACCCGGCCGTCCGGGGTGCTGCGAAGGCGGTCATCGTTCAAGGCCCGCAGCACCGGAACGCCCCGTGTGTCGCCGAGTTCTCCGAGCGCAATGATCGCCTTTTCCTTGGCCGAGAAACCATCGGAGCCGAGCCTTGAAACCAGGCTTTCAAAGTCTTCGGCCCTCGCGGGCACGACCGCCGCCAGCAGGATCAGCGCGATTGCCAGCAGCGGCAACAGACGGGCGATCATAGGGAGCGGTCTGGCAAGGCCCATAGCTCGGTCGATCCGGCGCACGCCGTCAAAATCATCCTGTCCCGGCGAGGCGCGCGTGCCGGCCGGGACCTCTCCCTGGGCTAGTCGCTGTAGCGCGGCTTAATACAGTTTCCGCAGGCCCAAGGGTAAGCCCAGTCCGCGACTTTGCCCTTATCCTCGGCCAAGTATGGGCTCCACGCATCAGCTTTGATCACGCCTTTTGTCCGCCAGACGACGTCGAATTGCCCCTCTGGCCGGATCTCGCCGATCATCACCGGCTTCGATAGATGGTGGTTCGTGTTCATCATTACGGTGAACCCGCTCGGCGCCTTGACCTTCTGCCCGTACATCGCCTGTCGGACGGCGTCGACATCCGTGGTGCCGGCCTGTTCGACCGCGTGGGTCCACATCTTGAAGCCGATATAGGTCGCCTCCATCGGGTCGTTGGTCACTCTTTTCGGGTTCTTGATGTACTCGTGCCATTCGTTGATGAACGCAGTGTTCGTGGGGTTCTTCAGCGATTCAAAATAGTTCCAGGCCGCGAGATGCCCAACCAGGTTCTTGGTGTCGATCCCGGCCAGCTCTTCCTCGCCGACCGAGAAGGCAACGACCGGAATGTCCGACGCCTTCACTCCGGCGTTCGCCAGCTCTTTGTAAAAAGGGACGTTGGCGTCGCCGTTGATGGTCGAGACCACAGCAGTCTTTTTGCCCGCAGATGCGAAACTCTTGATCGCGGCGACCTCGGTCTGCCAATCGGAGTAGCCGAACGGAGTATAGTTGATCTTGATGTCTTCCTCCTTTACGCCTTTTGATTTTAGAAAGGCGGCGAGGATCTTATTGGTGGTTCGCGGGTAGACGTAGTCGGTGCCTTCCAGGATCCAGCGCTTGACTGCACCACCCTCGTCGCTCATCAGATATTCGACCGCGGGGATGGCCTGCTGGTTTGGCGCAGCCCCAGTATAGAAGACATTGTTCGAGCTCTCTTCGCCTTCATACTGCACGGGATAGAACAGAAGCCCGTTCAGCTCCTCAAATACCGGCAACACCGATTTGCGCGACACCGAGGTCCAGCAGCCGAAAACTACGGCGACTTTGTCCTTGGTCAACAGCTCACGCGCCTTCTCGGCAAACAGAGGCCAGTTCGATGCCGGGTCGACAACGACCGCCTCGACCTTGTTTCCCAGCAGCCCGCCCTTCTTGTTGAGATCGTCCACCATCATCAACACGGTATCTTTGAGTGTCGACTCGCTGATCGCCATCGTCCCCGACAGCGAATGCAGCACGCCGATCTTGATTGTGCCTTGAGTTTGAGCAGTGGCGGCCGTCGCTGCCGCGCCAATCACGACCGCACCGATCGCTCCCCGCCATATCGTCTTCAGAACGTTCATTTCTTCCCCTTTGCGCGATTCCTCGGCACCTGACGAGGCCGTCTGCGAACATGAGGAACATGAGCAAGATTGAGGCCAAGCTGCGGGACCCGCCGGCTCCGCGCCACGAGTGAGGGGATCGCTAAGATCGCCTAAATTATAGGCAGTAAAATGCTGTGGCTTGCGCCAGGCATCGGCATAGCCGCTGGCACGGCACGCATAGCTGCGGTAATTTTCCGCCTCCTTAGAGGCCGAGGGTCGCAATGAACGACAACGATGCTGTGCTCACCGCCAATCTGGAATTTTACCGTGCGTTTACGGCACGCGATTTGGCTGCGATGGATGCGCTATGGGCGCGGCATGCGCCAGTCGCCTGCCTCCATCCGGGTTGGACGGCGCTAATCGACAGGGATGCGATCCTGGCGAGCTGGCAGGGAATCCTGTCGAACCCCGACGCTCCGCGCATTGCCTGCTTCGACGAGCGTGTGCTCCTCTTCGGCGACACCGCCCTCGTGCTGTGCGAGGAAGTGCTCGACGGCAGCACTCTCGCCGCCACCAATCTGTTCGTACGCGAAGACGATATGTGGCGGATCGCCCATCACCACGCCGGCCAGATTGTCGGCCGCCAGGGGCAGACACAGCCTCCGTCACGGCTCCACTGACGGGCACGGCTCTTCACTAGTGGATACCTTCTAACGGAAGTCACCCTGCTTAGCCCACGTTCGCGGCTCGGGGCCTCGGATCTCGAGGGTACCAAACGTCAGAAGCGTACCACTAGATCTCTTCCCGGCCTGTGATCGGGTTCACACAGACCTCAAGGCCGACTCGCGCACCAAATTATCGACAGGCCCATCCTGCGGCCCAAATGGGGAGCCAAGCGGACCCTACGCAACCGATGCAAGGGTCAGCGCTGCCGTGATCGGTTGAAGGCGATTCGCACTTCGGCGAGGCGCGCCGCGGTGTCTCGATCGATCATGCCATCGACCCGGATCGGGCGGAAACGCCGCTGAAACGCGGCGATCGTCGGCGCTTCCCCGGCAACCGAAGCGCAATAGCCGATCGCACTGAGATCGGCGGCGGCCCGAGCACTGTCGACGGCGGCCGACGGTTCGCGCCGGGACGGTTCGGGCCAGATTCCGATGCCGACGCGAGCGAGCCGCGGCCAATCGAAAAGCTCGCCGGGGTCGGTCCTGCGGTCGGGCGCGATGTCGGCATGCCCGACGACGCGGTCGGCCGGGATCGAGTGCCGGGACACGATGTCGCGGCACAGCCGTTCGAGCGCTGCCATCTGCGGTTCGGGAAACGGACGATAGCCCCATTCATGTCCTGGATTGACGATCTCGATACCGATCGACACGAAATTTAGGTCGCGCTCGCCCCGCCAGCACGAACGACCGGCGTGAAACGCTCGCCGCTCCTCGGACACGAGCCGCCAGACGGTGCCGTCTTCGTCGACGATATAATGGGCGCTGACCCGCGCCGCCGGGTTGCACAGCCGCTGGAGAGCCGCTTCGGCGCTCTTCATCCCGGTATAATGCAGCACCAGCATGTCGATGCGCGGCGGCTCGCCGCGGCATTCGTGGTTGGGCGAGGGCCGCTCGCAGATCGCTGGTGGGGTCATCCCGGAGAAGCCGAAGCGGCGTGGCCTCTGGCCAGCCGGTCATAGGCGGCGTTGATGCGCGCTGCCCTGGCGGTCGCCAGGGCGATACACTCAGGCGGCAGCCCTTGCGCGATGACGAGGTCGGGATGACTTTCCCGCACCAGTCGATGGTAGGCTGAGCGAAGGACATCCGGCGAGATGCCAGGCTCGACACCGAGGATGGCATATGGATTGTCGACCCCTGCCGCCTCCGTGCCGACATGGTGCGCGCGGATGCGCGCGTAGCCGAAGGCGTCAAAGCCGAAATGTCGGGCGACCTCGCGCAGATAGTCGTCCTCGGCGGGACAGAGGCGCCCATCGGCGAGCGCAATATGGAACAGCCCGCCGAGAAGATCCTCCAGCACCGCCCGATCGCCGGCGAAAAGGCGCCCCACCTGGCGGGCGTAGCTCTCGAAGCCATGGGCGCTTCGGCGGGCGAGATCGAAAACTAGCCGAACATGCTCCTCTTCGTCCGCAGGGACCTGAAAGACCTCGCGAAAGGCGGCCACCTCGTCGCGGGTGACGTCGCCGTCGGCCTTCGCCATCTTGGCGCCGAGCGCGATGACCGCAATCGTAAAGGCAACCCGCCGCCGGGGGTCGTCGCCCGCATTCTCGCTCTCCCCGGGGTGACGGTGCAGGATATGCGGCGCAGCGCGCTCGAGCAAAGCGCCGAGTGGGCCACCGAAGGGCAAGTCGCGCGCGCCCGCGATGATGCGGTCAATAAAGCTCACAGGAACCGCGGCCGCCGAGTTCGAGCCGGTCGAACGAACGCGAGAGCGATCCGTTCCATCGGTTCTCTGGTCGTGCCCGCCCATCATGACGGTGCATGCTAATATCCGACCGGCGAAATGCACAAGGGACGTCGGCGAGCGGTGGTGACTCGAAAGTCACTACCCGGCGAACAGGATCGAGCTAAGTGCGGCAAGGGGGGCAGGTGAAACAGTTCGACGCGATTGTGATCGGGGGCGGGCTGGTCGGCTCGGCGATCGCCTATGGGCTCGCCCGCGGCGGGCTGCGGACTGCGCTCGTCGACGAGGGCGATGTCGCGTTCCGCGCGTCCCGCGGCAATTTCGGGCTGGTCTGGGTGCAGAGCAAGGGCGACGGCGCCCCGCATTACCAGCGCTGGACGCGGCGCTCCGCCGACGAGTGGCCGGCGCTCGCCGCCGAACTGCTGGCGAAGACCGGGATCGCGATCGGGCATGAACGGCCGGGCGGTCTTCATCTCTGCCTCGGCGAGGCCGAGCTCGACGAGCGACGCGGGCGGATGGAGCGGATGCGGGCGCAGTCCGGCAATTTCGCCTTCGAGTATCGCATGCTCGGTCATCACGAGGTCGGAGAGATGCTGCCCGGGATAGGGCCGGCGGTGACGGGCGCATCCTGGACGCCCTATGATGGTCATGCGAACCCACTCAATCTGCTCCATGCCCTGCACAAGGCCTTTATCGAAGGCGGCGGGCGCTACTTCCCGAACACGACCGTGAGCGACCATGCGGCCGCCCCTGCCGACTTTCGCCTACGCATCGCCGGCGACGAGATCGCCGCGCCGAAAGTCGTCCTCGCAGCCGGGCTCGGCAATGCGAGCCTGGCACCCCCTTTCGGGCTGAACGCTCCGGTCAGGCCCCAGAAGGGTCAGATCCTGATCACCGAGCGCGTCCAACGCGTATTGCCGATCCCGACGACGACGATCCGCCAGACCCTGGAAGGCGGGATCATGCTCGGCGACAGCCAGGAGGATGTCGGTTTCGATACCAGCCAGAAGCCTGCCGTCATGCAGACGATCGCCCGCCGCGCGGTGCTCTCTCTTCCGTGGCTGCGCGATTTGCAGATCGTGCGCGCCTGGGCGGCTTTGCGGGTGATGCCCCCCGACGGCCTGCCGATTTACGACCAGTCTGAGCGGTTCCCCGGCGCCTTCACCGCCAACTGTCACAGCGGCGTCACCTTGGCCGGGGCACATGCCAATTCCTTGGCGCCGATGATCGCGGCCGGAGCCCTCGACCCGGAGCTCGACCTGTTCTCCGCCCGCCGTTTCGATGTTCCGGCTGCGGCCTGAGAGCGATCCGGCAACCGTCGCCGTCACCGTCGACGGGCGGTCGGTCCGAGTTCCTGTCGGCGCATCGGCGGCGGCAGCGATGCTCTGCGCCGGCTTCCGCAGCGTCCGCGAGACCTCGGTCGCGGGCGTCGAGAGAGGGCCCTATTGCATGATTGGGGTATGTTTCGACTGTCTCGCCGAGATCGACGGCGTCCCGAGCCGGCAGAGCTGCATGGTCGCGGTGCACCCAGGGATGAAGATCCGCCGCCAGATCCGCCCTCGGCAGGTCGATCCGGCGGCATGAGGACGGTCGAGATCGCGGTGATCGGCGCCGGCCCCGCGGGCATGGCTGCCGCCACCCTCGCCGCCGAGCTCGGGCTGGACACGATGCTGATCGACGAGCAGGACGCGCCGGGCGGCCAGATCTACCGCGCGGTCGAACGCGCACCGCCCGACAGCCCGCTTGGTTCGGATTATCTCGCCGGCCGCGCGCTTGCCGCGGCACTCCGCGCGAGCCGCCTCGATTATCGCCCACGCACGACATTGTGGCAGGTCGAGCCCGACGGCACCCTCTACCTCGCCGCTGACGAATGCACCGAGACGGTGTTCGCACGCCGGGTGCTGCTCGCCACCGGCGCCATCGAACGGCCGGTGCCCATCCCGGGGTGGACGTTGCCCGGAGTAATGACGGCGGGAGCGGTACAAATCCTGCTGAAGACTGCGGACCTCGTCCCCGAAGGCCGTGTGGTGCTGGCTGGACAAGGTCCGCTTCTCTATCTGGTCGCCCGCCAGCTGACGCGCGCCGGGGCCGCCCCCGCCGCGATCCTCGAGACGACGCCACTGGAGAATTACTGCGCGGCCGCGCGCCGCCTGTGGAACAGATGGCCGGGCCGCCAACCCTTGATGAAGGGTTTGGGATCGATCCTTGGGGTAAAACGCGCTGGCATTCCGATCCGGCGCAGCATACGCGAGCTGAGGGCGATTGGGTCCAATCGCCTGGAGCGCGTCGCTTGGGAAGGTGGCGAGATCGCCGCCGATCAACTCCTGTTGCACGAGGGGGTGATCCCAAACGTGCAGGTCGGCCTCGCTTTGCAGCTGCGCCACGATTGGGACGAAAAGCAGCTCTGCTGGCGGCCTGCGCTCGATGCCTGGGGCCAGACGAGCTTGCCCTGCGTCGCCATTGCAGGGGATGGCGGCGGCATCGCCGGCGCCGAGGCGGCGGTGCTGTCGGGACGGCTTGCCGCCCTTGACGCCGCCATGCTGCTCGGCCATATCGGCGAAGCCGAGCGCGACCGCCGTGCCCGTCCGATCCGTGCCGCGTTCGAGCGCGCCCGCGCGCCGCGCCCATTGCTCGATCGCCTCCATCGGCCGAGGCGCTCGGTTCTCGTCCCGGCCGACGATGACATCATCGCCTGCCGCTGCGAAGAAGTGTCGGTCGGCAGCATCCGGCAGGCGGCGCGTCTCGGCGCCGCCGGACCAAACCAGCTCAAGGCCTTCACCCGCTGCGGGATGGGGCCGTGTCAAGGTCGGATCTGCGGCCCCATAGCGGGCGCGGTCATTGCCGACGCTCTGGGCAAGCCGATCGCCGCGATCGGTACCTTGCGCCCGAGGGCTCCGTTCAAGCCGATCACCCTGGGCACCCTCGCCGCCCTGAAAACCTAGCGAAATATTCCACCGGCGAGGCGGGTATCGGTCCCGCCGAAACGTCGCACTGAAGCCCAATTCTTGATCGCGCAAGCGAGCCGGCCGACCGCTACGATTGAGTTCACGCCTGCGAACATCAAGTGCCTGTCAGAACGAACTTAAGGAAGCGCGACCCGTCGTCAATCGCCTTCCCTCGGCGTCTCGCCGGCTTTGCGGTAAGAAAATCTTTACCGACTCGGGCAATTGTATTTGTGAGATTGGGCCGGGAAGACCGTCAGCCCCGAGAGGCTCCTCGCATGGGTTCGGCTCTCCTCGGCAACGCAGAAAGCGCGCCGAGGAGGAGGGCTCTGTGGAAGCTGGTGCTGGGTGTCGGCCTGTGTACAGAGAGAAGTTGCGCGTAAGCGGCCAAAGTCCGTGCCACCGATGGCCGGCCGGACTGATCGGCGCACCGGGTGCGTGACGCAGTCGGTGCGATTTCCACGCCTCTTCTGGCGTCAAAATAGGCGCATACGGCAGCAGCATATGGCGGTCGCGATAAGTGGGATGCTGGCCGCCGCCTTCGGCGCCAGCGCGTTTTGGTCTCTCCATCGCGAACACGATCAGGCGGTGCGCGATGCCGGGATCGTGCTCGAAGGCACGGCGCGGTCGGTCGCGACCGGGACGAGTCGACCGCAGCTTGAGATCGACGCCATGCCGAGCGGCATGGAGCGGATCGTAGCCACGGTATCCCCGACGACCGGCTTTAACGACTTGCCGCTCCGAACCGTGCTCGACCCGTTCAGTAAGCAGAGTGTGGCGGTTAGCGACACGCTGATATCGTACGACAACGGGTATCAAGTGAACCGGGCTGACAAGATCCCGGGCGGTGCCCCAAATTCTTCGGCACGCGGGCCGGAAAAGCCTCCAGCGCTGTTCATCGCGGCGCAGGAGCCGAACCCGGCGGGTGGCACCCGGCTTATCATGCTGAGCCGACCGCCGGTCCGCGGCGGTACCAGGGTCGGCATTACCGGAGTTGAGGTGCCGGTCGCCACATTCGGCGCTTTATTTGATGCGATCGAAGCGACCGGCGATGCACGAATTGCGTTGCAGCTCGACAACGGCCTGTCGGTTGCGGGCCAATCCGATCGGGACTTTGCGGCATCGTTTTTGGCGCGTGCCGCCGGTGAAGAGGTCGGCCTGATCGATATGCCGGCAGACGCTGAGGGTGGGCTGCAGGCGATCCGCCGCATACCTGCCCTTCCGCTGGTCGCGCCGGTAGCGCGCGGGCGAGTAGAGATTCTGCGCCGATGGTACCATGAACGCGGCTCTTCCCTGATCGGGCTCGCGCTTTTTGCCCCGATCGCCGCGGGGCTTGCCTGGCTCGCGGTTCGTGCCTCGCGGCGTGGTCAATTCGGTGCGACCTATCAGCGCCGCAGCGAGGCGCGGCTGAAGCGGCAGAGCACGCTGCTGCAGAGCACGTTCGACAACATTGGCGAGGGCCTCAGCGTCTTTGATAACCGGGGGCGGCTGATCGCGCGCAATTTACGGTTCTGCGACCTGCTGGGCTTGCCCGCCGATCTTGCTCTCGGGACACCGCTGCGCAAGATTCTGATGTGGCAGACGCTCAGCGGCGCTTTCGGCGATGTCGATCCGCAGGCGGAGGTGGCTCGGCGCCTCGAACAATTTTTTCGGGATGTGCCGGCGGTCCGGGAGCGGGTGACCCCGAACGGCCGAACTTTACAGATCCGGCGCAGCGCGATGCCCGATGGTGCGGTTGTCTCGGTTTACTCGGACATAACCCAACTGAGGGCCGGCGAGCACAAGCTGCTCCAGGCGCGCAGCCAAGCCGAACTCGCCAATCATTCCAAGAGCGAGTTTCTCGCCAATATGAGCCATGAGCTGCGCACGCCGCTCAATGCCATCATCGGCTTCACTGAAATCATTTCGCAGGAGCTGTTTGGGCCAATCGCCAATGAAAAATACCTCGAGTACATGAAGGACGTGCACGCCAGCAGCCTCCATCTGTTGTCGATCATCAACGATGTGCTCGACATGTCGAAAATCGAAGCGGGGAAGCTGGAGCTGGAGAAAGAGACGGTGATATTGCAGGACGTGATCGCCAATGTTATCCGGATCGTACACGAACGGGCCGACAGCCGAGGCATCGCGCTTTCTTCCCAAGCAGCCGACGAGCCCCTTCTCATCTGGGCCGACGAGCGTGCTATGAAGCAGATTTTCCTGAACCTTCTATCCAACGCCATCAAGTTTTCGGCCGAGGGCGGCCGCGTTTGCATTCGCCTCCGCGCCGAGCAGGCGGACTTCGCGGTCATCGAGGTCGAGGATCATGGCATCGGCATGGATCAGGACGAGCAGCAGCGCGCGATGCAGGCGTTCGGCCAAGCGAAGCCGTCGACGACGCGCAACTATGGCGGCACCGGCCTCGGCCTCCCGATTACCAGAGGTCTGGTCGAAGCGCATGGCGGAACGCTGAAGATCTCCAGCCGCGCGGGGGAGGGAACGACCGTCCGGGTCGTCTTGCCGATGCAACCGGCAAATTCAATCTTCGAGGGCAAATCGGGCACGGGGTTGGACGCTGCTCAAGCCGGATAAGGGCCCCTGCGGCGATGCCGACCGGCCGCGATGCGGGTTCCCGCGTCTTATGGGATTGTGGTGACGGATTTGTCACCGCGCACGACCCGAAACAGAAAACAACCAGGGATCATAACGACTGCGCCGATGGCCAAAATTCGAAAGCAGTCGGTATAAGCCGCGAAGGTGGCGGCCCCCAGCACTCGCATCGGGGCGTTGACGGCGTGGGGGTAGAGCGCGCCGAATTCGCTCTGGATTTTTCCCTGCAGCACTGCCGTCATCGCCGCCACTCCGGCCGCACATCCCAGTTGACGCGATAAATTATAAACGCCGGCTGCGTCGGTCCGCAGCGCGGGCCCAAGGAACGAGAAGGCGATTGTGCTGAGGGGGGTGAACAAAAGCCCGACGCCCACCCCCTGCGCTGCGCCCGTCGCGGCCAGCCAGAGTTCTCCCCCAAAGGCCGGCACCCGCGACATCAGTTCGAGCGCGCTTGCTGTTATGACCAAGCCGCTCGCGAGCAGGGCGCGATGGTCGACCCGGTCGATCATGTAGCGGACCGCGAGCATCGTCGCCATGGTCCCGATGCCGCGCGGCGAAAGCACCAAGCCTGCTTGGGTCGCATCGTAGCCGAGCGGACCCTCGCTCAAAGCCGGAACAAAGACGATGGTCGTAAAAATGAGGGCGCCGACCAAAAAGTTATAGCAAGTGGCGATCGCAAAGTTGATGTCGCGGAACACATCAAATTGGAAAAGATTGAACCGTGATCGGCGGCTCTGAACCAAGATCGCGCCAAAGGCGGCGACGGCGACGGCTGCTTCTCCGAAGGTCTCGGGTGAGGGCGGCCAGATCTGGCCGATGCTGCGCTGAAGCGTCAGTTGGAGCGCAGCCACCGCGACAACCAGCAATCCGACCCCAACCGCATCGATCCGCTCGCCGCCGACCGGTTGCGCACGCGATGGTACGGAACTCAGCCCCAAAATCGCAATCGCCCCGATCGGCGCATTGACCGCGAAGATCCACCGCCACGAGGCAAGATCGGTAATGGCGCCGCCGAGCACCGGGCCCAGCATCGGGCCGGCCATGATCGTCGCGCCCCAGATCGCCAGCATGCGGCCGTGCGCCTGCTTCGGGTAGATGTCGAGGATGATTGCCTGCGACAGCGGTAGAATAACACCGGCCGCTGCACCTTGGATCAGGCGAAAGGCGATCAGCGCGTCCGCGGCGGTCGCGAGCGCGCAAAGCAAAGACGCCAACACGAACAGGGCGATCGCCGCGGTGAAGACTGGCCGCGCTCCCCAGCGGCGGCGGAACCAGCCGGTCAAGGTCGCGGTCACCGCAGTCGCGCAAAGATAACTCGTCATCACCCAAGAGCCGAGATCGATCCCGCCGCCTAGGGCGTGCTCGAGCTGCGGGAGCGCGACATTGGCGATGGTGGCGTCGAAAGCCTGCATCGCCGTCGCGATCATCAGGGCAATGACCGCCCGGCGTCGGGCCGATTTCGATAAGGCGCCCGCCTCCGCGGCGATCGGGGGTTGCGCTCCCCGCGAGGCCGTCGCACCCGCCACGACTGCGGGCGAGCCGCGTCGCGCAAAACCGCAAAAACCCTTCATCGCTAGATCAGCGACGGTTCGTCGCGGCAAGGGAGCGCCATTCCGAGCGGCGAATGGAGCCGGCGCCCGATCGACCCCTCCCTCTCTGCGCGATCACCCGCCGTCAAAGCCCAACCCGCGTTCCTCCACGGCGATCAGCGTTTTTCGACTTGTCGGACACCGCCAAATCGGTGCGGTGCAATAATCTCGAAATATTGCCTTCCCCTGTCACAGCTTTTGGCCACTGCCGCGATCTGGAAATTATTCGGATAGCTTAGCTCACGAGCGTCAAAAAAGCGCCCGCACTAGCGTCATCGAACTGCCAAGCCCATCCACGCTCCGATCAACGCGCTCGGCCGGGTCCGGTCTGGACTCGCGGCGAGCGGTCATCACGCCTGCAGCTCTTCGCCCGGCCCATCGCCGTCCGACCGGTCGTTTGCGGCGCCGGCATAGGCGCGCTCGTTTGGTACGGCGAACCCTCGTAACTTCGCGATTTCCAAGGCCCCGTGGGTGGCGCGCTTGATGAACATGGCGCGGGCGCAAACAAAATTCTTCGCACCGCTGCAACGTCTCACCGAGTTCCAGCGTGTCGGTTCCCGCGGCGATTTCGAGGCGGTCGTACAACCCCCATTCCAGCCTGCTGACGAGATGCACACCAGCGAGCGTCGCGCTGAACAGGGTCGCGGCTCCGAACCCGCGCTGCCCGCAATTTTGGCGGTGCGCCGCTGTCGCGCTGCGGAGGGGATGCGTCCGGGCGGGACCTTGTCCGGCCTGCCCAAGCTGATCGCAAGACAGTCGGCGAAGCGGAGACCGAGAGCCCCGCGGCACGCCGACGAGCCGCAGCGCGAGGCTCGTGGCAGCGGCGGCGGCGATGGCCGCCCAGCGCGGGCTCCCCGGCCTCGACAGCAGGGAATTGACGATCTCGACCATGGCGGGCAATGGCGCATGAAATTGTTAAGAAACATTCTCCGATGGCGCCCGCCGATCCCGCTGCCCGTGTCGTACCGCCGAAGCTGCCGGGTTCATCCTTGGTTAACCTTCGCCGTCTAGCCTAGGGGATCGGCGAAAGCGCGTCCGAGGATCGATGTCAGTACTGCGAGGGCTGCCATGAAACGCCTTACCATGTTGGTCACTCACGATGGGCGCTGGGTGCTCGAGGACAGCGTCGAGTTTCTTGCTGCCCTGCATGATCCGAACCCGGATTACGACGCTGTTGCGTTTGCGGTGAAAAATCTCGGCTTCATCAAATTCCAGATCTTCGGCGACTCGGTCGTCGAGATCGAGTTGCATCCGCGTAACGTCGAGCTGCCGGCCCTGCTCGCGGTGCAGCAGCAGCTGCTGCGCTCCGAGGTCAAATTGTTCCGGATCAAACATCTCGACACGTCGTGGCATTCGGAGATCATGATCTCGGCGGAGCGGGCGATCTCGCGCCTGTCCGAGCTGTGCTCGCCCGAGATTTCGCCGGCTTCCACCGACCGGTTTTCCGTCGAGACAAGAGATTATTCGGAATTGTTCAAGATCGAAGACAAGCCACTGCGACCATTGGCGCAGAAATGGCGGATGTCATTCGGCCATTTCGATCCGAGCGTCATCTCGTTCGCTGTCAAACACCAGCTTCTCACCGGGATGATGGTGGTCGGCGTCAAACCTCGCGAGAAGGATCCGGTATTTCGGTTTATCGGCGGTGAACACAACTGGCTCGGCAAGAGCTACCATATGATCGGCATCGGCGAAAAGGTCGAGAACCAGCCCGACAAGGAATTCGGAGAATGGGTGTCCGAATTCTATAAATCGGTCGCCAGTTCGGGCCAGCCGCGCTACGATCTCGTCACGGCATCCGTCCAGTACCAGGAGGAAACCGGGAGGCCGCGCCGCAGCGTCCGCTATGAGCGGTTGCTGTTGCCCTGGAAGACCCCGACGGACGAGGTGTTTGTGACCTTGTCCAAGCTTGTGGACAACGAGGGCGCACCCCGATCGGCCTCGCCCGGGCCCGACGAGCCGGCGACTGAAAATCCGGTAGCCATGAAGTTCGCGAGGTCCTCGTAGATATCGCGTGCCGCGGTGTAGGCAACCACGACTTCGAGATTTCCCCAGGGAGACTGGGGATAAAAGATGCTGTGACTGAAATTTTTTTGCCCGTAGCCGGCGGCAACCCCTTTCTCGACGAGGATGGGTGCGACATAAGAGATTGTCCAGTCTACCGGCCACCGTGAACAGGCGTAAGCTCTGCCGATCCGCGGAAAAAGGCGCGATAGCTGGCGCCCGCGGAATTGCGGTCGGACCCAAACGGAGCCGGCGCTCAACACTACGCCGGTGATCAAGCGTGCGGCTGGCGCGGTCACGTCGCAGGGTTGGCCCTCGTTACGGCCGTAAAACATCGTACAGGCTTGCTCGGCCAAATTGCTGTCGGGCCAATAATAGACCCGGCCTGCCCAGGTCGCGACAATCTCGCCGTATCGATCCTCGCCAGAGACCCAGAACGCGTTTTCGGGCGAGACGTCGCTGTGTGCCGGATTGAACATGTTGACGAGGCGAAACCAGCTGCCTCGGGAAATCTCCTGCTCGTTTAAGCGAACAAGCTCGGGGAAATCGTGACGCAGACGCAGGCGCAGACCGGCTTGCCGCGCCGCCTTGTCGCCTTCCAGGATGAATGTTGCCAGCAGGCGGGCCGGACCGTGCTGGATCGTCAGCGCGTCCGGAAGGCGGAGGTTGTTCTCGGGGACGATGTTCGGATAATTCAGAGTCATGCCGATGCTCCTTCTCGGTCGTCTGCGCTCCCCCGAACCGACGTGATCGATGACTAATAGATCATAAAATTCTAACATCTTTTAGTAGAATGTCAATATTTAATCGACCAACTCCGGTCTGCGGTTACTTAAATTAGCATTTGCTGTACACGGGATTTCCGCTCGGAAGCGAATCTTGCTGACATATTCTTGACGGTCTGCTATGGCCAGGCGCCCATTTGGAGTGATCTCAAACCGAGATTGACGGTAGATTGACGAATCGCGGGTCACCGTTTGTTGTGCGGGCAATTACCTCTCAGGCGGGTGGTGCAGCGCCAGCACCGGCTCACCGACGCGGGTGCCCAGCCCGGCTCGTTGCACGGCCAGCCAATAGACCGGATACTGCGCTCCGCCAATCATCCCGACACCGCGACGGAGGGCTGATCATGGGCGCGAACGCGCTTATCGTCTCACAGGAGGTCTTGGGCACCAGCCCAGAAGGTCAAAGGCGGCGCATCCGAACCCTGTCGATCTACGTTCCACCACACCCGTTCACGGCTTCAGTCACGGCGCGCGCGGCTTCTGGAAATTCCGGAGCGCCAGGCTGGGGCGGCAGCGCCCGGGCGATGTTCCACGAGCAATTCGGCTGAGCATGCCGCAAACCGGGGGTACAAATGAGCAGCAAGGACGAATTGAAGCGCGCCGTGTGCGAGGCGATCGACCGCCACGCGGAGACGATCATCGACCTCGGCGAAACCATCCTGCGCAACCCGGAAACCGGGTTCAACGAGGTCAAGACCGCCGCGCTCGTCGCCGGGCATATGACCGCGTCGGGGCTGACGCCGCGCACCGGTCTCGCCCTGACCGGGGTCAAGGGCCGGCTCGCCGGGCGACTACCGGGCCCGCGGCTCGCCTTCATCGGCGAGCTCGACAGTTTGCGCACCTCGGATCACCCGCTCGCCGATCCGAAAACGGGGGCCGCGCACAGCTGCGGTCACAACGCCCAGATCGCCGGGATGATGGGCGCGGCAATCGGGCTCGTCGAGGCGAAAATCGCCGACCATCTGTCCGGCGAGATCATCTTTTTCGCGGTCCCGGCGGAAGAGTTCATCGACGTCGAGGAGCGGCTCGGCCGCGTCGCCCGAGGCGAGATCGAGTTCATGCTGGGCAAGCCCGAGCTCATCGCCAAGGGCCATTTCGACGATGTCGACATGGCGATGATGATCCATACCGGATCGAGCAGCACCGGCAAGACGCGATCGGCCATCGCCCAATCCTCGAACGGCGCGTTCGTCAAGCAGATCCGTTTTGTCGGGCGGGCGGCGCATGCCGGCGGTGCGCCGCAACTCGGCGTCAACGCCCTCAACGCGGCGATGATCGCGATGAACGCGATCGCCGCCCAGCGCGAGACGTTCTGGGAGAAGGACACGATCCGCATCCACCCGATCATCACCAAGGGCGGCGACGCGGTCAGCGTCGTCCCGGCCGAGGTCACGATGGAGACCTTTGTGCGCGGCGGCTCGCTCGAGGCGATCATCGACGCCAACCGCAAAGTCGACCGCTGTCTGCGCGCCGGGGCCATGGCGATGGGTGCCGAAGTCGAGATCCGCACGATCCCCGGCTATCTGCCGCAGCGCAACGACGAGCAGGTGGGGCGTATCTTCGGCGCCAATGTCGAAGCGATGTTCGGGCCGGGCGAGTTTCAGTTCGGCGGACACCGCACCGGCTCGACCGATATGGGCGATCTCGGGCATCTGATGCCGGTGATCCATCCTTACGTCGTCGCCGCCGAGGGCCACGCCCACGCCGCGGACTGGCGCATCAACGAACCGCAGCACGGATATCTGACCCCCGCCAAGCTGTTGGCGATGACCGCGATCGACCTGCTCTACGGCGATGCCGCACCGGCCAGGGGCATCCTCGACAATTTCGAGCCCGCGATGAGCAAGGACGCCTACCTCGCCTTCCAGCGCAGCCTTTTCAAGAACGAGCGCTACCCGTTGCCGGAGGGCTGATCGGCGTCTGGTTGCAAAACCGGCTCCGGTCGAGAACAATTCGGGTCCGTTACGGCGGCGGTCGTTCTACTCGCTCGCTTCATGCGCCGCCTCCCGATTTGCCTCGACGGGGGAACGGGGCATAACTAGCGCGGCCGCAATCCATGAATAGGGTTGGCTTCCGCCGCTGGCCGCCGCATCACCGTGAGGTCGTTGAGAGGCCCAACACCGGCACGTCGATGCCGTCCGGCGGCCAACCACCCATCAAGGGCCGGGCATCGGGGTCAGCGAGCGGTCTCGCCCGGAATTTCCCGAGCGAGGACGCCGCGGCGGATCTGGTCGCGCTCGATCGATTCGAACAGCGCGCGGAAATTTCCTTCGCCGAAGCCGTCGTTGCCTTTACGCTCGATGATCTCGAAAAAAATTGGGCCGATCACCGTCTCGGTGAAGATCTGCAACAGCAGCCCCTGGCCCTCGGCGGGCATGCCGTCGATCAGGATGCGATCATTCTGCAGCCGGGCGAGGTTCTCGCCATGCCCCGGCACGCGGGCGCCGACCGTCTCGTAATAGGTGTCGGGAACCGACATGAACGAAATATTGCCCGCCCGCAAAGCCTCCACTGTGGCATAGATGTCGTTGGTCGCGAGGGCGATGTGCTGGATGCCCTCGCCGTGATAGGCCGCGAGATATTCCGCGATCTGCGACTTGTCGTCGGCGCTTTCGTTGATCGGGATGCGGATCTGCCCGTCCGGGCTGGTCATCGCCTTTGAGCGCAGCGCGGTCAATTTGCCTTCGATGTCGAAATAGCGGATCTCCCGAAAGCTGAACAGGCGCGCGTAGAACTCGGCCCACAATTCCATGCGTCCGCGATGGACGTTGTTGGTCAGGTGGTCGATCCGGGTCAGCCCGACCCCGGGCGGCGCCTTGTCGTCGATCAGCGGGATGAAATCAACGTCGTAGATGGTGCTCTCGCCATAGCGGTCGACGAGGTAGATCAGGCTGCCGCCGATCCCTTCGATCGCCGGGATGTTGAGCTCCATCGGCCCGATCTTGCCGTGCACCGGCTTGGCGCCCAGCGAGATCGCCCGCCCATAAGCCGCGGCGGCATCGGCGACGCGAAACGCGATCGCACAGACCGACGGGCCATGCAATCGGGCAAAGGCCTGCGCGAAGCTTTCGGGCTCGGCATTGAGGATGAAATTGACATCGCCCTGCTTGTAGAGCGTGACGTTCTTCGAGCGGTGGCGCGCCGCGGCGACAAACCCCATGCGCTCGAACAACGCCGCCAGCGCTTGCGGGTCGGGTCCGGTGTATTCGACGAACTCGAACCCGTCCGTCCCCATCGGGTTGTCCGACAGATCGCGCTTTTGCACCGCCGTCTGCATCGCCGCCATGGCACCCTCCGTTCGCGGTTGCGCCGCAACGGTGATGTGGTCGCCTCCTCCGCAATCGCCAAGAACCACAACGCCGCCGGGACGAGACCGCGTTCGCCGCCGCCGGGCCGCCGGGCTCGGAATGCCGCGGGTCAGGGGCGACGTCGGTTGAGAAGCAGTGGTCGGAACCGGATCCCGTGGACGTGGTCCGGGCACCCGCGTCTTGGAAACCGGCGTGAGCGAGCCAAAAGGAAGGCATGGATCACCGTGTCAAGCCCGGTGAAGGCGATGATGAGACCGGGGAAGACGATGAAAAGCAGAGGCGACCTATTGTACGACGACAAATCGCCCGGATTGGACAACTATGGGTCGAGCCGCGGGATGACCGGCGCGGCCCGAGCAATTCAGCCGGTGACCGGCTGGTGACGGAAGCCGTCGCCCCAGCGCTTGACGTGGCCGACCGAGGGCGACGGGAAGTGCATCGTGCAGCACAGGGTGGGGGTGTCGCAGTAGCGTTCGAGAAAGCCGCGGCGGGTCGCCGAAGCCTGCTGCGGGTCGTAATCGACGCGCATCACCAGGTCGGGATAACGCGCCTGGATCGGCGAGTGGATCAGGTCGCCGGTGAACACCACCTGGTCGCCGCCGCGCCCGGCGCAGACCGCGAAGTGATCGGGCGTATGGCCGGGGGTCGGGGTCAGCCTGATGTGGTCGTTCAGCGCGTAGTCGCTGCTGACCAACTCTGCTTTTTTGGCGTCGATGATCGGCAGGACGCTATCGGCCATCGGGTCGAGTGGGGTCTCGCGATGAATCGCGTCCCAATATTCGTATTCCTTTTTTGAGAACAGATATCTGGCATTCGGGAAGGTGGGGACCCAGCGGCCATTCTCCATTCGCGTATTCCAGCCGACATGGTCGCCGTGCAGATGCGTGCACATGACGAAATCGATGTCGTCGACGGTCATGCCGGCGGCCGTCAACGCCTGCATCCAATTGCTGTCGTGCTTGCGGTGCCAGGTCGGGCGCTGCGGAAACGACTTGTCGTTGCCGATGCAGGCATCGACCAGGATCGTGTGGTGCGGCGTCTTGACCACATAAGACTGAAAGCAGAGGACGGCCATGCCGGTGGCCGGGTCGAGTGCCGTGGGCTCGAGCCACGAGCGGTTTTCGTCCAACAGTTCCGGGCTCAGGCTCGGCAGAAACTCCAGAATCGGGGTGAAGCCGGCCTCCTGCTCGACCAGCCGATGGATCGTCATGTCGTCGACGGTGAAGCTCGTGCGCATCGCGGTCGGTCCTTATCGCAGAGGGTGTGTCGGGGAGGACCGGTGATCGTAGCCGCCGGCCGGCGCCGTGACAACGCCCGCGGCATGACAGCCGGTTGCATGCTCATTCCTCTCCCGCAGATGGCGGCGGTCATGTAGCATCGGATCGCACACCTCCCGAGGAGAAAGCCATGCCCGACCATTACCCGCTGCCCTCCGGCGACCCCGCAAAGCTCGGCTTTGCGACCGGGCCGCTGCAGCATCTCGACCGGCTGATCCGCCGGCATATCGAGGAGGGACGCTATCCGGGCGCGCAGATCGCGCTGGCGCGGCACGGGCAATTGGCGCTGTTCCGCAGCTATGGCGACGCCCGGACTGACCCGCGCAGCGAGCCGGCGACCGGCGACACCCTGTTCCTGCTGTTCAGCCAAACGAAGGTGCTGACCAGCTCCGCAGTGTGGGCCTTGATCGAAGAGGGCCGAGTCTCCTTCATGGACAAGATCGCCGACCACCTGCCGGAATTTGCCGCGCGCGGCAAGGGCGAGATCACCCTGCACCAGGTGATGACCCATCAGGGCGGGTTTCCCTCCGGCGACGTGACCCAGGCGACCTGGACCGACCACGCGAGGATGCGCGCCGAGGTGTGCGATTTCTCGCTCGACTGGACCCCGGGGACGCGGCTGCAATACCACCCGCGTGCGGCGCACCTGACCCAGGCGATGGTAATCGAGGCGGTGACCGGAAAGGATTACCGCGAGGTGATCCGCGAAAAGGTATTGGCGCCGTTGGGTTTGGCCAACGACATTTTCGTCGGCGTGCCGGCGAAGGAGCAGGGGCGCTGCGCGGACACCTATGCGCCGGAGCCGCGCGACAATTCGCCCGCGTTCAAGGCGGCGGGGATGCCGAGCGGCGGCGGCTATGCGACCGCGCGCGGCATGGCGGCGTTTTACCAGATGCTGGTGAGCGGCGGCCGGCTCGGCGAGGTGCGGATGTTCTCGCCGCGGCTGATCAGCTACGTCACCCGCAGCCATACCGGCGAGCGCGGCGACGACGCGATGGGCGGCATCCCGATGCATCGGGGCCTCGGGCCGCATGTGCGCGGCGACAGCGACCGCATCCGCGGTCTCGGGGCGATCGCCGCACCGCAGACCTTCGGCCATGGCGGGGCCGGGACCTCGTACTCGTGGGCCGACCCGACCAGCGGGGTGTCGTTCACCTATATCAGCAATTTCGTGGCGCCCGACCCGTTTCATTCGGCGCGGCTCGACCGGGTCGCCAACCTGGTCCACGCCGCGATCGATTGAACGGCAATGGCCGTCATCGAGGACCGCGGGCCTCCGGCCGGCACGCGGGCGGGACGCCCGCGCTCCGCGAAGTAGAGCCATGGCGCCGCGGGTCGATCCGGTCCGTTCCGACGAGGCGTTGCCGGCGCGGGCCGATGTCGCGATCGTCGGCGGCGGCATCATCGGCGCCAGCACGGCGTTGTTTCTCGCGGAAAAAGGCGTCTCGGCGGTGCTGTGCGAGAAGGGGCACATCGCCGGCGAGCAGTCGAGCCGCAATTGGGGCTGGTGCCGCAAGATGGGGCGCGACCCGCGCGAATTGCCGCTGATCGTCGAGAGCCTGCGGCTGTGGGAGGGAATGAACCAGCGGGTCGAGGCCGAGACCGGCTTTCGTCAGTGCGGCATCATGTACCTGGCCGAGAACCCGGCCGAGCTCGCGCAGTTGGAAGGCTGGCTCGATCACGCGCGCCAATACCAGCTCGACACCCGCCTGATCACCCGCGGCCGAGGCGGCGGAGCTGATGCCGGGCCTGACCGGCGATTGGGCCGGCGCGCTCTACACCGCCAGCGACGGCAAGGCCGAGCCGCAGCGCGCGGCGCCGGCGATCGCCGAGATGGCGCGGCGGCGGGGTGCCGCGATCGTCACCCGATGCGCGGTGCGCGGCATCGAAACCGCAGGCGGCCGGATCTCCGGCGTGGTCACTGAGAAGGGGCGGGTCGGCTGCGCTGCGGTGGTGCTCGCCGGCGGCGCCTGGTCGCGGCTGTTCTGCGGCAATCTCGGCATCGAACTGCCGCAGCTTAAGGTGCTGGCCTCGGTGATGCGCACCGAGCCAATCGCAGGCGGCCCGGAAATCTCGGCTTCGGGCGGTCTGTTCGGGTTTCGCAAGCGGATGGACGGCGGCTACACCGTGGCAACATTGGGGGTGCGCACGATCGACCTCGTCCCCGACAATTTTCGGTTGTTTCGCGACTATCTGCCGGCGGTGCGGCTGCACTGGAAGAAATTGCGGTTCCGCGTCGGGCGGCGCTGGGCCGAGGAGTGGCGCATGCCGCGGCGTTGGGCGTTGGATGAGCCGACGCCGTTCGAGGCGGTGCGGGTGCTCGATCCCGAGCCCGACCCATTCGTCCTCGATCGCGCCAAGACCGCCGTCGCCCAGGCCTTCCCGCTGTTCCGCGACATGGCCGTGGCGGAGAGCTGGGGCGGCATGATCGACGTGATGCCCGACGCGATCCCGGTGATCTCGCCGGTCGCGAGCCTGCCCGGCCTGTTCATCGCGACAGGCTTTTCCGGCCACGGCTTCGGCATCGGCCCGGGCGCCGGCAAGCTCGTCGCCGACATGGTCGCCGGCGATCCGACCCTGGTCGATCCGGCCCCGTTCCGCCTGTCGCGCTTCACCGACGGCTCGAACCCGCGCCCGCACCCACTGGCGAGCTGACGATCACATTATATCGTCGTTCCCGCTTTCGCGGGAATGACGGCATGACAAACAGATACCACCGCCGCCGACATGCCCATTCCCGGCAATGCCACCCGTGCGGCTCACTCGCCCACCCGGATTCGCAACAGTTGTAACCAGCCGGGTTCAACCCACAACCACGGCTTGCGTTTCAAGCTGGATCCGGCGCCCCACCGAAAACCGCTACCCTGTGAGAAATCCGGGCTTCCGTAATGGGCCGTTGGGTGTCAAGTCCCCCGAATGATCATCTCGCCGCCGGGATCGTGCTTCCGTCCGTGGTCGGCACGCGGCCGCCACATCATGCCATCAGATCGGAGCCGGCGAGCCAATCTAGAAAACGTGGTCCTGCCGGTCGGCGGCCACTGCCCGATTTACGGCTTCACCGGATCCGCGTCCCGGCGACGGGACTTCGGGGGAGCGGCAGCCCGTCGGCCCCGCCCCGCAAGTTGTCTCCTGTGGTTACGCGGCGGCGCCGGCTTGCTTGCCCCAACGGAAGTCGGCGTCATCCCGCCACATGCGGTGCAGAATGGTTGCCAGCTTGCGGGCGAGCGCCACCTTGGCGCGCTTCAGACCGCGCCGCTTGGCCACGTCCATGGCCCACCGCTTCACGCTGGAGAACCGGGTGGTCCGGCTCAGCATGATGTGCGCCGCCTCGTAGAGGGTGGCGCGCACCATCGCATCGCCAACCCGGCTGATCCCGCCGGTCACGTCGGTCTCGCCGGACTGATACTTCTTGGGGGTCAGTCCGAAATGCGCGCCCACGGCTCTCGACTTGGCGAACCGTGCGGGATCGTCGACCGCCGATTTGAAGGTGATTGCCACCAATGCCCCGACGCCCGGCACCGTCATCAGCCGCCGGCACACGGCATCGGGCTTGACGATCGCCAACATCTCGCGATGCAGCCGGCCGTACTCTGTCCGCAGCGTCTGCCGCGCCCGCAGCATCGGCTCGCTGAGCCGTTCCAGCATCGCATGCCCCGCCACCAGCTCGCGTACGCGCTCCGCAAATCGGCTTCTGCGCACCTCGCCCATCTTCAGCCCGAACCCGCGCAGGATGCCGCGGATGCTGAACTCGATGTCCAGCAGCTTGGCTTGCAGCAGCTTGCGCGCCACCAGCAGGGCCCGGATCTCCTGGGCGCCAGGCGACTTTGCATGCACCGGCCGAAACCAGCCCATTCGCAGCAGCTGAGCAATCCCGCGCGCATCCTTCCGGTCGGTCTTCACGATCATCGCCGACAGCGCCGCCTTGACGTGCCGCGTCTCGAGCAGCACCACCTCGAACCCCGCCGCAATCATACCGGCACGCAACCATTGCGAAAGAGGGCCGGCCTCCAACCCGATCCGGCTCAGCTCAATCCCGAACTCGCGGAAAAATCGAACCAGCGCTTCCGGCTCGCTTGCCACCTTCGCTTCCCGGATGATCTTGCCCGCGGCGTCCACCACGCACACGCTGCTCTGTTCCAACGACACGTCGATCCCGGCAAAATGCTCCATGACTGTCCTCCGATGATGCTTGGGGCCGACCCGTTCGGACCCCGCTTCACCATCGCTCGGGAGGACAGCCGCCCTGCCAAGGATTCCGGCGCAGGCCCATTACGGCATCTAGCGGAATTCATGCATGTCGCTGACGCAGCGAGAGCCGGTGGTCTTTAGAGCCTGACTCGAAATGATCCAATTGAAATCATTAGCTTATTGTCCATTTCCGCGAAAGCGGGAACCCAGGGCCCCAAGCGTACCGCGGTTGCCCCCTGTTCAAGCCAGGGGCAGGCTCGGGCCCCCCGCTTCCGCGGGGGCGACGACCACCTTCTAAGATCGGTCGCTTCATTTCGGGTCAGCCACTTGGATAACTCGAAACATCGATCCAGATCTCCGGATTGCCTTGCGCTGCCCCGACTGCCGCCGTGCTGTCGACGCCGATCCCGATCGATCCTGATTGGCGGGTTGCGCCAGTGCCGCCCCCCGGATGAATCCTGCACTCGGCACGTATTTTGCCGACGCGAGCGCAAGGAGGAGGTCCAATGGGTGACATCATCCGGTTCCCGGACCGCCGCGGGGTCGGCGCCGAGCAGCCTGCCGTCGCGCCGGGACCCCCGAGCGAGCGGATCTTCGAGAACCGCGGCGCATCCTCGAAGTGCCGGCGGTGGGGCAGTTTTTCGCGGTCTCCGATTACTGCCGCGCCGGCGTCGAAATCGGCCGCTTCGATGCGCGGGCCGAGCGCGCGAACCACCATGAGGGCACCGAGATCGCGATCCTGACGCGCTGCGGCGGCGACGGTTGTGCGGTGGGCCGACCCCAAGGGGCAATTCGGCGACCGGCTCGGTCCCCGGCGGGCGCACTGACCGGATCGGGCTCCATTGCGCGCCGTGCAACCCTGCCCTGCTCACCCCGGCCCGCGGCGCCCCCGGCCGGCGCCCCGCATCCTTGCCACCGGGCCGCACCCCACCCATACTGACCGGCATGCGGCGCCTTTTTCTGGATCCCCTGTTCGAGGCCGCGGCCGAAACGTCGGTTCGGGTGTGCGATCACCCGGCCTGCGCGGCCGGCGGCGATTTCCGCGCGCCGAAATCGCGTCTCGACCTGCACGATTACTACTGGTTCTGCCTCGACCATGTGCGCGCCTACAACGCGGCGTGGAATTATTACGCCGGGATGAGCGACCGCGAGATCGAGGCCGAGATCCGCAGCGACACGGTGTGGCACCGTCCGACCTGGAAGCTGGGAGACCGTCACGGTCCCGGTTATGCGGCGCGGGTTCGCGACCATTTCGGCGTGTTCTCAGGCGGCGCCGAGGGCGATCACGGGCGTTCTCGGCGCCACCGCGACGCCGCCCGGCGGGCGCTGTCGGCGCAGGAGCAGGCGCTCGCCGTGTTCGAGATCGAGCCGCCCTTCACCCCGCTGCGGTTGAAGGCGCGCTACAAGGCGTTGGTCAAATTGCATCATCCCGACGCCCATGGCGGCGACAAGGCGGCCGAGGAAAAGCTGAAAATCATCAATCAAGCCTATGCCACTCTGAAAGCCGGCTATTTTGGTTGAACCCCAGCTATTTCGGTTGAAGCCCAGCACGGCATCGCTCAAATTCCCCTCCGCTCCACCATCAGGACGCAAGAAAAGAATGCCCTCCGTTCAGCCAACGGCACCCGCCGACGCGTTTCCTCTCGACAAGCCCGACATCACGATCTCGGTGCGCCAGACCTTCGGGATCAACAGCGATCTCCAGGTTCCGGCGTTCAGCCAGGCGAGCGAGCACGTCCCCGATTTCGACGAGGCCTATCGCTTCGACCGCGATACGACATTGGCGATCCTCGCCGGTTTCGCCTTCAACCGCCGGGTCATGATCCAGGGCTATCACGGCACCGGCAAATCGACCCATGTCGAGCAGGTCGCCGCGCGGCTCAACTGGCCCTGCATCCGGGTCAACCTCGACAGCCACATCAGCCGCATCGACCTCGTCGGCAAGGATGCGATCGTGCTGCGCGACAACAAGCAGGTGACCGAGTTTCGCGAGGGCCTCTTGCCGTGGGCGTTGCAGCACCCGGTGGCGTTGTGCTTCGACGAATACGATGCCGGCCGCCCCGATGTGATGTTCGTGATCCAGCGGGTGCTCGAGGTCGAGGGCAAGCTGACCCTGCTCGACCAGAACCGGGTGATCCGCCCGCATTCCGGCTTCCGGCTGTTCTCGACCGCAAATACGGTCGGCCTCGGCGATACCACCGGCCTCTATCACGGCACCCAGCAGATCAACCAGGGCCAGATGGACCGCTGGAACATCGTCGCCACCCTGAATTACCTGCCGCACGACGCCGAGGTCGAGATCGTGCTGGCCAAGGTGCCGAGCTACGACACCGAGGACGGGCGGCGCACGATCAGCGCGATGGTGGCGCTCGCCGACCTGACCCGCGCCGGGTTCATCAACGGCGACATCTCGACCGTGATGTCGCCGCGCACGGTCATGACCTGGGCCGAGAACGCGCAGATCTTCGGCGACCTCGCCTTCGGCTTCCGCCTGACTTTCCTGAACAAATGCGACGAGATGGAACGCCCGGCGGTGGCCGAGTACTTCCAGCGCTGCTTCGGCACCGAATTGGCCGAGACCGGCGTCAACGCGACCTTGATGTAGACGGCAGTCGATGCCCACTCTCGTGACGCCGGCCAACTCAAAAGTCCCCGTGGCCGGGCTTGACCCGGCCATCCACGCCTTCCTTCGTCTCCATTTGAGGGGCGGTCAAGACGTGGGCGCCCGGAACAAGTCCGGGCAAGGTGGGACGGATTGGACTGATCGCTGATCAGATGGCGCAGGATTTCTCCCCGACCGAGATCTTCAAGCGGGCGACCGCGGCGACTCTGCGCGCGATCGCCGAGCGCGACGATTTGACCGTCGGCTTCGGGCCGGAGGCGCCGGGGCTCAGCGGCACTCGAGTGCGGCTGCCGAACCCGCCCCGCGACCTGCCGGCCGAGGAGGCGGCGCAGTTGCGCGGTGCGGCCGACAGCATGGCCCTGCGGCTGCGGTATCACGACGACGCGGTGCACAGCCGGCGCGTCCCCGGCAGCCCGCTGGCGCGCGCCGTCTTCGAGGCGGTCGAGCAGGCCCGGGTCGAGGCCTTGGGCTCGCGCCGCATGGCCGGGGTCGCCGCCAACCTCGCCGCGGTGCTCGACGAGCAGTACCGCCGCCAGGGCTTCGAGCGGATCACCGAGCGCACCGACAGCACGATGGCCGAGGCGGTGCGCCTGCTGACCCGCGAGGCCCTGACCCACGAGCGGCCGCCGCCTTCGGCGCGGCATGTCGTCGATTTGTGGCGCCCGTGGCTGGAGGGGCGGATCGCCCGGGACCTGGGCGAACTCGACCGCGCCATCCTCGATCAGGACGAATATGCGCGGGCCACGCGCCGCATGCTGCAGGATCTCGACATCGATCTCGGCGAGGCCGAGGATTCCTCGGAGAGCGACGACGAGCAGAGCGGCGAGGAGGCCGAGGGCGAGAACCAGAGCGAAGGCGAAGGCGCGACCTCGGGCGCGCAGCCCTCGCCCGACGGCTCGCCCGCCGACGGCGAGGCCGAGGATGCCCAGGACGCGGCCGAAGCCGGCGACGGCGAGATGATGCCGGGATCGAGCGACGACGATCCCGGGCGCCCCGGCCGCCCCGGCACATTGCCGCGCGGCCGCGCCGACGACACCGCAATCTACCGCGCCTTCAGCACCCTGTCCGACGAGGTCATCGAGGCCGACGAGCTGTGCGACGCCGACGAGCTGTCGCGGCTGCGCCAATTGCTCGACCAGCAGATTTCGCACCTGCAGAGCGTCATTTCGCGGCTCGCCAACCGGCTGCAGCGCCGGCTCTTGGCCAAGCAGACCCGCGCTTGGGAATTCGATCTCGACGAGGGCCTGCTCGACGCCGCACGGCTGTCGCGGGTAGTCGCCAACCCGGTCCTGCCGCTCGCCTACAAGCGCGAGCGCGAGATGGATTTCCGCGACACCGTCGTCACCCTCCTGATCGACAATTCGGGCTCGATGCGCGGCCGGCCGATCACCGTCGCGGCGATGAGCGCCGACATCCTGGCGCGCACCCTCGAACGCTGCGCGGTCAAGGTCGAGATCCTCGGCTTCACCACCCGCGCGTGGAAGGGCGGGCAGTCGCGCGAGCGCTGGATCGGCGCCGGCAAGCCCGCCAACCCCGGCCGCCTCAACGATCTGCGGCACATCGTCTACAAATCCGCCGACGCGCCCTGGCGCCGCGCCCGGCGCAATTTGGGACTGATGCTGCGCGAGGGCATCCTCAAGGAGAACATCGACGGCGAGGCGCTGGCCTGGGCGCACCACCGGCTGCGCGAGCGCACCGAGCAGCGCCGCATCCTGATGGTCATCTCCGACGGCGCCCCGGTCGATGATTCGACCCTGTCGGTCAACCCCGGCAACTACCTCGAAAAGCACCTGCGCGAGGTGATCCGCGACATCGAGCGCCTGGGCGAGGTCGAGTTGACCGCGATCGGCATCGGCCACGACGTGACCCGCTACTACCGCCGCGCCGTCACCATCGTCGACGCCGAGCAACTGGGCGGCGTGATGCTCGAAAAATTGGCCGAGCTGTTCGAGGAGGAAGGCGACAAGACCCGCGTCAAGAGCCGCCGCCCCCGCGCCGCCTGACCGCCCTACGATCAGTCGTAGGGCGGATGCAATCCGCCTCCTCGGCACGTGTCCCGACCGGATCCAGGGCCGTCACGGTCAGCTCAGCGCGCACAACCGGGACGGCGGATTACATCCGTTCTACGTTTGCTACAATAGCCAGGAGCAAGAGGATTGGACCACCGCGGCTGGTATGCCGCGACAACCCGCCGCTGGAAATAGTCGGGCTAGGTCGAACGCCGTGCTTCCCGTTTCGTCAAAACGAGCCATTAATATTGGAAAGTGGTTGGGATGCATTGCGCTTACAGCGCTCAGGCTTTACATTATATATCTGAGCATCTTGGTGTTCCTACTATCGAGGAATGGATCATTTTCGCGGTATCGAGCGACGACATGGCCAAGAATACTCGTGGTGACACAGTATTCGCCGAAACGGATTCTAACGGTGGCGAGACCCATCCGTGGAAGACCGTGGTCTGGTAGAGGCGCGCCGATCATCTATTTTCGACCGCCCTTGCTGGAGGCGAACAGCTTCGAGGTATCGGTCGGCATGAAATGGCGAAACGATGATAGCCTCGTGTTGCAGCTTGATTTCGGGGTGCGACGGAAACCACACGGCGCCGGCGATCGGGTCGACCGCGGATCGACTACCGTTTCGACCGCACCGTCATCCTGCCCGATCACGGCTACAGCTCATTCCCGCGCGATCATGCCGCGACAGCCGTGCCAATGACCGTATGCAGCGCCGCCTCCCTCGCCCAGCAGACCCGCGTCCGGAGTTTCGACCTCGACGAGGGTGCGGGATGCCGCCCGCCGGTCTCGGGTCACCTTGCTGATCGCTGCGGCGCACAAACGAGCCGGCCGGTCCCGCAATCGGCCCGATCCACATCGTCTACCATTGCGGTGAACCGGCCGCGTCGCGAAAGTCGGCTGCGCAACCTGTCGCCGCCGCGATCTGCCGCCCGCGCCCGGGAGCCGCACGCCGCCGAGCCGCCTTGGGCAGAGGGACGACGGGCGGTATATGGTGGCCGCAGCTCGCCCACGCCACGCGACCAGCATGCCCGGCCTGACAACTCCGATCTCATCGCTCGACCTCGTCGCTCACGTGATCCAGCTGGCGCTGACCCCGGTTTTCCTGCTGTCGGGCATCGCCACCCTGATGAACGTGTTCTCGACCCGGCTCGCGCGGGTCGCCGACCTGATCACCAAGGCGATCGAGGGCGGCGACAAGGACGAAGCCGCCCCCCTCTCGGCGCAGCTGGCGCATCTGCGCCGCCGCTCCCTCGCCCTCGACGCCGCGGTCGTGCTCGCCGCCATCGCCGGCGCCTTGACCTGCGCCTCGGTGCTGACCCTGTTTGTCGGCGCCTTGAAGGATGCCACCGTCGCCTCGGTGCTGTTCACGACCTTTGGTCTCGCCGTCATCTGCACGATCGGCGCGATCGCCGCGTTCGCGGTGGAAATGCTGATGGCCGGCAACGCGATGCGCGCCCGAGTGGCGGCCGGACATCGCTCCTTCGAGCAGGGTTGACCCGCCGCCCCTCGCCGACAAGCCGCCGCCGCCCGCCGGCTCCGAGCCCGCGCCGCCTGCGGCCGGCCGAAATGCGAGCGCGTTGACAAAACCCGCCGGTTCTGGGACCGAGGACGGCGCTGGTCGAACCCGGGAGGCAGGCATGGCCAAATTCATCGTCGAGCCGCATTTCCGATTGCAGGAATGGATCGCCGAGGAACAGGGCTACTTCCGCGCCGAAGGCCTCGACTACGAGTTCCGCGAATTGGTGCGGGCGACCGCCGGCCGGCATCACGACAAGGGCGGCGAGCGGGTCGGCGCCTACCAGTCGTTCGAAGCGGGCCGCCAGGCCGATGTCAGCTGCGCCTGCCACTGGACCGTCAACATCGCCGCCGCCGCGGGCCACGGCCGGCTCTATGCCGACCTTTATTCGGTGGCCCCGGCCGGGATCTTCGTGCCGCCCGCATCGCCGGTGCGCGAGCCCGCTGATCTCGCCGATGTGCCGATCTCGGTCGGCTGGCAGTCGGGCAGCCATTATTCGACGATCCAGGCGCTCGAACCCTATCTGCCGGCGGACCGGATCAACCTGTCGTTCAACGACGGCCTGCTGTTCCGCCGCCTAGAATTATTGGTCGACGGCCAGGCGCCGGCCTCGGCCCTGTTCAGCGGCCCCTACTACCTCGCCGAGCAATTGGGCTTCCGCAAGATCATCGACACCACTTTCATGATCGCGACGATGATCCACGGCGCCCCCGACCCCGAAGATCTGGGCAAGTTCTTCCGCGCCCTGCGCCGTGCCCAGCGCGACCTCGACCTGCGCCCCGACCGCTACACCCACTACTACAAAAACGAATTCCCCGAGCGCTTCCACAAGCTGATGGACCCGCGCCGCTGGGGCCCGGGCGAACGCCTCGTCTTCGAGCCCTACACCCGCGACGCCCACGCCGAAACCCGCACCTGGATCGCCAGCCACAACATCTTCCCCGCCAACGCCATGGGCGCGGGGAGCTACGAAGATTCGGCGATCTCGCTGCAAGGCGGCTGGCTATGGGGTAGCTGGGTCACCTCTTTGGCGATAATCGCAAAGCCGCATTCCAGTCGATGCGGTTGAAAGATGGCTCTGGCAAATACAAATAAAATAAAAAAAAATTTTTTTTTTGGGGGGGGGGGGGGGGGGGGGGAAAAAAAAAAGGGCGCAGTAAGCCGGTTCATCCCGAGCCGGACTGCACCCGAGGCGACCCTTCCGCCGGCCACGCGGGGAAGCCGCTGAAGAGGATTTAAGTGGAAAGCAGGCTCGATCCCAGGACGGACACCTGATCTACGGAGTTCAAAATTACCGATAGCATCAGTTTCATCGGCCGCCTGAAAGCCCCTCAGCTATCCCAGATCGCGCCAGACCCCAATTAGGGAGGATCGCAAAAAGGTCGATGCCAGCAAAGATCTTCAAGATCTGCGAGAAATTCGTGAAGAGGTCCAACGTATTTTTGCCGGGGCGAAATCGAAAAACGTTGTGCCTTACGCTGATTACATAGCGAAATACATGCGCGCAAAGTGGATGGGATCACGCGCCCATTATCCTCTACTCGAGGAGAGTCTCGGAGAGATTGGCCCGCACATTACGGGAAAGTGTTTGTTCCAGATCCCATAGACAAGCGGCTCGTTGCGATCGACGGTGAAGCCCAGCTTGCTGCACTACGAATTTGCGAACCGGGTCCCTGAGACTAGGAACTAGTTTGTGGCGGTCTACATCTGTCATGGGAGGGACAGTTGGGCGCGCCAATGTTTTCACGACCTCAATGTCCTCGGGGTTCGGCCTAACGCCGCCCTCAGTATCGGCATGGATGCCCGGGATCCGCTTACTCAGGTGGCACGGGAGGTCGAGCGCCAGGTTCCATTCTTCCGGGACCGAGTAAACAAGGTTCGGCGCCAATTGGGGGGACACGATACCGACGTGGTAACAATCACCTCACTCCGGGGTGCGTGCATCACGCTCGCAGAAGGGATAGGCGGCGTGAAATACGGAGCGCGGCCCGTGCCCTTGCCCAGCGGCCAGACACAGCGAGCGCTCCATGCTGCCGTTGAGTGGTTCACGGCGGTCACCGAGGCTATCGGTCCGGCGATGGAGGATCGTGAGAACAAATTAGCGGCGGTCTCCAACCGTGCTCGCCGCCATCGGCGCGATGGGCCACGAGCTCGTCAATATCGATGAGCCGACATGCGCGAGGCAAAGAGGCTGGACTTATTAGGAAACTGAGGACAGTAGATTGGCGACGCGGCAAGCACTGGGAAGAAATCGCCGGCAAATTCACCCCAAAGGGAACATTTTCGGTCGGTGGCAGCAAGGAAACCGCATATGCCGTCTATGAGGCCCTAAATGACGAAACTTCCCCTGGTTACGTAAGCGTTCGCACCCAGGCCACCGCACAGGCTGCCGAGTAAGATCCATTACCCCTGTTTGCGAGCACCGAGCCCTCGCAAACAGGTCCTGCTACACCAATCCCTCCACAGTTCCTTACCGTCTCCGTCCAGGGCGCCTCTGGCATGTTAAAGTGCGACGAGTGTTGTAGTGACCAGATTTCAGTCTGGGGCGGACTTTGGGTAGATTTCTACGCCGGCGGCCATCGCGAAGTCGATGACCAGGTAAGCTGGAGGAATTCGAACCTCGGTTTGGAGACGATATTTTCTGCCGCGCATGCGAGCATACCTGGACCTATGGGCATCCCGCTTAGTAAACAGAAAGTCCGAGTTTAACCCCTTTACCCGCCATCATGATCTTGCCACCCGTTCGCCGGGACAGCAGAAGCCCTAAAGCGTGGTGGATCTCCTCCCCGATATGTTGAGGGGATTTTCATACTATCTGCTGAGCCAGATTTCCAAGCTCCACGCTCAGGGTGTTTAACCACCGCCTTGCCGGAGTGACCGAGTGATCCCAGTCTTTCAGGACTCGGCCGGGACGCGCTCCCCTGTAGCGCCGCCCGGCGAGATTGATTGTAGCGGTATCGAATTTACGTTTGGCTTTTTTCTGACCGTGCACAATTCGATGCCGCAGCGCCCCAAGATGAACAAGCCTCGAAGTATTGGATTCTCTTACTTCTCATGCTCGGCAATCTATGAGGAAAGGTCTTGCCCGAGCACTTACCGATATGGGATCATGCCACAGAAGAAAGGCTCTCGGCCCCAATATCGCGGAACTCCGCCATATCGCGAGTCGCCCAGATGGCACCGGTCGAGAGCATAAATCTGACCCCCCGCGGACGCATAACCGGAAAGGTATCGAAGGAATGGCTGTTCCAAAAATACTCCATCGACGAATATTCCCAAATAGGCCACTCATAGAGAAGCTCGATGCGGGCGACGTGCCATTCGCTTCGTAGTGGATTGCCAAGTGACGCCGCTGCCGCTAAATCTCCGGCCCGCGCCAGAGCTAAAGCATCTATGACGCGCCGCCATGAATTGTACCGCTAATGGCGGCACTCTGCGGCATTCCCTACCCGTTGAAGCTCGCTCGTAAACAAACGTCAATCTATCATTTCGGGGTTTTATGTTGTCCGTCTGTCGCAAGCATGCGTTCATAAAGTCCTCAGCGTTTCCACTCAACGGCGCGCCTGCTGAGGCCCCGCCTCGATTTAAGTCCGACAGGCTTTGCACGGCTTCCGCCAAGGATAATCGCTGAGTTTTAGTCATTTCTTTTTTGTCCGTTTTCAATTCGCATTTGGGTAAGCCGTACCGATAATGGTAAATTGCGCAAAAGAGGCTGTAAAATAAGGGAACACGGGAAAATTCTGTCTGGTTAGGTTATCCACAAAAGTCCCACACACATCTATTATTCACGAACTTACGTTCGTTGCTTTTTCGGTTCAGTATATTGCTCATCATAATCGACGTAAAATTGTTCAATCGACTTTTTCTTGTCTTGCATTCCGTTAATACTGTGCGAAGATCAACTCATAGTTAGCTCAACCTCAAGCATCCAGGCAATCGACCGCTCCGAGAAAATACCATGGCGCCGCCAAAATTTAAGGTGTCTCATGAGCGAGATCATAAGCGCTTTGCTTGAATAACCCGAAATATTTGCCGTTTCTGAGTTCTTGGGTATTATATTTGTACGCTGTAGTTATTTAGACGAGCGAATATCTGAAGTACCGCGGAATTGGGATGAGGCCATAAAATAATTCCGAAGAGAAGGTGTATGTTGTAATCTGCTGTTGTTCATCGGGTGGTAACCCTTCAAAAGATTTGCAATCATGTGAACCAGGTAACTTGCGTAAAAACCGGAATTTCCCATCCAGTTAGCCGCCAATGCAGCAGACGCGTTGTTGACCATCAAGCACCTCCCGTAGCTAGCCCTTCCGATCGACTGATTGAGCTAAGCAATGTGAAATTGGCGGAACCGGCATTATGTCTCAGTAGGGTATCGATGAAGAATGACCGGGCCGCGGCGGTCCACACGCCGCGCCGCTGGAACTTTGGTGTGAGGTCCAAAGACCCCGTCTCCCGCCACTGAAGGAAATCCTGCGGCGTATAGACTGAGCGTTCTGGCTTTTCCATTCCCCATTCCGGCACTCGAGAGGGAGAAGCAGCACCCTGCAATGTACAGAGTAGGTTAGCACAAGTTCACTGTCGCGGCAGGTTTCGTGAGAATGCCGCCGGAGATGGCATGACCCAGATAGAGCGTTATTAAGCTGGGGATGGCAAGTTGCAGCCCCCAATCACCCCCTCGCTCACGCCGCGGCACCCCTTTCGGCGAAGCGACCGAAGATGGCGGCCGACATCCGCACTGTTCCGCAGCCGTAGTTGTGGTAGCAGAGCCCGTGGACGATCTCGCCCGCGGCGTAGAGGCTGGGGATCGGATGGCCGGTGGCCTGCTCGACCTGGGCCGCATTCGAAATCTTAAGCGGGCCGAAGGGTAAGATCACGCCGGCCCTCACCGCACGGGCCTCGTAACTCGGGCGGTCGAGGCGCTGCGCCCGGTTGGTCTTGTCGATCGCCAGACCCTCCCGACCCCGTCGCGAATATTCGTCGGGCCTGGGCTTGCTCCGCTAAAATCTATCCCTAACTTTCGATCCCTCGGCTAGCCCCGAGGCGAAGCAACAGCAGGGGCGTGGGTTCTATATGGCAGGTATTCGGCGATTGCCTGTAATTCCCGGTTCGGCCGTATACTTTTCCCGGTTGGACGTCGGGATAATTCCCGGTTCCGCCGCCACGGGAATTACTCGCAAGTCTCTGGTTGCCGACGCTTGTCCAAGTCGAAGCGGCGACCGCGGCCGCAATCGACAAAATTCCCGTTAAACGGGGGAATTGGCTCCCGGTTACCCCTTCGCCCACGCCGCCGCGCTCCTTCCCGCGCGCCGGCGCAGAACGTGCCAGACACCAACCATGATCGCGGTTCGCCTTGTGCGCGACAAGCCGGCGGGGGCGCTGGCGCTGCTCGCCTCGCGGCGCTTTGGACCATTGTTCTGGACGCAGTTTTTGTCGGCGTTCAACGACAACGCGGTCAAGAACGCGCTGGTGCTGATGATCGCCTACCGCGCCGATGCGGCCGCGCAGATGTCGGCGCAGATCCTGATCCCGCTCGCCGGCGGGCTGTTCATCCTGCCGTTCTTTTTGTGCTCGGCGAGCGCCGGCCAATTCGCCGACCAGCACGACAAGGCCTGGCTGATCCGCCTGATCAAGCTTTCGGAGATCGCGCTGATGCTGGCCGCCGCGGCGGGGGTCGTCGCCGGCAGCACCACCCTACTCCTCGCCCTGCTGTGCGCGATGGGGGTCGAGGCGGCGTTTTTCGGCCCGCTCAAATACGCGATCCTGCCCGATCTGCTCGCGCCCGATGAGCTGGTGCTCGGCAACGCGCTGGTCGAGGCCGGGACCTTTATCGCGATCCTGCTCGGCACCATCGCCGGGGTGCTGATCGCCGGGCATCACGGCGCCGCCTTGGTCGCGGCGCTGATCGTGCTGGTGGCGCTCGCCGCCTGGGCCGCGAGCCTGATGATCCCGCCGACCGGTGCGGCGGCGGCGCACAGCCCGGTGCGGTGGAACCTCGTCGCCGCGACCCGGCGGGTAGTCGGCGAAGCCGCCACTCAAAAAGTGCCGTTCCGTTCGATGCTCGGGATCTCGTGGTTCTGGCTCGCGGGTGCGGTCTACCTGTCGCAGTTCCCGAGCTATGTGCGGTTTACGCTCGGTGGCGAGGAGGCGGTGGTGACCCTGTTCCTGACCGTCTTTTCGATCGGGATCGCGCTCGGCTCCTTGATGTGCAGCCGGATTCTGCGCGGCCGGGTCGATGCCCGCACGGTGCCGTGGGGTGCGCTCGGCATCGGGCTGTTCTCGATCGATCTGTGGCTGGCGAGCCCGGCCCCGGCCGCCGGCGGGCTTGTCGGGCTCGGCGCCTTTGTCGCCGCACCCACGCATTGGCGCATCCTCGGCGACCTGCTCGGGATTTCGGTGTCGGGCGGGATCTTCATCGTCCCGCTCTACGCGCTGCTGCAGGCGGCAAGCCCGCGCCAACAGCGCGCCCGCGCGATCGCCGCCAACAATGTGATCAACGCCGCGGCAATGGTCATTGCGGCGGTGGCGACCATGGCGCTGATCACCGCCGGCGTCGGCGTGCCCGGGTTGTTTGTGCTGACCGGCGCCGCGACCTTGCTCGTCGCCGCGCTGTTCTGGCGCATCCTGCCGGGCCTGGCGCTGCCCGCAGCTGCGATCGGGCAGGAAGGACGATGACCAAAGCGGATGTCGCCGCCGGCATGGCCGAGATCAAGCAGGACGCGTCGAAAATCTTTACAGGGCGCAGGTCCGAGAACGGTAAAATCACCCAAAACGCGTGGGAGATTTTTACAGAGCTCCGGCCCAGGAAACGATACCTTCTTGTTTTCAAAAGGCGGACCGAAATTTGCCGGTGTTTGGCCGTCTTGCCGCAAGGCTCAACTTCTGAAGAGGGCGCGAGCCAGGCTCCACGGCAGCGCCGCCATTTCGCGAATAGCACTGCCGATCTCCTGCAGCGGCGACCGCGAGCGCACCCCCGATCGGCCGGCGATGGCGACGCCGGCAAGGCGGAACAGCAGCGCGGCGCGCGGCAGGTGCACGCGATCGCTGACCAGCATGACCGTGCGCAAGCCGTGCGCGCGCAACAGCGCGGCGGTTTCGCGCGCATTGCCGAGGGTGTCGCGCGAATGGGGCTCGATCAGCAGCGCCGCCTGGCGAACCCCGCGCGCCAGCGCCATGAGGCGCATGATCTCCGCTTCGGGCTTCGGCCCATGGCCCCCGCCCGACAGCAGCAGCAGCGGTGCTGCACCTTCCCGGTAAAGCCGCACTGCGCATTCGATCCGGCGCCGCAACCGTGCCGAGGGCGGGCAGCCGAGCACGACGATCGCGTCGGCCTGCGGGGCACGTGGGATGCGGCCGATCTCGTCATTGCCGCCGGCAGGCACGAGCTTGACCAGTTGACATCGGGGGCCTCGATAGACGCGCCGACCATTCGGGCCGAAGCGGCAAGATAGGTCATTACCGCCGGAGGGCGCGATGCGGTGAGGCGGCCGCGATTTGCCTCCCCTCGGACGAGCGGCTATGGTAGCCGTCGCTGCAGCAAGGGCCGGCCGGGGCTGGTGTGAGCGACATCTTCCGCGAGATCGACGAGGAGCTTCGTCGCGACAATCTGCTCAAGCTGTGGGGGCGCTATGGCCGCTACATCGTGGGTGTGGCGGTGGTGGCGTTGGCGATTGCCGGCGGCGTGGTCGCTTGGCGCGACCACCAGCTCTCCGAGCGCCGCGCGCAATCGGCGCGCTATGCGGGCGCCCTGGCGCTGGCCGGCGCGGGCAAGACCGCCGAAGCCGTCACGGTGTTTACGGCGATTTCACACGAGGGCGGCGGCTACGCGGTTCTGGCCTCGTTCGAGGAGGCGGCCTTGCGGGCAAAGTCGGGCGATCGCAAGGGCGCCGTCGCGGCATATGAGCGCATCGCCGAGGCGAGCGGCGTCGATCCCGCCTTTCGCGATCTCGCCCGTCTCCTCGCGGTCATGCAGGGCTCGCCCGCGGCCGACCCGAAGGCGACGATCGCGCGCCTGGCGCCGCTGACCGCGCCGGGCAGCCCGTGGCGCCCGACGGCGGTCGAGTTGACCGCGACGGCGCGGCTCGAGCTCGGCGACGACAAGGGCGCGCTCGAGCTTTACAAAAGCCTCGCCGACGATGCTGCGGCGCCCCGGGACCTGCGCGCCCGAGCCGCCGAAATGGCGACGGCGCTTGCGCCTTAGCTCGGCTTCCCGCCCGGCGATGCTGCGACCCGCCTTTGCCGCGTTGGTGCTCGTCGGCGTGGCGCTCGCCGGGTGCAGCTGGTTTGCGACCAAAAAGCAGCCGCTGCCGGGCGAGCGGATTTCGGTGCTCAGCCTCGATCGTCAGCTCGAGCCCGACCCCGATCTCGCCAAGATTCCGATCACCCTGCCAAAACCGGTGGTCAATTCGGAGTGGCCGGAACCCGGCGGGTATCCGAACCATGCGATGCAGCATCTGGCGCTGCCCTATCGGCTGGCCCGCGCCTGGAAAACCGGCATCGGCGAAGGATCTTCGCGCTACACGCAGGTTTTGGCCCAGCCGGTCGTGGCCGCGGGGCGGATCTACGCGATGGACGGCGGCGCCCAGGTCGGGGCCTACGACCCCGCCAACGGCAATCGGATTTGGCAAGTGGATCTGAAGCCCTCGGATGGCTACGGCAGTTCTTTCGGCGGCGGGATCGCGTTTTGGAAGGGCCGGCTCTACGTGTCGACCGGCTACGCGCAGGTGCTGGCGCTCGACCCGGCCAACGGCAAGGTGATCTGGAAATCCGGCATCGGCGCCCCAGCGCGCAGCGGGCCGACGGTGACCGACGGGCGGGTTTTTGCGCTGACCGTGGAAAACGAGCTTGTCGTGCTCGCAACCGATGACGGGCGACGGCTGTGGAGCCACAACGGCATCCCCGAGACCGCGGGGCTGGTCGGCAGCGCCAGTCCGGCGGTCGAGGGGGAAGTCGCAGTGGTGGGCTATTCCTCCGGCGAGATTTACGCGCTCACCGTCGAGAACGGGCGCGCGGTGTGGTCCGACAATCTGTCGGCGACCCACGGCGTCGACGCGGTCTCCGCCCTGGCCGATATTCGCGGCCGGCCGGTCATCGACCGCGGACGGGTCTTTGCCGCGAGCCACAGCGGGCGCATGGCGGCGATCGACCTGCGCAGCGGCGAGCGGGTCTGGGAGCAGGACATCGGCTCGACCCACGGCCCCTGGGTGGCCGGCGATTATGTCTACATCCTGTCGAACGACAACGAGCTCATCTGTCTGACGCGGAACGACGGCAAGGTACGCTGGGTGCGGCAGCTGCCGAGCTATGAGGACCCCAAGGCAAAGGAAGATCCGATCGAGTGGGCCGGGCCGGTGCTCGGCAGCGACCGGCTGATCGTGCTGTCCTCGGATGGCTGGGCGCTTTCCGTCTCGCCCTATACCGGCGCGCCGCTCGGCCGCGAGGAAATTCCGGCTGGCGCTTTTGTCGACCCGGTAATCGCCGACAACACCCTTTACGTGCTCACCGACAACGGCGAGCTTTCCGCCTATCGCTGACCGCTTCGCGGCGGCGCACCCCGATGAGCCTTGCCGTCGCCATCCTCGGACGCCCCAATGTCGGCAAGTCGACCTTGTTCAACCGGCTGGTCGGCAGTCGGCTGGCGCTGGTCGACGACCGGCCCGGCCTGACCCGCGACCGCCGCGAAGGCCAGGCGAGGATCGCCGATCTCGAATTTCGCGCGATCGACACCGCCGGGCTCGAAGAGGCGGCGCCCGCATCGCTCGCCGGCCGCATGCAGGTTCAGACCGAGCGGGCGCTCGCCGACGCCGATGTGGCGCTGCTCGTCGTCGACGCCCGCGAGGGGGTCACCGAGGCCGACCGGCATTTCGCCGCCTGGCTGCGGCGCAGCGGCAAGCCGGTCGTGCTGGTCGCCAACAAGACCGAAGGCCGCGCGACCTTGCCCGGCGTCGGCGAAGCCTATCGGCTCGGCCTCGGCGACCCGGTGCCGATGTCGGCCGAGCACGGCGAGGGCTTGGCCGAGCTCTACGAGCGGCTGGCGCCCTTTGTCGGCGAGCCGCCGCCCGACGGCGCGGTGGCGCCGGCGCCGCCAAAGCCGCTGCAGCTCGCCGTCGTCGGCCGCCCGAATGTCGGCAAATCGACCCTGGTCAACCGGCTGCTCGGCGAAGAGCGGCTGTTGACCGGCCCCGAGGCCGGGATCACCCGTGATGCGATCGCCGTCGACTGGGAGTGGCGCAACCGCCGCATCCGTCTCGTCGACACCGCCGGGATGCGCCGCCGGCCGCGGATCGAAGGCAAGATCGAGCAGCTTTCGGTGGCCGACGCGCTGCGCGCGATCCGCTTTGCCGAGACCGTGGTGCTGGTGCTCGACGCGCTGCAGCCGCTCGAGCGGCAGGATTTGACGATCGGCCGCCTGGTCGCCGAAGAGGGGCGGGCATTGGTGCTCGCAGCGACAAAATGGGATGCGGTGGCGGACGGCGCCGCGGCGCTGAACCGGCTGCGCGAACGGCTGTCGATGTCCTTGCCGCAGCTGCACGGCGTCGCCGTCGTCCCGGTGTCGGGGCTGACCGGCTGGGGCCTCGACAAGCTGATGGAAGCGGTCGGCGCGGCCGACGAAGTTTGGAACCGCCGGGTTTCGACCGCCGATCTCAATCGCTGGCTCGCCGCAACCCAGCAGCGCCATCCGCCGCCGCTCGTTGCCGGCCGCCGGCTGCGCCTGCGCTACATGACCCAGGTCAACACCCGGCCGCCCAGCTTTGCGCTGTTCGCTTCCAAGCCGAGCGAGCTCCCGGACGCCTACCGGCGCTATCTGGTCAATGCGCTGCGCGACACCTTCGACCTGCCCGGCACGCCGGTCCGGCTGATGCTGCGTCGGGGCAAGAACCCCTACGATGCTCGTTGAGGCCCGGCCCGCGGATTTCGGCCGCCGCTGTCGGCGGCCCCGTCGCGCTGTGCCGCTCGCCCCTCGGTCAACGCATTGATCAGGCTCGCCAGCTCCTGCTGGCGGTAGGGCTTGGCGAGGCGCGGCAGGCTCGCGTCTTCGTTCGGCACATCGGCATATCCGGTGGTGATGGCAACCGGCAAGCCGGGCCGATCCCGACAGATCGTCGCCGCCAGCTCGGTGCCGGTCATCCCCGGCATCGCATAATCGGTGATCACCAGATCGACCTCGGGGCCGGCGCGCAGCAGGTCGAGCGCAACCGCCGCCGAGGGCGCCTCGATCGCCGAATGGCCGAGATCCTCGATCATCGCCACCGTTCCGGCCGCTACGATCGGATCGTCATCGACGACCAGCACGCGGTAATGACGCGGCTCTCCGGCGGGCGACGACCTAGGCGCCATCCGCTCGCCCGCGCCCTCCTCCGACACCGGAAGCCACAATTCGACATTGGTCCCGCGTTGGGGCCGGCTGGTGATCCGAATGGCACCGCCCGACTGAGCGACGAGCCCGTCCACCATCGACAGCCCGAGACCGGTGCCGCGGCCCACCCCCTTGGTCGTGAAGAACGGCTCGGTCGCCCGCTTGAGGGTCACTTCGTCCATGCCGCAACCGTTGTCCCCGACCCCGATGCAGACGTAATCGCCGGCTCCCAGCCCCGCCAGGCGACCGGCCTCGATCCGCTCGCAATGGGCCGTGAAGTGCAAGGGGCCGCCCTGGGGCATGGCGTCTCGCGCGTTGACCGCAAGGTTCAGCAGAGCGAGCTCGAGCTGGTTGGGATCGACCCGCGTCGGGGCGAGATCGGCGCTGAAATCGGTGGTGATGCGGATCGCCGGTCCGAGCGAGCGCTGCAGCATCTCGATCATGCTGTCGACGAGCTGGTCGACGTGCACGGCCTCGGGCCGCAGCTCCTGGCGGCGGGCAAAGGCCAGCATGCGCTTGGTCAAGGCCGCCCCGCGCTCGGCCCCCTGAATCGCGCCGTCGACAAAGCGCAGCAGCCGCGGGTCGTCCGGCAGCCGCTTGCGCACCAGCTCGAGATTGCCGAGCACCGCCATCAAGAGATTGTTGAAATCGTGGGCCACCCCGCCGGTCAGCTGTCCGAGGCTTTCCAGCTTCTGCATCTCGTGCACTTGGGCGAGCGCCGCCTCGCGCTCGCGCGTGCGCTCCTCGACCCGGCGCTCGAGCTCTTCATTGGCCTGGGCGAGCTCGGCGGTCCGCTCGGCGACCCGGGTCTCGAGCTCGGCATTCAGCTTTTCGAGCTGCCGGGTCTTGCGGTAGAGCTCGGCGAAAACCTTGACCTTGGCCCGCAGCAGATCGGGGACGACCGGAACCGGGACATAGTCGACCGCACCCAGCTGATAACCGCGCAGCAGATCGAGGTCGGTCACCTGGATAGCGGAGACGAAGATGATCGCGGTCGTCTGAAACCGCGGATGCTCGCGGATCATCGAGGCCAGCTGAAAGCCGTCGAGGTCCGGCATGCACACATCGATCAGCACCACCGCGACATCGCGCTTCAGGAGCTGCTCGAGCGCCTCGGCCGCCGAGGCGGCCTTGATCAGGGTCTCCCCGAGCTGCGCGAGGATGACCTCGTAGCTCAACAGCTTCGCCGGCTGGTCGTCGACCAGCAGAATGTCGACCGGCGCCTGCGTCGCCGTCACGGCGCGCGGCTCCGCGCCGGCGCTTTCGCCGGGCGCAACTCGGCGCCGGCGGCTGCGCCGGGCGATTCGAGGTCTGGGATGGGGGCCCGCGTCACCTTGCGTCGCCCCTAGCGATGCAGCCACATCCGCAGCGCCGAGAGCAGTTGCTCGGTGTTGACCGGCTTTGCCAGATAATCGGAAGCCCCTGCATCGAGACATTTCTCCCGGTCGCCCTTCATCGCCTTGGCGGTCAGCGCGATGATCGGCAGACGGCGATAGGCGGGGTCGGCGCGGATCACCTGGATCGTCTGATAGCCGTCCATTTCCGGCATCATGATGTCCATCAGCACGATCGCCAATTCCGGCGTCGAGCGCACCAGCGCTATCGCCTCACCCCCGGTCGTCGCCGCCAGCACATTCATCCCGCGGCGCTCGAGAGCGCTGCTGAGCGCGAAGATGTTGCGCGCATCATCGTCCACCAGAAGCATCGTCTTGCCGATCAGATCCTCGTCGGAGCTGTGCAGCCGCTCGAGCATCGCCTGCTTGTCGAGGGGCAGCTCGGCCACCACCCGGTGCAGGAACAGCGCGGTCTCGTCGAGCAGGCGCTCGGGCGATTCGACCCCCTTGACGACGACGCTGCGGGCGATCGTGTGCAGCTGGGCATCCTCTTCCGGCGACAGCTCCCGGCCGGTGAAGACGATGATCGGCAATTCGGACAATGCCCGATCCTCGCGCACCACATCGAGGAGGTCGAAGCCCGACATGTCCGGCAGCCGCAAATCGAGCACCGCGCAATCGATTTGCTGCCGGCGCAGCAGGTCGAGCGCCTCGGCGCCGGTGCGGGCGGTCTCCACGTCGATGTCGTCGAAACCGAGAAGCTCCGAGATGCCGAGCTGCTCGGCGGGATCGTCCTCGATGACCAGCAGACGCTTGCGCCGCGGCTTGACATATTCCTTGAGGCGGCCGAACGCCGCTTCGAGATCCCCGGCCGTCGACGGCTTGGTCACGAACGAGAAGGCGCCGCGCGCCAGGCCGTGCTGGCGGTCCTCATCGAGGGTCACGATCTGCACCGGAATGTGCCGCGTCGCCGGGTCCTGCTTCAGCTGGCTCAGCACGGTCCAGCCGAGCATGTCGGGCAGGAACACATCGAGCGAGACCGCGGTCGGCCGGTACTCGCGAGCCAGCGCCAGGGCTTCGGCGCCGCGCGTCGCGACCAGCGCCTTGAACCCGGCACGGTGCGCCAGATCGGTCAGGATGCGCGCATAATGCGGGTCGTCCTCGACGATCAAAAGGCTCGCATCACCCGGCTGCACGGCCGCCCGATCATCCGGCAAGCGCTCGACCGACAGTTCCGCCAATCGAACCGCGGCGAGCGAGGCGGCATAGACCTCGGGGTGCGCCGGCCCGGTGGTCGAGGACACAGCCAACACCGCCGAGGGTCCGACGTATTTGAGCGGCAGATAAAGGGTGAAGGTGCTTCCGACCCCGAGAGCGCTCTTCAGCTGGATCTCGCCGCCGAGCAGGCTCGCCAGCTCGCGGCTGATCGCCAGGCCGAGCCCGGTGCCGCCGAACCGGCGGCTGGTGCTGGCGTCGGCCTGCTGAAACGCCTCGAACACGATTTTCTGCTTTTCCGGCGGGATGCCGATGCCGGTGTCGGAGACTTCGAACGCAACGACTTCCGGCGCGCCGCTCAGGATCGGGTGGTCGGGGCTCCAGCCGCTGATCGCGGAGTGAATGCTCAGCTTGATCCCGCCCTCGTCGGTGAACTTGAACGCGTTCGACAGCAGGTTCTTCAAGACCTGCTGCAGGCGCTTCGCATCGGTGATCATGCCGCGCCCGAGCTTCGGGTCGATATGAGCGTCGAACGACAGATGCCGGCGCTCGGCTTCATGGCGGAACGGCCGCCCCACCATGTCCTGCAGCGCGGCGAAGAAGACCTCCTCGGCATCGACCGACACAGTTCCCGAATTCGATCTTCGACAGATCGAGAATGTCGCTGATCAGGTTCATCAGATCGCTGCCCGCGCCGTGAATGGTGCGCGCGAACTCGACCTGCTTTGCGGTCAGGTTGCCGCTGGGGTTGTCGCCGAGCTGCTGGCCCAGGATCAGGATGCTGTTGAGCGGCGTGCGCAGCTCGTGCGACATGTTGGCGAGGAAGTCGGATTTATACTTCGACGCAATCGCAAGCTCGGTGGCTTTCTCTTCGAGCGCCCGGCGCGCCTGCTCGATCTCCTGGTTCTTGCGCTCGACTTCGACATTGCGTTCCTCGAGCTGCTGCGCCTTCTGTTCGAGCTGCTCGTTGGTCTGCTGCAGCTCGCGCTGGCGGGTCTGCAGCTCGGTCGCCAATTGCTGCGACTGGGTCAGCAGGCCTTCGGTCTGCATCGTCGCCTCGATGCTGTTCAGCACGATGCCGATGCTGGCGGTCAACTGGTCGAGGAACGAGATCTGCAGGTCGGTGAAGGTTGCGAGCGAAGCCAGCTCGATCATGGCTTTGACCTGGCCTTCGAACAGCACCGGCAGCACGATGACATTCCTCGGCGCCGCCTTGAACAGCCCCGAGATCACCGGCGTGACCTCGCTCGGGATGTCGGTGACCAGCAGGCGCCGCGCGTCGGCCGCGCACTGGCCGACCAGGCCCTGCCCGGGACGCAGGCGGTGGGGGTGGCCGTTCGGCTGGTCGTCATCGGCGAAAGCCGAGAGAAGCCGCAGGCCCGGTTCGCCTTCGGCCAGATAGATCACGCCGTTCTGCGCATTGACCAATGGCGCCAGCTCGGACAGCAAGGTGCGCCCGACCGTCGCCAGGTCGCGCTGGCCCTGAAGCATGTTGGTGAACCGGGCGAGGTTGGTCTTGAGCCAGTCCTGCTCGGTGTTGCGGTCGGTGGTCAGCCGCAGGTTGTCGATCATCGTGTTGATGTTGTCTTTGAGCTCGGCGACCTCGCCGCGGGCCTCGACCTGGATCGACCGGGTCAGGTCGCCCTTGGTCACCGCGGTGGCGACCTCGGCGATGGCGCGGACCTGCGTCGTCAGGTTGGCGGCGAGCAGGTTGACGTTGCCGGTCAGGTCCTTCCACGTTCCCGCCGCCCCCGGCACGTTGGCCTGGCCGCCGAGCCGGCCTTCGACGCCGACCTCGCGCGCCACCGAGGTGACCTGATCGGCGAAGATCGCGAGCGTGTCGGTCATGTTGTTGATGGTCTCGGCCAGCGCCGCCACCTCGCCCATCGACTTGACCGTCAGGTTCTGCTTGAGGTCGCCATTGGCGACCGCGGTGACGACCTTGACGATGCCGCGCACCTGCTCGGTCAGATTGGCGGCCATGACGTTGACGGTGTCGGTCAAATCCTTCCAGGTGCCGGCGACGCCCGGCACCGCGGCCTGGCCGCCGAGCTTGCCTTCGGTGCCGACCTCGCGGGCGACCCGCGTCACCTCCGAGGCGAAGGCGTTGAGCTGGTCGACCATCGTGTTGATCGTGTTCTTGAGCTCGAGGATCTCGCCCTTTACGTCGACGGTGATCTTGCGCGACAGGTCGCCGCGCGCGACCGCCGTCGTCACCTCGGCGATGTTGCGCACCTGCGTCGTCAGATTGGCGGCGAGCAGGTTGACGTTGTCGGTCAGGTCCTTCCAGGTGCCGGCGACGCCGGGGACCACCGCCTGGCCGCCGAGCTTGCCCTCGGTGCCGACCTCGCGGGCGACGCGCGTCACCTCGGCCGCGAACGAGCGCAGCTGCTCGACCATCGTGTTCAGGGTCTCCTTGAGCAGCAGGATCTCGCCGCGCACATCGACCGTGATCTTCTTCGACAGGTCGCCGTTGGCGATCGCGGTGGCGACCTCGGCGATGTTGCGGACCTGGCCGGTCAGGTTGCTGGCCATGAAATTGACGTTGTCGGTCAGGTCCTTCCAGGTGCCGGCGACGCCGGGCACCGCGGCCTGGCCGCCGAGCTTGCCTTCGGTGCCGACCTCGCGGGCGACCCGCGTCACCTCCGAGGCGAAGGCGTTGAGCTGGTCGACCATCGTGTTGATCGTGTTCTTGAGCTCGAGGATCTCGCCTTTGACGTCGACGGTGATCTTGCGCGACAGATCGCCGCGGGCGACCGCGGTCGTCACCTCGGCGATGTTGCGCACCTGGCCGGTCAGATTGCCGGCCATCGAGTTCACATTGTCCGTCAGATCCTTCCAGGTTCCCGCGACGCCGGGCACCTGGGCCTGGCCGCCGAGCCGCCCTTCGCTGCCGACCTCGCGGGCGACGCGCGTCACCTCGCCGGCAAAGCGGTTCAGCTGGTCGACCATGGTGTTCAGGGTTTCCTTCAGCTGAAGGATCTCGCCGCGCACGTCGACGGTGATCTTGCGCGACAGATCGCCATTGGCGATCGCGGTCGCGACCTCGGCGATGTTGCGCACCTGGCCGGTCAGGTTGCCGGCCATCGAGTTGACGTTGTCGGTCAGGTCCTTCCAGGTGCCTGCGACCCCGGGCACGACGGCCTGGCCGCCGAGCCGCCCCTCGGTGCCGACCTCGCGGGCGACGCGCGTCACCTCGCCGGCAAAGGCGTTGAGCTGGTCGACCATCGTGTTGATGGTTTCCTTCAGCTGCAGGATCTCGCCCGAGACCGTGACCGTGATCTTTTTCGACAGATCGCCGCGCGCCACAGCGGTCGCGACCTCGGCGATGTTGCGCACCTGGCCGGTCAGGTTGCCGGCCATGTAGTTGACCGAATCGGTCAGATCCTTCCAGGTCCCGGCGACACCCCTGACCTGCGCCTGGCCGCCGAGCCGCCCTTCGGTGCCGACCTCGCGGGCGACGCGCGTCACCTCGCCGGCAAAGGCGTTGAGCTGGTCGACCATCGTGTTGATGGTGTCCTTCAGCTGCAGGATCTCGCCCGAGACGTTGACCGTGATCTTTTTCGACAAATCGCCGCTGGCGATCGCCGTTGCCACCTCGGCGATGTTGCGCACCTGGGCGGTCAAATTGCCGCCCATCGAGTTGACGCTTTCGGTCAGGTCCTTCCACGTCCCGGCGACGCCGAGCACGTTGGCCTGACCGCCGAGCCGCCCGTCGGTGCCGACCTCGCGCGCGACCCGGGTCACCTCGCCGGCAAAGGCGTTGAGCTGGTCGACCATCGTGTTGATGGTCTCCTTCAGCTGCAGGATCTCGCCCGAGACGTTGACGGTGATCTTTTTCGACAGGTCGCCGCGGGCGATCGCGGTCGAGACCTCGGCGATGTTGCGCACCTGCGCGGTCAGGTTGCCGGCCATGAAGTTGACGCTGTCGGTCAGGTCCTTCCAGGTTCCGGCGACGCCCGGGACCTGCGCCTGGCCGCCGAGCCGGCCTTCGGTGCCGACCTCGCGCGCGACCCGCGTCACCTCCGAGGCGAAGGCGTTGAGCTGATCGACCATCGTGTTGATGGTGTCCTTGAGCTCGAGGATCTCGCCGCGGACGTCGACGGTGATCTTGCGCGAGAGATCGCCGCGGGCGACCGCGGTCGTCACATTGGCGATGTTGCGCACCTGGTCGGTCAGGTTGCCGCACATCGCATTGACCGAATCGGTCAGGTCCTTCCACGTGCCGGCGACCCCGGGAACCAGGGCCTGGCCGCCGAGCTTGCCTTCGGTGCCGACCTCGCGGGCGACGCGCGTCACCTCCGAGGCGAACGAGCGCAGCTGGTCGACCATCGTGTTGATGGCCTCCTTGAGCAGCAGGATCTCGCCGCGCACGTCGACCGTGATCTTTTTCGACAGATCGCCGCTGGCGACCGCGATCGTGACCTCGGCGATGTTGCGCACCTGGGCGGTCAGGTTGCTCGCCATCGAGTTGACGCTCTCGGTCAGGTCCTTCCAGACGCCGCTGACCTCGCGCACCTGGGCCTGCCCGCCGAGCTTGCCGTCGGTGCCGACTTCGCGCGCGACGCGCGTGACCTCCGAGGTGAACACGCCCAACTGCTTGATCATCGTGTTGACGATGTTCGCCGAGCGCAGGAACTCGCCCTTCAGCGGCCGGCCATCGACATCGAGCCGGACCGTCTGCAGCAGATCGCCCTGCGCCACCGCCGAGATCGCATGGGTGACCGCGGTCGTCGGCCACAACAGGTCGTCGATCAGGGTATTGACCGAAACTTCCATCGCGCTCCAGGCGCCCGCCGACAGGCCGAACCTGACGCGGCGCCGGGTCCGGCCCTCGCGGCCGACGACGTGGCCGACTTCTTCGAGCTGCTGCGCCATCCGCTCGTTGGCTGCGACGATCTCGTTGAAGGTATCTGCGATCTTTCCGGCCAACCCGGTTCGATCCCCCGGCAGGCGGACCGAGAAATCGCCGACGCGCATCGCCTGCAATGCGTGCAGCAGCGCATGCTGATCAAAAGCCTCGTCGAGATCAGCCGCGTCGAGATCGCCGTGCGCGTGCCCGTTGGGCTCCCCCGGCCGCAAGTGCTCCCCGGTCGCAGAGAGGGCGCTCGGCAGGGCATCGGGAACCGGCTCGGGAGCGGGCATGCTCGGCGCCATGGATCGATCCTCATTCCTGGAAGGGCTCTGGGGACGGCTGATCGCGGATCCATTCCTCGACATGAAGCGACGGCACCAGCCGGCACGGTCCGAGCCGGCTGCTCCCGCCGGGTTTTGGGCCGGGCGGATTGCCACGCGATCCCCAATTCGACACTGCGGCAGACGCGCCCGGCCGCAAGCCTGCGCTCCATTCGAGCCGGTCCGCTGCTGTTCCCCAGCTATCCTTTTAGCGGATCGACGCCCAGAATTGCAACATTGACGGGCAACATTGACGGGCAAAATTGGGCATATCAATCGTAACTTTTTGTAACGATTATTGTCTCTTCGGTGAATATACTCGACCTTTACCACAGCCGCAGCGTCTGCCTCAGCCTACGGTCGTTTTCGCCGGGCGCGGCGGCCCCGCTTGAAGCGCGCCGCTCGCGCATGCCGCGCGCCAATCGCGGGGCTCGGATGCCAGAGTTCTTTACTGCCGGTATGCCAGCCCGATATGAATGCCGCCGGGATCAATGCCGCCGGGGCCGCGAGGCGCTTTGCCCGATATGCCGCGTGCGGTCGCCTGAACCAGGATTGGGAACCGTCGGGACGGAGTGGCGGCATGAAGGGCCTTTTCGTCACCGCTTGCGCCCGCGCTGCTGGTCTGCAGCGTTGCAGCGCATCACGCGCATTCCCAAGGCTCCCAGCCGCAGCTCCCGAACACCTGCAACGCGCAGGCCGACAGCGGGTAGCTGACCGGCGACGCGCGTCAAGCTTCATCGGCAAATGCCTGAGCGGCAAGCCGGCGACGACCTTGACCCCTCGACAACGGAAGATGGTGACGTGCAACGATCAGGCGGCCTCGCAGAACCTGTCGGGGGATGCGCGTCGGCAATTCATCGGCGGGTGCCTGAAGAGCTGATTTTTGGAAGGGCTGATTTTTGGCGAGGGAGCGCAATGTTGAGAACGATCGCCGTCTGTTCGATCCTGCTGTTCGCAGCCGCCGCCCCGGTTCGGGCCCAGCCCGCCCCCGCGCATCCGCCGACGCCGCCCGCTGCGGCCCGAGCCGCGCCGACCCGGCCGCCGGGCTCGCCTGCCGGCCTCGCCGCCGACCAATTTTCCGCGGAACCGGCGGCAAAGTCTCATTGCCCCGGCGATACGGTCGTCTGGGTCAATCTCGGCGGCTCCAAGGCTTACCACATGAGCGGCAACAAATATTACGGCAAGACCAAGCACGGTGCGTTCATGTGCCGGAAAGAAGCCGATCAATCGGGCTATCATCCGGCCGGCAGCCGGGCAAACGCAGCCGCGGCGAAAAGCACCAATGCCAAGACGACCAAATAAAGCTTCTCGCGAACCAAGCAAAGCAGCTGCGGCCCTCGGGGGCGGGGGCGCGCCGGTCGCCGGCCCAATCGGGCGCCGCTGATCGGACCGGGTGGTCGGCCGACCACCCCCCTGCGCGGTCAGGGCGCGATCGTCGTGCCGCCGTCGACGACGATGATCTGCCCGGTGATATACGCGCCGGCTCGCGCGGCGAGCATCAGCGCGACCCCGGCGATGTCTTCCGGGTCGGCGAGGCGGCGCAGCAAGGTCCCGGCTTCGCGGGCGGCGCGGCGCTCGGGGTCTTCGTAAAGCACGCGCGCGAACTGGGTCGTCACGACGCTCGGCGCAATGCAGTTGACGCGGACGTTGTCCGGGCCCCATTCGGCGGCGAGGTTGCGGCACAGCGCGTAATCGGCGGCCTTGGTGACGCCGTACATGCCGAGCATCGTGTTCGCCCGCAACGCCGCGGTCGAGATGATGTAGATGATCGAGCCGTCGCGCCGCTCGCGCATCTCCGGCGCGACCATCCGCGACAACCACAGATTGCTCAAGACGTTGTTGACCATCATCCGCTCGAAGACCTCGTCGGTCAGGTTTTCGAGCGAGCCGTAATGCGGATTGACCGCGGCGTTGCACACGAGAATGTCGATCCGCCCCCATGCCTCGCGCGTCTTGGCGACGAGGTTTTCGAGCTGCGCCTTGTCCGAGATTCGCGCGGTCACCACGATCGCCTCGCCGCCCTTGGCCCGGATCGCCGCCGCCGCCTCCTCGCACGGGGCGGCGTTGCGCGCCGAGATCACGACCCGCCCGCCAGCTTCGGCAAACGCTTCGGCGATCGCCCGGCCGATGCCGCGGCTGGAGCCGGTCACGATCGCGACTTTGCCGGTCAGGTCGAAAAGCTTCATTACATTCCCCGACGGCGCCGTTCAAGCCAGGAAATACGCCATCCCGGCGAGGATGATCACAAGCAGGCCGAGGACGTATCTGATCAGCCGGGTGAAGCCGAGCCACGTCCGATAATGCTCCGCATACAGGGGATCCATCGTCGACGCCGCCATGCCGCCCTCATCCGTTGCAAAACCGCCGCTCACCTACAGCCTAATCGGGACGCAGACAAGGGGATCGGGCAGCGGCTCGGCCGGGTTCAGCGCCGCCAGCTCGGGCGCCCGCCAGCCCTCGATCTCGACCGTGCCGCCAGCGATCCTGGTGCGGCCCTCGGCGATCAGTCGCACCGCAAGCGGGTAGAGGCGATGCTCGGCCGCGAGGATGCGCGCCGACAGGCTCTCCTCGTCGTCGCCGGGACGGACCGGCACCACGGCCTGGGCGACGATCGGCCCGGTATCGATCTCGGGGCGAACGAAATGCACCGTGCAGCCGGCAAAGCGCACACCCGCCCCGAGCGCCTGGCGCTGGGCGTGAAGGCCGGGGAAGGCGGGCAGCAACGAGGGATGGATATTGACCATCCGGTCGCGCCAGGCCTCGACGAAACCGACATCGAGCACCCGCATGAAGCCGGCGAGACAGACCAGATCGATTTTCCGCTCGCGCAGCCGCGCATCGGCTTCCGCCGCAAACTCACCGCGGTCGCGATGCGGAATGACAATATTGGGAATGCCGGCCGCAGCCGCACGCGCCAGCCCCGCCGCGCCCGCCCGGTTGCTGACGACGAGGCTCACTTCGGCGGGATAGGCCGGGTCGGCGCAGGAATCGATCAGCGCCTGCAGGTTTGACCCGCGCCCCGAGATCATCACACCCAGCCGCATCGGCACCTCGGCTGTGAGCGCCGGCAGACCCGCAGCGCACGCCCGGCAGGAGGGCTGTCGATGGCGCCGCCGCCAAAACTGCGGTATGACCGCCAAAGGTCCGGCAAGTCCAAAATATGGGATTGGAGGGGGTTTGCAATGACCTCGCCGCTGGTGTCCGCGATCGCGGCAGGCTGGGTCGGCCGACGCGCCGCCGGCGCCGGACTGCTGCTGCTCGCGGCGATGATCGGTCTCGGGCCCGCGGGTCTGCGGTCCGCCTGGGCCGAGGATCAGGCCGATCCCTATTCGGCGACGGTCAAGGTCGACGCCACCGCCGACAGCGCCGCGGCGGCGCGCAGCCTCGCGCGCACCGACGGGCAGCGCCGCGCGCTTAGCGAGGTTATCGGTCGCCTTGCCGGCTCGACCGACAACGCCGGCCTGCCGAAGCTCGACGACAAGGCGATCACCGACATGGTCGCCAGCTTCGAGGTCGCCAACGAAAAGATGTCGGCGGTCCGTTATCTCGCCGACTACACCTTTCACTTTCGCGCGTCGAAAGTCCGCCAGCTGCTGCGCCGCGCCGACATTGCGTTCTCCGAGGGTGCCGTAAAGCCGGTCGTCGTCGTGCCGGTTTATCAGGAAGGCGACAAGACCGTGCTGTGGGACGACCCGAACCCGTGGCGGGAAGCCTGGGCGCAGCTTCCGGCCGGGTCGGGGCCGACCCGGCTCGGCTTGCCGCTCGGCGGGCTCGGCGACGTGACCGCGATCGATGCCGATCAGGCCCGCTCCGGCGACCCGCAGGCGCTGAGCGACATCGCCCGGCGCAACGGCGGCGACGAGGCGCTGGTCGCACTGGCCGCGGCGCGGCGGCAGGGCGACCGGCTCGCCGGGGTCGAGATCAGCCTGAAGCGATACCGCCTCGGACAGCCGATCGACAGCCGAACCGAGAGCATCGAGGCCAACCCGGGCGAGCGCGAGGCCGATCTCTTGAAGCGGGCGGTCGCCGCGGCCGCGGCCGGCCTCGAGCACGGGACGCCGCCGAGCGGCGACAAGGAGGCGAGCCTCGCCGTCGTCGTCCCGATCGCCAGCCTCGGCGACTGGATCGAGCTGCGGCAGCGCCTCGCCGCGGTGCCGGCGATCCGCCGGATCGATCTTTTGTCCTTGAGCCGGGAGCAGGCGAAGATCGCGATCAGGTACGTCGGCAGCCCCGACCAGCTCAAATCCCGCCTCGCCGAAGCCAATCTCGATCTCGACGGGGCCGCCCCCGACTGGCGGTTGCGGCCCGCGAGCGCGACGGGTCTGCACTAGCACCCCGGCGCGAGGTCGGGACTCGATCCGAGTTGCATCGATGAGCCGCCTCGGGCTCAACCTTCCTAACCTGATCTCGCTGGGGCGGCTGCTTCTGGTGCCGCTGGCGATCTGGCTGATACTCGGCGGGCGCTACGCAGCAGCCTTCTGGGTCTTTGTCGCCGCCGGGGTGTCGGACGCCCTCGACGGCTTTATCGCCAAGCGTTTCGACCGGCGCACACGGCTCGGCGCGCTGTTGGATCCGGTCGCCGACAAGGCGCTGCTGGTCAGCGTCTACGTCACCCTCGGTCTGGCGCACCAGCTGTGGACCTCGCTGGTCATCCTCGTGGTCTTCCGCGATGTCATGATCGTCGGCGGGTTTCTGCTGATCCAGGCGATCGCCGTGCCCAAGCATTACGACCCCCTATACATCAGCAAGATCAACACCGGGCTGCAGATTGCGCTGGTCGCCTTCGTTCTGGCGCGGCTCGGTCTCGACGCCGATGCCGGAACGCCGGGCGTCGTGCTGAGCGTCGCCGTCATGGCGACGACCGTGCTCTCGGGCCTGTCCTACCTGGTGCGGTGGGCGCGCATCCTCGCCCGCTCGGAGCAGGCGCTGTGAGCCCCCGCCTGCAGCGGGCATTGTTCTGGGTCGGCGTCGCCGGTGTTGTCATCCTCGCGGTGGCGTTGCTGCAAGGGGTTCTGGTGCCGTTCGCGGCGGCCTTCGCCATCGGCTATCTGCTGGGCCCGGCGGTGGATCGGCTCGAAGCTCTCGGCCTGCGCCGCAGCGTGGCGAGCCTCGCCGTGCTCGCCGCCTTCCTGCTCGCGCTCGGTTTTGTCCTGGTACTGATCGTGCCATTGGTCGAGGGGCAGATCACGCACCTGATCGAGCGCTTTCCCGGTCTGGTCAGCGCCGCCCAGGAGCAGTTCGGCAATTTCATGCAGCTGCTGCGCCGGCATCTGCCGGCCGCGGAAGCAGCGAAGGTGCGCGACGTCGTCAGCCAAAAAATCGGCGACGCGGTCGCCTGGTTTGCCGGCCTGCTCCAGAGCATGATCACCAGCAGCTTCGCAATCCTGAGCATCCTGTCCCTGGTTGTCGTCACCCCGGTCGTCAGCTTCTTTCTGTTGCGCGACTGGCACCGGATGATCGCGGCGATCGACTCCTGTCTCCCGAGGGACTCGGCGCCGACGATCCGCGAGCAGGCGCGGATCGTCAACGAGACCTTGGCCGGGTTTGTTCATGGCCTGGTCCTCGTCTGCCTGATCCTGGCGGTCTACTACGCCGTCGCGCTGTCCCTCGCCGGTCTCGAATCGGCGTTGGCGCTCGGACTGCTGATCGGGGTCCTGGCGATCATTCCGGTTCTCGGCGTGTCGATCGGCTTCGCCTTGTCGGTCGCGCTCGCGGGGCTTCAATTCGGGACCTGGACCGCGGTTTTCGTCGTCTGCGGGATTTTTCTGTTCGGCCAGACCGTCGAGGCCAACCTGCTGACCCCGAAGCTGGTCGGCGACCGCATCCATCTGCACCCGGTCTGGGTGATCTTCGCCCTGCTGGCGGGGGGAAGGCTGCTCGGACTGATCGGCGTGCTGGTCTCGGTGCCGGCCGCGGCGGTGCTCGGCGTCCTGATGCGCTTCGCCCTCGAGCGGTATCGGGCGGGTCCGCTCTACAACCCGCTTCCGACCGCCCCGCCCTGCCGGCACGAGCCCGACGAATGGCCCAGCTGATCTTCGACCTGTCTCGCGGCGAGGCGCTCGGCCGGTGGGATTTTTTCGTCTCGGGCAGCAACGCCGCGGCCGCCCAATGGGTCGAGCGCTGGCCGGCCTGGCCGTCGCCGGCGCTGGTGCTGCACGGCCCGCGGGGCTCGGGCAAGACCCACCTCGCCCATCTGTGGTGCGCGCGCGCCGCGGCGACCCTCGTCCCCGGAAACACGCTGGACGAAGCCCGGCTGCGGCAGCTTCTCGACGGCGGCGAGCATCGGGTCGCGGTCGACGACGCCGATCGCGCCGGCGAAGCCATTCTGCTGCATCTGTTCAACCTCTGCCGCGAGCGCGGCGGCGGCCTGCTGCTGACCGCGCGGGCTTCACCGGGATCGTGGCAGACAGCGCTGGGCGACCTTGGCTCGCGCCTGCGCGCAGCACTTGCCGTCGGCCTCGGGCTGCCCGACGACGCGCTGCTCGGCGCCGTTCTCGCCAAGCATTTCGCCGACCGGCAGGTGCTGGTCGCGCCCGAGGTCATCGCCTATCTGGTCGGGCATATGGAGCGGTCCCTTGCCGCTGCGGCCGAGATCGCGGCGGCTCTCGATCGGGCGGCGCTGCGCCGCGGCGGCGCCATCACCCTTCGGCTCGCGCGCCGTCTGTTGGCCGAATGGGCGGTTCATCCTCCTCCCGCCAAGGATCCGACGGTGACGTAATCGACGAGACGGTGACGCGAGGCACCGAGCTCCGACCAGCGCGTCCCGACCTGAAAGCTGGCGCGGGCCGCGGTCGGAAATTTGCCCGACAGCAGCGCGCGCGAGCGTGGCGTGTCGAGCTCGGCAAGCGTCGCCGCGAGCTCGTGAAGCCCCGGGGTTGTGGCCGATCAGCAGCACATTGGCTTCGACCTCGCCGAGCCGCTGCAGGCGCTTCATCAGCTTGTCGCGATCGGCGAGGTAGAGTTCGTCCTCGATCATGCAGCGCGGCCGTGCGGTCAACCCGGCGAGAGCCAGCTCGAGGGTTTCGCGGGTGCGCGCCGCGCTCGAGCACAGCACCAGATCGATGCCGCCCGCGCCGGGGAGGTTGCGACCGATGAGCCGCGCCGCCTCGCGGCCGCGCCGGTTGAGCGGCCGCTGGTGATCTTCGCTATCGCCTTTCCAGCTCGATTTGGCATGGCGCAGCAGATGCAGCATGTGCATTGTCGGTTTCCTCCGCCGGGGCGGGCTCGGTCGCTGCAAGGTTGCCGCGAAGGAATGACACGCTGACCCCGGGACGATAAGATCGGCGGGGATCAAGCGTCATTCCAGCGGTAAAGGGGAATTCGCGGTGAACTCCAGCGCGCAGCCGGCCGAGGTCCAGCCGCTCGACCGCCTTTCCGAGGCCCGCTTCATCAACCGGGAGCTCTCCTGGCTTGCGTTCAACGAGCGCGTGCTGGCCGAGGCCGACAATCTGCGCCACCCGCTGCTGGAGCGGCTGCGTTTTCTGTCGATCTCGGCAAATAATCTCGACGAGTTCTTCATGGTGCGGGTCGCCGGCCTCAAAGGCCAGTTTCTCGCCGGCATCAAAGCGCCGAGCCAGGACGGGCTGACCCCGGCCCAGCAGCTCGACGCGATCCGAGAGCGCACCGGAAAGCTGATGGCGGACCAGCAGGTGACCTGGCTGGCGCTGCGGCGGCTGCTCGGCGAAGCCGGGGTGGCGGTCGTCGACCCGACCGACCTCGAACCCGGCGACCGCGCCTGGCTCGAAGATCGCTTCATGGCCGAGGTTTTTCCGGTGCTGACCCCGCTGGCGATCGATCCCGCCCATCCGTTTCCGTTTGTCGCCAATCGCGGCTTCGGTCTGGCGCTGGAGCTCGAACGGGTCAGCGACGGCGAGCGCCTGCAGGCGCTGACCCTGATCCCGTCGTCGATCGACCGCTTCATCCGCCTGCCGGGAAAGCGCATCCGCTTTCTGCCGATCGAACAGACGATCGCGCTGTTTCTCGACCATCTGTTTCCGGGCTTTGCGGTGGTCGCGCAGGGCGTGTTCCGGGTGTTGCGCGACAGCGAGGTCGAGATCGAGGAGGAAGCCGAAGACCTCGTGCGCCATTACGAGACCGCGCTCAAGCGCCGCCGCCGCGGCCACGCCATTCTGCTCGCGGTCGATTCGACGATGTCGGCCGAAATGCCGGCCGATCTGCGCCGTTTCCTGATGGAAAAGCTGGACGTGGCCGCCGCCGACGTGTTTGCCAGCGAAGGAATCCTCGGCCTCAACGACACCGCGCAGCTGATCGTCGACGAGCGCCCCGATCTGATCTTCACCCCCTATAACGCGCGGTTTCCCGAGCGCATCCGCGATTTCGGCGGCGATTGCTTTGCCGCGATCCGGCAAAAGGACATCGTCGTCCATCACCCCTACGAGAGTTTCGACGTCGTCGTTCAGTTCCTGCGGCAAGCCTCGCGCGATCCGGCCGTGGCCGCGATCAAGCAGACGCTCTACCGCACCAGCGAGGACAGCCCGATCGTGCGCGAGCTCGCCGAGGCCGCCGAGGCCGGCAAGTCGGTCACCGCGATGATCGAGCTGAAGGCGCGCTTCGACGAGGAGGCGAACATCCGCTGGGCGCGCGATCTCGAACGCGCCGGGGTGCAGGTGGTCTATGGCTTTCTGCAGCTGAAGACCCACGCCAAGGTGTCGCTCGTGGTCCGTCGCGAAGCCGGCCAGCTCTGCTCCTATGTCCATTTCGGGACCGGCAATTATCATCCCTACACCGCCAAGGTTTACACCGACCTGTCGTTTTTCACCTGCGATCCGGCACTGTGCCGGGACGCGGCGCGCCTGTTCAATTTCATGACCGGCTATGCGAGCCCGGCCAGCCTCGAAAAGATCTCGGTCGCGCCGATCAACCTGCGGGCCCGCCTGTTCGAGCTGATCGAGGCCGAGATCGCCAATGCGAAATCGGGGAAGCCGGCGCAGATCTGGGCCAAGATGAACGCGCTAGTCGACCCGGCGCTGATCGACCTGCTCTACCGCGGCTCGCAGGCCGGGGTCGGCATCGACCTCGTCGTTCGGGGCATCTGCTGCCTGCGCCCGGGCGTCCCCGGCCTTTCCGAAAACATCCGGGTCAAAAGCATCATCGGGCGCTTTCTCGAGCACGGGCGCGTCGTCTGCTTCGGCAACGGCAACAAGCTGCCCTCGGACCGGGCCAAGGTGTTCATCAGCTCGGCCGACTGGATGCCGCGCAATTTCGACGGGCGCGTCGAAGCCCTGGTGCCGATCGAAAACCCGACCGTGCATCGCCAGGTATTGGACGAGATCATGGTGGCGAACCTGCGCGACACTTTGCAGAGCTGGACCCTGTCGCCGGGCGGGACCTATGAGCGGGTGCCGGCCGATCAGGAGCCGTTTTCCGCGCACACCTATTTCATGACCAATCCGAGCCTCTCGGGCCGCGGCAAGGCGCTGCGCCGCAGCCAGCCGAAGCTGGTCGTGCGCTGAGCCGATGTCCGACCGGATCGCGACATCCGCCACCGGGCGCATCGGCATCATCGATCTGGGCTCCAACTCGCTGCGCCTCGCGGTGTTCGCGCGGCAGGGTGCCGCGCTGTTCCCGCTGTTGAACGAAAAAGTCATGTGCGCCCTGGCCCGCGGCCTGTCCACGACCGGCCGGCTGAACCGCGACGGCGTGGCGCTGGCGCTGCACAACCTGCGGCGGTTCGTGGCGCTGGCGCGCGCGATCGGGGTCGACCACCTGGCGGTGCTGGCGACCGCCGCGGTGCGCGACGCCAGCGACGGGCAGGCTTTCGCCGACGAGGTCGCCGGCGAGTGCCAGGTGCCGGTCGAGGTCATCGACGGCGCCGAGGAGGCGCGGCTGTCCGCCGCCGGGGTGCTGGCCGGCATCCCCGAGGCGGAGGGGATCGTCGGCGATCTCGGCGGCGGCAGCGTCGAGCTGGTTCGGGTCGGGCCCGGCGTTCCCGGCGCCGTCGCCGGCGCGCGGATCGGGCGGGGGATCACCCTGCCGCTCGGGCCGCTGCGCCTGGCCGAGCTCGGCGACAGCGCGCGGGCGGTGTCCGAAGCGGTCGAGCGCGCGCTCGCCGCCGCACCCGTCGCCCGCGCCGGAGCCGGGCAGAGCTTGTACCTGGTCGGCGGCGCGTCGCGGGCGATTGCCCGGCTGCATATGGAGCACACGCATTATCCGCTGCACATCGTCCACCACTACACGATCGCCCGCGCCGAGGCCGACGCCTTCTTCGACATCATCGGCCGGCTGTCGCGCCGATCTCTCGAACGGATCCCGACGATCTCGCGGAAGCGCCTCGAGATGGTGCCGCTGGCGGCCTTGATCCTGCGCAAGCTGGTCGCCGTCACCGGCCCGCAGCGGGTCATATTTTCCGCCTTCGGGCTGCGCGAGGGCTACGCTTATGGCCTGATCCCACCCGAGGAGCGAAATCCCGACCCGCTGATCGCCGCGAGCATCGCGATCGCCCGAGCCGACAGCCGGTTTCCGCCGCAGGGGGACCGGCTGCAGCAATGGACGGCTCCGCTCTTCCCCAACCTTTCCGAGCGTTCGCTGCGGCTGCACCGCGCAGTCTGCTGGCTCGCCGACATCGCTTGGATCGAGCACCCGGACTACCGCGCCGAGCAGGCCTTTACCCGCAGCTTGAGAATGCCGTTCGCCGCGATCACCCACCCCGACCGGGTGTTCGTCGCCGCGGTGCTGCATACCCGTTATGGCGGCGCCGCCGACGCCCCGGTCCGCGAGCCGACGCGTCTGCTGCTCGATCCGCAGGCCGCCGCCGAGGTGCGCACGCTCGGCCTGGCGCTGCGTCTCGCCTACACCTTGTGCGGCGGCAGGCTCGAGCTGTTGTCCGAGACCCGGCTCGGGCGCGAGGGCGCCAGCCTGATCCTGGAGATTCCGCCGGCGAGCAACCTGTTCGTCGGCGAGCCGGTCCAGCGCCGTCTCGACGCCGTCGCCCGCTCCCTCGGCGCCGTTGCGCTGCTGCGGCGGCGCGAGACACGGCGACTGGCCGGCGACTAGTGCTCAGACGCAGACACAAGATTTGCTTGGCGACGGCGGACCAATGCTCGCGTCAAAATCCGGTCACACCGGCCCACGGGTCCGGCCGTCGGCCGGCCCGAGAGCCTGCCCCTGGCCCGAACGGGGGACGGGCACCGGCCGGTGCCCCTGGCCGAAGGGACGGGTTCCGGCCAGCGCCCATGGCAGAACTGGGCCCCGCCTTCGCCCGGCCTTCGCGGGGTGACGACCAACCCGTGCGGCGGCCTCGATCGTTTTCGACGCTCTTCAATTCTGGTCGGGCCCTGACGGCTGCTGGCATTGATGGCCTCGGCGAGATCGCCTTCGACGTGATGCCGATGGCCTTGCTGCGTGCCGCGCGGGTGCATTTAACCGGCGAGCTCTCGGCCGCGGTTCTTTGTCGATATGACCCCGAACCGCTCGCGGTTATGCTGTCGGAAGAGGGCGGGAGCAACGGGACGCGACCCGGGCAGACAGCCGCCGCGCCGGTTTCGGCTCGCAGCTGCCGCTCGGGCCCAACGTCACTGCCAAGCGGAGGGAAGAGTGCCGACCATCATCGATCTCAACGCCGAGTTCGCCAAGCTGAAGATGCTGCGCGGACGCACCCCGGAGACCCCCGCCGCCGAGCGCGAGGGCGCCTTCGCGCGATTGGCGCCGTACCGCGACAGCGCCATCAACGTCGCCAAATTCTCCGGCGAAGGCCCGTGGGAGCGCCACCCCAACGGCGACGAGATCGTGCAGATCGTCGACGGCGCCACGATTTTGCACCTGATGACCGACGACGGGCCGCAATCCTACGCGCTCGAGGCCGGGATGGTGGTGATCGTCCCGCAAGGGAAGTGGCACCGCTTCGAAGCCCCGGACGGGGTCAGCCTGATGACCGCCACCCCGCAGCCGACCGAGCACCTGACCTTCGCCATCGACGACCCCCGCACCCTCGAATGACCGCGAGGGGTTATGCCCAGGCCGGGGGGCCTCGCATACCGCAGAGGCAAATCCTCGTTGAAGGCGCACGCGACGATGAAATCTATTCAGATCGCGCGGTTCATTTAGAGTCGGGCGCTTGGATCGCGAGCGCTCATCGGGAACAGGCCGAGACGAAGCCGATGCCTCCCATTCGGTGCCCGCCAATAAAGACCCAGTAGGACGTAGGGCGGATGCAATCCGCCGCCTTCGCGCGTGTGCCGCGCCGTTCGATGGTGAAGCTCCGCCGTTCGCGCCGCCGCCTCGTGAAACGGCTGAGCGCCGGCACGGCCAAAATGGCGGATTGCATCCGCCCTACGTCTGCTGAGATTGGGCATCGCAAGGTTTTGCCGGCCGGCTGCGGCCGCACGTGACGCGTGCCCTATGCCCGATCGCGGGGTAGGCTCGACCGGTTGGCGGTATGGCGGGAAGGGCCGATGACGATCCGCACGGTTGCGGTTGCGCCGTTTCCGGGCCAGCGGCCGGGCACCTCTGGGCTGCGCAAGAAGGTCGCGGTGTTCCGCGAACCGGGCTATGTCGAGGCGTTTGTCCAGTCGCTGTTCGACGCGCTGCCCGAGGCGGTCGGCGAGGGGGTTGCGGGAAAGACCCTGGTGCTGGGCGGGGACGGCCGCTTTTTCAACGACGCGGCGATCCAGATAATTCTGTGGCTCGCGGCGGCAAACGGAGCCGCCCGCGTGCTTGTCGGCCGCGACGGCATCCTGTCGACCCCGGCGATCAGCGCCGTGATCCGCAAACGCCAATGCTTCGGCGGGATCGTCCTCACCGCCAGCCACAATCCCGGCGGCCCCGACGGCGATTTCGGCATCAAGTACAATGTCGCCAATGGCGGCCCGGCGCCGGAGCGGGTCACCGAGGCGATCTGGCGGCACACCCAAGAGATCGCAGCCTATCGCACGGTGGACGTGCCGCCCGTGCCGCTCGACCGGGTCGGCGAAACCACGCTCGGCGGCATGGCGGTCACGGTCATCGACCCGGTCGCCGACTATGCCGAGCTGATGGAGCGGGTGTTCGATTTCGACCGGCTGCGCGATCTGTTCCTCGGCGGCTTCCGGCTGCGCTTCGACGCGATGAACGCGGTCACCGGCCCCTATGCGCGCGAGATCATCGAGCGGCGTCTCGGCGCGCCCGCCGGCACCGTGGTCAATGCCGAGCCCAAACCCGATTTCGGCGGCCTTCATCCCGACCCGAACCCGCTCCACGCCGCCGGTCTGGTCGCCGCCTGCGCCGCCGGGGACGGCCCCGACCTTGGCGCCGCCTCGGACGGCGACGGCGACCGCAACCTGATCGTCGGCCGCGGCCTTGTCGTCGGCCCGAGCGACAGCCTCGCCGTGCTCGCCGCCAACGCCCGGCTGATCCCGTGGTTCGCCGAGGGTCTTTGCGGCGTCGCGCGGTCGATGCCGACGAGCCGGGCGGTCGACCGGGTCGCCGCCGCACTCGGCATCCCGTGCTATGAGACGCCGACCGGGTGGAAATATTTCGGGTCCTTGCTCGATGCCGGGAAGATCGCGCTGTGCGGCGAGGAGAGTGCCGGCACCGGCTCCGACCATCTGCGCGAAAAGGACGGGGTGTGGGCGGTGCTGTTCTGGCTCAGCATCCTCGCCGAACGACGGCTCACCGTGGCCGACATCCTGCGCGACCATTGGCGCCGCTACGGGCGCGATTTTTATGCCCGGCACGATTACGAGGGGTTGCCGGCCGAGCGAGCGGATGCCCTGATCGAGCGCTTGCGCAATTCGCTCGGCGGTCTGCCCGGGCGCAGCTTCGGCGATTTGACGATTGCCGATGCCGACGATTTCGCCTATCGCGATCCGGTCGACGGCGCGCTCAGCGAGCATCAGGGGATCCGCATCGGCTGCACCGGCGGCGCGCGCATCGTCTACCGCCTGTCCGGCACCGGAACCGAAGGGGCCACCCTGCGGGTTTACCTCGAGAGCCACGAGCCGGACGCGGCGCGGCACGGGCAGGATGCCGGGGCGGCGTTGGCGCCGCTCGCCGCGGCCGCCGCCGCAATCGCCGACCTCGCCGCGGTCACCGGCCGCTCGCATCCGAGCGTTATCGTGTAACCGCCGCGCGCGACCGCGGCCACGGCTGAGGGAGAGCGACATGCTGTCGGGCGCGCGCATCCAACAACGGCTGGCGCGGCAGGCGCTCGCCCTGGTTCTCGCCGGTGGCCGCGGCAGCCGGCTGCGGCAGCTGACCGACCGGCGCGCCAAGCCCGCGGTGTTTTTCGGGGGCAAGTTCCGCATCATCGATTTCACCTTGTCGAACTGCGTCAATTCCGGGGTCCGGCGGATCGCGGTTCTGACCCAGTACAAGGCGCACAGCCTGTTGCGCCACCTGCAGATGGGATGGTCGTTTCTGCGCCCGGAGATGAACGAGTTCCTCGATCTGCTGCCGGCGCAGCAGCGGCTCGACGAGGCGACCTGGTATCGCGGCACCGCCGACGCGGTCTATCAGAACTTCGACATCCTGCGCGCCGCCGGCCCGCGATATTTCATCGTGCTGGCCGGCGACCACATCTACAAGATGGATTACTCGAACCTGCTGGCCGATCATGTCGACAAGGGCGCCGACTGCACCGTCGCCTGCATCGAGGTGCCGCTCGCCGAGGCATCGGATTACGGGGTCATGGCGGTCGACGAATCGATGCGGATCGTCGATTTCCAGGAAAAGCCGCTTCATCCGCCGGCGATGAAGGGCAAGCCCGACCGGGCGCTCGCCAGCATGGGCGTTTATGTGTTTGCCGCCGAGTTTCTCTATGCCGAGCTCGAACGCGATCACCATGACCCGGGATCGAGCCACGATTTCGGCAAGGACGTGATCCCGAGCCTGGTCAGCCGCGGGCTCGCCGTCGCCCATTCGTTCGAGGAGAGCTGCGTCAAGACCACGCCCGAGGCCGAGGCCTATTGGCGCGACGTCGGTACCATCGACGGCTATTGGGCGGCTAATCTCGATCTCGTCATGCCGGTTCCCTCGCTCGACATCTACGATCCCAACTGGCCGATCTGGACCTACCAGCAGCAATTGCCGCCGGCCAAATTCGTGTTCGACGACGACGACCGCCGCGGCATGGCGGTCGATTCGATGGTCTCGGGCGGGTGCATCGTTTCCGGCGGCACGGTCCGACGCTCGCTGATGTTCTCGAACTGCCGGGTCAATTCCTACGCGCAGACCCGCGAGGCGGTGATGCTGCCCGAGGTCGAGGTCGGGCGCCATGCCCGGCTGACCAAGGTCGTGATCGACCGCGGCTGCCATATCCGCGAGGGGCTGGTGATCGGCGAAGATCCCGATCTCGACGCCCGCCGCTTCTACCGCAGCGCCGGTGGCGTCACCCTGGTCACCGCCGAAATGCTGGCCGCGCTCGAGTAGGTGTGCGGCAGCCGCTTGACTTTTGAGAACAAATAAGGTACGATTTCCTACCTGTCACGGGCGGGAGAGGCGGTGATTCCCGCAGGCACTCATCTCTGGCATTTGAGCGAGGGCCGGGATCGGAACCTCGGGCTCCATAGCGCGATGCGCTGAACGGCGGGAGATCGATCGATCGTGAAGCCATATGTAGACCAACGTCGACAAAAATTGGCGGGAGCTACGTCCACTTAGTGTCCGACCCGAAACGAAACACGCTATCTCAATAGGTCATCGTCACCCCGTGAAAGCGGGGGTCCAGAGCCTGCCCCTGGCCTGAACAGGGGGCAACCGTTCGGGCCCCTGCGCCCTGGGTTCCCGCTTTCGCGGGAATGACGAATAATCGATTGATATTACAGGGATCATTATGGTTCGGGCTCTTAGCGGGCATTCTACCGATGCCGAGGCAGATCGTTGTGGACATGCCCGCCGCATCGAATTTGACAATTGGGCAAGAGTTCCCCGTCTATTTCCGACTCGCGTTACCACGGGACGGCACTCTGGGCAGGAAGGATGTGGTCCCAACGCTTCAGAGCCTCGTGCAGCTTGTCACGGGCATTGTTGAAGCGTTTGAGACGCTCCGCTTCGGAAAGCCCAACTCTCCCTGGTGGTACAAACCTAACGCTTGTGACCATAGCCCCCGCTCTCGTCATCCCGGCGAAGGCTGGGACCCATGTCAGACGTAGGCACCGGCCGGAGCCCGTCCTCGGGCCGGCCGACGGCCGGCCCCGTGGGCCGGTCTGACAACTTACCTCGGGCCGTGCTCACTGCTGTCTCGGCCATGTCCCGGACCCGGCGGGTTGGCGTCGCTGCCGGTGCAAATGCATCGTCTCAATCGGCGAACGCCGCGAACAGCTCGTCGAGTGCTTTGAGCTGATTGCCGTTGACGGAGCTGGGGACGAGAACCGGGGTGTCGACGCCGGCGGCATGCCAGGCGGCGACGCCGTCGCGCACCTTTGCCGCCGAGCCATAGAGGGTGTTGTCGGCGATCCAACGGTCGGTCAGATATTTCGGGATGTCGTCGCGCCGGTTCTCGGCGATGGCCTCTTCGATCGCCGCCATCTCCTCGCCATAGCCGGCTTCCTTCCAGTAATTGCGATAGTTCGGCAGCAACGTGTAGCGGACCAGCCGGTGGCGGTGCAGCGCCATCGCCGCGCCGACATCGTCGGCAATGCATACCGGCAGCATGTTGCCGATCAGAAAGTTCGGGTCCCGGCGCTTCTCGGCAGGGATAACCGCCAAGGATTGCGCCATGTGCGACAGGCTGGCATTGGCGAACAGCACGCCTTGGGCGATCTCGGCGGCGAGCGCCGCCATGCGCCGGCGCAGCGCGGCGAGGATGATCGGCGGCGGCGCACCGATGCCGTCATAGGAGCCGAGCTTGTCGACAAAGGCGCGGATGTCGGCCAAGGGCTTCCCCGGGGTGACGCCGAGCCGCTGGTGGGTCGGGCCGTGGGCGACGCCGATGCCAAAGCGGAACCGCCCGCCCGAGACCTCGTGCAGATAGGCCGCACTCATCGCGAAATCCTCGGCGCTCTGCGCGTAGATCGGCGCGATCGCCGTGCCGAACCGGATACGCTCCGTCGCCAACGCCAAGGCGACGCATTGCGCGATGTTGCCGAACCGGCTCGGCACATAGATGCCGGCAAAACCGCGCCGCTCGATCTCGCGCGCGATCTCCAGGGTGTGCCGCCGGCGCCCCGGCACGGCGACGAGGCTGATGGCGGGAAGAGGCTCGGGCATCGGTCATGCTCCGTCGACGCGGGCCGTCCTCGGCCTCGCGGAAAAGGGGCCAACCCAAGGGCTGGGTCAAGGATCGCCGATCCCTCGGTCGCGCCGAGGATAATGTCGGGCACCCTCGCAGTCAGCGGGAATGTCGTTGCGCCGGCATCGCTCGATCCATGCGAGACATGCGCCTCGCCTGGCGGCTGCAATCCGCGATAACAGCGGCGGCGGCTCAGGCACGGCCGGCGCTCGCGCTTGACAGCGGGACGAGGCGCATGCGCTGATCTTGGCCACCCTCGCTCTGATTGGAGGAATTGATGGCGTCTGCGGTAACGGCAATGCCCTCGGCGCGGATGGCGGCCGGGGAATGGCAGACCCGGTGCGACCTCGCCGCCTGCTATCGGCTGATCGATCTGTTCGGCTGGTCGGATCTGCTCGGGACCCACATCTCGGCGCGGGTGCCAGGGCCCGAGGATCATTTTCTGCTCAACCCTTACGGCATGATGTTCGACGAGATCACCGCCTCGTCCCTCGTTAAGATCGACATGGAGGGCAACAAGGTCGAGCCGTCCGATTACGGCGTCAATCAGGCCGGCTTTGTGATCCACAGCGCGGTCCACATGGCGCGGCACGATCTGATTTGCGTATTGCATACCCACACCATCGCCGGCGCCGCCGTCTCGTGCCAGAAGGACGGGTTGCTGCCGCTCAACCAGCACGCCTTGGGGGTGATCGGCGACGTCGCCTATCACGGCTATGAGGGGGCCGCCGACCGGCTCGACGAGCGCGAGCGCATCCTCGCCGATCTCGGCGACCGCCGGATATTGGTATTGCGCAATCACGGTCTGCTGACGGTCGGGCGCAGCGTCGGCGAGGCGTTCGTCGCGACCTACAAGATGGAGCGCGCCTGCGAGATGCAATTGGCCTTCCAGCAATCGGGCGCCGAGTTCTGGCCCATCCCCGAAACCGTGGTTGAGGGCGCCTACGCCCGCGCCAAGGACCGCTACGCCGGCGGCGGCCGCAACGACCCCGCCACCTTCGAGTGGCCGGCGCTGCTGCGCAAGCTCGACCGCCTCGACCCCTCCTACAAACAATAACCGCACCGCCTCCGCCGCCGCCCAACGCCGCGGCGGCGGCGGCGAACGCTGCCGCGACCGCCCCTTCGGAGCTCCCGGCTGGACCATGAGGTTAGCGATAGCTACATCGTGGCCACAGAGAAAGTGCTGACGAGGTGCATCATGGCGTCGGATACGGTGGTGCGCGCCCGCATCGATGGGCGGATCAAGCGAGAAGGCGGCGCGGGTCTTAGCGGAGATGGGGCTATCGGTTTCCGATGCGATCCGCCCGTTGCTGGTGCGCGTGGCGGCCGAGAAGGCGCTGCCGTTCGAGGTCAAGGCGCCAAACACGGGGACCTTGGCGGCGATGTCGGAACTGGAGCGCAGCGAGGGTGCCGCGTTCGACAATTTGGCCGACCTGATGACCGAGCTGAATGCGGAAGATTGAGCGGTCCACGGCTTTCAAGCGAGATTACCGGAGAACCAAGGCGACATCCCGCTATCGGACCCTCGATCATCGGCTGACGGTCCTTTTGCAGCTTCTGATCGACGACCAACCGCTGCCGCCCCAATGCCGCGACCATGCCCTCTCGGAAGACTGGTCCGGGTACCGCGACTGCCACCTCTGGCCCGACCTGTTGCCGGTCTACGCCAAGCCTTCACCGGACATACTGCGCCTCGTCAGGCTCGGCTCCCACAGCGAGCTGATCAGGCATTAGTCGTGCTCCCGCTGGACTGCTTCATTGCTGGAGTAAGATTAGAACAAGGCCAACAACCATGAAGTTCGGCATTCACAACTCGTCCTGGCTCGACGGCCCCGATCCGGCCGAGGCGTTCGAGGCAGTGAAGGCGAAGGCGCAATGGGCGGAGAATCACGGCTTTGTCTGGTTCTCGGTCCTGGATCACATGATCCAGATCCCCCGCGTGGGCGCGCCGGACGAGCCGTTCCTGGAAGGCTGGACCGTCCTGGCGGGGCTGGCTGCCGTCACGAGCCGCATCCGTCTGGCAACCCTGGCTACGGCGGTCGGTTATCGCAATCCTGCGCATCTCGCCAAGATCGCGGCGAGCGTCGATCTGATCAGCCGGGGACGCCTGACGCTCGGCATCGGTGCCGGCTTTTTCGAGGATGAGTACAAGCAATACGGCTGGGAGTTCCCGCCGCGGCCGGCGACGCGCATCCGGCAGATGGAGGAAGCGGTCCAGTTGATCCTGAAGATGTGGACCGAGCCGCGTACGACCTTCCACGGCCGGTATTTCCACGTCGAGGATGCGATTCTCGAACCGAAGCCGGTGCAAAAGCCGCGTCCGCCGGTAATGATCGCCGGCGGCGGCGAACAGATGACCCTGCGCGCGGTCGCCCGTCTGGCCGACGCCTGCAATATCGTCGACGGCGACATTGCGGAGGTACGGCATAAGCTGGCGGTGCTGCGCGGACATTGCGACGCGGCGGGCCGCGATTACGACACGATCGAAAAGACCCGTATCCAGCCCTGGCTGCTTGCCCGCGACGCGGCGGCGCTGGCGGCAAAGCGCGAGCGACTGGCCGCCCGCGGACCATTGCGCGGCTTTGTCGGCACGGTGTCCGAGGCCATCGACCTGATCGGGCAATACCAGGACGCCGGCATCGACCTGCTGATCAATGCCGATCGACGGAACGACGTGGAGACCCGTGAACTTTTCCTCTCGGATGTCATGCCTCACTTTGCCTGACCCAAAATAAAAATCGTCGAACTTAACTAGGTACAGATATGCCAACAGCGAGGCTTGCTCAACCATCCGATTTGGAAGGTTTGCTCTATCTCTTTCGAGTGTCGGAAGTTAGTGCAATCGCGGAACCTGCCGACCGCGCCGCAAGCATCTGGGCCGAGACACTGGCACGCGACGGGTTGTTCCTCTTTGTTTCTGAGTCAGGTGCCAAAATCGCAGCAACTTGCATGCTCATCACCGCCCCAAATCTTCTGCGCGGTGGCCGTGGACACGGGTTCCTCGAAAACGTCGTCACCCATCCTGAGTGCCGTGGGCAGGGTCACGGTCACGCAGTCGTCCAGGCTGCGCTTGCCGAGGCCTGGACTCGCAATTGCTACCACGTGTTGCTCCAAAGCGGCCGACAGGACCCTCGTGTCCATCGGTTTTACGAGAGCTGTGGCTTTGAACCAGAAGTCCGAATTGGTTACGTTGCACGCCGTCCGCCTGATTGAACCACACTCCCTTGGAATCCCCCGCCTGGATACTGCTTTAGGAGCGTCGGCTGAGCTATCCTCCGGGAGCCAAGACAGCCGGGCCAGGACGGAGGACGGAGGATGGCTGCCAGCGACAGCTTTGCCGAGTTCTTGCGCGAGCAGCTCGCACCGCTCGGCCGCGTCACAATGCGGCGTATGTTCGGCAAGACCGGCGTGTTCTGCGACGGGCTGATGTTCGGGATGGTGACGGACAACATGCTCTACCTCCGGGTTGATGACCACAACCGGGCGGCCTTCAAGGAAGCCGAGGCCTTTCCGCCCCTCAGCTACGAGAAGAAGGGCTGCACCATAGACCTCTCCTTTTGGCGCGCGCCGGAGCGGCTGTTCGACGAACCCGATGAGCTTGTCACGTGGGCGCGAGTAGCGCTGGCGGCGGCGCGTCGGGTCGCGGCGAAGAGAGAACGGACAGCGCCAAGGCGAAAATCAAAGCCGCAACCCACATAGTGGCGGGCCTGAGCCTCATGGCCGCCGCCATCGTCCACCGGAACACGGTCCATCTCGACCGGACCGTCCGGCAATTGCGCGCTCAGGGCACGACGGTTCCCGACGATCCCCAACCGAGCGGGGCGACGGCCTGACCGGCGATTATGTCTGGACCGCCCCCGATCCCGCCGCTCCGTTCCCGCCGCTACGCGACGTTCGCGCTACATTCCCGCCCCTCGCGGCTTAGCGTACGATTTTGAACAAATCGTGTAGTGACCCCAATGACGGCGCGAATTATGCAGCCAGTTTTTGCCGTGCCGCTGCCTTGATCATGGCGGCATCTTTTGCGGCCGGCCGCATATGGGTTGCGGGCTTGCCCCTGCGGGGGCCATCCCGGAATGACGGCCGCCTCGACCTCAGCCATGCCCGCGCTATGCTTCCGCGGAACCGGCCCTCACCGTCTGCGCGACCACGTTGCGCGCGACTTCGCGCAGCAGCATCCGGTCCTGCTCCGGGGTCGGCGCGGACGCGATGCCCGACACCACCCGGTCGTGACTGTAGGTCGGCACCGCTGCCCCGTTATGCAGGATAGGGTAATCCAGATCCTCGCCGTTCTTTACCGCGCGAATGCCGCGCCGGATCAGATTGCGCATCATGATGATGCCGCGGTCGGTCGAAGCGAGATGCTCGAGGCCGTGCCGGGCGATGCCGCCATGAATGCTGGTCTGCGCGTCGTAGTCGCCGGGAACCCGCTGGCGTTGCTCGATAAGGCCGGCTCGCATCCTGCCCGAAACCGCTGCCGCGCCTGATTTCCCGCCCCGCGGGCGCGCGCTGATAGCCGATCTGCATCGTGTGGGTGTCGTCGAGCGGCACCGCCCAGGTCGTGGCCTGCGGCCGGTTGATCGAATTGCGCTGCGCCATCGGGTCGAGGTTTGGCGGGAACTGGTGGATGTTGGGAAGGATGAAGTCGGCGACCCGCACCCACACCCGGTCCCCTTGCCGGCGGGTGTCGATATAGACCATGCCGACCGGGGTCTCCATCCAGTCCCACTCGCCCAATGCGGCGAGGTCCTCGGTAAACCCCTCGCTGCCCGGCAGGGTGTGGAGAAAGGCGAGATGCGCCGGGTCCATGCTGTTTTCCTTGACCTGCAGCCAGTTGCACTCCCACAGGGTCGGCGCGCGCGCCGTCATGCGGTAGCCGGGCAGGTCGTAGGTGTCGAGGATCGGGAAATCGGGCATTTTGTCGGGCGGCCCCATATAGGCGAAGACCAGCCCCTGGTGCTCGCGCACCGGATAGGCGCCGTGATAGAGCCGGTCCTTCAGGGTGCTGTCGGCGGGCTCGCCCGGGGTCTCGAGGATCGTGCCGTCGCAATCGAACAGCCAGCCGTGATAGCAGCAGCGGATGCCCCGGTCGCCGATCAGCCCGAATTCGAGCGAGGTGCCGCGATGCGGGCAGTGCAATTCGAGGAGGCCCACGGCGCCGCTCTTGTCGCGGAACGCGACCAGATCCTCGCCGAGGATGCGCAGGCGCCGCGGCAATTCGCCCAATTCCTCGGACAGGACGACCGGCTGCCAGAAATGCCGCAGATATTCGCCGCACGGCGTGCCCGGCCCGACGCGGGTCAGCTCCTCCTCCTCCGCCGGCCGCTCGCGATGATGATAGGCGCTGTAGGCGGTATTCAGAAACGGCGCTCTCTCGGACATGATCTTCCTCCTTGATCCGCGGTCCAGCGGCGAGCATCAGACGCTTGCCACGGTGGTGGTGCCGTCTTGTCTTCCCGGCGAAGGCGGCGCCCATGGCAGAGGTGGGTCCCGGCCGGAGCCTGATGGGGTGGAACGTTCCCTTGCGGCATCGATGTGCCAAAGCTGGGTTGTCAGCAACGCCGACCGACGGGAGCGGTCCATGACGGAGGTTACAACGGTCGGGCTCGATTTGGCCAAGACCGTGTTTCGGCTCCGCGGGCCGGGGTGACGAAACCAGCTCGCAACAACAGAATGCGGTCAAGCTTTACGGAATTTGGGATCGGCCTCCTGCAAATTCGGAAGGGGTAGAGACATGTCCCGCAGATTGAACGCCGCGGTGGCCCAGCTCGGGCCGATCCATCTGGCCGACAGCCGCGCTTCGGTCGTCAAGCGGCTGATGGCGCTGCTGTGCGAGGCGCATGGTCGCGGCGCGCGGTTCGTCGTTTTTCCGGAACTGGCGCTGACCACGTTTTTTCCGCGCTGGTGGATGACCGACCAGCGCGAGATCGACCGGTTTTTCGAGCGCGAGATGCCGAATGCCGAGACCCGGCCATTGTTCGACCTCGCCACCGAGCTGGGGGTCGGGTTCTATCTCGGCTACGCCGAATTGACCGAGGAGCAGGGCCGGACCAGGCACTACAACACCTCGATCCTGGTCGATCGCTCGGGCCGGATCGTCGGGCATTATCGCAAGATCCACCTGCCGGGGCATTCCGAGCATCTGCCCGACGCCCCGTTCCAGCATCTCGAAAAGCGTTATTTCGATGTCGGCAACGAGGGCTTCGGGGTGTGGCGCGCCTTCGACGCCGTCGTCGGCATGTGCATCTGCAACGACCGGCGCTGGCCCGAGACCTTCCGCGTCATGGGATTGCAGGGGGTCGAGATCGTGGCGCTCGGCTACAACACCCCGACCGACAACATCCACCACCCCGAACCCTTGCACCTGCGCATGTTCCACCATCTGATCAGCCTGCAGGCCAACGCCTATCAGAACGCGGCGTGGGTATTGGCCGCGGCCAAGGCCGGCAGGGAGGACGGGTTCGGCCTGATCGGTGGATCGGTCATCGTCGCACCCACCGGCGAGCTCGCCGCCCGTGCGCTCGGCGAGGATGACGAGGTCATCGCCGCCACCCTCGACCTCGATCTCGGCGACTACTTGCGCCGCACCGTCTTCAACTTCGAAAAACATCGCCGAACCGAGCATTACCGGCTGATCACCGAGCGCACCGGCGCGCGGACCGAGGTGTAGGGCGGCCGTCGGGGCATCCACCTTCGCCCTGCGGCGCTCGGCCGGCCTGACGACATTGGCTGCGGGAGCCCCGGCCGTCGCGCAGAAGAAGGGGCTGTTGCGCGGCTTGACGACGCATCGAGCGGCGTGCGGTGATGGCAGGCGTACCCGCTCGCACTGGAGGAAGCCATGGCGTCAACGGCAGCGGCAATGCCGGCGCGGATGTCGGCCGGGGAATGGCAGACCCGGTGCGACCTCGCCGCCTGCTACCGCCTCGTCGATCTGTTCGGATGGTCGGATCTGATCGACACCCGCATCACGGCGCGGCTGCCGGGGCCGCAGGACCATTTCCTGATCAACCCCTACGGTCTCCTGTTCGAAGAGGTCAGCGCGTCGTCGCTGGTCAAGATCGATGCCGCGGGCGACAAGGTCGAGCCCTCGGAATGCGCGGTCAACAGCGGCGGCTTCGCAATCCCCGGCGCGGTGCACATGGCCCGGCCGGAGCTGGGTTGCGTGCTTCACAGCCACACAATTGCCGGCTGTGCGGTATCGATGCAAAAGGACGGGCTGCTGCCGCTCAATCAGCATGCGCTGCAGGTGATCGGCGATATCGCCTATCACGACTATGAGGGCACGGCGCGAAGCCCCGAGGAACGCGCCCGCTTCCTCGCCGATCTCGGTGATCGCCACATCATGGTGCTGCGCAATCACGGGCTGTTGATCGTGGGCACGACCATTGCCGCGGCCTTTGTCGCGACGTATCGCATGGAGCGGGCCTGCGCAATGCAGCTCGCCTTCCAGCAATCGGGCGCCGAGCTCAACCCGATCCGCGGCGCGGTCGTCAGGGCCGCCCGTGACAATGCCAGGATCCGCCGCACCGCCGGCGGCCGCAATGATCCGGCCATGTTCGAATGGCCGGCCCTGTTGCGCAAGCTCGACCGCATCGACCCGTCCTACAAGCAATAGCCGGGGCAAGCAAAAGCCGGGGGCAAGCAACAGCCGGGGGGACGATCTCGCCGGCCCGCCGCCGCGGCCGGCGGCGCAAGGGCGGGCGACTTATCGCCATCCGCCCAGAGCCCTATCGAGCAATTGCCGAACAGGATGGCCGGCCGGATATCTTCCGCAGAGCACGGTACAGCGGATCGGCTGGCGCTCAGCCGCCGGGATTGACCCAGGTGTCGCCGACCCAGCCGTCCTCGCCGTATTCGGCCATGCAGCGGTCGACGAGGGCGGTCATCCGGTCCATCGTCCCGTTGCGGCGGGCGCCGGTCAGGGTCTGGATGCGGATGTCCTCGTGGTTGCCGGCGTAGTTGCGCTCGTAGAGCTCGTGGCGCCCGCCGAACTCGGTGCCGACGGCGTCCCACAAGAGCTTCATCAGCTTGATCCGCTCCTTGTAGCCGATGCCGTTCGAGCCGCGCACGTAGCGCTCGAGATAGGGATCGATCGCCGGGTTCTTGAAGTCCTTGACCGAGGACGGCAGGAAGATCAAGGCCGAGGCCACGATCTTGTCGATGATCTCCTTGATCTTCGAATAGGCGTCGGGGGCGAACACCCGGTAGGACAACGCCGCCTGCAAATTCGGCAACAGGGCGTCGCCGACCCAGGGCTGAGGGTTGGTCGCCATGCAATCGGACAACGACCAGAACAGATTGCGCCAGGCGACGATCTCGCCGAGCATCGCCTGGTTGCCGCGGAACTCGTCGCCGCCGGTCGCATGCAGGGCCTTGGCCACCAGCCCGCAGATAAAGTCGAGCTTGACCGCGAACCGGGTGCAGCCCTGAAAGCAGAAGCCGTTCAGAAAACCCGAGCGTGGATAGAAAGAGAGAATCTTTTCGGGGTCGCGGTGGACGAGGATGTTCTCCCAGGGGATCAGCACGTTGTCGAGGACGAAGATCGCGTCGTTCTCGTCGAACCGCGACGACAGCGGATAGTCGTACGGCGAGCCGAGCACAGTGGCGATGCGTTCGTAGGAGTTGCGGCAGATCAGCTTCACCCCCGGCGCGTCCATCGGCAGGATGAACATGATCGCGAGGTCGGGATCGGAGGTCGCGGTGGCGGCGTTCTGGCCGAGGAAATTATAGTGGGTGATCGCCGCCGCGGTCGCCACCACCTTGGCGCCCGAGACGACGACGCCGGCGTCGCTCTCGCGCTGGATCGTGACGTAGACGTCCTTGACCTCGCTGGTCGGCCGGCCGCGATCGACCGGCGGGTTGACGATCGCGTGGTTCATGAACAGCACCGCCTCTTGGGCGCGCCGGTACCAGGCCCGCGCATTGGCGGCGAACTGGCCGTAATATTCGGCATTGGCGCCGAGCGTGTTCATCAGGGAGGCCTTGTAGTCGGGGGTCCGCCCCATCCATCCGTAGCTGAGCCGCGACCATTCGGCGATCGCGCGCTGCTGGGCTACGAGCTCGTCGCGCGACCGGGCGACGCGGAAGTATTTGTGGGTGAACCCGCCCGACCCGGTATCGGTCGGCGAGGTCAGCACCTCCTTTGTCCTGGGGTCGTGCAGCGCGTCGTAGAGCCGCGCCAACGAGCGCACCGAGTTGCGGAAGGCGGGGTGGGTCGTGACGTCGGCGACCCGCTCGCCGTCGATATATACTTCGCGCCCGTCGCGCAGGCTGTCGATGTATTCGGCGCCGGTGAACGGGCGCGGCTGACGATCGCTTATCCTGTCCTCGGGCGCCAAATCGATGCCTCCCTGAAGGCGCCCCTTCGGCGCGAGATGACGGGTTGTCTGCAATTCGCCGGCGTCCGGCTCGTCTTGATCGGCGGGTCTGCGCGCGTCAGCCCTTCGCCCCCGCGGCCCCGGCGGCCGGTCAAAGGCTTCCGCGCCGATCCGCAGGCCTCGGCGCTCGCCCATTTGCAGGATCGGGACCCGGTATTTCCCGGGCACGCCGCGCACCCGCCACTTGCGCACCGCCTCGGCCGCGATGCCCAAGGCAGCCGCCGCATGTTCGATGAAGTCCCACTGTGCGGACATGTCGGGGGTATCGGACATAACGTCCGTCGCCGCAAGTTTGATAGTGCGGACAATACGTCCGGGAGATCACCGCAGCGCCGGACCCGGGATCGACGGCCGATGCGGGCGACATTGGAGATCTCGGCGCCGCGGGTCCGGTGAAACCGCACCCTCGCACACGCGCAACCGCTCGAGCCCCGCGGTTATGCTGTCGCGATCGCTGGATATTTCAGGCCACTCGCGGTCGGGGTTGCGCCGCAGCCGCAGCCCTGCCCGATCGCGCGCCCTCCTAGTGAATCGAACCTGACGGATGGTTCCCAATTTGCTTTGCATCGTCGCCCCCGCAAAGCGGGGGTCCAGGGCCGCGGGCGACTTGTTTGTTGCCCCTGGGTCCCCGCTTTCGCGGGCATGACGAAGAAGGGCACGGGGGTACCAAGCGTCAAATTCGCACCACTAGCCGGCCGGGACAGCGCGCTCTGCTGTTCTGATCGCCTGGTCGAAGGCGGCGATCACGGCGGCATGGGACGACCGGTCGTTCATGGTCTCGACATTGGTGAACCCGCGCGACCGTGCGACGCCGATCAGCAGCGCATGCGCGGTCCACGCGAGGCTGGGGTCGTTCAGCCGCTTGGCCGCGGCGCGCAACGCGCCGACGGCGCAGCGCTGCCCGCCGAACGAGCGGTAGGTGCGCCGCGTCCAATTTTCCGGGTCCTCGATCATCCCTCTCGCTTCGCGCAGCAGCCCGGCCACGGCGAGGCCGCGATCGGCGGGGAGCGGGGCCCGCAGCAGGTTCGCCGTGGCGCGCCTGCCGCGACGCAGACGGGCCTCGAACCACAATCGGCAGCCATGCCGGCTCCAAATCGGGAAGAGCCCCGTGTCGGATGGTGTCGGCGCAGGAAAATACGTACCATCGAACGGCATCGCGATCTCCTATCTTCTCCGTTACCATTTCGCCTTTTCCGACGCCGCAGCCCAGCGGCGCGAACCTCCCCCCACGACCAACGCGCGAAACCGGGTCGAGCCAAAATGCTTGCCGGCAGGCTGTGCCTCGACCGGCCAACCTTCTCGGCAGGCCCTGCCGGCGTGTCCCGCCAGGTCCCCCCGACAGGTCGGGCGCAATCAGCCCCATGGTCTCGATCTGCTGGACGCTCGTCCCGGCGCGGATGATCGCGCCCGGCCTGCGAGCTGTCAATCTTCGAGCGGGCAGGATTCGAGCGGGCCGGCGGGGCAGCCGACACCGACGCCGAGCACGAAAAGCCGCACCGCTTGACGCCGGCCGATGGCGGGCGACAGAATTCCCGCTCAGCGCTCGAGGGAGGAAACTGGGATGGCCGATCTGCGCGTAATAGCTACCGGTTTGCGGTTTCCCGAAGGGCCGGTGGCGATGGCCGACGGCTCGGTCATATTGGGCGAGATTGCCGGAGCTGCCGTCACCCGCATCGCCCCCGATGGCGCCAAATCGGCGGTCGGGAATGCCGGAGGCGGGCCCAACGGTGTGGCCACCGGGCCCGACGGCGCGCTCTACGTGTGCAACAACGGCGGCAACGAATACGCGCAGGGCGGGTTTCTGTCGACCGGGCCGGCCAAGGATTACCAGGGCGGATACATCCAGCGGATCGATCCCAAGACCGGCGAGACCCGGGTTCTCTACAGCCGATGCGGGGACCACAAATTATCGGCGCCGAACGACATCGTGTTCGACCGCCAGGGCGGTTTCTACTTTACCGATCTCGGCAAAAGGCGGGCGCGCGACCGCGATCATGGCGGGCTCTACTACGCGCTGCCCGACGGCTCGAAGATCGTCGAGCTGGTCTATCCGATCGTCACCCCCAACGGCGTCGGCCTGTCGCCCGACGAAGACACCGTCTACGTCGCCGATACCGAGACCTCGCGACTGTTCGCCTTCGACATCGTCTCGCCCGGCGTGCTGCGCAACGAGCCCTTCCCCGCCCCCTATGGCGGGCGTCTCGTCTGCGGGCTGCCCGGCTTCCAACGCTTCGACAGCCTCGCGGTCGAAGCTTCCGGAAACATCTGCGTCGCCACCCTGATCACCGGCCACATCACGGTCGTCGCCCCCGACGGCAGGGTCGTGCGCCAGGTCAAGATGCCCGATGTCTACCCGACCAACATATGCTTTGGCGGGAGCGACATGAAAACCGCCTACATCACGCTCTCCGGCACCGGCGAGCTCGCCCAGATGGATTGGCCCGAGCCCGGCCTGCGCCTCAATTTCATGGCGTGAGCCAGCCGGGTAAATTAATCCTGAGCCGATTATTCCGTCGCCCCCGCGCAGGCGGGGGTCCAGGGCCGACAGTATGGGACCTTGCCGCCCTGGGTTCCCGCCTTCGCGGGAATGACGGGTCAGGTTAGGAGACATCGGATGAAAGCCGCCGTTCTGCACGCCGCGAACCAGCCGCTGACGATCGAGGAGGTGGCGCTCGCCAAGCCCGGCAACCGCGACGTGCTGCTGCGCACCGCCTTTGCCGGGCTGTGCCACAGCGACCTGCATTTCATCGACGGCCTCTACCCGCATCCGACCCCGTGCGTGCTCGGCCATGAATCGGCCGGCATCGTCGAGGCGGTCGGCGACGCCGTCACTTATGTCAAGCCGGGCGACCATGTCATCACCTGCCTGTCGGTGTTCTGCGGCACCTGTTCGCAATGCATCACCGGCCACCCCAATCTGTGCGAGAACACCGAAATCAAGCTGCCGCCCGGGGTGTCGCGCCGCCTGTCGTGGAAGGGCGGCCAGCTGATGAACCAGTTCCTGAACCTCTCCTCATTCGCCGAGCAGATGCTGGTGCACGAGAACGCGATGGTGAAGATCGACCCCGACATCCCGCTCGACCGCGCGGCATTGGTCGGTTGCGGGGTCATGACCGGGGTCGGCGCGGTATTCAACGCCGCCAAGGTCGAGCCCGGCGCCACGGTCGCGGTGATCGGCTGCGGCGGGGTCGGATTGTCCGCGGTCAACGGCGCGGCACTCGCCGGCGCCGAGCGCATCATCGCGATCGACACCGTCGCCTCGAAGCTCGAGCTCGCCAAGACAATGGGCGCCACCGACACCCTCAACGCCAGCAACGCCGACCCGGTCGCGCAGATCAAGGAGATGACCGGCGGCGGCGTGCATTATTCGTTCGAGGCGCTCGGCACCAAGGCGACCGCCGAGCAGGCGTTTCAGATGCTGCGCGCGGGCGGCACCGCGACGATCATCGGCATGGTCCCGCTCGGCGTCAAAATCGAATTGCACGGCTACGACTTCCTGCGCGACCGCAAGTTGCAAGGCACCTCGATGGGCGGCAACCGCTTCCGGGTCGACATGCCCAGGCTGTTGTCATTGTGGCGCCAGGGCCGGCTCAAGCTCGACCATCTGATCTCCGGCCGGATCAAGCTCGGCGAGATCAACGACGGCTTTGCCGCGCTGAAATCCGGCGCGCCGGTGCGTCAGCTGATCGACTTCGCCGCCATCTGAGGCCCGGGCTGCCGTCGCGCGGGCGGCCGGCGCAAGGCCTGGAAGCGATGCAGCCGCAGACATCGACGCGGCGATCGACAACGGAGCTGCCCGCGCGTAGCGCGACCATCCGGCGAAGGCAATTGGGGCGCTGATCAACGCCGGCACGAATTCTCGCCGGCCCGCCCGGCTTCGGCTACGACCTTGGCCGGCGCCGGATGAGCCTCGGCGAGGCCATCCAGCATACGGGCGAGGCGAATCGCACAGTCTCACCTGCTCTCCGGGCGAGGCCGCCAATAAACCTCAACCCTGTAAAACTCGGCGATCATGGCAACGCTGCCGGCGCATACAGTACCACAACGTTGCTGAGCTGACTTTCAAGTACAAACGATCGAAAGTATTTGACAACCGGCCCTTTGGCAAAGTAAGTTAGAATAAATCATGAATTATGTCAAGCGAATTCGCCCTCACCGCCGGGTCTCGATGACCGTCGTCACGACCGATCCCGGCGCTGGAGCTTTGTCGCGCTGGCCGACCCGGAATGATCCGGCGTCCGAACGAGCTGGCGCCGACGCGCCGGCGGGCGGCGCAAGGCCCAGAAGGCGATGCAGCCGCAGACATAGGCGACGATCGACAGGATGAAGGCCAGGTGGTAGCTGCCGGACAGGTCGAAGATCCAGCCGGCCGCCCAGGACCCTCCGGCCGAGCCGATGCCGCTGCCGATCGTGATCACGCCGAGGATCGTGCCGAGCTGGCGGCCGGGAAAGAGGTCGGCGGTCTTGGCGGTGATCGCCGGCCCGCGCGCCCCCCAGGTCAGGCCGAACAGGCAGGCGAACAGCCACAACAGCCAGCCCTGATGCGAGTTGGTGATGAACAGGGCGCAGACGACGCCGAGGATCGAGATTGCGTAGGCCAGGATCGCCGACCATTCGCGCCCGATGTAATCGGACAGGGTGCCGGTAAAGATCGTGCCGGCGATGGCGAGAAAACTGCCCATGCCCAGCACCCAAGCCGCGTAGAGCTTGTCGAAGCCGCGGTCGACGGCAAAGGCGAGCTGGTGCAAGGAGACCAGAAAGCTGCCGAGCCCGGTGAACAGGTAGACCGCGAACAGCAGCCAGAAATGCGGCGTGCGCACCGCCTCGGCCAGGGTCCAGCCCGGCGACGGCAACGCTGCCGCGGTCGATGCCGGCGGCATTTGGCCAGATGCCGGGGCCGGCGCCGGCGACCGCTCGCCGCGGCGAAACAATGCCGCCAGCGGCAGCACCATCGCGGCCATGAACCCGGCCTGGATCAGATAGGTTTCGCGCCAGCCGAAGGACGAAATCAGCAATTGCACCAGCGGCGCCGACAGCGCGCGGGCAAAGCCGTTGGCCGATTGGACGACCGAGATCGCCATGCCGCGCCGGCGCACGAAACGCCGCGACAGCAACGGCACGAACACCACCAGCCCGAGGCAGTTGGCGCCGAAGGTCATGATCACCCCGTAACAGGTGACGACCTGCCACAAGGCCGACATGTGGGCGCAGCCGAGGAGGCCGACGATCAATAGGGCGCTGCCGAGCAGCAGCAGGCGCAGCGGCCCCAGCCGATCGACCAGCGCCCCGACCAAGGGCGAGCTGGCGCCGGCGACGAGCTGCGAGACCGAATAGGCGACCGAGGTCTCGGCCCGGCTCCACGCGAAGTCCTGGATGAACGCCACCAGAAAGACCGCGTAGGAGTGCATCAGCCCGGCGCCGACCGTGAACGCGGCAAAGGCCCCGGCGAGCATCAGCCACGACGAGCGCGATCTCGGCGGCGCGGAGCCGGGCAACCCCGGGCCGGGCGGGATGCCGTCGCTCCGCTCAGCCCTGCGCAGTCTGCTCATCGCTGCCGCATCTTCGTCACGGGTGGTGCCGGGCGCTTGACCGGGCCGGGGACAAGGCGCACTGATCCGCGGACCGGGCGACAGAATCAAGAGGTCCGCTCAAATGCTGAGCGCGGAGCAGGTAGAACGCTACCGCTGGGACGGCTACCTCTTTCCGCTGCCGGCGCTCTCGCCCGATGAGCTGGCGGCGTGCACTGACGGCCTCGGCCGCTTCGAGCATCGGCTGGGAACGACCTTGACCGCAGCCGACCGCAAATGGCGCTCGGCCGCCTATGTGTTTCTGCCCTGGGTCGACGCATTGGTGCGCCACCGGCGCATCCTCGACGCGGTCGAGAGCCTGATCGGCCCCGACATCCTGGTCTTTACCAGCACCTTCTTTATCAAGGAGCCGGCGACGCCGTCCTTCGCCGCCTGGCACCAGGACGCGACCTATTTCGGCCTCGACCCGCACGAGCACGTCACCGCCTGGGTGGCGCTGACCGATGCGAGCTGCGAAGCCGGCTGCATGGAGGCGGTGTCGTCGCGGGGCATGCCGCGGCAGCTCGCGCACGCCGCCCTCGGCCTCGCCCACAGCATCAACGGCGGCGGCCAGGCGATCGTCGAGCCCTTCGACCAGTCGGGCGCGGCGGCGATGGCGCTGTCGGCGGGCAGCTTCTCCCTGCACCACACCCTCGCCCGCCACCGCTCGGCGCCGAACCGGGCCGCGCACCGCCGGATCGGGCTCGGCATCAGCTACGTTCCGGCCAAGGTGCGGACCCTCGGCTCGTTCCGGCTGCCGGCGCTGCTCGTCCGCGGGCATGATTGCTTCGGGCATTTCGATCTGCTGCCGCCGCCGCAGGGCGAGCTCGACCCCGCCGCGATCGAGCGCCACGAGCGGGTCTATCGCCGCTATCGCCAGAACTACGCCGAGCAGACCGAATGGCACGCCCAGCGTTTCGCGGCAGCCCCCCAGATCGGCCGGTAGCGCCGTCGACGCCTGCCGATAAGGAGAGTTAAGCACTCTTTAACCAGTCGGCTCGAAGATGCGCGCGCACTGATCATCGTCTCGGAGCTCGTCATGACCGGCCGTCCGGAGCGCTCCCGCCAATCCGCCACCAGCGCCGTGCCGGTCCCGAGCGTCGGGTCGGTCTCGAGCGTCGGGTCGGTCCCGAGCGTCGGGCGCGGTGCATCCGGAATGCCGTGCGGCGGCAGCGCTCCCGCTCGGGGCTCCCGGTGATTCTCGGCCTTCACCAGATCGCGCTGTGCGGCTTTGCCGTGGTGATGGCCGCTGCCGCGATCGAGGATTTACGCCGGCTGGTTATTCCCAACCCGCTGGTCTTGGCGTTGTGCGCCCTGTGGCTGCTGCATCTCGGAACCGCCGCCGACCTTACCTTGGCGGCGGTGCTTGCCGCGGTCGGCGGCGCCGCGGCGGCGTTTCTCGCCGGCGCCGCGCTGTTTGCCCGCGGCCTGATCGGCGGCGGCGACGTCAAGCTGTTTTCCGCCGCGGCCTTGTGGGCCGGCGTCGACGGGCTGGCGCCGCTGTTCGCGTTCACCGGGCTGATCGGCGGGATCTTGGCGCTGGTGCTGCTGACCCCGCTGGGGGCCCGGATCAGCGCGCGGCGTCGGGCAGCGGCGGACCCGGCCGACGATGCTGCCGGCGCAGCGACGGGGGTGCCGGTGCCCTACGGGGTAGCGATCGCCGGCGCCGCGCTGATCGTGACGATCCCGCCATATCTCGTCTGAGGGCGATGCGCGGCCGCACCTTGATCCTGTTCGTGATCGCCCTGCTGCTCGCCGGCGGCACCGCGGTGCTGGTGCGTTCGTGGATGGCGCAACGGCCGGCGGTCGCCGTGGCGGCGGCCCCACCGCCGCCGGCGCCGCAAAAGTCGATCCTGGTCGCGCGCGCCGCGATCGCCCGCGGACAGATCCTGAAGCCCGCCGATGTCGTCGCGCGCTCCTGGCCCGAAGCCGGCATCATCGGCGAATATGTCGTCGCCGGGACCGGGCCGGAGAAATCGCTCGCCGGCTCGGTCGCCCGCGAGCCGTTCGTGGCGGGCGAGCCGATCATCCGGACCAAGATCGTGACCCCCGGCGATCGCGGGTTTCTCGCCGCCGTGCTCCAGCCCGGCATGCGCGCCGTCTCGGTTCCGGTCGATGCGACCTCCGGCATCGCGGGCTTCGTCTTTCCCGGCGACCGGGTCGACATCCTGATCACCCTGCCGGTGCCGCCGGACGGCACCAGCGCCAACGCCTACCAGCACAAAGCGGCCCAGACCGTGCTGCGCGACATTCGCGTGATCGCCGTCGATCAGCGGCTGGGCGGCAAGGCGGGCGAAGCGGTGCTGGCTCGTACCGTGACCCTCGAAGTAACCCCCAAGGAGAGCGAGATCGTCGCGCTCGCTGGCGATATGGGCAAGCTGTCGCTGAGCCTGAACAGCCTTGTCGCGGCGCCGGGTCGCCGGCCGGGCGTGCTCGCGCTCGCCGGCGCGACCGCCGACGATGTCTCCAGCCTGCCCGCCAATTCGATCGACGGCCACAACTCCGGCAGCTTCACTCTCGATAGTGAGGTCAGCCCCGTGCTGGCGAAGCCATTCGGAATTAAGCATAACTCCAACGATGATAAAGTTTGTATATTGCGCGGAACTGGTAATTCGAGCACTGGTTGCGAGTTCGCAACCCGGGTCGCGAGGTTCCTGATGCACCCTTCGCCCCGCGCCGGTCTCGCCGCAGCGATGATGTGGCTCGGGCTCGCCGCCGCCGCGGTCGCGGCCGAGCCGCGCGCGCCGACGAGCGCGCCCGCCCGCGCCCACCCGCCCTCTTCCGGCGAGGCCACCCAGATCCCGGCCAACGGCCGGCCGATCGTGCTCGAAGTCGGCAAGGGCACCCTGATCCGGCTGCCGCGGCCGGCGAGCACCGTCTTTGTCGCCAGCCCCGACATCGCCGATGTGCAGGTGAAGTCGCCCCAGCTCGTCTATGTCACCGCCAAATCCCCGGGCGAGACCGTGATTTACGCGGTCGACGCCAGTGACGCGGTCATGCTCAACGCCCCGGTGCGGGTCGAGCTCGATCTGTCGCAATTGCGTCAATCCTTGCGCCAGCTGGTGCCGGGAAACGCGATCTCGGTCTCCCAGGTCGACGCCAACCTGGTGCTGAGCGGAGCCGTCGCCGACGCCGGGCAGGCCGAAAAGGCCCGCGCGCTCGCCGCTGCGATCGCCGGCATGGTCAAAGGCGGCCAGGTCGTCAACCGCCTCGCAGTCGAGACCCCGAACCAGGTCAACCTGCGCGTCCGCATCGCCGAAGTCGATCGCAGCATCCTGAAGCAGATCGGGGTCGATTGGAGCAAGGTCGGGACGAGCGCAGCTATAGGCGCTTCGGTCTCCGGACCGGCAGTGTCGCTGGCGACCGCCAATTCCCCGACGCCGCTAACCAATTCGCTGGTGGTCGGCACGTTCCCTTCGCTTTTTGGTCAACAGCTCAGCGCCATTGTATCGGCGCTCGCGACCGAGGGGTTCATCACCATCCTGGCTGAGCCCAACTTGACCGCGGTCTCGGGTCAGACCGCGAGTTTTCTGGCGGGCGGGGAATTCCCCGTCCCCGTTGCCGGTACTGCCGGCAGCGTGGGAATACCGACGATCACTGTCGAATTTAAGCAATTCGGGGTGCAGCTGGCATTCACTCCAACAATCATCGATGCCAACCACCTCAACCTGCGGGTCCGACCCGAGGTCAGCCAGTTGAGCACGCAAGGTGCAATCTCGGTGCCCCTCACCGCTACATCTACTGTGACGATACCCGCGTTGACCGTGGACCGCGCCGAAACAACGGTCGAGCTCGCCAGCGGCCAAAGCTTCGCGCTTGCCGGACTCCTGATGCACAACACCGAGCAGGACATCTCGAAAGTCCCGTGGATCGGCGACATCCCGATCCTCGGGGCGTTGTTCCGCTCGAACAAATTCCAGAACAGGGAAAGCGAGCTCGTCGTCATTGTCACCGCCTATCTCGTCGGCCCGCCGGCTACCGCGTTGGCATCGCCGACCGACGGCTTTGCGAGCGCGCACGACGCGCAGCAGGTGCTGTGGGGCGACGCCTGGCGGCAAGAGCTGCCGGCGCCGGCGCGCGGGCCGCTCGACGCCGGCGGCAAGGGCCTGATCGGGCCCGCCGGCTTCCGGCTCGACTGAGGGGTGGAGAGCGGTCATGAGAATGCGCCTCTACCCGATCACCGTCGCGCTGTTGCCGGTGCTCGCCGCCTGTGCGCCGGGGGCTGCCGAATACACCAAGAGCGAAGCGCCGAACCGGCTGCGCGTCGACGGCGCCACCCGCGAGCTGGCGCTCGCTTTCGCCCCTGGCTCGGACCGGCTTGGCGCCGGCGAGGCCGCGCGCCTCGACGGGCTCGTCGCCGAGGGCGGCATCCGCCCGGCCGACCGCGTCGCGATCGCCGCGTCGGGCCCGCCGGCATTGGCCGAACAGCGCGCCGCGGCGATCTCGAGCCGGCTGCTGCGCTGGGGCATCGTCGCCGAAACGCGCGCGCACGCCGCCGTGCCGCGCAACAGCGCCGTCCTCACGGTCGGCCGCTACGCGGTGAGCCTGCCGCCCTGCCCGAATTGGAGCATGCGCCCGGCGAGCGACTTCACCAACGCGCCGTCGAGCAATTTCGGCTGCGCCACCGCGGTCAACCTCGGCTTGATGGTCGCCAGCCCCGGCGATCTCGCCGCCGGCCGATCGCTCGAACCGGCAGATGGCAAGCCGGCGGCGAGCGCCGTCGCGCGTTATCTCGACGACAAGGTCCCACCGCTGCCGGCCGAAGCCAATTTGGGGCCGATCCAGGGGGCAGCCCCGGCGCACCGCCGGGCGCCGCGGCGCCCGAGGGTGCAAGCCCCCCATGAAGGCGGTGCGCGCGAAGACCGGGTCCGAGCCTGCGCGCGAGGGCGTCCTCGCGGTGATGCGCGACCAGGCGACGTTGGATCGCCTGCAGGGGGTGATCCGCGAACTGCAATTGGATGACGAGCTGTCGGTCACCGACACGCTCGACCTCGCCTTGCGCCGGATCCGTGCGGGATCGATGCCGCGGATTCTGCTCCTCGACGTGGCCGATCTGCCGGCGCCAATCGCCGAAATCGGTGCGGCGCGCGCGGTCGGCGGCGTCGGTCTCGAGATCGTGACCCTCGGCGAGGTCAACGACGTCGCGCTCTACCGCGACCTCTTGGCGGCCGGCGCCGACGACTATCTGATCAAGCCGCCGAGCCGCGATGCGCTGGCGGCGGTGTTGGAGAAGAAGTCGGCGAATGCCGCGGCAGGGGCCGATGGCGGCCTCGGGCAGGTGATCGTCTTCATCGGCAGCCGCGGCGGCGTCGGAACCACCACCGCCGCGGTCGGCTGCGCCTGGGAGATCGCCGAGCAGCGCGCCGAGCGCACCGCCCTGCTCGATCTCGATCTCCATTTCGGCACCGTTGCGCTCAAGCTCGACACCGACCCCGGCAGCGGGCTGTGCGAAGCGCTCGAGCAGCCCTCGCGCATCGACAGCCTGTTCATCGACCGGGCGATGGCCAAGGTCAGCGAGAATTGCGGGTGCTGGCGGCCGAGGCTTCGGCGGCGCAGCATCTGGTGATCGACGGCGGCGCGATCGACATGCTGCTCTATGAGCTGCGCCGCAAATTCGTCCGGGTCGTGGTCGATTTGCCGCGCGGCGCCACCCCGGTGCAGCGCGTCGTGCTCGCCGCCGCGAGCCATGTCGTCGTGGTTTGCGACCGCAGCCTCGCCGGTCTGCGCGACACGATCCGGCTGCAGACCCTGATGCGCGAGCAGGCGCCGCAGGTTCGCCTCTGGCTGGTCGATGCCGGCGCCACCGGAGGCCGTGCGCTGATCGGCAGGAGCGAGTTCGAGAAAGGGGTCGGCAAGGCGCTCGACATGGTGATCTCCTATGATCCGAAATCGGCCGGGGCGGCCGCCAATTCCGGCCAGCCATTGCCTGTGGTGGCGCCCCGCAGCCCGATCGTGCGCGAGCTCCAGCAGCTCGCGGCATTGCTCGCCGGCCCCACTGCGGCGCCGCCAAAGCGCCGTCGGTTTGCCATTCGCTCGCTGTGGTAGGCTTGTTCAAGCGGCCCGACGGCGAGACCGCGCTCGACGCGCGCATCGCCGAAATGTCGGCGCGCCGCACCATGCCGGCAGCGGTGCCGCCGGCGCCGCCGGCGAACCCGATGCCCGTGGTCGAGCTGCCGGTCGAAGCCTCCAGGGAAAACCGGCTGCTGGCGGCGCGCGAGCAGCTGATCGCGCGCCTCACCGCCGAAATCCGCCCCGAGCGGCGCAGCATATTGAGCCGCGGCGAGCTCGCCAAGATCGTGGATGCCGCGGTGCAGGCCTATCTGCCGCGCCATGGCGTCGAGGCGAACGCGCTCGAGCGCCGCGATCTGATCACCGCCCTGATGCAGGCGCTGCTGACCCCGCCCGCGCCCGACGGCGATCCCGATGCGGCGGTCTCGCAGCGCCGCTCCAAGCGCGCCGCGATCGGGGCCGCAAAGGAGCAGATCCAGCCGCTCGTTCTCGAGCACATGGACATCGCCGCCGCCGCCGAGATGCCGCGCGCCACCTTTGAGACGCAGCTAGACGGCTGGGTCAAGCAGCTGCTCGGCGAGGCCAAGATCCAGCTGAATTTCATCGAGCAGCGCGAGCTCGTCCAATCCCTGATCGCCGACATGCTCGGGCTCGGCCCGCTCGATCCGCTGATCGAGGACGAGACCGTGACCGACATCATGGTCAACGGGGCAAAGCAGGTTTATGTCGAGCGCCGCGGCAAGCTAGAGCTGACCGACGTGTCGTTCCGCGACGATCAGCACGTCATGAACGTGGCGACCAAGATCGTGACCCGAATCGGCCGCCGCGTCGACGAATCGCGCCCGCTCGTCGATGCCCGGCTGGCGGACGGCAGCCGGGTCAACATCATCATTCCGCCGCTGGCGATCGACGGCCCATCGATCTCGATCCGCAAATTCTCGAAAAAGACGATCACCCTCGACACCATGGCGCAACAGGCGAACATCTCGCCGGAGATGGCGACCTTGCTGAAGATCGCCGCGCGCTGCCGGCTCAACATTCTGATTTCCGGCGGCACCGGATCGGGCAAGACGACCTTGCTGAACGCGCTGTCGCGGCTGATCGACCCGACCGAGCGGACCGTGACGATCGAGGACGCGGCCGAGCTGCAGCTGCAGCAGCCGCATGTCGTGCGGCTCGAGACCCGTTCGCCGAACCTCGAAGGCACCGGCGAGATCTCGATGCGCGACCTGTTGCGCAATGCCCTGCGCATGCGCCCCGACCGCATCATCCTCGGCGAGATCCGCGGCGCCGAGGCGCTCGACGTGCTGCAGGCGATGAACACCGGGCACGACGGCTCGATGAGCACGATCCACGCGAACCGACCGCGCGAGGCGCTGACCCGGCTCGAAAACATGGTCGGGATGACCGGGATCCACCTGCCCTCGCTCGCGGTGCGCACCCAGATCGCCGCGGCCGTCCACATGATCCTTCAAGTCAACCGGATGCGCGACGGCATGCGCCGCATCACCGACATCATCGAGGTGGTCGGGATGGAGGGCGACATCATCACCACCCAGGAGCTGTTCAGCTATCAGTTTCAGGGCGAAGCCGCGGACGGCCGGCTGCGCGGCGTATTCAAGTCGAGCGGGGTGCGCCCGCACTTTCTGCCACGCGCCGAATACTATGGTCTCGACCGCCCGCTGCTCGAGATCATCTGATGGCATACGCGCTCGGCTACCCCTCGTTCGAGCTGCTCCGATCGTCTTTCGCGCGGTGAACCATGGTCGTTCCTTTCGATGCGGCAGATTGGCTCGCAGCGCTGTGCGCCATCACCGCAGCGTCGCTGTTTGCCGCGATGGCGGCGGCGATCGGCCGCGGCGCCGCCCGTCAGCGCTGCAAGCGCCGGCTCAATCTGGTGCGCGACCGGGCAAGAGGCATTCCCGTCGCCGCCGCTGCAGCCCGGCAACTGGTGCGGCCGCAGAGCACGACCCCGAAGATCGATCGCCTCGCCCGTCTGGGGCTGCCCGCCGCGACCTTCTCGCCGTCCGCCTGGCACGCACCGGAAGGGCGATTACGATCGGCCAATACGCGTTGCTGATGTTGGGCGTGGCAGCGCTGTCGACCGTCGGCCTTGCCCGAGCCACGTCGCTCGGCCTGGTCCCCAGCGCTTTGCTCGGCCTGTTCCTCGGATTGGCGCTCCCTCACCTGGCGGTCGGCCGTATGGGAAAGCGCCGGGTTGCCGCATTCACGGCCTTATTCCCGGATGCCATCGACTTGATGGTTCGAGCCCTGCGCTCGGGGTTGCCGATCAGCGAAGCCGTCATTGGAGCCGCCCATGAGATCGCCGATCCGGTTGGCAGCGAGCTCAGCATGGTCGAGAGCGGGATGCGCCTCGGGCGCGACCTCGAGGCGCTGCTGTGGGACATCGCCAAGCGCATCGACACTCCGGAATTCCGGTTTTTCATTATCGCCCTCAGCGTCCAGCGCGAGACCGGCGGCAACCTTGCCGAAACCCTCGCCAATCTCGCCGACGCCCTGCGCCGGCGCCGGCAGATGCGAGCCAAGGTCCACGCGATGTCGAGCGAGACGCGGGCGACGACAATGATTTTGGGCGGGCTCCCGATCGTGGTGATCGAACTCCTGATGCTGACCTCGCCCGCTTATCTGGCGCCTCTTTTTCACGACGCCCGCGGCTTTTTTCTCGACGGGGTGGCGGTCGCGATGCTCGTTGCCGGCATCGCCATCATGAACAAAATGGCGCATTTCGAAATATGACCGGCCTGCCGCCCCAGGATCTTCGAATTGCCGATTGGCTGCCCGCCGGCGTTGGCTTCGACGACGCGATCGCAGGGCTCGCCTCGCTCGCAGTGCTGGCGACCCTGCTGGCGATGTGGCAGGCGCTGCGGCCCAGGAATGCGTTCGAGCGGCGTCTGGCGCAGGTCGTCGAGCGCAAGGAAACACTGCGTCGAGAGGCGCTGGCGTCACGCCGGCGCCGGCACTACCGACGGCCCGTCGGACTGATGCGCGCGGCGGTGACGCGGCTCGATCTGCTGCGCTCGCATCATGCCACGGAAGCTCGGCTGATGCTGGCCCGGGCCGGGTTCCGATCGCCTGATGCGATGGTCGGATACCTGTTCGCGCGGCTCAGCCTTCCGTCGATTTTCGGCGTTGCCGTGCTGATCGACGGCTACGCCCTGCATCTGATGCCGATCCCGCCCGATTTCGGGTTCATGCTGGCGGGCGCCGCGGTTCTGCTCGGCTTTTACGCGCCAAAGATCTATCTGGGCAACGCCGCGGGCAAACGTGCAAAACGGCTGCGGCTGGCCTTGCCGGACGGGCTCGATCTGATGGTCATCTGCGCCGAAGCAGGGCTCAGCCTCGACGCCACCTTGATGCGCGTATCCCGTGAGCTCGCCAGCAGCTATCCCGAGCTCGCCGAGGAGTTCGCGATCACTGCCGCGGAATTGACGTTTTTGCCCGACCGTCGCTTGGCATTCGACAACCTCGACGGTCGAACCAACTCGGACGCGATCCGGGCGGTCGTCAATACGCTGCAGCAAACCGCCAAATTCGGCACCCCGCTGGCGCAATCGCTGCGCGTGCTGTCCGCAAAATCGCGCGCCGCGCGGATGACGCGAGCCGAGGAAAAGGCGGCGCGGCTGCCGGCGATGCTGACGGTGCCGATGATCGTGTTCATCCTGCCGACCCTGTTTATCGTCCTGCTCGGCCCCGCCGGGATCAGCATGATGGATTTGTTCGTCAAGCATTAAGCACCGGCCGCGAGCCTGCGCTCACGATGGGCCCGACGCTCGCCCGGAGCCGCCGATCGACAATATCGCTCGGCTGCGGGCCTCGGGCGACAGCTCGCGCAAGGTCTGGTAATAAGCGAGGTTGTGCTCGACCGAGGCTTCGTCGAGATCGATCCGGCCGAGCCGAGCCGCTTCGGCCACGCTCCCCTGAAGACCGTAGATCAGCGCCAGGGTCTGCCGCTCCTGCGCAGAGGCGATCGGCGCCGCCGCAACCGGCTGCAGCACGGCGATCGCGCTCGGATAATTGCCGCTCAGCGCCAGCGACAAGGCCAGATCGACGCTCAGCGCCGCATCGCGCGGCGCATGCTCGAGCCCGCGGCGGTAACAGGCCTGCGCTTCCCGATGCGCGCCCGTCAGATCTTTGGCGACTCCGAGAAGGACCAGCAGCCTCTGGTCGTCGGGGCTCTGCACCGCCGCCTTGGCCAGCGGGACGAGCGCCAACTCGGGGCGGCCGGTTTCGAGATCGGCCTTGGCCAGCCCGAGCAGCGCCGGCAGATAGCTGCCGTCGCGTGCGAGGGCCGAATTATACGCCAGGATCGCCTCGTTGACGGCCCCTTCGGCCAGCAATGCTTCGCCGACCGCGGCAAACGGAGCCGGGGCATTCGGCGCGATCTCGGCCGCCCGACGGAAAACGCTGACGGCGTTGGCGACATCGCCGCCGGCGCGGGCCGCTTGCCCGATCCGCATCAGCGCCGCGTAGGAAGGCGGCGTGCCGCCGCCGTCGCGGCCGTTGACGCTCAGCGGATCGAGATGGAACGGCAGCGGCTCGCACCCAGCCGATGCCAGCACAACCAAAGTAACTGCGACAAATCTTCCGAAGGCAAATATTCGGATGTCAGGCCAACCCCCGCGTTTTGTCCCGCCCATGCCGGTCTCGTCAACAAAAACCGCCCCGCGGCTCGTTAGTTAACGATCGTCAAAAACGCGTCCCGAATTTTGGGACCGTAGGGAATTCAACCCTTTCGAGGCCGCTCGCGCTCTGCAAGGGCGGCGAGCAGAAAGCGAATCGGAATTTAATCGGCATCGGCGCGAGCCGAAAGAGGCAAGACGCCTATCTTACCGGTTTGTCGAAGCGCGTCCGCTTCAAATTGAAAGCCTTCTAAATGGGGTGTTATCGTAAGGGACTGGGCAGCTGCACACGACATGATGCTTGGGCATCGTTTCCTTGCTCCTATGGCTTCGACGCCAGATCCGGTTTTCGGGTCTCCAAATTCACCGGAACCGAGACGTGCTCTTGCACAACCAACCAGTTGCCGTTGATCTTCCGGTAAGCATCGGTCACTCGCACAGTGAGATCAACCGGCTTTCCTTTTTTGTTCTTACCGGTGAGGTGCTGGATGCTGTGGCTGAAACCGAGGCTCCCATCGGCCGTAACGGCGAGATCACTGATCTCAAACTTCACAGGGCCGTTGAGAAGTCTTCAGGAATTCTTCCCAATCCTTGCGATATGCGGCAGCGCCGACGTATTGGCGCGGCGGGACGACGTCAAAGACGAACAAAGTTTCATCGGGAACGTAGACCTTCATAATCGCATCGACATCCTTGGCGTTGAAGGCGGCCGCGAACCTGTCTTCGAGCGCCCTGATTTGCGCCTCGTCGCTCGTTTGGGCCTCAGCCTTGGCCGGCTGGAGCAGGAATCCTGCACCGATCCCGCAGGCTAATGTGATGGCGGTCCATGTCTTCATGGCTCTTTCCTCTCTGGTGTTTTGGATTGACTAAGCATACCTCGACGCCACGATGATGGTTCCGTGTTCAGACACTCCGCAAGTAGGGATTAACTCGGAGCGGGTGGTCCGGGGGCCGCTCAATACTCAATGAACTCACTATCGCCAGTCGTCGATGATGTATACACCCGGCCGGCAGTAACCAGCATCGTTCCGTCGGTGCATGGCTACGCCCTAAATCTCTGTGCGGAAGCCGCGCGCGACGAGCTGCTGATATGCTTCGTGGCGCGCCAGGTTCGCGCCGGCCAACAGGCTCGGCATGCCGACAGCCACGGCGAGGGCCTCGCAGGCATCCAGTAACCGCAGATAGTCCTGTCCAGCAGACGGCGTGTCGCGAACAGCCCCGAACTTGACGAAGCACGCGCCTGCACCGGCCTCGCTGCACGGCCCGTAATGACAGACAGCAAACGCCGCCAAGCCATCGGCACCTTGGACCAGCACCGTGTCACCAAGATCCTGGGCGTGCACCGCACGAATCTCTTCAGACAGGTCGAGACCCGGATAGAGCGTGTCAGTCACGTCCCTGCTGGCACGCAGAGCCTCATCCTTCTCTGCGTCGCTCAATGCACTGTACCGCGACCAGCCTGTCGTCTGCGCCCGCTGCGCGGGCGCAGACATGATCGCGGTAATAAAGCGCGCATCGAAGCCGAACTTCTGATACAACGCCACATGCTTCGCACTGTGCGCGAATGTGAACAGCCCGGTGTGCCGGGTCCCCCACGCGTCGAATTGGTCCATTGTCGCGGCGAGCAGTGCCTTGCCGATCCCGTGTTCCTGGAGATCCGGACGCACTGTGATCGGCCCGAAGAAGCCGACGCTTCCCCATTTCGTCGCAAAATTGGAACCGACCAGCCGGCCATCGAGCGTCGCGCCGAGTGCGGCGACGTGAGGTGCCCGCCAGCGGCCATAAACATAGTCTCGATCGCTCCAGAACGTCTCCGGCTCAGCGACACCGAGAAACGTGCCAAACGCCCGGCGAAGAATTCGCTGGGCCTCCGGCAAATCATGTTCAGCAAGGGGACCTATCACGGGTCGGCTCGCCTGCGAGCTGGCGTCAGTGCTGTTCACATCGGGCGGCATATGCTCTTCCCCCTGCTTTAACTCTAATCGGCTTACCCGCGTCGGGGCCCGCCTGCGCTTTGGCGGCGATTGCGCGCTCGACCGCGGCGAGCGCCGCCTCGGGCATGCGCCGCCGCTGGCCCGCCCGCCTGCGCCATGTCGGCGCGCCCGCCCCCGCCTTTGCCGCCCAACGCCTCGGCGCCGAACCGCACGAGTTCGACCGCGTCGAAACGCCCCGCCAGATCGGGGGTGACGCCGACCACGATCGCCGCCTTGCCGTCGGCGCGCGAGACCACGGTGACGATGCCGGACCCGATCCGCCGCTTCAGATCGTCGGCCAAAGACTTCAGCTCGCGGCCGGGGACGTCGTCGACGATGCGGCCGTCAAAGGCGACCTCGCCGATCCGCCGCTCGGTTGATTTGGCGGCTGGCCCGGCGCCCGCCAACGCCCGCCGCGCCTCGGCGAGCTCGCGTTCGAGCTTGCGGCGCTCGTCGACCAGGCTGCGGATGCGCGCCGGCAACTCGGCCGGGCTGGTGCGCAGGGCCGCGGCGGCCTGGCGCAGGATGCCCTCTTCCTCGGCCAGATAGGCTTCCGCGGCGGCGCCGGTCAGCGCCTCGATGCGGCGCACGCCCGAGGCGATCGCGGTTTCGCCGACGATCTTGAACAGCCCGATATCGCCGGTGCGACGGACATGGGTCCCGCCGCACAGCTCGACCGAGAACGGCCGGTCGTCGCCGTCGATGGCCCCGCCCATCGACACCACCCGGACCTCGTCGCCGTATTTCTCGCCGAAGAGGGCCAGCGCCCCCTCGGCTACCGCGCGATCCGGGGTCAAGAGACGCGTGCCGACCTCGGCGTTGATCCGGATGCGCTCGTTGACTTCGGCCTCGATCGCCCGGAGGTCGTCCGCGGTCAGCGGTTTCGGGTGGCTGAAGTCGAAGCGCAGCCGGTCGGGGGCGACCAGGGAGCCCTTCTGCGTCACATGCGCACCGAGACGCCGGCGCAACGCCTCGTGCAGCAGGTGGGTCACCGAATGATTGGCGCGCAGCCGCCTGCGGCGGGCACCGTCGACGCGCAGCTCGACGGCGTCGCCGACCTTCAGCGCGCCCCTGGTCAGCCGGCCGAGATGAACGTGCAGCTCGCCGGCTTTTTTGACCGTGTCATGCACCGCCAGCTCGGCGCCGCCCGCCGTAAAGACGATGCCGGTGTCGCCGATCTGCCCGCCCAACTCGGCGTAAAACGGGGTCTGGTTGACGATCAGCGCGATCTCGTCGCCGGCCGCCGCCTGGGCGACGCGCGCTCCGTCGCGCAACATCGCCAGCACCACCCCCGCCGCGGCTTCGGTTTCGTAGCCGAGGAATTCGGTGGCCCCGGTCTCGTCGCGCAAGCCGAACCACACCGCCTCGGTCGCCGCTTCGCCCGACCCGACCCAGCTGCGCCGGGCCTCCTCGCGCTGCCGCGCCATCGCTGCATCAAAGCCCTCGACCGCCACCCTGCGGCCCTGTCCGCGCAGCACATCCTCGGTCAGGTCGAGCGGAAACCCGAAGGTGTCGTAAAGCCGGAACGCGGTCTCGCCGGGGAACGGCTCGTCGGCGCCGAGCCGCGCGGTCTCCTCCTCGAGCAGACGCAGCCCGCGCTCCAGCATCTGCTTGAAATTAGTCTCCTCCAGCCGCAGGGTTTCGGCGATCAGCGGCTGGGCGCGCACCAGCTCGGGATAGGCCGCACCCATCTGCTGGACCAGGGCCGGCACCAGCCGCCACACCATCGGCTCCTTGCAGCCGAGCATATGGGCGTGGCGCATCGCCCGCCGCATGATCCGGCGCAGCACATAACCGCGCCCTTCCTTGCTCGGCAGGACGCCGTCGGCGATCAGAAACGCCGAGGCGCGCAGATGGTCGGCGATGACCCGGTGCGAGACCGCATGCGGCCCGTCGGCCGCCACCCCCGCGGCATCGGCCGAGGCCAGGATCAGGGCACGGAACAGGTCGATGTCGTAATTGTCGTGCTTCCCTTGCAGCACCGCGGCGATGCGTTCGAGCCCCATGCCGGTGTCGACCGAGGCGCGCGGCAAGGCCACGCGCTCGCCGGGGCCGAGCTGTTCGTACTGCATGAAGACCAGGTTCCAGATCTCGACAAAGCGGTCGCCCTCGGCCTCGGCGCTGCCCGGCGGGCCGCCCGCGATCGAGGGCCCGTGATCCCAAAAGATCTCCGAGCACGGCCCGCACGGGCCGACATCGCCCATCGCCCAGAAATTGTCCGAGGTGGCGATCGGGATGATGCGCTCGCGCGGCAATCCGGCGATCTTTGCCCACAATGCCGCCGCGTCGTCGTCCTCGGCGTAGACCGTCACCAGCAGCCGGTCGCGGGCGAGCCCGAATTCGCGGGTGATCAGGTTCCACGACAGCTCGATCGCCCGCTCCTTGAAATAATCGCCGAACGAAAAATTGCCGAGCATCTCGAAAAAGGTGTGATGCCGCGCGGTGTAGCCGACATTTTCCAGATCATTGTGCTTGCCGCCAGCGCGCACGCATTTCTGCGCCGTGGCCGCACGCTGGTATGGCCGCTTTTCCAACCCGGTAAAGACGTTCTTGAACTGGACCATCCCGGCGTTGGTGAACAGCAGGGTCGGGTCGTTGCGCGGCACCAGCGGGCTCGACGGCACGATTTCGTGACCGTTGCCGGCAAAGTAGTCGAGAAACGCGGTGCGGATGTCGTTGGTCGTCTGCATCAGACAGATTGTGGCCCTGTACCGCGGCAGTGCAAGAGGGTGATCGCGCAGATCGCCGGATTCAGCCGGGTCAGCGACGCCCTGCCCGGTCTCCGGTCGCCAACCGGGTGGCCCCTTCGCTGCCGATGTCAAATCCCGACCCGTTCCTATCGGGCAATATCGCCTCAGGCCGAAGGGCGCCACACCGCGACCACCGTTTTGCCGAACCGGTAGCCGGTGGCAAGATCGAGCCGGCGGGAAATCGGCACGAGAAGCTTGTCCCAGACCGCGATCTGGCGCGGCGACGGCATTGCCGCCGCAAGCACTGCGCGGTTGGCGAGCGATGCGAAAAACCCGGCGCAGTCGAGCATCAGGCAGGCGTCGAGCCGGCATCCGGGCGGGGTCAGCGCGCCCAGGCTCGCCCGATCGTAGCGCCGGTGATGGCCGATCGCGAGGTCGAACCGGCTGAACAGGAGTTGATGGGCCGGAGCCAGCACGACGAGGTTGCCCCGAGCCGCCAGATGCCGGCTGGCGCGGACGAGCTCGGCCCGGTCATCGGCGATATGCTCGAGCACGTCGAGGTAGAGGATCGTGTCGAACCGGGCGGCGGCGGCGACAGTCGCGATCGTCCCGGCGACGACGCGGCAGCTCGGCGGCAATCCGCCATCCCGGACCCGCTCGCCGATCCTGCGGGCCAAATCGGGATCGGGCTCCAGGCTGGTCCAGTCGTCGACCCGCGGGTTGTGGAGATGGGCGGTATTGCTGCCGAGGCCGGCGCCGACCTCCAGCACCCGGCCGGCGATGAACCGGCCGAGGATCGCCGCCATATACGCTTTCCAATTCGCCGCGGCCGCGAACAGCTCCAGCTCGGAGCCGACGTAGCGATAGCTCATGCCGGGCGATAGCTCATGCGGCCGGGCGCGCCGCCGCAACCACAGTATTGCGCCGATCGAGATTGCCCCGGTCGAGCCGGCAGCGCTCGCGCTGCGCGACAAAGGCGAGGCTGTCGACGATCGGGACGATCGGCCGGTTGCTGCGCCCGGCCAGCACCGTCAGGCTCGCGGCGATCACGATCACCACTGTCTGCATCAGGATGATCAAGAGATCGCCGACCGCGGTCGTGGCCCAGCCGGGCATCGCCAGATCGGTCGCGATCCGAATGGCGATAACGCCGACGATGCCGAGCCCGGCCAGCCCGGCGACCACCCCGGCGGCGAGCAGCATGCGGATAAAGATCTTGTCGGCATAAACCGACATCGCGCTGAGGCCGTGCGCGATCAGGGACACGAAATTCATCCGCGACCCGCCGGCCGAGCGGCTGCCGCGCGCGGTCGGCACCGTCATGTACGAAAGCCGCGAGCGCATGACCGAAGCCGCGAGATTGTTCCACAGCTCGGGCATGTGCACCAGCCGGCGCACCGCGGTCATCGGCATGACGCAGAAATTGCCGAAGCTGATGGCCTGCCCGGTAAATGCCCGGAACAGCAGCTTGTACGCCCCGTAACCGAAGCGAAAGCCGCGGGATTTGCTGCGTTTCGCCCGCCCGGCGAATACGACATGCCGCGGGTGGCGCGCGCTTGCGGCGAGCAGTGCTGCAATATCGGCCGGGCGGTCCTCGCCGTCGCAGTCCATGACCACGACCGCATCGGCCTCGCTGCTGTCGGCGATCGCGCACAGGCCGACCGCGATGGCCCGCTGGTGACCGAGATTGACCGCGAGTCGGATGATCTCGATTGCCGCGACGCACGAGCCGCGCGGCAGCACGATGCCGGGGAGGTCGAACGGCAGGGCCGAGCCGTCGTCGACCGCGCAGATGTGAAAGGCGAAGCCCGACCCGGTGAACCGCCCGGATATCTCGGCGACGAGTGCGGAGAATGAATCCCAGTCATCGAGGACCGGGGTCACGATCGCGATAGTCTTGGCCATGCCGATCGATGCCCGATTGCGCCGCGGCAGTCTGGACCGGCAATTTTAACGAAGGATGAACCCGGTCATGCGGCGCTGCGGGCGGGCAACCCCCCCTTCACCGCGGGTTAATCGAAACCGCCGTAGGCTCGCGCCGGCGACATGGCCCCGACCCACCCTGCACCAGAAGCACCGGCCGCGGGCCGCCGATTGGCCTATCGCCTGGCGATCCCCGCAGCGGCGCTGTGCCTCTTCGGGTCGCTGGCCCTCTCGTGGCATACCGGGCGGCACGCGCTTTACTTCGACATTCTGCAGCTGTTCGGGGTCGAAGCCTTTCGTTTTCCGTTTCTCGACATCCACGCCGTCCTGGCCGCCGCCGAATGTCAGCGGCTGGGGGTCGATGTCTATCTGACCGACCCGTGCGACGCGCTCGGCCGCCCCCACGTCTATTCGCAGCTGTGGCTGACCATCGCGCCGAGCTTTCTCGGCACGAGCGCGACGACGGCGGTCGGCCTCGGCCTCGACCTGATGTTCATGCTGTCGCTCGCCGTCGTGATCCGCCCGGCCACGCGCGGCGAAACCCTGATTCTCGCTCTGGCGGTATTGTCGCCGATGACGGTCTACGCGCTCGAACGCGCCAACAACGATCTCGTGGTCTTCCTGCTGATCCTCGGGGGCTGCGCCCTCGACCGTGCTCCGCGGCCGTATCGGCTCGGCTGCTACGTGCTTTACCTGATCGCCGGCCTGCTCAAATATTACCCTCTGGTGCTGCTGGCGCTGCTCGCGCGCGAGCGGCGGCGCGAGGGGCTGGCCGCGGCCGGCCTTGCCGCGTCGGTCGTTGTTCTGCTGCTGATCCGCGGCCGCGCTCGACCTCGCCAGGGCGCTCGCCAACATTCCCGCGCTTTCCCATTTCGCCGATTCGTTCTCCGCCCTGAACCTGCCCTTCGGGCTGATCGAAGCCGTCGGCGGCGCCCGCTCGAACCGCGCGATCGGGGTTCTGCTGCTGACCGTGCTGGCGGCTCTCGCGATCGCCCGGACCTGGCGCACCTTTCGCCTGTTCGACAATGCGGCCGTCGACTGGAACGGCTGCGAGGCGCAATGCCTGCTGGTCGGCGCGCTGCTGGTGACGGCATGCTTCTTCGCCGGCCAGAACGTCGATTACCGCGGCATCTATTTTTTGCTAACGATGCCGGGGCTCGTTCGCCTCTACCGCACGGCCGGCGACCCGGCGATCAGGCGATTCCTGGCGCGCATGATCGCTGCCGTGCTGTTTGTCGCCTGGGAAGAGCCGTTGCGCGATGCCGTCCACACGATCGCCGTCGCGATCGCCGGCGAGTGGTTGCGGCTGCGCATCGAGCTGCTGTTTTGGATCGGCCGCGAGCTGGTGTGGTGGTGGCTGATCGCCGGCCTCGCCGCGATGATCCTGTGCTGTGCGCTGCGCATGCCGTTGTCCGGCGGCAGGCTCGGCGCGCTCGCTCCGTTTCGGCCGATCGGCGGGGCTCGCCGGCACGCAAAGCGGCTGATCGCCCCCGGCTGGGCTGCGGGCCGAAAATCTCGGCGCGGCGCTCGCGCCGGACCCCTCAGCTGACGTAGAACAAATCGGCGGCAGTGACGCTCGCGTGACTGCCGAGGGTCGCGACCAGCTCGCGCGAGCTGCCGACGGCATTGCCGCGGGCGTCGTAATAGAGCCCGCCGGTGGCGGTGTCGTAGGCGAACCGCTCGGCCGCGGTGCCAAATCTGCCGGTGGGGTTCGCGGTGAACATCGCCGCCGGCAGTGGCTTCGGCGCGGTGCTCGCCCCCTTGAGCCCCAGCGCGAACCCGGCATCGCTGAACGCGATCCGGTCGCTCGCATGGGCGAAGTCGGTGATCGTGTTGGTGTCGGGGGTCTTGACCGTGCCCGGCGTCGTGAACCAGAACACATCCTTCCCGGCCCCGCCGGTCATCACTGCGTTCTGACCGGCGATCAGGGTGTCGGCACCCGAGCCGCCCCTGACAGCGACCCGGTCCACCGCCGTCACCCCGGCCTCGCTGATCGTGTTGCCGGCATTGCCGCCATAGCCCGTGATCGCGTCGCCGGCCACCCCGGCAAAGTTGATGTTGGCCAGGGTCACCACTAAGCTGCGCGCTCTCATCCAAAGACGTTAGGGCACTAAGCCGGCGAAATGTAGTATTATTATCTGGTACAGCCTCAATTTATTTTGTGCCTATCTTAGCACCATCCGTCGTATAGATCTGAATCTGTTCGCCCGATGCGCCGGACTCTGCATCAATGAATAAAAGCTTATCGCCAATAGGATGAAAGTGATAGTCAAATGGCTCAAGGAATTGCAAGAAGGAATAGCCCGAATCGAATTACCGGAAGCTGAAACGTGCCGGACGCTGTGCAGTTGGTGGCTCAAATCGCAGTCCCCTCAATGAAGAGCGCCTCCCCAGATGACATTGCCATTGTTCCCCCTTAAGGCCGACGACCAATCCGCGGCGGCGGCGTAAATCATCTTCTCCCTAACCGCAATTTCGGCACTTTCCATTTCGTCGCTCCGGCCTGTCTCGCGCATTTCACGCCCTCCCGAGACTAGTCAAGCACCCACGTCCCCGTGGGGGTCTCAGACTAGCATAATGCTTGCAAAGTAAAGTGCCGCGAATTGGTACGTTTTGAAGGTTCAGGCCCATATTCGGGCACCGCGCGCGGCCAGCATCGGCAGGTAGCGCGCGAACATGATGCAGTCGCCGAGGCCCTGCTTGGTGACCACCGGGACATGCCGCCCCTCGACCGGCATGCCCGGCCCCAGCGGGCGGTGGGCTCGGCGGCGCGGCGGGCGTGCTCCAGTCCCTCCCGCCATTGCGCCAGTTCGTCGCAGACGACATGCAGGATGCTGTGCGCATTGGCGCAACCGGGGTCCTCGGCCAATGCCGCGCCGGCGACCTCGCGCGCGAGATCGGGCTTGCCGCGTTCAGCGAGATGCTTGGCGGCGAGCGCTCATATCTCAGCCGGCTTTGCGGGCATGCTCGCAGAGAGGGTGGTCGAGGAGGCTCGGCCGGCGTCGTTTCTGAACTCGCATCATCATCCTGACATATTGCTGTGATAGCTACGCGGTGAATTGATGGATCGGAGAATCGAGAGTGCCGCGCTTATGCCTGACACGAAATGATTTCGTTGAACCGACTTTTTATCGTCACCCCCGCGGAGGAGCTTGTGACGATAACCTATTCAGAGCGCTCCCTTCATTTTGAAGCCGAGCTCTTAGAGTGGGCAGGCGCCCCATATGGCGAGGGCGGAGCGGCCGTGGCGTGCCTTGCGCGAAAGTCGACGACGAAAGCCGCGAGGTCGGCGAAAGGGACATCCGCCACCTGTATTTCCCTTGTAGAAACAGGGGCGGCGCGCCCGCCGGGACCCCAGCCGGCGCCGGGTCACCCGGCGGGGGGCCATCCGCGGCGGTGGTAGGCGCCGTCCCAGAACAGCCATTCGTATTGGGTGGCGCGGGTAAAGGCGGCGAGCATTTTGGTGCGCGTCGCGGCGGACGCAGCGTCGGCCGCGCGGTCGGCGGTGGCGATGACCCCTTGCACCGCTTCGCCGAAGCGCGGATCGGCGTAGGTGTCGATCCAGGCGCGGTAGGGGTTTGCGAGTGCCGATTTGGCGGCGATCGCGCAGCCCACCTCCCAATAGATCCGGAAGCACGGCAGCAGCGCCGCGACCAGCACCTCCCACGGCTCGTGATAGGCGGCGGCGATGAGGAAGCTCGTATAGGCGAGGCAGTCGGGCGCGGGCTCGGCTGCGGCGAGGGTGGCGGGATCGACCTCGAAGGCGCGCAGGTATTGCTCGTGCAGGGCATGCTCGACCGCGACGGCACCCAATGCCGATTGGGCGAAGGATTGCAGGGTCGCGGTGTCCGGGGCCTTGGCCGCGGCGATCGCGAGCGCGCGCGAGAACTGGCCGAGATAGAGCGCGTCCTGGGTGATGTAGTGCTGGAAGCGGTCGCGCGCCAAGGTGCCGGCGGCGAGCTCGGTGTTGAACGGCAGCGCGTCGATCGCCCGGCGCAACCTCGCGGTCTGCTGCCAAGCCTCGTCGGAAAAGCGGATCATCGGCGCTGGCCCTTCCCGTCGCGAGCGGCACGCCGAGCTTGAGCCCGGCGGCGGGCGGAGTCGAGCCTCGCCGCAGCTATTGTCCGGGTCGGCGAATTGCGCCTATCCTCGCCGCGGCGTTTTGACGCGACATGGCGGGCGACGTCCCTGATCGAAAGGCACAGGACCGTTCATATCGCCGAAGAACCGAAATCGCCCCGCCGCATCGCCGTCGAAGGGAACGAAGTCGGGAGGATACCGATGCTGGAGCTTCTCGAGCAGCAAAAAACCCTGACTGTCAACCAATGGAAGATCATCTCCGCCGCGATCCTCGGCGACATGCTCGATTTCTTCGACTTCTTCCTGATCGGATTTGTGCTCGCCTTCATCGTCGGAGCTTGGCACCTGACTTACGGGCAGTCGGCGTGGATCCTGCTGTCGGCCGGCATCGGCGCCATCCCCGGCGCCTTTTTCTGGGGCTGGATGGCCGACAAGATCGGCCGCCGCAAGGTGTTCATCGCCACCGCGCTCAATTTCTCCATCGCCACCGGGATCATGGCGCTGACCCCGGACAAGGGCGGCTGGATATTTCTCTCGGTCTTCCGCTTTTTCGTCGGCGCCGGGGTCGCGGGCCTGGTCGTCGTCGACCTGCCGCTGGTGCAGGAATTCGTGCCCTCGTCGAAACGCGGCTGGATCGGCGGGCTGGTGACCAGCACGGTGTCGGTCGGCGGCTTTCTCGGTGCCGCGTCGGGGGCCTATCTCGAACCGCTGATCGGGTGGCGCGGGCTCTTTGTCGTCGGCCTGCTGCCGGCATTGCTGACCCTGCTGATCCGCGCCTGGGTTCCCGAATCGCCGCGCTGGCTGATCGGCAAGGGGCGGCGCGAGGACGCGCGCCGGTCGATCGCCTGGGCGTTGCAGGTCGACCCGCAGACGATCGAATTGCCGGCGACCTTGCCCGAGGCCGCGCCTACGCCGTGGCGCGAATTGTTCAAATACCCGCGCAGCGTGGTGCTGACGGCACTCGTCGGCCTATCGCAGACCAGCGGCGTCGGGCTCGCGCTGTGGGCGACGACGTTGCTGGTGATGATCCTGCGGATCAGGCCGAACGAGGCGTCGTTTCTGATGATGTGGGTCGCCGTGTCGGCCTTTGTCGGCCGCCTTTGTTGCTCCTACCTGGCCGACGCGATCGGGCGCCGCTGGTCGGGCATCCTCTCCTGCGCCGGCGGGGTCGTGACCCTGATCCTCGCCGGATATCTGGCCAACATGTTCATCGGCACGGTGTCGGTGTTCTGGCTGATGCTGATGGCCCACAGCTTCTTCGGCGGCGGATCCTATGCGATCATCGCGCCCTATATGGCCGAGGTGTGGCCGACCGGGCTGCGGGCGAGCGGCATGGGCTTCGGCTACGGCGTCGGCAATCTCGGCAAGATCATCAGCCCGCTCGGGCTGGCGATGATCGTCGGCACCTCGAATTTCGTCAAGCCGCACGCGACCATCGCCGCGATCTTCCCGGCGATGCTGTTCCTCGCGTTCTGGGCGGCCTTGGCGGCCCTCGCCTTCCTGCTGATCGGCATCGAGACCAGAGGCCGCTCGATCGAGGAGATCGACCGCGCCCTGACCCGCCCCGCCGCGGCCAAGGCGTCGGCGGCGTAGGACTCGATGCGAAAGTCGGGTACGGGTCGCCCCTCACCCCCGGATCTGGTCCGGGGCAGGCTCTCCCGCTATCGCGGGCCCCCTCCTCTCCCGGCTAACGCGGGGCGAGGGATAGTGTCGCGCTCCCTCGCCCCGCTTGCGGGGAGAGGGCTGGGTGAGGGGCCGGCTTCGAGCAGAGGCTCGGCAACGGCGCTACCCGCATCTCGAATAGTCGCAGCTGGTGCACTGGTCGCAGCCTTCGATGCGGATCAGCGCGGCCTCGCCGCATTTGGGGCACTGCGCCATCCGCGAGGGCAGCGGCCGCTGGTCCGAGATCAGGGCGCCGCCCACCGCCGCCTGCTGCTCGACGACCGCCGGCCTGCGGCCCCGCGCCGGCGCCGGCAGAAAGCCGATCTCGATCATATGGCGCTCGATGACGCCGCCGATCGCGGCCAACAAGGAGGGCACGTACCGGCCGTCCATCCAGGCGCCGCCGCGCGGATCGAACACCGCCTTCATCTCCTCGACCACAAACGACACGTCGCCGCCGCGGCGAAAGACGGCTGATATCATCCGGGTCAAGGCCACGGTCCAGGCATAGTGCTCCATGTTCTTCGAGTTGATGAACACCTCGAACGGCCGGCGGCGGCCGTCCTGCACGATGTCGTTCAAGGTGATGTAGAGCGCGTGCTCGCTGTCGGGCCAGCTCAGCTTGTAGGTCTGGCCGGGCAACGCCTCGGGCCGGCTCAAGGGCTGCGTCATATAGACGACGCCGCCGGCCTCGAAGATGTCGGCTGGCTTTGGCGACGCCGCCGGCGCCGGGGGCGGCAGCGGCAATTCCGGCTGGCGCGAGGCGGCGCTCCCCGCGGCGGGCGCCTCGGGCTGCGCCGCGAGCACGGCCCCGGTCACCTCGTTCGGGCGGTAGGTGGTGCAGCCCTTGCAGCCTAGCGCGTAGGCTTGCAGATAGATGTCCTTGAAGCGATCGAACGGGATCTCGGCCGGGACGTTGATCGTCTTCGAGATCGAGCTGTCGACGTGCTTTTGCACCGCCGCCTGCATGACGAGGTGATCTTCCGGGCTCAGCACCTGGGCGTCGACGAAATAGTCGGGCAATGGCGCGGTCTCGCCCCGGAGTCGCCGGAACCGGCGATAGGCGTAGTCGGCGATCTCCTCCTCGCGCCGGGTGCCGTCGGGCATCAGCACGTTGCGGGTGTGGCGAAAGCTGAACACCGGCTCGATCCCCGAGGAGACGTTGTCGGCGAACAGCGAGATCGTCCCGGTCGGCGCGATCGAGGTCAACAGCGCGTTGCGGATGCCGTGCCGGGCGATTTCGGCGCGCACCTCCGGGTCGAGACCGGCGATCGTCTCGCCGGCGAGATAGCGCTCGCGATCGAACAGCGGGAACGGGCCCTTTTCGGCCGCGAGCGCCGCCGAGGCGAGATAGGCCTCGCGCTCGATCACGCCGAGCCATTCCTCGGTCGCGGCGACCGCCGCCGCCGAGCCGTAGCGCAGCCCGCACAGGATCAGCGCGTCGGCGAGCCCGGTGACCCCGAGCCCGATGCGCCGCTTCTGCAGCGCCTCCTCCTGTTGCTGCGGCAATGGAAACTGCGAGATGTCGACGACGTCATCCATCATCCGCACGCAATCCGGCACCAGCCGACGCAGCCGGTCGAGGTCGAGCCGCGCCTCGGGGGTGAACGGGGCTTCGACTAGGCTGGCCAGATTGATCGAGCCCAACAGGCAGGCGCCATAAGGCGGCAATGGCTGCTCACCGCAGGGATTGGTCGCCGTTATTGTTTCGCAGTACCATAGGTTGTTTCGCTGGTTGATGCGGTCGATAAAGATCACGCCGGGCTCGGCATAGGCCCAGGTCGCCCGCATGATCTTGTCCCACAGCTCGCGCGCCGGCAGCACCTTGGCCACCGTGCCGGCAAAGGACAATTCCCACGGCGCATTGGCCTCGACCGCCTGCATCAACGTGTCGGTGACCAGCACCGAGAGGTTGAACATGCGCAGCCTGCCGGGCTCGCGCTTGGCCTCGATAAAGGCCTCGATGTCGGGATGGTCGCAGCGCAAAGTCGCCATCATCGCCCCGCGGCGGTAGCCGGCGCTCATGATCGTGCGGCACATCGCGTCCCACACATCCATGAACGAGAGCGGCCCCGACGCGTCGGCGCCGACCCCTTTGACCGGCGCGCCGCGCGGCCTGAGGCTCGAGAAATCGTAACCGATGCCGCCGCCCTGCTGCATCGTCAGCGCCGCCTCGCGCAGATGGGCAAAGATCCCGCCCATGTCGTCGGGGATCCTTCCCATCACGAAACAGTTGAACAAGGTCACCGAGCGGCTGCTGCCGGCGCCGGCGACGACCCGACCCGCCGGCAGAAACTTGAAGTCGGTCATCGCCTGATAAAAGCGCTCGGCCCACAGCGCAGGATCGCGCTCGGCGACGGCGATTGCCTTCGCCACCCGGCGCCAGGTGTCCTCGATCGTCTTGTCGAGCGGCTCGCCCGGCACATCGCCATTGGCCGGCGCCCGCAGACGATATTTCATGTCCCAGATACGCTGCGAGATCGCGCCGACGACAGCCATGACCGAAACTTCCTCCTACCGACGGCACTTTACCACAGTCCCCGACACTCGTTTCGGCCGGACTTCCCGCTCGGTGCCGGTTGCGCTAAATTTCCGAGGATGACCATGACGCCCCACTCGCTCCCCGACCGCTCTACGAGGAAGATTTCTACGCCTGGACCCAGCAGCAGGCGGGGCTGCTGCGGCGTCTGCCGGCGGTCGGCAACGAGCTCGACCTTGAAAACATAGCCGAGGAGATCGAAAGTTTGGGACGCAGCGATCTGCGCGCGGCGCGTTCGCTGTGCCAGCACGTTATCGAGCATTTCCTGAAGCTCGAATATTCCGGGCTCGACGAGCCGGCCGGACATTGGCCCGATGAGATCGTCGAATGGCGTCTTCAGCTGGAGCAGATCCTGACGCGCAGCATCGAGGCGAAACTCGACCTGCCCGGATGCTACAAGGCCGCGCTCAGGCTGGTGCGCCGGCTCGAACACGATGTGCCGGGGCTGATGGGCCGCCTGCCGACGCAATGCCTCTACTCGCTCGAGCAGATCGTCAGCGGCGGTGACGAGGACTGGTTTCCTCCGCCCCGCGAGCAAGCCCCCTGAGCGGGCCTGCCGTGGCGGCGCCGAACCGCGCGCCTCCGGCCTCGCGCTCCAGCGCGGCGCTTGCTGTCTCGATGCGCTGTTCGAGCTCGGCCATCAGCCGGCGCCGCGGCCGGCCCGGCGGGATCGGTTCGAGAAATTCGAGGACGATGCGCCCCGGCCGCTTGACAAAGGCTCGCCGCCCCCAGAAGAGGCCGGAATTGACGGCCGCCGGAACCAGCGGCAGGCCCAGCGCCAAGTAGAGCGCGGCAACCCCAGGCTGATATGGCACCGACTCTCCCGGCGCTACCCGCGTCCCCTGAGGGAAGATCGCGATCGGGCACCCCTCGGCCGCCGCCACCCGGGCCGCCGCGACCATAGAGCGCAACGCCCCGGCGCCGGCCTTGCGGTCGATTCCGATCGAGCCGGCGCGCGCCGCGTACCACCCATAGACGGGGAGAGACAGAAGCTCGCGCTTGACGACGACTGCGGGGTCGCCGAGCACGACCGGAAGGATCAGCGCATCCCACGCGGATTGATGCTTCATTGCGATGACGCAGCCACCCGGTGGAATGCGATCGAGCCCGCGGATCTCGTGGCCGAGGCCGACGACAACGCGGAGCAGAAGCAGCGCGCCCTGGGCCCAAAACCGGCCGAAGGCCATCGCCGCCGCCCGCGGCGCCAACAGAAACGGCAACCCGATCGTGCCGAGAATCGCGGTCCAGGCAATGAAGGCGAGATTGAAAGCCAGCGCCCTCGCCCAGCTCATCGCCGCACCTCGGCCTCGAGCGGCTCCGCACCGGGAGGTTGCGGGCGCTCGACCAGAGCGCGGAACAGCGCCGCCAAGTATTTGCCGTATTCGCCGATCAGCAGTCCCGCCGTTCCGCGCCACGCCCACCAATGCTGCGGCTTGACCCGCTCGGGGAAGACCGGATGCGGAACGATCTCAATGTCCGGCATCGCGCGTTCGAATTCGAGGCGGCTGCGCGGCATGTGGTACCAGGCGGTGACCAGGCGCAGGCTGTGATAGCCCCGGCGCCGCATCCAGTGCGCGGTCTCCTGCGCGTTCCCCTCGGTGTTTTCGGCCTCGTGGCCGAGCGCGATGCAGCATGCGAGCCATTGCGGCGCGTCCCCCGAGACCCGCAGCAATTCATCGAGATCGACCCGCTGATCGACGCCGGACACGAACAGCTCGCGCCCTTTGCCTTCGCGCATCAGGTCGATGCCGCTCTGCAGCCGCAGGCTGCCGCCGGTCAGCACGACGATCGCATCGGTCGGAGCCGCCCGGTTCTCGGCGGCCGGTGGGCTCGCGAACCAAGCAAGACCGGCTAGCGCGAGCGCGCACAGGCCAGCGCTCAAAACCGCGGCCGGGCGCAGCGCACCTCGCGTCGGTCTCAACCGCGGCATGCCGGCCCGCGGCGGCCGCGCATGAACGTGCCCGCCGCTCTCCATGCCCATCGAGGTCTCGCCAGGCCTCAGGCGGGGGCCTGGCCGCTGATCAGCGGGCCGAACAGCTGCCAGCGCGCGCCGTCGAACCGCCCCATCTGGATCTGCTTGATCGGGGCGAAATCGGTCGGGCTGGTGTTGATCTCGATCCCGGGCAGCATCATCGGCACCCTGAAATGGTGCAGGTTTGCCGCCTGCGCCATGATGTTCTCGCGGGTCAGGTCGTCGCCGCACTGTTTGAGCACCTGGACCAGGGTCTGGCAGAAAGACGGGCCGATGACGTTGCCGGCATCGGTCTTGTCGCCGCCGGGATAGTATTTGTCCATAAACGCGACCCATTGCTGATAGCCGGGGTCGGTCTTCCACTGTGGGTCGGTCGGGTCCTTCATGTAGAAATCCGAGACGATGTCCTTGGCGTTCTGCGGGCCCGCGGGCTTCAAGGTGGCACCGACCGAATTTCCGACGGAGCTCAGGATGTGCAGCGGTTTCCATTCGATTTCCACCGCCTTGCGGATCGCCTGCGCCGCGAATTTCGGGATCGCGGTGTTGACGAAGACGTCGGCGCCGGCCGATTTCATGCCGATGATCTGCGAGTCGATCGTCGGATCGGTCGTCTCGTAGGGTGCGGCGAGAACGATCATCTTGGCCTTGTCGCCGAGACCGTCGGTCACCCCCTTGAGATAATCCTTTCCGAAATCGTCGTTCTGGTAGAGCAGCCCGATCTTGCCGTCCGGCTTGTGGGCAAGGATATAGGCCGCATAGGCATGCCCCTCGCTCTGGTAATTGGGCTGCCAACCGATCGTCCACGGAAAGCGCTTGGGGTCGTTCCATTTGGTGGCGCCGGTGGCGACGAACAGCTGCGGCACCTTTTTCTGGTTCATGTAGCGCTGGATCGCCGAGTTGGTCGGTGTGCCGAGCGGGCTCATCACCAGCAGCACGCCGTCCTGCTCGACCAGCTTGCGCACCTGCTCGACCGTCTTGGGCGGGCTGTACGCGTCGTCGTAGGAGATGAAGTCGATGCTGCGGCCGTTGACGCCGCCCTGGTCGTTCAGCATTTTGAAGTATGCGGTCTCGGACTTGGCGATCGTCCCGTAGGAGGAGGCCGGCCCGCTGTAAGGCCCAGTATTGCCGATCTTGATCGCGGTGTCGGTGACGCCGGGGCCGTAATTCTTCGCGGCGCGGGCCGGGATCTGCGTCAGCGCCACAGCGACGGGCGCCGCGGCGAGAATCGATCGGCGGGTAAATCTTCTCATGTTGTCGTCCTCCCTCCAGAGCGTGTGGTCAAAGAACGCCGGGCATGCGCCAGACGCGCACCGAGAAGCCGTGCAAAACCGGCCGCGCCCGACGGCATGATAAAGATCACCAGCAGCAGAATGACGCCATAGATCGCGCCCGAGAGCCCGGTCGATACGCGCTCGGCGAGGTTCGGCACGAACAGCACGAACACGCCGCCGAACAGGCTTCCGGGGATCGAGCCGACGCCGCCGACGACGAGCCCGACCAGGAACGAGATGGACAGCAGAAACGGGAAACTGTCGGGTCCGACAAATTGGATGACGATCGCGCCGAGCGCGCCGGCAACACCGGTATAGAGCGCGCTGACGCCAAATGTCAGCGTCTTGTAGAGCGAGGAGTTGATCCCCATCGCCGCCGCCGCGGTCGGATGGTCGCGGATTGCCATGATCGCCCGGCCGGTGCGGCTTCTGACCAGGCTCGCCGCCCCGGCAAACAGCGCCAGCAGCACCGCCAGGGTGAAGTAATACAGCCACTGATCGGCGTTGAGCGGCAGGCCGGCGGGCGGGTCGGGCTTCAACAGCGCAATCCCCTGCACGCCCCCGGTCAAGGGTTCGAGCGGTTGGAACTTCAGGATCTGCGGCAGCGCGGTGGCCAAGGCAAAGGTGGCGAGCGCCAGATATATCCCTTGCAGCCGCAGCGCCGGCAATCCAAACAGGACGCCGACGATAAAGCATACCGCACCGGCGCAAGGCAATGTCCAATAATAATCGATATTATAATTCATCAGGATCGCTGAAGTGTAGGCGCCGATCCCGTAAAACGCGCTGTGCCCGAGCGAAAATTGCCCGTTGAACCCGGTCAACAGGTTGAGGCCGAGAATCGCCAACCCGTAAATCATCACCAGGGTCAGCTGGAAGGTGATGAAGCTCGGTGTGAGGACAGGCGCGGCCAGCGCCGCAATAAGGGTCGCGCCGATGGCAAGCTGGCGGGTGCTCGGGCGCGCGATCAAGGTCCCGGGTGAGATGGTGGCCGCGGGCCCCGGCCGGGCCGGGCCTTCGAAGGCGATCGTCTCGCGCTCGGGCAAGGTCATACCCGGCTGACCGCGGCACGGCCGAAAATCCCGGCCGGCCGCACCATCAGCACGGCCACGATCACCATCAGCGCGATCGTCAGCTTCAGCTCGCGCCCGACATAGGGGACGAAAGTTCCGGCGAGGTTTTCGATGACCCCGACGGCAAAGCCGCCGGCGACGGCGCCGCCCGGGCTTGACAGCCCGCCGAGGACGGCGCCGGCAAAGCCGTAGAGTAACACGCCCAGCATCATGTTGGGCTCGAGAAACACGACCGGTGCGATCAGCATGCCGGCAACCGCCCCGATCGCCGCCGACATGCCCCAGCCGAGGGCGATCATCCAGCCGACGCGGATGCCGACGAGCCGCGCCGATTGCGGGTTCGCCGCCGCGGCGCGCATGGCGAGCCCGAGGCGGGAGCCGCGGAAGAATAAATAGAGCAGCGCCAGCATGACCAGGGTAACCCCGATCATCCCGGCCTGGTGGGTGCTGAGCAGGCTGCTGCCGAAAAAGGGCTTTGTGCCGAACGAGCTTGGGAACGTCTTGATGTTGAAATCCCAGATCTCGCCGTCAAGGCTGTTCAGGATGCTGAAGAGGGCGATGAAGGCGACCAGCTGGCTCAGGATCGGGGCGTTGTGGATCGGTCTGAACAAGATCCGCTCGACGAGGATGCCGCCGACAAAAGACAACGCCACGGCGACGCCAAACGCGACCCAGTACGGCCAGCCCCACTCAATCATCTGCCAGGCGAGAAACGTCGAGAACGTCGCCATCTCGCCCTGCGCGAAGTTGAGATGGTCGATCGCCTGGTAGATCATCACCACCGCGAGGGCCATCGTCGCATAGATGGCGCCGGTTGCGAGCCCGGCCAGCACCTGTTGCAGCAGCAGCTCCATTGCCGCCCTTATCGATCCGATCCGATGTGGCCCCTCACCCCAGGCTTCTCCCCGCCCGCGGGGAGAGGGCTGGACCCGCGCACCGCCAGGTGAGGGGCGGCAAGCGACGAGTGGCGCTCATAGCTCTCAGCAAGTTCTAATACCCCAGATACGAGCGGCGCACCGTTTCGTCCTTGGCGATCTCGCGCGCCGGACCGGCGATGACGATATGTCCGGTCTCGATCAGATAGGCCTCCTCGGCGAGGTCGAGCGCCAGGGCCGCATTCTGCTCGACGATCAGCATCGCGACCCGGCGCCGCTGATTGAGCCGCCGCAGGATGCCGAACAATTCCGCGACGAGCAGCGGAGCCAGGCCAAAGGACGGCTCGTCGAGCAGCATCAGCCGCGGGCGCAGCATCAGCGCGCGACCGACCGCCAGCATCTGCTGCTCGCCGCCGCTCAAGGTGCCGGCCTGCTGCCGCCGCCGCTCCCGAAGCCGGGGGAACTCGTCATAGACCTCCTCGATATCGGCGACGATCGCGGCGCGGTCGCGCCGGGTCATCGCGCCGAGCTGCAGATTCTCCTCCACCGTCATCCGGGTAAAGGTGCCGCGCCCTTCGGGCACATGGGCGATCCCCAGGCGCACGATGTCCTCGGTGGCGCGGCCGGCGATCGGCTTGCCGTCGAACCGGATCTCGCCGGTCATCCGCACCATCCCGCACAAGGCGCGCAACGTCGTCGTCTTGCCGGCGCCATTGGCCCCGAGCAAGGTGACGATGCCACCCTCGGCGAGCGCGAAGTCGAGCCCGTGCAATGCCTGGCTTTGCCCGTAAAACGCGCACAGCCCGCGGACCTCGAGCATCATCGGCCGGCTTTCGGCGGCCGTTGGTTCACGGGAAAAGTCCTATTTTCGTCATCACCGGGCTCGGTCCGGAGATCCACGCCTTTTCCCGCAGCAAGCCGTGGATGGCCGTGTCGAGCACGGCCATGACGACTCTGTGGAGTCCCGGCGTCATTTGGCCCATCCCCTGTCAGGCCGCGGCTTCTTTGGGGTTGCCGAGATAGGCTCGGATCACCGCTTCGTTCTGCTGCACCGCGGCCGGCGTTCCCTCGGCGATTTTGCGGCCGAAATCGAGGGCTACGACCTTGTCGGACACCGACATGACCAGGTTCATGTGGTGCTCGACCAGCAGGATCGTGACCCGCTCGCTCGTCGCGCAGCCGCCGGATCAGCGCGCCGAGCTCGGCGACCTCCTCGTGGTTGAGCCCGCCGGCCGGCTCGTCGAGCAGCAGCAGCTTGGGCCGCGCTGCGAGCGCGCGCGCCAGTTCGACCCGCTTGCGGGTGCCGAGCGGCAGGCCTTCGGGCAGTTCGTGCGCGACGGCGCGCAGCTCGAGCAGGTCGAGGAGCCGCCACGCGGTCTCCTCGAGCGCCCGCTCCTGGCGCCGCACCCACGGCAGATGCAGGGTGTCGCTGACGAAGTCGCTGCGGCTGCGCGAATGCCCGCCGATCCGCACATTGTCGAGCACCGACTGGCGCTGGAACAGGGCGAGGTTCTGAAAGGTGCGGCAAATGCCGAGGTCGGCGATGCGATGGGCCGGCCGGCCGAGCAGCGAGCGGCCCGCGAACCGGATATCGCCGCTGATCGGCGTGTAAAGGCGGCTCAAGCAATTGAACAGGGTCGTCTTGCCCGCCCCATTGGGCCCGATCAGCCCGAGGATCTGACCCTCATCGAGATCGAACGACACGCCGTCGAGCGCGACGATGCCGCCGAACCGTACCACGACCTCGCTGACCTCGAGCAGCTTGGCCCCGGCCGTGCGATCAGTCATCGGCGTGGGAGGAAGAGGCGGGCGGCCCTGCCCGACATGCACCGGACACCGTGCACGCCCCGATGCCTCCCGTTCAGACAAGTTTCGCTCCCGGCGAACCTGCCGAACCATCGCCGTTGCGTCAAGCCGGCAAAGCTGCCGCTGTTGTTCTCGGAAGTCGCCGGCGACGTGGGCGGTGTTCAACTCAGGTGCGCGGCCACATATTATGTGCGAACCAGCGGTTGACGCATAAGGCATGATTTCGAATGGGCGCGGCGGGGATCGGGAAGGGCTACCTGACGGCTATCTCGCCGTCGTCGACGCGCAAAAGGTCACTTCCTATCTACTCTCCAGCAATCATCCAGCGGGGCGCGCAAAAGCCACCTTCTTCCGCCGCTTCGGCTTTCGCTTGAGATCGTGGCGGCGGTTGCGCGATGCGCCCTGGTCGACCACGCACATGCGGCAGAAATCATTACGGTTACGGAGACTGAATTTGGCAGGAAGTTTATTCTGGAAGGACGGCTAGCTTCGCCGGATTATTCCACACGCCCTGGTTCTGGCGAATGCCACCCACAACGCTCATACCAATAGCTGGCGGTTCATGCTGCGGGACGAGGTATGGTCGTGGCGGGGAGTAGAGGATGCTACCCTTGCTCTGCAGACCGCGGCCGGACTCCAATCCGCCACTAACCCCAAAGGGATCACGATCAACGATAACAAGGGTTCAAACGGCTGGCTGTCGTTGTTCAAGCGGGTTTGGCGTGCGACTTAGTAGCAAGTCCCACATCCCCGCCGGGTGGCCGCGCGTGTGGGCGGTCGTGCTCTACCCCGCCAGCTTCTTCTTCAGCAGCTCGTTGACGAGGGCGGGGTTGGCCTTGCCTTGGGTGGCGCGCATGACTTGGCCGACGAAGAAGCCGTAGAGCTTGTCGCGGCCGGCGCGGTATTCGGCGAGCTTGTCGGGCTGGGCAGCGAGCACTGCGTCGATCGCCGCGGCGATGGCGCCCGCGTCGGTCACCTGGCGCAGGCCTTTGGCCTCGACGATCGCGGCGGGGTCGGCGCCGGTGGCGATCATCTCAGCGAAGATATCTTTCGCCAGCCGGCCGGAGATCGTGCCGTCGGCGATCAGGTCGAGCAGCATGCCGAGCTGCGCGGGCGACACCGGGGATTGCTCGATGTCGAGCCCGAGCCGGTGCAGCGCGCCGAACAGGTCGCCGGTGACCCAGTTTGCCGCCGCCTTCGGATCGCGCCCCCCGGCGACCCGCTCGAAGAACGCGGCCGCAGCCTGCTCGGCGACCAGCACCCCCGCATCCTCGAGCGACAGGCCAAGCTCGGACACGAACCGCGCCTTTTTCGCGTCCGGCAGTTCCGGCAGCTGCGCGCGCAGCCCGTCGACCCAGGCCGGATCGAGCACCAATGGCAGCAGATCGGGGTCTGGGAAATAGCGGTAGTCGTGCGCCTCCTCCTTCGAGCGCATCGGCCGGGTGATGCCGCGCCCGACGTCGTAGAGCCGGGTCTGCTGCGCGACCCTGCCGCCTTCCTCGATCAACTCGACCTGGCGCCGCGCCTCGTACTCGATCGCCTGCATGACATAGCGCACCGAGTTGACGTTTTTGATCTCGCAGCGGATGCCGTAGGGCTCGCCCGGATGGCGCACCGAGACGTTGGCGTCGCAGCGCATCGACCCCTCGTCCATGTTGCCGTCGCAGGTTCCGAGATAGCGCAGGATCGAGCGCAGTTTGCGCAGATAGATCCCGGCCTCCTCGGCGCTCCTCAGATCGGGTTCGGAGACGATCTCCATCAGCCCGACGCCGGCCCGATTCAGATCGACATAGGTCAGGCTCGGATGCTGATCGTGCAGACTCTTGCCGGCATCCTGCTCGAGATGGAGTCGGGTGATGCCGATCTCGCGCACGGTGCCGTCGGGCATGTCGAGCACGACCCGGCCGTCCCCCACCACCGGCTGCAGATATTGCGAGATCTGGTAGCCGGCCGGCAGGTCCGGGTAAAAATAGTTCTTGCGGTCGAAGACGCTCCGCAAATTGATCTGTGCGTCTAGGCCGAGCCCGGTCTTGACCGCCTGCTCGACGCAAACGCGGTTGATGACCGGCAGCATGCCGGGGAAGGCGGCATCGACCGGCGAGACCTGGCTATTAGGCTCAGCCCCGAACTCAGTCGCCGCCCCCGAAAACAATTTCGCCTTCGAGACGATTTGGGCATGGACCTCGAGCCCGATCACCGTTTCCCACTTGCCGGTGCGGCCCTCGATCATTGCCGATCTCCCAATGAGAATCCCCTCGGAGCCATACGCGTATAGTTGCCCTCTCCGCCCTTCAGGGGGGAGAGGGAGGGACCCCGCCCGAAGGGCTGGAATAATGGCGCGGGAGTCCGGAACGTGTGCGCGGCCTGACCCGAGGACGGGGGAGAGGGTGAAAAGCGCAAGTCATCGTCCGCCTCCCGCGATAAAGCCCGGCAGCTGCCGGAATTGCGCGGCGCTTTCGAGCACCTCGGCGACCCGCAGCACCGTCTCTTCGTCAAAGGCGCGGCCGATGATCTGCAGGCCGAGCGGCAGCCCGTCGGCGGAAAGCCCGGCCGGCACCGCGATCGCTGGCAATCCAGCGAGGTTTGCTGGCACTGTGAACACGTCGTTCAAATACATCTCTATCGGGTCGTCGCTCTTTTCACCGATGGCAAACGCGGCCGAGGGCGCGGTGGGTGCCAGGATGCAGTCGACCCGCTCTAACGCATTCGCAAAGTCGGCGGCGATCAGGGCCCGCACCCGCTGCGCCTTAAGGTAATAGGCGTCGTAATACCCAGCTGACAGTACATATGTGCCGATCAGCACGCGGCGGCGGACCTCGGCGCCAAACCCGGCGGCACGGGTCAATTCGTACATCTCGTCGAGGCTGCCGCCATTGACGCGCAGCCCGAAACGCACCCCGTCATAGCGCGCGAGGTTCGACGAGGCTTCTGCGGGCGCGATGATGTAATAGGTCGGCAATGCGTATTTTGTGTGCGGCAGGCTGATCTCGACGGGTTCGGCCCCAGCCGCGCGCAGCCACTCGACGCCCTGCTGCCACAATGCCTCGATCTCGCCCGGCATGTCGTCGGCGCGATATTCGCGCGGGACGCCGATGCGCAGACCGCGGATATCGCCGGTCAATGCCGCTTCGTAATCCGGCACCGGCAACGGCGCCGAGGTCGAATCGCGCGGGTCGTGCCCGGCCATCGCAGCGCAGCATGATCGCAGCGTCGCGCACCGTGCGGGTCATCGGCCCCGGGTGGTCGAGCGAGGAGGCGTAGGCGACCACCCCCCAGCGCGAGCAGCGGCCATAGGTCGGCTTCAGCCCGACGATGCCGCAAAAGCTCGCCGGCTGGCGGATCGAGCCGCCGGTATCGGTGCCGATCGCGGCCAATGCCGCGCACGCCGCGACCGCCGCCGCCGAGCCGCCCGACGACCCGCCCGGCACCAGCGGCCGGTTGTCTCCCAAATGGCGCTCAAACCGCCGCCGCCACGGGTTCTCGACCGGGCCGTAAAAGCTGGTCGTATTCGACGAGCCCATCGCGAACTCGTCGAGATTGGTCTTGCCGAGCATGACCGCCCCGGCCTGCCACAGCTTCTCGGTCACGGTCGACTCATAGGGCGGGCGAAACCCGTCGAGGATGTGCGAACCCGCGGTCGTCAGCACGCCCTTGGTGCAATAGAGATCCTTGACCGCGATCGGAATGCCGTCGAGCGGCCGCGCCGCGCCGCGCGCCAGGCGCTGGTCGGCGGCCTCGGCCATGACCAATGCCTGCTCCGGCGTCTCGGTGATGAAGGCGTTCAGCGCCCGGGCTGCCTCGACCGCGGCGATATGGCTTTCGGTCAATTCGCGCGCGGTGAATGCCTTGCGAGCGAGCCCGTCGCGCGCCTCGGCGAGGGTCAGCGCGGTCAAGGATGGACTCACTCGACCACCTTGGGCACGACGAAAAAGCCCCTGCTAGTCCCACTAGACACCGTGCGCGGAGCGTTGCCGAGGATCGCCTCGCGGCAATCGCCGTCGGTCACCTGGTCCTCGCGCATCGGCAGGGTCATCGCCGCGACGCTCGCCATCGGCGCCACGCCCGTCGTGTCGACCTCGTTCAACTGCTCCACCCAGGTCAGAATTTGCGACAGCTCACCGGCGAGCGGCTCGAGCTCGGCTTCGGAAAGCCTGATCCGCGCCAGGGCGGCGATATGCGCCACGGCGGCCTTGTCCAACGCCATGTTTTGATCGCCTCCGGAAGCCCGCGCCCAGCACCCGTAAAATAAGGTATCCTCGCCCATGATTCTAGCCGAGCCAGCAGCGCTGCGGGAGGCCGTGCCGGCCGGCGCCCGGCTGATCGGCCTCGATGTCGGCACCAAGACGATCGGCCTCGCCCTGTCGGACACGCGCCGGATCATCGCCACCCCGCTCGAAACCATCCGGCGGCGGCGCTTTCGCGAGGACATGGCGCGGCTCTTCGCGCTGGTCGACAGCCATGGCGTCGGCGGGCTCGTGATCGGCCTGCCGCTGACCTTGGGCGGCGGCGACGGGCCGCGCACCCAGTCGGTGCGCCAGTTCGCCCGCAACCTCGTGGCTCTGCGCGATCTGCCGGTGGCATTGTGGGACGAGCGGCTTTCCACCGCCGCCGTCACCCGCGAGATGATCGCCGCCGACCTGACCCGAAAGCGCCGCGCCGAGATCGTCGACCGGGTCGCCGCCGCCTATATCCTGCAGGGTTTTCTCGATTTTCTCGGCCGGAGCGGCCTGAGAGATCGTCAGGATGTCGGGGGAAGGGTCGGCGACCACGGACCGGCGGGAGCTTCGGGTGTTTGATCCGGGGCGCCGGGCGCAGCTTTGGCCAGCGCGGCGAGGCCGGCGATGCCGCCGAGGTTCATGCTGTCGACGGCGCTGCTCGGCACGATGATCGTGCTGCCGCGCTCCTTGACGCTTTCGTAAAGCATGTTCATGCCGCGCAGATGGAGCGCGACCGGGTTCTCGGCGTAGGTCCGCGCCGCTTCGACAAAACTGTGCGCGATCTCCGCCTCGGCCGTGCCGAGAATGACGCGAGCCTGGCGCTCGCGCTCGGCCTGGGCCTGCCGGCTCATCGCGTCCTGCAGGGCAACCGGGATCTTGACATCGCGGATCTCGACCGATCTGACGTCGATCCCCCAATCGGCTGCCTTGGCATGGATCGTATTGCGCAGCTCCTGGTCCATCGCCTTGCGGTTCGACAGCAGCATGGCGAGATCGGCGGCGCCGATCATCTCGCGCAGCGAGGTTTGCGCCGCCCAGGCGATCGCTTCGCCATAGTTGACGACTTCGAGCGCGGAGCGCTTCGCGTCGGTCACGGTCCAGAAGATGATCGCGTCGACATCGACCGGAACCGTGTCCTTGGTTAAGGTCCGCTCGGCGATAAACTGGGTCGTGCGCAGGCGCGTGTCGATGATTGCGGCGACGTTGTCGAGAATGGGGATGATCCAAAACAGGCCGGGCCCCCTGACCGCGAGGAACTTGCCGGCCCGCAACACCACTGCCTGCTGCCATTGCTGCGCCATCTTGAGCGCGGCGAACACGATCACCGCCAAGGCGATCAGCACCGCTCCGGGCACGATTCGCCCGACCGAAATCGCGAGCGCGCCGAGGCCGGCGAGCACGACGATGATCGCGAGGGAGATCGGGTTGGCGCTCACCGGCTCTCGGACCTATACCCAGTTTTCGATCCGCAGACCCGGCCTTCGCTCGAACTCGCGAATATTGTTGGTCACGACGATCAGGCCTTCGCTGCGGGCGTGTGCTCCGATCAGCATGTCATACGGGCCGGACGGCCGCCGGATACGTTCCAGTTCGGCTCGCACTTGCCCGTAATGGATTGCGGCGTTGCTGGAAAACGGCAGTATTTCCAGCCGTGCGGCAAACTAGTCGACAGCTTGGCGATTGTGGGCGCGGCGGCCGGATTTCTCGGCACCGTAGTGCAGTTCTCCAAGCGTAATGGCGGATATGCACAAGTGTTCCGCAAGCTGATCGAAGTTTCCCGTAACTCAGCTGGCCGATTCTTGATCACATAAATACAAATGTTCGTATCAAGCATATAATGCAGCATCAGAGAGGCTCGCGCTCCTCTGTCGGGGGCTGGGCGCGCTCGCTCATGAAGTCCTCGGAGACCGTCGGCCCGTTCAGAAAGAAGTCGTCCCACCGCCGGCCTACCGGCGTGAGCAGGCGGGCGCGACCAAGCTTGATGATCTCGACTTCGCGCACGCCTGCGGGAAACGCAACCGGTTTCGGCAGGCGCACGGCCTGACTGCGATCGGTGGTAAAAACGGTCGAGCGCGCCATGATCGGTCTCGCGAGATCCTGTGGGATATACGTGGTACTGGGCTCCCTGGCCGCAAGTCGCAGGTTCGGTGATTTTCGGCCGAGCCTTGCCGCCCGGCGGACTTCTCCTTATAGTGCCGGGCTCATGCAGGGAGCCGTTTGCGACACCGCGTTCCGGCACCGCCATCTCCTCGGCATCGAGGGCCTGTCGCCGGCGGAGATCGACCGGTTTCTCGATCTCGCCGACGGCTATGTCGAGCTCAACCGACAGGCCGAAAAAAAGCGCACGCTGCTGCGCGGTCGTACGATAATCAACTGTTTTTTCGAGAACTCGACCCGCACCCGGACCTCGTTCGAGGTCGCCGGCAAGCGCCTCGGCGGCGACGTGATCAACATGGCCGTAACGGTCAGCTCGATGGTCAAGGGCGAGACCTTGATCGACACGGCGATGACCTTGAACGCGATGCATCCCGACGTGCTGGTCGTGCGCCATCCCGAATCGGGCGCGGTGCAGCTGCTATCCGAAAAGGTCGATTGCGCCGTCATCAACGCCGGCGACGGCAGCCACGAGCACCCGACCCAGGCTCTGCTCGACGCATTGACGATCCGCCGGCGCAAGGGCCGGCTCGGCGACCTGACCGTGGCAATCTGCGGCGACATATTGCACAGCCGGGTGGCGCGCTCGAACATCGCGCTGCTGAACACAATGGGTGCCAGGGTCCGGGTGGTGGCGCCGCGCACCCTGCTGCCGGCCGCGATCGAGCGGCTCGGCGTCGAGGTGTTTCATGACATGGCCGCCGGGCTCGCCGATGTCGACATCGTGATGATGCTGCGGCTGCAGAGCGAGCGCATGCATGGCTCGTTCGTGCCGTCGACCCGCGAATACTTCCACTTCTTCGGGCTCGACTACGACAAATTGCGCGCGGCCAAGCCCGACGCCTTGATCATGCATCCGGGCCCGATGAACCGCGGCGTCGAGATCGGCAGCGAGATCGCCGACGACATCGACCGCAGCCTGATTCGCCATCAGGTCGAGATGGGTGTCGCCGTGCGCATGGCCTGCCTCGAGATCCTGACCCGCGATTTCGGCAACGGGCCGCCGCTGCCGTGAGCGACCGGGGTGCTGCCTCGGCGGGCGCACCCCGCCTGCTGATCCGCGGCGCCCGGCTGCTCGATCCGGCAAGCGGGCTCGATGCAGCCGGCGACCTGCTGGTCGAGAGCGGTCGGATCGCCGCCGCCGGCGGGAGGCTTTCGGCGCTGCATGCCGAAATAGTGGCGGCTGAGGGGCTGTGCTTGGCGCCTGGTCTCGTCGACATGCGCGTTCAACTGCGCGAGCCCGGCGCCGAGCACATGGAATCGATCGAGAGTGGCGGGCAGGCCGCCGCGGCCGGCGGGGTGACGACAATGGTCGCGCTGCCCAACACCGATCCGCCGGTCGACGATGTCTCGGTCGTCGAGTTCCTGGCCCGCCGGGCGCGCGAGGTCAAGCTCGCCAAGATCCACACCTACGCTGCGGCGACCAAGGGGCTGAGCGGGCGTCGGCTGACCGAGATGGGCCTGCTCGCGGCCAATGGCGCGCTCGGCTTCACCGACGGGGTCAAGGCCGTCGCCGACGCGCTGGTCATGCGCCGGGTGCTCGCCTATGCCCGCAGCTTCGACCTCTTGGTGCTGCAGCACCCGGAGGAGCCGAGCCTCGCCGGGGCGGGCGAGGTCAACGAGGGCGAGATCGCCACCCGGCTCGGCCTGTCGGCGATCACCCCGGCGGCCGAGATCATCATGATCGAGCGCGATCTGCGGCTCGTCGAATTGACCGGCGCGCGCTATCACGCCGCCCATCTGTCGACCGCCGCCGGGGTCGAGGCGATCCGGCGCGCGAAGGCGCAGGGGCTGCCGGTAACCTGCGACACGGCACCCCCTTATTTCGCATTGAACGAGACCGCGATCGGCGACTACCGGACCTTTGCCAAGCTGTCGCCGCCGTTGCGCAGCGAAGCGGACCGGCATGCGGTGATCGCGGGGCTGCGCGACGGCACGATCGACGCGATCGTCAGCGACCACGCGCCGTGGGACCAGGATTCGAAGCGTCTGCCGTTCAGCTCGGCGGCCTACGGGATCGTCGGGCTCGAAACCTTGCTGCCATTGTCGCTCGAGCTCTATCACAACCGCGATCTCGGCCTGCTCGATGTGATCGCGCGGCTGACCTGGAACCCCGCCCGCATCCTGCGCCTACCGGTCGGGCGGCTGACACCGGGGGCGCCCGCCGATCTGGTGCTGTTCGATCTGGATGGGCCGTGGCGAATCTGCACCGACGAGTTCCGCTCGAAATCGAAGAACGCGCCGTTCGACGGCCGCCCGGTCCGTGGCCGCGTGCGGCGCACGATCGTCGACGGCCGCACCATCTTTCGCCGCGAGGGCTGAGCCCGGCATGAGCGCCTGCGCGGAACCGCCCTCACCCACCCGTCCGTACCGGCCGGATCCCCCCTCTCCCGCATTGCGGGAGAGGGGGCCGAACGCAGCGAGGCGGGTGAGGGGGGTGCCGGACGCGGGTTCTGGAGCAGCCCCCCTCACCCTGCCCTCTCCCCCGGCCGGGGGTAGAGGAATTCAACGCACCGCGCCACGATGACCGGCCTCGTTCTCGCCATCATCATCGGCTACCTGCTGGGCTCGGTCCCGTTCGGACTGATGTTGAGCCGGCTCGCCGGGCATGGCGACATTCGCCGGATCGGCTCGGGCAGTATCGGCGCGACCAACGTGTTGCGCACCGGCAGCAAGGGCCTCGCGGCGCTGACCCTGCTGTTTGACGTGGGCAAGGGAGCGGTCGCGGTGGCCATCGCCCAAGGCTGGAGCCCGCAGGCAGCGCTGGCTGCCGGGCTGTGCGTGATCCTCGGCCATATGTTTCCGGTCTGGCTCGGTTTTCGCGGCGGCAAAGGTGTCGCTACAGCGCTCGGCGTGCTGATCGCGCTCGCCTGGCCGGTGGCGCTCGTCGCCGCGCTGATCTGGCTCGCCGTCGCTTGCTACTCCCGCTATTCCTCGCTTGCGGCGCTGATCGCCGCGGTCGCCAGCGCCGGCGTGGCACCATTCCTCGCCGAGCGATCGACGGCCGTGCTGATCGCGGTCATCGCGCTGCTGCTGATCCTGCGGCACCACACCAATATCCGGCGCCTGATCGCGGGCAGGGAAAGCCGGATCTCTTTCAAAAAAAGCTGAGGGCGCCCTGGCCGCGCGCGAGCTCGACCCTGAGGAGCGGCTCGACTGGCTGCGCCTCAGCCGCACCGAATCGGTCGGCCCGATCAGCTTTTACGCGATGCTGCGGCGGTTCGGCTCGGCCCGCGCGGCGCTCCAGGCATTGCCTCGCCTCGCCCGGCGCAGCGAGCGCGCCAGGACCGTGACCGCGGTGACGCGGGCCGCGGCCGAAGCCGAGCTTGCCGCCCTCCATCGCCTCGGCGCCCGGCTCGTCTGCTGGGGCGAGCCCGCCTATCCGACCGCCCTCGCCGCGATCGAGGACGCGCCGCCGATCCTGACCGTGCTCGGGCGGCCCGAACTGCTCGACCAGCCGATGATTGCGGTGGTCGGCGCGCGCAACGCCTCGGCCAACGGTCGGCGTTTCGCCCGCGAGCTCGCCGCCGGGCTCGGCCGCGGCGGGCTCATCATCGTCTCCGGGCTCGCGCGCGGGATCGACGCCGCCGCCCATCTGGGCGCGCTTGAGACCGGCACGGTCGGGGTCGTCGCCGGCGGCGCCGATATCGTCTATCCCGAGGAGAATCGCGGGCTCCACGACGCCTTGCGCCGGCAGGGCGCGATCGTCGCCGAGCTGCCGCTCGGCAGCGAGCCGCAGGCGCGTCATTTCCCGCGCCGCAACCGGATCATTTCCGGGATGGCGCTGGGCGTCCTCGTCGTCGAGGCGGCGGCGCGCTCGGGCTCCCTGATCACCGCGCGCTATGCACTCGAACAGGGCCGCGAGGTCTTCGCCGTGCCGGGCTCGCCGCTCGATCCGCGCTGCCGCGGCGCCAATGACCTGCTGCGCCGCGGTGCCACCTTGACCGAGACCGCCGAGGATGTGCTGTCGCAGCTCGGGCCGCTGGTGCAGGGCGCGCAGCCGCCGCGCCCGTTATCGCCGCTGCCGATCCTGGCCGAAGAGAGCTGGCCGTCGAGCTGGCCCTCGGGCGGGGCCGGGGAACCGGCCGCCGACGAGGATGCGCTCGACATGGTCCTCGAAAGACTGGGACCGACGCCGGTCGCGGTTGACGAACTGGTGCGCCAGTGCCAATTGACGGCATCCGCGGTCGCCACTCTCCTCCTCGAGCTGGAGCTGGCCGGCCGAGTCGAACGTCATCCCGGCAATCTCGTCTCCTTGCGCTGAGTGTCGCCTTGACCACTTCTAAGGCCGTCATTGCCATGCTTGACCCAAGGGTGCCGGGTTCGGAAATGGCCACTACACGAGAATAGCTGTCGAGCGTGCTGGCGCAATTTGAAGGACCCCTTGCCCGGATTTATTCCGGGCATCCACGCCTTGGACACCGTCATGGCCGAGCCGAAGGAAGGGGTCGATGTCCACGGACCAACTCCGTGGGCTGAAGGCCCGCGGGACGAGCCCGGTCATGGGGAGTAAAGTGATGTTGACGCTGTCAAGTACTGCTGCCGTTGGGGGAATGATAAGAACAGGCTCATGAAAGTCGTCGTCGTCGAATCGCCGGCTAAGGCGAAAACCATCAACAAGTATCTCGGCAGCGACTACACGGTGGTCGCCAGCTACGGCCATGTCCGCGACCTTCCGGCCAAGGACGGCTCGGTCCTGCCCGATGCGGATTTCGCGATGTCGTGGGAGGTCGACGGCAAATCCGAAAAGCATATGAAGGCGATCCTTCAGGCGGTGCGCGGCGCGGACGGGCTGTTCCTCGCCACCGACCCCGACCGCGAGGGCGAGGCGATCTCGTGGCACGTCCAGGAGGTGCTGAGATCGCGGCGGGCATTGAAGGGCCTCGATGTCAAGCGGGTGGTCTTCAACGAGGTGACCAAGAACGCGGTTATCGAAGCGTTCCGCCGCCCGCGCGAGATCGACCGCGAGCTGGTCGACGCCTATCTGGCGCGCCGGGCGCTCGATTATCTGGTCGGCTTTACGTTGTCGCCGGTGCTGTGGCGCAAATTGCCGGGCAGCCGCTCGGCTGGCCGCGTCCAATCGGTGGCGCTGCGCCTCGTTTGCGAGCGCGAAGCCGAGATCGAGGCGTTCAAGTCGCGCGAATACTGGACGGTCGAGGTCACCTTCACGACCGAGGCCGGGCAGAGCTTTACGGCACGGCTGACCCATTTCGACGGCAAGCGGCTCGAACGCTTCGACCTCGACACCGAGGAGAAAGCGCGAGCCGCCGCCGATGCGATCCTGCGTGCCCCTGGTTTCGCAGTCGCCGAAATCGAAAGCCGGCAGGTCCGCCGCAACCCGTTCCCGCCGTTTACCACCTCGACCCTGCAGCAGGAGGCTTCGCGCAAGCTCGGGCTCTCCGCCAGCCGGACGATGCAGATCGCCCAGCGCCTCTATGAAGGCATCGATCTGAGCGGCGAGACGGTCGGGCTCATTACTTATATGCGGACCGACGGCGTCGCGATCTCGGGCGAGGCGATCGCCGCCGCGCGCCAACTGATCGGCCGCGAATTCGGAGCGAAGTATGTCCCCGACGCGCCGCGGGTCTACCGCAGCCAGGCCAAGAACGCGCAGGAGGCGCACGAGGCGATCCGCCCGACCGATCTGGCGCGCAAGCCCGCAGATCTCACCGCCTATCTCGACCGCGATCAGCGCCGGCTCTACGAGCTGGTCTGGAAACGCACCCTGGCGAGCCAGATGGCCTCGGCCTTGCTAGAGCAGGTCACCGTCGACATTGCCGATCCCTCCGGACGGCTGCGGCTGCGCGCCACCGGCTCGGTCGTGCTGTTCGACGGGTTTCTGGCGCTCTACCAGGAAGACCGCGACGACACCGCCGAGGAAGAGGGCGAGGACCGCCGGCTGCCGCAGATGCGCGAAAGCGAGCGCCTCGCCCGCGGCGCAATCGCGCCGAGCCAGCATTTCACCCAGCCGCCCCCGCGCTACACCGAGGCGAGCTTGGTCAAAAAGCTCGAAGAGCTCGGCATCGGTCGCCCCTCGACCTATGCCTCGATCCTGCAGGTTCTGCAGGACCGCACCTATGTCCGGCTCGACAAGCGGCGCTTTTTCCCCGAGGACCGCGGGCGGCTCGTCACGGCATTTCTGGAGAGCTTTTTCGAGCGCTACGTCGAATACAACTTCACCGCCGATCTCGAAAATCAGCTCGACGAGGTGTCCGGCGGACGCATCGACTGGAAGGAGCTGCTGCGCAACTTCTGGCGGGATTTTTCGACGGCCGTCGACGGCACCAGGGAGTTGACGATCAGCCAGGTGCTGACGGCGCTCGACGAGGGGCTCGGACGGCACTTCTTCCCCGATGACGGCTCCGGGCGCGATCCGCGCGTCTGCCCGGTCTGCGGCGCCGGCCGGCTCAGCCTCAAGCTCGGCAAGTTCGGCGCGTTCATCGGCTGCTCCAACTACCCGAGCTGCCGGTACACCCGCCCGCTCGCGGTCGAGGGCGACGCGGCGGACGATCCTGCCGACACGACGCTCGGGACCGACCCGTCGAGCGGGTTGGAGGTGACGATCAAGAAAGGCCCGTTCGGCCACTACATCCAGCTCGGCTCGGCCAACGGCGATGCCAAGCCCAAGCGGGTGGCGCTGCCGCGCTCGCTGAAGCCGGCCGATGTCGATCTCGCGACGGCGCTGCGGCTGTTGGCGTTGCCGCGCGAGCTCGGGCGTCATCCCGAAACCGGCGACACGATCATCGCCGGGATCGGCCGCTTCGGCCCCTACATCAAGCACGGTGCGAGCTTCAAATCGCTTGCCGCCGACGACGATGTGCTGACCATCGGCGTCAACCGCGCCGTCGTCCTGCTGGCCGAGCCGGCGGCGGAGCGGCGGCGCAGCGCGCCGCAACCGTTGCGCTCGCTCGGGCCGCATCCCGATGGCGGCGCCGTGGCGCTCTATCAAGGGCGCTACGGCCCGTATGTCAGCCATGACGGCGTCTTCGCCTCGTTGCCGAAGACCGCAGATCCTGAGGCTTTCTCGCTCGAAGAGGCGATCCCGCTGCTCGCCGCGCGCCGCGAGGCGAGCCCGCGCCGGCAACGCAAGACCGCTAGGCCTGGCTCGAAGGTGCCGGGACGACCGATGGCAAAGCCGGCGGGTCGGACGAAGACGGTTGCTGGGGTAAAGCCGACGGTGAGGGCAAAGCCGGCCGCTGGGGCAAAGCCGACGGTGAGGGCAAAGCCGGCCGCTGGGGCAAAGCCGACGGTGAGGGCAAAGCCGGCCGCTGGGGCAAAGCCGACGGTGAGGGCAAAGCCGGCCGCTGGGGCAAAGCCCGCGGCCGCCACGAAACGGAAAGCTGCATCGGGCCGAGCTGCCGCCGCAGCAAACAAGGCCGCGACCGCCCCATCGGCAAAAAAGCCGCGCCCGCGCGCGCCGCCGGGCTAGATGGCGCGCTCCCCGTCGGCGGCTTCAAAGGCAAGGCGGCGCCCTAACTTCGGCGTCTTGCCGCCGGAAAGCGAGGTGGTCGCCTTTATCCGCGCGAGCCCGTCTGCCGTCGGCAAGCGCGAGATTGCCCGCGCGTTTGGCGTCCCGCCCGCCGAACGGCCGGCGCTGCGCGACATGCTGCGCCAGATCGAGCGGTCGGGTGCGGTGGCCCGCGCCGCCAATCGGCGTCTGGTCGGCGGACCGGCCATACCCGAGGTTGCCGTCGTCGAGCGGTTCGGCAGCGATGATGATGGCGTCCCGCTCGCCCGCCCGGTCGCCTGGCCGGGCCCCGATCCGGCGCCGGTGCTGCGGCTCGCCAAGGAAAGCGGCGAGGCGGTCCCGCTCGGCGGCCGAGCGGCGGCGCGGCTGGTCACGCTCGAAAGCGGCGAGATCGAGGCTCGGGTCATCCGCCGGCTCGATCCGGCCGCTAACCGGGTTGTCGGGGTGTTCCATCGCGACCGCGAAGGCGGCCGGGTGGTGCCGGCCGATCGCCGCAACAAGACCGAATATCGGGTCGCAGAGCGCGACGCGGGCGGTGCCGGCGATGGCGAATTGGTCGTCGCCGAGGAGCTGCCGGCCGCCCGGTTCGGGTTGCCGCGGGCGCGCATCGCCGAGCGGCTCGGCCCGTCTTCGGACCCCGGGGTGATCAGCCTGTTGGCAATCGCGTCGTTCGATATCCCGACCGAATTTCCCGCGGCCGCGATCGCCGAGGCCGCGGCGGCGCTGCCGACAGGCCCGGCCGCGCGCGCCGATCTGCGCGCGATCCCGCTGGTCACGATCGACGGCAGCGACGCCCGCGACTTCGACGACGCGGTGTGGGCCGAGCCCGACCCCGACTCGGCCAATGCCGATGGCTGGCATCTCCTGGTCGCCATCGCCGACGTCGCCTGGTATGTGCGCCCCGGCAGCGCGCTCGACCGCGAGGCCGAACGGCGCGGCAACTCGGTCTACTTCCCGGACCGCGTCGTGCCGATGCTGCCCGAGGCGTTGTCGAACGAGCTGTGCTCGTTGAAGCCGGGGGTCGATCGCGCCTGTCTCGCGGTCGAGCTGTGGATCGACGCCGCCGGGCATAAGCGCCGCCACCGCTTCGCGCGCGCGCTTATGCGTTCGGCCGCGCGTCTGACCTATGAAGAAATCCAGGCGGCGCGCGACGGGCACGGCGAGCTGCCCTCGGCGGTGCCGCCGCAAGCGGTGGCGGCGCTCTACGGCGCTTTCGATGCGCTCGCTCGGGCGCGCGCCGCGCGTGGCGCGCTCGAGCTCGACATCCGCGAGGACCGGGTCGTGCTCGACCCCGAACGGCGGCCCGTTGCGGTCGTTCCGGCCCCGCAACTCGCCAGCCACCGGCTGATCGAGGAGTTCATGATCCTCGCCAATGTCGCAGCGGCCGAGGAGCTCGAAGCCCGGCACCAGCCCTGCATGTACCGCGTCCACGACGCGCCCGACCCGGAAAAGGTCGCGGCGTTGGGCAGTTTCCTCGACGAGCTCGGGGTTCCCGGGCTCGCCTTCGCCAAGGGCCAGGCGCCGAAGCCCGAGCTGTTCAACCGGCTGCTGCGCCGGGCCGAGGCGACCGCGGTGGCCCCGCTCGTCAACGACCTCGTGCTGCGCTGCCAGGCGCAGGCCGCCTACAGCCCGAGCAACATCGGTCACTTCGGGCTGGGGTTGCGGCGCTACGCGCATTTCACCTCGCCGATCCGCCGCTACGCCGACCTTCTCGTGCATCGCGCGCTGATCGCCGGGGCCAACCGCGCCGGAAACGATTTCGGCGCCGGCGGGCTGCCCTCCGAAATCGACCACGACACGATGGCAACCCTCGGCGAGCACATCTCCGCCACCGAACGCCGCGCCGCCGCCGCCGAGCGCGCCGCGATCGAACGCTATCGCACCACCTTGGTCGCCGGCTCGATCGGCGGCGTCTTTGCCGCGCGCATCAGCGGCGTCGCCGAGTTCGGGCTGTTCGTCACGTTAGCGGAGAGCGGCGCCACCGGGCTTGTTCCGGTCTCGACCCTGCCCGGCGATTACTACGACCGGCACGACCGGGGGCTGCGCCTGGTCGGGCGGCGTCATGGCCGGGTTTTTCGACTTGGCGACGAGATCTCGGTTCGGCTCGTCGAGGCCGATCCGATTGGGGGTCGGCTGTTGTTTCGGCTCGAAGGCGAAGCGACGGCCGCCCGTCGCGGCCGCTTCGGGCGGCACGGTTGATCGCGGGCCGACGCCGATTTACCATTCGCAACGCGGCGGAGGGGGTTTCGCCCGAGGCTGGCGGCTCGTCGGGCGGTCGCTGCGCGGATTTCAGGGGTCTGCTCGATGCCGATCTCGTTGCGTCCCACCGCTGTACTCGTGCCGGCAAGCCTTCTCGCCCTTGTCGTCCTTCTCGCCGCCTGCACGGAGCGTCAGCCGTTGCCGACCGATCCCACCGGGCGGCTGTTCGCGCGAGGCCTCGACGAGATCGCCGATCTTTACATCGTGCCGGTGTCGAGCCGCAGGCTTGCTCTCGCCGGCGCCGCACGCCTGGCCGAGCTCGATCCCAAATTATCGATCTCCGAAACACCCGGGCCGGAAAACCAGACCGAGATCGTGCTTCGCCATGGCCAGCGCGAAGTGGCGTTCTACCCGAGCCCGGCCGCTGACGACCCGCATGTCTGGGGCGCTTGGGTAGGGCGGCTGGTCGCCGATGCGAAGACCGCGTCGCCAACTCTGGCCGAGGCGCCGGAAGATCGGATCGACAAGAGCCTGTTCGACGGCATCACCAGTGCGCTCGACCGTTTCTCGCGCTACGCGACACCGCAGGCCGCCCGTGACCAGCGCGCCGCGCGCGACGGTTTCGGCGGGATCGGCATCACCTTCGAAACATCCCCCGACCCGTTCCGGATTGCCAAGCTCGCTCCCGGCAGCCCAGCGGATCTGGCAGGAATTCGACCGGGCGATAAGTCCTATCGGTCGACGGCAGGCCGACCGCCGGTCAGTCGCAGAAGGACGTGATACGCGAGCTTCGCGGGCCGGTTTCGAGCACGGTCGCGATCGGCGTCGATCGCCCCGGACTCGGCCTGCCCCACAGCTACCGGCTGCAGCGCAGCTTGATCATCCTGCCGACGGTGATCTTTTCCCGCGAGGACGGCGTCGTCGTCTTTCACGTCTCGGGCTTCAACCAGAACACCACCCAACAGCTGGTCGAGGATCTCGCCACGGCGATCCGCGAGATGGGCCCGCGGCTTCACGGGATCGTGCTCGATTTGCGCGGCGATCCCGGGGGGCTGCTCGATCAGGCGGTGAGCCTCGCCGACGTGTTCCTGGCCAAGGGCCCGATCGTGGCGGCGGTGGGCCGCAACCCGGCCAGCCGCCAGTACTTCGAGGCGTCGGGCGACAGCATCGCACCGCAGATTCCGATCGCGGTTCTGGTCAACGGCGGGTCCGCCTCGGCCTCCGAGATCGTCGCGGCGGCGCTGCAGGATGCCGGACGCGCCGTCGTGATCGGCAGCGCCTCCTATGGCAAGGGAACGGTGCAAACCGTCCTGCGCCTTCCCAACAATGGCGAGCTGACCTTGACTTGGGCTCAGCTGGTCGCGCCCTCCGGCTATTTGCTGAACGAGCACGGCGTGGTCCCGACCGTATGCACCAGCGATCTCGAGGATGACGGCCGGTCGCTGCAGATTGCGTTGCAGCGCGCGAGCGAATTGTCGGCGGTCTCGCCGTTGACCGGGCATCCGCGCGCCTCGCTCGACGAGCGCGGCTGGCTGCGGCTGCGCGGCTCCTGCCCGGCACGCGACAGCGAGCGCGCGATCGATGTTGCGGTAGCGGAGCGCCTGCTGACCGACCCCGTGCGCTACGGTCAGGCGGTCCATGTGATCCTCCCGGACCCGAGCCTGGCGGAGAAGCCGGTCGGGACCGCGCCGGCTTCCGCCGGGCCGATCTTGACAGGTGCCGACGGATCGCTATCTTCCGGCCTAGGCAATCCCTGAAGCGGGAGATCTCCAGCGTGGCCAAGACCAGCACCGTCCTGATCAAGCTCGTCAGCAGCGCCGATACGGGCTTTTACTATGTGACAAAAAAGAACCCGCGGGCAAAGACTGCAAAGCTCGAGCTGAAAAAGTTCGATCCGGTGGCGCGCAAGCACGTCGTCTTCAAAGAGGCCAAGATCAAGTAATTCGCCCGGCGAACCGCCTCGGTTCGGGCCGACCCCACGATCGGATGCCGATCTTGTGATCGGATGAGGAGGGTCCGAGCCGAAGACGGTTTGTCTGCGGAAGGCGGCGGCGATCGCGCTTCATATGGATTGGCGAATTACGCCGATCGCGGACAGCATGAATTTTGTGCTTAATCCAGCACCCGCGGCATGCGATGATCGCGCGATCCCATAAAACGATCGGAGGCCGCCGTGACAAAATACATGCTGGTCAGCTTCAAGACCTGCCCTTGGGTGCAGCGCTCGGCAATCGTGTTGCGGGAAAAGAACACCGAGTTCGAGCTGCGCCATATCGAGCCCAACAATCGGCCCGACTGGTTTCTCGCGATCTCGCCGCACAAGAAGGTGCCGGTGCTGCGCATCGACGACCGGGTGTCCTTGTTCGAGTCCAATGCCATCAACGAGTATCTGGACGAAACCATCTCGCCGCGGCTGCATCCCCAGGACCCGATCGAGCGCGCGCTGAACCGCGCCTGGACCGACTACGTGCCGACCTTCGCCGGCATTGTGACCGCGACCGCCTACGCCGACACCGAGGAGGAGTACAACAAGGCGGCGTCCGGCATCCCGGTGCCGTTCGAGCGGCTCGAAAAGGCGCTCGAAAAGCAGGGTGGCGGCCCGTTTTTCAACGGCCCGGACTACTCGCTGGTCGACGCCGCCTACGCGCCGTTTCTGCAGCGTTATTTCTTCCTCGACCGGGTCAGGAAGCTCGGCCATATCGAGAATTACCCGCGGCTCAAAGCCTGGGGCGACGCGCTGATGACGCGAGCCTCGACCAATTCCTTCCTCCCCGCCGAGTTCGAAGCGATGTACCGCGACGGCTTGAGGCGCCGCAACAAGTGGGTGTCGCGATTCGTCGAGCCGGCAAAGGCCGCGGCCGAATAAGCGGACCGCATTCGTCAAGCCTGCGACCACCACCGGCGGCGCGGCCCAGTCGCGCTGCCGGTGGTCCGGACGCCCGCGTTCGCGATGCGGCCGGACAGCGATTGTCAGGAGCGCGCGCCGCTCCACGGTCATGGTGAGCCCGTCGGGATTCGAACCCGAGACCTACTGATTAAAAGTAAGCGGTGGGTCCGCGCCAACCTCTGCCATATATTGCCATAGGGCCTGTATTAATTGGCTTTCCGGCCGACGTTCTGATTTAATCCCCGCCACAGATCGCCAGGCGGACCCATAGCGGACCCCTTCCCGAGGTCCGCTTCAGGTCGGCGACCTCGAAGGCGCCAGGATGGCCAAATTATCCGATCGATATCTGGCCGGTTTGAAGCTCGAGGCGGGCCGCAAAGACCGCCTCGTCTTCGACAGCGATTGCCGCGGCCTCGGGGTGCGGGTGACGTCCAAAGCCCGCGCCTTCATCGTCCAGTGGACAGATCCGGCGACCAAGCGGAATATTCGTGAGCCCATCGGGGTTTGGGGAAGCATTACGGTCGAGCAAGCCCGAGTAGCAACGCGGGCTCGTCTCGGCGATGTGGCCAAAGGGATCAACCCGCGGGCCGAGCGCTTGCGCGTGAGGCGCGCTGCGGAGCGCGAACGCGCCGAGATGGCGCTGAGCTTTGATGCGCTTGTCGAAGAATGGGCCGCCTTGCATCTGGTACACCGTCGCGAGCGTTACCGCACAGAAGCCATCCGCGCAATTCGGCATGCCTTCCCGGACCTTCTCAAGCTGCCGGCGGCGCGGATAACACGGGCCGATGCGGTGAACGCACTCGACAAGTTCGTTAGAGCCGGCAGGGTAGCGATGGCCGGGCGAACCCTTGCTTATGCGCGCGCCGCGTTCCAGTGGGCCGAGAAGCGCGGAAAGGTGCCGCACAATCCATTCTTGGGATTGCCTATCATCACCTCCAGCAAGGCTCGGGAGCGGGTACTGAGCGACGGCGAACTGGCAGAAGAGTGGTCCGCCGCAGACACTCTCGGATATCCGTTTGGCCCGTTCTTCAAGCTCACGATTTTGACGATGCAGCGGCGCGCGGAAGTTTCCGGAATTCGCTGGTCGGAGATTTCCGACGATCTGAGCGTGTGGACCGTGCCTGGATCGAGGATGAAGAATGGCCGACCGCACGATGTGCATCTGTCGAAAGCCGCCCGTGAAATCCTGCGCTCGATACCGCGCATCGATGGCTGTGACTTCGTCTTCAGCACGACTGGCAGGACGCCGGTTTCTGGAATCTCGAAAGCCAAGGTGACGCTTGATGCGGCCATCATGAAGGCGCGGGGCGATGCGGCCGAGAAAGCGGAACGCAAACCAACGCCATTGGTCCCGTGGCGTATTCATGATCTGAGGCGTTCGGGGGTCTCGACCCTGGCGCGGCTGGGATTTGATTCGATCGTCGTCGACAAGATCCTTGCGCACGCGCCGGCGAAGCTTCTCGGTGTCGCAGCCGTTTATCAGCGCCACGAGTTCACCCGCGAGCGTGCCGCGGCGCTCGACACTTGGGCCGCGCATGTGCTCGGGATTCGGGCGAACAATGTCGTGCGTTTCCAGGCTGGCTGATCTCCGGCGAGACGGAGAGCGATAGCCGCGGCCGCGGGAGCGCTGTAAATTCGCCCCGCGGCGGATAGGGATTGCAACTCGACAAGTCCGGCACGGCACCGGGCTTCCGCCGTGACCCCTTGCGGGCGCCCGGCGGAGGCGCTGATGCCCGTACCCGAGCCCAGGTTGCTGTTGCTGTGCGAGGCGGCCTGCCGTGTCGCCGATCGCTGCGGCGTCTCGATTGAAGAGGCAAAAGCCGCGCTGGATCGAGCGTTTCGGCAAGCTTCCCTTGTTCCTTACAACTCCAGCTTCGAAAAGGTTCGCGTCTGGGAGGACGCGGTAATCGATTGGGAGCACAGCTCGCTCAGATTTGTGAATTACACGATTGAGGGCGTTCATGTGTTCAGGCAGCACCTCGACGATTGGATGGCCCAAGCTGCACCCGGCACTGGACGGGCTTTCGCCGCGAAGATGTTACGAGCTTCAGCGGAGGGGCCCATGACTACGCCTCAGCCTTGGCGATTCTTAGAACCGTATTGGGACGTTCGGGACGCTCTCGGATGGCTAATTGATCGCGACCCAAAACGGTTCGGCCGGATCTTCAACCATGCGATCTCCGGGCCGCAACGTTTTACACGAACCCTGCCCGAAAAGACGACAACCCGGCGCGAACGGTGCTCCACGCGTTCCAGGAGGGTCGGTTACCGGCGTTCAGAGACGGCCAGAGGTCCCTATCGAGTTCTGGTCTACCACCTCGCCCAACGAGATCAAAAACGACGCTGCGACGCGGATGCGGCGCCAGGACGTATTGGCGCTTTGGCCGGAGGCGTGGAAATGGAACCAGGCGGTTGTCTGGGCGATGTGGCGCGACGAGGAGCTGGTCACGTTGTGCGACCAGGATAGTCGCCGATTTGCCGAACGTGGCGCCGAACGTACCCGTGCCGGGCTCCGGCCTGCGGGCGGCGAGCAAGGCCTTAGGGGCTTGGTCCGGGCGGATTACGGCTCGCGGCAAACAAGACGGCGAAAACGCTATCAAAATCATCCAGCCGAAGGCTTGGCCAGAGTGGGCCGGCATGCCGACGGGCTGGAGCGAGGACGAGATCTCCGAGATGACATGCTCGCGGGCGAATTTGGGAATGACGCTCGATCGCTCGTGCTCTACCTCCACCCCGACCCCGGGTCCAGCCGAAGAGTGTCTGCGATTGCCTCCGGAGGGGCTACGGACTTGGCTCGACCTCTACGGTGTGGATGACCCGCTGATCACGACCGAGATCCTTTCCCGGTGCTGGCTCCCGCACAATTTTTGCCGCCGGTGGTTCGAGCGGCAGGGTCTTGCTTGGCCGAGCGGATTTGACCCACCGGGTGCACCGCGCGCGCCAACGGTGTCTGCAAGGCGCCCCTCAACGACGCGGAGCGTCGTTGCAATCTGCGAAATATCGTCGACCGCCGACGAAAACGAGCGGAGTAACAGTCCTCACGCTGATATTAGTCCTCACAAGAAGCTGCCCCGCGCCGGTAAACAAAGAGCCGCATACCGAGCCGCGCTCAGCGCATGGATGGCGGCGCAGACTCGCCAACCTGCAAAGGATGGGGCCGGTTCGATCTCGCTGGAGTTTAAATCCCATTGCGAGCAGCACTTGCCCGGAATGGTGCCATCGCGCGGACGAACTCGCGCGCTCAGTGGCGGCGGCTAGGTTGTGACGAATGCCGTCTGGACGACGCGGCATGCCCCTCGATGGCCTCGCTCACGACGCACGCTGGGTGGCGTGGCGCAACGAACTACGCGGGGGCAAATCCGCCAAGGTGCCCTATGCGCCAAGCGGCGGCAGGGCGAAGGCCGATGATCCCGCCACCTGGGGGACCCGTGCCGATGCCGAAACAATGGCCGCTAAAATCGTCAACGGACAGGGCGGCGGCATCGGAATCGAACTCGGTGATCTCGGAGACGACACTTACCTCGCCGGCATCGACCTCGACAGTTGCCTTGACGAGGGTGGCACGGTCGCCGCATGGGCCGCGTCAATCCTCGACACGGTGCGCAGCTATGCCGAGGTATCGCCCTCCGGGCACGGCCTCGGAGTATCTTCTACGTAGCAAGCGAGGATGTCCGCCCGTTCCTAGGTAACGCCGGCATAGGCGAGCCCGGACAATGGGGCTTTAAGCGCAGCGTCGGAGAGGACGGCAGGGACCACGGTCCCGCAGTCGAGATCTATTTCGCGCGGCGCTACTTCACAGTCACTGGGCAGTGGTGGGCGCGGGCATCGGAACAACTGACGATGGTCGACCGCGCGGCGCTCGAACGGCTCGCGCAGCTCATCCCACCTGCTCGGTCGGGTATGGCCGACAGTGACAAAGGGGGCGCCGACCATTCCCGCTCCGCGATTGCCTTCCGCAAAGGCGCCACGCTGCGCCGCGCTGGCAAGATGTTCGAGGAAATGGGTGCTGCCCTCCGCGCTGATCCAGAGACCGCCGATTGGGTCCGCGAAAAAGGCGATACGAATTCCGGCCGCGAGCTCCGCCGCATTGGGGACCACGCTGTCGATCGGCAGCAACGAAATTCCAAAGCGTACAGGGGCACACCGGGGGTGCGTCGCTTCGACCTGGTGCGCTTCAAAGACATCAAACTGCGGACCGCCGCCGTCTATCTCGTGAACGGGCTGATCCCCCGCGAAGAACTCGTCGTTATATGGGGACCGCCAAAGTGCGGAAAGAGCTTCTGGACGTTCGACCTAGCGATGCACATCGCGCTCGGCTGGACTTACCGCGGTCACCGCGTCACCCAGGGAACCGTTGTCTATGTGGCGTGCGAGGGTGAGCGCGGGCTTGTCGCCAGGGTGATCGCCTTCCGCGAAGCAAAGCCTGTGGAAGAAGATGATCCGCCTTTTTTCCTCTTAACTACCCGCCTTGACCTCGTGGCCGACGTTGAGGCCCTGATCCACGAGATTTCAGCCGAGCTTGGACCAGAAGATTGTTCCGTCATAGTCATCGACACGCTCAACCGGTCGCTCGCCGGCAGCAAGTCGAAGGACGAGGACATGTCGGCCTACGTCCGAGCGACCGACAGATTGCGAGAGGCCTTCGGTTGCGCCGTGCTCGTGGTCCATCATTGCGGCATCAACGGTGATCGGCCACGCGGCCACACGTCACTCACAGGCGCTGCAGATGCACAGATCGCAGTGAGGCGCTACGCCGGCGACGAGATCACAACAATCGTCGAATATATGAAAGACGGCCCCGAGGGTGAGAAGACTGCGAGCCGGTTGACCATGATCGAGGTCGGGACGGACGAGGATGGCGAGCCGATAACGAGCTGCGTCATTGAGGCGACGGCCGGGGCACCGCAGAAACGACGCAACCGGGTCGGCGGCCAAGCCGGGATTGCCTTCGGTTGTTGCAGAATGCCCTAGCCGACAAGGGCGAGAGGCCGCCCGACCATATCCATTTCCTTACCGGTCGGCAGGTTGTCCCCCTTTCGGTCTGGCGTGCCTATTGCCAGAAGGGCGGGTTGGTCGAGGGGGACAATGAAGAAGCCCTCAAGAAAGCCTGGCAGCGGGTCCGTGAACGGCTTCTAAGTGCCGGATTTATCGGCATTTGGGAGCAACGCGTCTGGATTGTCGAGCCCGAAGGGGAGAGAGGGACATCAAGGGACATGTCCCCGGACAGTGGGGGGACGGACAGGGTCGGGTCGCGTCGTGAACTTGGTGGAAATTGCCGATGGCGGTCATCTCCGGTGGTCAGGTTAGCGGTTCGAGCAGCCGGATCAAGTAAGTGCTCGGCCGGGGCAACGTGAAGGGTGTTCCAGCCGTCGACTTTGCGCAGCGTGATCTGGCCGCGGGCCAGCAACGCCCAGAACAGCATGCAGGCGGTCTGCGCGCAGGGCAGCATGCATTGGGTCTTGATGCGCCGCTCAAACTCCTCATGCAACCGCTCGATGGCGTTGGCAGTGCGGATGGATTTCCATTGGCCGCTCGGGAAGCGCAGGAAGGCGAGGAGTTTCTCGCCCGCTTCTTCCAGGCTGTCGGCGACCGGGCGGCAGCGGAGGCGCCATTTGCGCAGGAACGCCTTGCGCTTGGCCTCCACTTCCTGGGGCGTGTTGGCGTAGATCATGTCGGCGTAATCAGCGCTGACCTCGTCGTAGAGCTTCTTCGGCGCGTGGGCCGGCCGGTTGCGGTGCTTATGCACCGTGCAGCGCTGGACCGGCGCGTCGTTCCACAGGGCGGCGAATCGCCTTTTCCAAGCCTGACGCGCCATCGACGACGACCAGCTCAGGCGCTGCCGGGCCACCGGCCACCACGTCGTCCAGGAGGGCCCGCCAGGCGGCCGCGCTTTCGCCGCCCCTGTTGCGCAAGGCGAGCAGCACCTTCTGGCCGTCACGCCGAACACCCGGCGCCACCAACACCGAGAGGCGGGTCGCCTTGCTGTCCGGGCAAACCCGGACGACCGTGCCGTCGAGGATCAGGCGGACGAGGTCGTCCCCGGCAAGATCGCGCTTTTGCCAAGCCTCCCAGTCGGACTGCACCTTGTGCCGGGTCCTGCTGACGGTGTCCTTGCCAACCGCCCCGCCGAACAGCGCCGCCAAGGCGCGCCGGACCCGTCGCGTGCTGGTGCCGGCCCGATAGGCGCCGACGATCAGCCGCTCGGCCTGCACTGTCAGCCGCTTGTAGGCCGGAAACGCCTTGCTGCGCCACTCCGCTTGCCTACCATTGCCATCGGTCACCCGTGCCCGGGGAACCGACACCGTCATCGGCCCGAACCTGCCGAGCAACTGGCGCTCCCGGTGGCCGTTCCGATGCCCGGCCGCCGCGGCGCTGCGGTCATACCGGCCACGCCCCAAAGCCGCGGCAAGCTCTTCTTCCAGCATGTTTTCAATGAAGCCCCGGATGCGCTGGCGAACCCCGGCCTCCAGCGGATCAAACCAACCCGCTCCCAGCAATGGAACCTCGTCCGCGAACGCGATATCCTTCGTCATGGCGAGAGCTCCCCCGGCGGCGCTGACCGCCGGTTTTACGTTGTGAATTAGGAGATTACGCCACCTTCAAATTTCCCCACCCGCGCGACGCGACCATCTGCCGGTGCTTGAAAACCTATTCCTCTTCAGGGGGAACCAAGGGTTTGAATCCTTCTTCCCCGGTGAGTGAGTCACGTCTCACCAGTGAATTCCATAGGTACAGGCGGAGTAGCCCCTCCTCGATGACGGACACATGCTTTCTGCCAAGATCACCGGGCGCTGCGCCGTCGAAAAACTCCGAAAGGAATGGGGCCGATGCGGTGTGGGTAACCTCATCGGATGCTGCTCGCATGGGCAGGGAGTACTACTTTCAGATGCCGAAATTTCACGCGCGTCCGATTTATTACCGGCTCCAAGGATGCGTGGATGGCATGGCTCACCCTTGTCGCATGCGGGCTTGGCGGGTGTTCAGCCGAAATAATCGGCGTACAGTGACCACGATAACGCGGGAGCGGAGGGTTGCCATGCTGTACCGCAGGATTTCGGCCGATTGCCATCTCGACTTGCCGTGGCTGCCGCCCGAGCTGTTCGTCTCGGAGGCGACGCGGGAGTTGAAAGAGCGCATGCCCTATGTCGAGGACGGCCCCGACGGGCTGCGGTGGGTCACCAAGGCCGGGATCACGATGGGCATTCCCGGTGCGGTTGGCTCGGTCGGCGCGCCGTTCGTCCCGGGACAGAACTACCGCGTCGACAAGATGGCCGAAACCGGCCTCTACGACGCCGGCAAGCGCGGCGAGCGCCGCCCCGGCGACCCGCATCTGCAGAATCAAGGAGATGGAGAAGGACGGCGTCGACGCCGAGATCATCTTCGGCATCCTCGGCGTCGCCTCGCGCGTCCAGGATCACGCGGCGGCCAACGAGATGCTGCGCATCTACAACGACTGGCTGCGCGACTTCTGCAGCCATTACCCCGACCGGCAGATCGGGCTCGCCTGCCTGCCCTATGGCGACATCGACGCCGCCGTGGAGGAGATCCACCGGGTCGCCAAACTCGGCCTCAAGGGCCTCGAACTGTCGTGCTCGTGGGACATGGAGCCGATGTGGCACCCGGTCTGGGAGCCATTATGGAAGGCGGTCAGCGACGTGCAATTGCCATTGCACTTCCACACCTTCCCATCGACGCCGCGCAGCGTGCGCGAGCAGGCCCCGCAGTCGTCCCGTCGCGCCGCGCAATTCACCGGCGTTGCCGGGTTCCAGATGAACCTGATCAACATCATCGCCGCGATCATCGGCGCCGGTGTGCTGGAGCGCTATCCGAACCTGAGGGTCGGCTTCGGCGAGAGCGGCATCGGCTGGATTCCCTACGCGCTCGACCGCATGGATTTCGAGTTCGAGGATCGCTTCCGCGACCTGATGAAACTGAAGCCCAGCGAGTATTGGCGCCGCCAGTGCCGCGCCACCTTCCAGTTCGACCGGATCGGCCCGAAATTGATCGACGAGATGGGGGTCGAGACCCTGATGTGGGGCTCCGATTACCCGCACCCCGACGGCGTCTGGCCGGAATCGACCAAATACATCGAGGAGCAGTTCGCCGGGCTCCCGGCCGAAACCATCCACAAGGTCACCTGCGAGAACGCCGCCAAGTTCTATGGTCTGATCAACTAAAAACCTCGTGTCTTCCAGCGTGGCACCGGAAGCATCGCGGGCGTAGCACTGCGCCATCACCGCGAAATTCGGGTCGAGATCGTTCTTCATGTCGACCGCGGCGGGGTCGAGCGGCACGACCCCGACGCCGGCGCTCTGGGTCTTGCGCTTGCCTTCGATCGGCTGGTCGTCGATCCGTATTCTGGCAATGCCGGCACGGATGCATTCGCGGATCATGCGGCGCACGGCCATGATGTCGCCATGACCGGTGTCGCCGCCCATGATCACCGGGATCGGCAAGCTGTCGGTGATCCAGCCGGCGATCGTCACGCACTCGGTCATCGTCGCGGGGCCGACATCGGCCAGGCCGGTAAAGGCCCCCACCACCCCGCCGGTGCCGACAAACAATGCCTCGCAACCGGCTTTCTCCATGATCCGGGCGTGCGCCGCCGTCGGCAGGTGGAGGACTGCCAGGCCCCTGTCCCGGCGTCGCAGCAGATCCTGCAGCCGCGCCGCTGTCGATGGCGCCTTTTCCTTCATGACCTCGTCCCCAACTTTCGAGTCTTCCGGCCACCAGAAAATCGCGGATCGGCGCGCTGTAAGTCCCGACACGTGAGGATGGGCGCGTCGGGACGGAAATGTCGCTGCCTGTCGCGCGGCCTGACGGCAAAGAAGCCGCTGGCGGACTCCCCTATGCCGTTCGCGTGGCGCAATCAGCGGAGCGCGCTCGGCTGCGCTCGAGCCGGATCTAAGCGGGCAAGTCCAGCTCATGGCCGCCGACAATTGGCGTCCGCAAACTCTGAGTTGCGACTGCATCGCGGGTGTGCGGTGCTGGGATATGGCCCGACAGAGATATCGCCGCCGTTTGGCATCATGTCGGCACGGCCTGTTTCGCCAGATTTTGCCGTCGCAATTTTTCAGCCGCGCGCGATGTGTACGAAGCGACTGCTTCACGCAATTCCGCCAGCGCCGTCACCGGCCGCCCGAAGGAGCGCGAGGCCATGATGCTTTTGCGGTCGGGGACGTCGCGCTCGAGATCGAGGGACGCCACGCCGCGAGGAGATCCAGTCCCCTCCTCTTCTCTTTCTTCTAAGCCGACATTCCCCAGAGTAGCTCGTCATTCGTCCTAAAAGCGTCAGCATAGCGTACCATCAGGGTGGCGAGCTTGGGCACTTTGGGCCTGAGCTGATCGCCCGACTTGGCGCCGTTGGGCTCGGGCCGTCTCGACATCCTCCCGGGACGAAGGCGATGGCGATGAAGTGCGTCCGAATAGGTGTACACTTTACGATTCCTGTAAAGACAGGGCACCCCGGTGCTGCTGAAACCGGGCTCATGGTTCTCTTTATGTTCGCAACATGATATGGTTCGAAGCATGTTGCTGCGCAAGATCATCCATGTCGACATGGACGCGTTCTATGCGTCGGTCGAACAACGCGACGATCCGGAGCTTCGGGGCCGTCCGGTCGCTGTAGGCCACGGCGCCAAGCGGGGCGTGGTTGCGGCGGCCAGCTACGAGGCGCGCGCCTTCGGCGTTCGATCGGCCATGCCGTCGACCACGGCCATGCGCCGATGCGCGGAGCTGGTGTTCGTGCCGCCGCGCTTCGATGTCTATCGCGCGGTCTCGCGTCAAATCCAGGCCATCTTCGCCGACTACACCGCGCTAGTCGAGCCGCTGTCGCTCGATGAGGCCTATCTCGACGTGACCGAGAATCGGCGCGGTCTTCCGACTGCCTCGGCGACCGCAAAGGAAATCCGCGCGCGCATCCTCGAGGAGGCGCGCCTGACCGCGTCGGCGGGTATCTCCTATAACAAATTCCTCGCCAAGCTGGCCTCCGGCTATCGCAAGCCGAACGGGCAATATGTGATCACGCCCGAAATGGGTCCGGACTTCATCGCGGCGCTGCCGGTCGCGAAGTTTCATGGCGTCGGACCCGTGACGGCCGCGAAGATGCAGCGCCTCGGCATCGAAACCGGCGCGGACCTGAGAGCGAAACCGCTCGCTTTCCTGCAGCAGCATTTCGGCAAATCGGCCACATGGTATCTCGGCATCGCCAATGGCGAGGACGACCGCCCTGTCGTCGCCGACCGCCACGAAAGTCGTCCGGCTCCGAGACCACCTTCGAGCGCGATCTGACTGAGCCCGCCGAAATCGAGGCGGGCGTGCAGGCCATGGCGGACGATGTCTGGGCCTGGTGCGAGAAGGCGCAGGCTTTCGGTCGGACCGTGACGGTCAAGGTGAAGTTCGCGGACTTCCACCAGGTCACCCGAAGCCGCAGCTTCTCCGCATCTGTCACGCGGCATGATCTGTTGCGCCAGGCGAGCGTCGAGCTCGTACGCACGCTCTTGCCCACCGCCAAGGGCATCCGGCTGCTCGGCGTCACCGTCTCCAATTTCGACGAACCGCCCGCCGACATCGCCGGCGAGCTGCCTCTCTTCGCCGGCAAGGCTGCGATCCCGGGCCCGTCCGACACTGAATCTGCGGTCTGAAGGGCCGCTGAGCCCTGATGGCGCACCGAGCGGGCAGTGCAGACCTTCCGCTCCACGGCGGCCGCGTGCCCAAGTGGCTTGCTGACCGGATGACCCGCCTGGGCGCGGTGATCACCGAGGCGATCGTCCACGAATACGGCCGGGACGAGCTGCTGCGCCGGCTCGCCCATCCCTTCTGGTTCCAATCCTTCGGCGCCGTGATGGGGATGGATTGGCATTCCTCCGGCATCACCACCGATCCCCTGCGCCTCGGCACATGCCGGCCGCGCTCTTGGTGCTTTCGCGCGAGAAACCTGGCCGGGCCAGCACCCCGTCAGTTGGCTAAGCCGCTGATGCAGGGAAGACACGACCTGTAGTATCCTTGGGATATCAACCTGGGAAGCGAAGGCTCCAGAGCATGAGCGATCAATTTGAGGGTGGCTGCCTATGCGGTGCCGTGCGCTTCGTGGCGACCGGTCGACCGGAATCGGTGGCGTGGTGCCATTGCCAAAGTTGTCGAAAACACAGCGGGGCACCCGTTTCCGTCTTTGTGGCATTCAAACGCGCGGCTTATGTCGTTACCAAAGGTGAGATAGCCAAGTTCAATTCGTCGCCCGGCAGGTTGCGGGGCTTCTGCGCCAGGTGCGGGTCGACATTGACCTGCGAAGGAGAAGAATTCGCCTGAGACGCATTTCCATGTCGGTGCATTCGATCAAGCCGCGCGACTTCAACCGACGAGGCACATATTCCCGGAAGAGCGCTTGCCGTGGTTACACCTAGGCGACACTTAGGATCACCAGCCCCGGCGTTGCTGTGGCGCTTCGCGACATCGGCAGTACGCTTCTATGGGACGATCGCCAACACGCCGAACTCGATGCGAACCCTGTGCAAGAAGCTGTCGCGGGACGGGCAACACCTCCATTTTTGCCACGAGGCCGGCCCGTGCGGGTATGGCGTGTACCGGCAGTTGACGCGGCTGGGACATCGCTGTGAGGTAGTGGCGCCGGCGCTGATCCCGCGCAAGGTCGGCGACCGGGTGACCATCGCTCGTCGACGCAAACCGGCGCAAAACTCTTTATCGTTGATTAGCAGCATGAGCCCGGAGCGCCGGATCAGGCATATCGAAGGGGATGACATGAAAGCCTATTGTATTGCCCACTTCGGCAGCGTTGACGGCGTCGTGTTGCGGTCGCGCGACGATCCGCGGCCGGGCACGCGGGAAATTCTCGTTCGGATACGCGCGACCTCGCTCAACTACCGCGATTTGATGGTGCTGAAGGGTGGCGGGCGCGGTCCCACCAAGGTGGGCGTCGTGCCGCTCAGCGACGGTGCCGGCGAGGTTGTCGCACTCGGCGATGGCGTCACGCGGTTCGCGGTTGGCGACCGGGTTATCGGTTGTTTTCACCCGCGCTGGTTCGGCGGCCCGATCAAGGCGGATTACCTGACCGACCGGCTCGGCGCCAACCTCGACGGCATGCTCGCGGAATACGCGGTGGTCAGCGACGAGGCGGCCGTCCCGGTGCCCGGCGATCTGTCGTTCGAGGAGGCGGCGACCCTGCCATGCGCCGCGGTGACCGCCTGGGCAGCGTTGACCGGCCATCGCGGCGTAACCGCCGGAGACACGGTGTTGACCCAAGGGTCCGGCGGGGTCTCGATTTTCGCGCTCCAATTCGCGTGCCTGCTGGGCGCTCAGGTGATTGCGACCACTTCCTCGGCGGAAAAGGTCGAACGGCTCAAGGCGCTCGGCGCGGCCGCAGTGATCAATTATGTCGAGACGCCGGACTGGCACGAGGAAGTCGGCAGACTTACCTGCGGCAACGGCGCCGATTGCGTGGTCGAGATCGGTGGACCGGGGACGTTGACGAACTCCATCAAGGCGCTCGCCGTCGGCGGCCACATCAGCCTGATCGGATCGAGCCTGTCGCGATCCGGCATCATGCTCGATCCGCTCCTGCTGGGCGGGCGCGGCATGAGTCTCGGTTCGATCAGCGTCGGCAGCCGAGCCGATTTCGAGGCGATGAACCGGGCAATCGCATTGCATCGACTGCGCCCCGTCATTGACCGGGTATTCCCGTTCGAAGAGGCGCCGGCCGCCTACCGCCACTTCGAGAGCCGCGCCCATTTCGGCAAAGTCGTCATCAGCCATGGCTGACCGGGCCCGACCGCGGGCGTAGTTCGTGCATGGGCGATCATCGAGGGCGAACCGGAGCACCACCATGACCACACCGCAGCCCATCTCGTTCGTCGCCGCCACAGGCGATTTCGCGGCCGGCAAGGACACGCCGCGCGACCTCCTCGAACGCTGTCTCGCCCGTATCGAAGAATTCGACCGGCCGTCGGTGCCTTTGTCTGCCACGACATTGCTGCGGCGCGCGCAGCGGCGGACCGGTCTGCCGAGCGCTGGCGGGCCGGCCAGCCGCTATCGCCGATCGATGGGATGCCGCTCGGCGTCAAGGACATCATCGAAACCGCCGATATGCCGACTGAACAGGGCTCGCCGCTGTTCGTCGGCTGCCGCACCGGCCGCGATGCAGCAAGCGTCGCGGCGCTGCGCGAGGCCGGCGCCGTTATCCTCGGCAAGGTGGTGACGACGGATTTTGCCTCGACCGAGCCGCGCGGCACCCGAAATTGTCCTCTTGTGGGGTTCGCATGGTCGATTAAAGTCGCGGCGGCTGCCCCAAGAATGGCTGGCGGCCATTCCGGCCCACCAACGCGCGCCATACCGATCATGCCGGACATCCCTGGCCTCGGCAGCTTTGTTGGCACGCCCACGCACTCTGTTGACTCTGTCCGAACTGTCTTTCATGTTTCGCGAAGTATTTTTCAGCTTCGGACCAACACGCACCATGAGCCCGTTGGACGCCGCGTGGCAACAATTGATCTCCGCATTGCACGCGTCCGGTCGAAAGGCTGCACTCGCGATCACTGGGGGCGGTAGTGGGGCGGTCGGTGAGTTGCTGCGTGTTCCCGGCGGCTCCCGGCTGCTGATCGAGGCGCAGGTTCCCTACGACGCGCTGGCGCTTGCGACGTTTCTCGGCTTTGCGCCGGCGCAGGCGTGCAGCTCCGACACCGCAATCGCGATGGCACAAAGCGCACGGTCACGCGCCGCCAGGCTGGTGCCGGCGGGCACCGATCTGGTCGGCCTCGGTGCTACGGCGGCGCTGGTGAGCGATCGCCCGCGTAAAGGCGAGCATCGATTTCACATCGCGTTCGCCAACTCCGCCGGCATCGCGCACTGCACTTGCGTGATGGCCAAGGGCCGACGTGATCGCGCCGCTGAAGAAGACCTCGTTTCGCGCGCGATCGTCCTGTGGCTGGCCCGCGCATGCGGGATTGCCGCAGCGTCGCCGCGCAGCCTGCTCGACGCGGATGAACATTATGCGGAGACGGTCGTCGCGGCCGTGGATAGGATCGATCAGCTCTTGGCGGGCGAACTCGATCGCGTCACGGTCCAGCCCGATGGCCAAATGATGCTGTCGGCGCCGCAGCCCTTTGTGCTGTTCCCAGGTTCTTTCAACCCGATGCACGAGGGACATGTATTGCTGGCGCGGGTCGCCGAAGAGCTCAGGCAGCAGCCCTTGGCATTCGAAATCTCTGTCACAAACGTCGACAAGCCGCCGCTGGCGGGCGAGACGGTGAGACGCCGGCTCGCCCAATTCGCCTGGAAGTGGCCGGTCGAACTCACGCGAGCGCCCACCTTTGTCGAAAAGGCGCGCTTGTTTCCGGGGACGACGTTTGTGGTCGGCGCGGATACGGCAGAGCGGCTGTTTGCGCCGAAGTATTATGGCGATGACGAGGCTCGAATGCACGACGCGCTCGGGGAAATCGCTAATTCCGGGGGCAGCTTTCTGGTGGCCGTGCGCATCGACGCGGCAGGGCGCGTACGCGCGCTGAACGACATCCCGGTGCCGCGGCGCTATGCCGATCTTTTCACCGAAATCCCCGAGCACCTTTTCCGCTTCGACACCTCCTCATCCGAGATTCGCGCCAGAGACGTGCAGACGGGGGACGTGCAGTTGGTAATTCATAGCGAGCCCCACAGATAATCTGCGTCTTTGCTACGGCAGGTGCACCCAGATAGCTGCCCAAGTGGTTGCGCCGCCGAAGTCTTCTGCCCTGGGCCAGAGCACTGAACCGCTGCCGCGGAACACGTTGTTTCGCCTCACGCGGGCGGAGCTATTCGGTCTGCACCGTGACATCGCGGCGGCACTTGCGGCGATGCCGGACAGCGCCGAAAACGGACAATAGGTCGGAGACGATCGCCCTGCCGCTCGCCCCGGGAGCGGATGCCCCTCGTAGAGGATGCCCCGCTGCAGGTGCACCTGTACTTCTTTGGTAGACCGGACCTGATCGGGAGGCACCTGCAGCGAAACTCCTCCGAAAACTCGCCCGATTGGCTTAAAACGTCTGCCTGCGCACCCTGCCGGCCGCAACGGCCGCAACCTTGGAGGAGACTGCCATGCCGTTTTTTCAAAAGGGCGACGTCCGCATTCGCTACGAGGAAGCCGGCTCCGGCTTCCCGCTGCTCGTCACTCCCGGCGGCGGCCTCAATTCGCGGGTCAGCAATTGGCCGACCGCGGTGATCAACGCGATGGAAGCGTTCAAGAACGACTTCCGTTGCATCACGATGGACCAGCGCAACGCCAATGGCGGCGAATTCACCGGCCCAGTTCAGGTCGATAACCCGTGGGATGCGTTTGCCGACGACCAGCTCGGGCTGATGGACCATCTCGGCATCCGCGAATTCTTTTACATGGGCTACTGTATCGGCGGCTGCTTTGCCGGGAAGCTGCTGCAGCGGGCGCCCAACCGCGTCGTCGCCGCCGTGTTCTGCCAGAGCGTCGGCCACCGGCCGGAAGATCCGACCGTCATGTACCGCCATAGCAAAGAGAACTGGGTGCCCGATTTCGTGACGCGGCGGCCCGACGTATCGATGGACACGATCGAGAACTACCTACATAATCTCTACGCAGTGCAGCCCGATTTCCTGTACAGCGTGTCGCGTGACTTCATCAGGAACTGCCGCACGCCGATGCTGGTGCTGCCGGATGACGTACCAGGGCATCCGCTGCAGACCTCGATCGATGTGGCGTCGCTGGCGCCGAACGCCGAGATCACGGTTTACCCGTGGAAGGAGCCGGAGGAACTGAGACAACGCACGATCAACCGCGTGCGCACCTTTCTCAAATCGCACCTCCCGATGCGCGCTGCAGCGCAGTAGTCGGCGGTTTCCGTCAACCCGTCGGCCCCGCAAAAAGCGGGGTCCGAAGGGAGCGCACAGTCGGTTTCCCCTGAATCTCCGCTCGCGCGGGGATGACGACATGAATTGCGAAAGGTAGAAAAACTATGCCATTCTGTGAAATAGGCCAGGTTCGCATCCATTACGAAGAGGCCGGCTCGGGGTTCCCGCTGCTGGTCATACCGGGAGGCGGGCTGAACTCGACGGTGGCGGGCCTCGCGACCCACCCGTTCAATCCGTTCGACGAGTTCAAGGGTGAGTTTCGCGTGATCGCGGCCGATCTGCGCAACGCCAAGGGTGGCCAGTCCTCCGGTCCGCATGAGGTCGATCGGCCGTGGGACGCCTATACCGACGACCATATCGGCCTGATGGATCACCTCGGCATCCGCGAGTTCATGGTGCTCGGCTTCTGCATCGGCGGCCCGTTCATCTGGAACCTGCTGAAACGCGCCGGCGACCGCGTCGTCGCGGCCGTGCCGGCGCAGCCCAGCGGCTACCGCCCGGAGATGCCTGGCCTCTCCTACAACAACAACATGAAGGGCTGGGGCCCGGAGTTGTGCGCCCGCCGGCCCGACATCACGATGGCGATGGTCGATACTTTCCTGACCAACATGTACGGCGGTGCTCGCGCCGATTTCGTGTACACCGTGACACGCGATTTCGTGCGCAACTGCCAGACGCCGATCCTGGTATTGCCGGACGACGTGCCGGGGCACCCCTATGTCGTCGCGATGGAGACCGTGCATCTCGCGCCGAACGCGCAGGTGAGCCTCTATCCGTGGAAGGACACGCCGGACAAGATTCCGCTGGCGGTGCGCCATATCCGCACCTTCCTGCGGGCGCATCGACCTGTTGCAGCAGCGCAACCTATGGCAGCCGCCGCCCAGTAGCGCCTTCGTTCCCGGCCTTACGAGGGGCGCGGCACGATGCCCCTCGGGCCTCGCGTCGGGGAATGACGGCAATGGGGGCAAATCCGTCGAAGGTAACGCGCGCTGGTATCGGGAACGTCGCGTCGAAAAGCGATCTTCCCGGTGGGCTAACCGAGCCATCTCGCTCCGCTCAAACCGGTCGTTTGCAACGGGGACCCGCCGCTATGGGTGCTTGAAGCGGGTGACGAGCCCAGCGGAGCCCTTGACGTGATCCTTGAGCGCGGCCGCCAGCTCTTCGCGGGTCAGACCGGGCTGCAGCGCCTTGGGGTCGAGGTCGGTTGCTACCAACGTCCAAGTATAATGATGCCAGTCAGTATTGGGCGGCGTTCCAGGCCCAAAATAGACTGCCTTTCCCATCGTGCTCTTCCCGCCGACAAACTGGTCGGAGGGCTGGCTGAGTTGGCCCTCGGGGAAACCCGTCACCGATGCGGGGATGCCGTAAACCACCATATGCGACACACCAGCAGGAGCGCGCCCTTCGGGATCAAACAGCAGCAAGGCAAAGCTCTTGGTCCCTCCCGGCACGCCGGACCAGGCGAGGGGCGGTGAAATGTTCTCGCCAACGCAATTAGGGCTTCGCTGCTTGTCGCTGCACGCGTTCTTTATCGCCAGCGTGCCGTTGTCCGGGATCGCCGACGAGGTCAGCATCAGCACGTCCGCGTAGGCCCCACCGAACGACAGTACCAATCCGCTTGCCAGCAACAAGCTTCCCAGACCGTACTTCATCGCGATCCTCCCTTTCATCCGTTTACTGGCGCCCACCCTTCCCCTAAGAAGTTGTGCTACTCACGCACAAAGAAGGGACTCAACCTGAGGCCAGCACCATAACACCAACTTGACGCCGGGCCGAAGGGTCCCTCTCCAGCCTGTAGTCAAGCCCGCCAAGCTGCCGAGGAGGACGGCATTGGGGCCAAGCATGCCCTGGGGCACCGGCAGGGGGGCGCCGATTCCGGCCGTTCGTGGGCCCACTATCGAACCGCTGAGGTCGACCCATTGCGGACTCCCGAGCAACCGCAGCTCCAGGTACAATCAGCATGGTGAGCGTCTTATGAAGTCCTACCCGCCGCAAGATAGAAAAACAGCCGAAGGAGGTGCAAACAATATGAAAAAGAGCGCAACGACCAAGGGCGAATCCCCTTCTCGGCTGATCGACGCGAGGATCAAGGAACTGGACGACTGGAGGGGCAAAACGCTCTCCCATGTCCGCGCTCTGATCAAGCAGGCGGACCCCGGAGTGGTCGAGGAGTGGAAGTGGAGAGGCGTTCCGGTGTGGTCCCACGATGGACTGATCTGCACCGGCGAGACGTACAAGAGCGTCGTGAAGCTGACTTTCGCCAAGGGCGCCTCGCTCAAGGACCCTTCAGGTCTGTTCAATTCTAGCCTTGAAGGCAACACCAGGCGTGCTATAGATTTCCATGAGGGCGATGAAGTAGATGGGGATGCCTTCAAGACGCTCATACGTGCTGCTGCGGCGCTGAACAGGTCTTCAACCCGATAATCGAATGCGGCTCCTCAAGGTTTGACGCCTATCGTAACCTTGACGCCCCGACCACCCTCGCTGCCTAACCCACTGACACGGCGCTCCATGAACCCATTTCCGCCAAGCGACCGTGTCTTGACTGACTGGGGACACTGCAGTGAGTGCCGCTTTCCACCCAAAGCAGCGGTAGCCGGGTCGCCCGTCACGAACCGCCGCAGTGAGCCGGTCAGCGTAGTCGCTGCCGCGCCGTGCCAGTGCCGTGTCGCCGCCGCGGTTCTGCATTGGCACGCTGACATTCGGCGATCATCCCGTCTTGTGTCGCGGTCGTGTTTCCCCCCGGCCCGCGCGATCGCGCATCGGCTCCCAGCAAATCCGGAGGCGGGCCGTCGTTCGCCCGTTCTCCAACTTTTCTCGGACGGGAGACAAAAACAGTGCCGATCAGAGAACAATCAGGCATGCCCGGTTCGTTGCCACAGTGCATGGTCCAGAATACGGGAAGTCAGTGTACTGATTGTTTGCGCCAGCCACACCGTCGGCCGCCAGCGATCAGAACAGGTTACGAAGCGCAGGACCGCTTTCTACGTTGAAAAATCAATGGATACGCATTCGAATCGCTGCTCAGTAATATACCGACCGCCCGGCCCCACCGCTTGCCGCGACCAGCTCGCCGGAGACCGCCCAGGCTTTTTCCGAGGCCAGGAAGACCGCGACGAACGCGACCTCTGAAGCGTCCACCATGCGGCAGATGGCATTGCCGCGCGGAGAGTCCGGAGCGAAGTCCTGCCGCTCCGCATCTTCCGGGGATACGCCCAGCTGGGTGGCGCGGGCCGCGAGCAGGCTCGGCGTGCGCTCGGTGCGGGTCGTGCCGGGATGGATGCAATTGACCGTGATCCCATGACGGCCCAGTTGGACTGCCAGTGTTTTTGTCATGTGCACCAGGCCGGCATTGCGGGCGCCGCCGCTGAGATTGCCGGCGTTGCGGGCGTTGCCGCCGCTGATGTTTATGATGCGGCCCCAGCCCGCCGTCTTCATGAACGGGATGATCGCGCGGGAACAGCGTAACGCTCCCACATACTTCACGTTGAAATCCTGCTATCAAATCCTCGTCGATGACGGTTTCGATCGGGCCGGTCGCGGTGGCCGAGCCCCCTGGTGCGGACCCGCTGTTGACCAGGATGTGCAGGCCGCCCAGTTGCTGCGCCGCCGCGGCGACCATGCGGTCCACCTGCTCTTTGCTGGTGACATCGGCTGCGAGCGGAACGATGCGGCGGTTCGTCTCGGCAGCCAGCTCCCGCGCCGTCGCCTCCAGATCCACCTTGTTCCGCGCCACGATCGCCACATCGGCCCCTTCGCGAGCCAATTCCCGCGCAATGGCCTTGCCAATGCCCCGACTGCCGCCAGTCACGATCGCGTGCTTGTCCTGCAATCCGAGGTCCATGGCACTCTCTCCCCTTGGCGGCGTGACCGCGATTTTATTGCTTCGCTGCTCATTGTTCTCTCTGAGGGAACCTGGCGCAAGGGTATTGCCAGACGCAGGACGATATATGGAACGTGCCTACATGCCTCCGGCAGAGCCGCCGCCGCTCGAGCACGATACATGGGGCGCACCCCATCCCAAAGCTGCGGTAGCGGGGCCCCCGCCCGAACCACCGGATTCGACGCTAAACGGTAATTCGATCTAACCACGCTGCCCCTCTTACTCGATCACCTCGTCGGCCTGGGCGAGCATCAATGGCGGAACGGTGAGCCCGAGCGCCTTGGCGGTCTTGAGATTGACCACCAGGTCGAAGGTCGTCGGTTGCTGGACCGGAAGATCGGCGGGCTTGGCGCCCTTGAGTATCCTTCATGCATAGATGCCGGCTTCGCGAGAGGCAGCCATACGGCTTGGTCCATAGCTGATCAGGCCGCCGGCCGCGGCGATTTCACGCCACGCATAGATCGCCGGAACGCCATCGCGCGAGGCCAGCGCCATGAGCTGCTCGCGCCGGCTGGTGGAGAACGCATCGGCGTCGACGACGAGCCCGCCGGCTTGCAGTTGGACGAGGGTCGCGAACGCGGTGTCGATCCCGCTTTCGCTGCCGGCCTTCACGATAGCGAGCTGTACCCCCTTCGCGCGCGCCGCTTCCTGCAGGTCTCTCACGGCACGCTCGGTAGCCGCATTGTTCGGGTTCACGAGGAAGGCGATCACCTTGGCCTGGGGAACCAGCTCGGACAGCAGCTCGAGCCGCTTGGGCATCAGCTGGGCGGCGATGAATGCTGAAGCCCGTGAGAGTTGCCGCCCGGCCGGGCGAAACTGGCGACCAGGCCCTCCGCGACCGGGTCGATGCCGACCGAGAAGACAATCGGGATCGTCGAGGTTGCGCTCTTCGCCGCCAACGCCGGGGTGAGGCCGCCGCTGGCCACGATCACATCGACCTTGCGGGCGACGAGATCGGCGGCCAATGCGGGCAACCGATCATAGCTTCCCTCCGCCCAGCGCAGATCTCGAAGTCGGAGCGTCCTCGGCTTCGCGGTAATAGACCGCAGGGTGGTAGCGCAAGGCGGGCCAGTCGAGCCGGCCGGTGATGCCACGCGCGCGCAAATAGGCCTCGGCGGGAGTGCCGGGAAGTCGCCGCCCGCCGTCAAACATCCGGCGTGCCGCCTCGGGCGATCCGCTTGCCGCGGGGGCGCTTGGCTCGCATGAGCGGGCGACGGGATCGCCGGACGGGCAGAGCGAGAAAAGCTCGCGCCTCGTCCATGGCCTCGACAAGCCGATGCAGATCGCGGTTGCGATGGATCAGGTCGAGCAGGTCGCCGTGCTCGCCGGTTGCGGCATCGGTCCATTTGCCGGCAGCGCCAGGACCGGATTCGGGCCGGAGAGGCGCACATAAAGGCTGCGGCCCGGTGTATTCATGACGTCGCCGGCTGATCCAGTAATGGCCCGAGCGGCGCCCGTTGGAGATAGACACGTCGAGCGCTTCGGGGGTGACGAGGCGGCCAATAACACGCTCTCCGGCTTCCGTCTCGAAGCGATAGACGCGCATGTTCTCGGCCGGCAGCCGGTCCCAGATCGGTAGCAGGAGGCCGGTGATGACGTGAAACGCGCTCTCGGAAAATTCCGGGACGTGCGCACATTCCGCTTCCCATAGCGGGCCAAATTCGTCGGCTGTGGCTTTGCGCCAGTGCGAATGCCCGAACTGATCGACGCTGATCGTTTCGCGCGTCATTGGTCGAACAAGGCGGGTGCGCGCTTCGATCCGGCCGTCATCGTCCATCAGGCTCGCGGCCGGGAAGCTGCACCGCGGCGCGATGCGATTGTTCGTTGATCAGCAATCGCGCGCCGGCTCCCTTCGCCAGGGCGAGCGCCTCGGCAAGCGGCAATGGCCGGTTGCGGTCCTTGCGCAGCACGCGATAGCACCGCGCTCCGCGCCGGTGGCGTGGGTGTGAACAGTGCGGCGCTCGGCGACGCGGAAGCTCTCGACGGTCAAGGTCTCGACGCCGATGTCATAGGTGCCGGCAGCGAGTGCGGCTTCGAGGCGGGCTTCGAGCAATTCCTCAAGGCGACGAAGAGCAGGTTCTGCAGTGCGATCCGCAGCGCCGGGATGCGATTGAGGAATTGCGTGATCGGCGGCAATTCCTCGCGCAAGGAGCGTCCTGGTCGACGAGCTCGAGGCCGGTCGCATCCTGAAAGTTCGTCAGCGAGCAGCCTTCAGCAGCGATAGAACTGGCGCAGCGCCGCCTTGGCGTAGGGGCTTTCGAGATTGTCGTCGGCGCGGAACAGGCCCTGGCCGCCGGTCTGGCGCTGGCCGCGGGTAATGGCGCCGAGCGCGTCGAGACGGCGGGCGATGGTCGACAGGAAGCGCTTCTCGCCCTTGACGTCGGTCGCCACAGGGCGGAATACCGGCGGCTGCTTCTGGTTGGTGCGATTAGAGCGGCCGAGGCCCTGGATCGCCGCGTCGGCTTTCCAGCCGGGCTCCAAGAGATAATGGATGCGCCGCCGCTGGTTCTTGCAGCCGAGATCGGCGTGATAGCTGCGCCCGGCGCCGCCGGCATCGGAGAAGACCAGGATCCCTCTCCCTCATGAAAGCGCATCTCGCAATCGGCGGGTCCGATGCACAACCGGTCGCCGCTCTCGCCCTTTCGCCGGACGATGCGCCGCGAGCGGACGGTTACACCTCGGCGACGAGATCGAGACCCGCCCCGCCTCGGCGAATTTGCCGAGACCGCCGCTTTCATGGATGACAGGATGCCAGCCGAGAGCAAGCGCGGCGGTAGACATGGCCGGTAGGACGGGCAGGGCGGGGCGACCGCGGCCATGGCGGCCGACTGCACGAGCTTGGTCGGGTGCGGCCGCGCATCCGGGATACGGATCGCCCGCAATACGTAACCTTCGTAGAGGGTCCCGGAAGAGCGGACGGATCCGCCGGCCGCCCATGCGCAGGTTTCGTAGGCGAGCTCGACGGCGTCCGGTATTGGCGCTGGACGCTTGACCAGGGCGAGCTGCGACAGCGGGGTTGTCGGGATGGGCTCCGGGCGCGGGGGAACCGCGGACGGGGCGGGCAGGGCAGCGCCGGTCACCGGCGGCTGCGGCGGCACCAGACGGGACACCCGGTCGAGCAACTCGGCGGCATCGGCACAGAGGCCGGGCGAGGACGGAAACACGCAGGCATCGTCGGCGGGAACGCGGTCGATGACCGTCAGCCGCGTTTCCATGCTCGTACCGTGGCGGACATAAGCCTTGCCCGCGATCGTCGCGGTGAAGACAACGCGGCTCTTTTCTTGAAGACGTACGAAGCTGTCGCGCCAGGCCGGCTGATCGGGCCCGACATTGTGGCCGGTGATCGCGACCAGCCGTCCGCCTTCGGCAAGCCGCGCGCAGCCCGACCTTGGCTCGGATGATCTTCTGGTCCTGGGTCATTCGTGATCTCCTCACCGCCGACGGGCGGGCCGCGGTCCCGACCCTGGGTGAGAACCGCGTCCCGCCCGCCGGCTCCGCTTCGGAAACCAACAACGACTGTCAGATTAAGTTCGAGCTAATACAGTCCAGGCTATTTTCGGCGCGAGATCGCGGGCCGTCAGCACTCCTCTCGCCAGCATCTCTCGTTCTCGACCTCGGCCGCCATCATCGCCGCGGGTCAATGCAGCGCGATTTCATACAATCGCCCGGCGGCGCGATTAGTTCGAGCTTTCGCGGAGGCATCAAACCGGCCGCTGTCTCTTGATGCCCCCTAAGCGGGGGTTTGTGCTCGAATGCCGGAACGGACGGCCCCGAGCAGGCCAGAACTACCGCCGGGCTAGCCACCAAAGCTCACTCGGCTCGCAGGAGTTCTTGCTGCAAAAAACCAGCGCCGCGTACCCCATCATCGACGAGAATATCGGCAATGACTGTGATCGCCCTGTGATGCAACCTGCAATACCTCATGACGCCTGCTTACCTGTCGGCGGTCACCCGAGATCTGCTTGGCAGCGGACAAGCCACCGCGACGCCGTTGCCAGAACTGGCCGGCAAACCGTTCGCGACTTGCCCCCACTCCGGTCCCGGCATCGCCAGAGCCGCCTTGCCCGTTGCGATCGCTTCCCGCGCCGCCAAGGCGTGCTCTGCCCACACACTCCAAGCCTCCCGCTGAACCTACGGGCGCGAATTCATTCCCCATAGCTCGCGCCGGGGCCGCGGTTTAGCCCAACTCACTTTTAGCGCACCGCCGCGCAGCTCCTGTCCCCAACTCCTGGGAGCCGCCTGTGCGGCGCGCCGCTGTGCTAAAAGCGCTCTGCATTATACAACACGGCGATTACTTCGTAAGATCAACGAGATAGGTAGGATTCCTGTAACACGATCGGGAGCGGTTCAGTGGGGAACAGCCGTCGGGCTGTCGCGAGAGGTCAAGCGACCCGTCTACCGTTCTCGGGAAGGGGCTTGGACGCTGGACGCTTGGACGAGGGCGGTTTGGCGGCGACGGCAATTTGCCGCTGTCGAAGCCGGTCAAAGGGTCTAGGCGCGCTCCCGCTCTCGAAAACGCCGGGAATCTGGCGAATGTCGGTTGAATTCCTCTGCTCGTGCTGCGAAGCTGCGGCGGCAGGCGCCGCCTCGGCGCGCCTCGGGCAAAGGAGACGGGCATGGCCATGCAACTCGGGCACGTCCACATCAAGACCAGAGAGGATCCGCAGAAAGTCGCAAAGTTCTACATCGACAATTTCGGGGCGACCGTGAAGCGGGAAACTCCCGGCCGCGGCTGCCAGCTCGACCTGCACGGCGTGCAGCTCAACGTGACGACCATCAACGCCGACCAGAACCATGAGCAGCATGTCGGCATCGAGCACATCGCGATCGAGACCGACGATTACCCCGGCGCCCTCGCGAACCTCAAGAAGAACGGCGCGCAGGTCCTAGAGGAGCGGGTTAACAACGGTCGGCATGTGTGCTGGGTTGCCGCGCCCGACGGCGCGCAGATGGAGCTGATCGAGAAGGTCTGAGGACGGCGCGGCGGCTCACCGCCCTTCAGCGGAGGCGTAGGGCGACCCGATCAGGCTTCCCGGCGAGTTGGATCGAGCCAGCGTCCGGATCCTGATCGTGCAATCCATGACGCCGCAGCTCCGCTTTGCACAGCCGTCGTTTCGAGACGGCATAGCGCCGGTCGGGGCGGCGCCGCCGATATTCGGTCCACGCCCGCTGTTCGTCGATTTCGGGGCCGATCTCGACGTTCCGGCCGGTAGCGGCATCGCGGACCGACGGGCCGGCCAGGCGGCGCACGGTACCCTCGATCTCGATGTCGATGAGAAGGACGGCATCCTGAAGCGCACCGATCGTCTGCCCGAGGAGAAGGCGCGACTGCGGGCCCGTCGCAATCCCTCTCCCGGGCCGCTCGATCGCCTGGCGCTCACCGCCGATCGTGAGCTCCGACGGATCGACGGCTTCTGGTACGAGGTGCGCCTCGCGCCGATGCCCGACCCGGTCTACCGAGCCGTCGTCGAGCACCGCGACGTTCGCCTCAAGCCGTTTCACCGGCGCAGCCCGGTCGTTACATCGACGCTGCCGGTATCACCCAAGACCGAAAGGGCTGGCTGTTTCGTACCGCGCGCGGCCACAACGGCAGCGCTCTTTCCGCGAAGCCGACGAGCCAGCGGAGGGGCGGATGATCCGTCGCCGCGCTGTGGCGGCGGGTACAGCGGCGCCGATCGGCTCCCACACCATGCGGCCGGATCCCGCCGGCATCAGGTCGCGGTCCTCGCACCAGGCGAAGAACCGGTTGCAGGCCCGGGCGTAAGCGCGGCGCGGTGCGGGTTGCGGATGTTGGCGGTGAAAAATTCGACATAGCGCCAGGCGGCTTCGCATGCGGAACGGCTCTTTCTACCCCAAACCGGATCCTTGCATTCCTCTGGCTCTGCCGTTTTTGCCACAATACACAACATATTTACATTAGATAATAGAGATATCTGAGTCTATTATATACAGATACACGCGTATGTACAGAAAGACAAGGAACACGTACGAACAAGATGTAGAGAAATATGTACATATTGTATAAAACAGAGAATATTATTATTTATATTTATTATTTATTATTTATTATGTATTGAATCGAACAAAACGACATATATTTTTGTATATGTAAATACATGGATATACATATATATCTCTCTATACATATATCGAGACAGATCCATATTTACACTAAAGTAAGAGAACAAGTAGTAACGACAAATCTAACATGAAATCCTGTAAAAAAAAAAAAAAAAAAAAAAATTGCCGTCCCCGTACCTAAGCACTACAACGGACAAAAGAGGAAATAAAGGCCAAACAAATGCGTTAAAATCACAAGGTAGTAATGGAATAAGCGAGACACCTCAACCAAACCACTCAACCATAAAGACCTCTTAACCATAGATCCCGTATATAAATCTGAAAAAAAAAAGAAAAAAAAAAAAAAAAAAAGGTCGAACAGAACCGTCTTAATAGTGAGCTCAAGCCTACGAACTCTTAATAATGTACAAATCATTGGTCATTACGAACTGTAAAAAGCAATGGGAATGAAGAAGCAGATTCCCGACGTACCGTAATTTCCTTTCCCGCATAACGATTCATAAATACAAATATCTATTATAACAAAGGAAACGTAATTATATAACAAAATCTCGGCCGATTTTTTCAATTTACTAGTCAGAGTTACCCGGGTGTGTAGGTGGGTCTGTTATTCATTTTATTACTCCCTCGCAGTAGTCTACTATATACGCTAGACTATACGATGATTATCATTGGCTCACCAAGACGCGCACAGCGCAGCTAATTCCTCGATGCTTGTTGTGGCTCTGGGACTTGTGATCCAGTATAATTTTTTGTCAAATTTATTATTCCTTACTTTATATTATACATTAGGGATCAAATAGTAAGTAGCAATGGACCTGGTATTTAGGTTGGGAGGTTATGGCAATTTTGGAATCAGGAAAATGAAAAGAGATAGTTCAACATACAACGAGAGTCCACATTTCAAAGAACAGGTTGAAAGCCCACACCATCAGGAATCAAAAATTCGTCCATAACCCTCAAACCTGAATACTGGAGAAAGGCAAAAAAAGTAAAAAAAAGGTAAAGTCTATGGTTCAGCGCGAGATAGTAGCGCCATGGTTGAAGACACTGGATGTGATTTTTTTTTGTGGGGGCTACCATTTAGAAGAATTATCAGTTTGGTTTCAAGTGCCCGCTGCCGCCTTGCCGGTAGGGCCAAAGAGGGAACACATTCGGCAATGTTTTTTCTCACATTTTGGCCCTTTGGAGCACATCAAAAAGTACAGATACACAAGTACTACCATGTACCGTACCAATACATATTTCAACGAATTTAGCTTTGAATTTGTTGTGCATGCAATCAGAGGCAATACTTGTTAAGATACTAGCGTCGTCTGTTTATAGTTTACTTAGGATAAATCCGTCGCTTGGGTCAAAACCAGTTTGGGTAGATAAACCTTTTGGTGGTCTAATGGAGACTAGCGGCGTCCCCCTCTCATCTCCCTTAGACCACCAAAGCGTTTATCTACCAAACCGGTTTTTAATTCAGCCACCTGACGGATTTATCCGGGTAAACTGCAAACGGACGACGTTATCTAGGATAAGCGGTTTGAAAAAAATTTATCTAGGATAATTGCAGTCCTTTTTTGCAGTCTATTGTTCTGGACAAACTGTCCAAAACGACTTATCTTAAACAGTCCAATAAGCAGAAGGGTTGAGGCACAGAAGCAGGATCAACATGGATCAATTAAAAGAAAACCGACAAATGTGTTAAATAGGCTGAAAAATCCACTTTTTGGCAATGAGGGGATATTGTTTTTGAATGTCTATGAACAGAAATCTAAAGAAAAACCAGGAACATTTTTAGCTCAAAGGCTGGAAAGAGCAAGAAAAGGAACTCGGAATAGTTTCGGATCGTGGTATGTAGCTCTCAGAGAAAAAAGGCAAAAGGCAATGTTCATTTTTTTCAGTTTTCGGGAATAGTAGAAAAAATTTTCAATTTTTTTATCATCTTGTTTGAAAACAAGGGAAACTTCTGATAACCATAGCATTGATGTAGTTCTAGTGCACAATATTTTATTATTATTATTATTATTATTATTATTATTATTATTGTTATTATTATTATTATTATTATTGTTATTATTATTATTATTATTATTATTATTATTATTATTATTATTATTATTATTATTATTATTATTATTATTATTATTATTATTATTATTATTATTATTATTATTATTATTTATTTATTATTTATTTATTATTTATTATTTATTTATTTATTATTTATTTATTTATTTTATTTATTATTTTTGTC